>JBBRSB010000005.1:0-161127 GCA_038245785.1 Gloeobacterales cyanobacterium | reverse complement strand
TTCTTATCTACTTTACCTAGGAATATCCTAATGCTAGATACTCAGCGCCCCATGATTTCTCTTGTCCTACCAACTTATAACGAATCCACCAACATCAAGAATGTCATCGGTCATCTCGATGGACTCCTTAAAAATAGTCCTTATCCCTATGAGTTGATCCTGGTAGATGATGACAGTCCTGACCGTACTTGGGAAATAGCTCAAAAACTAGGTGCTGAACAGTTTCCAAATTTGCGCGTAATTCGCCGTACAGGAGAGCGAGGACTAGCCACTGCTGTTTTACGGGGTTGGGCTGTTGCCAAGGGAGATTTTCTAGCTGTGATTGATGCAGACGGCCAGCATCCTCCTAAAACCTTGCTTGAACTCATCGAATGCCTTGAGCAAGGAGCGGACATTGCAGCAGCTTCCCGTCATACTACGGGCGGTGGAGTTAGTGACTGGAGTATTGTCCGTCGCTTTCTTTCCCGAGGAGCCCAGATGATCGCACTGTTACTGGTCCCCTCGGTTGCCCGTCAGGTCAGCGATCCGATGTCTGGTTTTTTTGCCCTCCGTCGTTCTGTCATCCAGGGTCGTGAACTAGACCCTATCGGTTATAAAATTCTCTTGGAGGTGCTTGGTCGGGGTGAATACACAACCGTCCGTGAGGTTGCCTATACTTTTTTAGAACGAGAAGCAGGAGAGAGCAAAGTTTCCAGTAAGCAATATTGGGAATATCTACAGCATCTGGTACGTCTGGGACAGCAAACTGGAGAGATTTATCGCTTTTTGAAGTTTGGATTAGTCGGGGTATCCGGTGTCCTTGTAAACTTAGTTGCCCTCTGGTTTTTACGAGAAAAAGCTGCTTGGCCTTTGTGGGAATCAGGGATTGTAGCGGTAGAAATATCTATCATCACTAACTTTCTATTTAATGATAACTGGACCTTTCGAGCTGAAGCACAGCGCTCTCAAGGGTTGACTGCTTGGTTAAGCCGTCTAATCAGATTCAACCTGATTTGTGCTGTTGGCGCTGTATTTAATGTAGCGGCGATGCTGGTATTGACTCAAATACTAGGAGTGTACTATCTGCTATCTCAGCTTATGGCTGTAGGAGTAAGTATGTTATGGAACTACACGCTCAATGCTATCTGGAACTGGCAAGTTCAAACTGATGCACCCCGTGCATCTTTGCCACGGAGAGTCTGGTCACGGATCCGCCTAGCTCTATTGGATAATTAGTTGACTAGATGACACTCCAAGAGTTAGCACTAATCTCTTCCTCAAAAACTTCCAAATGCTGATGTTCAAGGTATACATTTTCCTAGTTATCAGACATTACTGTATTTTTGGTTCTAAACATTTGGCAATTCGAGTAAGGTGCGAAATTGGTTTCTGGGGTGGAGTGGCACAGGTTCTATGACGAGAACCCGGTCTATTTTGATGTCAAGTGCTTTAGGCAAAGGAGGTATTGCCACTGTTAAGTGCTCAAAACTACAGGTCTCATCTTGGATGAAATTTATGCTGTATTGAAGTTAGCTTACCCACTTAGTTCACTGGATAAAAAATCAATGCATCTCCTAAAGATGTTTCTAAAGAGAACTTTATTCACCTATTGGCAGATTATTTGTGTAACAGCCCTAGGAGCCTTTCTACGTTTCTATAATATTGGAGCACAGCCGCTTTGGTTAGATGAGGGATTCTCGTTTCAATTCGCACAATTGCCACTTTCTCAGCTCTGGGGTGCAGAAGCATTAAATGAAGCCAACCCACCGTTATATTATACTTTACTAAAGTTGTGGATATTCTTCTTTGGTGAATCTGAAACAGCTTTACGATCTCTTTCGGCTGCTATTGGAATTTTAACTATTCCATTACTGTACATGCTTGGTAAAACGCTTGACAAGCAACAACTGGGTATCCTTGCGGCTCTCCTGTTGGCGATTTCACCTATTAATATCCAATACAGTCAAGAAGCACGGGCTTATACTCTTTTGACTATGGCTGTCACATTAGCAGTTTTAGGTTTGGCGGGACTATTGAAAGATCCAGAAGGGGCCAAAATGCCTATTGGACAAGGATTTATTCAAAAAGTTTTTCCCCAATCCCTAGGGAACTCAAGAAGTCACTTGAAACTAACTACTGATTTAGCTTGGCTTGCTTATATTGGGGGTTTATCGATTGCCTTTTATGCTCACAGTACTGCAGTCTTTTTACTAGGAATATCCAGTGCCAGTATTTTTATATATTGGATGAAAACTCTTCAGTTTAATCGGATTTTCTTCTGGAATTGGATAATTGCTAACACACTGATTTTAGTGATTTGGGCTTGGTGGCTTACATTTATTCTCCGACAAGCTAATTTCAATTCTTGGATTCCATTTCTTAAGATTAAAGGTGCAATACTCGTTTTGATGGAGGTTCTTATTGAACCTGGGCGAGAATCACAGTATATCTTCCAGTTATGCAGGTATTCACTTTTCTTGGGCTTGGCATTGCTTGGATTGTGGAGGTGGCGAAATAATCTTGAAAAGCTGACTTTAGTGAACACGTTCTTGGTTGGTTTTCCGTTGTTGGTATTTGTAATTAGTCTATATCGTCCACTTTTTATCTGGAGAATTTTTTTATGGACAACAATACCTTTTTATCTGTTACTTGCTTCTGGTATTTTAGCTTTTCGCTCAAGATTTGTGATTATTCTTATAGCGACAATTTTCTTCACCCTTCAATTAAGAGGCACTATCAATTACTACCAAGTTCAAAAGGAACCCTGGAATGAAGTAGCCAAACAGATTGCATCCCGGCTGAAGCAGGGAGATAAAATACTGTTTTATGAAAATTTTTTATCTATTCCATTTAATTATTATTTTCGAGATCATTTGAGTAACACAATTCAGTACGCACTAGTAGATAGTTATTCAGCGACAAAATATTCATACTTGAACAATTTGGCAGAACTATCAGTAGCAGACATTCCAAATATGACTCCTGCTTTGGGGCGTACGTGGTTTGTGAGAGGACATCTTTCAAACAAAGATTCAGATTTTGCGACCTCAATGCTCAGTCAAAATATGCATCAGATATATCACCATTCTTATATTAATTCATTGGATATTTATCTTTTTGAGAATACTCAAGAATTATCTGGAAAGCCGGGGCTAAATTAGGATACTAGTTTGAAAACAGTCAGGGCTGAGGTCACCCTGTCCCCAAAACGAGGATAATCGTAAAGGCTTTGGGGTTATTGAATACTGTGTCTTCTTCTTGGTCTCGTAAACATTTGTTATCGCTGAAGGATTTCACGCTGCCTGAATATGAGGTGGTCCTGAAGACCGCCGCTTCTTTCCGAGAAGTGCTAACCCGGCGTAATCGCAAGGTTCCGACCCTGCAAGGAAAAGTGGTTGCTAATTTATTCTTTGAACCTTCTACGCGTACCCGCTCTAGTTTTGAACTAGCCGCTAAGGCTCTGAGTGCGGACGTCTTGAATTTTGCACCTGGTAGTTCTTCCTTAAGCAAAGGAGAAACCATCCTCGATACGGCTCGGACCTATCTGGCTATGGGCATGGACCTGTTGATTATTCGTCACCAGGAATCTGGAGTGCCGACTATTATCAGCCAAGATTTAGACCGACTGGGGTCTGAGGTGCGGGTCCTGAATGCTGGAGATGGGCGTCACCAACATCCGACGCAGGGGCTTTTGGATTTATTTACGCTATGTAATGCCCTGGACCCGAATAACCCCCATCCTGGTCTACTTAAAGGCCTAAAAATTGCCATTGTCGGCGATATTCTGCATTCTCGGGTAGCACGGTCGAATTTATACAGCCTTAGTGCCTGTGGAGCTGAAGTGCATCTAGCAGCTCCTCCCACCTTGCTGCCTCCCTATTTTCAGGAATTTAAAGAGCACAGATTTATCCTGCACCATCAGGTAGAACCAGCTTTAGAAAACGCCCGCTTTGTGATGACGTTGCGTTTACAGAAAGAGCGCATGGGCGAATTTCTTCTCCCCAGTCTCCGCGCCTATCATCGAGATTTTGGGCTGACCCGTGAACGACTGAAGATCTGTGACCCTGAGGTGCAGGTACTCCATCCTGGCCCCGTTAATCGAGGGGTGGAGGTTAGCTCAGACCTCATGGATGATCTAGCGCTGAGTCTAATTGCACAACAAGTTACCTACGGGGTCGCTGTGCGGATGGCTCTGCTTTATCTTATGGGCGGAGGAGATTAGTTGGAATTGGGAGAAAAATCACTCAGGTCAATATCTTGAGGTACGCCAATCATATATTCCTTCCCAAAAGGAACATTGAACCTTTTGAGGACCGTTTCTACGGTGGCAAACTCTGGAGATGAATCCTCTTTTCCCTCTTCGGCCAACCAATGAATCTTTTTATCGCTTGTAATCACCCCATGTAGCTTGGGAGGGCCGCCTTCAGCAGGTTCCATTTCCATAATCAGGAAGGCTTTTGCTTCTTCAGGATGTACACGGTCTAGGATGGGGGCCGCAGTGTACTTTGCTGCCATCGTCGTCCTCCCAAAGCTTTTGGTTATATGTTAGTCCGCATACAGTCAAAGAGCATATTAATTAGGCTGAGTGAACAAGACTAATTAGGTACTATCTCCTTAGGATGACAGTTCTGGAGCAGTATGACCAACTACTCGCTGCTGCTGGCGGAAAACCTTTTGGAAAGCATAGGCCTGCACGTAGCCATAAGCTTTTTGAGGCAGCAAGGCCAATAGATAGATAGCGCACAGAGTCATCAAGGTGCGTTGGGGCTCTCTCAGCATCATGCGCCCATCGGTCATCAGGGCTTCATGAATCAACTTCAAGGCCAGCAGTTTATCTCTCAATTGCCAAGCTCGTCGTGCTAAATAACGCAGCTGGTACGCTCGGGCGAGAGAACCCCATTCCTTGAGTAATGCAGGATCGTAGGTCTTGATTTTTTTGATCACCCGTTCCCAGGAGGCCAATTGTTTGGGAACACTGGCGGATAGTCCACCCATATTGACCCGGTACAAGGTGAGCGGTTCGGGAAGGCCTTCAAATAACCAAGTTGTTTGAATAGCTATCCGTAGCCAGCATTCGATATCTTCTGATTGGCGGAAGGAATCATCAAAGAAAAAGTCTTCCACCACGCTATAGAGGTTTTTCTGAACACCGATTTCTTGAAAGACCTGGCGACGAATCACCGGCGCAGAACCATTGCCAATCGGATTGCGGCAGAGAATATCAGACGTGGTAATTCCTTTTAGCTTAGGCATCTGGTAATAGCCCAAAGGCTGACTGTCTTCATTGATAAAGGCTGAACGACTAAAACTGATACCGACTAGGGGTGAGCTATCTAAATGTTCGACGTGACGCTGCAATTTCTCTGGGGCGAAGCAATCATCGGAATCCAGGAGGGCGATGTATTCTCCGACAGCGTGGCGAATCCCGGTATTACGGGCTCCGGCCAATCCTCTATTGGACTGTTGAACAATGCGAATTCGAGGATCTGTAAATTGCTGGCAAATGCTCAAACTGTGATCGGTAGAGCCATCATCCACGATAACCAGCTCAAAGTCTTGATAGGTCTGGGTAAGGACCGACTGAATTGACTCTGCTACATAGCGTTCAACATTGAAAACAGGGAGGACCACAGAGACTTTGGTCATGCAAGTAGTCCTCGATAAATGTTTAGCAAGCGATTTGTGATTACCTTCCAGTCGTACTGGGTGCTCACTTTGTGATATCCCGCTTCTCCCATACGCTTTCTAAGAGTGTCATCGGATAGGAGCCTGAGCAGGGCTTGGCTTAGGGCTTTCGCCTCTTGCGGAACGATCAGACCATCTTCTTCATGAGTAATCACGCTATGCATAGCAGGAATATCCGCTGCAATCACAGGCTTTTTGAAAGCCCAAGCTTCTAGATAGATAGCTCCTAAGCTTTCTTCTATGGAAGGAACACAGAGAATATCGCAAGCGGCTAGGGCTGAGCTTTTAGCCTCAGGACTCACTTCTCCAAGGTTAATAAATCGGAGGTCAGAGAACTGTTCGAAATAGGCCTTTGATTCTTCGGTCGGGGGGCCTAAAAACACAAAATGGGTATCGGGATATTTAGCCCATATTGAGGTAGCTGCTTCACACAGCTGCTGGTAGCCTTTGTATGCTACTTGGCGGGCAATGAAAAGAACGATCGGTGCGTCTTCTAAATCATATTCTTTGCGGAAAGTGCAAGCGTCAGCCTGTTCGTCAATCAAAGGGCCAATTGGGCAAACATGAACGCGTTCGGGCTTGGCTCCTGCCTGCTCAATTAACCATGCCCGCTCAAACTGTGTCATTGCAATCAGAGCATCTGCCTTTTGGTAGAGACGTCGGAACTGGGGAATGGCCCCTTTCTCTTTAGAAGGGAGATGCGGCAGAGGGGTCATTACAAAAGGAATGCGCTTTTCTCTAGCCACCTGTTGGGCCGCTTCCACGCTACAGGTTAACCCGTTATAGACAGCGTGTACCAATTGGTAGGGAGGTGCCAACGAGCGGAGCTGAGAGACTATTGTAGAACGAACCATAGTTGTGTAAAGCGGTCGGCTCAACCTTTCACTAGCGTGATACTTGCTAAGTATCTGGATTGGTCTTTCTAAGAGCTTACTGGGGCCTATTTGGTAAATGGGGACCCCATACTCTGGATCCAGTTCTAGGCAAGACTGAGTGTGTGCAAAGGCAATTTCGGAGGAAGAAAGTTCATCGGCGCAATGGCGGACAACTGCGACCTGATGCTGTTGAGAAAGGTGGCGGGTCAGTTCACGGGTATGCAAGGCCGCTCCTGCAACAGCAGGCCAGTATCTTGACACGTGGAAAAGAATGCTTAACTTCCCTTCCGTACCCATAGCTTAATCACACCTAAGTCTGTGTAACAAAGTGTTCCCTAATATACTGATAAATAACCTATTGACAACTGTTATGAATTCAGTCTGATGCGGAATACTAAACCTGGCATAGGCTTATAAAGTTTTGGGCTTAAGCTCTACCTTAGACTCAAATCCTTGAGGGGCAATTCTCAACATCATGCTTGCTCAACTCAAAGATAGATTCGATAGGTTTAATAATCCTTTTGTGCGCAATGTTGGTTGGATGGGAGCTTCAGGAGCGATCATCCGCATATTTAGACTGATCACGACTGTTGCTCTAGCCCGTTTCTTGAGCCCCTATGATTTTGGCTTGGCCGCCATTGTTTTAACCACTAACGAGTTTATCCAAGTTTTCAGTCGCAATGGAATTGGAGCAAAACTAATTCAGGCTGAAGAAAAAGATATTGAACAATTAGCTCAATCAGCCTATTGGCTGGGATGGCTAGTATTTATCGGTTTATTTATCTTGCAGTGTTTATCGGCTTTTCCGATTGCTTGGTTCTATCATGACAACCAAATTATTTTGCCTATTTGCCTGATGGCAACAAACTTTTTGCTCATCCCTCTTGCTGAAGTGCAATCAGCCCTGATCCAGCGAGAAAACAGAATCAAGGTGATTGCCCTAAGCAATACGCTTCAGATTACAGTAGATAACCTGCTGTCCCTAGCCCTAGCCTTCGCAGGTCTAGGGATGTGGGCGATTGTGTTGCCTAAAGTGCTGGTGGTTCCGATCTGGGTCTATGTCATTTCCAAAAATCACCCTTGGCGGCCCAAGGGGAAATTTATTACAGAACACTGGGGAGCATTACTAGATTTCAGTCGCAATATCTTGGGCATAGAGTTGCTCAAGACGCTCCGCAACAATATGGACTATCTGATTATTGGCCGTTTTTTGGGGTTGCAAGAGCTTGGAATCTACTATTTCGCTTTTAATGCGGGCTTAGGAATTAGTTTGGGCGTGATCAGCTCAATCAACGTAGCGTTGCTCCCTCATCTTTGTGCCGTTCGTTCCGATCTGTCCCAGCTATGGCAACGGTATCGAACCAGTTTGAAGACGATTGCCTTCGCGATTATTCCTTTGGTCCTTTTGCAATCAAGTTTGGCCCCCTTCTATGTGCCGATTGTTTTTGGACAGAAATGGGTTACGGCTATTCCAGTTCTGATCCTAATTTGTCTTTCGGCAATTCCTCGTCCCTTTGCCGATGCTACTTCGCAGTTACTCCTATCTGTGGGTAAAGCAAACATAGACCTGCGCTGGAATCTTCTATTCACCGCAATCTTTGCGCTGAGCTTGCTGATCGGTGTCCAAGGACAAAGTCTTGGAGTGGCTATCGCCGTACTGGCAACCCATACCATTTTATTGCCCCTGTTCAGTCTCTGGGGCACCCGCCATGTCTTTACTCGATTGCCATTACCGCAGGTCTAAGGAGTTCAAGCGATGGAAAAGAAGAAAGTTTCTGTCATTTTGCCCGTGTATGGCGTTGAGCAATATGTTGCCGAGGCCGTACGCTCTGTTTTGGCACAAACCTATGGCAATTTTGAACTGTTAATCATTGATGACGGCTCCCCGGACCGCAGTATAGAAATCTGTCAGCAATTCACAGACCCCAGAATTCAGATTATTCAACAGAGCAATAGAGGATTGTCCGGAGCCCGTGATACCGGGATTCGCCATGCCCAAGGAGTCTATCTCGCTTTTCTCGACGGAGATGACCTGTGGGCACCTAAAAAACTGGAAATGCATGTTGCCCATTTAGATAACTCATCGAAGGTCGGCCTTAGTTTCAGCCGTTCAGCCTTTATTGATGAAGCAGGGAAAGACCTCAATACTTATCAAATGCCCAAACTCACAGGCATCACGGCGGACTATCTGCTTTGTTGTAATCCTGTTGGCAATGGTTCAGCTCCGGTAGTGCGACGGGAAGTTTTCAAGTTGATTGGCCGAAAGAATGCGGCGGGCGAAACTTGCTACTTTGATGAGTCTTTGCGTCGCGCTGAAGATATTGAATGCTGGTTGCGCATTGCTATCCAAACGCCTTGGTTGATTGAAGGAATTCCTGAACCGCTAACTTTATATCGAGTTAATACTGGAGGTCTCTCAGCGAGCTTACTCCAACAACTTGCTTCCTGGGAAGCAGTTATCGAAAAAACCCGAAGCTATGCTCCTGAACTGATTGCGCAATGGGAATCGATAGCCCGCACCTATCAACTTTTATATTTGGCCCGTACGGCCATCCGTCTACAGCTTCGTGATTTAGCTGTTTCTCTAACTCATCAAGCGATCACCGCTCATCCTCTCATCCTTTTTAAGGAACCGAGACGGACGCTACTCACCTTGATTGCAGCCTATCTCCTACGCCTGTTACCCAACACCTTCTTCCATCAAGTGAATACGGTGGCTACCAGAATAAGTGGCATGTTCCAACGCAGGCGCATTGTTCAGGATTCTTTGCCGTGAAACTTTTTGAACAGGATTTACAAGCAATTGTCACGGTTTACCAAGTGCTGACTTCACAGATGAGTGCACCAATTCATCGGGCACTTGATTTCGTTCAATGTAATTATTAATCTCTGCTTGCTCATCCTGATAGAAACTTAAGGCATCAAATACCTGTGCCAGCGTCAGATGGGGCAGATGATTTAAGATCTCTTCTGGCATAATGCCCAATCGCCACAGACTGACGATGGCGCGAACGGATGTACGAGTGCCTGTAATAATTGGCTCTCCGCCCAAAATTTCGGAGTTGCGGATAACGTAGCGTGAAGGCGAACTCATCTGATTGGCCGTTCCACGGACACTCAGGCCCACTTCAACAGATACCGTAACCGTCGACTCCATATCTTCTATTGGGGAATTATCTGTAGTATTCATACCTAATTTGCAACTTCAAGGTCCACTATCTATTGTAGACCGAACTCACTTTGCGATAAGTGCTGAAATCCTTGCTAGAACTGGAGTAAGGATCTGCTGTTTGGTTGAATTATCCTAATCTTAGGTTTGTTGAGGGCGTCTTCTATGCGGCCTTTTACTGCCTATAACCCTATGCATCAGATCATCCCACTGTTCTAGATAATGCTCCCAGGCTCCCTGCACTGACTGTCTGCCTGCTCGACCTAACGACTGAAGCATTTCCCGGTCCTGGCTGCAAAGGAAGCGGATAGACTCGGCCAAATCACGGGGATTGTCCGGTGCTATCAGGAGACCACAGCCCACCACTTGTTCACTGAGGCCGCCGACCTTGCTTGCCACCACAGGTCGGGCCGCCGCCTTCGCTTCCATACAGGTAAATCCCCAGGTTTCACGCCGAGAAGGTAAGACCACAATGTCACACTGCTTTAGAAATTCGGGTACGTCGTGCACTAGACCCACAAATTTAAAGTTCTCCAACCCCTGAGCCATGGATGCGAGGCGGTCTCCTTCAAGGCCCTCTCCTCCCAGTAAGACTCCTATAGGCAGATTGATGTATCTGAGTGCTTCCAGGAAGACATCAAATCCCTTCTCCGGGCTGAAACGGCCGTAGGCTCCTAGTACCAAAGGCCAGAGGAGAGATGGCTCTGGAATAGTCAGGAAAGCGTCCAGATTTTTCGCGGCTGGGATAACGGTTAGTTTGTGCGGTTTGACAAGCTGATTACGGAGCATCCACTCGCCCTGATTCTCAGAAATAGCTACGACATGGTCTGCCAGACCATACATGATGCGTAGCATCATATGAAAACGTTCAAGGCTAGGCGTGAGCTGGTCAAAATCCTCATTGTAGTGATTCTCTTGAATAATCACCGGTCCCAGTTGCTTTAATGACAGCAGCTTTGGAATATTGGCCCACGAGCAGGCAGAGTGAAAGAGCACCAGATCTGGCTGTACTTCTAGCACATAGGGGGCCTCATCAAGCAGGACCACCGAGAAATCGAAGATTTGGGCCAGCCGAGAACTAACTATGTCCTCGACATTAAAACGTATTCCACCCGATTTATAGTCAGTAACCACATGGAGAGCGCTCAGTTTGTGGTGGAGATGCCTCATGGCTTCAACCCCTCTTTTGAAAGAAGAGTTCAAAACCACCGATGAACTGTTCAAGAAGCCCTGGTGGCAGTACGCCTGGCTGGCCCGCACCCGTCTGGCTGGTATAGACCGCGATAGCCCGCTGTTTCTGTTCGCGAACCGTAGCGATGGATAGCCTATAGAGTCCGCTTAGCTCCGGTCGTTGCAGCGTGAATCCGGGGGGTGCATCCCAAAAATGCCAAATCGGATATTGCCAGACAGTAACTTGCGTAGCTAACCCAGCCAGCTGAAGGGCCTCGATCGCCAAAGCATAGGTAGCTTCATGGTCAGGGTGGCGGTCCTGACGGTGGGGTACGTACACCTCCTCCGGAGCAAAGTCCTGCACAAGTTTGGCTAGCCGTTCGACAGCATTTCGGCGTTGTTTGCCACTGAGATAGGTGAGGCCACCATCCTCAAAGTCAAGAAAGTGGGTCTGGGCGGGTGAGACTCCAAGGATGGCAAGGGCCGCCTCAGCCTCTTGATTGCGCTTTAGGACATGCAATAGATGAGCTTGAGTAGTGTTGGACTTATTAGATCGGCTGCCGTGGGACTGACTACCATCGGTAAGAAAAATAACTTCGATGGGCACATTCAGTCTAGATTTGAGCGCAATCAGCCCGCCACAGCCAAGCGTTTCATCATCTTGGTGGGGCGCAAAGATCAGCGCCCGTTTCGCGTTCACCACAAATTCGCAGTACCCTTTCTGGACAATCCGGTCGAGCCAGGCACGTACCCGAATTGTTTTGAACCTAGAAATAGTATGCCAAGTGAATAAGCTCCATGCCTGTCGCCATTGCCGCAGTGTTTTCCATGAAAGATTAGATCCTGTCATCAAATAACTTCTCCTGCCCTAGAGGTGACGCAGGTCTGACTGGCAACGTCTGTAGAGTCTTCTGGAGGTGAAATATGATTCGACATCTGTTCCCAGGCTGTGCTTTTAAATCCGATTCCGATCATGATCAGGCCCGGCCAGTAGAGATAGGCCAGAATCTCGAGGTTTTCGCCAAAGGTGTAGGTAAAGATGACGAGCATCATGCACAATCCGACTTTGGCATGGACATCTTTTTGGGCTTTGAAAGACAAGTCAAGGAAGCTATAAAACAAGGCTACAGCCAGGGCCGAAAACCCTACAATCCCTTTGACAAAAAGTAGGCCGAACCAGCTGTGGTGGGAGCCGATGGGCATATATTCCACCAGGTGGGGTCCTCTTTCTACAATCCCATGCCCCCAGATTGGAGCTTCGCTCTCCCAGCGTTGGACCGCAATACGTCCTAAGGTAGACCTTACGCGAGATGATCCTGCCCGCGCCCCTTTAAAAGCTTCGGTAAGGTCTTCAATGGTCTCTATAATCTTTGGGGCTAGGATACCGCCTAACAGAGCGGTAGGGCCCAAAGTCAGTAATACCCCAGGTCGAGTAAAGTTGGTGATCAACCAAGCGAAGGCAAAAACTTCTGCGGTAGTCAGCAAGGCCATACGAGAAGCAGATACGAGGCACATGACCACGCAACCGATCAGGCCAATCCAGCGCCACTTGGTTTCTTCTTCTTGGAGTGCACAGAAGAAATAGATATTGGCAACAAATCCAAGGGCTGGTCCCCAAGGCGTAAAGAGTTGCCAACGAGGTTGCCCATTTTCTGGGTCAATGCCATACAGTTGAAAACTGAAAAATTCTGGCCCTGGTCCTCCTACCGCCTGCAGAGGAGAAATGTAGAGCTGTGAAGGTAGATGCAGGAGATAACCCAAGTAGAAAAAGGGGAATAGAAGCAGGGTTTGTAGACAGACCATACAAGCGGCTCGATAGATCAACTGAGGACGGATGTTTAAACAGCCAATCAGAGGGAAGAGGGCAAGGAGCGCCCAGCCTTTGGCCCAGCCGATGGAAGACTTAATCGCGGAATCTGTACCTAAAGAAAAATCCAGATGGGCAGCTAGCAAAGCCACTTCCATGAAGATCATGGCCCCGATCCAGACCCAAACGCCTAGGGGCAGTCTCACCCGTTCATCTAAGGGAGTGCTGTCGTCTTGTTTATACAGCTTCCAAAATAAGTAGCCTGTTAAAATCCAGGCGATGGCTGGAGCCAGAATATAAAGAGCCCCGATGAGATAGAACCCATAGGTTCCGATAATTGAATACCAAACCACCTTTTCTTCAAAGTTTTGTGGTTTCATTTTTCCTCTTCTGACGGAGCCATAGCAAAATAAGCCCTGCGGTTGTAAGAAGCGAGGCTACGGCTGCTCCCAACAGAACAAAAGACTTTTTGGGCGCACTGGGAACCTCGGGCAGCCCAGGTTCAATTAAGGTCTGAACAAGCGGATAGGAAGCAAAGATATCTGTTTTACCCACATCAATCTTGCCTAAAGTAGAGCTAAATACGGCTTCTGCAATCTGTAAATCTCGCTGTAAACTCTCTAGCGTGGCTTGCTGGCGAGATAGCGTGGACAGCTCCTTTTTGAACTTAGACAGTTGATCGGTAAGTTCTTTGCTCTGTCCTGTCAATCCTTCTTCATCAGCTTTGGAAGTCACCAAATCTTGCATCAGACTGGCCCGATTGCTGCTTCCTGCATTCAGTCTTTGTAGGTTTTTCTCATCTATTTTCCTTCCGAGGAGCGTCTGAGTTTGCCTGATTAGGGCCTCTTGGGCGACTCTTCGCCGGGCTACTTCTTTAATCACTTCGGGATGATTGTCACCCCACTTAGAGCGGTAGATAGTCAGCGACGATTCGGCTTCGTTGTAGTCTTTCATGCTTTGTAGAAACAGTGGGTCCACCTGTAAGGTGAATGCATCCACCGCTTCTTGCGGCGTGATCTTTAGATTCTGGACCAATTGTTGTTGGCGGCGGCTTGCGCGATTGCGTTGGGATAGAACCTGGACTTGTTCTTTGCGCAAAGCATCGACAAGCGTGGATAAATCCTGGGCTTGGTTGCTCGAAGTAATGCCTGTCTTCGTTTTATAGATTAAGAGGGCTCTTTGGGCTTGTTCTAACTTCTTTCGACCTTCTGCTATCGCTCTTTTAAAGCCATTCTCACGGCGCACCAGTTCATCCAGTCTGAGCTGCTCGATGCGCTCTGCTAAGGCTTCATTAAGTGCTATCGCTTTTTGCTGGGCCATTTTCCCGCTTGAGCCGGTGATCGTAAACTGCAAGACCGAAGTTTGGTCCACAGATTTGATTTTTGCTTCGCCGAATTCCTCAGCAGTGAGTTTGAGTTTTTTAGCAGCGGCAGCACGAACAGTGAAACTTTCAGCAATTGCTTTGTAGTTGGCTTTAGGGTCTACCGAAGAATTCCCGCCAAAAGGAGAAGAGACGGAGGAAGCAACAGATCCGATGTTTTCCAAGTTGAGGTTCGAGCCTGCTCCGGCACCAGGCAGGATCAGCGACCATTCACAGGTATAAACAATGGGAGCAACTTTTAGATAGCCTAAAGCAGCAGCCCAGATAAAAAAATTAGCCCCCATAGATACCACGGCATAGCGACCCCATCGTCTAGGTTCGAGGGGGAGCTTTGTTAAGACATTAGGCGCTAGGGTTGTCATCTATCTTTTGTTAAATAATCCATTGCCGAAGAGGAGGGTAAAGGGATTGAGCACATCGGCCAAGGTTCGGAATAGATCACGCGCCTCTGTCGTACTCGAGTCGTAGCAGGCAACACCATCATTGGGCATCAATAGAGGGTTGTCTTCATCGTTAGATTTGTGCAGAATTGTCTCTACTGGTCTATCTAAGGTCTTAGTCTTCCCTGTAAGCTGGTCTGTTTGAATGAGGATGGCAGAACGTTCTGCATTAATGCCTCGTGTTCCTCCCGCACAATTGCCTGCAACCACAGCTTGAGAAAAACGCGAGCCATAGGCCATGGATATTCCGCCTGATTGTGAACCGACTCCAGCACTAGAGTTGCTATTGGCTGGAGTTGTCAGGTTGGAGATAAAGACCTTAATACCGGGTGGTGTGATCGAGGATGGCCGAACTAAATGCGCTTGGAACAGTTTGGTCTTTGGAACAATAATCGTATCTCCCGCAATTAAGGGAGGGTCTTGAAAGGGTTCTCCAGTTAAAGCACCCGTTAGATCAAAAGTCTGTTCTGAACGATTACGAATCAAGCGGACTTGGGTCAAATCGGCATTTGGAGTGACTCCTCCAACCGATTGGATCGCTTCGCTGAGATGACGTTTTAGAGCAGCATCACCGGGCGGAATATTATTTTGTTTCCCGTCACTGACATCAGGGCGGGAATTGATAACGGTTTTGCCCGTCTGAAAGACCGCTCCCTGGACATTTACCTCAACCGGAGCCCAAGCTAGTACTTGGATATTTACCTTGATGAAGTCCCGGCGAAAGAGGCCCTTCTGGACAAAGGCCTGGGTTAATTGCTGGGTTGCTTCTTCCAGTTCTAGGCCGCTCACCGGAAAATTGCCCAGATAGGGAATTTCTAGGTTTCCCTGTTGATCCACCACATAGCTGCCACTAAATTCTTTCCCTTCCGGAATTGTGATTTGAAGACGATCTCCGATGGAAAATGGCAGAGCGTGACTCGGCAAGGCCAGAAAAAACAGTACGAGCAGCGGCAGAGGAATCAGCCGGAGGAACATAAACATTTAAAAGTCCTGTTCATAAGGCGCGAGGATAGTAAAACCGACTCAGGCTCAAGCTAGTTACTAGACTCTTCTTTCATTAATCAACCTTCGCCCCCCTGCCACCCAACTTACCCTCCGGGAAGCGAGCTAAGGGGGGTTCTGACTTCAAAGTCCCCCAGAATACTCTCCGAGAAGCTTCGCTATGGGGGATTTAGGGGGCTTCCGGGACTCAGGCTCAAGCTAGTCACTTTCTAAGCATGCCCAAAGCTCTTATGAAGTATTCATATTCAGCACATTGGAAGCGCAAAGCAGGCAGACTATGCCTGCACTAACCGCTTACGACGCTCTACCAAAGCAGGTTCAACTCGCTTGCGGCGATCTAGGGACACCGTAGCCGTGGGCGTCACAATGGACATGACCATTTTTGTATCTGCTTCGACACAGGTATCAGGCCAGACGATGCAGTTCGTGAGCTGGACCCCAGCGCCGATTACGGCATCTGCTCCGACAATAGTCCTTTTCAGAACGGCACTAGGGTGTACCTGGGCCGTGGGATGAATGAGATTTCCTGTACCAATACGCTGCAATTGGATCAATAGATAGTCCTCAAGCTTCCCTACATCCTGCCAAGAACACTCTAGGGGATAAGCATAGACAGGAATTTCTGCAGCCACCAAAGCAGGAAAAGCATCTGAGCCCAAGTCCACCCAGGCAGGGTCCCAATGGTTTAAAACATCGGGTTCTATAAGGTATATTCCGCTGCTAATCATGTTGGAGAGAGGACACTCAGGCTTTTCTTGGAACTCTTGGATACGGTCTTTTTCATCGCTGACGATCACTCCATAAGAGCGAGGATCGCTGACCATGACCGTCCCAATCGTGACTTTGGCTCCGGTTTCGCGATGTCTTTTGAGCAACTGTGCAACATCATAATTAGCGGCGATATCGGCACAGGCGACCAGGGTGGTTTGGTCGAAATAGGCTCGCTCTGCCCACACTGTCCGGGCAGAACCCAAGGGTTGCTCTTCCACAGAGTAGCTAGTTCGGGGTGTAGTCTCTATATAGCGGATCAGCGGCTCAGCTAAGTAGCTCAGATTGAAGCGCACCTGCTCGACATGGGCGAGCAAGTTATAGTGCTGATAGCTCACCAATGGGTGATTCAAAAAAGGGACCAAGGGCTTGGGTAATAGATTAGTCAGGGGCTGCAGGCGTGAGCCTTTACCCGCAGCCAATAAATAAGCTTTCACAATAGTGCTCCTCGTATATCCGCCTTATCGATTGGTTGGGTAAGCGGATTTACCAAGGATGCCCTTTGGAGTTCGGGATTTCTCAAATTAATGGGGATCTAAACATGTACGGCACGTCAGCTCTTTTATATGGACTAGCACAATGAAATACAAGCGTGCTAAATCTGAAAAATAGCTTCGACGAACTACTCTTGATCTTGAGCAACAGATTTTTAGATTTCTTCTCAGGCAAGGCGGAGTCGCTAAAGTCTCTGACAAATACGGACTACTTTGCCGATGATCTTCAAGGTTTGGTTGAGATTATGAATGCTGGCTGTCCACGACTCATATTCTGGATTGTCACTGCTGACCTTAATAAGGTCTCCTGAAAGACGCTGCAGCCGTTTAATAAGTATGACATCTTCAATTTGCAGCACATAGAGCCCATCTCGTATCGCTGCTTCATGGAGATCCACCAGAACAATATCCCCTGGATAAAGGGTGGGCTTCATGCTTTCGCCCTCTTCACAGAAAAAACTCAGGTCTCCTGGTTTGGCTTGGAGTTGTTTGAACATCCAGCTTTTCTTGATGGCAATAGGTTCTTCTACTCCTGATTTGTTTAAGGAAGTGGAGTGTAAAGGAATGGGTATGTATTCATCTAAGGTCGCTATATTTTCTCCTGCTAGGAGATTTCTTAGGTTGCCTGTAAGTAACCAGCCTGGCTCAACATCGTACTGTTCACAGATGCGTAAAAGTAGTGCTGAATCAGGTAGTCGCTCTCCCTTTTCATACCGAATTAAAGTGTTTTTGTGAATTCCGAGAGAGTTTGCGAATTTGCCTTGGGGCAGAGGAAAGCGCACTTGAGCAATACGAGAGCCAATATCAAGAGACTTTTTTAAACTAGACAGAGAAACACTATTCATATTTTCGGAACCTTTGTGAAGAGAGAAGAACAGTAAATGCTTTAAGCTAGACTTTTGAATGAATGCTAAAGTAGGCTAGGCTAAACGGTTAAACTCTTGATCTTGCAAGCATTCTATTTTAGGCTACTAAACTTTCTCTTATTTTGTCTCAAGGCAAGTAATGTACCTTGCTCATCAAAATCAGGAAGAGCTAGAAGCTGCTCTGGCTGTTCACTATCTGTTTCTGTTTTAAGGTATGGGTTCCCATCTTTACTTCCAATGATAATATCTAGTGCCCTGCCGTTTATATATCTATAGAAGTAATATTGCTGATTGAAAATAGCGTTTACGGCTTGTGCCTGGGAAAACAACCATCCATATCCACCGATATGCGAAATATATTCATGAGGACTTGGGTCAGAAGTTTTGATCGTAAAAGCTGCCTGCATTTTACAGGTAATTATTATCATTGGAGTGCTCTTAAAGAAGAATACTTCGATGTGATATCCAGAATTTACCTCTTTCACCTCCCTGCTATTTAGGCGAATGTTACAAACATCAAGTTGAGACTCATATGAGTCTTTATATTATTCGTGCAGCTCTTCACTCTAAAATAATAGTTATTCTTTCTATTGTCTTGCTAGAATTTGCCAAAAATATTGTGATCTTGCTAAGGCTCTATAAACTGCCCTTATAAACCTTGGAAATTACTCCTGCAGCACGACGAAATAGAGGGGTCCACCTGCATAACAATTGTTTGAAGATAGATTTACTCCCGTAGAATCGGCTAATTTTAGTTAAGCGCCTAGGAAGGAAACTGTAACTGGATTCATCCAGAGCAACAAAACAGCGAGCACTATCGGAATGGTGCACAGCACCATAAACATCCAAAGATCTTGCGTTCCTGGTGTGCGGAACCAACGCTGACTGACCGAGAGGATTCTTTTAAGCATGAGGAGAAACGCTCATAGGGCAAAGCCTTGGTTATTCCACTGTGGCAGTTGTTCTTCAGATTTCAGAGGAGCGTAGCGCTCAATCATATTCTCGATCAAAAAAGAAGCAGGTAGAGGGACTTCTTTGTAGGCTGGTGTTTCTTGGATGAAGTCTTGGATATCTACAGGCATCCAGCCAACCGGAATACCGAGCTTATTTAGTGCTTTAGCCATTTCCCACTGATGATCATCTAAATGTTCTCCCAACCCATGACGGCGAGGAACTAAAATAAATGGTTTTTCTAAATCCCTTAAGGCAAAGAAAGAACCTTCTCCACAATGACTGATGATCGCCCGCGCCTTGCGACTAATTGCCCTGAAATCTTTCTGGGTGAGGGTAGAGTGCATGGTGGCCCCCTCTACTGTATCGGTGCAGGACCCTGCCTGGATAATCACTTCTTCTTGGATTTGACCTTTGCTGACTGCTCGACCTACCCAGTCCAACAAGCGGTTGAAGGGAAATTGTTCCGTTCCCACGGTGACAAAGATCATGGATTGGTTGCCTCCGCATAGATCGTTCTGGGGTAGTTCTGATGGAGTTCTGGCCATTGCACGTAGACTTCAGCGAAGGGAGAAACCAAACGTGCCGAAAGGCTTAAAGATTTAACCCGAGTAATTGACTCGACAAAAGCTGCCTTCGCTCCCAAGAGGCGCGCTAAGAATAGAAAAGGTACGGCTACACCCGCGCCTGTAGTGACTACGAGGTTAGGTCTTTCTTTTAAGAGCACAAAGATCGCCAAGAAAAAATTGCGTACTAAGTTGATGAGGTTTCGATTGGTAGGACTAAAAGCCCACCAAACTTTTTCTCCCTGTAAATCACCTTCTGTACTGGGATTACGGAACGTTACCCATGTACGTTCATGCCGTCCCCAAAACTTTTTGAGGCGCATCATGCCTGCGAAATGGCCACCTGAGGAGCAAACGAGCAGTATCTTCATTTCACTTCTCTCTTGAAAACTTGCGAAAAGACATGCTTTAGGGACTGGAGGATCAGGCCGATGTCATACCAGACGCTCCATTCAGACTGGTATTGCATATCTAGCGCTAAGATGCTGGCAAAGTCTCTGCGGCGTCGTTTTGGACTCAATTGCCAAAGACCGGTGACCCCTGGTTTGATAGCCAGTCTCTGCCATTCTTCATGGGCATAGTTTTTGACTTCATCCAGGGTTGGAGGACGTGTGCCCACCAAACTCATTTCTCCTTTGAGCACATTCCAAAATTGAGGAAATTCATCCAAGTGGGTTTTGCGCAAGAAAGCGCCTACCCGTGTGACCCGTTTGTCTGCTTCCAGATTAAAAAACTTGTAGTTGGACCCCATGAGCGCTGCTTTCTGTCGCTCCGCATCAGGTACCATAGAGCGAAATTTGAAAATTGTGAACTGTTTGCCTCTTAGGCCGACCCGAGGTTGGGAGAACAAGATAGGACCTCGGTCTTCCAGATAAATAGCGAGCGCGATAAAGGGGGCAAGCAGGAACGCCATAATCAAGCCAAAGCTAGCTATTACAACATCTAGGATTCGCTTTGATTTACTGTGTACTGAACGATGGATCTGCTCACCAAAACGATGACCTTCATTGAGGAAGTATTGCTGGTTCAGCGCATCGACGAGTTCTGCTTCCGTGAGCAGGCCCCAACGGATAAAAATTTCACCCAGCAAGAACCCTTGCGCTTGTGCCGCTTCTTCCTGCTGTTCTGCTAGGGCATAGTCCAGCTGACGAACCGTAATCAGTCCTTCGCGCGTGAGTACCGTTCCAAGCGTGACAGACTTTTGTGTAGGGACAGGAGCAACTTCGGCCATCCCGGATTGCCTTTTTGCTACCGTTGATAAAATTAAAATTCCCTCACAAAATTGCGCATCATGAAGTTGGTATCAAGATTCTAAGAAGTTTGCTTCATAGGAAGCAGTTTGGGCTGGGGCGTCCAAGATGATATCCCTGGGCGTAATCAACACCTATTTCTTGCAGGATCTGTAAAATGGCCTCATTTTCTACAAATTCAGCAATAGTCTGCTTACCCAGCGCTCTAGCCATTTCATGAATAGAGCGGACCAGCGCTTGATTGATCGGGTCTTGGTCTAAATTACGGATGAAGCTGCCATCGATTTTGAGATGGTCTACGGGTAGCTCCCGCAGATAAGTAAAGGACGAAAAGCCTGCGCCAAAGTCATCCAGGGCAAATTTGCAGCCTAGTGATTTCATGTCATGTATGAACAGGCGCGCTTTTTCAAGATTCACTACCGCGGCCGTTTCTGTAATTTCAAAACTGAGCCGTTTGGGGTCTACGCTCTGCTGCTCTAAATTCAGACCGATGAAATCTTTGAGGGCTGGATCACTCAGCGATTTTCCAGATAGATTCACCGCCAAATGTATTTCTGGGTGTGCTGCTAAGTATTGGACAGCTTCCTGGATTACCCAGTAGTCTATCTGATTCATCAAGCCAAAACGCTCAGCAGCAGGGATAAAAGCGCCTGGAGGTACAACTTGACCATCCCGTCCTTGCATCCGGAGGAGGGCTTCATAGTGGTTTATCTGCTGGGTTGCTACCTGAAATACAGGTTGAAACCAGAGCCTGAACCCTTTTTCTTTCAGCGCATCTTTAATCCGCGTCGTCCAGCTGGCTTCTTCTGCTGCGCACTGGAGTTCATCCTGTCCTGGCTGATAGACCTCAATTCGGTTGCGGCCCCGAGCTTTGGATAGATAGCAGGCTCTATCGGCTCGGGCCAAGAGTTCTTCTGCCTCCAAAGCCGGCTCCATGAAAGCGAGACCGATGCTACCTCCTATGGCAAAGGTAAGGCCGCCTTCGCTATAGCGGAAGTCTCCGATGAAGTGCAAGAGTCTTTCGGCCACTTGCTGAGCTTCTTCGGGATTGGTGTCTTCCATCAGAAGTGCAAACTCATCTCCCCCGATGCGCGCAAAGGTGTCTTCTTCCCGCAGAATATACTGCAGCTTGCTGCTCAAGGTGGTGAGGAGTCGGTCTCCCGTAGCGTGCCCTAGAGAATCGTTGACAATCTTAAAGTTATCAAGGTCTACAAACAGTAAGGCTCCCCTTGTCCGATTCCTTATTTTTAGAACCCTCTGCAGCTTTTCGAGTAAGTATGCTCGGTTATAAAGTCCGGTCAGGGGGTCATGGTGAGCCAAGTAGGTTAGCTTATTCTCCGCCTGTTTGCGTTCTGTAATATCGTGAATGGTTCCCACCATCCGCGTAGCCCAGCCATCCTTGTTGTAGACCACTTCTGCACGAGAATGGACGATACGCTCGGCTTCATTAGGCCGCACAATCCGATGGTCCATGCTGAATGTTTCATGCTCGTACAGCGCTCTGTCCATAGCCTGTTTGACCAATAGACGGTCATCAGCATGAATCTTCTCAATCAATAAATCGTAGGTAGCGGTGACTTCGCCTTCTAGGAGTCCAAAAATACGGTAGATTTCTGCGGACCACTGGAGCTTATTGGTCACTATATTGAGATCCCAGCTACCGATATGAGCAATCTGCTGTGCACCAGCGAGGCTCGCTTCACTCTCATGTAGAGCATCCTTGGTTCTTTTGGCCTGTAAAAAGTGTCCTACTCGCCGTTGGAGAAGCTTCCAGTGGATGGGCTTCAAAATAAAGTCATCGACCCCTTCTTCAAACCCTTGGGCGATGGAGGCTTCATCCTCAAGACTGGTGATTAAGAAAATTAGCGGGGACGAGCCAGCCAAGGAGCGCAGGTATTTGCAGGTGGCAAATCCATCCATGACGGGCATCATGGCATCAAGGAAAACAATCTCTGGCTGATGTTTTATATACTCAGCTAAACATTGCTGACCATCCGCCGCTTCCACCACTCGATAACCAGCCTGTTTCATAACCCGCTTCAAAGCAAGCCGAATCACTCGGTCATCGTCTGCAATCAGGACCAGTGGAATTTTTTCGTCAGATCGTTTCATGGATGGGGACTATGCGCACTACACACTGATAGTCCCCAAGTTCAGGCTAAAGGTACCATTACCCCAAATGCTTCAAAGCTGCGGCTACTCCAGCGCCAGGGGCAAGATCATGCCCTAGTTCTTGAAGTGCTCCTTCAATCGCGGCCAAAACAGTTAGCACATCGCGGTCGCTGACAAATCCGAGATGGCCGACCCGGAAAATCTTGTCCTTGAGCTGGTCTTGGCCACCGGCTAAGGCAATGTCATAGCGCTTCTTGAGGATGTCGCGCATTTGGTCAGCACCCACCCCCTCAGGCGGCAAAATGGCCGTTACTGCTGGAGCCGCAGCTTTATCATCAGCTACATAGGTGGCTAGTCCTAAGGCTTTAGTGCCAGCCCGGAGTGCCTCTTTATGACGATGGTGACGGGCAAAGATGTTTTCTAGGCCTTCTTGTTGCATCAGGCCCAGGGCCGTTTGCACGGCATAGATCAAGTTGATGGCGGGGGTAAACGGTGTAGAAGAATCTTTCATCGCTTTGCGATACTTCAGGAGATCGAAGAAAAAACGGGGCATAGTAGATTTCTCAACGGCTTCCCAGCCTTTGGCACTGACGCCTATGAATCCCAAACCAGGAGGCATCATGTAACCCTTCTGAGAGGCACTGGTGACAAAATCCAGTCCCCAATCATCCATCGGCACTGGAGTAGCCCCTAAGCTGGTAACGGCATCGACTATGGAAAGGGCACCATGATCCTGAATGTAGCCCGCAATGGTCTCTAAATCATTGATAACCGCCGTAGAAGTTTCACTGTGGGTAATGATGACGGCTTTATAGGTACCAGGCTTCGCTAAGGCTTCCTTAACTTTTGCCGGATCGATCGCTTTGCCCCATTCTTCAGAAAGGACGGTGACATCGCATTGGAAGGCTTTGACCATCTTGGTCCAACGATTACCAAACTTGCCATTGACCAGAACCAGTACTTTGTCTCCGGGGGAAAGGGCACTGACGATAGCCGCTTCCATAGCTCCCGTGCCGCTAGTAGTGAGGGTTAGCACCTCCCCTTTGGTTTGGTGAAGCCAACGAAGCTTTTCCGTCACATCCTCTATCACCGCTGAGAAATCCTTAGTCCGGTGGCCGATGGGATGGCGCGCCATGGATAGGAGTACAGATTCGGGGACCGGAGTTGGTCCTGGAATCATCAAAAAGCCTTTATCTTGCATGGGAGCCTCACTTCTTTTTACTAGTCGCTCGTCTAGCTAGTCGGCGCACAGGCCAAAATCATAGCTCAGTTCTGCTGCCGTCTACTCCTGAGCGCAGAGCATCTCTTGCTCAGCTTCTCTACTTTGGCTGTGTGTCGAGACCTTCATTGAAGCTTTATTTTCCTGTTAGAAAACCTATTGATAAATGAATTCAATACTGATAAAGGTAAGCCAATCTAGGGAATTCTTAAACCATAGTCTTGCCCTGCACAAGACAAATTATTTAGAGCATTCTGAATGGACCAAGTTATTGAAGTGTTGGATAGATGCAAAAAGCTCAACAAGCCTCCTATTCTTTTTAGAAAAACGCAAAAAATAATTGAACGGATAGAAGCTGAACTTAATGCTTCTTTCTTAAGCTATTGGACCTCTCCGAATGGCAGCGTTTGCCAACATGATGTTATTGGTCTTTATGAGGTGCTTCAAAAACTGGGCAATAGAGATGAAATTATCTTATTTGTAAAATCTAACGGAGGAGCGGGCATCGCCTCTTTGCGGATGGTGCATCTGTTGAGACACTATACTCCACGTTTGACCGCCTTGGTTCCTTTAGTTTGTGCTTCCGCTGCCACCATGATTATTTTGGGGGCTGATGAAATTCATATGGGGCCTCTGGCCTACCTGACGGCTGTAGATACTTCGATGACCCATGATTTATCGCCCGTTGATACATTTAATGGTCTGGTATCGGTGAGTCAAGATGAGCTGACACGGGTTATTGATCTATGGCGTAAAGAATCAAAAGAAGTAGATTCTAATCCCTATCATTCTTTGTTCCAATACGTTCATCCTTTAGTTATTGGTGCTTTAGACCGGGCTAGTTCTCTCTCTACGAAACTCTGCACAGAGATTTTGTCCTATCACATGGAAGATTTAGAAAAAGCTCAGAAAATTAGCAGTCAATTAAACTACAACTATCCTGCTCATTCCTATCCGATTACCTTGAAAGAAGCCGATAGTTTAGGGCTGAATGTAAAACCAATTAATCCTAAAATCAACAACTTGCTCTTGGAGTTAAACAAGCTGTACTCAGAAATGGGCCAACGGGCTCTGACTGATTTTGATGAACACAACTATCACAACAATGAAATTCTCAACATTCTTGAGGGCAGGGGCATCCAGGTTTACTATCAAAATGATACAGACTGGCATTATCGCAAAGAAGAACGCCGCTGGGTACCAATGAATGATGAAAGTTCCTGGCATAAGACGGAACTAAAAGGTAGCAAAGTTCAGCGGTCTGTCTTCCACATTAGATAGTCCATTCTAAAATCTGTGATAGATTGCCTCCATTAGGGTTTCACTTTCTGGAGACCAGACATCCTTGGCAAAATTTGAAGTCAGTACGACGGTCAATCTTCCGGTCAAAGAGGTGTGGAAAGCGCATGAGGATGTGACGCTTCTAGAGCGCATTGCTCCCCCCTTCCCCAAGGTTAAGCTGCTAGAACCGAATGTAATCTGTCAGTTGGGTACCCGCTTCACAGTCCGGGTAGAGCTTTTTGGTCCTGCTGCCATCGATTGGCAGGTACAGATCATTCGCTGGGAGCCTCCGACTTGCTTTATCGATCAGCAAGTAAGTGGTCCTTTTTCTTTCTGGGAGCACACCCACCAGTTCATCTCTATTTCGGACAATCAGACGCGTTTGGTGGATGCGGTCAACTTTGAGCTGAATCCTTTGCTGGACGATACTTTAGTTCGCTTTGGGCTGGAGACGATGTTCCAGTGGCGTCTGGAAAATCTGAAGCAGGCCCTGTCTCAGCGCTAAATCTTTTCTAGAAGCACTTTTGGCTCTGATCAGGCTTTATAATCGTAGGGACACATAAGTTAATCATGACTCATGGCATCTCTTCGTCCTGTTAACTTTGATGGTTCTTTCGTGCTGGAAGATTCTAAAAAAGAGCATCTATTTGAGATGCTAGACAGTGCTGTTTTCCAACAGCAAATCTGTCAAAGTGCTGAATGTGAACAGGTCACTTTCTTAAATTTAATTTTTCAACCTGTTCCCTATAGTGAGCGTACTCCCCACGGAATGAATAGAGAATTTGAACCCTATTTCAAATCAGAAGAACATATTATTGTGAATGTCCCTCCTAACTTTATGTTCCAGGCAAAAATTAGTCAGCCCAGTCGTTTGTGCGCCATTTACAAAAAAAAATGAATGGCAGATTAGCTTTATCTTTCTGAATTCATAACCTATGCACTTCCCCCCTTATCAACCACCTGCTTTCCTAGCCAACGGCCTGGCGATGACCATTGATACGGTCTTTCGCTATGAACAGAGCTGGAAGGAGACTATTCCTTACCCGGAGCCAGAATATAAGGAAACTATTTTCCAGGGGAAAGATGGGGTTCCGCTCTTTGGTTGGGTTGCCTGTCCAAAGAATCCTAAGGGAACTATCGTCGGTACCTATGGAATAACGAGTGATTTACAGGGCTCCTGGTATTTGAGAATTTTGGGGTGTCAGGCGTTTGCCCAAGGGTATGCCGTCGTTCTATTTGACTGGCGAGCCCATGGCAAATCGGCAGAATTGTCTTCAGTCCTCACTTCTGATGGTCTAAATGAAGGCGAAGATTTCGTTCGGATTGCCGCTTCAGCCAAAACAATGGGCTGTCCCGCTCCTTTTTGGTTTACAGGATATTCGCTGGGAGGCCAGCTGGCACTTTGGGGAATCAAGACAGCCCAAGACATGGAAGAAAATGGTCAACTCACCGATTTGGGTTTGGACGACGGAGAATTGGGCGGTGGTGTGGTCATCTGTCCAAACTTAGATTCTCATCGTTCCTTGAGCGCTCTGGTGCGCCGACCTTTGGGAAAGTATTTAGAAAAGGCGATTGCGAAAGAACTGAAGAAGTTAGCTTGGCAACTCCATAAATTGCACCCTGAAGCTTTTGACGCTGAAGCCATTGAACGAGCAAATAGTATCTGGGGTTTTGACCATGAACTGGTGATCGGCAGACTGGGGTTTTCTTCCGTCGAGGAATATTACAGGGTGAGTAGTCCTCTACAGTTCTTACCTAAGCTTAAAAAACGAACCTTAATTATTTATGCTGAGGATGATCCGATGTTTCTTCCCGCTTTGGTGGGCGAACTGGAGCAAGTGAGCCTTCAAAACAGAGCGATTGATTTATTACTGACCCCTCATGGCGGACATGTGGGCTATGTCAGCAGTAAAGCTGGGCAAAAGTTAGCCGAGGACCCTCATCGTTGGTGGGTCTGGAATCGGATGATGCAGTGGTGCGGTGACTACTAGGATTATTGATTTCATCTGGCTTAAATGTGCGAAAAGGTCGATGGCTATTCTTAGTGGCTCCCCATTCTTAAAATTTTGATCAGCCGTATCTCTTCAATTACCTGATAAACCAGACGGTACTAGATATTGCTCCGTCGAGAATACGCCCCATTTAAATCACCAGCTAGCTTCTCATAAGGGTGCGTGTTGGTGTAGGGATTGGATTAGATAATTAACAGTAAGGTGCGAGCCTTTCCTTGTAGGGGGGTACCCACTAATTTCTTACCGTCTCTCTTGGCCTGGTTAGTAAATTCCAAAGTCCAGAGAGACATTTACTCCTACCCTGCTTCAACCAAAAATTCATCTAAACCTGTGCCTTCTGAGTCAGAAGTATTTATCCCTTCTTTAATAGATTCAGCCATCCCAGGAATGGAGTGGAGATACAACGTTTCCTGAATAGAACTCCAATCTTCTTCACTTATCAAGACGGCATTCCCCTTCTTGCTGGTGATCACAATCGGCTCATGAGCATCACAAACATCACCGATCAGACGGAATAAACCAGTACGGGCCTCGGACGCTGTAGTAATTTTCATGACTCTCTCCTACCAATCTTTATTTACTGTGCTGCATCTTGTACGTACAAGATGCAGTACACCTATCCCTTCATTAGCCTAAATAACATTACGCAGTGCTAGAAGGAATCCTTCCATACCATTTTCTTGCAGCGCTTCTTTCAGATAAAGCGCTGCAAAATCTGGGTCTTGAAATTCACGCTTCAAAGTCTCATTCAAATCTTTTAGTTTCATTTTATACTTCCTCATGACATCACAGCAAAAATAGGGATGGTGAAATATTAAAGCATTCTCCCAATTTCTTGGCTTGAGCTTTACTGATTTCACGTTTTCCATTGATAACCTCTGAGGCAATTCCACTTGAACCAAATACATCCAGAACGTCTGTTTGCTTCAAATTGTTTGACTTAAGAAGGTGTAGTAATCGACTAAGAGGAGTGGAAAGATTCAATGGCAGGTAGTTTTCTTCTTCAAACTTCTCAATCAATATGATTAACAAGTCATATAGCCGATCTTCTTCAGGAGTTAATTCTCCCTTGTTCATCAGAGCTTCAACCTTAGCCAGTGCCCGTTCGTTCTCTTCTTCAGTTCTGATTGCTTAGGGTAAGACTTCAGACAAGAGATTTGTGTAGACTTCTCGATCAAAAGCAAGGGCTATTTTTCCACTCATCCTTGTCGTATTCAGCGTAGGTTGCGGATATTTTCCTTGCTTTTCCAATTAGGCATGAACCATTAAAAACTGACCGTTACCAAGAATTTCACCATCACAACTGTCAAAATAGGAAATGCACCATTGCAAATAAAGCCTCCAAATCCGGCGAAACTTGGGGTAGTCCATTCCGTAGTTTAACTCTTTGAGGGTTGCCTGGTTATCATCAAAATTCTTTAACCAATTCGTCAAAGTTTTAGAATAATTAGAGCCATTGAGATACCATCTTTGAATGGTTTCGAGGTCTCTATTATGGCTTGGGACTGCATTGTAGTTCCAGATACGACCCTGGGGGAAAATGTATTTGTGTAGGAAAGGGCTGGACACATTGTTAGGAGTGCGAACTGTGATGATGTGAATAAACACCTTGCCGTCATCTTTGAGAAAAGTAGCTAATCTCTCAAAGGATTTGGTTAAATTACCGACATGGCAAAACACACCAGCCGAGAGAATTTTGTCAAACTTCTCATCAAATTTAACGTCATTCAAATCTCCTTCAAACAAGGTGAATCTTCCTGAGCTTAAGTAGCTCTCAGGGTCCTGCATCTTTTTGCGCATGTATTCACATTGGTAATGGCTTAAATTTAACCCCGTAAACCTGACATTCGGAAACTTAGAAAGAATATAGTTTGGCACACAACCCCAGCCACATCCAAAATCCAAGACATTATCACTATCTCGGATGTCTATTTTTTCAATCATGTCATCAATCATGTGCATCTGGGATTGCTCCAAGTCGACTGCACCTTTCTCCCAAAACCCCACGGTGTACTTAGGATAAATCAGTTTCCAATCACCCAACATCACATTCAGCATCGCTTGAGGCAAGTCGTACTGAATCTTCATCAGTTCTCGTGACTCTTCTGCCAGATGTTCAGTTTCTTTTAATACCCATTCATAGGGAACTAATAAAGATGGGGCATACCGAAACAGGACCGGCAGGCACGCATCAAGAAGAGCTCGCAGGAGTGGGTCAGGAACTTCTGCCCCGTTGATATATGCCTCTGCTGCTGCCATTTGTACTGTATTGACTATCTCAACTACTTGACGGGTTGCTTTGTAGGCCAATGGACTTTTGATATTTGCATCCCCGATTACAGGAATATATTTTTCAATGTCTTGCAGCATAGTGTTGGCGGTCATGGTTATGCCCTACTGTAGAAACTATGGTTATGCCATCACAATAGAACTGGATATTTTGCCAAGCTATAAAATTTTCCTTAGCGAAAAAAGTAAAATTTAATCTTTTTTCTGTGCTGGGAGTAACTCTTTGTTCATAGGGGCAGTGCGAGAATTTTTGTTTCACTGTTCATGCCATCCGGAGATACTCCAGATGGCAAAGTAGTTCTCTGACTAGTTGTCCTTGTCCTCACTTGGAATAAATTTCATGGCTACGCCATTCATGCAGTAGCGTTTACCCGTAGGTTTGGGTCCATCATCAAACACGTGGCCCAAATGTCCCCCACAGCGATGACAATGCACCTCTGTTCGGGTCATGAAGAGCGACCTGTCTACCGTTACTCCAGTAGCACCTTCAATCGGTTCGTAAAAGCTAGGCCAACCTGTACCACTATTGAACTTTGGTCCAGAGGTGAATAGGGGTAGTTCACACCCTGCACAGATATAGGTTCCCGGACCATATTGCTTATCGAGTGCGCAGGAGCCTGGACGTTCTGTTCCATGTTTGCGGAGCACCTGAAACTGCTCAGGCGTCAAGATCTGACGCCACTCTTCCTCTGTTTTTGTGATTTCAAAGGTTTCTTTTGTCTCTGTCATGGTCATAAGCTCCGAGGAGATACCGTAATTGTTGGGCTGTATTAACTCAATGCTAACCTTTTGCTGTCTAGCATTACTTCCGGCTAAATTGAGTCTAGTAAGCTGGCCTTGCATTACCTAACTGCACTAATCAAAAACAGACCAAGATGAATAATTTTGAACAGGCAAAAAACTGGTATGGCGATGTAGTGGCTACGCACAGCTTGGAACTAAGGAAAAATTGGTATGGCGAAGTCGCAGAGGCCTACAACTAGGCCAGACCCCGCTAGCCACAAGAACTTATCGCTCATGCGGTAGCCTCAGCCAAATTGCCCAAAGCAGCAAATATTCTTGAGGTAGGATGCGGTCCTGGCAACGCCACTACTGCCTTTGCTCAGTTGGGTTTCTCTATGAGCTGCCTTGAGCCAAACCAGGTGTTTTGTCAGCTAGTACGTCAAAATTGCGTAAACTATCCGGTTGTGAAGATTGTAAATACCACTTTTGAAGAATGGGAGCCGAAGACAGAGAAATTCCACGCTGTTTTAGCTGCAAATTCTTGGCATTGGATTTCACCAGAAATTGGGCATCCCAAAGCCGCAAAGGTTCTGCGCGACAGTGGTGCTCTGATTTTGCTGTGAAATATGACTCCGCAACCGCCCTATGATATCTACCAAGCCTCAAGAGAGGTTTATCAAGCCTTAGCCCCGTCTCTTGCCCGATATGAAGACAAGAAAATTCAGGAGGAAAGCCTTAGAGGGCTTGGACAGAATATGCTCGACTCAGGATTGTTCAAAGACTTGGCCTACGAACAGTTAGCTAATGAAGTTACCTATAGCATCGATGATTATTTGACACTTCTGAACACACTCTCATCCTATAAGGTGCTAGAGCCACAAAAAAGAAATGCCTTGTTTGAAGGTTTATGGGAAATTATAGATAAGAACTATGGCAGCAGTATCCAGGTTTCCTATCTCTCCGCTTTTCACATTGCCCAAAAGAAATAATTTATTATACACAAGCTTTTGCTGACTAATTGCTAAGCCAATGCGTCAGGATTGAAGCTGCTGCATGAGACCAGCCAAGTCGCCGACAGACCAATGCTCGGCGATTTTACCATCTTGAATACGATCAATTCGGATCGCCGACATCAAGATGTTCTTGCCCGTCGGCGGTATGCCATAGAACGATCCGCTATGTTTGCCTCGTAATGTTATATGCGTAACAACACGATCATCTTCTGCGACCTGCTGCATAATCTCAATCTGGACGTTGGAGAAAGCGGAGAAATCAGTAAAGAACGACTGATGATAGGCATGAAGCAGAACAAGGCCATGATTGTCTGTCCCTGGTATAGCATGATTAATACAATCTTCCGTCCAGAAGTCCCCCAGAGCCGTGAGGTTTTTACCGTTCCAAACTACTTGGATAAGATCATGTATTATCTGCTTATTTTTGTCAGTATCAATCATTATTTGCGTTCTTTAGCTTAAGTATTCTTCAGTTCAAAACTAGCTCAGTCTGCAACTAAATGAACAGCAATAATTTCACTATTGAGGACTGCCATCTTATTCTTTGGAGAACGATCGCATGTGAGTTTCAGAATTTGCAATTTGTCTCCAGACATTGCTTGCAAAATCGTCTCATAGAGCGTATTTACATCTTCTTCAGATTTCCGCTGTACAAAGAGTTCTGCATCAGAGTTTCTAAGTGTCAATTCAATCTTAAACATGACTTTCCTCCCTTATTTTGAATGAATAGTGCAGCAAAGTTTTAGGCAGTTTCTGCGTGAGGTGATATTCCCATTCGTCTTTAAAATAGAGATTAGGAGTCAACTCTCTGAACTCAGCAGACTCTGTTGGCTGAAATGGTTGAAGAGCGTTATCTGTTTTCACCAGAGTTGATGTGCTTGCAGCTAGAGACATCATGTTTCTTCCACTCCTTTCTTCCTGTAGCTCTCTGTTCATCATTGAGCCAACGGCTGTCAGGTATTGATATTCCTGATGGATCAGTTGCAGTTGCGTACCACCCTCTACCGAAGTCAACGTCCAAATTACTAAAGAAGGTTCTGAGCTAGATGACTCTCGCCAGGTATAGGCCAAGCACTTGGGTTCATCAAGTTCAACAACCTCACACTCTATGGGCATTTCTAAGCTGGACAGGTCATTACGCTGAAACTGAAATTTGTGCCCTAAGTGCGGCTCAAAATCACTTTCCATCATCCAGGTCGCTAGAGCACGACGGTCAGTCAAGGCTTTCCAGACCCGCTCTAGTGGATGAGGGTAAAAAATATTTAGCTTCATCGCTTGCTTCATCGGTTTTCCTCCAAATAGCTATCAAGGGCATCCAATTTCTTATTCCAAAACTGCTCATAGTGGATAACCCAGTTTGAGACCTGTCTTAGAGGTTCTGGATTGAGTTGGTAAAGTCGCTGTCTTCCGAGCCGTTGCTGCGTCACTAAGCCTGCCTGACAGAGGACCTTCAAGTGCTGAGAGATAGCAGGAAGACTCATGCTGAAAGGCTCAGCGAGCTGTTTGACGGGTTGTTCTCCATAGCGCAACTGATCAAGAATCGCGCGGCGGGTAGGGTCAGCGATTGCCTGAAATATATCGTTTTGGGTAGCGGCAGCAGGTTTATTCATGTAAGGATAGAACTCATTTGAGATCTTTTAGGGCGATCGCTAAAACTTGCTATAAATTTAGCTGCATAACGGACTCAAGCTCAGCGACCGGAGCGCAGTGTTAGGCGACCTAGCTGGACGATGGAAGTGAACAGACCTCCATGACTTGAATCAAACCACGATCGATGGTGAAGCGATGACCAACATGCTCATCAGCAACTACGCTTCCAGCCAGATCGTGTACGACTTGGTGTACATCGACCAAAATCCGCCCGCCCTCTTCTGGGTGGAAGGCACTCGGCTCCACATGCCCATCGATCTCGCTCCATTGCTCTGTCCAGTAAGCGCGGACTTCTTCGTGTCCACGGACAAAACCGCCTTTGAACGCTCGCGGCCAAACCACGTCCGCAGTCATGAGGGCGAGGGCTGCGTTGATGTCGCGCGCGTTGAAAGCAGCGTATGCCGCGCGTAACAATTCGATTTCTGATGCAGGTTGACTTAACATAAAAGATCTCCAATGGATTCGATAAAGGCCGTCAGACCATACTTAAGCATTTGCTTAACTAATAACATGATAGATAAGCATTTGCTTAAATGTCAAGGTCGCTCTTTAAGTGCGTAAGAAACCTATACCTCGAATGCTAAAAACGCCCCTAGGTACCGTACCTAGGAGCGTTTTCGTAGCTGATGCAACAAGAGGTCTTACTTTGACTTCATGCTGTATTTCTTCAGGAAGCGGTCAACCCGTCCTTCCGTATCCACAAGCTTTTGCTGACCTGTGAAAAAGGGATGGCAGGCAGAGCAAATTTCCGTCTGAATAATCCCATTCGCCGTCTTGCGCGTAGAACGGGTTTTGTACTGAGTCCCACAACCACAAACAATCGTGGTCTCTTCGTACTTTGGATGGATGTCTTGCTTCGGCATGGCGTTTTTACACCTTAAATAAGTAAACGCGATTAACGCTTGGAGAACTGAGAAGCTTTGCGGGCTTTTTTGAGACCGTACTTCTTCCTCTCTACTGTTCTAGCATCTCGAGTCAAGTAGCCTTCCACTTTGAGAGGCTTATGATTTTCTGGACTCAATTCGCATAGAGCACGAGCTATTCCTTGACGAATAGCGCCTGCCTGACCAGAAAGACCACCACCATGGGCATTGACCAGTAAGTCGTACTGATTTTCCAAGCCCAAAGTTTCTAAAGGCTGACGGACCGCCATCAAAAGTCTCTGACTAGTATTGAGGTAATCCACGCCAGTACGGTCATTGATGGTGATATTTCCTTCACCAGGGGTCAAACGAACGCGGGCAACTGAATTTTTGCGCCGTCCCGTTCCCCAGTAGTACACAGGGCCACTCATGAATTTTCTCCGCTTGTATTCAACGCATAGGATTTGGGTTGTTGCGCCTGGTGGGGATGCTCAGCCCCTTTATAGACTTTCAGTTTTGTGTACTGCTGACGGCCTAGGCGAGTGTGGGGAATCATACCCTTGATCGCTTTTTCCACAATTCTTTCGGGCAAACGACGTTGTAAGTTCCTGAAGGTCTCCATCTTCATCCCACCGGGTCTGCCGGAGTGACGATAGTAGACCTTTTGGTCGATTTTTTTGCCTGTGACCACGACCTTTTCGGCGTTGATCACTACTACGAAATCTCCCGAATCGACATCGTTGGCGAAGGTAGGCTTGTGCTTCCCGCGCAGAAGATTGGCCGCAACCGTAGCCAAACGGCCTAGGCGTTGCCCTTCCGCGTCAAGTACATACCAATCTTTAACGACCGTTTTTTCCGTCGTGAGTACGGTCTTTTCTACTGCTGACATGCGCTGCATTCTCCTGCAAGTTGCACAAGCTTAACGCTGTGCTGCCCATCGGGACACAATAATTGTGCCTTTCAGAGCACAAGTGATAAGGGTACCAAACTTTGAGCCAAAAAGGCAAATAGCTGATTGAGCTGCAGGCAAAGTCGGCTCGCTCTTTATCTGGAGACTCCATGGAGTAAGTAGCCTGTACAAATTCTTGTTTGGACTTGCTTTGAGCACAGTGCCAGGTTTTTATGAACAGGTAGAAAAGTCATATGTATAGAGAAATACTGAAGGATCCATATATGTAAAGTTAATATACGTATCAGCATATTGGCGTTTATTGGTCATTTTCATGTCTAGTTACCATACACAAGCCGCACCTATCTATGTATTAGGCGGTGGGCCTGCAGGGCTAGCAGCTGCTTACAGTCTGACGAAACAAGGCCATTCTGTTGTAGTAGTTGAGCAAGATTCTAAGGTCGGTGGATTTGCCAAAAGTATTGAGTATCAAGGCTTTATTCTAGATTACGGCCCCCATCGTTTCTTTACGAAACTTGCTCCTGTACTCGCTTTCTGGGATGAGGTGTTGGGCCGAGAGCAAGTAACAGTAAATCGTCTAACCCGTATTTACTATGGCAATAAGTATTTTAGCTATCCCTTGAAAGCATTTGAAGCCCTGTTTTCTCTTGGCTTCGTCGAAAGCGCCCGTATCGTGTTGTCGTACATACAGGCTCAGTTGTTTCCTAACCGTTCCCCTCAAAACTTTGCTGAATGGGTTAGCGGTAGATTTGGCAAGCGTCTCTTTGAGATATTTTTTGAAGGCTATACCCAAAAGCTATGGGGTATTCCCTGTACAGACATTAGTGCTGATTGGGCGGCTCAACGTATCAAAGGCTTATCGCTTCTGAAAGCAGTTCGCAATGCGCTGCTGGGCAATGATGGCAAGGTGAAAAGCCTTATCGACCAGTTTCAGTTCCCTCGTTTAGGCTCTGGACAACTGTACGAAATGACTGCGGACTTCCTGCGTAGCCATAACCAGACTGTTCTCTTGAATACCCAAGTGGTGCGCATTTATCACGAAAATGCTCAAGCGACCCAAGTAACCTTGAAAAATCTTCAGACAGGCTTGGAAGAAACGGTAGATTGTGGCGGTGTTATTTCTTCGATTCCCCTCACGCACCTTGTTCAACAACTTACACCAGAGGCTCCTAAACCCGTCGTAGAAAGCGCCAAATCTTTGAAGTTTCGCAATACGGTCTTGGTTTATCTGATCGTAGAAAGCGGAAAGCTGTTTCCCGATAATTGGTTATATATCAATGAGCCCAGCGTCAAGCTTGGCCGCGTCACCAATTTTGCCAACTGGTCTCCGGACATGTTGCCTAATCAGCACCAAACCCCTTTGTGCTGCGAGTATTGGTGTGATTTTGATGAGGACTGGCAAAAATCTGAGGATGAGTTCCTCAAGCAAGCTGAGCGAGACCTAAGGCAAATCAAACTATTGGATGATGAGAAAGTATCCAGTGGATTTATCTTACGTCTGCCTCGAACCTATCCTATCTATGCTGGGGAATATAAAGAAGCCTTGGCTAGTATTCAGGGGTATGTGCAAGAGTTTAACAATCTACAGGTTGTGGGCCGCTATGGAGCTTTCAAATACAACAATCAGGACCACAGCTTACTGATGGGAATCATGGCTGCAGAGAATGTAACCACTCCTGGCAAACATGACCTCTGGTCTGTCAATTCTGATAGTGAATATCAGGAGGAAGCAAAGCCGGAAGAAGTGACTACGCCTGCTCCGGCGCCTAAAGCTCTCAGCCCACAGAAGTCCAGTGATTCAGGTAAAAAGCTTAGTGAACAACTGCTTAGCTATCTGATGACAGGTGGAATAGCAACGGTTGTTGATGTGGTGATGTTTTCTGGTTTAACTAGAGTCGGAGTATGGGATGTCGCCGCACTTTGTATAAGTTATTTCTTAGGGCTATCGGTCAACTTCTGGCTGAGTCGTCGCTTCGTGTTCGGCGTTTATTGGAGCAACTGGCGGATACAGTATGCAGTATTTGCAGGAGTGGCCCTAAATAGTTTCCTTGCGAATCTAGGTCTAATGCAGGTACTAACCAATGATTTCCAGTGGAACTCCACTGCAGCCCGTATCCTAAGTGCGGGTTGCGTAGCCCTCCTGAGTTTTACAGGGCACAAGTTGTATTCCTTTGGCCAAGCACAAGCCAACCCGTCCATGGAGCGCATGTAGTCAGTATCAGAAGAATCTACCAGGCTAAAGCTTTAACCAAACTTTTTCTTGTGCAAGAAAAAGTTTGGTTATGCTTCAATGAACACCCGAAGATTTCCCCGCTTTCTAGCTACCCGACAGGCGGTAGTACTGCCGGAGCGCTCGAATTCCAGGTCAACCAGCGTAGACCCGACCCGCAGATTCTGAAAAGAAAGACGGTTCATAGATTCAGGTAGGGCTGGCTCAATAATCCGCAAACAATTACTGGGTGCATCCGGCACTAAGTTTGCCATCATCTGCAGTAACTGGAAAATGCTTCCCGTTGCCCATGCCTGGGGCGAACAGGCTACGGGGTACTGGACAGGCGCATTGTCATTCGTTCGTCCATAGCCACAGAAAAGCTCTGGGGGACGCTTGTATGGTTGATGTAAGGTCATGTCGAACAGGCTTTTAGAAAGTTCGAGGGCTTGGTCTGTAATTCCTAGTGAACGCAAACCCATCGCAATCAAGGCATTGTCATGGGGCCAGACGGAGCCAACATGATAGCCCATGGGATTGTAGGCTGGAGAAAGGCTGCTGAGGGTGCGAATCCCCCAGCCATTAAACATATCCGTAGCCCGTAGACGCTCGGCAACGCTGTGCGCTTTCTCATCATCCAAAATTCCCAGATGCAGGCAGTGACCAGGATTAGAGCTAATGCTATCCACCTGATGTCCTTCTCCATCCAAGGCCAAGGCACAGTAATCCTGGTCTTCTACCCAAAAGTCCCGATTAAAACGAACCTTAAGTGCTCTGGCTTCTTCTTGCCAACGGTCTGACAGATCAATCCGTTTTCTCAAACGGGCAATTTCACTCAAGCGCATTTTCGCAGCATAGACATAGGCTTGGACTTCAGCCAGGGCAATCGGCCCCGTTGCTATCTGCCCCTTCCGGTCCACGATGCAGTCTTCTGAATCTTTCCAGCCCTGGTTGGCCAATCCTCGTTTAGATTTGCGCGCATAGTTTAGATAACCTAAGTCTCTACAGTTGCGGTCGACCCATTCCATAGCGGCACGAGCATTGGGCCATAGACGCTCCAAGGTCTCTCGGTCATGGGTCCAGGCATAGTACTCGGCGTAGAGCATAAGCCATAGAGGGGTGGCATCTACCGTGCCGTAATAAGGGGTATGCGGAACCTCTCCGCAACGGGCCATTTCACCAACCCGCAATTCATGCAGAATCTTGCCCGGCTGCTCATCGCGCCATTCGTCTTCCACCTTGCCCTGATATTGTGCCAAGACCGTGAGGGTATCACGGGCGATAGTAGGGTCCAAAATCAAAGTTTGTGAGGCACTAATAATAGAATCACGGCCAAATAAGGTAGAAAACCAAGGTACTCCTGCAGAAAGGGCTTTATTTTTGCCAAAAGTTTGACGTAATAAATAGATATCTTGCTGCGCCCGTTCAATGATTTGGTTAAACGTTGGGTCATCTGAGGAGATCCGAGTAACCTGCTGGCTCCAGGTTTGCTCCTCCAACGATTCTGCTGCTTTCGCTTGGACTAGCGTTCCCGGAGGACTGGCTTGAGAAGTAAGTTTCTTATCGGTAAACATCTGCAGGCGATAACCTAGCTTCTGGGTTTCGTGAGAAGCTAAATTAAGACGCCAGATGGCCGTGTAACCTTTGAGTTCATCAGGTAGGCAATGGACAAACTGAATGTAAGACTCGACTAAAGACTGATCCAGGCCCTGATAGGCCAGGGTGAGATCTTCAATACGGGAAGACTGATAACGAGGTTGTGATGACTCTGCTTTGAGTTCAAGAGAAAGTTTAGAGTCTTCTCTAACTTCTCGCAGGATTTTCCCGCGCTGTGCTCGCTTAGCGCCACGGACTTCAAATAAATCGACAAAATCGGCATCAAAACTGAGACTGAGTTCAAAACTGACAGCCTGAGTGGAATAGTTACAAACTTCTATTTCTTCAAATAGACCATCACTTAGGACTATTTCCCGCCGGATGCCCAAGCTGTCCCCACGGAGGATGGTGGATCCCGTTTCAATCTGTGGATTCGTACACAAGACGGACAGCATGAACCCTTTCTCCGCAGTGCTGTTCAAGAGCACAGGAGGCCGACCGTCAATTTGCAACTCCAAACGGCTCAGAAACCGCGTGTCGTTACAGAACAGGCCCATGCTGGCAGCCATGTCATCTCCAATGAAACCAGCAATGTTGCCCAGAGTATCGGTGATTAAAAACAGCTCATCTTCTTTAAGGGTGAGGGTGGGCTGTGGCCGTTCACCCAGTACAGAAGGCCATTCGGGGATCGGCATTTGGTCAGCGGGGACAAAAATTTTGTTGTCCATATTATCCGCATCAGCATGTTTTACTTCTAGGATATCTAAAGTCATTCCACAAGAGTTCCCAGGGATCGCTATAGTTCAATGGTGATTTCTATACACAACTTAACCACAAAAAGAACTCTCGCGTCAGGGATAACCCTGGCACATTCGAGGCTTAAGCATTGCTTAAAGATTCGACATGTTTAAAATGTTACTTATTACACATGGTCGTTGCTATTCTTGCCCCAGAGCCATCCGATAAGCTCTTTCATATTCATCCGTCATCTTCTGAACATTAAATCGATTGAGTATATGTTCTCTACATGCTCTACGGTCTAGCTTAATGGCAGAAAGGACAGCTTCTGCCATCTCTTCACGACTGTTACAAATGAAGCCTGTTTTCCCATGTTTAATCACCTCGGGAACCGAACCAAGAGCCATACCCACTACCGGCGTGCCCGTAGCCATTGACTCAATCATCACTAATCCAAACGGTTCTCGCCAGGTAATCGGAAATAAGGTGACGGTAGCCCCTGCTAAAAGCTCTACTTTCTGTTCGTGAGAAACTTCACCAAGATATTGAATCTGGTCCCCATCTATAAGAGGAAGTAAATGCTCTTCATAAAATGCTTGGTCGACCACATCTATTTTTCCAGCCATCTTTAGTGGAAGCCCTGTGGCCTGAGCAATAGCAATAGCTTCTTGAGGTCCTTTTTCTGGGGAAAGGCGACCAACAAAAGCAAGATAGGCTGGCTGAATCGGCTCTTCTCGGAAAGGATAGATGCTTATGTCAATGCCGTTATAGACCGTGTGAATATAGTTCAAACCTAGACGAGGTTCTCGTTGTGCTTCACTGATGCTGACATATCGATGGTGCGCAAAATGCTGAAAAAGCTTTTCATTATCGGGTGTGAAAATACCATGGGTTGTATGCACTGTCGGAGTCTTAACAAAGGCGGCAAAAGGCAGAGCAGGACAACCGACATGGGAGTGAATAATGTCGAATTCGTGAGCATGCTGGTATACATGGCTCAGCATCATCTGTTCATAAACGGAGGGCTCTTTTACGCTTTTATCAAGCCGCAGCGCTCGGTCATGAAAAGAAACTAGTGAAGCTTTTGTAATGGAGTCTCCTGAGGCGAATAGCGTCACCTCGTGACCACGGCGGACTAGTTCATCGGTAAGCAAGCTAACAATCAGTTCAATTCCTCCATAGCGAGGCGGAGGGACCTGTTCCCAGAGCGGCGCGATTTGAGCAATCTTCATAGGTTGTTATATCTCGTGAAATCGAATTTATCAGGATCTGTAAATGTGCAATGTGCAAATCATTAGAAAATACCTTGCCGGATTTTCTTTGTGCATGATAAGCATAACTTATAGCTAATATAGCACTTGATTTATAAAGTTGCAAAGTTGTCCTATGGATTCAGGGATAAGCGCCCTCTAATAAATCCAAGGAATTAATTTTTTAGTTCGCCTCTGATAGTCAATATAGTTTGGGTATTGTTGTTTGAGCCAGGTCTCTTCTTGACGAGACTTGGCATCAAGAAATACAAAAATTAGGCCTGTCAGTCCCAAGCGTATAGGATTAATAGTTAGCAGGGAAAAGCCCAAGCACACAAGAATTACACTGAAATACATAGGATGGCGAACAAGACTGTAAATACCTGTGGTCACCAATTGACCATTAGGTATTGGGCGGGGAAAAGGAGTTAAATTTTTCCCCAAGTTGAGGACACTCGCAAACAATAAAACCAGACCAAAACCCAAGGATAAAAGACCAAAAGACACAGATATCCAGGTAGCAATCCAAGGAAAGGAACCTTGGGGAGCTAAAGCAATTAAGGCGAATAAAATGACCTGGATAATTACCCAACCCTCTCCCCGCTGTCCCATGGATTTTCTCCTGTTTTGCTAAATTAAGGACTTTTCTCGTCATCCGAATTTATTCGATAAACCAAAGCCAAGTCATAGTGTGCTTCGGATAGCTGTGACTTTTGCTGGTCATAGGTCAACTTTGCTAGAGGGTTGCGGCCTGCAAACCGAGTGCTCCATCGCTCTCATCATCAGCTGCCCAAATTCTAATGTTCTACTATTCCAAGTTACGTGCTCCCAACCTCCTGATCTCTGAATATATGTATTGCTGCATCGTTATCTAGTTGTATAAAATAGAGAAGGAGGGATAATAGAATAAGTTCAACTGCATACTTTCTTCTAAAACCATGAAAACTTTCAGTGAAGATGTTCTTACTCAAGTCGCAGCCTACTTTCAAGTACTTGCTGAACCTATGCGCCTAAAAATCCTCAATGTACTCCGCAGCGGAGATAGGACGGTAGGGCAGGTAGTAGAAATCCTTGAAGGTAATCAGGCCAATGTGTCCAAACATTTGCGGATCTTATTGGATGCTGGAATTGTCAGCCGCCGCACAGAGGGCACCAGTGCAATCTACGCAATTACTGACCCCGTGATCTTTGATCTTTGCGATATCGTCTGTGACCGTCTTGCCGCCCGGATTGAGGCACAGAATATGATTCGGGAATCTCTGACTAGACGCTAAACCAAGATCTCAGCCTGTGTTGATACACTTTTGAGGCCAGAAAAATTTATGATGAGTCTATGAAATTTTCTGTTGCGAACTTAGTTGTCGGTCTTACTGTCGTATTTCTGGGACTTTTTGCAGTCTGCTATTTTATTCCAGAGAAAAGCGATTTATTGACTAATCTCAGCTTTGTCGGCTTTTACTTTGGCGTATTTGCACTTTTTGCTGCTATTCCCCTCAAGATAAATGAGGTAAAACCCTCACCCCGCCTGAATCCACCTCCTATTGATTTGGAAAAGTACCTAAGTCAACAGACCCCTATTCAGAAACAAATTTTGCAAGACATCGCTCAGTATGTCTATCTAAAGAAAACACACATGGAAGAGCCTCTTGCCCGTCTGAAGCTGACGTATCGGGAGAGTGGCATCCCAAAATTGTCTGCTTTTGATGAGAAGATTTTGGATGGTCGATATACCTTGATACTCCGCTTCGATTCTCCTAAGGCCCCTTTGGAGAAGTGGAAAGAGAAACAGGATAAACTAAACAGTTTCTTCGGGAGAGATGCCGAAGTTTCTATTCGAGGAGCAGGAGAAAATACGGTAGATCTCTATCTCACGAGCCGCTCAAGCACTGTTTAACGTGGCGGCCATAGCCTTCTAAGTTTCTCAAGAACATTGATATTGTCATCTTTCTCTACCTTGTCTGCCCCTCTATTCAAACGCTCCAGTAATTCCTTGCGCTGCTTCAGCAAAGCGGACCGTTGCTTGAGCAAAACTTCCCGCTGCTCTCGCAGCGTTTTCTGATCCAGACTGGCAGCAACCAGTGCTTTACGGGCAGCTTCCCCTTGCTCCATCAGTTCTTGCTTTTGCCGAATCAATTCCTCTTGCTGTTTTTGCAATTCTTCCCGTTGCTTCTGCATTTCCTCTTGGCTGATGCCAACCACCGCCAGGGCTTCGCTTGCACGTTCACCTTGCGCTAGGAGATCAAATTTTTCTTTTAGCAGTACTTGTTGCTGCTCCTGCATTTCTTTTTGCTCTAAAACAAAACTGGCTCGCATCGCTATCTGATTGAAGGCATCAATGGCAGATTGCCGCCATTCCTGAGGGCCTGAGAGCTGCTGGGAAATTAATAGACCCAATAGTTTTTGTCCTCTGGTAATCGGAGCTACGAGGTAGGCTGTTGCCCCAATCTGTTCTAGCGCTTTGATGCAATAGTCAGACGCCTCACGGGTGCTGCCGATAGCATATACCTTGCCTTCTTCTTGGTAATGCTGGGCATACCACTCTTCAAATGAGGGATCTTCAATACGTCGGTACATAGCTTCGGGCCAACCAGAACCCACAGATTCTTGGGTAACAATGGCACTCCAGTCATCATTAAAACGGAGAACCATCGCCCGGTCTGGCTTCAAGATCTGCCGAACTTCTGCAACAGCCTCTTTCAAGATATCTTCTTCGCTTACCGGCTTGCGCACCATTTGGAGTAGCGTATCGGTCTGAGCGAAAGCTTTGTTCACGTCTGTTTCTCTGCTTTCTAGCAAATCAGCCCGTTCCAGAGCAAACCCGGTTTGGAAGGCAACCTGAGTAAATAAATTAATTTCCGCTTGATTCCACTCCCGTGGTCCTGAACACTGATGAGCAATGAGTAGTCCGTACAATTGCGGACCCAATAATGGCTCATCTCTGACAATAGGGGCAACCATGTTAGCTTTGACTTCCAGGCGCTCCAGTGCTTCGATGTAGCACCGGGCAAAGCTAGCTTTGTAAATATCATTAATGGTTGTAACTTTGCCTTCTTTGTAATGCTGTGCATACTCGTCCCTAAAGCAAGGATCCTCAATCTGTCTATTCAGAGCCTTTGGCAGACCAGGAGCAACAGACTCCTGGGTCACAACACCACTGAAGTTCTCATCAAATCGCAAGATGATCACTCGATCGGCTTTGATCGCCTGTCGTGTTTCAAGGACTGTCGTTTTCAGAACATCACCCAAGCTGAGTGCTTCTTGATGAAGCATCTTGGTAATGCCTACCTGCTCTTTTACCTTCTTTGATTCAGCCTTACGTTGGTCAAGGAGGCTAGCCCGGTCTAGAGCAACACCCGTCTGAATAGCTATCTGAGAGAATAAGTCAATCTCAGCCTGTTGCCATTCTCTTGGCCTAGAGCACTGATGGGCTACGAGTAAACCAAATAACTGCTGATCCACAACAATCGCTGCAACCATATTAGCCTTTACGCTAATCCGCTCTAGAGCATCGATGTAGCATTGGGCGAAATCAGTTTTGTGAATATCGTTAATAACAGTGATTCGACCTTCTCTGTAATAACTCACATACCATTCTTTAAAACAAGGGTCTTCTATTTCCCGATTCAGTACTTGTGGAAAACCAGGAGCCACAGATTCCTGAATGATAGTGCCACTTAGGTAATCCTCGTTGAGGCGATAAATTGCAACTCGGTCCGCCATGAGCGCTTGTTTTGTCTCGACAACCGAGGTTTTAAGAACTCCATTCCAATCAAGTCCATCGCGATGAAGTAAGCGGCTAATATTTGCCTGTAGTTCTACCCGTTTAGCTTCTGCTTGTCGTTGTCCAGATAAGCTAACTCGTTCTAGCGCAACTCCTGCCTGCATCGCTATCTGAGCAAATAGATCGATCTCGTTTTGTTGCCATTCCCTCGGTCTTGAACACTGATGAGCAACCACCAAACCAAACAGCTCATCTCCTTCGAGCAGAGGAACTACTAAATTGGCCTTTACTTCTAGTCGTTCTAATGCTTCGATATAGCATTTAGCAAAGTTGGCTTCATAAATATTGTTGATACAGGTAACGTGACCTTCTCTGTAGTACTTCTCATACCAGTCTCTAAAACAGGGGTCCTCAATGTGCCTGCCGAGTGCTTGTGGAAAACCTGGCCCCACAGACTCCTGGACAATCACACCACTCATAAAGTCATCGTTGAGGCGATAAACAACTACCCGGTCAGCCTTGAGGAGTTGCCTGGTTTCAAGAACCAAGGTTCTGAGAACATCTTGTTGGTTAAAGGCTTTACGGAACAGCCGATTAAAGGACATCAATACCGCAGAAGGCATAGTCAGATCGTAGAAAGGCTGATTATCCTGTTTGACATTGTTTGAAGAGAGCACAATGCTCGTTGGAGAATACTGGTCCGCTTCAGACTCAGTACCTGCATCCCTTATGTCTGTGGGTGCATCATATCCAGAATACGGGTTACCCAACTCGCCAGAAGGAGGCGAAAAAGGTGGGTTGGTTTCGGATTGAGCATTCATGGGGTTATCAGAATACATACTACTATCACCAAGCATACCGATTAATTCCATATCACGAGAAGTGCCATCGTTGATGTTGTTCGTCGAATCGAAGGTTCCATAAGGATTTTGAGGCATAAAAAGAGGTCCGTCCAAAGCTTCATGCATGAAGCTGTTTGGCTGTCATCCGTAAATTTACTTGCAGCTACCTAAAACTTTATTAAGTCTCATTTGGATAGCACTTTATTAATATATACACTTTAAGAAAGATGTCACTATGTGTATTTACTTACAATTAGTAACAAAATCCTAAACGAGAGTGTAGAAACTCGTAGTTATTTTCTAAAGCACTTTGCCCAATCAGATGCAAATCCTAGAACTCATGCCTGGAGAAGTGTTGTCATGCTATTTTTTTAGGCTTTCATGGGGGCAGGAGAGCGGGCACAGTTAACGCAAAGTTCATACATCCTTCTTCAAATCTTTAATAAGAGACCTCCCTGGTGCTCCAAAGCTAAAAGTTACAGGGATGGCTGTAGAAAGGTCAGTGTTTTTTGCCAGAGCACCTCTAGTACATCCGTTAACTGATGGTCACTATTTAGAAGAACTAACTCAACCCACGGTCTGGTTTCACAGAAGTTTTCACTGACAGCGGGCGGTACAACATCATCCCTTGTGCCGTGAAAAATGAGGGTTGGAATTGGGCGGACTAGCTGCTCCTCGTCATACTGAGCCGCATCCGCCAGAATACCGTAGTGCAAACGACAGTTCTTCCGATATCCATGATGAAATACCTCGGTGTACCCCATTTCCTGCCAGGCTTGTATAAAGTCTGCAGGAGCAATAGCCGACCAGCAGGAAAAAAACTGAAAGGCTGGAGCCAGCAGCACAAGTTTTTGGATACGCTCATCCTGGATAGCTGTTAACACAGCTAATACAGCACCTAGGCTAGACCCCAAGAGCACCACAGGCTCTGGGCTATCGCCGAAGGACCGCTGAATAACGGCAAGTTGCCGGGTAAACGTGAGATGTTCGAAGCCGCCATCATTGAGGTCTGGCAAAATCAGAGGAAAGCCAAGCTCCGCAAACCGAGTGCGGTAGTACTGACCTTTCTGAGTTCCCGGACCTGAAGCAAAACCGTGCAGATAAAAGTAGCGCATAGGTTCTAAAATATCCCGATGCAGACCAAAGTCCTTTGTATTAGTAATGGTCACGGTGAGGACCAAGTAGCCGTGCGCATCTTGGAACAGCTGCATCACTATCCAATCACTCTTTCTGCCCTACCCATTGTCGGTTTGGGGGAAGCCTATAAAAAACTAGGAATCCCCGTTATTGGCCCTGCCAAAGTTCTCCCCTCTGGGGGCTTTGTCTACATGGACAGCAAACAGCTCCTTAAAGATATGCAAGAGGGCTTAGGGGAATTGACGGTCCAGCAGTGGCAGACGATTAAGGCATGGAAGAAAACAGGGGATTTTATTTTGGCAGTAGGAGATATTGTCGTCCTACTTTTTGCGTGGACTTCGGGATTGCCCTATGCCTTTGTAGCGACGGCTAAGTCCGATTATTATCTCGGCGGTAAACCTACCGTTTTCGATCCTTGGGACCGCTGGCTGATGAATTCTAGACAATGTCGAGCCGCCTTTATCCGCGACCAAATCACTACTGACAATCTCAGAGCGAAAAAGATAGAGCGGGCTTACTATCTGGGCAATCCAATGATGGATGGCTTGGAACCCAAAGGCTTTAATTTCGAAAGCCTAGGCATTTTCCAACACAGTCGAGTCGGCCTTATCTTACCGGGCTCCCGCCCTCCTGAAGCCTACCGCAATTTACAGCTCCTTCTAAGCCAGTTGACACAGCTTGGGGGACAGACACCCTCTGCATTGCAATACCTTTGTGCTTTGGCCGGAGCCCTAGAAGATAGGGAACTGGCTCAGTTGGGTTGGCGATTTACCCCAATGGCAACGGGCGGCTATTTGGCACAAGGAAATTTAGTGGTTCATCTAGTCCGGGGGCTTTTTGCTGATGCCCTCCAGCGGGCAGATTTTGCTATAGCGATGGCGGGGACAGCAACAGAACAATGTGTAGGCATGGGGAAACCTGTCTTCAGCTTTGCAGGAGAAGGTCCTCAGTTCACTTATACCTTCGCAGAAGCTCAAACCCGACTCCTAGGCCCCTCGGTATTCCTTTGCCACAATCCAGAGGAACTAAAACACAAGCTTTGGACAACCTTAGAAAATGCGGAGAAGCTGGCCCTATTCAAGGAAAACGGCTTAGAACGTATGGGAATTTCTGGAGCAAGCCAGAGAATAGCGGAACAGATTTATAAGTTGGCTCTCACCCCTTAATCCCCTCTCCCTCAGGAGAGGGGAGATTTAAAATTATACTGAGGAATAAACTATTTTCTTTTCAGGCAGAATCAGCGCTGCGAGAGGAGCTTCAGGATGGCAGCCGCATCCTGCATCTAGATAACAGATATGGTCATAGAGGCGTGCTGTTGCTTTTCCCTGATTGAGCTGGTGGACATGCCCACAGACGGCAAACCGATCGGGATGCTCCAAGGCATATTCAGCTTCATCGGTAGAACCGGGATAGGACCAGTAGCAAAGCTTGGCCGGAAACACATGTCCTGGGGAAGACACCAATTCTGGAGAGCGATACTGCTCCTTTGGAATCGGAGCATGACTAAAGAAATAGTCTTCTGTTTGGTGATAGAGCTTAGTATTGAGCAGAAATTCTAGATGTTTGTGGCTGTCTACCGTCTTTAGAAAATCATCTCTCTTTTTAAATTCACGGCTATAAAAACGCTCGTAGGAATCCACGGTCTGGCGGCCTCCGTTAGCATCATGAAACCATTGGAGGCTGCCTAACGCCAGATAGTCCAGCATCATCTGCTCATGATTTCCCCTCAGAAAGATCCAATGGACATGTTCTTTGCGCAGAGCCATCAAATAGTCCAGAACCCCCAAACTATCGGGCCCTCGGTCTATATAATCTCCCAGAAATACCCAGGGGCGCTCACCATAGCCCAAGAGCCAAAGGGTGCCTGATAGATTCTGTAATTTATCTAACCGACCATGAATATCAGGAATAACGACCAGGGAATCTGTCATAGCTAAGATGTTGGAACAAATGCACCATTCTTGATGACGAAAATTTGGAAAGGAGCTTTCACCGGATCGCCTTTGCTATCAAAGTTGATCGGACCGCCTAAGCCCGCAAAGTCTTTGGTCTTGGCTACGTTTTCCATTACGGTTTTACGGTCTGGGAGCGCATCTCCCGGAGCCTCAGCAATGCTCTTTAAAAGAACCCGCGCTGCATCATAGGCATAAGGAGCATAGGGACCAGGGGCACGCTTATAGGTCTTTTCGTACAGGTCTCTGAAGTCCTTACTATTTACCTGAGCAACGCTGCTGATGTAGACCTTGCTCGTATCAGTCCCCAAGGTTTTTATAAAGCTCTCTTCCTTAGAACCATCTCCGCTGAGGAAGCTAGCGGTGATGCCGACCTGTCGGGCTTGGGAAGCAATCAGACCTGACTCTGTAAACACGCCGCCAAAGAAGATTGCATCAGGATTCAGTCCTTTAACCTTAGTCAATACCGCTCTAAAGTCTTTATCTCCTTGGGTAACTCCTTGGAAGTAGACAACTTTTGCTCCACCGGCTTCCACGGTTTTTCTGAAAAATTCGGCTAGTCCCTGACCATAGGCAGTTTTATCATGAAGAACGGCAATCACCTTAGCCTTCAAATTATCTACAGCATATTTACCAATAATCTCGCCCTGCTGATCATCCCGACCAACTACCCGAAAGACGTTTTTGAATCCTTGATCGGTCAATTTGGGATTGGTGCTACCAGGGGAAATCATGGTCAAATCAGCACGATTATAAGTAGCCGAAGCAGGAATAGAAGATCCAGAATTGAAATGCCCGACAACTCCTAACAGCCCATCGGTACTCACTAGTTTCTGGGCAACAATGGCTGCCTGTTTCGGGTCTGCCTGATCATCTCCTTCCACAATTTCGACTTGTCTGCCTTTGATGCCCCCCTTCTCATTCGCCTGTTGTACCGCGAGTTTAGCGGCGTTCAATTGGTCTTCACCAAATACGGATTGGGCTCCAGATAGGGGAGTCGCTACTCCAATGTATATTTTGCCGCCCCCACCCGCTGAGGTGCCTGTCCCTCCCGTGGAGGTGTCCCCTCCGCAAGCCGCGAGGGTCAGACAGAGTGAGCAAGCTAAGGTTATCCAAATTCGTCGTTGCATAGTGGTTATTGCATAATTCACCCTATATCCTACTGCCATTGTTCTCCGAGATAGAATCTGGTGCTTGTGTTTATGTCAGAAAAGCTTTTACACTCGTCTTAGTTGAGGACCAGGAAGCGGGGGATCAATGAGCACAAAACCAGTAGTAATTTCGCCATCTATTTTGTCTGCAGATTTTAGTCGTCTTGGCGATGACATCAGAGCAGTAGATGCAGCAGGGGCCGATTGGATTCATGTGGACGTGATGGATGGACGGTTTGTACCGAACATCACTATTGGTCCTTTAATCGTCAAGGCCATTCGTCCAGTGACGAAAAAGCCGTTAGATGTCCATCTGATGATTGTCGAACCAGAGCGTTACGTGGAAGATTTTGCCAAAGCAGGCGCGGATATCATCACCGTGCACGCAGAGCACAATGCCTGTCCTCATCTGCATCGCAATCTCGGACAGATCCGCGAGTTGGGTAAACTCGCAGGCGTATCACTCAATCCGGGCACACCCTTAGAATTTATTGAGTACGTCCTACCCCTGTGCGACTTGATCTTGATCATGTCCGTCAACCCTGGATTTGGCGGTCAAAGCTTCATTCCTGACGTGATACCTAAAATCCGTAAGCTACGGGCTATGTGCGATGAGCGCGGGCTCGATCCTTGGATTGAAGTGGATGGAGGACTCAAAGGTGAAAACACCTGGCAAGTTCTAGAAGCCGGAGCAAATGCGATTGTGGCGGGTTCTGCTGTATTCAACACTTCAGACTATGCAAAAGCGATCGATGGCATTCGCCACAGCAAACGCCCTGCTGCTCAAGCGGCTGAGTAAACAATAAGTTACTAAATCCTTTCTCTTGAAGCACAGGAGAAAGGGCTTTTTGATTGAGTTAATAAAGGTTATTTGCTTTCCAGTCTGAGACAGAATGTGTTAAACCTGAACCCACAGCGCTAAGAAGAAAAATGGTTATTGCCACCATTAATCCCGCTACGGGTAAGACAGTCCGGATCTTTGATGCCCTGACAGACGCTGAAGTTGAAATAAAACTTGAGCTAGCCCAGAGAACTTTTACAGAGCACCAACATTCTCTAGAAGAGCGGGCTACGGGGCTACATCAGGCCGCTATCATTTTAGAAAAAGACTGTGAACGCCTAGCTGCTCTGGCGACGCTGGAGATGGGCAAGACCTATACTGCCGCCATCGCAGAAGTTGAAAAGTGTGCTGCCGTCTGTCGCTACTACGCAGATCATGGTGCTCAGTTCTTGGCAAATAGTGTGGTGCCGACAGATGCAACTCGCAGCTGGGTCCGCTTTGAACCCCTAGGCATTGTTCTTGCGGTCATGCCTTGGAACTTTCCCTACTGGCAAGTTTTCCGCTTTGCTGCACCCGCTTTGATGACCGGGAATGTTGGATTACTAAAACATGCTTCTAATGTGCCTCAATGTGCCCTTGCGATTGAAGAAGTATTCGTTCAAGCAGGCTTTATGCCAGGTGCGTTTCAGACCTTACTGATTCAAGCAGAGCGAGTCTCTAGCCTAATCTCAGACCCTAGAGTGAAGGCTGTCACCTTGACCGGTAGTGAGCCTGCGGGTCGGGGAGTGGCAGCGCAAGCAGGACAGCATCTGAAAAAGACAGTCCTAGAACTTGGTGGAAGCGATCCGTTTATCGTTTTGGACAGTGCCGACATAGGGCAGGCTGTCAGCACGGCCGTTAAAGCCAGAATGCTCAACAATGGTCAATCGTGTATTGCTGCTAAGCGGTTTATTGTGACAGAAAATATTGCTGACCAATTCGAGCGCGCCTTTGTTGCAAAATTCCAGGAATTAAAGGTCGGAGATCCAATGGATCCTACTACTGATTTAGGTCCTTTAGCTACTCCTCAAATCTTAGATGATTTAGAAAAACAAATTCAAGAAAGCCTTCAGAAAGGAGCTGCTCTATTAACCGGCGGACATCGTATTACCACCTTGCCTGGCAACTACTTTGAGGCCACTATTTTAACGAACATCCCAAAAGATAGCCCTGCTTATGCAGAAGAGTTCTTTGGTCCTGTAGCCAGTTTATTTCGAGTTAAAAACGTACAGGAAGCTATTCAATTGGCCAATGACACTGCTTTCGGATTAGGCTCTAGCGCCTGGACCCAAGACCAGAAAGAGCAGCAGCTACTGATCAAGGGCTTACAGTCAGGCTCCGTATTTATTAATGGCATGGTCAAATCAGATCCTAGACTGCCGTTTGGGGGAACTAAAAATTCTGGATATGGCAGAGAACTAAGCATTCAAGGAATACACGAATTCGTAAACATTAAAACGGTGTGGGTGCAATGAATACAGCTGAATTACTCGTGCAATGCCTAGAGAATGAAGGGGTCCAATATATCTTTGGTCTTCCGGGCGAAGAAAATATTCAACTATTGGAAGCGATTAGAAATTCTTCGATTCAATTTATTACCACCCGCCATGAGCAAGGTGCTGCCTTTATGGCAGATGTATACGGTCGCTTGACTGGGAAAGCTGGAGTATGTTTATCCACTTTGGGACCAGGCGCTACCAATTTAATGACCGGCGTAGCAGATGCCAATTTGGACTGCGCTCCTTTAGTAGCGATTACCGGACAAGTGGGCACAGACCGAATGTATACAGGTTCTCATCAGTATTTAGACTTGGTTGCAATGTTTACCCCCGTAACCAAGTGGAGTACGCAAATTGTTCGCCCAGCAAACACCCCGGAAATTGTTCGCAAAGCCTTTCAGGTAGCTCAATCTGAAAAATCAGGAGCCGTACACATTGACCTGCCAGAGGATATTGCGGCCATAGAGGCTAAAGGGCATCCCATTCTCTTAAAACCTAATAGTATGACGGACTCTTCTCCTATCAGTATCCATCAAGCAGCAGAGGCCATTTCCCGTGCAGAAAATCCATTGATCTTAGTGGGCAACGGAGTGATTCGTGCTCGTGCCAGTAATGCCTTGACCCAGTTTGCGACAGAGTTAAATATCCCTGTAGCAAATACCTTCATGGGAAAAGGGGTCATTCCCTATAAACATCCCCTCGCTTTATGGGCTGTAGGATTACAACAGAGAGATTACATTAATTGTGGTTTTGATCGTGCCGATTTAGTGATTGCCATTGGCTATGACTTAGTAGAGTATTCTCCCAAAAAATGGAATCCTGAAGGCAACATTCCGATTATTCACATTGCTGAATTAGCAGCAGAAGTGGATAGCAGTTATATTCCAGAAGTAGAAGTGCTAGGTGACATTTCTACTGCTCTAGTTCAGATTCTTCTGCAGGCAAATCGCAAAGAGAAGAAAGACCCTTATGCCTTAGGATTGCGTGAGGCCATTCGAGAAGATTACGAACGCTATGCCAATGATCAAGAGTTCCCCATTAAACCTCAAAAGCTTATCTATGACCTGCGCAGTGTGATGGGACGAAAAGATATTGTGATTAGCGATGTGGGTGCGCATAAGATGTGGATGGCTCGTCACTACCATTGTGACTATCCCAATACCTGCTTGATTTCTAATGGTTTTGCGGCCATGGGGATAGCAATCCCTGGAGCAGTAGCAGCCAAAATAGTTCATCCCAATCGCAAAGTTGTTGCAGTGACTGGAGATGGAGGATTTATGATGAATATGCAGGAGTTGGAAACAGCAACACGGGTAGGAACTCCTTTTGTCACTATCATTTTCAATGATGGTGGTTATGGACTGATTGAATGGAAACAAAATATCAAGTTTAATCAATCAGCTTTCGTCCAATTTAACAATCCTGATTTTGTCAAGCTAGCGGAAAGTATGAGCCTTATCGGTTATCGTATTAATGCTGTAGATGAATTTATCCCCACCCTAAAAACAGCTCTGGAGCAATCTGTTCCTACGATTATTGATTGTCCTGTAGACTACCGAGAAAATATGCTTTTCACTCAATGGGCAGGAGAGTTGAATTGTTATATTTAGAGTTCAATGTGAGTCTTGCGCAACCAATCATGAACTAACTCTTCTGTTTTATCAGTCAACTGCTCAAAGTCATGATTGGCAATATCAAACCATAGTGTGTGGGGATTGGCTTTAAACCAAGTGGTTTGCCGTTTCGCAAACTGGCGGGTGTGCAGAATGGTTTGTTGGACTGCTTCTTCTAAGGTGCATTCTTTGTGGAGATGCTTCCTGAATTCTCTATAGCCTAGCGTTTCTAAAAGCGATAAATTTTGGCCATATTGTGTCCCTAAGCCGTGGATCTCTTCCAGAAGTCCTTTGTCTACCATGGTTCGAGTACGCGATTCAATCCGCCGCTGCAATACGGCTCGGTTGGGAGTATCTAAGCCTAAATAAAGTATCGGATAACTCGGAGGATTTCGTCCTTTTTGACTGCTTAATGGTTTTCCAGTCGTGTACCAAACTTCCAAGGCTCGACTAGTCCGCAAACGGTCATTTGGGTGAATGCTGAGTGCCGCTTCTGGATCTTTGCTTAAGAGTTCTGCTCGCAACGCTGTCAGAGGTTTGCTAGCTAGCAGTTCTCGTATAACAGGATCAGGTGCAACTGAAGGAATGACTAGTCCCTCGGTCACCGATTGGATATAGAGTCCTGTTCCGCCAGCCAAAATAGGAGTAATCCCCTGCTGATGGAACGTGTGAATCAGGGCCGTTGCTTCCTGTTGGAATCGAGCTGCGGTATAGGTTTCTCTTGGGTCGGCAATGTCGATCAGAAAGTGAGGCACACCCGCTTGTTCTCCCAGTGTTGGCTTGGCTGTACCAACATTAAAACCCCGATACACTTGGCGAGAATCCGCAGAGAGTACTGGGGCCTTAAAGACTGTTCCTAAATGAACGGCTAAGGCTGTCTTCCCTGTGGCAGTGGGGCCACAGATGACAATCAGCCCCGCCATAAAAAACCTACTAAGTAACTAGGTGGAAGTAAATAGAAGACCCCCTGTAGTCCCCCTTGCCAAGGGGGACGGCGATAGCCGGGGGTCATGTTCGCTTTAATTAAGCCCACCTACTAAGTGATTTGGCTAAGTTAGTTGGAGTGCGAGTTTACGCAATTGACCTTTCAGGCTGGCATCAATCACCTTATCGCCCACCTTTACAATCATGCCACCCAACAATCGAGGGTCAACTTTGATGTTTAGCTCTACATTGCTGGAGCCGGACATCTTACTCACCCGCTCGCGGAGCGTCTGCTCTTGCTCAGGACTGAGCGTGGTCGCTGAAGTAACTTCGGCCAGGGTAATGTTGCGATAGGTACGAAGCAGGTCTAAATAGCGTTGGAGAATAGCATCCATATAAAAGATGCGTCTGCGGTCTACCAAAATCTGCAGGAAATTCAAGGTAAAGAGATGAACTTTATCTTTTAGTGCTGAATCCAAAGCAGCTTTTTTGACAGCAGCTTTAAGCACTGGACTTTTCAGAAATTCCATAAATTCTGGAGTCTTCTCCAGAACAGCCAGGATTAAAGTTGCATCATCACCGAATGGATCCACTAAATTCTGTGACTTGCCCAGGTCTAAAAATGCCCCAGCATAACGTTCACTCACCTGTTCACTTAGCTTGGTAGACACAAGAACGCTACTCCTAACCTAGAAGATTGATACTTTGGTCCAGAAGACGACGTTGGGTATCGTCCGTAAGTTGAGAAGGAAGCTGTTGCTCTGCTAAAGCTAGGGCATCCATCACCAATGTTGCTCTCAACTGTGCAATCACCCGTTGACGCTCACCCTCAATATCTTTTAGGGCAGACTCTTGAAGCCGTGCAGCCTCTTTCTCAGAATCTTCTAAAATCTTGACTCGGACCTGCTGAGCATTTTCTTGACCTCTAGCCAGAACCTGTTGAGCTTCTTGTTGGGCTTGGGCTAGATTCCGCTTTGCTTGAGCAAGCTCTTTTTCGGCTGCCGCTTTTGCTTCTTCGGCCGTTCTGATTTCCTCTTCAATCTGGGCTCTGCGCTCTCCTAGGGTTTTTCCGAGAAAACCTCTTCCTGCGTAGATGAGGAAACAGAGAACAATTACAAAGTTGATTAGATTGATTTCAAAAATGTTGAAGTTGAGACCAAAGGATCCCGCTTCCGCTTCACTCAAAAGTATAGGCAAGGCCAAACTCATCTCATTCTCCTATGGCTGCCCATTACGCCCAGCAGTGCTGAGCAATTTTTCGGCAATTTGACGACTTAGTATGGGTACTTCACTCTCCAGAGATTTGAGGGCTTCTTGACGCTGACGTTCAACTTCTTGAGCAGCTTGAGCCATGCGAGCACTCGCTTCCTGTTGGGCTTTGGCCAGAATCTCGGATCCGCTAGCTTTGGCTTCGGCTTCTGCTTTAGCTATGACATCACGAGCCTGCTGGCGCGTCTCTCCTAACTCAGCCTCATATTTTGCCGTTAGTTTTTTAGCTTCTTCTAAACGGTCTATGCTACCCCGACGGTTGCTTTGGATGTAATCCCGCCGCTCATCTAAAACCTTACTGATGGGTTTGAAGAAGAGGGCGTTCATGACTACCAGAAGGAATAAAAACTGAGCAATCTGAACTAAGAGGGTGGCATTGAAAGTAAAAAGTCCGCCTTTAGCCTCTCCACCTGCTGCAGTCTCTGCAGCAAGGACATATAAACTCGCATCTAGCAAGTGTTCCATTACTTTATTTCCACGAAGTACCAGGTAATCCCAGCTATCAACCAATTGCCAACGATAGTCTCAGGCCCATAGGGAAAGACCCCATGGACCAAAGTTTGAGCCCTTATTTGAAGGGGTTAGCAAACAAGAGAACGAGGGCAATGACCAACCCATAGATGGTTAGGGATTCCATAAACGCCAGAGAAAGAAGCAAAGTAGCGCGGAGCTTACCTTCTGCTTCGGGCTGACGGGCAATACCTTCTACGGTTTTAGAAGCAGCGGTTCCTTGACCAATACCAGGGCCAATAGCCGCCAAACCGATAGCTAAAGCAGCTGCTATGGCGGAAGCAGGACCAAGATAGGGGTTAGCTGCTGCTTCTGCTCCTTGAGCCATGGCAGGAACAGCTAGTAACAGGGCTGCAGCCGTAGAACCACCAAGGGCCTTAGACACTTTAATTAAATTCATGAACGCTCATCCTCCTTGAAAACTGTGTCCAGCAATGTGCGACAAAAAACTTTGAAAGCTAGTGCTCTTCATGCTCTTCATGCATGGCCTCTCCGATGTATGCCGCTGCCAAAGTAGAAAAGATGAGGGCCTGAATTGCTCCGGTAAAGAGGAACAAAAGCATCATCGGCAGGGGAACAAACAACGGAACCAACAGAATCAAAACCCCGAGTGTGAGTTCTTCAGCCAGGATGTTTCCAAACAAACGGAAGCTCAGGGACAATGGTCTGATGAAGTCTTCCAAAACCTTGAGGGGGAGGAAGACGGGAAAAGGCTCTACATAGTGCTTGAAATAGCTCAAACCTTTCTTCTTAATTCCGGCATAAAAATAGGCTGCACTCACAATCAGCGCGAGCGCGACCGTCGTATTGATGTTGTTGGTAGGCGAAGCCAACTCTCCTTCAGGAAGATGAACAATCTTCAGAGGAAGCTGACCCAACCAGTTGGATATAAAAACGAACAAGAAAATAGTGCCCGTGAGAGGCAACCACGCTTTGTACGCTTTCGGACCAATCTGGTCTCTAGCGATTCCAAGAACAAAATCGTAGGCGTACTCCAAGAAAGCTTGCCCACCACTGGGGACACGCTGGAGCTTGCGGGAAGCAAGAAACATGCCTGCGATTAGGATGCTCATGACCATCCAGGTCGTAATCATCGTCTCTCCATGGACCACGAAGGGGCCAAGCTCCCAATTTAGGTGCTTACCGACCTCTAAGCTGCCGGCCACAAGGGGATATGAAGGTAAATATGGATGATACATAGCGTCTTTCCCAGACTTTTATATTCAGTAGATTACTGGAACTTCAGCTTTTTACCGAATCTTTGTAGATAGTCCAGAGACCATCTACAAGAATCGCCACTTTTATGGTCAGAAAACCAAGAAAAGTAGGCAGAAAGTCCAACACTTCCCAACGCAGCGCAAGAATAAAGGTGACAGCAACCACTACAAAACGGAGTTGTCCGAGCCGGTCTCTACCCTTACCTAAGCGTTCTACATGCCTCCCCAAAAGGCCGAAGTAGGCAGTGCCTACAGCAGAACCCAAGAGGAAACTAACGGCAGCATTGATCCCATAAACAGGCCAGACACAAAGAGCAACCGCTACCCCCAAAGCAGCAGTAATTACCATAAGTTTGCGCTGATAATCAGCGAATTGCCTCATGGAATCAACTTCAGACTTTACGGATTGCGGGTTATCCCTAAGCGGATCAGCCTGCATGAAGGTCCAGTGCTTGAGTCGACCCAAATATACCACAGGCGATGTAACATTACTTATCGGAATCAGCAGCAAACTTTAATACTTTCATCTAAGATTCCGAATGCTTTCGTTGATCAACCTGGAGGCCAACCAAAGTTACGTCCGCCCAAAAGGTGGATGTGCAGATGAAACACGGTCTGACCGCCCTGGGCACCATTGTTAACCACCAATCGATAGCCGTCGCTCAGACCTTCTTTCCTGGCTATCTGAGTCGCTACGTAGAGCAGATGCCCTAAAAGTGCTTCATCTTCTGAGGTTGTCAGTTCTATTTGCGGAATTAGCTTTTTGGGAATGATCAGGATATGCACAGGAGCTTGAGGATGTATATCCCGAAAGGCTAGTGCCTGATTATCTTCGTACACAATCTGAGCCGGAATTTCCCGGTCAATAATTTTTTGAAAAAGAGTCTTTGTACTCATCTTGTTAGTATAAGTCCGCTCTTCCCGTCGTTTTTAGCCAATTCTGCGCTTCAATATAATTATTCGGCGCTATGCGAACTGCTTTTTTCCATAGCTCAGCGGCCCGGTCAAACCAGACTTCCGCCTCATCTAAGCGATTTTCTTGTTCTGCCTTTAAGCCAAATTCGAAGGCGATAACAGCACTATTATTCATGGCAGAAAGATTGCGCGGATGATCTTCTAAAGCGGAGGCGTAGCTTTCTAGAGCTCCTTCCAGGTCTCCATTTGCCTGCTTGATCAAACCGATGTTGTAGTGGATGTAGGTCCGGTCCATCAGTTTCTTTTCAAGCTTCAAAGCCTCGTTGTAATTTTCTAAGGCTTCCGCGTAGTCCCCGTCTCCTTGGGCCGCCATGCCATCTCGGTAGTAAGCGAATGCCTCTTTATCCTCTTTGCTGGTTGGCATCAGTTTGAGGATCATATCGGCCATGACGGTGAAAGATTTATCAACAAAGTTGTCATCCCGTCTTGTGCGCATTCCAGGGCGTTCGCTGCGTTTGCCCCCACCGCCACTGCCTTTGCCGACAACCATGATTGCTCCTTACTGATTCAAGACGAATTGAACAGAATCTAGATTATGCCCAGTGTACTCTGTCTGCTTTTGCACATTATCTATGAAGGAAGAGGCATCGCTCAAAAACTACAGCCTCAGACTTGAAAAATCTATTCTTCTTTTATCTTAGAAGATTCTTCAGATAGGCCCTTTTCCTCTAACTTGGTCGCAGTGGCCAAAAATGCACCTGTGTCATCTCCGGGGCGGACTCGCCGGATTGGAATGTTGGCGATTAAGGCTGTAGCGCTGCCACTGCGCTCAAGACCGACTTCTAGCTCATCATCCTGGAGTTCAAAATAACGTTTGACTACCTGCAGGATTTCACGCCGCATGTTTTCCATTGTCTCTGAGGAAATATCAGCAGTGCGGTCATAGGCTAGGACCATCTTGAGGCGGTCACAGGCCTGTTGACGGCTATTGGGTTGCCCACGGGTGAATAGTTTGTCTAGGAGATCGAATACCATCTGAGTCTAATCCACAATTAATTGACGATTAACGACGACGAAATAAGGCTTTTAGCTTACCCATAAAGCCAGGATCAGGTACTTGTAGGGAAAGAAAGGGGACGTCTTCTCCCAGCATGCGACGCGCAATATTCAAGAAAGCCTGAGCTGCTTGAGTAGGCGTAGCAGAAAGAACCATCGGTTCTCCTTTGTTAGTCGTGATGATAACTTGCTCGTCTTCGGGCACGACGCCTAGGAGCTTGATCGCCAAAATATCCAACACGTCCTCTACAGACATCATGTTGTTTTCTTCGACCATGTGAGGGCGTAAGCGATTGAGGATCAAGCGGGGATGCTTGAGGCCAGAGGCTTCCATCAAACCAATCACTCGGTCGGCATCCCGCACCGCAGAAACTTCAGGGGTGGTGACTACAATCGCTTCTGAAGCTCCTGCAATCGCATTTTTAAAACCTTGTTCAATACCAGCAGGACAGTCTACCAGCACGAAATCATAGGACTCCGTCAACTCTGCCGTAACGCTCTTCATCTGTTCGGGCGTAATCGCCGATTTGTCCCGCGTCTGGGCGGCTGGGAGGAGCGCTAGATTAGGCTGGCGTTTATCTTTAATCAGAGCCTGGTCTAGACGACAGCGGTCGCTCTCATTTTCAGACAAAGCATCAAGAATGGTATAAACAACGCGATTTTCCAGACCCAGGAGTAGATCTAAATTCCTCAGACCGAAGTCAGCATCCACCAAGACTACTTTCTTGCCCATGGATGCCAAGGCCATTCCTAAATTGGCTGAAGTCGTAGTTTTCCCGACTCCACCTTTGCCTGAAGTAATGACAATGACTTTTCCGCTTGTGCTCAATTCTTCCACCTCTTTTCAACTTCACCGATTCACAGGATCTCGCCGAATTTAACGTCTCCGGCCATATTCAGACAACAGCGCGATTCTAATAGTCCCTTCACTGATATATGCCACTTCCGCTTGCCCAGGGGCAGGGTTGTCTTCAGGAGCACGGGCAACGTACTTAGCAATCCTAAGCTGCATAGGAGCTAGATTCAGAGCCATGATCAGCGCTTTTTCATTCCCCTTAGTCCCTGCGTGGGCAGTACCCCGCAAAGAACCCCACACCAGGATATCCCCCTGAGCTAAAAGTTCTCCACCAGGGTTTACATCTCCTAACACTACGATGGTTCCGTTATGAACAATCTGCACCCCAGAACGGATAGTTTGCTGCAAATAGAGCGGATCTTCGGCGACTGTGATGCTCGATGCCTGAATGGGTTGTATCTCTTCCAGGTCTCGGTCAACGGATAATCCAGCTACGGCTGCAGCTACCGCTGTTTGATGTCTAGTCGTTCCAACCTGAGTCAGCCTGAGCTGATGAGACTGTAACAATTGTTGAACGGCCTGAATTTGGGCACCGTCTAAAAGCCGTTGCCCGCATTCTAGAAATACTTTACCTCCTCCACTCCAAAGACGTTCTCCGGCGTCGATACGCTGTTGGAGCTGAAGGAGGACCTCATCAAAGGCCGTGTCTTCTGGCAAATATAGCCTTAGACCCTCGGGAGAGCCTTTGAATATGACCTGATGCACTGAAGAGGCAGTAAGCATGAAATGTATTTTTATTCGTAGTGAGGAAGCTAAGACACCTATGGACAAAAATCCTATCACAGCCTGTTTCAGCTCTTGAGTCCAATAAGATAGGGTGATAGGACAGGAGAGGCTACATATCAGTCTCTGTGGCCATTCATGATACTCACATCTCAAAAATCACGTACATATCATGATCCGATTCATGGAGCGGTTCACCTCAATGCCAAGGATCCGATCGAATCTCTCTTGATTCAGCTCGTAGACAGTTCAGAATTTCAACGTCTACGCAGAATCCGGCAGTTGGACGTCGCTAATTTGACCTTTCATGGAGCAGAAGGTTCTCGCTTTACCCATGCTTTAGGAGTTTTAGCGGTGGCACGTCGGGTGTTTGACCGATTGATTGCCGAAAATCCTGAACTCGCTTCCTATCGTGCCTTAGTGCTTTGTGCCGCGCTCTTACATGACTTGGGCCATGGACCGTTTAGCCACGCCAGTGAAGAAGTTTTTCACTTTGACCACGAGCAATGGACCATGCGTTTGCTCAGAGAAGATACCAAAGTTCATCAACTCCTCTGTTCTTTTGACCCTGAACTGCCGGAGCAAATTTGCCAATTACTACAAAAGCAAGCACCGCTTCCTCTTTTGGCACAACTGATCTCCGGTCAATTGGACTGTGACCGCCTGGATTATCTCTTGCGCGATAGTTATTTCACCGGAGCACAGTATGGCCACTTAGATTTGGACCGAATCATCAATGCTCTGGCCTATGAGCCTGAAAGCGGAATGCTGGTCGTGCGCGGTCGTAAGGGACTGGTGGCTATAGAGCACTACTTGGTCGTGCGCTATTTCATGTATTCCCAAGTGTACAACCACCCCAAAAATCTCTGTGCCCGCTTAGTCTTAGCGAGTATTTTCAAAAGAGCGGCAGTACTCTTCAAGCAGGGAACCCTAGAAGCGGATGCTGTGCTAGCTGCCTGGTTGGGCAAATTACCCAGTGCCTGGACCTTGGACGATTATTTGCATGCGGATGATGTGGTGTTTAGCTATCACATCCAGCTCTGGTCTCGGACCGATGATCCTTTGTTAGCAGACCTCTGTACGCGCTATCTAGACCGCAACTTACCGAAAGCTTGGGAGGTGACAAACCTAAGATCTGAGCAGCGATTGGGCCTCCTAGACCGCTTACAGGCTAAGGCCAAGTCTTTGGGCTATGATCCCGATAGTCATTTTGGCCTGGTTACTTCTCAGGCTAAGGGCTATAGCCTTTATGACAGGGGTATCTTTTTGCAAACCGACGAGGGATTGATAGAGATTGCTGAAGCTTCTTCGCTGGTGAAATCTTTAATTTTGACCAATGCCCGCGTTTGGCTCGTTTATCCCCGTGAAGTACATTATGAGGTGAAGCGCTTAATTGAACTCCAAAACATGATGACGGGAGCAACTAACTAAACGGCGATGGGATTCTCTTATCTTTTATTTTGGAAGCCCTATGGCGTACTCACCCAATTCACGGATCAGGAAGGCCGCTCTACGCTAAAAGACTACATCGATCAGCCTGGGGTCTATCCCGTAGGTCGTTTGGACCAAGATAGTGAAGGTTTATTGCTATTGACGAATGATGGTCCTTTGGCCCATCGGCTCACTGATCCCCGATTTGATCATCCCAAAACCTATTGGGCTCAGGTAGAAGGTATCCCTGATCCCCAGGCTATCCAAGCCCTCAGCAAGGGCGTGACTATCCAGAACTATCAGACACGCCCGGCCCACGTAAGAGCACTCGACCAAGAGCCCAATTTGCCTCCCAGAACTGTGCCCATTCGTTTCCGCAAGGCGATCCCCACCTCTTGGATAGAGCTGATTTTGACGGAGGGAAAAAATCGGCAGGTGCGGCGGATGACGGCTGCCGTTGGTTTTCCAACTTTGCGATTGGTGCGGGTAGCGATTGGAGAATTAACGCTTAAAGGCTTAGAACCTGGGACCTACCGTTTGTTAACTAACCAAGAAGTCCAAGTGCTGAAAAAACAGCATTCTTAAACCTCCTAAAGAAAGTCATGCAATTTGCAGCGTACTAGCTTCGGGAATGGATTCACCCTCTGCTTGCCAAGCTTCTAAGTACATTTCCAGTACTTCTTCTCTATTGCGAATTGCTTCTTCACGAGTCTTCCCATGCGTGCAAGGCATGACAACAAGATCAGCAAATTCTGGAATCGTAACTAGGAAAAGCTGGTCTTTATCAGACCATTGAACAATCATGCTGTATCGACTCATGAGTCCTCATTCTCCCTTAACTCTGCCAATTCATTATCGACGAATTGGGGAATTCCGCGAGGTTAGTTAAACCAACTTCCTAGGATATACTCAGTTGAACCAGGATTATGGAGCAAACAGAAACTCTAGGTCTTTCTGAGTTAGAGTCTTTGCAAAAGATTGGTCAGTTCCTAATACCATCTCTGCTAGTTCTGTTTTGCTGCGTTGCAGCTTCAGAACTTTCTCTTCAATGGTGCCACGGGTAATAAATTTATAGCTAAATACCGGGCGAGTTTGACCAATGCGATAGGCTCTATCTGTCGCTTGCGCTTCTACTGCAGGGTTCCACCAGGGATCATAGTGAATGACATAGTCTGCTCCTGTTAGGTTCAGACCGGTGCCTCCCGCTTTAAGACTAATCAAGAAGATAGGAATAGACTCATCGCCATTGAAGCGATTGACCTTTTCCTTCCGTTGCTCTGGAGGCGTTTGTCCATCTAAATATTCATAGCGATAGCCTCTGATATTCAGTGCTTCCCGAACTAAGGTCAGCATCTGTACAAACTGACTAAAGACCAGAACACGGTGCTTTTCAGCGATTAGCGTTTCAATAAATTCCATAACCTCTAAAAGCTTGGCAGAATCGTCTAACGAAAAGTTTTTGCCTTTAGCACTGTCTGTCCCTTGCACAAGACGAGGGTCACAGCAAACTTGCCTCAGACGCAAAAGGGCTGCAAGAACAGACATCTGTGAAGCAGCGATGCCCCGTTGGGCGACTTCTCCAAAAATTTGGTCTCGGCAGGCTTCCAACATCCTTTGGTACAGAGCTTTTTGCTGAGTGCCTAAATCGCAGTAGCTAATAATTTCAGTTTTGCGTGGCAGGTCTTTTTCCACATCCGTTTTCAAACGCCGCAAAATAAAGGGCTGCACTCTTTGTCGTAGTTTCTGGGCTGCTTCTGGTAACCCTAAGCTGATCGGTTTTTCAAATTCTTCCTGAAAGCGGACCAGCGTATTGAGGTGGCCAGGCATCAGAAAATCAAAGAGGGACCATAGCTCTCCCAGACGATTTTCTACAGGGGTGCCGCTCAACGCTAAAGTGTGGTTAGCTTGCAGCGCTTTGACCGCCTGAGCACCGACTGATTCCGGATTTTTGATGTTTTGGGCTTCGTCTAAAACCACATAGCTAAAAGGATTTTCTTTCAGCAGGAGATAGTCACGACGGATGATGCCATAGCTGGTGAAAATAACCTGTGGTTTTGGTCCTTTGGTTTTGGCATTAAGAATTTTTTCGCGGTCGGTTCCCAAATAGAGGGCTGTGCGCAATTTGGGCGTAAATTTCTCTGCTTCTTCTTGCCAGTTGTAGACTACGGACGTGGGAACAATTACCAGGGAAGGCGGTGCCTCAGGATGCTCATGGTGATAGGCCATCAGCATGGTCAGGGTCTGGAGTGTTTTACCCAGTCCCATGTCATCAGCCAGAATACCTCCCAGTCCATAGCGCCCTAAAAATGTAATCCAGGTATAACCAGCCCTCTGATAAGGTCGCAGTTCTGCTTTTAGGTGAGGGGGCAAAGCTGGAGGCTGAATCAATTCTGGAGAGTAGAGTTGCTGGAAGAATATCTCTAAAGCGGGATCCAGGTGGACCTGTACTTCTTCTGTTTTGAGCGCTTCTACTACTGCGACCAATTGATATAGAGGACGGGCTCCTTTAAAGGTCCGTGTGCCAGAAGCTGTGCGATTTTGCGAATTAACTAAATCCGGATGATTTAAAAGGCGAGTGATGGAACGTTCTGGAATGCGAACGCTCGTTTGGTCTTCCAAGGCCGCATAGGCCCGCCTTTGTTCCATCAACGCGACCAAAGACTCCCAGGAAAGCTTAGAAGAGCCACACGACCCGTAAAGCTCTAGGTTGAATTGTCCAGAGTCATTTAGGGCTAAATGGGCATGGAGGGTGAGCGACTCAGCCGCAAGACGGTAGCGAGTGAGTTTCTCATATCCGGAGACTTCCCAATTATCGCCGTAGTCCTGCAGCCAGCGCAAAACGTCTAAAGCTCGGTCATCGCTGAAGAAAAATTGGTCGGCCCGCACTCGGTCCGGCTGCATATTAGACAAAAGCTGCCGCAGTTGTTGCTCTTCTGTGGCCATCCGCCGAATCCAGAGACTCTGTCCTTCTTCGGTCACATAGTGTTCATGAACTTGAGTCCCGTCCAGATTAAGACTTTGGGAAGGGACTACCATCGGACCGTAGCGGAATCCCAGTCGCAGTTGAAGTTGTGACACTCCTTGGGTGGTGGTCGATTCCTGCTCACTCAACGCGATCACTACGCTAGGAGGCGAAGATACCACCGTAGGAAAGGTGTCTTCCTTGAGGACGCGCAAGGCTGGATGGTTTTTTAACGCAGGATACTGACGGGTCAAAAAGCCAGGCACTTGGTCGGCTTTGATGATCGCTTTTCCATCGGATTGAAGCATGCGCATCAGGGAACCAGGCGGTTCTGCTTCGTCACTGAGTTTATAGAACACGTTGTTTTCTAGAGCCCAAGAGGGTGAACCGAAGACAAACATCGGGTCTTTCAAGGTCCGTTCGCCTAGGGTTGCCATTAGCGTCAAACTCAGGGCTCCCTCTTCTTGTTCAGCCAGCTCAACATGAACTTTAGGGCGTTGGTCAGAGAAGGTGATCGGCGCGCCTGTCTGTACGTTGACCAGATTGGCCGCATAACGCACAAAGTCAAGCACAATCCCCTCATCCCCGAGCGGAACACGATGACCTCCAGCAGGACCACTTGTGGTCTGGGGCACCCGTAATAGGTAATTAGCCAAAGATCTCAAAGGAGAACCTTCGGGCAAGGTAGAGACTACAGGCTCAGGAATCTTGAGAATGGTAACTTTTCCCGACGGCGAAGTGGGAAGCATCCCCAAAATCAGCGCCAAGGGTTTAGGCAAAATCAGCATGCCCAAGGTAAAGGGGATCTCTTCAGGAAGGGTAAGCCCTTTCGCATTGAGAAAATCCTCTACTTTAACTTCAGAGAAAGTCTGCCTCGGTTCTCTTGGCCTTTCTTCCAAAATCTGCTTGATCGTATTGCGCAGATTCCGGTCTCGCCGCTGGATATAGGTAAGAACGACCGCAACAGCATGCTTACAAACATCCTCAAAATAAGGACAGCTACAGTTGCTGACAAAGCTCTGTAGCGAGGAAAACTCGATACTTAGGGTGTAGGGGTCCTCCCCTGAGCCCTCTACCTGTGCTTCAACATGCTGGTTATCTAATTCTTTGTAGCCAGAGACTCGATTCCGGAGAAAATAACGGGCTCCCCGCAGGAAAACAGGCTCGCTAGAGCTTTCTTGCAGCGCTTTTAGAGAAAATGTACCGGAGCCTAGTGCTCCATTCGCGTCATTTCCACTAGACATGGGGATGTTTTTCTGCAAACCGTTTTTATCCATCCGTGTAAGGTCACCTAAACGTGTCAGTTGAGTGCATTTGCTTGGCCGCTTTGAGAGGCATGGTCCAAGCTCTTGTTTTAGAGAGAGCTCTGGGTATTTTCACCCGTTCTTTCCTAGAGCTAGACTCTCTGGGTTGTATTACTATGCCGAGTACTTTGTCCGTATTTGGCCCGGCGATTTGACTTAATTGTAACACTGCTGATTCAGAAGCTCATGCAGGGCAATATAAGTTTTGACTAGATTAGAAGAATATATAAGTGGATAGGTTAGAGCTATGCAAACAGATTTACCTCGTTGGGCTCCTCAAGCCGCTATCGCAGCTCTTATCGTATTAATCGTTTCTGTGAGTAATCCCACTCGCTTTGTCGGTAACGGAGAAAATCTAGTTGTCTTCTCTTGGCTGGGTGGAGTGCAACCTACTCCCTTAGAGCCTGGATTTCATCTGGTTGTTCCTATCTTTACAGAGACCATTCCCTTCGATGTCAAAACCCAAGCTTTGACGTGGAGAGGAACGGCTAAAGAGCAAACCGTAGATGTTTACGGCTCTAAAATCACGGCACTTACCCGAGACGGCCAAGAAATTGGAGCGGAGGTAACCCTCAACTTTGTAGTTTCAGACCCACCTAAGGTGTACACCACCTTAGGTACTGACTATATCGACCGGATTGCCCCGATTGTTCGTTCAGTCATCTCTACGGAAACAGCAGGATTTTCTGCCCAGGATGTCTATTCTACGAAGCGCCCTGCCCTACAAGCCCAAATTCGGGAGCGTATTGCTCAAGACCTGGGCCAGTATGGCATCACGGTGCAGGAACTTTTGCTGAGAGATGTGGAATTCAATAAGGACTTTGTATCTTCTATTGAAGCTAAGACGATTGCTGAGAACCAATTGTCTAAAAAAGTCTTTGAAATAGACCAAGCCCGTCAAGACGCCAGAACGGTTATCTCTCAGGCTCAAGCAGAAGCAGGCAGCCTTAGTGCCAAAGCCAATGCCCTCAAGCAAAATCCAGAATATTTACGGGTCGTCAAATCTGGTGTCTTGGGGAGTACCCTCGAAACGCTTGTCACGAAGTAATCATTATTCACATCAGGTTTGCGAACCTTGAGGACCGACTCATGAAGCTGAATCAAGAAACACAAGCGTGGCTCCCTGTAGGAATACTGGTCGCCGCTGTTTTGCTCCTTTTGTGGAGGCCCTTTACCTATGTCACAGAACCTGGCAATGCCACGGTCATATTCAATAACTTCACAGGCATTCAGGCAGGACGCGTTGAAAAGCCAGGAGTTACCTGGATCACACCCGGCGTAGAAAACCCGATTACCTACAATATTCGGACCAGGGTATGGCAGTTCACCGATGTTGAAGATGCTCCAAACAGAGGTGGGGGTGCGATTGGAGTAAATACAGCCGATGGGCAGGCTTTCAAGGTGGATGTGTTTGTAGCGCTCAAGCCAAACCCAGCGGTTTTGGATGTTCTGCACAGCAAAGTAGGTATCCGCTATATGGAAACAGTGGTGGTGCCTTTGGTCCGCTCGAAAGTGCGGGATGTTTCCGCTGGCTTTGGTTCAGAAGCGTACTATATCAAAGCCAAAAGGGGCCTGATGGAAGGACAAATGAAAAACGTGATGAACCAGGATATGGCTAAAACCAATCTGAACGGGCAGGCGGTTCCCCTTGTATTGATTGAAGGGATATTTCTAGGAACGCCACAATTTCCTGAAGGTCTGAAGGATTCTCTGGAGCAGAAACAAGTGGCTTCAATTACCGCTCAAACGGCTGGAGTAAAAGCTCAAATTCAAGAGAAGGAGACCACCCGCCGACTGATCCTGTCACAGGCTAACCAAAAAGCAATTGAATTGCAGGGACAGGCTGCAGCCAAAAACGCCCAGTTGGCCGATCTGCTTTTTTATGAGCGATTACAGGACCGGATCACTGAGGCCAAAGAAGCTGGAAAAGAGAGCCCTCTGAACGTTATCCGTGTAGAAGGAGATAAATCTACAATCTTCTTAAATGTGGAATCCCAAAAGGTGAAAGCAGCGGCCCAACAGCCTTAGTTTCCTATCACCACGTATACATGATCAGGGGGTCCTTTGGTCATAATTAAGCCCCCCTATATTTGTGGGAATAGACTGCTACATTGGGTACATTAAGGTCGCCGGAAACTGAATGGAGAGGACTGGAAAACCTGTGGTGGATATCCTACGTCCTTTGGGATTTGAACAAAGCTGGCTCAGGAACTGGCGTGAATTCGATTTCCTCGTTCTTTTAATGCCTTTAGTTTTGCTGGGGTTCGGCTGTATTGCTATCTACAGTACAGACCCTAGCCAAGGGGACTTTCGTGGTCAACTGAGCATGGGGATCATCGGTATAGGCATTATGTTGGGCCTATCGCGTTTCCCTTATCAATGGCTCCAGAGCGGGAGTTGGCTGATCTACGCTTTGGTGAATGCCAGTCTGCTCGCTGTCATGTTCTTGGGCCGTGAGGCTCTTGGAGCCCAACGATGGATAGAAATTGGCGGAGTGAGTATTCAGCCTTCTGAGTTTGCCAAGCTGGGGATCATCATTGTCTTAGCTGCCTTTATTCGTCGTTTTCCGATTACTAGTTTTGTTCGCGTTTGGATGGCCCTGGCGGTGGTAGCTGTTCCTGCCCTTCTGATCTTCAAACAACCAGATTTGGGAAGTTCTCTCGTCTTTGGTGCGGTCTCTTTAGCCATGCTTTATTGGGGCGGCGCTCGCCTCCCCTGGCTGATTATGCTAACTTCCCCGCTCGTGGCAGCCATTTTGTTTGCTCTGTGGGTCCCTGCCTGGATGATCTGGTGTGCGGGGATAGGGGTCCTCGCTTGGTGGACGCTGTCCAAATCCTCGATGTGGCAACCGATTGGGATGCTCACTACGGTAGTGGTCAATTTAATTTCTGGCGGTCTGGGGCAAAAGTTTTGGAATGTGCTCAAACCCTACCAGCAGAAGCGTTTAACTATCTTTTTAGACCCGAATCAAGACCCCTTAGGCTCCGGCTATCATATTCTTCAATCTCAAATTGCTGTCGGTTCCGGTCAATTCTGGGGCCGTGGTTTATTTGCCGGGACGCAAACGCAACTTAACTTTATTCCTGAACAGCATACAGACTTTATCTTCTCGGCCCTTGGCGAAGAAACAGGATTTCTGGGCTGTCTAGTCCTGTTGGGCTGTTTCTTTACGCTCTTCTGGCGTCTGATTCTGATTGCTAATGATGCCCGTGATGATTTTGGTTCTCTCCTCGTCGTTGGCGTTTTTGCCATGCTCTTGTTCCAAACCATTATCAATATTGGTATGAATATTGGCATGGCTCCTGTAACTGGAATCCCTCTTCCTTTTGTAAGTTTCGGACGTTCCGCTTTGCTTACTAACTTTGTTGCTTTAGGGATAGTTCAAGCAGTGGCTCAGGGTAGCCGTAAGCATTGGTTTTAATTGGTAACTAAGATGAAAGTAATTATTGATTTCACAGTTGTCCCGATTGGTGTTGGCCTATCTCTCTCTGAGTATGTAGCCGCCTGTGAGAAAGTCTTAGAAGAATGTGGGCTTACCTATCAGCTCCATGCTAATGGCACCAATGTTGAAGGAGAATGGGATACTGTTTTTGATGCGATTAAAAGATGCCATGAAGTGATTCATACAATGGGTGCTCCCAGAATTTTCACGACAATAAATGCAGGAACGCGAACGGACCGAGAACAGACGATGGAAGATAAAGTGATCAGTGTTCAATCAAAACTAGAAAAGCTTTAAGCAACCACCATAAGTAGCTAGGTGGAATTAAGAAGACTCTATCGCCGTCCCCCTACCCTTTGGGAAGGCTTTGCCTAAAAGGGGGACGGCGATAGCTGGGGGTTTCCATTTAATCTGGGATTAAAGATTTTAATTTTCGGATCTCAGGCCAAACAATCGCTACGGCAAGGACTACAGCAATAGTCCCAATTCCGCCACCGACAACAGCAAGCACCGGACCGAATAGGCTGGCAGCAATGCCTGATTCAAAACCTCCCAATTCATTGGAGGTGCTGATGAACATTCCATTGACCGCAGATACGCGACCGCGCATTTCATCGGGCGTACGCAACTGGACTAAGGTTTGGCGAACCACAACACTAATGCTATCCAAAGCGCCAATCAGCACGAGCATGAAAAGTGAAAACCAAAAAGACTGAGAAAGACCAAAGCCAATCGTCGCTGCTCCAAATCCTCCTACGGCCCACAGCAAGGTTTTACCAGCCTGACTCATGGTCGGTAGATAGGTAATCGTCAAAGCCATAATGAAAGCGCCGATAGCAGGTGCAGCGCGGAGCCAACCTAAACCATCGGGCCCGACATGGAGAATATCCTTAGCAAAAATTGGAAGTAACGTGGTGGCGCCGCCTAGCAATACCGCAAACAAATCTAAAGTGAGGGCGGCCAGGATTATTTTGGTTTGCCAGACAAAACTGAAACCTGCAGCTAGGGATTTGAAGGTAACTGGTTCTGTTGAACGTCCTGCTTGACGACCTTTAATCAGGAATAGAGATCCAAAAAAGATCAGGGCAGAGAGCGCGCAAAATATATAGACCCAAGTGGAACTCTTTTGCACCGCAATCAGCAATCCCGCCAAAGCAGGTCCGAGCATAGCAGCTAACTGAAATCCGCTGCTATTCCAGGTCACGGCATTACTAAAAATTTCCTTGGGTACGAGCTGCGGGAGTAATGCTGCACGGGCTGGGTTATTAAAAGCGCGGGCTGTCCCAATTACAAATAGGCAAAGATAGATCAAAAACACAGGCCCTTGCCCAAAGGAAATCATTGCTAATCCAATGGAACAAAGCGCCAAGACTCCTTGCGTAATCAGTACAATTCCTCGCCGGTCAAGCTGGTCTGCGACCTGCCCCGCCAGTAGAGCTAAAAAAATCACGGGCAATACCTGGACAAGACCAACAAGGCCTAAGGCCAGCGCCGAATGCGTGCGTTCATAAAGTTCCCAACCAATCGCGACACTCAGCATCTGTTGGCCCATATTCGACGCCCAGTTGCCGAGCGCAAATAAGCGATAGTCTCGAAATCGAAGGGCCGCATAGGGGTCAGCGCGGGATGGAGCGTTAGGCAAGAGATTTCTTAAACACACAGCCTGCTGATCATAATCAACGACAAGGCCTACAGGCTTCCGATCGCCGATTTACTAAAGGTTATGGTTTGCCCTACTGTACCTAAGCGGCAAAACATTATGGGCAAGAATACGAACGGTAAGCCTACGCTCCTGTGGGAGGATAAGGGATAAAGAAAAAGCTTCATTGATCTGGCCCGGAAGTACATACCTTCCTTTGTCGTTATTCCTTCCTCTTTGTGGAATTCTAGCCGTATGCCTAGGTTGGACCGATAAGCTAGTTAATAGAGCTGCATCCTTCATGTATTCCCGCAATCTTCTTAAAAAGTACACGGCACCCAGTGATACAGGTCAGGAGCAATTCTTGGATGATCCGATGCCCGATGTCATTGCGCAGTGGCTATTCTATCTCGCTGCCCTACAACCATCCTTTGGGCACAAAATCATTGATGTAGGATGCAGTAGCGGAGATGCAGAGCGATTACTCCTACAAAACTATCCTGAGATCGATAAGATCATCGGTATTGAAAATAATCCCAACCGATATAACCAGGCCATCAACCAATGGCAAAAAGATGGAAGTCCTGAGAAGATTGAATTCCAACTGGCGGATGCTCATAACTTACCTTTCTCTGAAGAGGAATTTGACCGGGCTCTTTGTGTGGAAATGCTTGAATGTACGACTTCACCGCTGATCACTCTTAAGGAACTTCATAGAGTCCTGAAAGTAGATGGTTCCGCTGTTATTATTCATTCAGATTTTGATACCCAAGTCTTTAATGCTAAGGACAAACGGCTCTGCCGCAAAATTGTGCAGTTGTTCTCCGATTCTAGTACTAAGGGTCAGCTAGGAAGAGAGCTTCATAGTCTTTGCCAACAAGCCGGATTTAGCAGTGTACAAACAGGTGTCTATAGTCTTACCAATACTCAATGGCATCCAAATTTATATGCCTACAATATGGCTCGAATAATGGTAGAGGAGCTGACTAAAAAATCTTTAGTTGCTCAAGGGGAAGTAGAACAATGGTTATTAGACCTAGAAGCTCAAGCCTTGAGCAGTGAATTCTTTTATTCGATTAATCGATACATTTGTTACTGCCAAAAATAGCGTTTGACAATCTATAAGAGTTATGTTTTTTCACGCTTTTATTGGTCTATGAAGAAATACCCAAGCCAGAACCAGCTGCAGATTAATTTCTTAGTCGTGTGCATATGCTTGAAGTCAATCCTGTAATCGGAAAATCTGGGATGGCTATGGCAAAGAAATGTTTTGTCATCCGCCCTTATAATACTTTCCTTGCCTAGAGGAGCTAGGCTTCCTAAAGCCAGGTTTGGTGAATTACTAGGTTACGACTTTGCATCACTTTCTCAAATAATTCTGTGCTTAAAGCTTGCTCAACTGCCCAAACGCCTGGTTTAGTAAGTTGACCAGACAAAATACATTGGGCAATACTCCCTGTGCCATGCCCTGCAGCAACGGCTGCACTGTCATAAACAAAATCAGAACGATATCGAACTAACCGCCCCTCTTTTTTTCCTGTTATTTCCAACCGGATTGCCACCCCTATACCGCTAAATCGATCGCTAACACCCGTCATCCTATGGCTAACGTGGGCCAAAAACTCAATGACGTTGGGGTTCTGCATTAGTTTAGGGGGAAACCAATGAGCCGTCATCCAAGTTAGGTGATTATAAAAATCTGGAACGGAACCAAACTTGGTAATCACAGTGTCTACAGGGAAACTATAAACTAAAGTCAAGGCTTCAGGCATATCAAACCAATAGACACCGGCCCGACCAAAAGGAGCCGGAAACTCAATGCTTTCACGATCTGTATAGGGAGTAACTGTTTGCCATCGACCCTCAATCCATGCTTCAAAGGGCCGTTGCAGATTTGAAAATGTCGTACGCATAACTGTTACTCCTGCTCCGCCTGACCCCGCTACAACATAGCTGAGATGAATCTTATGGGTAGTCTCTAAATGCTCTACCCCTTGTAGTACCATGCTATTGGAGATGCCTGGGAAAACGCCAGAGTTGATAATAGCTGTAACGCCACTGGCGATAGCAGCGTCACGAAGAGATAAAGCTCTCTGAGTAAAGCCCCGATCATCGCTGACATCAATATAAGGAACGCCCTTTTCAATGCAAGTCTGCAAGACCCAGGTATCTCGTTTATGGAAAGGACCCGCACAATGAACAACTAAATCGCTGGTAGCAACCGTTTTTCCTAGCTTCTCATGATCAAGCAAATCCAATTCAAGGTAACGTACCCGAGCTTGAGTTTGATCGGGCGAATAAAGAAAGGGGGTGGGATTGCGGCCGGTAATTATAATGTCTGCTGATATGTTGTCGATTAAATCAGCTGCCACACAACGGCCGATCCGCCCTCTTCCACCAATAATCAAGACTTGCTTTTCTATGAGCGCTATCTAACCTTAAAAGAGTTTACTCACGTTATGAATTCTTTCCCCGAAAGAGTCTCTAGCATCTTTAAGCACCTTCGTAAATGATCGCTGGCTTTGAAGAAATACATGAGCGCAATTTCGACCGGGCATTCCAGAAATAGACCCTCCTGGATGAGTACCTGCTCCTGTTAAGAAAAGCCCTTCTATAGGAGTTTTGTAGTTAGCTAGCTCAGGAAGTGGACGGAAAAATATCATCTGATCCAAGCTCATATCAATATGATAGTAATTTCCTTTCAACGCACCTAGACGTTCTCCAAGTTCTGCAGGGCTTTCTACGTGACGAGCAATGATCGAGTTTTTCAAATTAGGAGCATATTCAGCCAGTTTATCAATCACCCGATCTGCAACCTTATTCTTCAACTCATCTGTCCACCCCGTACCCTTGAGACCACTACCTTCTGCATGCTCAATCTGGTAAGGCGCAAAAAACTCAATCCAAAGAGTATGTTTGCCAGGCGGGGCCATGGATGGGTCTAGAAAGGTTGGAACGACTGCATAGATAGAAGGATCGGCATCTGGAATTTTGCCGATACTTGGCTCACTATGGGCTATTTCAACATGCTTCATTGAGTCTGCAATGAGGATAGAACCTGTCAAGTATTCATCCTGATGGTTGTGATGCTCAAAACGGGGGAGTTCTGATAAGGCACAATCAATTTTAAGAATCGTCTCGTTATTATTAACAATCCGTCGTGCTAGTCGTTCTCTTAGCTCGGGATCGGCATCATCGACATCTTTTTTATCTATCATCTGTAAGAATAGTCGCTTAGCATCAATATTAGAAATTACCCCTTTATTTGCCCGATATTCTGTTCCACTACCTATGCGAACACCCACTGCTTTCCCATCATCTACTAAAACTTTATCTACATCTTGATCAGTTAAAACCTTGCCCCCCAAGCTTCTCACTAAGCTAAGTAGAGCTGCGACTAAAGCTCCTGTGCCACCCTTTGGTCGAGCCATGCCAGGACTATGACGCATTGCCATCATAATCGCCCCAATCGCCAAAGTCTTTTGGCTAGGAGGCGCGCCCAACTCAGAGGCCAATCGCGCTAGAGGCGCTTTCAAAAATTCTGAATCAAACCATTCATTTAAATTGTCTTCGGCGCTGTTCAGAAAAGTTCGCACTAAATCCAGTGTTTGATTGGGTGGACCCAAAATTGAAAATAGATCTTTGATTTTACTAATATCGTAGTTTGTTGCAATATCCATCACCGACTTAGGTGGTGCATTGAACATAGGGATGATACTTCTTAGAATGCGCTGCCATCCCTCTATAAATTCTTGATACTTTCGTGCATCCCGTTTACTAAAGCGAGCAATCTCGGCACAGGTTTTTTCTACAGATTTGTGGGCCAAAAAGTATTTCCCATCAGGGTGAGGACAAAATACGACTGGATCACAGAAAAGATATTCCAGACCATGTTTGTGAAGTTCCAACTCTTCAACCACGGGTCCCAAGTGGATAAACTCATGGTCGATCGCACAACGATTAAACCTAAATTCAGGAGCTTCTTGAGGTAAAATTTCCTCTGTTGTGGCGGCTCCGCCTGGGATGGAACGTTTTTCTAGGAGCAAAACGCTATATCTCGATTTAAGTAGATAGGAGGCACAAACCAATCCGTTGTGCCCTGCCCCAATAATAATGACGTCATACGATTCCATCTTTAAGGCTCCAAGACTTTGATTGCAACGCTCCAATTCAGATTGAGACCCGGCTCTTCTAAAAAGTCGGGTTTTATCGCTTGAAAAAGACAGCTCAAGCATTGGGATTAATTTCAGGCTAAAGGCTTCAGACTCTTTTGTTATCTGCCTATAGTCTTAATCCTGGCTTTTCGTCGGGATAGAGCAAAGAATTAGATACAGGTTCTCATAGGCGCAGATTAGTAGTTTGGAAAGTCTTGGCTGTTTTGGACCTCAGGTCTGTAGTAGTCTGGTGGCGATTAGCTGGTAGATTCAGATGCCTAATACGGTTGCTTGTATTCTTGCTGCAGGGAAAGGAACCCGGATGAAGTCCCATATGCCTAAAGTCCTGCATAGATTTGGCGGAAGGACGCTGGTCGATCATGTGCTCTATGCCATACAGCAAACAGAAGTTGAGCAGACCCAGGTTATCATCGGCCACGGAGCAGAAGCGGTTGAAGCCAGCTTGTCCAACCAAGACGTGGGCATTATTTATCAGCATGAACAGAAAGGAACAGGCCATGCCGTTCAGCAAATAGCTCCAGCTCTGAAAGATTTCAAGGGAACGCTTCTCGTCGTCAACGGTGACATGCCCTTGATCACCCCCCAAACGATCCAACAGCTTTTAGATCGCCATCATAGTTCAGGAGCTAGGGCGAGCTTATTAACGTCTCGCCTAGCGGACCCTACAGGCTATGGTCGCGTATTTTTGAAGTCTGACTTATCGATAGAGCGCATTGTTGAACATCGGGACTGCACGCCAGAAGAGAGGCTCCATCCCTTGGTCAATGCGGGAGTCTATTGCTTTGATTGGCAGACCCTATGGCCGATTCTAAAGGATCTGAGCAACTACAACGACCAAGGCGAATATTATCTCACCGATGTGATTGCGCAACTAACACCAGCCTTTGCTCTCGAAATTAGTGACTATAGAGAAATTCTGGGTGTGAATAATCGGCTACAGCTGGCAGAAGTGGCTGAAATTTATCATCAGCGGATTTTGCAACACTGGATGCTAGAAGGGGTGACTATTCTAGACCCTCGTTCTACCACGATTGAAGATGGGGTTCAGCTAGAACCGGATGTCGTGATTGAACCGCAAACACATTTGCGGGGGAATACCGTGATTCGGTCTGGAGCTTTGCTCGGTCCAGGAACCTTGATCGTCGATAGTGAGATTGGCCCAGAGAGTGTGGTTCGCTATTCTGTGATTGAACGGAGCCGGACAGGTTCAAAGTGCGCCATCGGTCCTTTTAGTCATATCCGGGATGGGGCTGTAATTGGTGATCAGTGCCGGATTGGAAACTTTGTAGAAATCAAAAAATCCACCCTCGGCAACCATACCAACAGTGCTCATTTAAGCTATTTGGGTGATGCCACCGTCGGTGAGCGGGTCAATATTGGCGCCGGGACGATTACGGCTAACTATGATGGCTTCCGTAAGCATCCTACTGTTATTGGTAAAGGCAGCAAAACAGGCTCTAATACAGTACTAATTGCCCCAATTACTTTGGGAGAAGATGTGAATGTAGGAGCGGGTTCTGTCGTCACAAAAGATGTCCCCGATGGGGCATTGGTCGTAGCTCGTGCCAAGCAAGTCGTTAAAGAAAATTGGAAGCCGAAGCAACCTAGAGAATAAAACTCGAAGAACTACTCGAACTTAGCAGCAGTCTAGAGCATGAGCCCGCGACTAAGGCGATGTGTGCTCTTCAAAGATATTTATGAACAAGAGTCTCTAGATATAGGGCTTTTTCCTCATCGGCATGGGCGCGCTCCAGCACTTTGAGCGCTTCCTGGCGATGGGCATTAGCTCGCTCTTCCATACTGAGCAAAAGTGTTAGGCAGAGTTCTAGCTTCTCTGATTGTTCTTGCTCTGAGTCCTTGAGCCATCTTTCAAGAACAGCCGTTGAACCCTCCAAATCTTCCATGGGATCGCTATCGATAAGAACGTCAAAAGCTTTTAAATCTTGGCTAGGAGAAAATTTCATGTAATGTTACCTTTTTGAGAAGAAAAGTAAGACTTATGAATTCAGCACTCTACTTTCTAGTCTCTACTTTTTCAAAGTCGTTTAGAACATGTCTGAAGAAGAGCAAGATTTCGAGGGGCAGTTTGCACGTATGGGTGATGTAAACCTAGCATATATTTCCTGTGTAGTTTTCATGTCGCAGCCGTGTGGCAAGAATAAACACACAACTTTGTAGCCGCAGCCCAAGGTTTCAGCAGAACTGAACACGCATTGGGGTTACATCAAGGTTGTATTGAAATTTTTAAACAGTCCTGACCCCTGCCATAAATCTCCTCCGATTCCCCTATCCACCCTTAGGCATGACGTAGGGACTCGATTTCCGCTATTCTTATATATGGTTATACCTGTCATCAAATTTTCTTATCTATGAGCTTTAGTTTTGACCAAATCAGAATCCTGAGAGCGATTGCGCACGAAGGGAGTTTCAAAAAAGCAGCTGAGTCTATGTTTATCTCCCAGCCTGCGGTTAGTCTACAGGTAAGGAATTTGGAAAAAGCAGTGGGGGCTATGCTGTTTGACCGCTCCAGTCGCAGTGCCGAACTTACTCAGGCAGGACATGTTCTCCTTTCCTATGCCGAACAGATGATTAACCTTCAGAAAGAAGCCGTCAGAGCTATTGGAGATTTGGAAAGTTTGCGGGGAGGCGTACTCACCCTAGGGGCATCTCAGACCACAGGAACCTATCTCATGCCCCAGCTAATTGGTATGTTTCGCCAGTCTTATCCAGAAGTGGCAGTCCAGCTCCAGGTTCGTTCGACGCGCCAAGTTGCCTTAGGGATTATCGAAGGGCTATGGGGGCTTGGTATTGTGGGCGGGGCGGTGCCGACAGAACTCGGTGAACGCTTAGAAGTTGAAGATTTTATTGATGATTCCTTCATTTTGATCGCGGCGGCTAACCATCCTTTAGCTAGTGCTTCTATGATTGAGAAGAAACAATTGTATAAAGAAAAATTCATCACGCTGGACCCAGGCTCTACCACCCGACGTGTGATCGATAAAGTCCTCCTTGAATCGAGCATTGAACCTTCTAAACTCAATATCGAAATGGAATTGAGTTCTTTGGAAGCGATTAAAGTGGCAGTACAAGCAGGGTTGGGTATCGCGTTTATCTCAACCATCGCTGTCAGTCAGGAACTATCTTTAGGTGTTCTACGCCAAATTCCGGTAGAAGGTTTGAATGTGCATCGTACGCTTCGGATTCTGACAGATCCTAAACGCTATGTATCACGGGCCACCCGCGCATTTCAAAAAGAAATTCTTCCTCAGGCTATCAGCCTAATGCCCCTTAAAAATTTGTAGCGAGGTGTTATGTATTCCGTTCAAAAGCTAGCACAACTTCTAGATCTAAGCGTAGACCCTGAGCTGAATATAGAGATCACTGGGGTTGCGCCTATAGAAGAAGCTGAGCCGGGCGATCTTACCTTTTTATCAAATCCTCAGTACGCTCAGAAATTGGAAGGATGCAAAGCCGGAGCTATTCTTATTTCTCCTAAATTTCAAGGCAAGCTTCCTCTTCCCGCCCTTTATACGAATAACCCTTATCTAGCTTTTGCCCGTGCGATTGAGCTTTTCCATAGCAAGCCTCTGCCTCCCAGAGGCATCCATCCAACGGCGGTGATTGGTCAGAGCTGCACCCTGGGTAAAGACATTTTCATCGGGGCCTACGTAGTCCTCGGCAATAATGTAACCCTTGGGGATCATGTGACCATTTATCCCCATTGTGTGGTGTACGACGGGGCTGTTATCGGGGATGGATCGCTCCTGCACAGTCATGTAGTGGTTCGTGAAGAGGTCCAGATTGGTCAGCGTGTAATTCTGCAAAATGGGGCAGTGATTGGAGCCGATGGTTTTGGCTTTGCACCTGTTGGCAATGGAAGTTATCACAAAATTCCCCAGGTCGGGACGGTAATCTTAGGCAACGATGTGGAAGTTCAGTCTCTTAGTTCCGTGGACCGAGGCACCCTGGAAGCGACAACAATTGGTCAAGGTACCAAAATCGATAATCTGGTACAGATCGCTCACGGTTGCAAAGTGGGAAAAGACACTGTGATCTGTGGTCAGGTTGCCCTGGCGGGTTCGACCATTGTCGGGGACCGAGTCGTGCTTGCTGGGCAGTCAGGCGTATCGGGTCATCTTACGATTGGTAATGACGTGATTGCGGCGGCTGGGACCGGAATTACCCACTCTGTGCCTAACGGCAAGGTGATCGCCGGTTATCCTGCTGTCGATGTAGATATCTGGAGACGCTACATTACCCAATTGAAAAATCTTCCTGAACTGTCTAAACGGTTACGCAGACTGGAACGAGCGCTAGAAAATAAGCAATAGGAAGCTAATATTTCTAGTCCAGTAATGAAGACTGAATAATACATCAAGTCAATAATTTAACATTTTCATAAATTGCCATAGTCGGACAGTCAAAATTAAGACTGGTGAAGTAGGCTTTTGCATTTTCTTCATAGACAGTGGGAGTCCACATGCCTTTAGAATTTCGATGAAAAGACTCTATACGCATCTTTTTCTGATCAATGAAAACATACTCTTCCAGTGATTCCAACTTCTGGTAGTCAGAGAACTTATCTCCTCTGTAAAAAGCTTCTGTCTTCGTAGACAGTATTTCAATAATGAAGCAGGGGTAACGAATAAATTTTCTGAAGATTTTCTATCCTCCTCGTTACAGGTTACCGTTACATCTGGATAGTAAAAGACATCGGCAGCAGCTATTTTGACTTTCATATCTGCGGAATAAACAATGCAACCACTTCCCCTCAGATGGTTGTTCAATAAAGTGACTAAATTACCAGCAATAATGACATGAGCTTTACCGGCTCCTGCCATGGCATAAATTTGTCCATGGATATATTGATGTTTAACCGTGCTCATTTCCTCAATTTCCAGATATTCTTCTGGTGAAAACTGAGGATAGCTAATACTCACAACCATCTAGGGTAACTCCTTGATAGTGCCTTCATTTTAGGCGACCTTTGAGAAGGTTAACTATCCGCTGCTGAATCTGAACTGCTATTCCTGCTGCTGGCTGGGCAGAGGCGTAGGCTGATTGACTACCTTGCCAAAAGTCCGAGAGAACCAGTTTTGCAAGTCGTCCACATAGGTGAAGACTACGGGAATAACGACCAAGGTAAGGAGGGTAGAAGTCACCAGACCACCGACTACAGCTACGGCCATTGGCGAGCGCGCTTCAGCACCAGCGCCAAGCCCTAAGGCAATCGGCATCATCCCCGCGATCATGGCAATGGTAGTCATAAGAATGGGTTGCATCCGCTTATCCCCAGCTTCTACCATGGCCTCCCGTCGAGGAGTACCTTCTCGCATAGCGACGATAGCGTATTCCACCAGCAAAATAGAGTTTTTGGTGACCAATCCCATCAGCATGACAATCCCAATCAAGGCATAGAGTCCTAGGGATTTGCCAAAGACCAAGAGACCGGCCAGCGCTCCTCCCAAAGCAAGTGGGAGCGCCACCATAATCGTGAACGGATGGAAGAAACTACCGAACAGCAAGACCAAGACTGCAAAGATCAGAATGACCGCTGCCCCCAAAGCTAGACCGAACTGAGAGAATACATCAGCCATAACTTTTGCATCGCCAGAGTTTTGAATCCGCACAGAAGCAGGCAGGTTCTTTAAGGCAGGCAGCGCATATACCTGTTTAATCACAGGTCCAAGCGGCACTCCATTCAGGTTGGCTTCGACGGATACTTTTCGCGCTCGGTCATAGCGGTCTATCTGAGCAGCTCCACTCCCCACCGTGAACTCTGCAACCGACTTGAGCGGGACCATTTTGCTGCCATTGCCCGTAACCCTCAGGTTCTCGATGATATCCAAATTGCTACGGTATTTGGGATCTATCTGAACGCGAATAGGGATCTGACGGTCAGCCAGGTTGAACTTAGCTAGGTTGGCATCAATATCTCCTAAGGTTGCAATTTTAGCGGTCTGGGCAATCTGTTGTACAGACACGCCTTGGTCGGCAGCTCGGTCGAATTTGGGATTGATCAGGAGTTCTGCTCGCAATAGACTGGCCGAGTTGCTGACATCTACCAGAGCCGGAATTCCTCTCATTTGAGAGGTAAGAGCATCAGCCGTCTTGGTTAGCGATACGGCATCATCTCCCGTGAGGACTACCGTCACTTCTTTGCCGCCACTCACACTCCCGCCGAAGAAGCTGAGACGGGCTCCAGGAACCTGGTCTAACAGAGGCCGCACATCCTGTTCAAATTTCTGCTGTGAGAGTTCCCTCTCTCCACGGGGCTTCAGGTTGATATACACCGTAGCCTTGGTAACTTTCCCGGTTCCACCGTTACCGCCAGTTCCCTGACTGCCAGAGGTGCCCGCAGAGACAAAGACGCTTTCGACTTCAGACCGTTTTTTCATCAAACGGCTGATTTGTTGCGTGGCTCGGTCTGTGTCCTCTAACTTAGAGCCTGGAGGCAGTTCCACCGTTAAGATGGATTGGCCACGGTCTGTAGGCGTAATAAACCCGGTCGGAATAAAGCGGGCCAAGGCTAAAGAACCAGCAAATATAGCAACAGCAATCAGGATTGTGGCAAAACGATGATCTAACGACCAATTCAGAATGCTGTTGTAGCGCTGAACATACCAGGGTGATTCTTCACTAGCATCATGGTCCTTTAAGAAATAAGCGGCCATCAAGGGCGTAACTAAACGAGCGACTAAAAGTGAAAACATGACCGCTACGGCCACTGTCACACCGAACTGCCGGAAAAATTGTCCAGGGATTCCACCCATGAATCCTACGGGTAGGAAAACCGCAACGATGCTCATGGTCGTAGCGACGACGGCCAAACCAATCTCATCTGCAGCATCTAAAGCTGCCCGGAATGGGCTTTTGCCCATCTTCATGTGACGGACAATATTTTCAATTTCTACAATCGCATCGTCCACCAAGATGCCAACGACTAAGGCAAAAGCCAACAGACTTAAGTTATTGAGGGTGTAGCCCAAAGCCTTCATCACGGCAAAGGTTGGGATTGCCGAAAGAGGCATGGCCAAACCTGAAATCAAGGTTGCCCGCCAGTCTTTCAGAAAAATAAAGATTACGACTACGGCTAAAGCGGCTCCCAGGAGCAAGGCTTCTACGGAAGCTTCATAGGACTCATGGACGAACTTAACTCTGTTGAGAATCAAGGTAAAAGTGACGTCAGGGAATGTTTTGCGAAGCTCTGCAATCTTTTCCTCTATTCCTTTTTCTGTTGCTACTTCACTGGCACCCACAGAACGCTCGATCGAAAAAGCAACAACAGGCTTTCCATCCAGACGAGCAGACTGCCGAGGTTCGGAAGTGCCATCCTCTACTTTGCCTAATTGGCTCAAGCGGGCTTTTCGGCCATTGGGAAGAATGATTTCTGTATTGCTTAATTGCTCTATGGTCTGGGCACTGCCCAAGGTGCGGATCGATTGTTCTTGAGCTCCTAGTTCTCCACGTCCCCCTGGCAGATTGATGTTGAGGGCACGGACCTGACGGTTGACATCATCAGCCGTAATTCCCAGAGCCAGCAAGCGGCTAGGGTCAAGATTGACACGGATCTCACGGTCGACGCCACCAGAACGGTCTACCTTAGAAACGCCGCGAACCGACAGAAGCTCTCGACTAATTTCATTGTCAACGAACCAGCTTAATTCTTCGTTTGTACGCGAAGACGAAGCCACGGAGTAGATCATCATCGCTGAGCCTGTGAAGTCTATGCGCGAGATGATCGGCTCTTGAATATCTTGGGGGAGGTTCTGCCGAATCTTGGTAACAGCGTCGCGCACATCGTTTACAGCCCGGTCAGTACTGGTTCCAAGAATGAATTCTACGGTCGTTGAGGAAACTCCGTCATTGACCACAGAGCGAATGTGATCGACATTGCCAACACCCGCTACAGCATCTTCGACTCTCTTCGTTACCTGAGTTTCTAGCTCCGAAGGCGCAGCCCCTATTTGAGTAACAGTAATCGCTACCGTTGGGACATCGATATTCGGATTTTCATCAATATTGAGCAGACTAAAAGAGACAAACCCAGCGAGGGTCAAAACTAAAAAGAGGACGCTGGTAATAATCGGATTGCGGATAGACCAGGCTGAAATGTTCCAGTTCATGGACGCCCTCCTGTCCCACTATCCAAACTGCCAATCCGGACGGTATCACCATCTTTTAGATAACCTGCCCCGGAAAGAATTATCTGCTCTCCAGTTCTAAGACCAGAGCGGACTTCAACAAAACCTGCATCCCTTGCCCCCGTCTGGATCAAGCGAACGGTTGCCTGAGCTGTACCACCTTGGCTAGGCTCCCCTTTAACAATAAAAACGAAGGGCTTACCATCTTTAAATAGAAGGGCTGTCTCTGGAACTACCACCGCTGGAGCAGAACCTAGTCGCAGTTGTCCTCGAACAAACATCCCCGGTCTTAACTCAGGATTTGGGGGTAGCTTAATCCGCACAAGGCCAATCCGGGTCTGCGCATCCACCACCGGCGCTACTTCGCGTACCCGTCCCGTATAGCGCTTGGAAGGGTCTGCATCAGAGGTAATCACTATGGGTTGTCCAGCTTTGATGCCTGGCAAATCCAGTTCTGAAACTTCAGCATTCAGTTCAATCCGCCCATCCCGCACCATGTTAAATAGGGCTGTAGAACCTGACGTACTTCCCAATTTGGCCTGTCGCTTGCTGATAAAACCATCGACAGGTGCCACAATCCGGGTCTGTGACATCCGAGCTCTAAATTCTTGCAGGTCAGCTTTGGCTGCAGCCAGATCGCTTTGGGCAACGGCAAGACTTTGGCGAGCAGAATCCACCCTTGCCTGTGAGGTAGCTGCGCTAGTTTGTCGACTTTGGGCCTCTTGCTGACTAATAGCTCCTTCGCGCACTAAATTGTCGTATCGCTTGAAATTGCGGTCGGCCTCTATTTTGAGCGCCTCTGCTTCCCTAATCGCTGCCTGCTGCTGGCGGATTCCAGACATCGCTTTGCTAACGCGAGCCTTAGACTGCTGCATTTGTGCTTTTAGCAGTTGGTTGTTGAGTGTAGCGAGAACCTGTCCTTTGCGGACTCGGTCTCCTTCATCTACATAAATGTTGTCAATGCGCAGTCCACTTGCCTCTGCCGCGAGCGGTAGTTCATCCCAAGCTGCTAGAGAACCTGAAACCGAGAGAGTTTTGGGAAAAGATTTGGAGACCACTGGCTGCACCGTCACGGTCAAGCTTGGACGGGGCGGGGTTGACGCCACAGGCGGAGCCGCTTCAGGTTTATTGGCCGCATTAAGGTGTAAGGCAAAAGCGCCTAGGGATATAACCCCCAGACTAATAAGCAGAGGTAACCAACCCTGATTTTTCTTTGCGGGAGGGAGTGCTAGCCTGGTTCCTTTGTTTTCAAAAAGCTGTTTGGTAGACTGTTCTGAATCTGTGGGGTCTGAGGCCACTGATTTTTCTGTTGATCGAGGAGAGGATAGAGCCTGCTTGCCTTTGTCTTGTTCAGAATTTTGGACTAAGTCCGAAGACTCTGAAGAAAACGTTGGCTTCTCTGACGATTTGGTCATAGCACGATCCTCATAGGCAGGTCTGACACTTCACAATTCTACATTCTTCAAGCACTATTATTCTACCTATTAATAATAAGTACATTAACTAATTTTGTACAGGGCGCCTCCTTGAATCTAGGCACAAGCATTACGAGTTTTCAGAAGCAGGCTTCCAAATCTCGGTCAGATGCTTGAGGAATGCTTGCTGGTCTCTAAGCCTAGCGATACGCCTTTCCTGAAGGTAAAGCAGCATGGGAAGGGGCGGGAAAATCTATTTTTGGGAAGGCCAGTTTTGTTATTTGGCCCTGGGGATTAATTTGAATTTGGGCTGGGACTGAACCTCTATTCAATCCTACTATCAATTCCTGGCCACGCTGTTCCACACCCTTATAGGGTCCTAGCTGGGACTTGAGCTGCGAAATGTAGGATGCAACTCCTGGCGCAACCTCAGTGTTGGAACCTTGAAGCTTGAAGTTGGGAGCAAACCACTCCGCGCGGTAGTTCTTTGGCTTTGTAGTGAAAAAGCGTTCGAGTGCGGCTTTGGGCGTTAAGGAAGCAACTTGAGCGGAGCTAGGAGGCAGCAGCAACTGTTCTTGGGCTAAAAGCTTATGGGCGGGCAGTATGGACAGGGCAACCACCAAGAGCCCTGCGAACAAAGATTCTGAACGGGTATGCTTGAGCTTTGCGCGGAAGAGAAGATTAAATTGTTTTGACATCACAGGACTCCTTTTTTTGACATCCCAAAATTAACTTCATCAAGCAACCGCGTGCAATTGGACCTTTGAACACGGCTGTGGCTCCCTGCTATGATGACGCCCCTTCACGGATTAGCCCCCTATTGTTTTACAACAACTATAAAGAAAGCGCATCTTGAAACAAACAGCTACTTTCAACTGATCTGTTAATATATTGATAATTCAGTGTGGAGACTATCTACTCTTATGCCATCCTCTGCCCAAGTTATTCCTCCTGCATGGGTCTTCTCTTATTTAGATGAAAACTGCAAAGCAGTTCCGGTAATCCTGATGTTGAACCTGATCAGGGCGGGCACGCTACTTTATCGCGAGATGGAAGACTACTTGTTTCGCTATGGTCTGACCCTGCCGCAAGGAAATGTTCTGTGGACTCTGAATGCTCGTTCTCCAGACGCAGGGATGCCGATTACTGAGATTGCCCACAGTCAGGGGGTTTCCAAGGCCAATATGACAGGCATCATTGACCGAATGGAGCGAGAGGGTTTGGTTAGAAGAGTGGCCGACCCTAATGACCGTCGGGTAACGCTCATCGAAATGACCGATAAGGCCAAAACGCTGATGCAAACGCTGACCCCTGCGTATGACCAGCATGTTGCACAGATGTTAGACAGCATTTTGAGTGAGCAAGAGCAAGCCCAAATGATCCAGATGATGGTGAAAGTCAGGCAAAGCTTAGGGGATTAGAGGCTCGAAGGGGGAATGGGCGTAGACGGTAGCCCCAAATTGCGGGCCTGAGCATAAAAGCTGACTTTCGGAGCATCCCCCACAAGCGAAGAATCTTGATAGGCCTGGACCGTTATATTTTTGCCAAGGTCACTATTCGCTGGTCCGAATTGCCCACCAGTAGAAGTTGTGGATAGGCCATCATTGGCTACCCCCACGACCAATACTGGAGGGCGAGTGTCGGTCCCTGTACCGCCATAGGTCATAAAACTGCCATTCAATGCATTAGGGGGTTTGCCGTTTCCCTGATTTTGGATAATTGGATCGAATTCTTCCGGCGCCGAAAACCAGCGATAAATAACGTTGCCTTTCCCCTTGATAGAACGAATGGAGTTGAAAGGTTCGGCATTGGGAACGGGACCAAGCGCATAGATCACTAATCTGAATTTATCTTTGTCACTAATAGAGGTCCCTTTATAAGGAACCAACATGGCTAGTTTTGGGGTTGTTCCGTTCAATTTTGCACTGCTGGTTCCTCCATTCACTAGACCGACAACTATATTCAGGTCTGCATCTCGATAGATATATGCAGCTTCTCGCAGGTCAGCACTGATTACAGAAGTTACTAAGCGCAAACGCTGCTGAGCAAGAACTCTTTGTTGTTCCTGACTATCACGGCTAAAAAATCCTGTGGCTCCACTGATCAAGGCTAAGACCATCACACTGGAGATTACAGCGGTGACCAGCACTTCGAAAAGAGTAAAGCCGCTTTTTTTACGTACATATCTAGTCTTCATGATGGTTTGAAATCCTATGGTTTTGCAGTACCCACATCACCCAAAATACTCAAGATGTAAACGTCATAATTAATGTCTGTCAGAGATGAACTATTTAAGCGAACAAATTTACCAGCATCATTCATTCTCGCCATACCCTGAAAATCAAAGAGGACCAGAGGCTTTAGGGCAGGAGGACAACCGCCTGTATTGAGCGTGCTACCTCCGGGCATCGCCAAATTTATCTGTATTTGAACAGGAAGACGCTCTGTCGCTAGAATACTCCGTGGCACTGTGCAAGGGTTTCCAGAGCCAAGCGTGTAGGAGTCGTTATCAAATTCGATATAAATCTGCTGAGCGCGTGTAACCGCTGTTTGCTGTGTTTTGCGGATTGCTTGTTCAACCTGTTGAGCAGCTTGGGCAAGTCTTTGTCTTTGGAGTAAAGGCTGAAGAGACGCTGTGCTAATCGCTGCTAAAATTCCTACCATCGAAATAGTAACGAGCATCTCTGTTAAGGTAAAACCACTACGCTGGCGGTGCATGGGAATTTCTCTAGGGACGGGGAATATCAGAAATAAGTACGACTAAAGGCAAACCCAAATTTTGTTGGTTTGGATTGAGACTATAGGTAGTGAGTTTAGCAGTAGGAGCAAGCGCAATATTAAGCGTTTTTGGGTCTTCTTCCAAGGTAAAAATGCGGACTACAATGCGCTTCGTGTCTTTGAGTGCTACGCCCGTATTATCATCAGGCGCATTGCCAAACATGATTTGTCCCCAATAGTCCTGAGTGCATTTTCCGTTCAGATCAGGCTTCCCATCAGCATCAATCTCAATCGCTTTGACCACACTAGGAATATTGACATTATTGGGTGCGACTAAGGAGGGGTCTGTCAGCAACTTGGGGCTTTTGGTGGCATCGCTATAGTTTAAGTCTTTGTTGGTAGCTGCATAGATCGTTTTTTCGCCTACGGGAGTTGGAGGACAGGTTTGGATAGCATTCAAGGTATTCCAGGGAATATTGATTCTATTGTTATCAAAATTCTGCTGTCCTATCGTTAGCATTGCTGTACTTGCGCTCACAGCAGTGGGTACTGACCAACTCGCACGGATAGCTTCCATCTGAGTCTGCGCCAAATTGGTTGCTTCTGTAAGTTTTCTCCCCTGAATGCGATTAATAAGGCCAATCGCTAGGGGGACCGATAGAGCGGATAAAAGGATAGCAGCAAAGGCGATCGAGACAAGCACTTCAATCAGTGTTAAGCCTTTAACCTGTCGCTTGGGGATAGATAAGCTAAAACCGTTCATCGCATCCATTACTGATATTCAAGAGTTTGCCAGCGGACCTTACCAATAGATTGTTTACCTGCAGCCTTTACATCATAAGGAAAAGGACCTGTGATCGTTTGGGCAACGGTGGGAAATCCGGGTGGAGCATAGGTACCATTAGAAAAACGCTTATCGCCAATAATTTTCACCTTACTGCCACTGCAAAAGTCAGAAGTGAAAGTGGCCCCTCCCGGTGGAGTAATTCGGGAAGAGCAACCAAAGCGGTAATCTCCCTTGGCCTTCGTCATAATCTCACTACCGAGTACCTGTATATATTCAGCGAGGCGATCATTATCGTAGTTCAAAGTTTCGCTGTAGCCATAGAGAGAGGCTTGGACATTGACAACATCGACGTCCTTACTGTCAGCAGGATCTCTACCCAGTCGAACATTATCTTTCAGGCCCTGTCCCCAGTAGATAGTGCCGTTTACTTGGATAGGAGAGGCCACCGTGCCGTCTTCATTCTTGTATTGTCTTTTGTCAAAAGCAATGATACCCAGGGCATTTTTCGCCTCTGCTACCTCTGGATCATCATGGCTATTCGTAAAAGGGTTTGTGCCAAATTTACGGTCTGCCCCCCTTGGATCGACCTGATAATCTAAATTATCTTGAATCGCTATATCTCCATTCACTGCCAGCGTGATACCCCAGTCTTTTTGAATCGTTGGCGTGTCCTTGATGCTATCAAGATTAGAGGGCGGACCTACAGAAAGAGTCGCAGGGGCTGTGACCCCCGTGGGCAAATCATTACCAGAAATACTAATCACCCCGCGACAAGTATTTTTATTGTTAGGAGAACAGGCTTTTGTATTATCTCCCACATCACCATCGATGAAAATAATGCCATTAAAAGTTTTGTTATAGCTAATCGGTGCACCGTAGGTCCCCGTTCCAGAAGCTACTTCAACAGCAGTTGTATTAGCCTCTTTATTCAAAGAAAACCTGGTCTTTCGAGTCTCTCCTGCTGTAATCTGTTGAATTTCTATAATCTGCAGATCAGGGTCATTGCTTCCACTAGACTTTGCTGCGTACATGTTGACATAGTCCACATTGCCTTGAATAAAAATGCCAGGGAGTAGATTGTCTTCTATGTTGTTGGGATTCGTAGCCTTATTGGTAGCTTGAGCCAGCCAATTACTATACGTTGTCGGGTCTGTATTGCTCGCTGCCTTATCCGTGGGATTAACCCAGTAGACCCCGACAGGCGGAGGCGTGGAAGATGAATTTATACCAATTTGGGTGCGAATTTCTGAATTTTTTAAAGTGTCGTTTTCAGGATTAAGAGAAGGGCTAGCCTGTCCGAAAAGTGCAGCTTTAAGTTGATAGTTCCCGATATCAGGTTTTTGAATATAGCCAATACCTTGCTCTTTGAACTTAGCTCCCCCTGAAAAGTTAGCAGCTCTAGGGCGACCGACTACGCCATAGGGGCAATTCCCTATAAACTGACATTGGGCAGTAGTAAATTCATCGGTAAATTCTATCTTGGTCTCACCAGGCGCAGGATTGAAGAAGCAAATATCTTTATTCACATGCGCTCTGCCCGTAATGATTTGATTGGTACCATAGCAAACATCTGAATCATCAATAAAGAAAGAGTACTGGGAAAAACTTGAATTTCCTTGAGTCTTTTGTCTGATATCGATGACAAGCAGATTGGGGGCTTGAATAATCTGGCGGCCCGTAATCGCCCCGCCAGCAGTGCGGATGGTACCTTCAGCCACAATATTAAAGGTATAGATTAGGCGAAATACACCGGTCGGCTTATTAAAGGTGGCGGCATTGGCCGGATCTGCTCCAGCAATGGCTTCTACCACATTCAGTTTGAAATCTTTGAGGACGGCTCTGCTCCAAACTTCATTATTTCCTGCATTCCCAATCTTCTTCGCACGGCTGATTTCAAGGCCACCCGCCGTTGGACCTGGCCCAGGATCTACTTGAGCAGTAGTCCAGGTCAAGCCAGGTCCGGCTGCCGAACCTGGAAGGAATGCTTTTCCGCCACTGGCTGTATTCGGCTCGCTTCCGGTACAGCTAGTCAGGGTTAGATTAACCAATCCCAGATCCTTAGGATCTGTAATCCCTCCAGCACTTAAATTCTGATTGGTCGCTAAGAGTAGAGGATCAAATGTCTGTGCCGGATAGTCTTTTGAGGAATTGCTAGACGGACTGCTGGAGTCTTCCGTCACCACAGAAGCAGCAGAAATCATGGTTCCACTGGCCTTTTCGACGAGTGCCCAGTCTGGAGTATTTTTACAGAGATAGGGAAGAAAGTTATCACTGCTCAGCGCATTGGCAAACGACACGCTGTTGGCACGGGTGAGGAGTTCTTGAAGGGCTGAAGCTCCCGCTGATTCAGCAGCATTTAAAGCACTTACAGAGCCGCTTTGAGCGGTAGATATTTGCACCTCATTCGAAGACCGATAAACAATGGCTAAGGAAGCCCCAGTCAGAATGATTCCGATGAAGAGGGTCATTACCAGTGAAAAGCCACCCTTACCGCGTCTCACCTTTGTCATCTCATAGCTTCTACTAACAACCAGATTAAGGTATTAGTACCCCATTTGTGTGTAGGACCTATCAAGCTCGATCTTAGAACTTTTGTGCCTCCTATCTACGTAAACCTACGTAAAACAACAAAAAGCAGTACATAAGTTTTTAAGAAGTGAAATTAGTTAAAAGACAAACTTTTAGGAATAGACCTAACAAAAACTCAAACCAAAACCCGGTTAGCGTCTGGCTTCAGCCTGTAACCCGGCACTCTTACTTGGATTTCTCAAGTTTTTTTCGTTCTTACCTATAGGCGCACTCAACGCTTTGACAGAAATACTCTTGAAATAGATGATTCCTAGGCTCATGAGAAATGCAATGTAGCTTAGCGCTTGAACCAAATAAAGCTTCTGGGAATAACCGAATAGGGCACTTAGCACCACGCCAGGAAATTTCTCATCAGGCAGGATATGGGTTCCATTCCAGACCATCGGTCCTAAAACACAAGAAGGGTTTCTAGAAAAACGCTCGTAATAAAAACACAGAGATGCAGACTGACGGTCCATTTGAGACAAGATCTGCACAGCATTATCAAAATGGCTCAGGGCTGTAATCACCAAACCAGACACGATCAAAATCAGAAAAACACCCATCACTTGGAAAAAGAGACGGATATTAATTTTGATGCCCCACTTAAAGAGCAACATCCCGATCAAAGAAGCGACTCCTATGCCTGCGATTGCTCCTAGTGCGGGCATCGGTCCTTGCTGAAACTTGGCAGCGATAAAGAGTACGGTTTCAAAGCCTTCTCGCAAGACAGCAAATAGAATAAGCCCTAAGATTCCCCAACCAGCGCGTCCATCTTGGAGTACTGTTCCGACCGCACCTTCCACTTGTCCTTTAAGGAATTTGGCTTGCTGGGTCATCCAAACCAACATCCAGCTCAACATCACAATCGCTAGAACACTAAAAGTCCCCTCTAACAAAGGTTCGAATACAGGCGCATATCGACTATCGGAGGACCCTAACCCTTGAATCAAAGCATTAAATAAGATACCAACGAGGACACTAGCCACAAGCCCAACCGCTACGCCGGCTCCGACCCAAGGATTAAGCTGGGTACGCCCTGCTTTCTTGAGATAGGCCAGGACAATACCTACCACTAGAGCAGCTTCTACGCCTTCACGTAGCGTAATCACAAAAGTGGGTAAGGCAGCACTAAAATTCATGAACATCCTCAAGTATCCTGAAAAAGCATTTACGCCGTCATCTTTTGTTTAGCGGCCTGTATATCTTGCACTAGCTTAGAAACCTCCTTGGTAGTTAGAACAGGAGTAGCGGGAGCGGTGGCAGTTGGCCATGCCTTTAAAAGCTGAGATAGTCTAGCCTCCATGATTTTGTGCGCTTCGGGACTAGACTTGAGCATCTGTGGCGCAACCCCTCTGTAGAGTTCATTGGCATAGAGCACAAAACCACGAGAGTCTTGATACTCAATGGCCGCTGAAATCTTCCCATTGGCGATGGCAGCCGTGTACTCCGTACTGGCCGCCTGGAGCAAACTATCTATCACCTGAACTATAAATCCTGGAGACTGGCGCTGTGCTTCTGGAAGAGCCTTGATGGCATCATTGATAGCTGTCATCGCTGTGCTGTAGGATGCTGCCATTTTTGGATCATTGGGCGCAGATTTGATCAATTCCTGGAGGTTAATGAGCACCGTTTTAAACTCTTTAACCTTGCGCTCATTAAGTTGGTCTTCTACATCTACATAAATTTCTTCGACCGGATGCCCAATATGGGGTTCGGCTTGGTCAGGTTTTTTGAGGTCTAGTAGTTCTTTGGCGACAAGCATGTGTCCTTTCATTAAACCCAGTTTGAGCATGTAATCAACATCTTTGGCTTCACCCGTGAGCACCACATCCTCAATGCTCACCATGTCCTTAATTTGGTCAAATTGTTCTTGAGTGACAACCTTCTTCGCTACTAAGTCTTCGGGACTACCATAGGGTCGCTCTGCCTGAATACGATTCGATAGCCCGGCCACCCCCAATTTGGCTTCAAATTTGTCTAATTCTGAGAGGATGGCGGAGTTAATGTTGATTTTGGGGCTCTTGCTAGTGCCCATTTCCCCCATTCCTGTCGTAGCCTCTGCCGCAGCCTTAGGAGTTTCTTTAGTCGCCACAGAACTGTCATTTCCACAGGCAGCCAGAGCTGAAAGACAGAGCAACACTGAAAAGAATTTAACAATCCGCACACCAACCTCCAGAAGCTGCTCACACATTTCAAAAGAGCTATCTACTTTTGAAAATCTGACCTCATTACTTTATTTCTAATGAGAATAGTTGTCAACAAATTTTAGCCTTACATTCAGGACATGGTGTGCCCTGTTGATGGACTTCCCTCTTTCGCTAGTACCTGGAAAGAGCCCATGCAGCCCCGTTCGGCGATGTAGTCCTGGTGAGGATGAAACATATACATGCCTGGATAGCGGTAACTAAACTCCAAAATGTGCCGCTCAGTAGTGCCCATGGTGATATCGTCTGTTTCTTCAGTGGGGCTCAGCGTGCGGCCTGTCCGATAGACCTGAAACATATTGGCATGCAGATGAAAGGTGACTACGGGGTCTAGTTCAATCATATTGAGCAAATAGAGCCGAATCAGCTGGTCCTGCTGGATTGGAATCGGATGACGCATATAGTAATCCGGCAAAGCATTGAAGGCATAAAACTCATTCTTTAAGTCTTCGTTGACGTCATAACCACCCATAATCAGGACCATTTCATCGGCAGGGGGACGTCCTCCAGGCGGGTCAATGATAAACATGCCATACAATCCCTTGCCCACATGACGGGTAACAGGAGCCACATGGCAATGGTAGAGATGCACGCCAAAAGGCTCGGCATCGAATTCGTAGACGGTGGCGGTACCATTGCGAATGGGTTTTAGACCATCCATACCTGCTGGATGCATCCCGTGAAAGTGCATGGAATGAGCATGACCCCCTTTATTGAAAAACACCACCCGAATTCTGTCCCCTTCCGTAGCCCTCAGGGTTGGCCCTGGAACTCTGCCATTGAAGTTCCAGCTCACAAAAGAGACCGCACTGTTTAACTGAATCGTGGAAGTTCCCGCCGTAATCTGAAATTCTCGGATCGTCTTTCCGCCTTCCTGCTTGAGCGTCCCATAATCGAACTCCCGCAGCATCTTCAGCGGATTTAGACCTGTAATCGTAGGAGCATCGGTGGGAAGAGGAGGGATCTGAACGGCCTTTTGCCCAGTAAACTGTCTAAAGGCAAGCGCAGCTCCAGTCACCCCTACCCCTGCAAGTCCCAGTTGAAGTAATGTTCGCCGATTAATCAATTGAAAAGGTTTGGGGAACACGGGCTAAATAAATATAATTCTCAATAGATACACATAATAGCAACGCATTGTAGAGAATAGTTGCAATAATTTTGCCCTTAGTGGCTCAGAGCTTCATCGAGGAAAGACTGGAGCCACTGTATGCTCTCATAGAGGAACTGAGGCTTCGAAGAGTTCTTATCAGCTCTCCCTACTTCTTTTGAAAATGCTAGAATTCTTACATGTTTCTTACTTTGTTGGCTTTGGAGCCTGATGGAAACCACAAAATTGTCGAGTAAAGGGCAGGTAATTATTCCTAAATCTCTACGTACGGCTCATCACTGGGAAGTGGGTCAGGAGTTGGTTGCGATTGATATGGGGGATGGCATCTTATTAAAGCCTAAAAAACCATTTTCCGAGACCACCTTAGAGGACGTAGCAGGTTGTCTAAAGTATCAAGGACCGCCCAAAAGCCTTGTGGATATGGAGGATGCGATTCGCCAAGGAGTAGAGGAGCTATGGCATGATCGCAGTTGACACCAATATTATTGTCCGACTGCTAACCCAGGATGATGCCGTACAGTTCCAAAAGAGTGTCGAGATTTTCAAAGCCCAGGAAATATTCATTGCAGATACCGTGGTCCTAGAAACTGAGTGGGTGCTACGTTTTGCTTACAAGTTCAAACCCACCGAAATCGTTCTAGCCTTTAGAAATCTTTTTGGTTTATCCAACGTGTACCTTGCTCATGACAACTCCATGGCTCAAGTACTTCAATGGCATGAGAATGGCTTAGATTTTGCGGATGCCCTTCATCTGTCTCATAGTCAACACTGTGCAGAGCTATGTACATTTGATGAGCGGTTTGCAAAAAAGTCCAAAGGGTTAACCAAATGTGGCGTTAAGAAGCTTTAAAGAACATAGCAGTCTTGTGAACCCTTCGCCTCATGGCGTACATAGTAGATAGATTGTCTACGCTGTTCCCATGCCTGTCGATATTACGCCCCTGATCACTCCAGATATTCAGACGCCCGCTCGCTATTTGGGCAATGAGTGGGGCGCTTTTCGCAAACCTTGGGAGGCGAGACAGGTGCACTGGGTCTTGAGCTACCCCGAAATCTATGAGGTGGGTGCTTCTAACCTGGGGCATATCATCCTCTACACCATCCTCAATACTCAGCCTCGGCAACTGTGTGACCGGACCTATCTTCCGGCTACGGATTTTAGCCAAAAACTTCGCCAGCAGAAGATTCCTCTATTTGCCGTGGAATCTAGAAAACCGCTCCAGGACTTCGATGTCATCGGTATTTCCCTGGCCTATGAATTGGGCGCAACCAATGTTCTGGAAATGCTGGATTTAGCCCAAATTCCTTTACTCGCCCAAGACCGACCTGCTCAATGGGCAGGAGATGCTGAAGAAAACAGTATTCCTCTAGTCTTTGCTGGCGGACCGACCGCCACCTCAAACCCAGAGCCTTATAGTGCCTTCTTTGATTTCTTTGTGCTGGGAGATGGTGAAGAGGTTTTGCCTGAGATCGGCTTGGTCCTGGAAGAAGCAAAAAGTCAGGGTCTCAGCCGTGCAGAAGTGCTTTTGGACTTAGCTCATGTGCCAGGCGTTTATGTACCCAGCCTGTATGCACGGGATGAACAAGGAAATTTGAAACCGCTCGTCCAGGGCATTCCAGAGAGAATCCTACGTCGGGTAGCTGACCCGATGCCCCGCTACTCGATTGGCTTAGTCCCCTATGTCTCGACGATCCATGACCGACTGGTGATGGAAGTGCGCCGTGGCTGTACTCGAGGCTGTCGTTTTTGCCAACCAGGGATGCTGACCCGTCCTGCCCGTGATGTGGACCCCGAAGAGCTGATCCAGGCGATGGAAGAGGGCTTAGAAGCCACAGGCTATAACGAATTTTCTCTGTCTTCCCTCAGTTGCTCCGATTATCTTTCGCTGCCTTATGTCGGGACACGCCTCCAAGAAACCTTGGCGGGCAAAGAAGTCTCCGTCAGTTTGCCCTCTCAGCGGGTAGATCGCTTTGATGACCAATTGGCTCAAGTTTTTGGCCAAGCAGACCGCAAACCGAATCTCACTTTTGCACCCGAAGCAGGAACCCAGCGTCTACGGGACGTGATTAACAAAGGGCTTACCGATCCTGAGCTGCTCCGAGGGATTAAGACAGCTTACGAAAATGGCTGGAAACAGGTCAAACTGTACTTCATGATTGGTCATCCAACGGAAACCGATGAAGATGTGGTCGGCATCGCCGAGACTATTCGCTGGTTACGCAAGGAGTGCAACAGCCGAGGACCGATGTATTTCCAATTGACCATCTCCAACTTCACACCCAAACCGCATACTCCTTTTCAGTGGCATCATGTGTCCACCGAAGCGTTCGAGCATAAACAGGCTCTCCTAAAAGATGCTTTTCACGGCATGAATGGCGTCAGGGTGAACTACAGTGATGTCCGGCTTTCTGCGATGGAAGAAGTACTGGGCCGAGCCGGACGGGAATTTGCACCGATTGTGCAACGAGCCTGGGAATTAGGGGCAGGCATGGACGCCTGGTATGACGGGGTGGGAAAGGTCTATAAAGCTTGGTCTCAAGCGCTGGCCGAACATGGACTCGATTGGAATAGCCCTGTTCCAAACGTAGAGGATATTCTTGCCTGGGATTTTATCGATACGGGCATCGATAAAGCATGGCTGGTGGCAGACTATGCGCGGGCCTTGGCGACTACAGTAGTTCCAGACTGTTCGTTTGAGGGATGCTCCCACTGTGGCATCTGCGGAGAGGATTTTGGGGCCAATCTATCGCTGCCGATTCCAGCGATGCCTAAAGCTTATACAGAAAAGCCCACTCCCCCAAAGGAACGCTATCGCCTGCGGGTGCGTTTTGGGAAACTAGATGAACTGCGATTTATCGGCCACTTAGACTTAATTCGGCTTTTTGAGCGAGCCTGCCGTCGTGCTCAGCTGCCTATGCACTTTAGCGAAGGTTTTCACCCGCTGCCTAAAATATCCGTGGCTACAGCCCTGCCCTTAGGCATGACCAGTACGGCAGAAATTGCGGAATTTGAACTGCATCAAGATATGGCAACCCAAGATTTTCTGGTCCAACTGCAGGCCCAACTTCCCCTGGAAATTCCGCTCTTTGAGGCAGAGGTCGTAGAGACTAACGCTGCCCATGCTGGCGCTGTCCTCAAGGAAGTAGGCTATGACCTAACTTTTGTCGGTGGTGAAGATTGGCCCCACTTAGTCGAGCGCTTACACCAGAGTCCTAAGCTATTTGTCCAGCGGACCCATCGCAAATCAGGGAAAGTTTGGCCTCTCGATGTGCGTTTTTGGCTCCATAACTTAGAGCTAGTGGAAGTAAAGAACCAAGCCGCCGTACTCCGCTATCGCTCCAGCTATACCAAAGATGGAGCTACTATCAAGCCCAGTGATGTCGAACAGTTAGTCCAGGCTGAGTACAGGACCATGACAGGGAAAGAGCATGCTATTCAGTTAGTGCATAGCCACCGCTGCCACCTAAATTAGAGCATTTCTGTGCAGGGTCTCGATTAGAAACCTTGTCGCAGCGGTCATAGGACTACAAATTCAATGTGATGCACTTTGTCCAGATTGGCATACTGTTTTGCCTGCCAAAGATCATAATGATCCTGCATGGCAAGCCAGCTTTCAGGAGACCGCCCTAGTGCTTTTGACAGACGTAACGCCATTTCTGGACTCACGCCACTCTTGCTGGTAACTATTCGATTGAGCGTAGACGGAGCAACTCCGAGGTTTTTGGCCAATGTGCGTACGCTCATCTCGAAAGGCTCGAGATAAACAGACCGGATAAACTCGCCAGGGTGCGGTGGATTGTGCATAGCCATCAGTGATAATCCTCATAGTCCAAAACGTAGGCATTCCCATCTCGATATTCAAATGTGATGCGCCAATTGCCATTCACCCAAATAGACCAACGCCCTTTCGCTTTGCCTTTGAGTGGGTGCAGACGAAAACCTGGGACGTCCATATCCTCGATAGATTGGGCAGTATCAAGCGCTGCCAGTTGCATTCGAAGACGGTTGGCATGATTAGCTTGTACTTTAGCGGTGCTGCCCGTTTCGTAAAGCTTTTCTAGCCCTTTGTGGCGGAACGACTTAATCACCTTTCAACTATAGCGCGTTGCGCACTACGCAACAATTAGAGGTATAAGCGATCTGAATATCAAATTGAACACTCCAATTCACACATGATCTATGCTGACCTCGTTGGAAATTTCGTAGTTTTCAACATTGGTGGCAACAAACACAGGCTCATCGCATATGTAGATTTTGAGCTCCAAAAAGTTTTTATCAGGTATGTCCTGACACACGCTGAATATGACAAGGAAAAATGGAAAAGAAATGACCGTTGGTTTAAGCGATAGCAGATACGCAGAACTGCTTTTAGCATTCCCTCCCCGGCCCATCAAATCGGAGGAAGAGTTGAAGCAGACACAAAATGCTGTTAATTCAATACTGGACCAAGGACCGATGGGACAAGCAGAGCGTGAGTACATTAATGTGCTCGGTACCCTTATTCATGAGTATGAGCAGATTCATCATCCCATTCCTGATATTTATGGAGTCGAGTTGCTGAAGGTACTCATCGAAGAGCATGAGCTTCGGCAGAAAGACTTAGTTCCTATCTTTAAGACCGAATCTATTGTGTCTGCAGTGCTGCACGGAGAGCGCAATCTCACGGTTGAGAACATTCAGAAACTTGCAGAATATCTTCACGTTTCACCTAGTGTTTTCTTCGCAAACTATTAAGTGATTGCTAATTAAAATTCATGCAACTACTTAAATCTATAAAACTGCTCTAATGCTTCAATTCCCCTTCTACAGATTTTTGTAAGTAGAGACTCTTTTGGGAGAGTTTGCCCGCCTGACTCCCTAGAAATTGATGGATTCCGATTACATCTCTCCCTTGGTCTAGGCATTTCCAGATGACATTCCAATATTGAGTTATATCCAGAAATTTTCTGGGTATCCTGCTAATTTAAGCTGCTATGCGGAAGTATTCAAAGTCAAATAAGGGTTTCAGCGTTGAGACTAGGGGTCCAAGGAACGGCGCTTGCAATATCTGCGGAGAAGTAGGTCCACTCACGGAGGATCACACTCCACCAAAAGGCTGTGTCCGTCCGACAGAAGTCGAACTTCTACACATCACTCACGCACTTTCCGCTTCGGTGCCTAAGGTGAAAAGGTCATTCTCGCAGAATGGGGTCAAGTACCGAACGCTCTGCGGTCGCTGCAACAACAAACTTCTCGGCCACACGTACGATCCCTACTTGATTGCCGTCGCCAATGGGACCGCAGCGCTCCTTCAGAGTAGTCTGTATCTGCCGTCGCCCTTGGCAGTGCCTGCCCGCCCGCAGGCGATCATGCGTTCGGTGCTCGGCCATATCGCAGCACAAGGGGTAGATCGATACAGAAAGGGGCCGCATACCGAAGAAGTCCGAGACTACATTCTTGATTTGTCGAAACCATTACCGCAGGCTTTGTCTATGTACTACTGGGCGTACCCGCACAAGCCGCAAGTCTTGGTGCGAGACGCCTCATACATAGATCTCGGAAGACAAGAGCCATTCCTCGCCTGGTTCATCAAGTTCTTCCCACTAGCTTTCTTGGTAGCGTGGGACGCTTCGCCCACTCTTCCCTTTCCCGTGCAAAGCCTGAATCCCTGGCGGAACAGCACCTTCGATATGGAAACGGAACTGCCGCTCAGTCTTCGCCCTCTTCCGCCCGAGGGGTGGCCTGAAGCACCTACAGCATACTCAGCACTTCTCTATGGGCGAGAGGCTATCGTCGCCCACACCGCAAGCACTAAAAAAAAGAAATGAAAAGGGCCTTACCTCCAATATTTGTAACTGCAATCTCTGTAAAACATCCCCCGCAAGTTTGAGTTTCAAAAGCCATAGCTGTCTCAACCTCGTAGATCAGACCGTGTTCCCATCCAATTTAGGAGTTCCCATGACCACTATGTCTACCCTACTCTTTCGACTAACTGTTCTCTGTGTTCTTTTCTCGACCGTTGTTTTGACGGGCGATGCTGGGCAAGCTGCCCCTTTACCTAAGACTTTGGAACAATACATACAATCTAATGCGCAAGAACTTGAATTTGAAGTATTAGCCGATAGTGCTTTAGGACAAAATTGCCAATCAATAGATAAAAGTTTTTCTATGGGAAGCGACCAAATTAACTTACTAGAACCTCTTTATCCAGGCTCACTTGAGGAGCAGAAGCAAAGTACTATTAGTTCATGGATAGCAGACAATCTTTTTGAAGATAAGTTGAATTGCCCTAAAGCTAGCGCTCACAAAACTCAGATAAAGATTGCTTTCAGTGATGGAACTCTTGAAAGTTTTTTAAAAAATGCAAAACTTGAGGTGAAGGAGAACAAACCTTCTAGATACGTTCTATTCACGTCTCAATCGTGCGGAATAAAAAGCGACCATTTGACGGGTAAAGCTAAATTTGATCCTTTTACTGGGGCGCTAGCAATTCCGTGGGAAGAGCCATACCTTTCAATCGGTAAGCATTGGTCTCAATCGATGCACTGTGACCGCATCCTCAGTGACTATTCCGTGAACATGTGCTATTTTCTGAACAGCGCAAAGTCAGAGTATCAACCTTACAACCCATACACAGGAGCGTATATTGGGCAAGAAGAGCGCAACAGAGCAAGAAGGGATTACCTTGCAAATGATTGCGCAGTAGTGCTTAGTAAAGATGGTGCGCTAACTGAAGTTGAAGACATGAAATTACAATGTGCAACTCCATCTATGCCCAATGCTCTGAAAGGATGTACTGGGCCTGCTTTCTATAAACCGTAGCCTCATCCAGAATATCTACTTGTGTGGCCGAGCTTTATGTTGACCAGTAGAGCGAAATAGACAGAGAGTTCGCATTTCTAGGTGGATTGCGAACTCATCTCTGCCGTGCTCAAAGTGACCTTACCCCAAAAAAGTGGACAGGTAACTTAAGCTACCATGGGGTGATTTAGGGTGCACCAGTAATTTTCTTCAAATTGAACTGGGGAAAGATATCCAATCGTCGAGTGCATTCGTTGTCGATTGTAAAACACTTCGATCCACTCCGCGATGGTTGTCCTGGCGATTGCTCTTGAGGAGAAAATCCTCGGATAGATCAACTCGGTTTTGAGGGTACCAAAAAAACTTTCAGCCACGGCGTTATCCCAACAATTGGCTCGACGGCTCATACTACAGGTTATGCCAGCCTTCTGGAGAGCAGCTTGGTAGTCTCCACTGGCGTATTGGCTGCCCCGTTCAGAATGAAAGACCAACCCAGCTTGTGAGGGTATGCGCTGCCCCAAAGCTGCGTCTAAAGCTGTCAAAACCAATTCTGTACGCATATGCTCAGCCATGGACCACCCCACTACCCGTCGGGAGAACAGGTCGATAATGACAGCCAAGTAAAGCCATCCTTCAGTGGTCCAGACATACGTCAAATCTGCTGCCCAAGACCGGTCAGGTTCACTCGTTGTAAAGTCCCTATCCAGAACATTCTCAGCAATCGGTAAGTCATGTCCAGAATCGGTCGTGACCTTGAATTTACGCTTAGGGCGGACGCAGATACCGAGCTTTGCCATTAATCGCACGACCCGTTGACGACCGACCTGAAAGCCTTTGTCCACTAGCGATGCATGAATCCGGGGGGAGCCATAGGTTTCACGACTTGCTTGGTAAATCTGTTGAATTTGTTGTGACAAGATTTCATTCTCCTGAGTTCTGGGGGATGCTTTGCACTTGAACCAGGCGTAATAGCCACTCCTGGACAGATTGAGCACTTTACACATCAAGGCAATAGAAAAGTTAACCTTCTCTGCATGGATTAGCTCATAGGGTCTGAGCTTTCCTTCGCAAAGAAGGTCGCTGCTTTTTTTAGGAAATCCCGCTCCATTTGAACCCGTTTCAAGTCCCGGCGTAAAGTAATCAGTTCTTTACGTTCAGTAGAGGTCAATGGACCCTGTGGGTCTGATTGATGGTCGATCTGGGCTTGTTTAACCCATTGGCGAAGGGCACTTTCGGTTAAACCCATCTCTTTGGCAACTTGGCTGACGGGTTTGCCAGATTGAGTGACGATGCGAACTGCCTCAGCTTTTTGCTCAGGAGTAAATAGTCTGCGTGGTTTTTGCGACATCTGAACATTCTCCTCGGTTAACGACTCTTCGGGAATGTCCACTTTTTCGAGGGAAGGTCAAAGAGAGTTACGGAAACTATGAGTCCAAAGGATCGGCAGAAGCCTTTATATCAGGGCTTCTTAACGCCTAATTCTTCGCTGCTTAGACCCCGAAATATACCTTTTCGAGGGATATGCACCCCCCCCAACTTCTCTATCAGGGGAGAAGCTTTGGGCGATGGATCGGCCCCGATTAAGGGGCATATTCAAAGAGAGGTCCGCGTAATGCTGAATGGCTATATGCCGTGCAACTTACAACAGTCCACATACATAAATATGAGAAAATCATGAATCGAGTAATCGGTATAGCGCTAGTTTTGTTATTGCTATCGACAGCTACTTTTGCTATTTCAAGTTTCCAGAATATGCAATCCAGCGTAGATGAAATGGAAACCCGCCTTGGGCAGCTAGAAAACAATACAGACATTCGAGAGGAAAAAACTGAAGAAAAAGTTTCTGACCTGGAAAGCAAAGTTGATCATTTGGAAGAGACTCTAAACAACCATGACATAAACTAACCCCCTAATCCTAATCGAAAGATGGCTAAGTATTAGCTTATAGCATATTTATCCATGCATTAAGGAGCATACGACCATGAAAGAAAGTCTAACTCCCAGTCTTCATTATCTTGCTGCCACCAGGTAGCTTATGATTCTTAGTCGGCTGGAACAAACCTCACGGAAGCATTTACCCGCGCTGAACTCTGATCTTGCCAGTTGAGCAGCTCTTCTTATCTAGCGTCAATCTCTGGGAACTTATTTATGGCTGTTTCTGCTGTCTATCCTTACAAATGCGCTGATATTCTCCCCGTGGAGATATCCAGAAACTGTATAATCACTGGTTGGGCACTAAAACTAGAGCAAAATTATGGAAATAGATAAGATCATTGAAAGAGTCATTAGGCTACGTATTTTTTATGATCGTAATCTATTTACAGAATCAACTAGGGGAAATGTAATTGTGTTATGCGCTGCTCTTGAAGCCTTACTAAAGGAACTTATTGAGCAGGATACAAGTCAGAAAAAGCAAGCTATAAAGAACCTAATAAAAGGCAAAGAAGCCTACAATACTTTTTTTAAAGCAATAAATACAGCTCAATTAATCGGCATTGTTAATGACATAACAGCCGAAGGAATTCATATGCTTAGAGACTTACGTAACGATCTTGCTCATGGCGTAACTCTTCTGAGTGATGACAAAGAGGTATCTTCAAGATTACAAGCAATCTCAGATAAACTTGAGGCTGTTCCCAACGATGAACCACAATGGTGTCTTCATGGTGTAGCAATAAAGTTACTTCACGGAATCGTATATAATTATGCGGAAGAAAATGGGTTAAGTAGAGACGACATCACTTCAATTTGGGAACCAATTAGGCAAAAAATTATAAATGAAAAATAAAATGCCCAACCAGCCATTCCACCGGACTCGCTGAAGCTCGCTGGTGAATTAAACGTTAGCGCTTAAGTTGCAGTTTATGTCAGTAGTTTGAAATTTATCTTCTGGCCTTCCAAGTTCAAGTTAAGGATTAAGCGAACGTGAAATGGCTGTCGCTCTTAAATTTTCTGATGCCTGGGTATGTGCACTTAATAGTTAGACCAGTTTTTTGGGCAGGGTTCCATAGCTGCTTGAGTGAAGTAGAAAATTAACTCTCTGCCCTGATTAAAATTTCATGAAAGTATAGTGTGGAATCGGATAGGTGGTTATGTTTCAGCCTAAGATCCCTATTAGAGGTGCAAGGTAGAATTAGAGTATGAGTCTTTCTACCCAATTACCTGCTTGGAATAAATAGGTGGAAATGAATCTACCTAAGATCCCTATTGGGTGTGATAGGTAGATTTGATTCAGTCCAATAAATAGTTAGGAATCCCAGCAAGTGAGGTGCTAAGAATGAAAAGTCAAGAACTATCCAGTTGGGCGTCTTGGAAAGAAATAATATCCCAACTTCTAGACCAAGAATCCAAACAGGTTAACGGAGAATTATATATATCACCGCTATTGTTTCGCGGACACAAGTGTTCGAGCTGGCGTCTTGAATCCACTATTGAAAGAAAGGGAAGAAGCAGCCTTCCCTCTATTGATGAATATGGAACCACGGTAGAGGTAGCAAAACACGCCTTTGAGTCATACACCAATAATGTATGGGTCACCGCTTTTGACAACGCTGATCATCCATCCCCTCCAAAGAACTACGAATTCATGGTTTATCTACGCCATCACGGTTTCCCAACGCCTATTTTGGATTGGACCAGATCTCCATACATTGCCTCCTTCTTTGCCTTTCAGCACCCAAGCCCAGAAAAGACTGTCGCAATTTACTCGTTCAGAGAATACGCGGATGGCGCTAAGGGCGGGTGGTCATCTGAATCACAAATAATTGGGTGTGGCCCAACCATCCGAACGCACAGACGGCATTATATTCAGCAGGCGGAATACACCTTTTGCAGGAAGAAAATTGGTAGTACTTGGCATTACGGGAGCCACGAAGAAGCCCTTCAGCCCAGCAACGATCACCAAGATATTGCAACCAGGTATATTATCCCTTCATGCATTAGGGCTGAAGCACTTGCTGACCTTGACGCAATGAACATAAACGCATATTCACTATATGGATCTGAGGAAAGCCTTGCTGAAATGTTAGCCAACAGAATCTATAGGTATGATTCCTAACCAATTCAGGCGGACGCGCGCCACTAATTTCCATCGTTAGTCGATTGTCTTCTAGTGAGAATGTGCTTTCAAATTTCGCTCAAGAGGGTTATCAGACCTGAGCAATCAACTAGATTACTAACCCGACAATTTGCCAGCCCTCGACCGAGAAATACAAATCCTAATCGCAGGATGGAAAAAATTCAAAACCCAGGGGTCTTCTATTGCCATGTCCCCACGCCGAGCACCGTTCAGTGAGAGTTATAGCCTTAGCGTAATTCTCTATAGTTAAGCATTTCAAATACTAGTACTGTTAACCTCCGCCGCAATCATCGGCACCAGACCATGTGGTTAAAAGTCCATGACCCGGAGTCTTGATGTTATGTCCAACTGTGATTGCCGTGATTCTGACTTTCTTGAAAGTGTTGTGGGCGACAGTATCGTACTTCGTGAGTTGGCAATTAAATTTGGTCTGGAGAACCCATTCCTCTCCTTCTGTCTTCTTCATCGCTTTCGCCCATTTAAACGATGCATCTATCGAGGGGGTGTCAACTAGTTTGACCTCTAGCATTACGTCAAGCCAACCATCTGAATGAGGTCCAGACCTATATTCATACACGCTCGGGTCCGTGATATTGCCGCATTCGTTCAGGCAGGCAGTCATGAACTGTCCAACGTTACCTGTTAATGCATCAAATTGCCCAAATGTCATGAGATGAGGGGCGGGGAACTTTCCGTATCCATGCAAGAACTTGTTTATGTCGAACGTTCAAGAGGGGCTTAACTCCAATCTAAGTGATTGAATCGTGCTACCGTCTAAGGTAGCTGTCACCTCACAGCCGTCAACTTTGTAGATTTTAGTGCCTCCGTGAGTGTTTCTAGCCGGACCAGTCACTAGCTCGAAGTATGAAAGATCTACCGAGAGCATTTCAGGATCAAAAACTTGTTCAAGCTTGCTTGGCGCGGCCATGGCAGGGCCAGTCAAAAGAGCCATTAGAGAGGTAATTGCAAGTAATCGTTTCATGATGTCCTATAGAATTTGTCCACTAGCCAGTCGCGGCTAAGAGTGAAGTCTAAGTAATATCTGTCACTCTAAAAAATAAACAGACTACCCCGAATGTAGATTTTCCATTAACTCAACTCCCCTAAGAGAAAGCAATATGAAAAAGCCACTCTAGAGAGAGAATCCACCGTGGTACTGTCATTTCTCACAGCATCCATCTGTTTTTTTCCTTAAGCAAAAAAGAAATTTAAGCTGATATTTTTCTAGCTTAGAAAATAGGTTAGTGTTTGCGATTTGAAGGCAATTCCTCACTCGGAACAGCAGCGTTAAAGCGTTTTTCCAAATTGTCTACAAGAGAAGAATTTCCACACAATCTTTGTGCTGCCTCGGCACTGTAAAACAACATAGCCATCTGCTTTGAATTATCTCTGGGGGTAACGCCCCATGGCCCCCACCAGAATCTATCAGAATCGGTAGCGCTTTGATTGGCTGCTCTATCTGTCTCTGCCTTATTCCAAGCTTGGGTAGCTATCTCGCATGTAGGCAACTCTATGCCTGCTTGAATATAAGAAACTATTTCAGTTGCAACCTCCGCTTTCCTCGCAAGGTATGCCCCAGAATGCACCGGATTGACAGTGGGGGGAGACGGGGCGTCTAATGTTTGAGAATTAGCGACCCCCGTGGACAGATAGAGCAATATAAGAGTTGTTGCTATCTTTTTCATGATGTTTTCCTGTCGGTCCGAATATATAGTGCCCAACCCTTACGCTTTTCTTGAAGAGCATAGCGACCCCACAGTGAAACACGCATCTATGTGTAAGAGACTGCAATCATAATCACACCAGCTTGCAAACAAGGTGATCTTGGGCTCACATGATGGGTCTTGCGCACTTTTGATGATGCTCAGTGAGGAGTTCGCTATAAGGGGTTCTATGACTGAAATTTCTTTACTAGCTGATTCTCAAGCTCTCGCCACGCTTGGGCGAGTAGCCCTGACCATTGAGCCAGATAGCGATTTGCTGGAAAGACTTGCCAGACTTGTGATGCTTGCGGATTAATTCGATGACCTATGCCTCTGGCTGATTGGTGAGGAGCTATGAATGCGGTGCTGACCGATGACCTGCCAGCGTTCCTCCAAAAAATAAAAATATTTATCGCCGGAGGGCTGACAAATCCAAAGGCCAGAGGGCATTTCTTCCCAGATCCCTATATTGCGAGGCATCTCAAGAGATTGGGAGACTATGTATAGACTTAGGAAATATTCCTCAGCCATTTAGCCGCTGGGTAATATATTCCCTCAGGGTACGGTTGATGCGGGTCTGATACCCCTCCCCTTCGGTGACGTGGGTTTTGAACCAATCTATAAGGTCGGCATTCATTAAGGCATGGCGTGATCTGCTGTTTGATTGGGCGATAAAAAACTCCACGCCGCGCATTACTCCAATCTCCGTTTGCCTCCGGGATAAGGTCAGTACGGATCGGCTCTTCCAACGCGGCTAGAGCATCAATTTCAGCCTGTATTTTCGGCGGTACCGAATTAGATGGTCCCTTCTTCATAAGCCCTCCTTTCATGCGTGTTGCCCGGCGCGCGCTGATAATCCGTCCAGCCTCTCCTAATGTACCAACTGCTGTCTGAAACACCTGCTCTCTGAACATTCAGCCGCAGCCAGGTATCCACATAAAATAAGCTGAGATCTCGCAGGGTCTAGCCGCAACGTCGCCAGTAATCGTAGACATTCGACTTCTGCCCGTGCGATGAATGGCGAATTTTTCTCTTCTCCGCTTGGCCTTGTTTTTATAAGTGTTTACTTATAGAATTGAAGAGTGAGCGAGTCAAGCCAACAGGAGGCCAAATAACGAATATATCTACACCCCATGAATATGTTGAAAGCAGCGGCAATGTTTTTGCCAATATGGGTCTTGAAGAAGCAGATGAGCTATTGACTCGGGCGCAGCTCGGCTATTCGGTGCGACAAATGCTGAAAGAGCGTGGCCTCAGACAACGTGAGATTGCCGAGCTACTAGATATCAAGCAGCCAGAAGTCTCCAATCTGATGCAAGGGAAATACTATTTATTTTCTGAAGGTCGGCTTTTTGGCTTTCTGAATAAACTGAATCAAAAGGTCATTATCCAGATCTCACAGCATCATGAGGGTGAGCCTTTCCAGCAAGTTGCAGTAGGAATGTAGCTCTACACAATGCTTACCTGGCTAATACTTTTAGGTATTTGTGTATCTTGCTATCCCTAAGTCCCTCAGCCAAAAGCAAATATCCAAAAAATATTTGATACTTGAGCGCACTGTCCCTTAATCTGCAATCAATTTACTGCTTGCAAGACGATTTAGACTGATGCCTTGTTCAGCCGCTTGGAGCGCCAGCTCTCGATGCTGTTCAGGCGGAATTCTGACCATGAACCTGCCACTTTATTGTTTTTTGGATAGGGGAGGTGGAATAGGCTCATGTCTAGCCTCCAAATCATTAAGGCATTCTTGGACTAAAGCAACAATGCCAGAGAAAGCTTTTTGGTGATTTTCATCCAGCCAGCTCATGCCAGGAAATTCGGAGCAAAAGCCAACAAACTCTTCATCCTCTTCAGACCAAAACACTCGGTAGGTATAAAATTTGGCTTCCATTACAGTGCTTCCTTCTTCTTGATAAAGGTAAAAGTTGGCCAACATTCTCTCGCGGAGAAACGAGCGGCGAAAGGATAGAACTTAGGAATCGCTATACCTACAGACCACAATTAGGCAACGGTCTCAGCACCTCAGGTGAGGAAGAACTGAAATAACTCAAGCATTACCCGCAGTCCTAACCTTCAGAACCTTTGAAGAATTTCTGGAGTGGTATCCAGATGGTAGAGGACGCTATGAATTAATCGATGGGGTGGTCGTTGAAATGAATCCAACGGGGGACCACAAGGAGGTCGCTGCGTTTCTCAACCGCAAACTGAATGTAGCCATCGATCGCCTCAATTTGCCCTTTTTCATTCCTAGAACCTACCTGGTTAAGTCTCCCAATGCTGTCTCTGGCTACCAGCCTGACCTGTTAGTGCTGGACCGAAATGCAATGGAGACAGAGTCTCTGTGGAAGAAGTCTTCAACGATTACCCTTGGTTTATCGGTTAAGCTTGCTATCGAAGTAGTCAGCACAAACTGGCGAGATGACTACGGGCGCAAGCTCACAGATTATGAGCTAATGGGGATTCCAGAGTACTGGATTGTGGACTACCGAGCCCTGGGAGCCAAGCGTTACATCGGTTTTTCTAAACAACCCACCCTTTCGATATACACCCTAGTAGAAGGTGAATATCAGGTTCAATATTTCAGAGATTCAGACCCGATCGCATCAGCCCTTTTCCCTGACTTGAAATTAACCGCAGAGCAAATCTTCAAAGCAGGGAAGTAGAAAGATACTCTACGCCTGCCTTAAGACCGAGCGGCGGTGAGGACCTTGACTATCTCAAAAGGGACTAAAGTTCTTGTTGAAGAAAAAGGAACATGGTCGAGGTAAATGCCTATCCGAAGCAAGCTATATAGCTTCCTGTTTCATGTGACGAGAATGATGAGTACTTCCGGTCAGCCACATTTCATCTTGGGGGATATGCGCATGCGTATATTGAAAAGGCTGAGCGGAAGGAGAAATAGCGTCAGCGTCTAAAGAGGCAGCATCAAGTCTTTCTTCACAGGTAAAAACAAGTACTCCCATACGACAGGCTTGCCATTCACCATGCACGGGTACATTCATGAGCGTACAGACGCCCTGTGTGCCGTGATCTTGGCCGTAGTATTTACAAAACCTGCATTTTTTTAAAAGAGCTTGTTTCATGAAGAAGATTGAAAATATATTCTTAAATAATCTCAGTAGCTGAAATTTCTGACGATCCCCTCAAAGCTCTTATCCAGAGAGCCTTCAAGCGATCCCCGATAAAATAAATTTCTTAAGATTCTCTTAAGCATTGGCACACATCTCGCAACACTTATCCTAATAGCAGGTCCGATTCCCACCATCCGTAGCAATTGCTTTCATGGGCCACCATCAGGAAGTGGCGACAACAACCTAGGGTTAATTCGGCCCAGAAGTCTTTGAGATGGTCTATGGGGACCAAAATCGGATACTGAAATTCTCCAAAGACAATACGCAGAAATGTATCGTCATGGGTGTAGTCATTGAACTGGACGATACCGCCATAGCCTTGGTGGTCAATATCAGAAGCCAAACGTTCGCTTTCTTTGGCATAGCTGCCCCCGATCGCAAGTCCTAAGACAGGCGCTTCTCCTGGAATAAGAGAGTGAAGCGGTGGCTGGGTCCGGAAGGATTCCGCCTCATCTCGCGAGAGCCGAATCAATACGCCCCAGAAAGGCGACCCATCTCCCCAACGCTTGAGCGGAGGAAGAATATAGGAACCTTCATTTAGCTGATTTCGCAACTGTTGCTGAATATGCTCGGTTGGGCTAGCCATATGTTCAATTCTGCGCATATTTCCCATCTGCGCAATAGCTGCATCCGGACCAATAGATTCTGCTAGATGGCAAGATTGCTTATGATAGTCATAACCGATTAAACACAGCATTTTAGAATCATGACAGACCAAGAACTTTTGAACCGAATCGCCACCAATCCCAAAGTCATGGCGGGAAAGCCAGTCATTAGAGGAACACGTCTTACAGTTGAGTATATTCTGAATCTTCTCGCCTATGGCGCAACTATGACAGAGATTCTGGAAGAATATGAAGGTTTGGTTGAGGCAGATACTAGAGCGTGTCTTTTATTTGCATCTTGATCGCTGGAAAGTACAAGTTTTATGCAGTTAATCATCTAAGCCTTCAAGCTCAATTTGCATTGCAACATTCTCCATCCAAGCTATAGGTATGTCGTACTTAATGATGCAGTAGTAATAGATAAGTGGCATAACAACTGTACACACTGCCCCCAGCAAATTAGCTTTATATATTTCTGTCCATGACATTGTCATAAGAGCTTTTTGAAAAGCTGGATCAGAAAGACAACCTATAAAGATCCCACTTCCCAAAAGATTGACAATAAAACTAAAAGGTCTACCTTTACTACTGTAGTAACGAATTGCTCTTTTAATTCTACGTTCTGCTTGAATCGGATTAAGATTTGTTTTATCCAAATAGCTACCTAAAACACGTCCCCATTTCTCATCCCATTCCATATTAAATTGAGAAATGTGCCATTCAAGGAATATTGGTATTGCGAAGTACAGAACGAAGAAAATACAAAATAGGGTCAAACGAATCTCATCAGGAATTGGAAAATAGTTAATAATTAACAAACTGGCAACAAAAAATACAAAATTTACAATAAGCAAAACAGAAGAAGAAGTTCTCGGATAAATAATTAGCAAGCGTTGTAATTGAGCTAGTTTTCCTCCATAATCCTTAAGTTTTTCAGTAACCTTCTCTTTTTTTAGTTTTTTTGTTTCATCCAAGCACTCACAAATTAGTTGGAAAGTCTTTCTGTGCGATGGATTCTGCGAACCTTGGGATGAATGCATAAGCTTTGTTCATAGTTGTTACAGCTTCAATCATAATCTTTTACTAAGTGAGTATGTAGACTATGTAAGCCACCTGTTTTTTGACTGACTTTCTTTATCTAGTCACCTGAATAGCACACTAGGCAGACAACCTCGGTAAATTTCAGTGGATAGCGGGAAGTTTACTGCCCAATTTTTTAGGTTTAGGTCTCAATTTCCTCTATAGGACCTCTTCAGTAGTCTGCCTCAGGGCACATATTAGGCTAATCTCCACTGATCTCGACCAATCCTTCGCCTGCTCGTAACAGTTCGAGTGCTGCTAACAACGTTGTACTCAGAATCTCCCGTAGCCGAGCATTTGATGTATTTCCACAGGTCAACCAAATGACTTTTGGTGGCGCTCCAAATCGATCAACCAAATCCACAAAGTCACTGTCCTTAGTCATGAAAATCACATCTTGAGCTTTTGCTCTTTCAAAAATTTCAGGGTCTTCAGCATCTCTCAAACCAAGATCGCGCAAAGCCAATGCTGTTATGCCAAAAAAAGTGCTAGTGATCCAAGTTGCAATCGCAGGGGACAAATGAGCATCTACCCAGATTGTCATGCCACTAACACTGGATGATTGAGCTTACGTGAGGCATATAGAAGTGCTGCTTTCAGATCATCTGCCTCCAAATCAGGCATCTCTTCCAAAATTTGTTCAGCACTAAGTCCGGCAGCAAACAGGTCTAGTACATCTGATACTCGAATTCTCATCCCTCGGATACAGGGGCGACCACCACACTGTTTAGGGTTAACCGTAATTCTCTTGAGTAAGTCTGACATACAGCTTCACTCCACGATGAATCTCCATTCTATACAAGTGTTGAATTCGGATGTCTTGCTCGTGGGCAATATCGCCGGGGTTGCTGCTCTAGCTCTAGGATAGAAGCGGAGGCTCATACAAATCTTGTGGATCTAATTCTTTGTCATACCACGGCAGATTTCGATACCCTCGGCGCAGCGGTGGGGGCCGCTCGGCTATGGCCTGGGGCCAAGATTGTGTTGACGGGAGGGGCTCATCCCAGCCTTAAAAAGTTTCTCGCGCTCTATCGAGATGAATTTCCTTTTATAGAAGCTCGTGCCGTCCATCCTAAAAAAATTCGCTCGCTCATTCTGGTGGATGCTCAGGACGAAGAGCGATTTGGAGCCTGTGGAGCCTGGATTCAGCAAGCCCAAAAAGTTTATCTATTCGACCATCATCCAGGACAGCCTGCTACGTTCAAGCCCTTTGAATCTTGGATCGAGCCTGTGGGGTCTACCTGCACGATCATCGCGGAAAAATTGCAGTCCCAATCTCTTTCTGTGAACGCCAATGAAAGTACGGTCATGGCGCTTGGTATTCATGTAGACACTGGCTCTTTGACCTACCCAGCCAGTACCTCGCGCGATGCCTTAGCCCTGGCTTGGTTGATGACCCAAGGTGTAAATCTCAAGGTGGTCCAGGAGTATGTGGAGGGAGGGCTGACGGAGGAAGTGCAGCTGCTTTTGCCTGAGGTCTTAGAGCAATTAGTCGTAGAAACTCATGGGCACTATCGTCTGGGGTACGTAGCGATTACCCTTCCCCAATTTACGGTTGGGCTTTCTGCCTTGGTCTCTTCTTTAGTAGATATGCAGAATCTAGACCTCTGTCTTTTCGTCGCCGGTCATCAAGACCGAGAGGTAGTCCGTAACAGTCTCATTGGGCGTTCGCGTATCGAAGGGGTAGACCTTGGCGTTTTGTTTAGTGACTATGGCGGTGGCGGTCATGCCCAGGCAGCCTCAGCCCAAATCAGAGGAAGTAGCAGTGAGGCAATTTTAGAGGAACTCAAACAGAAACTTCTAGAACTTCTGCCCCGTCCCGTTTTAGCAAAAGTATTAATGTCCAGCCCAGTACGAACCGTTCGCCCGGAGTGCACGATTCAGGAAGCTCAGCGGGTCCTATTGCGCTATGGCCATTCGGGCTTACCCGTAGTTGATGAAACAGGTGCGCTTACAGGGATTGTGACCCGTCGAGATATAGACATCGCTCTTCACCACGGTTTTGGTCACGCTCCGGTGAAGGGATATATGCCGCGCCTGGTAAGAACGATCACCCCCACCACGCCCCTGTCCGAAATCGAAGAGCTGATGGTCAAATTTGATATTGGTCGTTTACCCGTGATGCAGGCTGGCCGATTGGTGGGCATTGTTTCTCGCACTGACGTATTGCGGCATCTTACGCTGCAAAACTCTAGAAACGGCCGAAAACCCACTTATGCGATCACTCCTTACCGCAATGTAGACCTCCTGGCCCAAAAGTTACCGGCACGGGTGTGGTCTATTCTCACGCAAGCGGGTAAGCACGCCGATACCCTGGAACTGAAACTCTATCTGGTAGGCGGTGCCGTTCGGGATGTGCTCTTGGATCACCCTACCGAAAATATTGATTTAGACGTAGTGGTGGAGCTAGGAAACCTCGAAACCGGGGAAGTGCCGACAGACGGGTCTTCTTCGAGTATGGCTGTTCATTTAGCCGAACAACTGCAACAGGATTATCCGGAAACTCGCCTAGAAGTCTATGGTCGCTATCAAACAGCCACGCTTCTATGGCCTGACCGTTTGATGTTGGATATTGCCACGGCCCGCACTGAGTTTTATGCTTACCCCGCAGCCAACCCAGAGGTAGAGTCTTCTTCTATTCGTCAGGATCTCTATCGTCGAGATTTCACGGTTAACGCGATGGCTATCTGCTTAAATGGCCCCGAGCAAGGGGTGCTCTTAGATTTCTTCGGAGGCTTGGACGATCTTGAAAAGAAACAAGTCCGTGTTCTTCATGCCAATAGTTTTATCGAAGATCCAACCCGTATTTTTCGAGCCGTACGCTTTGCGACTCGTTTGCAATTCGCGTTGGAGCCACAAACGGAGAGCCATATCCTTTATGCCCTTCAATCGGGTCTCCATGATGGAGTCGGTGGGGATCGCTTAAAAACAGAAGTCCGCTACATTCTGGAATCAGGGCATTGGCTGGCAGCGCTTAAACATTTGGATGTACTGGGAGCCCTCCGCTGTATTCATCCTAAGCTTGAAGGAATCACTCAGTCACCCGCATTCATTCGCCAACTACATAGAATGAATCGTTGGTGGTCTATTCTGAAACATCAAATGCCTGAAAGTAACCGACTCCAACATCCCTGGCTATTGCGCTTAGAACTGATTCTGTCTACTTTGTCTTTGAGAGAATCTCTACAAGTAGCAGGCCAATTAAATCTCTCTGGAGAATCTTTTGAACGCTTAGAGCAGCTGTTCGCTCTAGAAGAAAAGCTAGAGCAAGCCTTGAAGGTAAATGCTAAAGCCAGTGTGGTCTATGGACACTTGGAAGCTATTTCCTATGAACTCCTACTCCTGCTCGCAGCTCGTGCTTCTTCACCTTTGCGTCAGACAATTCACCAGTATCTAAAAGCCTGGAAAGAAACAGCTCCCTTGCTCACCGGAAATGATCTCAAGAGTTTAGGTTTAAAACCAGGCCCGGCCTTTAAGAGCATCTTAGCTACACTCCGAGAAAAGCAATTAGATGGTGAGCTTAAAAATCGAGCTGATGCTATTGCTTTTGTCTTGCAAAAAGATTAAGAACTTCGATGTTTCATCTTAGCGACTTAAAGCAGGACTGATTTCTCCCTAAGCCATTCAGACAATGATTCTTGACTTTCCTGATCGGTCGCTAAACGTTCCATGATTAAAACGACTTCCATTTCCGGAGCATTGAGAGAATAGCCATTTAACTCCAGAAAAGCTGCCATTACAACAAAGGCAGTCCTTTTGTTCCCATCTATAAATGGATGATTTTTTGCCAAGCCGTAACCATATGCTGCCGCTAAATCGAATAAAGTCGGAGTATCCGCATAGGTAAATACGTGTCGCGGCCTAGCTAGACTAGCCGAGAGCAAATTTTCATCTCGAATGCCTGAACTACCCCCATGCTGTAATATTTGGTCAGCATGCATGGCCCTGACCATGCGCTCATTTAGCCAAAAAGGTTCCTTCATTGAGCGAGTTCACGCAAGGCATTTTTGTACTTGCTGCTCACTTTTCTATAAGCTGCCATCGCTTTTTCAAACTCAGGGTCATAGGCAGTGAGTTGAACCCCCTCAGCAGTTTCAGTGACAAATACACTATCCCCCTCGCGCACATTTAACTTTTGCAAAAGCTCTTTGGGCAGAGTAATGCCTTGAGAATTTCCAACTCGACGAATCTTTAGCGTGTACATAGTCGCATCCTTAAAGAAGCAGTAATACTAATGTAATAACATTGCAGATAAAGTTCAACCCCTATTCAGCAAAAGGACTACGCTTCATCACATCATCAAAGCTAGGGCAGGCAAAACCATGGACAGGCTTGCTATCTACCTCGGTTAACCATGTAAAAGTATCAGCTTGAGATTCTAAAAGTTTCCTAGGATAACCTCCGGCTATCGCCGTCCCCCTCGAGGGGGACTTCTATTTAATTCTACCTAGCTACTTATATGATGGGAGAGGGCAAACCAACAGGCTCAGATTGCTATGCGTAAACGAGTCATTCTGACTTTTTCTCCTCAAAACGTGCACATGCCCGTCACCTATCGACTGGCTAAAGACTTCAATATTGCCTGTAATATCCTCCGAGCTCAGGTGGCTCCGGATGAAGTCGGAAAATTAGTCGTGGAGCTTTCTGGGGATATTGACCAGATGGAAGCCTCTTTGAGCTGGATGCGAGATCAAAGCATTCAGGTGTCGCAACTGGGGCAGGAAATTTCCATTGATGAACAGTCCTGTGTCCACTGTGGCCTTTGTACCGCCGTCTGCCCCACAGGTGCCCTATCGCTCAACAAGCAGACCTTCCAACTACAGTTCACCCGTAGTCGTTGCGTTGTCTGTGAGCAATGCATCCCCGTTTGTCCTGTGGATGCTATTTCTCTAGAGCTATGAGGGACTGCATCGTTCTTTCTTTCGGAACCGTTCCCTACACTACGGCCTGGCTGTGGCAAAAAATGCTCTTGGCCTGGAAAGTGCAAGACCGTAGTCGGCCCGACCTTTTGATGCTCTTAGAACATCCTCCCGTCTATACCTTGGGCCAAGGAGCAGACCCCCGCCACGTTCTATTCACCCAAGGTGAGGCAGAGCTTCACCGTATCGAACGAGGAGGAGAAGTCACCTATCATGCCCCAGGGCAATTGATCGGTTATCCGATTTTGGATCTCACCCATCACGGCAAAGACCTTCATCAATATCTGCGTCAGCTCGAAGAAGTCCAGCTTGGAGTTTTGGCGCACCTAGGGCTACCAGGAGAACGAATCGCTGGTTTAACGGGAGTTTGGTGCCAGGGCCGTAAAGTTTGTGCCCTAGGGATCAAGGTTTCTCGCTGGATTAGCATGCACGGATTTGCCTTGAATGTCTGTCCAGACCTCAAGGGATTCGAGCGGATTGTGCCCTGTGGGCTTACGGGCCGGGAGGTAGGGTCTATACAACAATGGCTTCCCAATGTGACCATAGAGCAAATTCAGCCCATGGTCATCCAGAGCTTCGCCCAGGTTTTCAATCTAGAGCTTAGGGATGCTCAGAGTAGCGACCACGTCCCCCTATTGCCCAAGACCTAAACTTTGGTCGCTCTTTGCAGGGCAGCAGCCAAACGAGCTTTTTTGCGGCTAGCAGTATTTTTATGCATTACCCCATGACCAGCAGCCTTATCAATTTTTGAATAAGCTTCTGCGATCGCTGCATTGACGCTGGACAGGGTCTCCGGTGTGTTATTTTGTCCGTAAGCATCCACGGCTATTAAGGATTTCTTAACTAAGGTCTTGATTGTAGACTTGTACTGCACATTACGCTGACGGTTACGCTCCGCCACTTCCACGCGTTTGATAGCCGACTTAATATTGGGCACTGATCCGCTCCGTTCTCTGACAATCTCTAACTATAAAACATATGATGCCTTGAGTAACTAGCTAATAAACAATACCTTTGGTGAAATATTTCACTTCTACCAAATTCTTCGTCAAATCTTCAGGGCTACGTCATGATTGTCCGCTACGAACCCAACCGTACACCTGCTGCTCTAGATTGGTTGTACAGTGGCCTGCTGCTCCTCTGGACTATACCCACCCTATGGGTAAACTCAGGCCAGCAGAGTATGGCGGGGTCTGACGAAGGCTACTATGCGCAGATGGCCCGTGAGATGTACCTCAGTGGAAACTGGCTGGCTCCTACTTTTTTGGGCAATCCCTATTTTGAAAAACCCCCGCTTAATCAATGGCTGATCGCCACCAGCTATAGCCTGTTCGGTGTGAGTGAGTGGAGTGCGCGTTTCCCAAGCAGCCTGGCCGCCCTTCTGGGCGTTTTGATGACCTATTTTATTGGGCGAGAATTTTTTGAGGCTCGCCGGGCTTTCTTGGGAGCCTTGATATTACCGACCATCTATTTGTGGATGAGCAATGGGCGGTTAGCCGGGCAGGATGTTGTTTTAACCTTCTTGGAATTAGTGGGCATTTGGTGTCTCCTGCAAGCACCTAAGACTGGAACGCGTTTTGTGGCTATCGGGTGGGGCGTGATGCTGGGTCTCAGTATCTTGCTCAAAAGTTCTATGGCTTTAGTTCCCGTTGTCGCTCTGCTGCCCTACTTCCTTTTTCAAAACAAACGACATAAACTGCTCCAAAATTCCTATCTCTATATTGGGGCTGGAGCGGGTTTAGCCCTCTTTGGTGTCTGGTACTGGCTAGCCAGCAAAGCCTATGGAACTGCTGTCTATGATGGGCTATTCGGCATTCTCTTCTCTCTAAGCAAGCGAGACTTTCACCATGTAGGACCTTTCTACTATTTATGGAACCTGCCAGCCAATACATTCCCTTGGACTCTTTTCGCGTTGGCAGGCGCTTGGGTGCTTTGGCAAGAGCGAAAAGAATCCAATTTTTTACCACTCACCTACCCTTTTGCTTTCCTTGTACTCCTCCAGATCTTTCAAACAAAAACCCCCTATTATCTAGTCCAGATTTGTCCTTTTTTGGCACTTTTGGCTGGAGTTGCGCTAGACCGACTTTGGCAGCAGACCACCCGTGAGCAAAGTAGAAGTGCTACCTATGCAGGGGCTTATGTAGCACGTCCTGAACAGGGAATTGCTTGGTTAAGCTACTTGATTGGGTTGTTTGCCCTGCTTTTACTGGGTCTTGTTGTAGCGCTCTATCTTTCGCCCAGTCTGATTCCTAGTGCATTTCCCTATCTTCCTTTAGCGACGGCTTTAGGCATCGGTTGGCTGTTCCCTTTGGTCTGCTATATGAATCGAGGCTGGTTAGGACAGTGGCTTCCTTTTTGGGCTGGCAGCGTAATTGGAGCTCCCTGGCTAACCCTGATTCTGGCGGCAGGGACCACTTCTCTGGGGAACTATAGTCCTGCTTTTAAAGAATTTAGCCAGCAGAAATTAATCACTTTAGTAAATTCCCAAGAACCGATTGATTTGGTTTTTGAAGGCAACGGTGACCGTTTCACAGAGTTCGCAGCCCTCGCTTTTTATGCGCCTACTCCAGGAAATGAAACAACCGCAGCGAAAGTGATTAGTACCGAAGAACCAAAAGTCTTGTGGCTCTCCCCAGAATCACGCCAAGCGCTAGACAAAGTTGGCTTTGTTTACCAATCCTTGGGGCAAGTTCAAGGTTGGACCTTAGCGCGGACCCGTTAGTTTTTAACTTCGCCCTCTAGTAGATCTTGAAGCATCTGCAAAGGTTGCTCTAAATGGCCATTCAGGCTCCCCTGCAAAGTAACCAAATCATTCCGTTGTTGAAGCAATACTTCTTGAGTGTGCTGAATAACCTGGATCTGTTCTTGGAGCTTTTGTTGCTGGTCTTGATATGCAGACCACTGAAGCTGATAGGACGCTTCTTGGGCTGTTAGGTGGTCCGTCAATTCTTGCCATAGACTTTTTTGCTGCTGATGCTGCTGCAGTTGCTCCTGAACCTGCTGCCACCAAGAAGATAGCTCTTCTTCTTGAGTTTTCAGATATTGAGCAAGTTGCTGGACCCGTTCTGCCATCTGATGGACCAGGGGCTCTAGTACCTCGGGCACTGGAATTGAAGACGAGCCTGCACCCGAGCTTTGCCGGAAGGCATTGATTTGCTGCTGTAGCTCTTCTTCCGATTGTTTTAACCGTTGTTGCTGGGGTGCAAGGCCTTCTTTTAGAATCTGACAGCGCTGCTGCTGGAAGTCCAAATCATCTACGACTTCCTCAATATCGTCCTCGGAAGCGCCTTCCTTCTTCATCTTTTCTAAACGGTCTTGCAAACTTTGGACATGCTGCTCTATCTCTAGCAGTTCATACTCTTGGTCTTGGACCTGTTGAGCAGAACGACGAAGCTCTTGACGTTTTTTCTCTAATTCTGGAGAAAGCGCTTCGGTGACCCCTGCAGGTCCTACTTGCTCTTCTAACAGGGCAGAAGCCTGACGCTGCTGGGTATAGAGGTCCTCAAGACTCGCGAGGAACTTTTGATACTTCTGATAGTGCTGACTATAGGCTTGAAACACACCCTCGGTCTGTTCCCACTGCAGACTTTGGGCAAGAGCTTCTTGATTTTGGGATTGGAGGTGTCGATAGAGCTCTGCTAAATTTAGCGTTTCAGCTTGATGCGCCTGCTGGCTCTCCGCCAATTGCTGCGCTTGCATCCGGAGCTTGTCGAGTGTGGTATCCAGGTCTTGCAGCAGGGCATTGAAATTTTGATCATTTTCTTGATGATGTAGCTGTTGGGCTTGTAGAACTTCCTGCAGAGAGACTACTAAGGTGTTATCCACAGAGACAGAACGGTCAGCCTGCTGATTTTGATTGGCCCAAGTCAATTGCTCATAGCGCTCATGGGCTTGCTCTAACTCCTTTTGTAGATCCGCATTGGAAGTTTGAAGGAGCTGACCTAGTTCTTCTTGTCCTTGGATTTTGCTTCTGAGTTGGTCAAGCTCACCATGCATAGCTATGAGTTGCTGCTCTTTGTTGTCTAAGACAGAACGCAACTTGATGAATTCGGCTTCGTTTTGCTGGGAACCTGCTTCACTAGCACCGACTATTCCGCCTGAGGGACTCTGCTGAATGCCCAATTCTTGCTGAAATAGCGCCAGACGATTTTCCCAATCCATCAACTCTTGCTCACGGTCTGAAACCGCCTTCGCTTGAAGATCTAGAGCATTGCGCCAAAGATCTATCTCACTGGACTGATTCCGCAAATTGTCCGTAAAGCGTACAAATCCTTGAAGAATCGCTACGAGATGAGGCGCTGCATCTTCTACCCGCTGGAGTTGTTTCCCTTGCGTGATTTCTGCAATCACCATCGCACCGGGTCCAAATCGGCTTAGCTGGTCTGAAGAAAGCTGACCTTGCGTCGCTTTCCAAACATAGTCGCCCTCTTCTTTCGCTAGCAGATAAAGCTCCTGCTGGCCCAGAAAAGTTTTGCTTTTGCGCTGAATGATTCCTAGGTAGCGCACGTGTTGATGAAGGGTAAAGGTTAGTCGGTGTCTTTATAAATCAGTCTACCCTTTTCCGCTGCGCGTATTATTACCTGCGCTCGAAATTCCTGTGGCTCCGTAATCGCGCTAATACACAGAGAATTAACCAAATCTTTATATTGCAGCGAGAGGTCCGTGAGCTCACGGAGGGAAGACTGAGATCAGGCTCCTCATAGTGCGTGACGCCCCATGGTGTTACCTCTGCGAGTAGCGGACGGTCTTAGAGATCGCAAACCATCACGATCAGGACAAGGATGCCGATGCAGGGAAAACTCCATGAGATGGATGCCTCTAACCTTCTTCAGCTCATTGAATTAGGTCAACGCTCCGGAGAACTCTTTCTGGAAACGGAACAGAAGAACCGCTTCTGGGTCGTCGCCTTTGAGCAAGGGCGTTGTATTTATGCCGCTGAGACGGAAGGCGGATTTAGACGGCTCAAAGACTATTTGCAGCGCTTCAACCTCACACATTTGGTTGAAGATCGGCATATTTTAGAACCTTCCGCCGATCAAACAGCTCCGGAGTACGCCTTTCTCGTTCAATTGGTGAACCAGGGACAGCTTGAGTCCGTCCAGGCTAAACAGATCATTCAAGCCATGGTCGAAGAAGTGTTTTTCGATCTGATGACCCTGAACCAGGGCTCTTTTATTTTTGATGACAAACCATCGATGGCAGCGGTGCTGCTCCCCTTGGAAGTAGGCTTGACCCTCAAGCGGGTCGGCGCTCGGATGACGGAGTGGCAAAAACTCCAGCCTCGTGTGCTCTCCCCTGAACAGCGTCCTTTCATCAATTCTCAAGACCTGCTACAGCAAAAGCTACCTAAAACAGCCTATGACCAACTCGTTCGCTGGATAAACGGGACCCATAGTCTCCGCTCTATTGCTCGCTTTCTCTGCCGCGACATCGTGACCGTAACCAAGGCCATCATGCCCTACGTAGAAGAGGGAATTCTAGGTATTCGCGACTTGGAAGTTGCTCCGATACGTGCTTCTAGTGCTTCTAGCGGAAGCCGGGTCGTAGTCTGCATTGATGACAGTATTGTCATTCAGAAAAGTGTAGAAAATTTCCTCGGTGGCAGAGGGTATCAGGTTCATACCATTGCCAACCCGGTTAAGGCAATTGCCGATTTGTACAAGCTGATGCCAGACCTGATCCTCATGGATATTGCCATGCCGAAGATGGATGGCTATGAGCTATGCGCCATGATTCGCAAATCAGGAGCGTTTCATAAAACTCCTGTGGTCATGCTCACAGGCAAAGACGGCTTCATTGACAGAGTGAGAGCCCGTATGGCTGGGGCCACAGAGTACCTGACCAAGCCCTTTGGCGAGCAGGAGCTGTTGGCCATTGTTGATAAGTATGTAGGCTCTGCTGAGAACAATTCTGTATCTTCTCCTTCCTCTTCTTCTACCCCTTCTTCTAAAACCCTTTCATGAGATTGCCATGAGCACCGTAATGCTTGTCGAAGACAATTTATCCCAGCGAGAAATGATTGCGAGTGTGCTGCGCGAAAACGGGATTGAAGTAATCTCTGTCCAGGATGGACTGGAAGCGCTCAATCAGGTGGAGCGTATCCGCCCTGATCTTGTAGTTCTGGACATCATTATGCCTCGGCTGAATGGCTACGAAGTATGCCGCAGGCTGAAATCCAACCCGGTTACCCAACAGTTGCCCGTGGTGATGTGCAGTTCTAAAGGGGAAGAATTTGACCGTTATTGGGGTATGAAGCAGGGAGCAGATGCCTACATCACCAAGCCCTTTATTGCCCAAGAACTGATTCAAATCGTTAGAAATCTACTTAAGAGATAAGGCTGCATGGCACAAGACTTGAACGCACGAGACTCGAACGCAGTAAACACCGCTTTCCGAGGGATAGACCTCACTCCCTTAGAAGACGCTCCCCGCATGCCCATACCGCAAGGAGACCTTTACCTGCGCTTTGGTCTGTCTGGAGAAGAACAATTTGCTTTCGCCGCTACTACCGTTGTCGAAGTCGTAGAGATTTTGCCAGAGCAAATTACGCCTATGCCCAATATCTCTTCACTCCTTTTGGGAACCTTTAATTTACGGGGAGAAATTATCTGGATTCTGGACCTTCGCCAGCTCTACGGTCAGGCCAGTACAGAATTTATCGGTTCCTGTTCCGTGATTGTTGTGCAAGAGGGAGAAGGAGTTTTGGGATTGGCCGTGCACGCTATCCAAGGTATGGCCTGGATCAATGCAGACCAGATTGAAGAGATGGTGAATCAATCTTTAGAAGAAGGATTGGCCCAACATATTCAGGGCAAGTTCCACACTGAGGACCAACCTGTGATCCTCCTTACTCCTGGCTCCATCGTCACCGCCAAACAATGGGCAGCAGCCTAAGACCATTCACCCAGCGCATGCAAGATGAGTTTTCAAAGACGAGTTTCAAAAGAGGTAGGACCATGGTTTCGGCAACCGAATATCAACAAGCAGTAGAGGCTTTTGCTCAAGAGAATTACGAGGAAGCCGTCAATCTGTTTACCCATCTTGTAGATGTCCAGCCTGAAGACCCAAATCTTCGTCTCTGGTTGGCTTCAGCCCAACAGCAAATAGGTCGCCCTGATATGGCACGGATCCAATATGAGAAGGTTCTAGGGCTCAATGCTGATCCTGAAATTCACCAAACAGCGCACAAGGCGCTACAGCGATTGGACCTGGAAAATATGGAACCCCAAACGGTGGCCAGTCCTATGTCTGCAAGCGAATCCGAGCCCTTTTTTGGAATGAACAACTACGAATCCCCAGACTCCAGTTTTGCCAGTCCAGAATCTGAACTCCCCTATCCAACTAGCAACCTGGGTCCCACAAATTTTCTGCAAGAAGAACCTAGAGAGGAACCTTCGCCGTCAGAAGCGATCGCTTATCAAAATTTTTATCTGGAACCTTTCTCCTCTCCAGAGACTGAATCGACGGCCCCTTCTGCGCAAGATTATCCTGCTCCAAACTATGCAACCCGTTCCAATGAGCCCAGCCGAGAAGAAATGAGAGAACAAAGTTCCTATGCAGATATGGGCTTACCCAGTCCGATGATGAGCACAATGTTAGAAGACCGTTCTTCGCAGGCTCCAGCGTCCAATACTCCTCCCAGCAAACAGGAAGACCTCCTGAGCCCAGCAGAGTTTGAAAGTGCAGTTTCACAACAAGAGCAAATCGGGAAAACTTTGCTCCCGATCGTGTTGATTCCAGGAATAGGAGGCTTTTTAGGGTTAGGTTGGGCCATCACAGAAGGACTGCCGCTGGATAAAGCCGCTTTCTATGGTTTGCCGGTCCTGCTCGGAACAGCAGCTTCCTTAGTACTTCTCTCCCAAACCTCTAAAAAGCTGATAGACCCTGCCAAGAGTTTGATGAGCAAGCTCGGTACCTTTCTGAAGGAACAGCAGCAAGAGTCCAGCAGACAAAAGCAAGAGAAAGAAGATCTACAGCGCCAAGTAATCAAACTTTTGGATGAAGTTGAGGGCGCTGCGCGGGGAGACCTGACAGTCCAGGCGGAAGTCACCGCAGACATTATGGGAGCAGTCGCAGACTCCTTCAACTTGACTATTCAGAACCTCAGCCAACTGGTCCGCAAGGTCAAGCTAACGGCCGGACAGGTCAGCCTTTCTGCTCTGGAGAACGAACAGTTTGCCCGTGGTCTATCCACCGATGCCTTACGCCAATCCGAGGAAATTGGTCAGACCCTCTGGGCCGTGCGCAATATGACGGAGTCTATCCAGCAAGTAGCCCAAAACGCACGGACAGCGGAGACGGTAGCACGTCAAGCCAGCGAAACGGCAACGCGCGGGGGAGAAGCGGTAGAGCGGACAGTAGCAGGAATTTTAGCGATCCGCGAAACGGTCTCAGAGACCGGCAAGAAAGTAAAGCGCTTAGCAGAATCTACGCAAGAAATTTCTAAGATCGTTGCTCTGATCAACCAGCTCTCTTCTCGAACCAATCTGCTGGCGCTGAATGCCAGTATTGAAGCGGTACGGGCCGGAGAGGCAGGACGGGGGTTCGCTATCGTAGCGGATGAGGTGCGCCAGTTGGCCGACCGGGCAGCCAAAGCAACCCGAGAAATCGAACAGATTGTACTAAATATTCAATCAGAGACCAGCGGTGTTATGGCGGCCATGGATACCGGAATTAACCAGGTCATTCAGGGAACGGCCGTAGCTCAACAGTCTAAAGCTTCTCTGGATGAGATTATTACCGTCTCACGCCAGATTGACATGCTAGTTACAGGCATTGCCCATACGGCTGTAGATCAAGAAGAAACAGCGCGTGTGGTAGCCAAGGTCATGGAAGGGCTAGAAGGTACTGCTCAAACAACTTCAAAAGAAGCTCGTCGTGTTTCTGACTCTCTGCATGAGCTCGTAGCGGTGTCCAATAGTCTGGAGACCTCCACCGACCGTTTCCAGGTCTCAAAAAGCCCGCAGTCTGACGATAGGCCTACCGCAGAAGACTCCGTGGAATCGGCTTTAGAAAGCCACGGCAACCCGTTCATATCTTTTAATAGCTAACGGATAAAGGAGCTTTTCCATGGAGCAAGACGCACAGCAACGCATCCTGGAGTACTTTATCGAGGAAGCCCGTGACCATCTCAATACGATGGAACAGGGCTTGATGGAGCTACAGTACAGTGATGACCCTGCAGATGTTCTCAGAGAACTATTTCGGGCTGCGCACTCAGTCAAGGGTGGAGCCGCCATGCTGGGCCTCCAGGCAATCCTGGGTGTCTCTCACAAACTAGAAGATTGTTTCAACATCTTGCAAGACCGCCAACTGCACATAGACCAAGAGTTAGAAGGCTACCTCTTGCAGGGGCTAGATCTGCTCAAGGTTATGTTCTACGCGCTACCGACGATTGACCCAGTCATCAATGAGAAGTGTTTAGCTGATATGGGGCCAATCGGAGAGAAGATTGCAGCCAAGCTCAATAACCTAAGCACAGATTCTATACAAACTTTAGAACCCTTTGAGATAGAACAGCTTTGGCTAGAACAGCCAGAAGCAGTAGAAACATTAAAACCATTTGAGTTAGAACAGGCAACACTAGTTGAAGAAGTTGAAGAAGAAAAACCTGAAATTTCTGTCCCTCCCGTCGCTCCTATAACCGGGCTTCCTGCTCCTGTAGTAACGACTTTAGTGCATACGCCGCTCAGTCCTGACCAACAGAGAATTTTGGGATATTTTATTGAAGAAGCCCAAGAGAACTTAGTGACTGCCGAGCGGAACTTGCTGTCCCTAAGCACCCCAGATTTTGACCCAAGCCTAGATCTAGACGAAATCCGCGAAGAGCTATATCGGTCTTTTCACTCCCTCAAGGGAGGAGCTGCTATGCTCCACCTGCAAGCGATCCGGCAAATTGCCTTTCGCTTGGAGCATTTTTGCCGTGAAATCCACAATCAGCCTGCGCTTTTTGATGCCGTCCTCCATAGCTATTTAGATCAAGCTCGGATTATCTTACAAGGTGTCGTTGATCGACTACCGGCTGTCAATCTTGAACTAGACGAAGCCGCCCTGCAAGAAGTTGAACCTCTGCTGATGCGCATTGAGCAAAAGCTCAACGGCATTGAGGTAGCAGCTTATGAACCTGTGGCTGTTGAAATAGAAGCGCTCTCCCAAACAGAACCTGAATTTGTCCTGGCTCCTGAAGTACCGCTTGCAGTTCCTGTAGTAGAGGCCATTGCATCTACTGGGGACCTTACAGGGCAAGAGACAGAGCCTGAACTCGTTCTGGCCTCTCTGGAAGTACCGCTCGAGGTCACAGCACCGCTAGTAGAAGCAACAGAAATAGCAGAAATTGTTGAAGCCATACCTCAAGAAGAACCCATATTTGTTGAAGCAGAACTTGTTACTGTCCCTCTAGCCTTCGAAGCGCCAGAACCGATAGAGCCAGAACCAGTAGAGATTTTTGCTGTCCTATCCCAGGCAGAACCCGAATTAGTCGCAGCCCCCGCAGAACCAGAACCGCTTACGCTACCCGCTGAATTCTTAGAAGAAGTCGATGAAGGGATTTACGCTCTACAGGAATGCTTCATCCAGCCTCGGTTTGAGCCTGTGCGCGAAGAGATACTGACCCTGGCTCGGACTCTGACAGAGCTAGGCACAGCCAACGGATACTCCCAGTGGGAAAATCTCTGTCAAACCTTGGCGATGGCGCTCTTGCGCAGTGGAGATTCTTGCTGGCAAGAGATGGGCTTCAGGGTACTGGCAGAATTCCAGCAATCAAAAGCGCTGATTCTGCAGGGCGATGGCGCTCAGGTAAAACCTTCTCCTTGGCTCATGGAATGTGCTGGGTTCCCAGTGCCGGTGATTGAAGAAGTAGAAGAGCGGCCCACACAGGAAATCCTGTCAGAGGTTCTTGCAGAAGAGCAGCTTACGCAAGAAATCCTTGCGGAAGTTCTGGCCCCAGAAGTGCTCCCTGAAATTCCCATGGTTGTGCCAGAAGAACTGTTCGACCTGTTCGCACCAGAGGTCGTGGAAACTGCGGCAGAAGAAACAGCAGTTTTGGAAATCCCAGGAGTCCTAGAAGTCACCCTTGGTATGGGGCTGACCGCTTCAGCTTTAGAGTCTCTACTATCAGAAGAGTTAGAACTTCCTGTAGCCGAAGCTGTGGTCCCTCTGGTTTCTCTAGAAGCTCCAGCGGTAGAGCCGATGGCTGCAGTTGCGGAGCTTTCCGAAGAGGAATCCCTTGGCGACATCCTCGCTCAACTATTTGCTCCGCCCAAAGACAACTTCATTGTGGCTCCAGCTCCTGTCCTCGAACAGCTAGTCAAGCAAGAACAGGCCCAAGAGCAAGATACGATAGCATCGCTCTCCAGTCTTTTCCCCGAAGACGAAGCCGAACCCCCCTTCTCGCCTTCGGCTGCCGGATACGACTTGGCACGTGAGCTGCGCTTACAGGAACCAGTTGCGGTCTCGGAAACAGCAGACTCTCTGGCCGACTTGTTTACCTCCATGCCTGAGATGGAGCGGGAAAGCTCACCTGCCTCGAAGGAACTTGCTTCTACCGTCAATTCTGATGAAGAGATGGATCTGGCAGCCTTGTTTGACGCTCCTAAAGAAGCTGTGGAACAGACTCAAGCTACAGATATTCTTCCTTCTCCTGTTATTATTACTCCTGCGACTCCTGCGCCCAAAGCGACCCCTGCGGCACGTCCTGCCCGTCGTCCCACCCGTACTGGAACACCGCCTGAGCGCGGTGGTCGTGAAATTCCCCAACCAGCGGTGGCGGCATCCGCAGAGTCACGGGCTCCGTTGACCGGACCTGTGGTCCGTCGCACCATGCGGGTAGAAGTGCGCCACTTAGATGGTTTGAGCAATTTGGTAGGCGAACTCGTCATCAACCGCAATACCCTCGAGAATCAGCAGACTCGTCTCCGGGCTTCCTTGGAAATGCTCCAGCAGCGGGTTACCAAAATGGACCGAGTCAGCCGAGAGCTAGAGGAATACTACGACAAATCTGTACTTGGCATTCAGGCTCCAGGAGCTACTTCCAGCCCAATTGCCGATATCAATCGGGGCCAAGAAGCTTTTGATGCTCTAGAGATGGACCGCTACACCGCCTTCCATACCCTCTCTCAGGAGATTATGGAACTGATCGTACGGATTAAAGAAGCTTCCGACGATATTGAATTTGTCACGGATGAGTCGGATGAAACCAGCCGTCAATTCCGGCAGACCTCATCCCAACTCCAGGACGGACTCAACCAGATCCGGATGTTGCCGCTCAGCGAACTGGTAGACCGTCTACCCCGCGCCGTGCGCGACCTCTCGATCAACATGGGTAAAGAAGTTGAGCTAGAACTGCTGGGACGCGAAACCTTACTCGATAAGGCGATCTTAGAAGAGCTATATGACCCGCTCACCCACCTCACTACCAATGCCCTGATGCATGGGATTGAGCCGATTGAGGAGCGGCGCAGATTGAACAAAAAAGCGAAAGGTAAAATTACTGTCTCGGCCTCTCATCAAGGCAACCAAACGATCATTTCCGTCAAAGATGATGGCCGGGGATTGGACGCCCGTCGGATCCGAGCCAAAGCGGTAGAGCGGGGGTTACTCACTCCTGAACAGGCTGCGGTGATGACAGATGGCGAAGTCTTCCCCCTGATCTTCCTACCTGGTTTCAGCACCGTGGAGCAGGTGACGGAGATTGCTGGACGGGGCGTCGGTATGGACGTTGTTCAGAATAGACTGAACCGTTTGCGCGGGAATGTTCTGATTGATTCCACTCCTGGGGAAGGAACAACCTTTACCATCCGCCTTCCTTTAACCTTGAGTATTTCTCGGGCCATCCTCTGTCGCAATGGTCAAGCGATGATCGCTTTCCCGCTAGACAGTATTGATGAAATGGTTGAACTGCCGACAGACCGGATTAAGGCTGAAGGAAAACGGCGTTACATTCTCTGGCGCGATCGCTTTATTCCTTTTGTTCCTCTCTCTGAATTGCTGGTTTATCAGCGTCCTGGTATCAGTACTTCCACAGACTTTATGAAGGAGAAAGAAGTAGCTACGGTCATCCTCCGCAGCGGAGAGACTTACGTCGCCGTCGGGGTGGATGCCTTTATCGAAGAGCAAGAAATTGTTATCAAGCAACTCAAAGGGCCTGTAGATAAACCTCAGGGGTTGGCTGGGGTCACGGTTCTTGGCAATGGCCAGGTGATGTCGATTGCAGATGTCGGTGAATTGATTGGGATGGTGACAGGCCAACTCCCTGCCGCCAAGGAGATGAAACCATACCGCCCGGCCAAAGTAGTCAAGAAGCAAAGCCAACCTACTGTTCTGATTGTGGATGATTCGATCACGGTGCGTGAGCTGTTATCGATGACGTTTATCAAGGCAGGCTACCGCGTAGAACAGGCCAGAGATGGACAAGAAGCCACCGAAAAACTCAAGGCTGGTCTTGCCTGCGATATGGTATTCTGCGATGTGGAAATGCCTCGAATGGACGGCTTTGAGTTCCTCTCCCAAGTTCAAAAAGATAGCCGTCTCAAACATCTTCCCGTTGCTATGCTCACCTCTCGTAGCGCAGACAAACATAGGCAAACGGCCTATCAGCTAGGAGCCAAAGGTTACTTCACCAAGCCCTACTTGGAAGAAGACTTACTTAGAGGCGCTGAGCTGTTGCTAAAAGGTGGCCAGATGGCGATGGTCTAAAGTTCTTGCTGGATATTTTTGAGTCCTTTGCGGTTACTGAGGTTCTATGACAACGCGTGTTCATGCCATCTGCCTTGTTAAAAATGAAGGAGATGTGATCGCTCAAATTTTACAATTAGCCAGCAAATTCTGTCATAAAATCTACGTTTTTGATACTGGAAGTACCGATAATAGCTGGGAGGAAGTCCAACGAGTTGCCAGCGATGTAATCATTCCTTTTCGCCATGAAAATGTGCTTAAGTTTGATTTTGGTTTGCGCGGTCAAGTGTTCAATGCTGTACGCGATACCTTTGAAATTGGCGACTGGCTCTATGTACTTGATGCTGACGAAGTTCTAGCAGAATCTCCACACAAAGCGATTTGCATCGCCGAAGCAGAAGGTGCTCAGCAAATCAATACACTTCAATACAACTTCCACTTCACTGAGCTGGATTGGCAACAACATCAGGCAGGATTGGATTCACGCGATCGTCCTATTTCCGAGCGGCGACATTACTATTGCTTTACCAACATTGAGCAGCGCTTATTTCGAATCGAAGCTGATACAACTTGGCCAGAGTATACTGATGCCGAAAACCCGATTGGATACCTGCGACCTAAAGCTACTAAAAAGCTGAAGAAAGGCTCTTACCGTATTGCCAACTGTCACTACCAATATCGAGATCCAGAGCAAATTAAACTACGGCTCGTAACCCGTCAAGAAGCTAGAAAAGTCAACCAAAGCAATTTTCTCCACTACCAATCAGTTGATACAGATCTGAATTGGGAACGCTACATTGTGCCTAGTGAGCAGTTGTATTACTACAATAATGATGGCGTTTTTAAGATTCGGCTGTCAGAGCAAATTAACCTTTTGAAATGGCGCTCTCAAGATGTGCTGAGCAAAATGCAGCGACGTCTTGCACTCAGCATTAAATAGTCACAGATTGCAATAAGCTCTATCTTTAAAACACATAGCCCTCATGCTTTCTAACTGTGGGGGCTTCTTCTTTCATGAATTGACATTTGCCCCCCTGCCCCCCAATTCTGGGGGTTCTGCACTCAAGGGTCTCTCAGAATACCCTCCGGGAAGCTTTGCTACGGGAGATTTAGACTTCCCTGAGCGTTAGCCGAACGGGAACTTCCGAGATTCATACAGGAGCCCTATTGAATGATATGAAATTGACAAATTAGAAAAGTAAATGAGGATTAAGGTAATTGTTAGGACGTATTAATCACCCATTAACTGGATTATTCTCAGATATATTTGATGACTGTTGTACTCGTTTCATCTGTTGCTGACGGATCTCTTCATCAAGCTTGGCAATAACCTCCTCAAGTTGCAGTCCTAACTCTTCTATCTCCAGACGTGCTCGACGCAGGTTTCCTAGAAGGTACTGATCAAAAGATGGATTTGGCATCGACGATTGTACTGTCATAATAGACTCCACTGTACTTCACTTGATATAGTTGCCCTAACCTAATAATTCAGCACTCCAAGCAGTCTCTGGATCGGCTGTTTTCCCTGTCCAAATATAACGACTACCTTCCTTAATCAAGCTGCGCACTGGATTCGTTTGATCTGGCAACGGGCGAGCGATAAACCAACCCAAACCTGCTTTTCCATCTTTGGGCGCATATTGAATAAAGACCGTCAGGGCTGTTAGCTCTTCATCGTCCAACCCGGCACTGGTAGCCTCTACCCGAGTGACAATGCAGAGCCTTTGGTACCCTGATTTTTCTAGAATCACATTAAAAATATCACCACGTTGAAAGGTTCTCATCCGACGGTTTTCCTCCTATACCGAAACCAGTTCTGCACTACACCGCTCTAAAATATCTGAGAGGAACGCTAACTGCTGACTTCCTGGCTCAGCATTCAAAGCCCGGATCACGACCCGTCCAGGCACATAGATACATTTTTCTCGTTGAGAAGACGTCAGTTTCGTCTGCAGTTTATCCCAGGCTGGAGCTTCCATGGCCGTCTCTAGAACAACTGAAGCTCCTTCTGGTTTGATGCGCGAGAAGCCAAGGTTTTTAGCCATCAGTTTCACCTCCATCACCCGGACCAACTGTTGGGCAGGAGGCGGGACCGGGCCAAAACTATCCGTCCAGTCTGCCAAAGTTTCCCGAAGTTCTGCCCGGTTGGTACAACTGGAGAGATGACGATAAGCTGCCAACTTACGATCCAGATCCAGAATGTAATCAGCGGGAATAAAGGCGGTGAGGCTGAGGTCAATCTGGGTATCGTCCACCGTTGGAATTTCCTGACCTCGAATCTCTTGAATAGCCTCTTCTAACAGTTCCATATAGAGGTCAAAGCCCACAGTATTCAATTGACCCGATTGTTCGGAGCCCAAAAGGTTTCCTACACCTCGAATTTCCATATCCCGCATCGCCAACTGATAGCCAGAGCCTAACTGCGTGAATTCTTGGATGGCCCGTAGCCGTTTACGGGCTAGATCGGTGAGGGCTTCATCGCGTTTATAGAAAAGCCAGGCATGGGCTTGAATGCCAGAGCGACCCACTCGACCTCTCAATTGATAGAGCTGAGAAAGGCCCAGTTGATTGGCATTCTCAACAATGATGGTATTCACCCTCGGAATATCCAGCCCCGACTCAATAATCGTAGTGCAGACGAGAATATCTGCTTCCCCTTGGGAAAAAGCCAACATCGTAGTTTCTAACTGCCCTTCATCCATCTGACCGTGGGCAATCACGATGCGGGCCGAAGGAGACATCTCTCGCAGTTTAGCGGCGACCTCTTCAATGCCTTCCACTCGGTTAAAAACATAGAAAATCTGCCCGCCCCGGTCCAATTCTTGGGCAATCGCAGTCCGCACCATTTCTAGGTCCATCGGCGAAAGATGGGTTTTAATCGGACGGCGAGAAGGGGGAGGAGTAGTAATTAAACTCATTTCTCGCACCCCAGAGAGGGCCATATATAAGGTGCGTGGAATCGGTGTCGCGCTGAGCGTCAAAACATCGACTTTAGTCTTAAAAAGCTTGATTTTCTCTTTTTGGGCTACGCCAAAGCGCTGCTCTTCATCAATGACCAAAAGTCCCAAATCCTTAAACTGGACTTCCTTGCCCAAAAGTTGATGGGTTCCAACCACCAAATCCAGGTCTCCGGTCTGCATCTGTGCCATGAGTACCTTCCGCTCCGCTGGTGAACGAAAACGGTTGAGCAGGCCAATCCGAATCGGATAGGGCGCAAAACGTTCCTTAAACGTATGGTAGTGCTGCTGGGCTAGGACCGTAGTCGGCACCAAGACCGCACACTGCTTGCCACCCATGAGCGCTTTAAAGGCAGCCCGTACCGCTACTTCCGTTTTGCCAAAACCGACATCTCCACAGACGAGGCGGTCCATCGGTCGTTCCAGCTCCATATCCTGTTTGACCGCTTGAATTGCTTTTAGCTGGTCAGGCGTGACTTGATAGGGAAAAGAGGATTCCAATTCTTCTTGCCAGGGACTATCCGGCGGGAAGACCACCCCGCGCTGTTCTGCCCTCTGGGCATAGAGTTTGAGTAAATCGAAGGCAATTTTCTGGACGGCTTTTTTGACCTTCTGCTTTTGTTTTTCCCAGGTAGCACCACTCATTTTTGAGAGCGCTGGTCTTCCCTCGCCCAAAGTTCGATAACGCGACAGCGTACCCATCTGGTCCACGGCCACCCGCAAAAGACCATCGGCGTATTCAATTACCAAATATTCACGGCTGGTCCGGTTGAGCGCCATTGTCTCTAGCTTCTTAAATTGACCAATGCCATGGCTGCGATGAACGACAAAATCTCCTGGCTGCAACTTGTCCAAATCAATTTGTTTAGATTGGGCGCGACGGCGTTTACGGACATAGCTGGGGGTCGTCAGCAGATGTTGGCCAAAAAATTCACGGTCGGTAACGACCACCGTCCGCAGCGTAGGCAGAATGAATCCTTCCAGTTCTGCTAGCCCCGAAGACTTGAGGGCTACGGCCACACGGTCACGCTGTAGACGTTCTGCCGCTCGGTAGTCCTCTGGATTGGTTAAAAACTGAGCAGGGCAATCGTGTTCCTGTAAAAGAGCGACGGTGCGGGAGGGTTGGGAAGAAATGAGCCAAACCGCCATCCCCTCGTCCCGCAGGTCTCTGAGCATAGTAGCCAAAGACCCAAACTGGTGGGGCACCGAAGGTACGGGACGGGCAGCTAAATTGCCAGAAGAACGCGCATCTGCTGCAATTTCACTCAAAGACAACACAGAGAACGTTCTTCTAAGGTCAGGCAACAGGTCTAAGGATTGTTGGTTAAAACAATCGCGATGCAGCCGTTGGTAATGCTCAGGTTCTTGACCAAAAACCTCTATAAACTGCTCTTGGGAATGTTCTAACCAACGTCGGGCATGGCCATAGCAAAGCGCTGGTTCATCCAAAACGACCAGGGTATCTTCCGGCAAATAGTCTAAGAGGGAATGCACCTGGTCAAAGGCAAAACCGAGCCAGCGACGGGCACCCTCTGGCATTTGGTCTTCCAGGATTTTATTTTGGTAATCCTCCTGCATTGCAGTAGGCAAGCTCTGGACCTGAGCATCGGTCAATCGGTCTTGAAGCAAGGGTAAGACTACGCTGCCAAAGTTTGTAGGCGTGAGGCGCAGCTGGGGTACCAAGTCCAAGGAACGCTGGGTATTCGGATCAAATTCACGAATGCGTTCTACTTCATCGCCAAACCATTCCACCCGCAAAGGCATTTCCGCCGAGACTGGAAAGACATCGACAATATCGCCGCGACGGGCAAACTGGCCTTCCGTTTCCACCGTGTTCGCCCGTTCATAGCCCAAACGGACCAGGGTCTGAATAAAGGATTCCAGCGCCAGAGTTTCTCCAGCTCTTACCTGTTGGACATATTCTCTAAATCGGTCTTTAGGCGGGAGATGAGGCTGTAAGGCCCGTTCCGTAGTGACAATCGCTAAGTTTGGCGTTGCAGAGGTATGGACTAATTCTGCCAAAACCTGAAGTTGTCCCCAGGTGGTCTCTTCTTCTGGATCAAAAGGCTCATAGGGAGAGGCTTCAGAAGTGGGATAGAAATGCACCACCCCCCAACCCATCAATTCCAATTGGGCACTCCAACGGGCGGCTTCTTCCAACGTTCCACAAACTATACATAAGCTATTTTTCTGGGTTTGAGCCAAAACAGTCGCCACCAGTCCACGGGCGACGCGGTTAGCCCCTTGCAGGTGAAGATTTTCTCCGGGAGTTAGTTTGGCCAGCGCTTCCTGAATGAAGGGCAAAGTCTGGACTTGGCGAATCAGCGGACGGAAGGACATGGGCACTCTTCTAGATATCTTTTCTTAATTCAATTGTCCTACGAGGCCACGGTATCTGCGTCGTAATGTCTAAGGTTTTTATTGGAGGAAGAAGCTATTTATATTTTTGAGGACAAATGACACAAGATTTGGCACAATGTGTACATAAGTACTCCAATCATTTTGCCTGCAACCTAATATGTCGATTACCAGACGCCAAAGAGAGTTTTTACAGCAACTCATTGACACCTATGGAAATAGGCCTTTGCCTCCTATCCGTACGCTTGCGGATGACCTTAGGCAACATCGCACTACCGTCTATCGCTGGATTCAAGTTTTAGAAGAAACGGGCTATTTGGCCAAAGACCGCCCAGAAAGTACCCGCTTTTATATCCATCCCAAACTGCTAGGTGTCCCCCTTCTAGAAACCCGCATACCCGCAGGAGAACCCGTAGGGGTAGAAGAAGATTACTTAGACCAACGCATGTCTTTAGATGATTACCTGATCCAGGACCGCCATCAAACCTTCTTACTAAAAGTGAAGGGCGATTCAATGGTCAATGCAGGCATCTACGAAGGAGACATTGTAGTAGTAGCTGCTACCAGTCAAGCCCGCGATGGACAAATTATTGTGGCGCGCATTGATGGAGAAATGACCCTTAAGTATTTGCGCAACCGAAATGGCAAAACTTGGCTCGATCCAGCTAACGAAAAGTATCCTCCGATTCATCCTCGCAGTGGTCTCGAAGTGTGCGGTGTGATGACCGGATTGATTCGTAAGCTATAGCATGGCCTTTACAGCACTTTTTTGTTCAAGAATAAGTTCTTGGACAAAAAACTTGGCGACGGATAGTAGGCTTGCAGCAGCATAGTGAGTGACTATAGGTTCTACTATTCAAAATTCCGAAGCAAGAAAGGTGCGAAGGCCAAATGTTTCCGAGAGCATGAAGGATCATACTTAAACACTCCCTATATAGTCCTAATAGGACAGCGCTATAGGCTGCGACTGTAGGGCAAGGGTAAAAACGGACGAGGGGGAAGGAATCATTTGTAACGACTCCTTATTATTGCTGCTTAGAGACGACCATTTATCCTTTTTTAAGGGATCACGCCACCGATATCCATCCATAACGACATAAGCTCCAGAGAAAGCAGACTTTAGAAAGAGCATCCACCAAGCTTTAGAGCTTATGCATTAGATATTGTCTATGGATTGAAGCCTAGTGCAGATGTGATTTTGCCAAGGGAGCAAACTTCCAAACATACTTTACACCGTCGATTCGAACATAGTTGAGTTCAGCACTAGAGGTTTTTCCACAGTCCTCCGTATTGGCATACTGCGACCGTCTGTCACGTTCTATAGAACTACTCGTCTCCATCACCACCATTGACTTTGACCAATTTGATATGTTTGCGTCCCAGTTGGATCTCAAACTCTGTACCAGGCTCTAGACCCATCTCACGGGTATAAGCTGCACCCACCAACAAGTTGCCATTTTGTTGAACTTGGATGCGATAGGAGGCAGAGCGTCCACCCCGTCCATCACGCTCAGAACTTCCACCAAAGCCAACACCCTTTGCTTCCAACAAAGCATTCATGAAAGAAGCAAGTTTGACCCGCTCCTGCCCCGTTTTGGTTTTGGATACAAAACCTAGTGCACGAGCCATTTCTTTCTTTGGAGTACCTTTGAGTTCTTCAACTTTTTTGAGTAAATCTTTCCCAGTTACTGGAGCCATGGATTTTTACCTAAGCGACAATCACAGTATAGTGACAATCGAATCATCTGTATAGATCTTCTGAGATGCTGACCATAAATTGTCTTATTTTTTGAATTTGGTTATCAGAGATTTAGTGAGATTCTCTCTAACGAGCATGTACGTTTCCCTACAAGACGCACATCAAACCTCCAATACCATTCAGATTGTTTCCTTACGAAGTAAGTATTTCATGGAGGCTATAACCCTCTGTTAGCCCTAAAAGAAGCTTTAGACTTTACTCTGTCAGGATGGGTCGGTATTTCCTCCAGCCTTCTACTCGGACCTTCTCGACAGCCCCTGACAATAGGCTAATGAACTCGGCTGGAACCAATTGACAATAGTTCGGAAGACTATGAATTATCAATTTAGTCCTAAGTCTCGACACTGTTTAGAGCACAATAGACACTATTTGGGATATGTACTCTGCCTACAAGGCCCTAGAAACAATCTTGGTGGGCATGAGCGTGTGACAACCACATAAAAGCGAAGGAAGGCATACACATCAGCCGATTTGCGTACCAGGAAGGCAGTAAAAGGGAGACCTGGGCCTTCGTATACTAGCCAACAAAAAAGAGGGCCTAACAAGGCCCTCCAAGAGGTAAGAAAGTTTTAGCCCAGCCCCTGAGCCAAATGGTCGAAGTAACGGTTGGTTTGCTGTGCGGCATCTCCACCAACCATCTCAGCGACTACACTCTTCATGGCAGCGATACCAGATACGGTAGACGCGATAGGAACGCCCAAAGAAGTATAGGTTTCTTTCAAGCCATTTAGCACGCGCTCATCAAGGATGGAAGTGTCACCAGCCACCAAAGCATAGGAAGTGTAGCGCAGGAAATACTCCATATCACGCACACAGGCGGCATAGCGACGAGAAGTATAGCTATATCCACCTGGACGGAGCAAGTCAGGCTGCTCACTAAACAGGCGGGAAACAGATTGGCGCAGAATGGCAGAAGCATTCGCACTGATTGCAGAAGCAGCTCTTAAGCGTGCTTCTCCGCCGCTAAAGAAATTTGCGATTTCATCTAGGTCTGCACCTAGAGCATATTTACCCTGGGAATCAGTTCGGTTGATTACCCGGGTGACTGCATCGATTGCCATATGGAAGGTTCTCCTTGTAGTTTTTTTAGCACCGCATTCCGCGAGGGATGTACGGCATGTTATTAAGACATTGCGCTAATGACGTAATCGAAGTAGAAGCCAGCTTCTGCGGCATCGTCTCCAGACATCATGCTTACGGCTTGGGCCTTCATGTTCTTGATGCCTTCAACCGTAGGAGGGACTGGGACTTCTAGAAGACGATACGTTTCCTTGATGCCAATCAAACAAATTTCATCAATCGGAGCAGTATCTCCAGCAAGAACGCCATAGGCGATCATGCGAAGAAAATAATCCATATCACGTAGACACTTGGCAGTTCTTACTTCACCGAAGGCATTGCCACCGGGAGAAACAATATCAGGTCGCTTCTGGAATAGCTGATCTCCGGCTGCTCTGACAATCTTTTGGGCATTCTCGGCCAGTGCACGGGCTACGCGCACACGACGCTCTCCAGATTGCAGATAGGTACGGATTACATCCAATTCTCCAGGGCTCAAGTAGCGGGCTTCAGCATCCGCGTTCAGGACAGCTTTGGTGATAGCACTCATAATTTGTGGGGACTCCTGACTGAAAAACGTCAACTTTCTGGCGCATATGTGATAACACAGAATGACGCCATGAGGGGTCTACTTGGAATCGTTCTAATTAAAGAACAACTTAAGTTTTCCTCTAACTCTGATAACACTGCCCTTCTCCAAAGTCAACGTAGGACTTACATTCCTATCAGGGCTTAATCCTGACAAGAAGGAGTTCCTGTTGTGCGCCACTTTGTCAGGGCCTTGTCACTGTTACTATCTCAGGGTACATGGCCGAGCTAGATTCTATTAGAATAGCGGCTTTCAGGGTTTATACATCCATTTTTTTTGAGAGGGACAGGAACGTATAAGTGGAGAATTGACTTGTTACGTTTTATAACGATTCATCCTTGAAATACATATCTCTTTAGAAAGGTAACATCGAACATCCAGAGAATTACTGAAGAACAAGCAATTAGCCTTTATTTATAGCATCATGAATGAAGATATCTACATGATTCTGTGTCATCTTCTGCACATTCCCAGCCGCTCCTCTCCCTTGATCAAGCTTTTACCAAAATAGCTGGGGCTCTGTCTGGGTACGAAGTGCGGGCCGCTCAATTGGAAATGGCTCGGGCTATCCACCGGGGCTTTGCCGAAAAAATGCCTGTAGTCGCAGAAGCAGGAACGGGCACAGGGAAAAGCTTTGCGGCTCTGGTCCCTGCCGTCCTCACGGGCAAGAGGGTCGTTATCTCTACAGCGACCATCGCACTTCAGGAACAGTATCTCTACAAAGATATTCCTCTCCTGCAAAAAGCCTTGGGCATCCCTTTTACGGCCCAATTAGTTAAAGGTCGAGGGCACTATCTTTCTAAGCGTCGTTGGGATGAATATTTGCTGGCCCAAGCGACGCCAGAAGAATTTAGAACTTGGGTAGACACTTCTCTAGAAGGAGACTGGTCTGAGCTCAAGGTTCAACCCTCTCCCGAACTGTGGGATGAAGTGCGCTCCGATGGCGATGATTGTCTGCGGGAACGCTGCCCACACTTTAGCGAGTGTTTTTACTTTCAGTCACGACGCAATCTGGCCCAGACACAGATTCTCGTGACGAACCATGCCCTGCTCCTTATGGATTGGGCCACCAGCCGCCAACTGCTGCCACCCTATGACTTTTTGGTAGTGGATGAAGCCCATCAGTTTGCTGAGTATGCGACCCGAACCCTTACGCTGGAATTTAGCAACTTTGGTCTTAGAAGGACGTTGAAGCGGATTCGTAAGCAGTTTGCGCAAGTAGAGCTTGCCAGAGTAGCGGTTGAGCAGATAGCGAATCAAGTCTTCGCGAGAGTGTTAGAAAATCCCAGTAGCCGGAGCTTGGACCCTGACCAATTAGACTTAGCGCATCTTCACCAAAAAATTACGGCCCTCCAGAAAAATCTCCTGAGCCTCAACCTTAAGGAGAAAGACGAGGAAAAGAATCTAGAAAGTGCCGTCTCTCTGATGCGTAGAGACCGATTGTCAGACATCCTGGCAGGCTATTTGGGGCATCTCCACTTACTGATGCATCCCTCTCCCCAGTGGGTAAGCTGGCAACAAACAGAATCTACTCGGACTGGAACCAAAGCTGCATTTTCGAGTGCGCCCTTAGACCTGGCTTCTCAACTACAAAGCTGGTTTTTCTCAGAGGACAGCCCGACCAGTGTCTGGACTTCTGCCACTTTAACAACTGGAGGAAGTGACCCCTTTGCTTATTTCCGGGTGCAAGTAGGGCTGGAACCGCAGAAGGCTCTAGAGCTCAAATTTAGCAGTCCCTTTAACTTTAAAGAACAGGCTCTGCTCTATTTACCTCGTCATCTACCAGACCCCAATCAACCAGCCTTTAATGAACAGGTCGCTTTAGAAGTAGAGAAATTGGTCAATCTTTCTCAAGGACGGGCGTTTGTTTTATTTACTTCCATGGGAGCCATGCTGCAGTGCTATGAGGCGTTGTCCGAAAAAATTCTCTGGCCCAGTCACCATCAAAAACAGATGCCGAAGCGCCAACTTTTGGAATGGTTTCGCTCTACTCCCAATCCTGTCCTTTTTGCCACCAATAGTTTCTGGGAAGGGGTTTCCGTAGATGGCCCTCAGCTCAGCTTGGTGATTATTGACCGGATTCCGTTTCAATCTCCCGGAGACCCTGTATATGATGCCCGTTGTGAACAGCTCAAGCAGGGTGGAGATACCTGGGCTTGGTTCACAGCCCTCGCGTTACCCTACGCATCCCTGCGGCTGAAACAGGGTTTTGGTAGATTAATTCGTTCTCGTCAGGATCGGGGTGTGGTTGCTATCTTAGATCCACGGATGACCCGCAAAGGCTATGGCAAAACGCTCAGCCAAAGTTTGCCAGAGATCAAAGTTGTTCACAGCTTGGACCCAACTGTGCTGAAGCTCTATTTTTCTAGTTGATAGAAAGTAAAAAACACGGAAACTATAGTGCCGCGAAATATCGATATAAATAAACCGGGTCTAAGCCCGGTTCAAATCCAACTTTTAGCCGACAACGCCTGCATTTTGTCCAGGGCGGCCCGCATATAGCTCAACCTTGATGATTTTTCCACCCTGGCGAGAGATACGCTGCATTTCTGGGTACATGCGGTCGTATTCCACTAATTTTGTGAAATAGGTATTTTGCAGTTCACGTGCCGTGCGGACTCTTGCTTTAGAAGGTACACAGGCAGTTAGTTTAAATAAGCGACTCATAGAATTACCTAACTCCATCAATAAGGGACTACCAAAAGCTACATCAAGGCCTCAGCTGACGCATCCGCCTTGGTCAAACTCACAGATTGAGCGCTGTGTCTCCACTGCCCATTACTTCCACTTTTAGGATTCGCCCGCCCTGGCGGCCAATGCGGAGCATCTCTGGAGTCCACTGGTCGTAGCTAACTTTCTTTGTGAAATAGACGTTTTGAATTTCACGGCCCGTATCCACTCCCTGGGCACGGCGAGGCAAGATGGCCGTGATACGCACTTGGCGGCTCATGGGTTTCTCCTAGGTCTGCACAATAGCAGTTAGTTAACAGTACACACCTGTAGTTCTCAGTGATTAGCTGGAGAGCTAACCACTGAGAGCTAGTGCAGGTTTTTAGCCCAACCCAGAGGACAGATAGTCGAAGTAGACTCCCATCTCTTTACCGGCATCAGGACCAACCAAGCTAGCTACTACTTCTTTGAGCGATTGAATCCCCTTTACAGAAGAAGCAATGGGCACTCCTAAGGAGTTGTAGGTTTCCTTAAGGCCATTCAGCACACGCTCATCAAGGATGGAGGGGTCTCCAGCCAACATAGCGTAGGTAGCATAGCGTAGGAAGTAGTCTTGGTCGCGGATGCAAGCAGCATAGCGACGGGTGGTGTAAGCATTTCCGCCGGGGCGGACGAGGTCAGGCTGCTCACCGAACAATTTAGCCACAGACTCTTTGATGATCGAAGAAGCGTTGGCAGAGATGGTAGCAGCAGCACGAACGCGCAGCTCACCGGTAGCGAAGTAGGACTTCAACTTATCGATGGCGCTGGTGTCTAGGTACTTGCCCTGAACATCATAGGTATTGATTACAGAAGTTACTGCATCTTGCATGGTTTAAAACTCCCAAGTGGTTCTCGTTATGTAGGAGGGCTGGCAGGCAATTAACCTAAAGCACCAGCCAGGTAATCGAAGTAGTAGCCAGCTTCAGTGGCATCTTCGCCGGACAGAAGACCGGTAGCCACTTGCTTCATGGCACGGATAGACTCAGCCATACCAGGCAGAGGCACTTCCAAGGAACGATACATTTCCTTAGCTCCGATAACTCCGATTTCTTCAATGGGAGTTACGTCACCAGCAGCAATTCCGAAGGTGATTAGACGGAGATAGTAGTCCATGTCACGTAGGCAGGTAGCGGTCTTCTCAGAACCATAAGCGTTACCACCGGGGGAAACGACATCAGGGCGCTTCTGGAAGAGTTGGTCTCCACCTTGCTTGACGATACGCTCACGGGCTTCGGTCAGGGTCTGTGCAATGCGAAGACGGCGCTCACCACTAGAGGTGAAAGAGCGGATCCGATCTAGTTCGCCGGGGCTCAGGTAGCGGGCTTCGGCATCAGCATTGACGATCGCTTTAGTAACGACGCTCATCTAATGAGTTCCTCCTGGTCAATAGTGTTTTTTGAATTTGCTGGAATGGGTAGAGTCGAATGGGTCAAGCCTTCCAGCATTGCCTGACCCAGTTTTCTGTTACTCACGGTATCTACGCTTCCTTTCGGAAGTGAGCACTGTAAGTCCATAGCGGTGTGCCCTGTCTTCATAGGTTTTCATAGGCAGGGGTAGTGTTCTTGTGGTACTGCTCACGTACCTGTGAGAAGGTCCCGGCATAGGCGCGAGACGGTTGGTCCACAGTGCCGACATAGCGCTCAGACCGCAGCGTACTATAGGGCACAGTGTTGTCTCCAAAGTTTTTCCGGTATTCAGCACTATTCAACAGTTCATCGATAGCAGCTTTCAGACCGCGCTGACCCAAGGTTTGGGTATGTTGTGCAAGCTCCTGGGTAGAAGCGGGACGACGGCCTAGGAAGTGCTTAAAGTTAAATTCCGCCAGCTTGGAATTATCCCACTTACCGAGATAGGTTCGAAGATAAAAATCGGAATGTCCTAAGGCCCGAATAAATTCCTTGACAGTAATATCCCCATTGCGGAGGCGAGATTCGGGTTCATTTAGTCGAGGAGCTTCACCTAAATCCTTCTCCCAGACCTGTTTATAAGCAGCCCGCAAAATGAGTTCAACCTTTGTGTTGTCACCCAAGGAATAAATTCTAGGAGCATCTAGTTGAGGGCGAGCAGGTTGCACCCGGTTCCCAGTCGTATCAAGTCCCTGATAGCGTGCTAGGCCTAAAAGGGGATTCTCAAAACTAGGAAAATTGACGGTGGAATTTTGGAAGGTCTGCTGGCTAAATACCCGGATACTTCCGGCATAAGCACCAGCCGTATACCCATTCTTAGGATCAGAGGTATAGCGAGGATAGGGGACCGTATCATCCCCAAATACCTGCGTGTACTCTGTAGAGCTTATCATCGCCTCTACAGCAGCTTTTAGACCTTTTCTAGCCAGCAGATCATGGTAGGCAATCAGCTCAACTTGGTCTTGAGGCACACGCCCTAAGAGATGTCTGAATAGATATTCAACCACTTTTGTGTTGGGGAAGCGGGTAAAAAACTGACGGATATAGACATCAGAAGTCGCTACAGCCCGGACAAACTCACGGACGGTTATATCCCCATTGGTTACTCGAGACTCTGGTTCATTCAGGCGGAATCCATCGAACAAGGGTCTTTCTAACACTTGACGATAAACCGCTTTGATGACAGCTTCTTTCTCAGCTTTGGGCTGCTGTGGACTCAAGCGATAAACTTTCCCTGGCTGAGATTTACCTCCTGCCCGCTTACCCTGAAGGCCTCCAGGTACGGCCCCTATGTTATTAGACCGCAGAGCCGGTTTAGACATGTCCTGGGCTTTCTCAATGGCATATTGAGTACCCGCGAGGGCCTTCCAGACCGCCACGCCCTGATTGTAGCTGTTCAAGGGAGGACGGCTTTCCAGTGGGCGGCGGGGAGTTAGTTTACGTAGAACAATAGGCTGCATAAGAACCCCTAACGAGAAAAGCTAAAACCGAGGTACGAAGGCGACAGAGAAGACCAAGACTGCTGGATAAGCTCATCGTTGGTCGCCACCGAGCCTGTGTAGGTCCCAATCGGCAGCGTTGGATAACGACGGTACGGAACAACGTTTTCGCCAAAGATTGCGAAATATTCCTCACTGTCGAGCATGGCGTCTACAGCAGCAGCCAATCCCTGGGTTGCAAAAATCCGGTTATAGAGTTGGATTTCTTCCTGTGTCGCAGGTGCACGTCCCAAGAAGTGTTTGAAGTTGAACTCCGTCACCTTCGTGTTGGGATAAGGATCAAAGAATTGCTTGCGGTAGGTATCGGATTTACCCAAAGCACGGATAAATTCCCGAACGTTAATTTCACCATTCTTGAGACGAGATTCTGGTTTTGATAGGCGTAGACCTTCAGGAAGATCTCGCTCGAAGACCTGACGATAGGCCGCTCGAATCGCTATCTCTTTATCGGTATAGCCACTGTTGTCCGTGAGCCTGTAGATAGGCAGAGGATTGCGACGAGCTCCAACGGTGTAATCATCTCCCCCTTCTCTGAGAGATTTACCCAATTCCAGATAGCGCGGCTTGGTCGGGTCAATCAGAGTTTTATGCTTCTGAAGATCAGCCAAAGCACTTTCCGTCATCGGCATCTTATCCATGGACATGCCCCTACGTGCTTTCAAGGTAGTAAAGCTCGGTACGACTAGTGCCTTGGTCTGGAAGGTCTGACGTTCGTATAAGGTCTCTGTGTTCGGGAAGTTCGCCGCAGGTAGGGTTGGGAAGCGACGATAAGGAACTACATCCTCACCGAAGGTAGCATCATACTCAGGAGAATCAATAATCGCACTGACAAAGGCTTTGAACCCTTCTTTAGCCAATATGTTACCGAGACGAGCCAACTCCAACTGGTCCTTGGTTGCTCTACCGAGGAAGTGCTTCAAGCCTATTTCCGTGACTTGAGTGTTTGGATAGCGGTCAAAGAATTGCTTGCGGTATAGCTCCGAGCTACCCACACGACGGACAAACTCCCGTACCGAAATCTCACCATTACGAAGCTTAGACTCAGGCTCACTGAAGCTCGCGCTTACGCGGTAGCCGTCCATATCCCGTTCGAATACTTGGCGGTAGACCGCACGCAACAACTGCTCAAACTCAGGCCGGGTGAGATTACTGGTGTACTTGAAGACCTTAGTTTGGTCGCGCTTGCGAGAAACCCCTTGGTTAATACTGGCCTGAATGGACGGGAGAGAGCGTGACGGCGCAACTCCGCGAGCCATAACCATATCCATCATCGGATTGGCTTTTGCCTCCATCGGTTGCTGCATGGAGCCACCCCGGAGAGTACGCAGCGCTAGACCGCGCGGGCTGACGTAGCGTTCATAGGGGACTGTATCTTCGCCGTATACCTCGTCGTATTCAGGCGAGTCAATAATCGCATCCACCACCCCATAAAAGCCCTTCTTGAAGGCAATATCGTAGTATTTGTTCGTTTCCTGACGTCCATAGGTGAGACGGCCTAGCAAATGCTTGTGGATATACTCAATGGACTTACAGACATAAAGCGGAGTCCAATAGAGGTTGCGGAAAACATCTGACTTCGCTATACGGCGCACAAATTCTCGTACAGAAATTTCACCGTTTTCCAGCTTGATTTCGGCGACGCTTTGCTCTTGTCCAGAGTAAATTGCCCGTCCAAACACTTGGAGATAAGCAGCCCGGATCACAGCTTTAGTACTGCCTTCAACGTTGACGATGCCCGCATTGCGAACAATAGTGCCGGAACGCTGACTGACATTTTGAGTGAGTTTGAAAATCTTGGGTCCGAGGGTAGATTCCTTCGCCGGTGTAAAGTCTTTCGTCCCTCGTTCGTTCTCAAAAGGAATACCCGTACGGATCAAGATGCGCTGAACATCTTTTCCAATCAAGGCAGGACGGCTATTTAAGTTCTTATTCTCTTTGTTGAAAATAGCCCCAAATTGAATTTCTAAGGGGTCATTACCTGCGCCATAGGGATGCTGGTTAGGCAAATTGTTGGTGTAGTCCGCAAACAGCGTAATAAATTCAGGGACTTTACGGCGCGGTGCAGCGTAGTTGTAGAGGTTGTAGGCAGCACCCCAGTTCCAGGAGGGTTGCGCTTCCTGCCCCAAATCGCGAATGTAGGGAACCATATCTTCGCCAAATACGCGCTGGTACTCATCGGAATCGATTAGGGCATCGACCAAAGCATATAGGCCGCCCGAAGCCACGATCGAGAAGTAATTTTGAACTTCCGCACGGGATTCAGGTGCGCGTCCTAAGAAATGCTTAAAGGCTAGTTCTAACGCCCGAGAGTCAATAAAAGGCTCAAAGAACTGCTTGCGGTAAAGTTCTGATTTGCCCAAGTTCCGGATAAATTCCCGTACTGAGAATTCACCATTCTTGACTTTGGATTCCGGGACGGAAACGGATTGGCCATAGTGTGCTCTGATATCTCGTTCAAAAACTTGGCGATAGGCTGCTTTGATTGCAATCTCTTTCTGCTCACCAGTAGTAGTGCTATCAATCCGGAACTTGCGCTTGGCCTGACCAGCGAGCCCGTAGATGTAAGGCAATTGCAGACCAGGACGGTCCGTTGTAGACGGACGAATAATATCGCCGGGGCTGTCTGACTTATCTGCTTCTAAACAACGAACAATGACATCGAAATAACTGCCAACTAAGGTCTTATCGTCTTGGGTCTTCAAATAGCCCAATGAAGCCCGACGCATCTCCTGAATCGCAACAATCGTGGCATCTATCGAACAAGCTCTCTCTAAAATCTCCCGCAAGCCAATGCAGTTGAGTTCCAGGATATTTAAATCACCAGCCAACAGAGCATAGTTCACATAGCGTAGAAACCAATCCAAATCTCTCAGAGATTTTTGCATCCGCTCTGCACCATACAGAGCGATCTTGATCGGTTGGAAGTTAGACGCTGTGATCGTTTCCCCACTGCTGGCAAAGAGGGATTTGAGTCGTTCCAGGAAGCCGCCCCGGTCCTCAATAACCACCTCATCTCCAAATCCAGTAGTACCTTCAGGCGCTTCATTCCGCTTGCGTCCACCAATACCCACGGTTTCTTTGGAGCGCTGCATCTGCTGGGGAGCGTAGGCCATGGGAGAGCCTCCCTGGAAAATCCGGGTGGCCGCTCTAGAGACGATGGATTCCGCATTGCTAATGATAATTTGTGAGACTGCAAGCCGCTTTTGGGCTTCGTTGAAGTAGCCCTTCATGGACTCCAACTCACCAGAGCTAAAATACCGATCCTCGGTACAGGCTCCATCAATGGTTTCTACCATTACCGTGTTGAATCTGCGGGGGCGGGCTACATTGCTGCCACTCGTTGCCTTAATCGCCATCTGACACTCCCATGAGAACGACGCTTACTATCAGCTTTGGATTATGTTCCTAAAACGACCAAAAGGATCCAGAAACATCACAAACCATCACAACTCTTTAGGGAACCGCTGGAGAAGAGTAACTGCAGATGAACATAAAACACAGCTCCTTGGCTCCACTTTGTGCGACGAGAGAACAGTCCCAATTCGGCCTAAACCCAGGAATAAATAAGACATTCCTGGCCTCTTCTTGGTAACAAGAAACCATAGCCTCCAGGCAAGATCAACTAATACCAAAGATAAGTTTTGTATACTTTGTGGTCCTGATCCTGAAGAGAGTCTGTAATTTTGTCAGTGCCGCGTCATACTGACGTGGAATCCAAGCGAGATTTTTTAGTGACTTTTAGTGATAGGGATAAGGGGGACGTCGTGAAACCAGAATTGACGCTCGTAGAAGTTTCAGCCTTAACGGGCCGCAGTGTCCGTACTATTCGCCGTTGGATTGCTGATGGTCGGCTGGCCACCATCGCACGCCATGAAGACGATCCACCCAATAGCCCTACGTTAATCGCTCAGGAAGAGCTAGAACGATTTTTAGATGAAAGTAACCGTATCGTTCGGACCCATGAGCCTGAATGGGATGAGCAATTGATTGAGAAAGTTGCAGCACGGGTTGTAGAGCACATGCGGCCTGTTCTTCATGAGCTTCGTCGTGAAATGTCCTCTCTGGCCTCCAAAGAGCAGCTGGAATCTTTGCGCAAAGAGCAGGAATCCTCTAGGCCAATGGTCCCGACCAATGCTAATCGTTCTGGCTGGCGTAGATTATTGGGCGTAGATTGAATCACTATCTAATATGAGGTTTGAGCTTCCAAAGCACTCTGGAAGCTCTTGTTTTTGCCTATGGATATTACTCAGGCGGTAACACAACCCCATAATCTTTTCCCCTATTCCTCAGAGCCGATTATCAACATGGCTCTGGGGGGATGGAATTGGTGTTGGGATCAGGAATTAGCCCATATCTTTGTCCATGCATACCGCCCCAAAAATTTGGATGGCCAAATTTTTGATGCTGGATGTGGAACTGGGTTTGAAACGCTGTATCTAACCCATCAAAACCCAAGCGCAGAAGTACTTGCAGTAGACCTCAGTGACACAAACCTGACAATTGGCATGGGTCAATGTCACCGTGCTGAAGTTCCTTCTTCTACCTTTAAAAAGGTCAGTTTATTGGATTTAGGTAAGGATTCTTGGGACTTTATTACCTATGTTGGAGTCCTTCATCATTTGCCTAAAAGTATTGAAGGTCTAAAAGCTTTAGAAGAACAACTGGCTGATGAAGGGATCATTTTTATTCCTCTATAGTGCTTTGGGAAGTGCTTTGGGAAGGAGAGAGATTTCTCCAGTCCAAAAAGCCTTAAGGTTACTCAGCTACGATTGTCCCCTAGCCTCTCTCCCAGACTACCCCTGTCTCAACCTATGTATAGTCTCGACTTCGGTACCACAAATACTCTCTTAGGGCGCTGGCTTCCAACTGCCAACCAGCCAGAGACCCTTAGATTGCCAGGCTTAAGTGTTCCTCATCTACCAATGATCCCCAGCCTTCTCTATATCCATGATGCTCAACGGGGAAAGGTCAGCGTCGGGCATGAAGTTATTGCTCAAGGGCTGGATACTGCTGGCGATCCTCGATTTTTCAGTAACTTCAAGCGGGGAATTGGTTCTTCGGTCCAGGGCTTTACCCCTGTCCTCGATGGGGAAGAAGTAACTTTTGAACAGGTGGGGCGTTGGTTTCTCCAGCGTGTTTTAGAAAAATTGGCCCAGCAAGAGAGCACCGTTGAAGACTTAGTCTTGACTGTCCCTGTAAATAGTTTTGAGCCCTATCGATTCTGGCTGACCCAGATGGCTCAATCGCTATCGGCTTCTAAGATCCAGCTTTTGGATGAATCTACGGCGGCAGCCTTGGGCTATGGTCTACGCACAGCAAATTTGATGCTAGTCATTGACTTTGGCGGCGGGACCTTAGATCTGACCCTTATCCAACCAGCCTTTGCCGATGACCGTCCCGTTGGTTTCCTAGTGAAGTGGGGTCAGAAAGTTTTGGGTCAAAAAGACCAACGAACTCCGATTGCCAAGGTCCTGGCTAAGGTGGGCTTGAATCTGGGAGGTACTGATGTAGACCGTTGGCTGGCGGATGATCTAGCCCAACAGCATGATATTCAGACTCCATCTAGACTCCAACGCCTTGCCGAACAAATCAAAGTCCGACTCTCCAGCGAACCTAAGGTGACGGAAACTTTTATAGGGCAGGACTTGAGCACTACCCTTAACTATTCTCGCCAGCAGCTAGAACGCCTCTTAACCAAACAAGGTTTCTTTGTCCAGCTATCGGAGGCTGTGGACCAGATTAGTGCTCAGGCCCGACAAAGAGGGATTGAACAACAGGACCTTACGGCGGTTCTTCTTGTAGGGGGCACCGCTCTTATCCCATCAGTCCAGCAATGGGTACAGCAGCAATTCCCTCGCCAAAAAATCTATAGCGACCGTCCTTTCGAGGCCGTAGTTCAAGGTGCGCTCTATTTAGGCCGAGGCTTTCAGCAAGTCCAAGACTTCCTCTACAACAGCTACGGGATTCGTTATTGGGACCATAAGCAAGCCTGTCATAATTGGCATCCCCTATTTAAGTCAGGAACGCCCTACCCTACAGCTCGGCCTTATGAACTCTTACTGGGGGCTTCCGTATCCAGTCAACCCAGCATTGAACTCGTGATTGGGGAATGGGGCAATACTAATGAAGCAACAGAAGTATTTTTTGATGGTACGCGTCTGGTGACCCGAAAAGTGAGTGGAAACGGTCAGGACGTTCGGTCCTTGAATGACACCGAAGAAGGACGGACCATCGCTCGCCTAGAGCCTTTGGGCTTTCCCGGTAAAGATAGAATCAAAGTTCTATTTCGCGTAGATGAACAAAAAACGCTACGCATCACTGTTAATGATTTAGAGACACAAAAAGTTCTTTTAGAAGATACTCCAGTCGTAGAACTTTCCTGAGCGCTCCATGATTAATAGCGATGACGATAAAAATATCATGTGTGTAACCAATTCTTTTTGAAAGCATGTCCTAGAACTGGAATGATTAAAATAGATCTGGTAATCTCGCTTTGGCTAACACCTATGCCAACGGAGCTTTACCGTCAGTTTCCTTGCACTTATGCCTATTGCAGTTCAGTAGACTTTCACGATAGATCAAAGGAATCACTCCCATTACCTCCATGCACGCTCCTCTCAAACAAATCAGACCTAATAAGTCAAGTAAGTTAAATAAGTCCAGCCGCTTCTGGATTGTCCTCCCTCTAACCACGCTCCTATTTTCTAGCCCTGCTTTGGCCCAAGACCCTTTTCGGACAGGCTTGGATGCTCGTCCTATAGGCCCTACCCTTGAAAGTGCCTTTGAGGACTTCTTTCGCACTGGAGAATTTCAGAATGCCAGTCAAAAACTGAATAAAGCCCAAGCAGAAAACCCCAATGAGCCTTTGGTCTATACGCTTCAAGCAGCCCTGGCCTATCAAAACGGTCAGCGAGACAAAATGCTAACCATGACCCAAAAAACCCGTGATGTGGCGCAATCCATCGAATCTAAAGACCCCGGTCGTTCTCATCTCTATCGGGGAATTGCCCAAGGGCTAGAAGGCTCCAGCTATTACCTGAAAGATGGCTTTATGGGTTTACCAAGAGCCTTGACCTATGTCACTTCTATGTTTTTAGAAATTGATCGAGCCCGACAGTTGACTCCCAATGATCCAGAGGTGAATCTGTTCGTGGGGTATATCGACCTGTTATTGAATAAATACGATGATGCCCTCAAAGAATTTCGCAAAGCAGGCCCCCCGTATCTCGCTTTAAGAGGGCAAGCCCTTGTTATGAGAGATACCAAAGCCTACCCACAAGCTCAAGCTATGGCTGAAAAAGCTCTAGCGGCAGCTCCCCGCAATGCTGAATTGCACTATCTCAAGGCACAAACTTTGGCCCTACAGAACAAACCAGAAGCGGCCCTAGTCTCTTTCAATAAAGCCCTAGAGCTAGGAAAACAGCTTCCTCAAAGTACAAAGATCCAACTCATGCGTGAACGAGATACCCAAATAAAATTAGTTTCCGCCAACAAAGCTGTTTCACTTAAACCTTAGCCAGTATTGCTTTGGTTCTGTGGAACCTCACTATGTAAATGGACTTCTTAGCTAGAAAGAACAAACTATTAATCAGTAATAGGAGCGATTTTGATTCATTTCTCTGCAAAGGGACAATCTGCTATTGGTCTTTTGGTCTCCATTGTTCTTTGCTATGCAAGTCCAGCCCTAGCCCAAGACCCTTTCCGAACAGGCCCGGATGCCCGCCCGATCGGTCCAGCGCTAGAGAGTGCCTTTGAGGACTTCTTTCGCACAGGCAAATTTCAGAATGCCAAGCAAAAGCTGATCAAAGCTCAAGAAGAAAACCCTAATGAACCTTTGGTCTATACCCTTCAGGCATCTCTGGCCTATCTCAATGGTCAAAGGGACAAAATGCTGGAGATGACCCAAAAAACGCGTGAAGTCTCCGAAAGTATGGAAGCTAAGGACGCGACTCGGGCTCATCTCTATCGAGGCATTGCTCAGGGACTAGAGGGCTCAAGCTATTACCTGAAAGACGGGCTTCTGGGTATTCCAAAAGCGCTGACCTACGTATCTTCCATGTTTTTAGAAATCGATAAAGCGCGGCAGCTGACTCCTGACGATCCAGAGGTCAATCTGTTAGTGGGCTATATCAATACCCTCCTGAACAAGTATGACGATGCGCTCCAAGAATTTCGCAAAGCCGGGCCACCCTATCTGTCTTATCGAGGCCAGGCCCTCGTCTATCGAGATACCAAGGACTATCCAAAAGCGCAAGCGATGGTAGATAAAGCCTTGGCAGTAGCTCCCCAGAATCCGGATCTTCTTTACCTAAAGGGCCAAATCTTCGCCTTGCAAAACAAGCCCACAGAGGCCATTGCTTTCTTTGATCAAGCACTTGAAGTCGGCAAACAGCTACCGGAAAGTACCAAAAAGCAAATCCGCATCGAACGGACAAATCAAATGTCTCAACTGGCTAATCAGAAGTAGCGCTAGCGGCTCGGTCGATCAAAAAGAGTAGTTCCCCAGAAGGTTTTACCCGCCCAGCCGGAAACTCTCCTTCTCCCTTGAAGATCTGGACCAGAATCTTTTGCTTGGCTTTACCTGTAATTAGAAAAACAACCTTGTGCGCTTGATTGAGGGTAGAGAACGTAAAGGTTAAGCGGACAGGAGCCGTATCTATCGCTTCTTGACTCAAGCGAGGATGCGCTACGGTAACAACCCCTGTCGCTTCTAAAGACTGATCTCCAGGGAAAAGGGAGGCCGTATGCCCATCGTTTCCCATGCCTAGAAGAATGAGGTCAAAGTGAGGAGATTCCTGGCCGAAGTAGTCCACTAAGGTTGCAGCATAGGCCCTTGCATCTTCCTCAGGAGTCTTGCCCGTAGGCATTGGATGAATGTTGGCCGTTGAGATAGGCGCTTTTGAGAATAAAACCTCCTGCGCCATTCGGAAATTACTGTTGGCATGCTCATGGGGGACGTAGCGGTCATCGCCAAAGAAAAAATGCACCTGTGCCCAAGGCACATCTTCTCTCAATGCCAACTGAGCGTACAGTGCTTTTGGCGTAGACCCACCGCAGAGCGCCACAGAACAGCGTCCCTGCTTTTGCACTGCCTCTTGTACAGTGGACACAACGACTTCAATCGCTCGCTGTGTGACCGCGTCAGGAGTGTCTAGAACCTCTATCAGAGGCTTTGTCTGTGGCATGCTAAGGATCAATACTCCGATAAATTTGGGCAATGGCTACCACCACTTCTTCCCAAACCAGGTCTTGCTTCCGGGTATAGAGGTCGTGGCTAAGGAGTTGTTCTAAAGAATTCTCATCAGAAGGAGCAATCTGGCAGACCTGAGAAGTTCCCTTGCCTTCCATATCAATCATCAAACAGCCATGATGACCTTCCCCGGAACTGCGAATCACCGTCGTTCCAAATTGGTTGGATACTAAGTGGGCAGAGAAAGGCCCTTGCTCTTCTGAGGTTGGGACCTCTTGAAAATTAACATCCAACTGGGCTTCACCCTTAAAGAAGTGGAGAAGGAGTCCATTTTCCGCTGCTTCATGGCTTTTATAGGTCCATTCCAGACGACTGGTTAACCACACTAAGTACAACCAGGCTTCATTTTCAGAGCCTTTTGCGTACTGGAGGTCAACCCGATTCAAGCTGAACAGGGCTTCTCTTGTACTGGGGGCATCAAAGGCTTGAGCGGTCAGTTCTCGCCATGGAGATAGACGAGACCAGTTCAAGTCACTAAAGACTCGAGGGCTACCCCCATGAACTCTAGCCGCCAGAGCGGGAAGATCCTTCATCGGATCTGTGAGCTGGGCAGAGTCGAAGACCAAACGTTCGCTGAGATCTTCCAAGTTCCTAAACAGAGGCTCATTGACATTAATTGGAGCATCCCACCAAAGCACTACCGGCAGGTCAGGAATCAACAGAGAAAGTAAAAGACTTTTCAGCTGACCTAGAGGAGCATTAGCCCCTACTTGGAGCGTAATGTACTCACAGCATACTGAAGCACTCTTTCCACCGGAAGCAGGGCAATAGGCTCCCACCTGCGCGGATAACCCTTCCTCTGCAGAAGGAAAAAGCACGATTGCCCGACAGGGATTTTGGGCGGTGACGACACCCACCACCTGGTCTAATCCACCCACAGGAGCTTCAGGACGATAAATAATTAGATTAAAGGTAGCCGCACGCGTAGCTCCCGCTGCTGACCAGATGTGACTTAGTTGTTGCTCAATACTCGTAACAGGAACTGCCTGCACATCAGATAGAGGGACTACAGCACTCATTTCTTTTTCTCCTTAGGGCTCATGAACAAACATTACAAGCGACGCCAGCGAAATCCGTCCTGCTTAATCAGCTGATCGGCCTCTGCCGGACCCCAGCTGCCAGACTCATAAAAGGTCAAAGGGACTTTGTTCTCCTGCCATCCTTTCAGCACCGGCATTACTACTCGCCATGCCTCTTCCACTTCGTCAGCCCGCGTAAAGAGCGTCTGATCACCTACCATACAGTCTAACAAAAGGCGCTCGTAGGCCTCTGGCGTCTCCATTCCGAATGCACTGCCGTAGCGAAAATCCATATTCACAGGCTGCATCTGGATCTTCGGCCCTGGACGTTTGGCTTCAAAGCGCAGGGAAACGCCTTGGTCCGGTTGAATTCTCAAAGCCAGTACATTGGGGGAGGGCGCTTCATCGGGGAAAAGTTGCTGGGGCACATCTTTGAACTGCAAAGCGATCTCAGATACCCGTTTGGTCAGACGCTTACCTGTGCGTAGATAGATAGGGACTCCTTTCCAGCGCCAGTTGTCGATGGCAAATTTCAAAGCTACATAAGTAGGGGTCGTAGAATCTTTGACCACCTGAGGTTCTTCCCGATAGCCAGGAACTTGTACGCTCCCTGCCCAGCCTTGGGCATATTGTCCCCGGACAACCGAACGACTGAGGTCTCCTCCTACTCCACCGTCCAACCGCAGAGCCTTTAAAACTTTGACCTTCTCATCCCGCACGCTCTTGGCATCAAAGGCCACGGGCGGTTCCATACAGACTAAGCAGAGCAACTGCATAAGGTGGTTCTGGACCATATCCTTCAGGACCCCAGCCTCCTCGTAATAGCCAGCCCGACCTTCTAAGCCCACTGTTTCCGACACCGTGATTTGGATATGGCTGAGATGATTCCGGTTCCAGAGCGGCTCAAAAATGGCGTTCCCAAAGCGGAAGACCAATAGGTTTTGGACTGTCTCTTTCCCTAAATAGTGATCAATCCGATAGACTTGGCGTTCCTTGGCTACCGAAAGCACTTTTTGGTTCAAGGCCTGGGCGGTTTCCAGGTCGGTCCCAAAAGGCTTTTCGATAATTACCTTACTGGTCTCTGGGTCCTGTAACATCCCCGCCTGGCTCAACTGTTCCAGAATGATCGGGAAATAGTTGGGAGAGGTGGACAGGTAAAAAAGCCGACGGCCAGCCGTTCCTCGTTCCTTATCCACCTGAGCTAGCAGCTCTTTGAGCTGCACGTAGGTCTGAGGATCTTTTAGATCCCCCGAATGGTAGAAAACACCTTTGGAGAAGCTGTCCCACACCTGGGGAGGGGCATCTTCATTACGGGCAAAACTATGAACTCCAACCTTCAGACGCTCCCGGAATTCTTCATGGGAGAGTGGAGAGCGAGATAGCCCCACAACCGCAAACTGACTGGGCAATCGGCGCTCGCAGCCGAGATCGAAAAGAGCGGGGATCAGCTTACGGGTGGTAAGGTCTCCAGAGGCCCCAAAGATTACCATAACGACAGGGGCAGCCCCCCGTTCACTACGTGAACTATCCCGCAGGGGGTTTTCAGCTAAGGTGCGGATCATAATTAAGTGCTTCTATTCCCATAAGACTGGACATGAAACCTAATATTGGCCAGCCCTGGACACCAACTAGGATAGCTTTTCTCTCAGGCGCTACTGAGGAAGGAGGAGTTAAAACAATCTGGAAATTAGGCAGTGCCTTCTGTTTCCTGCTTGCGTTGAGCATCAACAAAAGCCGCGCCCCTAGAGGTTCCTAAGGATTGTGCTCCCGCTTCTAGAAGCGCATATCCCTGCTGCAATTCATTCACCCCCCCACTGGCCTTGATCGGCACCCGATTTTTGACCAGGGCCACCAAAGCTCTTATCTTCCCAGGGGTAACCGTTCCACCGAATCCGCTTCCTGTCTTAATACCTTGCACACCAGCATCAAGAGCCACTTCCACCGCAAGGGCTATTTCTCGTTCATCTAGGGCAGCCAATTCAATAACAGCCCTCACGGTCGCCTGTGTTTCGACAATGATGGGAGCCAACTCGTGGTAGAGCTTTTCGCCCTCGCCCGATTTGCATAGGCCAAGGGGCAAACTGACTTCTAGAATGTCGGCCCCCTTAGAAACAGCCTCCTGACTTTCAAAGAGCTTGGTTTGAGGGGTACTGATCCCAAAGGGATAACCAATCACGGCAATCACTGGAATCCGTTTAGCATGCAAGACATCCACGGCATAGTCCAGATGACGACTGAAAACGCTCAAACCAATAAAACCGTAGTAGTCAACTTCCCGACAGGCCTGCTCCACAGCCGCTTGTGTCGTCATAGGGCTTACACAGCTCAGTTCAATTTTTCTGCGGATATCTGGGTATTCAGACATAAAGACCAACGCAACTCCAGATTTTGATGCCGACACTTTAAACGTACTTTATGAGAACCTTAGAGTATTCTTTTATTTCTTTTTAGCCAAAATGGTAGTCTTAGCTTATTTTGGTGGGAAACCTAAGTACGTAAGATTTTTGGTGGAGAGCCTACGCCGTGGGAAATTTGCCTAGATGGGAAGACCTCGAATTGCAGGCAGACCAAGTTGTTGATGAGGTATTTTCAGGGGTAGAGTCATCCCTGGAACCTACTTTCACAGGTTTGGATGAGCTTTTGCCTGAGCGTGGACGCGAGGAAGCTCCTCCAGAAAAAACAACATTTATAGGACGCATTAAACCAGCCTCCCGTGGTGAGTGGTTGTTTTTAGGTACCGCCTTGAGTTCTGTGGCGTTGGCAAGCTCTGTATGGTTCTCTGTGTGGTTCCAGGCGAATCCAACCACCGTGGCCAAAACTCAAGAAGTTCCTCAAGCTGAACCATCCTCGCTCCAACCTTCAGTGACCGCTGCCGTAGCTCCTGTCTCTGCGGCCTCTGTCCTTCTGGTTGCCGCTGCTAACCAAGAAGAAAAGATTCTTCGACGCTACAAGCAAGATATTCAAGCGACCAAGACTGCTTTAGGAAGTAAGGCAGGCAATAAAGCAAATCCTTTCTTCCCTTCTGTAAAGATTACGCCGACCGCCTCTTCTGGCACGGTCATAACGGCTCTGCCTCCTGGCTCCCAACAGCCTTTCCAAGTCCTCAAAGGACAAGCTCCTAGCGTGCTTCAGCCAGCTCAAGCTGTAGCGCAGGTCCCACTCAAAGTTCAGCCTGCCCAGCCTAGGATTTATGCCGCTGTCCCCCAGCGCTACAATATTCCTCCGCTACCCAGGATTCTCCCCGCTCCTCCTTCTCTACGGCCACTCAAAGCCAATGGCTCTGGTTCCCTGCCTCCTTTGCCATCCCCGAGCCAAATGCAAACGGCTGTTCCCAATCCATCACCCTCGAGTGCTGTCCAGACTGCAACGCCTGCCACACCTGCCACAGGGACTAGCGCTACACCTCAGAGCTCAGACAATACACAAACCTCAGTCAAGGCGCCATCTCAAGTTCAAGCCAAGCAACCACCACAAACGGTAGCGAGCGCTGCTCCAGCCCATTCGCTAGTGGGCATCATGGGCACCGGAAGCAAACGCCAGACAGCACTCATCAAAACCGGAGATAGCATGAAGGAAGTTCTCCCTGGTGATCAGGTCGGGGGAGGCTGGGTTCTTCAGTCGATAGCGGAGAACCAGGTCACAATGCAACAAGGAAGTCAGACTAAAGTGCTAACTTTAGGAGACCCTTAGGAGATTGGCGGTGGGTTTGTGGGATGAATTGAGTAAATTTTTAGAAACCCGGCTAGATGAGTTTCTGGCAGGGCATCCTGATTTGCAATTGGAAGTCTTGTCCCAGAAGCTTGAGGAACAGCAGAAGGAAGCCCAGCACTTGCTCCAGCGTTCCCTGACAGAACAAAAAGAGCTGGACCAGCAGATCATGCAAACGGCCCAAGAGATTAAAAAGTGGCATCTCCGAGTAGAAAAAGCAGCCGAAGCAGGACGTTTTGATCTCAGAGATGGGGCTTTGGTGCGAGAAGCAGAACTTTTGAGGGAAGGAAATCTTCTCTGGGGCAAAAGGGAAGCTATTCAGGCCCAGATACCCCAAAGCGAAGAACTCCTGCGCAAAATTCAGGTTCGCCGGCAGGAGGTTCAGGAAAAAATCAATCAAATGAAGGCTCAAAAGAAAACCACTCCCCCCCCTCAGTCTTGGCGAACCCCTCCCCGCTACGAACCGGATGCGATCAGGGAAGCCTTTGAACGCTGGGAAACAGAAGAAGAACTGGAAAAACTCAAGCGAGAAATGGGTCGCTAATCTGAAGTTAGCAAGGTGGTCCCATTCCCCGCTAATCTAGCTCCAAGAGCTAAGACAATGGGGAGCCTGCGATGCTTGAAGATTTTCAATTGTTTGACGGAGACTTGAGTGCATCTGCGGCCGATGAACTGGCTATGTGCCCGATTCTGGCCATAGATACCGAAACGATGGGGCTCCTACCCCAAAGGGACCGTCTCTGTCTGATCCAGATCTGTACGCCGGAAGGCCAGGTCGTCTTAGTCCGTTTTACGACCCAAGATTTGGCTAAAGGAGCGCCCCATCTCAAAGGCGTCATGGAGCTACCCCAAGTGCTTAAAGTCTTCCACTACGCTCGCTTTGACATCGGTATGCTCAAAGCCCACTTAGGCATTCAAACCCAATCCATTTTCTGCACCAAAATTGCCAGTAAGCTTGCGCGCACCTATACCAATCGGCATGGTCTCAAAGACGTAGTTCTAGAACTGACAGGCACAGAACTCGATAAAACAGCTCAATCTTCCGACTGGGGAGCCGTTCATGAATTGAGTGAAGCCCAACTGCGCTACGCTGCCAATGATGTACGCTATCTCATCGCTGTTAAAGAAAAACTAGAGTCTATGCTGGAGCGTGAAGGCCGTGCCCAGTTAGCGTATCGCTGTTTTCAGGCCCTTGAAACAGTGGTAGATTTAGACCTGGCAGGCTATGGAAATGTTTTTGAGCATGGAGGTTAGAGGCGAGGTCATCACAAACTCAAAAATGAGTAAATAATGAGCACTTTTTGGACTGGAAGAGCGATCGCTCTTCATCGACGATGCTGTTGAGCCCATGTTTCTCGATAGGATTTCCTCCTGTCTAGGGAATTTGGGCGATCCACATCGAGGAAAGATGTATGAAAGTCCAAGCTGCTATTTCATTACTCGCTCTAAGCCTGGTCATGGTGTCCGTTCAGCCTCCAGTGCAAGCGTCCAGTCACCGAGAAGCCCCCTTCATCACCGAACAGCCCAAACTGGATGGCACTGACTTCTATATGTTCAACAGTTATGAGCCCAATCGCAAAGGCTTTGTAACGTTGATTGCTAATTATTTACCATTACAAGATGCTTATGGTGGTCCGAACTATTTCACCTTAGATCCAGAAGCCAACTACAACATTAATATTGACAACAATGGAGATGCCAATCCAGATTTAAGCTTCCAGTTTAAATTCACCAATACCAACAAGAATATTTCTCTTCCTGTTGGAGGGAAAAGCATCCCGGTACCGCTCATTAATGTTGGACCGATCTCCTCAACCGATAACTCCAACCTGAATGTTCAGGAGTCGTATACCCTCAATGTCGTTCGGGGAAACGCATCCCATCCCGTCACCCTGGCTGGAGACCGTTCCCGTCGATTCGGAAAACCCGTGGACAACATTGGGAATAAGTCCATTCCGAATTATGCAGACTATGCTAACCGTTTTGTCTATAACGTAAATATTCCTGGTTGCGGAGTCCCTGGTCGCCTATTCGTCGGTCAACGTAAAGACCCTTTCGTGGTGAATTTAGGAGAGACTTTTGACCTCGTAAATGTTACCAACGTTCTCGGTCCTGTGAAAGGAGAACGAGATGATTTGGGCGACAAAAATATCACTTCTCTCGTTCTAGAAGTGGCTGCTGACTGTTTGACAAATGGCTCTACCCCCACGATTGCTGGATGGACTACTTCCAGCGCCCCTGCGGTCCGCCTTCTGCGTCCTCCAGGCGGCGAGAAAGAAATAGGACCGCTGGTTCAACAGTCCCGGCTTGCCAATCCTTTAGTGAATGAACTGGTGATCGGCTTAAAAGACAAAGATAAATTCAATGCCAGTAAGCCTGTGAATGATGGTCAGTTTGCCGATTACGTCACCAATCCAACGTTACCCGCCATTCTTGAGTTGCTCTTTGGCAATGTGGGTGTAAAAGCACC
>JBBRSB010000004.1:0-175960 GCA_038245785.1 Gloeobacterales cyanobacterium | reverse complement strand
TTATGGGTGTTTGCCCAGATCACATCACAATCCTTAGCCTCCGCTGCTATTTTCTGCGCATCTGCTAAGACTCCACTGAGAGCTTTGAGAATAGCCGAAATCTTTACCTTCTTACGAACCTGATGCAGGGCTGGAGAACTTTTGAGTACTTTGACGCTTATCCCGCAATCCAAAAGACGCTTGTACAGAGGTCCATCGGCGAGCAAGGCGACCCTACAGCTAGAACGATGCAGTAGGGCAAGATCTAGAAGGCATAGTTCCCCTCCGCCTAAGTTGGCGGTGTGATCTACAAACAAGATGTTGGCCATTAATTTTGGCATCGAGAGGGGATTTAGGAGGTGGTCTCAAAGGCTGATTGGGGAGGTGTATGTTCCGACGTTTTCGCATCCATCACGACTTGATGGACGAATTGCGCAATTTTTTGCTTGAAGATCTTGGGACTGAAGCCTTCTGCATGAGCACGGATTGCTTTAGGATCCCAATCCATCTTCTCGCTGGAGTGGACTGCTTCTTTGAGGGCTGGCACCGTCTGGGCGCGAAAAAACACTCCATTGATACCTTCGCGAACGCTATCTAGAGCACCACCTGAGGCATAGGCAATCACAGGTTTACCACAAGCGTTTGCTTCTAAAGGAGTGATTCCAAAGTCTTCCTCTCCAGGGAAAATAAACGCGCGGCATCCTTCAAAGTAGCGGGTGACTTCTTGATCGGACAAATGTCCCTTGAAATGAATATTCGACCGTGCCATCTTTTCTAAAACCCGACGTTGAGGGCCATCACCGACAATAACCAGGGGCAAAGACAGCTCGTTAAAAGCTTGAATCGCCAGATCTATACGCTTGTATGCATTTAATCGGGAAACGACCAAGTAGTAACCTTCGTCAAGCGGATTTACTTGGAATCGGTCTACATCAACCGGTGGGTGGATAACACAAGAGTCTCTGTGATAAATTTTTCGGATACGTCCTTGAACTGCCACGGAATTCGCAATATAGTAATCCGGTCGATGGCATGCAACTAAGTCCCAATTGCGTAGCAGATAAACTATCAAACCAACCAGCGGAAAAGGTAAACGCTGAAGGGTCTCGGCATATCTTTCTTTGCGGACATAATCGTCATAGAACCACAAAAAGCGGGTTGGAGAATGACAGTAGCAAATGTGGATAGTTCCTTCATCAGTCTGCACTCCCTTGGCGAAGGAACTGGAAGAGGAGAGAATAACATCGTAGCCAGAAAGCTTCAACCCCCCGAAAACTGATGGGTAAAAGGGCAGCAGGAGCTTAAAATATTTATGGCTGAAGGGTAGGTTTTGTAACCAGGAAGTATGGATAGACGCGTCCTTTAATTCTGGCCAAGTCAAGTCTGGATTATAAATGGAGGTATAAATGGGTGCTTCACGATAGAGTGCAGCTAGCTCACAAACTACCCGCTCTGCGCCTCCGCACTGATTCAAATAATCATGAACGATAGCGATTTGCATCTTAAGCACCTATATAGACTGGAAAGAAATTGATTATTAAATTTATTGTTTTATCCAGAACCAATCTGCTTCTGATTTGCTAGGAACACTTTCAATACTAGCCAGATATTCTCTTGTGAAGAGTTAGATGATCTTGATTGTCTAAATAGCAATCATGAACGGCTTCCATCTCAACTGTTGGCTTAAGAAACTTCTTAAGCCAACAGTTGAAATTATCTAGCTATAGAATACTGTTGATAAAGCCTTACTCAAATACAAAGAAAAAGACAGGAGAAATAAAGACACTGGACCCTTGTTATAGTCTTCTAAAGCGCACTCAAAGGTGCCGTCTCGAAAAGCCCACTACGTTTTGAATCGTAGAAAAGATGTTATTTAATTCCTTTTGACTTTGACCCTTCTATCGCCGAGAAGCTTTGAATAGCTAACACTTACTTCTGCCCTTTTCATAAGATAGCACTGAAAAAAATTAACTATGTGCTCTGGAATACATGTAAGCCTAGTAGAATTACGCAGTTCTCCGTAAGGCTGTCCATAGGCAGCTACGAGAATTTCACGATGTGCGCTGTCAGTCGAGGCACTAAAACTTAGGCCTTCTAAGATATCTCCCCGTCACTACTTAATTCCTTCAGCGTAAGTAGCAGAACTCCCACTGCGGTGGTGGCAAACAGAAGGAACAAGATCACACTACCAGCGAAGGCTAGATTCCATACGCCAGATTCTATTTGGAGCGATAGGACCTTATTGCTCTGGTCTTTCTTCGATAGGTTTGTAGGAATCGTGCGGTTAGAAATTTCTTCTACGCGATTGTAGGTGTGCTGAAGAGGAAACCATACCCCGTAGGCACAGATAACACTGACAAGAATACTTAAGAGACGAGAAAATATCTTTTTCATGGAGCCATATTTTTGATGAGCGATACGCCAGCAAGATAAGGATGGGCTTGAATCAAGAGCAAAATGCCAATGGGGGTGGCAACCCAAGGAGCCCAACCCAATTCTCCTAGAGAAAACTTCTGACGGCCTTGGAGAATCGCTAACCCAGGAATAAATGAGGTTTTAGAAAGCACCTCTTGGTATGCCTCTGGGGCTTCTCTGAGTTTTCGTTGCTCCTGATGCCACGCTCCAAAGGGGGTATAGAGGACCCATCCTCCCCAGAAGGCTAAGTCACTAAGATAGCCATTGACATTTAGGTGCGCTAGCCCAAAGCAGATAAACGCAACAAACCCAGGATGACGGGTGATTTTGCCGATGCCTTGCACCGCCATACTGCCACCACCCTGTAAGGAACCAGGGGGCGGGGTAATGAAGCTAGAGGCTAGGAAGAATACGGTCAGGGCCATCAATGTATAGGTTATAGGCCGAGGGCCATCCTCCCAAAGTAAGGACCCCATATGCTTATGTTTCCCGTAGTAGATGGTCATGGGCAAAAACGTAATCAAGGCAACGGCTGAATAGACAAGAAAAAACTTTTGCCCCAGTCTCTCCGCAAGGACAGGACGTAGCCATGCGGAAGAAAGCAAGGTGTGACTCCCTGCAAAAGCGAACCAAAAACCACAAATGATTAAAGCCGATTCCATAGGACTGGGGAAGAAACTATATCTCTAGTATGTCTGTATTAAGAGTAGAGCAAGGGGGACTGATCAGTACGAGGCTAAAATATGTGCTTTTGTATCAAAGATTTGGTGTGTCTACCTTTACAGTTTCTAGTACGCCCCAGTATCGAAATACGTAGATAAATAAGGCTTTTAATCTATAACGTCTGAGTTGCTTAAATGTCCATTAAATTGATTAATGGGTCTGAATTATTTTGAGAATCTGATTGACCGTTTCTGAATCTTCCAGCATGCCTTGCTCATTGAATAAGGCCCTGGCCTGCTTAAGATATTCTACGCTTTTCTTTTGCTTACCTTGAGCATAAAGGTTAAGTCCCAAGTTTGCATAGGCTGGGGCAAATTTAGGCTCAAGGGAGATAGCTTTTTTGTAGGCGGCGTTAGAGTTTTCTAATTTTTTTAAGCCACCTAGTACAGTTCCTAAATTAAAGTATGCTAATGCGTATTCGGGATTGAGACGAATGGCTTCACGGTACTCTGTACTCGCTCCTGGCAGGTCACCCACACGACTGAGTACATTCCCTAAATTATTGTGAAAAATCGGATTGTTTGGACTGAGACGTACTGCTTCTCTGTATTCATGAATAGACTCACTGAATCTATTCTGATCCGCTAGAACAATTCCTAAATTGCTATGGAGTGCAGCGTTATTAGGTTCCAGTTTGATTGCCTTTTGGAGTACCGTTTCTACTCCTTTGATATCCCCTTCCTGATAAAGTCTGACTCCTTCTTTGAGGTAGGAATCAACGGTTTGGAGTTCTTGAATAACTGCTTGCTGCTTGGGCATATCTGCGGTTGCAGCCAAAGCTAAAGATGGAGCCAAAGCTGTCATGACTAAAATGCAATAAATAGTAACAGGAAATTTCTTAAGCATTCCAAAATCCTGCTTACGTCTACATATTTACATTCTAGAGTAAGGATAAAATACAACCTCTGCCTTAGGAGTTAAGTGTTGCCACAACCGTTGAGGACCTGATCCGGTAAGGCTGTATTTTTTCTGTCACCCAATCCCTGTGCGTACATCGCACAACACTCTATAAAATAGAGGAGATCGTTACAGAAGTTAAAGATCATGCGTGTTGCTATTGCCGGAGCTGGACTAGCGGGATTATCCACTGCCAAATACCTTGTGGATCAGGGATTTCAACCTCTTGTGTTGGAGCGTCGAGATGTTTTGGGTGGCAAAGTGGCTGCTTGGCAAGATGAGGATGGAGATTGGTATGAGACCGGACTCCATGCTTTCTTCAAGGCTTACACCAATATGATGCAGCTTCTTAGTGAGCTGGGTATCGAAGACCGCTTGCAATGGAAAGACCATGCGCTGATTTTCGCTATGCCCGATGCGCCAGGCACTTTTTCTCGCTATGACTTCCCCAAAAATCTTCCGGGACCCCTCGATGGGATCGTCGCGATTTTGGGCAATAACGACATGCTGACCTGGGAAGAGAAGATCAAGTTTGGCCTCGGTCTGATTCCGGCTATTGTCAAAGGCCAAGAATATGTCGAAGAAATGGATCAGTATTCATGGACTGAATGGCTGCGCAAGCAGGGTATTCCTGAACGGGTCAACAAGGAAGTGTTTGTGGCTATGTCCAAGGCCCTGAATTTTATAGACCCTGATGAAATTTCGGCGACGGTCGTGCTGACAGCCTTAAATCGTTTCTTGCGAGAGCAGAAAAGTTCTAAAATTGCACTCCTAGATGGGGCTCCTCCAGAACGACTTTTAGCGCCGCTGGTGGACTACATCGAAAAGCGGGGAGGGGAAATTCGCACTCAGGAAAATTTAGAAGAAATTTTGCTAGACGAAGAAGGTAAGGTAGGAGGCTTCCGAATGAGTAGTGGGGAAGTGATCACCCGTGACCTCTACGTCAGCGCTATGCCTGTAGACCCTTTAAAGTTGCTCGTTCCTGAACCATGGCGAGCGATGACCTATTTCCATAATCTTAAGCATCTAGAAGGAGTGCCCGTCATCAATATTCATCTTTGGTTTGACCAAAAATTTAACACCGTAGACCACCTGCTCTTTAGTCGCTCTGAATTGTTAAGTGTCTATGCGGATATGTCCGTGGCCTGCAAAGGCTATGAAGATCCTGATAAATCGATGCTGGAACTGGTCTTTGCCCCTGCCAAGGATTGGATTTCTCGTCCCGATGAAGAAATCATCGCAGCCACCCTCAAGGAACTAGAGATTCTTTTCCCTGACCAGCTCCCGCACAAAGCCAAACTGCTCAAGTACCATGTGGTAAAGACTCCCCGGTCGGTCTACAAGTCCGTTCCAGGGCTAGAGCAATACAAGCCCAGCCAAAAATCTCCGATCTCCAATTTCTTCCTTGCCGGATGTTTTACGAAGCAACCCTATCTTGCCAGTATGGAAGGGGCCGTATTGAGCGGTAAACTGTGTGCCATGGAAATTAGCCGTGCTTTTACAGCCAAGACCCCAGTCGCCCATGCCTGATCTACAGCGGGCCTATGATGCCTGCCGTAGCATTACGGCAGAATATGCCAAGACCTTTTACCTAGGGTCGATGCTTTTGCCCATGGCAAAACGAAAGGCCATCTGGGCCATTTATGCGTGGTGCCGTAATACCGATGAATTGGTGGACGGTACGGGAATGGGAACTGTCACGATGGCCGACCTTGAACGCTGGGAAGCCCGAACGCTGCAAACGCTCCAGGGCCATCCTTCGCAAGATAGCCTGGAAGACCTGGCATTGGCGGATGCGGCCCAACAGTTTCCCCTCACCGCTGAGCCTTTCGTCGACCTGATTGCCGGCATGCGCATGGACTTGACCCAGAGTCGCTATGCCACTTTTGCTGAGTTGGAGACCTATTGCTACCGAGTAGCGGGTACAGTCGGGCTAATGAGTGCTCAGATCATGGGCTATGAAATAGGTCAAGATGGAACACAGGAAGCAATTGCTTTAGGGATTGCGCTGCAATTGACCAATATTCTGCGGGATGTTGGAGAAGATTATCGTCGAGGACGAATCTACCTTCCCCTCGAAGACCTGCAAAAGTTTGGCTATGGCGAGGAAGACTTGGGCAAGTATATTAATGACCAGCGTTGGAAAGCCCTAATAGAATTTGAAATACAACGGGCTTATAGCTACTACGAAAAGGCTGAGCGAGGAATTATCACCCTCCAGAGAGATTCAAGATTTCCCGTGTGGGCTTCGCTGATTCATTACCGCAAGATTCTCAAGAAAATTCAGGACAACCGCTACCAGAACTTTGTCCAGCGTGCTTACGTAAGTAAGACGGAGAAGTTTATATCGCTGCCTGCTGCTTGGCTAAAAGCACAATAGCCAGGGTTGGCTAGACAGAGCAAAGGGTGAAATCTTTATACGCTGCCCCTCAAACAATTTGCTACATTGAGGCTACGCGTATAGTCTTCTGTAGGCGGTTTTTGAATTTGTATGCATGAGAATAGCAGCTTGAGTAACCCTTGTCCTTTCGTTCGGAGTACATAGTCTATTGGTTAGTCGGTTTAAAAGAGCAGATCGGCCCCGTCAGGATGTCCCTGACATTAATGAGCGGCTTACCCGGTTCCCCACGGTTCGTTTGATAAATAGTGACGGCAGCAATCTGGGTGTCATGGATTCTCGGGATGCGCTTCAGGTGGCTCGTGAACAAGAGTTAGATATGGTATTGGTCAGCCCCGATGCCAATCCCCCGGTTTGTCGGGTCCAGGATTATGGCAAGTTCAAGTACGAGAAAGAGAAACGTGCTCGGGAAGCCAAAAAGAATCAAATGCAGGTGGAGGTGAAGGAACTTAAGTTTTCCTATCAAATCGCCGACCACGATTATCAAGTCCGCCTCCGGGCGGCGCGCACCTTCTTGACTAAGGGCGACCGCGTGAAGTGTACGCTTCGTTTTAAAGGTCGGGAAGCACAGCATGCGGCTATTGCTGAGCAACTGTTGACCCGCTTTGCTAAGGACCTGGAAGAGCTTGGTCAAGTCACGCAAAGGCCTATGCAAGAGGGTCGTTTGATGATTCAAATCATCTCCCCTATCGGCAAGAAGTCGTAAAGCGAAACAGTCGTACAACTAAAAAAATGAGCAAACTGCTGAGCTTTAGGCACCAAAATTGCCTACGGCTCAGCAGTTTCAGTTTCTAAAGCTGCTTCTAAAACGATCACGCCTCCTTTGGTGCCATCGACTCTAACTCGCTGACCATTCTGAAATTTCTTGGTCGCTCCGGCGATATTCATGACTGCCGGTAAACCATATTCTCGGGCCACAATCGCCCCATGGGAAAGTTGTCCTCCCACCTCTGAGATCAGGGCTCCGGCCTGAACCAAAAGGGGAGCCCATCCAGCATCGGTATAGGGAACGACCAAGATCGTTTCGCGATCAATGGTGTATTCTCCCTGAAGGCTCGTGACGATCTGAATCGTCCCTTCTTTAGTCCCTGGACTACCGGGGATTCCTTGAAACTGGGTTCCCTCTGCTTCTCGGCTGCGCCTGCCGGACACTGCAACATTCACGGTTTCTAGTTCTGCTTCTTCCGGCAGCAGATTGCCGTAGACCAGGGCGGGGATGTGGGCTTGACTGTCCTGGTCATACTGTTGACGTCGGTCGATGATCAGAGGTTTAGGGTCAAACTGATCAGGGTCGTGGGTGAGCTGACGGATTTCCGAAACTTCAAGGAAGAAAATATCTCCCGATTTGGTGAGCAACCCTTGTTTTAGCCAGCGTTCTTCTAGATGGACCAAAATCCAACGCATATGGGCGAGCAGGCGTGCGTAAACGTCAGCAATGGCCCCTTTTAATAGAGCCCTTGGTGCGACCTGAGCCAACCGCCAGTGCTCTAATTTCGTTTGGGGTTGTTCTTCTAAAACCTCATCATAGGTCGTTGCTGGTTTAATCGGTTCACTCACTACTAAGGTCGCAAAAAGGTCGTATAGAGTTTGAGGCTTCTCTCTCCATGTGGGAACGGCAATATCAGTCCCCACTTCACTGAGATAGCCATAGTACTGAAGCCAGGTCTCTAGTTCCTGGATCAGGGCTTTCCCTTCAGGGCTTTCTTGCAGCGTTGGCAGAACGGCCTCTTGGGTGAGCTCAGACCCTAGTAGAGTCCGAGCACGCTTGGCTAAGTTTGACAGTGCTTTGATCGAGGCAACTTCTGGCAGCCTGTTACTAGCCTCGCGCAGCCAAGGATCCGGGATAGCAAAGAGCTTACTGCGCAGAGCAAAACCCAGAGGACCGAGGATGTTGTAAAACGTTGCTCTTGCGAGGACGACCTGGATCTCTAGACTTTGTTGCCAAAGTTCTTGAGGGTCCATCCATTCGTAGCGGAGTTTTTCTAGTTTGCGGATCAGCGGAATGAACTGTTGCCTTTGATCGCGCTTAAATTGCTTGATCAGCTTTCGTTCTTTTTGAATGAGCTGCCACAGACCTGGGATGTTCTGCACCGTCGCTTTTAGAGGAGGACGGGTAAATTTTTCTCCGCGCACCAGAAAAGCTAATCCCTGTTCGGGTAATCCCATGCGTCGGAAGATATCTCCGAGGAGGGTGGCATTGAAGTAGGCGTGGCTGCGGTGCAGGGTTGCCGTTTGTTCAAAATCAAGTCCCTGGGCTCGTTCTTGGAGAACTAAGGTGAACAATTCTCCCCAAACTCCACAGGTGAGCGGACGATTGATAGACCATGTCAGGGGCCGGATTGCTCCGGGAATCACCTCGCTGGCAATCTTGCGGGTCCACATAGGAAGCAAGTTGGTAATTGGACGCGCTTGTAGGATCCAAAGCTTAGTACCGTCCCAGGCCCACTCGATATCTTGGGGTAAACCATCAAACAAGTTTTCGATGCGTTGGCCATAGTCTAGAAGCTGCCGAACAACCTCGCCCGGCAAGAATGCCAAGGCCTCTTCATTGGGCAATGTAGGCTCTTTATGGGCGATGCGTAGCTGTTGGGGAGTTTCCTTGCCTGAGACAACGCCTCCAATACCTGGACTGCCTTCCAGGATGTAGAACGGCTGCCCTTCAATCGGGTCTCGGGTAAAAAGGACACCACTCCACTGGGCTTGTACCATTTTTTGAATCAGAACTGCTCCCTGTTCTTGTCCATAGGAATCTCGGACCTGTTGAACGGCCTCTTCTAAAGTCTGACGGGTGTCTACATTTAAGAACGTCCGATAGCGTCCTGCGGCAGACTGCTGTTCGTCATCTTCCCCCAAGGCTGATGAACGGACGGCATAAGTAGTCTGAAAGCCAAAAGGAATCCGGATCGGATCAGGCCAGTCAATGGGAACTACCCAGCCGGGGGACACAGGAAATCCTGCATTGAGCAATTGGTTTAACCGATACGCTTTATAACCAATCTCTTGGGGGGAAGAGTTTTGTTGTAAGGAAGGAAGTTTCATGGTGACTTAGGATGACTGCCAGAAGTTTTGCCCTGTAAAAAACTTTGCACTATTTTTGAACCCTGATTACGATTACCTCCTGGTTGCTCAAGATCTAAATCGTCCGCTATGTTACGGTCCATCCACGCTAACAAAAGCGATAAAACGACCGCCACCATGACTTCTGGCAGATTTCGCTCGGTAGCGTAAATCCAAAAAGGCAGAGATCCGTAAACATACGCACGAGCCCAATGGCGATTACGAGTCAAGAGAAATAAAATGCTGCCGGAGGCCACCACTCCCAAGACGGTCCAAGGGCTATAAATTAACCCGCCCCAGAAGACATTCGTGACCCCACCGCCACCGCCCAAATTGCGACCAAAAACAAGCGCTACCAGACATACGGATTCCCAAAAACCTGTGCCTGTGAGGATATGGGCTACAAAGACCACTGCCAACGAACGTGCAATCTCAGCAAGCACCGTCAAGATACCGGCAGGCACTCCTCCATGTTGAAAGGCTGCCGAAACGCCAATATTCCCTGTTCCTAGCGTCTTGAGGTCTTGACCTTTTAGGAGTTGAACTATCCACTGAGCAAGCGGCAGATAGCCAATCAAAATACTAAGCCCAGCCCAAAACCAAATCTCCACAACATTTCCAGCTAGTCTGCGTCCACCATACCAAACCCATTTATCGATGCTTCATTTAGGACCTGATAAATCTACGCATTTTCACGTAAATTGCTGGAATTTTCTGGGGTTTTTTGATGTCTAATTTTGAAGACGTCTATGCAGCGCGTGTTTGAAAAATAGAGGCGCATGAAATCTAGAGAAAACTAAGTTAAGTATTTTCCCTGAGTAATCGGCCTGCTCTTTTGGTCATTCTAAGTTCAGTAGAAACACGCAAGCTGGACCTTAGGAGTACTTCTGTGAATAACGTATCTCAAACCATACAGGCCAAACTATTCTCCACTCCTCAAGGCATGGTTTCCTATACTTATCAGGGTGTGAAGTCACGTTTCCAGACGGAATATCACTCCTGGCATGTGGTTTTGAAAACTGTGGAAGGACAGATTCTGCGCACGAATCAAGCATTTCTGCTTGCTTTAGGATACGGGCCTGACATAGAAGATGCACTGCTCATGGCAGAGGCACTTCTCATGCAGGAAGGTGTGGCGCTACAAGCACTTGCTCAGTAATTTTCAACAGAACAAATCACTTTTTCTGCTTCTAGAAATTGCGTCTGATCTCGTGAAACAGCTCTGTGGGAGAATATTCCCCATATAGGTAATGGTTGTTTTGCTATTACTTATCTAGTTTACGAAGCGAAACATTTAGGACACTTTTTGCACACTCTTAAGACATTCCGAACAATCATAAGTTCTCATCATTCATTCACTATGCTAATAGAGAACCCCCATCTTTTGGGACGGTCCCTATGGATGATCAAAGCCAGAAGAAATTTGAAATGATAGAGCAGACTTTAGAAGAACTGAAGAAAGCTATGGCCGTACTCCCCGTACGGATTGCTGAGGCGCTCAATCAAAAGGAGTTACATCCTCAACCTCAAGCAAGTGGCTATGCTACTGCTTATCGTCAACCTGAAAAGGATATTCTTGGCGAGGAGGAAGAAATAACTTCTAAGCCATCTACCAATGGCAAGTTGATTACTCCTGAAATCCAGGTGCAACGCCTTACGGCACAGCTAACTGCTGCCTATAACCGTATTGCCGCCCTGGAAGAACAACTACTTTCTCGTCGGGTTCCGCACTGAGTTCATCAGCCGTTTCTTAGAGATGTTTGTTCACTCTTATTAGCTCATCCTGGTCATGACAACTAGGGTGGGCTTTTTGATCGGCCACCAATCTGTTCTTTTGCTTTCAACCATACAAATATGGCTCAAAGCTTGTTCATAATGAGTACTGGTACCGAGGAACCATTGTGAACCAGCCCGCATCGCCCTACAAATCTTTCAGCTTGCCTGGGGCTAAACCCCAGTACAACCCAGATAAGCCAGGGCTCGTTGAACACATCAGCCTGAACCTCAATCTGGACCTTGAAGCTGAATCGATAGAAGGTCAGTGTGTGGTTCGTTTGGTTACCTTGGAGGAAGGCGTACGGTCTTTGACCCTGGATGCAATCCAGATGACGATCAGCCGTGTTTACCTCGGAACTGCACAAGACCCGCAAGAATTGGTCTTTAGCCATGATGGGCAACAGGTCTATCTCACGCTTCCAGAATGTCTAGAAGGTCGGGCAAGAGGTACCAGCCTCACACTCACCCTCGAGTACGCAGTGGAGAAGCCGCAACGGGGCATCTACTTCATCAAACCCAATGACCACTATCCTGATAAGCCTGTCCAGGTCTGGACGCAGGGAGAAGATGAGGATTCGCGCTTTTGGTTTCCCTGTTTTGACTATCCGGGTCAGCTAGCTACCTCGGAGATAACCGTTACGGTGCCTAAACCCTACCAGGCAATTTCAAATGGGGTATTGGCCCAAGTTACCGAGGCAAAAAAGAGCAAGACCTATCACTGGAAACAAGAACAGGTCCATCCCACCTATCTCATGACCTTAGTCGTTGGGGTATTTGCTGAGATTCAAGACCAGTGGGATGGAATCGAAGTTCCCTACTATGTCACGCCGGGTCGCGAAGAAGAAGCGCGCAGAACCATGGGCAAAACACCCCAGATGGTGCAGTTTTTCTCAGAAAAATTTGGGGTACGTTATCCTTTTCCTCGCTATGCCCAAGTGTGTGTGGACGATTTTATTTTTGGTGGCATGGAAAATACTTCCTGCACCGTTCTGACCGATCGCTGTTTGTTGGATGAGCAAGCAGCCAAGGAATATTGCTGGAGTGAAGATCTGGTCGCCCATGAACTGGTGCATCAATGGTTTGGGGACCTCGTGGTGATCAAGCACTGGAGCCATGCCTGGATCAAAGAAGGGGCGGCCAGCTATTTTGAAGCCCTTTGGCGGGAGCATGAGTATGGACTGGAGGATGCAGACTATTTCCGCTATCTCGATACCCATGCCTATTTTGATGAGGATAGTCAGCGCTACCGTAGACCGATCGTCACCAATGTCTATAAGGAAGCAATAGAACTCTATGACCGTCACCTCTACCAAAAGGGGGCGACGGTTTACCATATGCTCCGTCACTATTTGGGAGAAACCGGATTTTTCCGCTTCATCCAGACGTTTCTCGAAGATCACCGTCACGGCACGGTGGAAACAGTAGATCTGCTTAGAGCTATTGAGAAAGCGACCGGACGCAATATGCTGCCCTTGTTTGAGCAGTATGTCTTCAAGGGCGGACATCCTGAGTTCAAGGTTTCTTACAGTTGGGACCAAGAAGGTAGCTATGCGAAGGTGACCGTGCAGCAGAAGCAGACAGTCAATGAGCTGACCGTGCTGTTTGACCTGAAAATTCCGCTGTCTTTCAGTTTCCAAGACGGTCAAAATATAAGCAGTAAGGTTTTTCCCTTGCATATCCATCAGACCGAGCAGACGTTCTGTTTTCCGCTAGAAGCTAAGCCGCTCTTCTTTTCCTTTGACCCCCGTAACCATGTCCTCAAGACGGTAGAGCTGGAGGTTTCCGTAGAAGACCTCAAAGCCCAGCTCCTAAACGACCCGGATGGGATGGGCCGGATTTTTGCGGCTCAAGCTTTGGTTAAAAAGGCTAATCCCTCTGTGGTGCAGGCTTTAGCCTCGGTGCTTCTAGATGAAACCATCTTCTGGGGCGTACGGGCTGAAGTGGCGAGTGCCCTAGCTGAAGCCAAGCGGGACTACGCCTATGATGCGCTTCGGCAAGCGCTCCCTGAGGTCAAAGAGGACCGAGTATTAAAAGCGATCCTTACGGCTTTAGCCACAGACCCAACGGAAAAGACCTTTAACGCGGTAGAACCTTTTACCAAGGGGGTTCCCAGCTACTTTGTGCGGGCGGCAGCGGCTAGAACTTTGGGTAAAACAAAACAGGAAGATGCCTATAAAGTTCTCAAAAGAGTACTGGACAAACAAGCTTCTTGGAATGAAGTAGTCCGCTGTGCTGCCATCGATGGCTTGGCAGAACTTAAAGATAATGACAAAGCCCGTAACCTCTTAATTAGCAAAACGGCGATCGGTACTCCCCAGCCTCTGCGCTTGGCCGCTATTCGAGCGCTAGGACGATTTGGCGAAGGCAAGGATGACCCGAAAGTCTTAAATCGCCTAGCGGATATTGCCAAAGAGGGTTTCTTCTTAACCCGTTTGGCGACAATTGCGGCCCTTAAATCGCTGCAATCTCCCAAAGCTTTGGTCTTGCTTCAGCAAATTGCTAGCAATGACCCGGATGGTCGGGTGGAAAGGACCGCTCTGGAAGCCCTGGAAGCGCTACGGGCTTCTGTGGCTCAAGGGGAAGAAGTAAAAAAACTCCGTGAGGCTGTTGAGGAGCTACACAAGAACAATCAGGAGTTAAAAAGCCGATTGGATGTACTTGAGGCAAAGTAGCTATAAAAAACATTAAGACTGTATACAAACCGAATCAGTATATTCCGCACCAATATTAGCCTCCTAGAATCAAGATATTTAAGGAAAAGCTAGCTTTTTTGGAAGTCTTAGGGCATAGGAGACTAATAGCTAGGTGAGCAGCCGATGAACGTTATTTTGCTGGGCCTTCCTGCTTGAGACGTCTACGGTATGGAATCTTACTGCTGAAGAACCTCCTCTTATGTGCATCTATTTGCGGTAGTCTTTGTTACGAATCGAGATTAATCCTGAGTTAAGCTTCTGTATGTAGTGGCGTTTTTTAGGTAACATTGCGTAGGAGCAAGATACAACGCCAGTGATGACTCAAGATTACTATCGCGTCCTGGGTGTTCGTTATGACGCCCCCAAAGAAGAAATCCGACAAGCTTATTTACAGCTTGCTCGGAAATATCATCCGGATGTAAACAAAGAGCGGGAAGCTGAAGAATTTTTAAAGAGTATCAATGAGGCTTACAACATCCTCACCAATGATGAGACTCGTGTACTCTATGACCAGGATTTGGATATTCCTCCCCCTTGGATGAGGACTTCTGTGCGTGCTGCCTTGGTAGTAGGCTGTCTCGGTCTCTTAGGGGGCTTGGGTTGGTATGGCTTTAGTCTCAAAAGCAACGATGTAGTAGCGGCAAGCTCAGGCCAAGAGTCTACTTCATCTGAGGTAGACCCCGTTGCAGCCTTCAATGCTCAAACGCGCTCAACCAATGGGAAAAATTTAGAACCAACGGCATTGCCACCGCTAGTCAAAACTCCTGCGGCTCCTGTTGCTAAAACAACTCCTGTAGCCAAATCCACTCCTTTGGCACTACCTATACCTAAAGGTTCGGTTTCTTCAAAGGCTGCCCCCAAAGCTAAACCTGTGGCTCAGGCCCAGAAAAACGCAGCTTCCATCGCCTCTGTAAAGGTGGCAACCATTTCGAAAAGTTGGAATAAGACATGGCGTCCCCAAAAGCTGGCCTTTAGCGATACTGGGAAGAGCCGGAAAGCAAACAAAGTGAACCAGATTCAGCGGAAATCATCTGCTATATCTGCAAAATCTACGAAATCAACTGTCCTCGCGGAGGCATCTGCTGCCCGTGTCGAGCGCGAGCCCAAGAAGATATCGCCTATGTCCGAAGCCGAACAGAAACGGCTGACGGCCAACCTGCCCTTCAAGGCTCTGAGCTATAGAGCCTCTCCCAGTGAAATATTGAGTACTATCTCCATTCCCATGGATGATGGAACTTCCGTTCCTGCCAATACCCTGCTAAAGGTGGATACCCGCATTTGGAACTGGAAAAGTGGTGCGCTCCGTAAAAAGTTTTCGAAGTTCATCAACGCTCTGATCGTGTCGCGAGACGTTGACTTGGCCTCGGAAGAGTCAGGTCTTAGCTTGAGCGATGTCCGCTACCTCGCAAAACAGGCCAACAGCAAACCAGTCGATACCAAACCAGTCGATAAAGGATAAAGGCTCTCTCTGATTCTTTCCGTAACCTTGCAGGATTGGGAAGAACAGGCTACTCAGCCTGCAGATCTCGCCCTATCTGATGAGCAGGTTGATATTTGGCGCATAGACCTTTTCCAGCCAGTGCCTGTCGTTCAGAAATTAGCGCAAACCCTAACGGAAGATGAACACCAGCGCAGTCAGCGTTTCCGCTTTGAAAAAGACCGTCGTCGATTCATTGTCGGTCGCGGTCAGCTCCGGTCTATTCTCGGTGCCTATACCGGATGTACGCCTAGCTCCGTACGATTCAGCTATGGTCCACAGGGAAAGCCTTTCTTGGCTGATTTTGACGGTGTTCAAACGGACGCTACACAAGGTTCTCTGGGCGAGGAGCAAAGACTCCAATTCAATATTTCTCATTCTCATGAACTGGCCCTGTGTGCGATTACGGCCAGTCGAGCGATTGGTGTGGATATAGAATATCTGCGCCCTATGCCTGATGCTGAGCCGCTTGCCCAGCGTTTTTTTTCTAAGACAGAACATGCCCGGATTCAAGCGCTTCCCGTGGATGAGCAGGCTCAAGTCTTTTTTCGGCTGTGGACTGGCAAAGAAGCTTACCTTAAAGCGACGGGTAAAGGTCTCAGTCACCCGCTGAATCAGGTCGAAATTGTCTACACCGAAAGTAGATGGGGGCTTACAGAGGCGCTGCCCGGTTGGTTTATGCAGTCATTCAGCCCCGCGCCTGACTATCTTGCAGCGTTGGTGGTTGAGCATTCTGTTCGGGATTAGTGGCTGATTGCTACGCAGAACCCTACTTCGTCTCAGGCTCCTCAGAAGGGAGATTTTCAAGCCAGGAGTAAACGGACGGGGCACCGAGGAAATACCACAAAGCGAGGGCGGAATCGCAAATCGCGCACCCAGCCGAAGAGCCCGGAACGAAAGGAACGATTGGGTTGCCATAGAGGTGATGCATCACGTCCCATGCGGTGTGCAAAAGCCAACCCAGACCGACGAAACGGTAGTCGCTGAGTCCGCGATACGCCACGAACGTCATGAGGGTGCAGAAGGCGAACTCCCATACCCCTAGGCCTCCGTTCAGATACGCGGCTCCTGCCCCAGCGATCATAATGGCACTGAAATTTTGCCGGGCTGGCTCTTTCAGAAGTGAGCAGGCGGCAATGAACAGCACTGCGATGACCAGCGGCGCAAGCACTTGAGTAAAAGTGAGGCTGACTTGTGGATTCATAGTTTTCTACCTTCCTGTCTATGATTTTGATTCAATTTGATGGTTAGCGGGCGATAAAATACGCCATACACGATGTACAAGGCTTGAAGAAACAGAGAGCAACGCAAATCCAATCAGAGGATGCAGTACCTCTAGGTGAAAAGGAGTCTTTAGATGAATGACGGAAAATTGTAGTCCAAGCAGGACAGGTAGACTGCTTGCAAGGCTCCGCACCCGACGCGGCAACAGACTGAAATACGCCCATATGGTCAAGATGAGCGATAGCCCACCGTACCCACGGACCAACCAAACATGTACATTCCACCATTCAGCACTGTAGAAATACGCCAGTCCGACGGTTAATACTTGGGCAACCAGACAAAGATTAAAAAGCACTGCTAAAATATAAAATCCAATATAAATTTGGTGACCAGATGGTTTCACTTGGTCAGAACTAGAACTTATTGCCATGTCGAGGTTCTCCTTGGTAACGTCGATAAAGCTAAGATAAAGCGCTTTCCTTAGCCACGCCTAGTCCTCGATCGAGTACACTTTTCACCATCGCAAACATGACAAGTTCTCTGCAGTTTTTATTTGAAGCGATCAATCAGGTCAAGGATGACCAAGACCTGCGAGCGCAACTCGTGCCGAGAATTGGCGATTATTTTGCAGCGAAACGAGCAGGAATCTTTTTCTTCGACCAGCTTCCCTTAGCAGATAGCAATTTACAGAAAATCCTGAAAGTTGGACTATCAGTTGAACATAATCCTGTGGTGCGTTATTTAGTGGAACGCCATGCTCCTGTCCACGAAGGATTAGTAACGTCTCCAAAGGCTTGGACCATCATCTGTCCTCGTCCGGATCATTGGCATGTGATGGCGGGGCCGATCGTCAGTTGCGGTCAACTAGTGGGGGTAGTAGGTTGCACCCGCGAACAATCAATGACTGCCTTTGATACCGAAAATCTAGCCGATTTGAGTGCGGTCTGCTTGCACCTGTCTGCTTGGGTTGCCGCAGTGCGCTCACTGCACCAACCGCTCAAAACCGATTCCCGTTGGGATGGCAAAGCCGAACGTTTAACGCCTCGCGAATTGCAAATTGCCAAATTGGTTGCTTCGGGACAAACTAACGCAGAAATCGGGACTGAACTTTGGATTACTGAGAATTCTGTGAAGCAGGCTTTGAAGCGAATGTTCCGTAAGCTTGAAGTTTCGTCTCGTGCGCAAATGGTTGCTCAGCTTTCTGTTACTTCTTGATGAAATGCAACTTGCTTAGCAACTTCTTTCTAATTCACAAGGCGAGCTTAACCAGCTTGATAAATAACTTTGGGAAGCCTCATGCACCAGGCGGCAGGAACAACTTCCACAAGCCACCAATGAAAGAAATCTTTTTTTCTGTAAGCATCTCGCAGCACGGCATATCCCTCAAAGCAGTCGTCTAGAATCTGTACAAGGGCTGCGCGGGCCTCTGCTGGATCGGTTATTCTAAGCAAATTCTGCAAAACGCTTCGAGCTTCATCTATTGCTAATTCCCCTTCAATGACAGAAGCAGTTAGTTCTTCTTCTCTGGGAAAATCGAGGGGAGCTGTCTTTCCTCTCAGCCATCTGGATATTCCCATAAGGATGAGTGCAGCCTGTTGCTTATACACTGGGTCTCTATTGATAGTTGGCCCAATCGTGAATCCCAAGGCATAGGCCATCCAAACATAGCGCTTATGCCCCGCGTGTACTGAAATACTCTCAGGCCATAGCGCATCTAAAACTTTAGTAAAGGCATCGGATAAAGAAGTAGTTGCGTCCCCGTTATGCTCTTTGGCATGTTCCTGATATTGCTGTGCCCAAAGATCACTTAGGAGGTTCTTTAAAGAAAGAGGTATATCGTAGGTGGGAGAAATATTGAATAACGGATAGTCATTGATATATGAGGTCATTACACACTCCCTGCAAATATTAGTCTTGAGCGCACCGAACTATTAAGTAAGAGCACTCATTTTTTATGCTTGCCTTTATTAAAAGTGACTTTAATCTCCTGCTATACAAAAGTAAAGTGTCTTATTCAATACCGATACAATTCGTTGTATTTCATTGAAATGAGCAATCTAAACATAGCCGACGGAGAATACTTTGTGCTTTTATATAGAAATTGAGCGTTTGAGCGAATAGCGACAAACTCAGGCGATAGAGAATGACTTATGGGATAGGCGCGTATATCCAAGCTGCTACTTAATGCTCTTGAATAACTGTAGCGATATCGCTGATATGACGGACAAGACGACCATCTTACATATCAATAATTCGGTCGGCGATATCAAGAATTCGATTGTCGTGGGTTACAAGCAGAATGGTACAGCCTTGCTCTTTTGCTAATCGCTGCATTAACTCGACAATATCCCGTCCTGATTTTTTATCCAGAGCGGCTGTGGGTTCATCGGCCAGAACGAGTTTGGGATGACTGACCAAGGCGCGGGCAATAGCCACTCGCTGCTTTTGCCCTCCAGAAAGATTTTCTGGGTAGTACTCGTTGCGATCTGCCAAACCAACGCTTTCCATGATGGCAGTTATCTTGGTGTCCAACTCTTTTGCCAGAATGTGTTCGTGTAGTTCCAGGGACATGCGTACGTTTTGGCGGGCCGTTAAAAAGGCCAGGAGATTGTGTGCTTGAAAGATATAGCCAATCTGTTTGCGGAGGTTGGTCAACTGCTGTTTGCTAGCACCATTAACTTCTTGATTTAGGATTTTAAGACTGCCTTCTTGCACCGAACGCAAGCCCCCTAAAAGGGTCAGTAGAGTGGTTTTGCCAGAGCCAGAAGGCCCTGTCAGTAACACAATTTCACCTGCGCTAATGTCTAGATTGATATTGAATAAAGTTTGTTTGCGGAGACTCTCTTCGCCGAAGTAATGCTGGAGACCACGGACTGAAATAACAGGGTTGGAACCTAAAGAATTTATCATGAATGCTCCTAAAAGATATCAGCAGGATCAGCAGAACGTAGTTTTTGCATGGCAACAAACCCGGAAACACTGCACATGATGATCGTTAATACCAGAACGGATAGGGCACGCTCTAGCTTCATCCCAATAGGTAGTAACGTTGCTGCATAAGCAAGCTGATAGATGCCAATCGAGACTAAAAATCCAGGGATATAGCCCAGTATTGCTAATATCAAGGCTTCCTGTAAGAGCACCCCAGAGAAGTAATGGTCGCTGTAGCCCATTGCTTTTAACGTGGCATATTCCGGCAGATGATTAACCACATCCGTATACAGAATCTGATAGACAATCACTACGCCAACGATTACACCCAGGCCGAAAATGAAACCAATAGCTCCCTGACTTTCCCAATAGAGTTTCTCCGCCGCCGCAAATTCTGTGGGTGTTAGAACGCGCACATCACCCGATAGTTCCGTGCGCAACTGTTCTTGAACCTGTGCAGGATTTATGCCGGACTTGAGTTGAATCAAACCTACTTCAATTTGGCCTGGTTTGCGATCAGAGAATAGCTTAAGAAAAGTGGAATCGCTGGCAATTACGTTGCCATCAGCAGCAAAGGATGCTCCCAGGGTGAAAAGCCCCGCAACTTCAACATTTTGATTGTTCAACTCTGCTTCTAGCCTTCCATGTTGTTGAACTAACTCACCAATTGCCCCATACTCCGGACGAGAAGCTCGGTCAAATAATACATGATTAAGCAGTTGCAATTTTTCAGCGTTCTGCTGAACTTCTGGCAAGGCAAGATTGGGGGCTCCTGGTTCAACGCCCTAAACCAAGATTGCTCGGGTCAGGCGAGTATCAGGATTTTTCCACTTTGCTGATTCAATGTATATAGAACTAACAGAGGCAACACCTTCATAGCTCAAGGTCTGGTACATTCGCTCTCTGGGGAAACTTTGAAGAGCAAATAAGGATTGAAACTGAGGACTGATCAAGACCAAATCAGCTTGCAGTAAGCTTTGAGGTTTGGTTGCTCCATCATATAAAGCATCCTGAAATCCCAGTTGAATGAAGATGAGTATATTGGCAAAGGCAATACCTGCAATCGCTACCAGTAAGCGGTTTTTTTCTTTGATTAACTGGAGCCAAGCCAGTGGTGTTTTGCGAAGTAATCCACTAATCATCTATCCAATCTCCTAGCAGCGATCTGACTTATATCGGCCATGCGTTATAAATCAATTCACCGAAATTTTTTACAGGCGAATAGCGGTTTGCACCTGTAAATTGGTCAAGCCTTCAACCCGCGTACTATCCTCTGGAGTTAGGCGGATTTTCACTTCCACTACGCGACGGTCTAAGTTCTCTCCTGGCTGATTGCTGAAGACATTTTGCTTACTCACCTGCAAACCAATGTGTGAAACTGCTCCTCTGAGTTCTTCTGAAAATGCCTGGCTGGTAATCGTTGCCTGCTGGCCAAGGCGGATTTTGCCAATATCGGTTTGATAAATTTCTGCCACAGCTACCATTTGGCCTGTTTGTCCCAAATCCGCAATCCCAGAATTGCTAATTTTTTCTCCAAGCCGGGTTCGAATTTTGAGAATGTGACTTGCCATTGGGGCGCGGATCTGAGTCTCCTCTACATTAGTTTGGGCCAGCTTTAATCCGGCCAAGGCGTTATCTACTTCGGTTTGGGCAACCCTGATATCCACCGGGCGTACCTCTGCAATCCGATTCAAGGTTGCCCTTGCTTCATTCAATTCTTGTGGATTGGCAGACTGTTTGCGATTGAGTAAGGCTTTGGCTTCAACTAGACTTTTCTGGGCGACTTCTAAGGTTAAGGACTTACTGTCTCGTTGGGATGCCGCAATTGCTCCATCTTGATACAGCTCCTGATAGCGTTTATTCTCTACTTCAGCATTGTGTAATTGGGCCTGCAATCGGGCAACGGTTGCTGCTTGTGCTTCGATATCCCGCTTACTTTCTATTTCGAGGCGGGTAATTCTTGCTTGCTGTGCCTGAATCTCTCCTGTTTTTGCTCCAGCTCTGATTTGTGCCAGTTTCGCTTGGGCAACGTTGACTTATTTTTTGGCCTGCTCAAAACTATTTTGCAAGCGGTCACGAGAATCCAGAATCGCTATCACTTGTCCTGCCTTCACAGCGTCCCCTTCTTTGACTAATAGTTGAGCAACACGGTCTCCGTTTAAAGCTAAAGGAGCAGAAACCTGACTTACTTCTGATTCCGGCTCTAGTCGTCCTAATGCTGTCACTTTTTTGACAACTGGAACTGTTGGCTGGGTTGATGGCTTAGTATTACTCTGGCCAAATTGCGAAAAGCCGTAGAGGGCTACTCCTGTGGCTGAAGCTACTACAACATATAACCCAATGAGTACCTGCTTTGAAGGCTTTTTGAAAGGCATTTGGAGACTCATATTTTTTCCTTTTCAGTGTTATGTGGATGTTCTAGGTAAGCAATTAGCATCTTCCCTAACAGAGTAATTTGTTCCGAAAAAGAAACGCCTTCATAGCCAAATATTCGATGTAAAATTACCCCATCAATAAAGCTCAAGATAAAGCGAATGAGTAGAGGATCTGAAATGCCTAAGAAATCAGATACAGCCTGCTGATAGCGTTGATCAGCTATGTGCAGAATAGGGCTATCACCCATATTTTTGAAATCTTCATGCTGACAGAAGTCCATCCAGACATGAATCTGTTGGAGAAAGTAATCCTCATTTTTGGTAAGAAAACCGGCTAAAACGTCAAGCCGTTCTTGCAGGGTTTGTGTTCCCTCCAATTCAACAGCAATGGTTAGAATATCTTGCTGGCTCAAGTGATCGACAAGCTGTTCAAAGAGGTCTTTTTTACTGGGGAAATAGTGATAGAGCGTGCCTGTGGAAACGCCAAGCCCTTCAGCAATTTGCCGCATCGTAATTGAAGCGTATCCTTTCTCAGCAAAGAGGCCAAAGCATTGGCTTAGAAGTTCTTTACGGTATTGTGCATGATCAACAATTTTAGGCATGGTCAAAACCTGTCCGTATTGAAGGCTCGATCAAGATCCAAGTAAAATCAATTGCTCTTGAACATTTTATATCGAACACTCGTTATATATTTAGCATAGAGGGATTTCCGGTCAATAAATTCCTGTTTAGTCACACAAATGGAGTGAACCTTTCAAAAAGGCTAGGCACTCCTCAACAGGCGTCTTTTTAGACATTAACGTCACTAGCTGCGTATAGATAGCTTGATGGCTTTCTAACAAATCATGGGCACGGGTCACATAAAGCCGGTACAAGTCAGGGTTTTTCTTGGCCTGCTGTAAACAGAGGCGGACTTTTGCCAAGTCATCACTGCCGCCCCAGACAGAATCAAAAACTCTGTCTTCTGCCGCAGGTCCTGCCATCATTGCCACACAGTATTGCTCGACCTTACTCCAAGGGGCGCTTTCGGTATATGCCCTAATGGATTCTTCATCAGGAACTACGCCTCCACTGCCCATATCGCCCTTTTGATATATGTCCCAGGCGTTGAGGCTGTAGTCAACAATCTTGATGCCAACTAAATGACTGACCAGAAAATGCCCAGCTTCATGGTGCAACACTCTACTTTTATGCTCGGGCATAAGCTCTTGGAGCAGGCCGAAAAGTAGACGCATATGGCGAGATTGAAATAGAAATTGGTCGAGGACTAAAGCCCCTCCCACTATTACGATAAAAGCGGCAGGTAACCAGGGAGAGATGCCTAGCAATGGCCCAAAGGTAATCACCAGCGTCGTCACACCGACCAGCAAGGCCCCGATACCCGATGCGTCAATACGTCTCATAGGTCTCTAGTAATAAGCTCAGGGCTACCAGTGGAGCAGTCTCTGCCCGAAGAATACGGGGTCCTAAGTGGGCTGAAATGAACCCCTGCTGCTGGGCCTGTTCAATTTCTTGGGTCGTAAAGCCTCCTTCCGGTCCCGTAAGGAGGAGGATAGGCCTAGGCCCCTGCGCTTTTAGAATGCTTCCCAAACTGCTCTGCGCCCCTCTCGCTAAACAAATGACTTTTAATCTATCTTGGCCCATGGCTGTGGAAACAGAACTAAGAAAATCAGCCCCAGACTGGACGGGATGAACCTTGGGCAGCAGGGAACGCTCAGACTGCTCCGCCGCTTCTTTCGCAATCACTCCCCAGCGTTGGACCTTATGGGGTGAAGGATCTGAGACTACGGTGCGGGTGGTGACCAGCGGATAGAGGTCATGGATGCCCAGCTCCACGGCCTTTTGCACCAACCAATCCATCCGTTCACCTTTCGGAATTCCGCAGGCCAAGGCAATGGGAAAGGGCGCTTCTACGACACTTTCTAGATTTTCAACTAAACGAGCTTGAGTACCTTCTAAAACGGCTTTCCAACATCCCCCCCGTCCATCCAACGCGATGAACATGTTCCCGACCGAAAGCCGCAAAACCCGTTTCAAGTAATGCACTTGGGCTGCTTCCAACTGTAAAGTCTCTTCCGTAAACTGTTGAGGTTCACAGAAGAGGCGCGCTAAATTTTGTGCAGAATCAAGGCGGCCCATGGTTCTTCAGATAAGGTGCATTCTCGATGCCAGCCTAGAGGCTCTAAACGCTCCAGCACCATCGCTGCTTGGGTCGTGAGCAAACCACTAAAAAGTCCCCAGCCTCCAGGCTTGACTAGTGCTGTGAGGTCCTCAGCAATCTGACAAATCACGTCGGCCAGAATATTGCAGACTAAACCATCTACGGGAGTACCCAGCTTCAATACATCCTCCGCACTGCCCACAAAAACCGTAGCTTGGTGTGCGAACCCAGCTTCTTCAAGATTGATTTGAGTAGCCTTGACCGCCAGAGGGTCAATATCCACCGCAATCACCTTCGGTACTTCCAGAAGGAGCGCTCCTAGGGCCAAAATGCCAGAGCCGCAGCCAACGTCAGCTACGGTAGCAACGGGACCTTCCGTCAGCAACTGTTCCAGCCCGACCAAGCAAAGGCGGGTAGTGCTGTGCTCTCCTGTGCCAAAGGCAAAACCAGGGTCAATCCGAATCAGGAGACGATTTTTGTATTCTGGCGGAGGGGTTTCCCAAACAGGACAGACCAGAAAACGTTCACCCACGGGCCGGGGATGCCAATATTGCTGCCAAGCCGTAGCCCAGTCTTCTTCCCGAACCAGTTGGGTTTTAAGCGTGGGAACAGGCACTAACAAGCTTTCCGCATCTTCAACCAATTGTTCTTCTAGCGATTGCAACGTGGCCTCATCGGGGGCTTCTGTAAAATAGCCCTTTACCCAGAGGTTTTCTTGGCCTGAGACCTGCTCACTAACAACCCCCTGACTGCCCAGGGCCTCTAAGCGGATAGTGACCAGCTCTTCCAGGTCGGGAGCAACTTCTAGGGCTAGTTCAAATAAATCGGTCATCGTAAGGTCAATCCTACACTTACCAGGAGAAGCCCACCCAACACAAACACCCAAATGTAGTTGCTCAACTTAAAACGAGGTCGGTAGGCTACAGGGGCAAGCTCATCGATAGAGCGATACAAGGTGCAGCGCGTCGCCTGAGGACGGTCTGGGAATGTACAAGAATCATCTCGGTCGTATCGGCAGCTAGTACATAGAATCTTGCTGCCTGAAACCAGTTCCGGCTTGAAAGCGCCATAGGGCTCCAAGCTGTAGCCACAGTTTTGACAATTTAAGATTCGATTGGAGGTCGGGGTGCCACAGCGAGGACAATCCACCACACTTCCCTCCCTAATCTTGGACGTACTCTTTGCCAGTTACCAAAGCAAACTCCGCTCGTTGGAATTCTCTCCCTAAATAAGCTGCATGGTTGAAATGGGTAATTGTATTTTTTCCCTGCTCAAAAATCTCAACGCATAGGGCTTTGGCACTGGGCCCCTTGTATCGGGCAATCAGTTCGTTTTTGGTAGGCCCTTTGGCAGATAAGGGTTTACCTGTATCAGGATCTATCGCCAATCCTCGCTTATCTACAACAATAGCGTAATGGTCTGCACAGATGAGACCATTCTCACGGTCGATGTAAATAAGAAAGTATCCCGCAGGATCCAAATCAATATGACGCGCAGATAATTTTTTATCTGTTTGAGCGATGCGTGCTCTCCAATTAGCTAGCTGATTGACCATGAGCGAGGAGAAAATGATGTTGCATACTATCTATAGTAATCATTGACTATCAATATTCAAAAGATATATTCAGTCACCAACCTGTTTGAGCGAAAGTCTCAATGAGCCAAGGATGTGCCCAAAACGTCAAAAATACAAAAATAGCAATGCCTAGATAGGCAGGGCGCAAAAATTCTGTCAGCACCAAAGCTTGACGGCCCTGAAAAATAGCGATAAAAGGCAAAACTGAAGTGCGATTTTTGAATTCCTCAAAAGCCCTGCCATAGCGGATTTTCAAGCGTCGGTCTCCATGCCAAACCGCAAAAGCGTGATAACCCGTTAGCAAAATCCCGGTCCACAGGGCAAAACCACTGCCCATCCAGAGCACATGGGCTACATTCCACAAAAACATCCCCGTCAGTTGGGGATGGCGGGTAATACGGGTAATCCCTGTTTCATAAATACGAACCTTCGGCTCGTTGATCGCTGCGACTTCCAACAAATTGAAGGTGGCTGGGTATAAAAACAAAAAAGAAAAAGCGGCAAGTCCGAGCACAAAGCTTTTGACCAGTGCACTGTCTTGTAAAAGCCAGAGCTGCCAACCGTCATAGCGATGATTGAAGTAGTAGATGAGCATGGGGATGGCTAAACCAATGCTGGAGAGGGCGAACAGAATTCGATAAACCCTAGCTCCGATACGCTTTTCTATCGGTAATCTGAGCGCAGCAAGGCCACTATGGACCGTCGCGAAGAGTAGCACCAAGAGGGTCATCACCACAAAAGACAAGCGTTTGACTCCTTTCTAGACTGGCTTAAATATGCTCGTGTTTTCTACACTACTATCCAATCAAAAAAATACTGCGCCTGATTGGTAGACCAGATTTCTGAACGGGAATCTTAAGTAATGTAAACAGAATGAGTGCTCGCGGAGGGCGTTTTGATCACTACCTTTGAACAAATGGTCTTAGAGTCAGATGGTTCTTATCTCCCTTCAAGTCGGCGCGGTATCATCGACCAGTATGTTTCCTCTGTCCCTGAGCGGATTAGCACCTATCGGGCGCTTCAGGAATATGAGAAAGAAATTATTGATGAGGTCTACGCGCGTTTAGTCGCTAGAGACCCTTCTCTTCTAAAATATCCTGACAACTCAAAAGACTTGAGAGCCAAGTGGCAGCGGGATACCAAGCGAGTATATTGCTACACCTCTAACGCCATGTTGATCAATGACCCTGCATGGCTTCAGGACACGCTATTGTACTGGTTTTCTACCATCATGAAGTCCTACAATGCTCTCCCTGCCTGTGAAGCAACCTATGCAATCATCCAGGAAGTAACCCAAGAAAAATTAGGCAAAACAGCCACCGCCCTAATCAATCCCTTCTGGGAATTGAATCGTCAAATGTTGAGCCCCTTGCAGTAACCCCTCAGCCCCTATGCTTACGGCGGGCTTTGCCAAGGAGACATCTCCCTTTAGAGGCTATCCATTACGCACAAGTCGTTAGGATAACCTCTAAAGGGGAGCTAAACCCTTGAAGGCTTGGAGCTCTTATTAGCTTGGAGGGAGCTAATTTACGAACCACCCCACCCTTTCATCGGCAAAGTCTCATTCAACAAGACCAATTGTTCCAGGTAATAAGGATTGGCTCGTTCGATAAGATGGTTCTGAATAATGTCTTTTAAACTGCCGTTGTAAATACGATGAAGGCTATAGGTGGGTGTGGCAGGAAATCCTCTCTTATGTTTATGTTGCCCTCCCGTACCAGGGTCCAAACGTTTAATACCATGGCTGATCGCCCAATCTATAGTCTCGTAGTAACACAGGTTGAAATGCAGGAATTTAATATCCTCGTAGGCTCCCCAGATCCTTCCATACATCTGCTCTTCCTTAAAGACACAGAAGGACATTCCAATCGGCTCTGAGCCATGCAGCGCTGCGAAAAAAGCGGTGCGATGACGGAAGGAATCATCTAGTAAATCAAAAAACTTACGATTTAGATATTTACTCCAGTTGCTAAATTTCCGGCAGGTATCTGAGTAGAAATCATACATGCGTCGATAATAGCCATCTGGGATAGAATCTCCGGTAAAGCAGCGAATTTCTAAGCCTATATCTTTCATCTCTCGACGTTCTCGACGAATATTTTTGCGTTGGTTCGCATTAAAAACGCTCAAGAAATCATCAAAATCTTTGTAGTTAGCATTACTCCATTGATAGTTGAAATCAATGCGTGGAATGAAATCTAGGGCTTCTAAACGCTGACGAAACTTTTCCTCGGTAAAGAGAAAACTCGTACAAGAACATCTCGTTTTACGACTGAACTGGTCAATGGCCTCGATCATCAAAGGCGTCAGGATATCAGGGTCCTCATCTTCGGCGATTAGAAATTCGTAGCCTACGGCAGGTGTAAAGGGAATGGCCCCAATCAGCTTTGGATAGTAGCGGACCCCTAATTGATACTGCGCTAGTTCAGCCCAGGATTGGTCGAAGACAAATTCTCCTCGGCTGTGGCTTTTGAGATAGAGAGGGGCTGCGGCTACCAGCTGCTTGCCCCTGCGCACGACTAAATGGCAGGGCTGCCAGCCCTCACGGGCCGAAACACAACCTGCCTTCTCTAAACTCGCCAGCCAAGCCCATTCCAGAAAAGGAGAACGGTGACCTACTAGGCGGTCCCAGTCAGCTGGTAGAATATTCAAGAGCGAATCAAGCCACTCGAACTGGTAGCCAGACATAAACCCCAACCCTTCCAGCAATTTACGTATCTTTACCATTTAACTCTTGTAACCCTGGAAATGAGCATAGGCATCGCCTTATGAAGACGTCCCAAACCGCTTCTGATGCCAAGCCCAAGCGGTAGAAACAATGTTGTGGAGGTCTGCGTACTGTGGATTCCAACCAAGCGACGCTTTCACTTTTTCGCTACTGCCTACCAAAACGGCGGGGTCACCTTCTCGTCGAGAGCCTTCTACCACCACTATTTTCTTTTGGGTGACCTGTTCGGCCATATCAATCACTTCACGCACCGAGAAACCACTGCCATTGCCTAGATTGAATACTTGGCTTTCGCCTCCCTTGCGTAGATACTCCAGTCCTAGAACATGGGCATCGGCGAGGTCTGAAACATGGATGTAGTCCCGAATGCAGCTCCCATCCGGAGTTGGATAGTCGGTTCCGAAAATCGTGATGTGCGGACGGCGACCGAGGGCTACATCCAAGACCAGCGGAATCAGATGCGTCTCTGGGTTGTGGTCTTCGCCAATGTCTCCCGATGGGTCTGCCCCTGCTGCATTAAAGTAGCGGAGGCGAATAGATTTGAGGCCATAGGCTTTGTCATAGTCTTTAAGAATTTGCTCCACCATCAACTTCGACTGGCCGTAGGGATTAATTGGATTCTGAGGATGGTCTTCCGCAATCGGGCCGCCTTGAGGTTCCCCATAGGTGGCACAGGTGGAAGAGAAAATAAATTGCAGAACTCCTGCCTTCTGCATGGCATCCAAAAGATTGAGTGTGGAGCATACGTTATTGCGATAGTACTTGCTTGGAGCTGTTACCGATTCGCCGACATAGGCATAGGCCGCAAAGTGCATCACTGCGACAATTTTATTATCATTAAAAACCCGCTCCAACAAAGCACGGTCTTCTAAATCCCCGATGATCAGCTCATCGGCGGGCACAAAAGCCCGATGGCCGTAAACTAGATTATCCAGCACCAAAGTTTCAAATCCTGCCTGCTTGAGCCTACGTACTGCATGAGAGCCAATGTATCCAGCTCCACCTGTGACCAAAACTTTCATTCCCTTATGACCTCAGTAGAACTTTTTCACGGACTATAGGGCATCCTCAAGATAAAGCCAAGACCAACCAGAGACAGTCAATACTAAGACCATGAATCCAAAGCGTATTTTTGCCATTGCAGCCAACGTGTTTAAAGAAACGATCCGGGACCGCGTTCTCTATGTGATTTTGTTCTTCGCGGTGATTTTGCTTTTAGGGACCCGTTTTCTTCCTGAAGTGGCTGCGGGCTCTTCGGTAAAACTAATTCTAGATGCTGGACTCGCTACCATTAGCCTCTTTGGCCTGGTCGTCGCTGTTTTTGTCGGGACTAACCTCCTTAATAAGGAAATCGAAAAACGAACTATCTTTGTTTTGATTGCGAAACCGCTGAAACGGAGTGAACTGCTGCTTGGCAAACATCTGGGACTGGGAGCTGTGCTGGCCGTCTTGGTCGGACTCATGTTTCTGGCCTTTCTCTTAGCTATCTTTACCGTCATTCAGGTGGACCCAGGATTTGTGCCCCTGCAAAGTATAGTTTGGGCTGTGGCGATGAACTATCTGGAGCTCCTAGTCATTATCGCAGCCGCTCTTTTCTTTGGTACGTTTACCAGCTCTTTGATGGCCTCTGTCTTCACCCTCTCTCTCTATCTCATTGGTCATTTTAGTAGAGACCTCTTAGCCTTGGGAGCCATTGCTAAAAATGAAAATATTGCTACCTTGACTAGGGTGGTTTATACCATTCTGCCTGACTTAGAGCGCTTTAATTTTCGCAATGAAAGCATCTATGGCGTTACTCCAAATTTAACTGAAATAGGATTCACTTTGGCCTTAGGAATACTTTATATTGCTCTATTTATGAGTGGGGCTATTACTATCTTTTCTCGCCGTGAATTTTGACGCTTATCCGAATTAGTACGTATAAGATCGGAGGATATGAACTCCCTGTTGCTCTATTAATGATTTAAGCGTGCATAGCCATAGGATTAAATCCGTATCCCTGAATACTTTATGGGAACTTCAAGAAAAGCTGAAATCCTTGCAGCGTATGTATTATGAGATACAAATAGGCTTCGTTCTTACGTAATCGATTACGTCATTTTTTGAATTAAAGATTTTTGAAATATTACTATCTGTAGTAGGTAAATGCTGAAAAAAGGGGATTTTAGCTCTATTCCTTGTGGATACTGTGGGTTGTACCCCCAGACAACTAAGTATTTTCCGTCTTGCCTCCCCTGTACGTATGTTGTTTGACAGAGCGTTCTAGGGTACTCTCGTTGAAAGCTTATTTAAATTTGGACTGCTTGTCCGTCCCTACCCCTTAGTGAGAGGACCACGTTTTGCATTGCGAAAATCAGACTCCCGAAACAGCGGAAGCCGAAGAGCAACATAAGCAGTCAAGCAACGGAGCGCTCAAGCCCGTACTTTTAGGATTATTCACATCCATTTTAGCCTTGAGCAGTCTGACCTTCCTGAATCAGGGCAGCAATGCTGGCACTTTGGGTGTCCGTCTCCCCCAGCAAAGTGAACTTTTGGCACTGAATCAGAGCCAAGATGAATCCGCCGTCGAGGAGACTCCAGCAATAACGTACATAGTCGTTTCCGGTGATACGTTGGCTAGCGTGGCGAAGCGTTATCAAACTTCTCCCTATGCATTGATCGAATCCAATCGCCTCAAGTCCAAACAGCTAAAAGCTGGGCAGCGCCTGATTATCCCTGGCAAAGTAGCCACTACAGAAGATTCGGCGGAAGATTCCAAAGCTAAAGCAGAGGCTTTGTTAGAAGAAGCGAAACAGCGTCTAGCGGCTAAAGCGCAAGAGTCTAAGCCTACAGAAGAAACTATTAGCCAACAGGAAGAAGTTTCAGAAGCGACCGTAGCTCCAGTAGCACAGCAGGAACCGCAGGGACTGGGACCAAAAGCTCTGCTGGAAGAAGCGCAGCAGCGACTGGCGAAAAAACAGGCTTCGATCCTAGGAGCTGAGAATCAGCCTTTCTCTGCACAGGATTTCCAGCTAGCCAGCGCCAAGGAAGATACAGCCTTCCGTTCTGGCCAACGTTTTATCAAGCCTGTTTCCGGTGTTCTCTTCTCTCGCTTTGGTATGCGCGGTGGGCGTCTCCACGCAGGGGTAGACATTGCTGGTCCGATCGGAACCCCCGTAGTGGCGGCTAAAGATGGCATCGTCGTTACTGCCGGCATCCGGCTTTCTGGCTATGGTCAGATGGTGGACATCCAGCATGCTGACAATACCTTGACTCGCTATGCACACGCTTCCAAAGTCTTTGTTCGGGTTGGTCAAAGAGTTCGTCAAGGCGATGTGATTATGGCTCGGGGCTGTTCTGGCCATTGCACAGGTCCTCATCTCCATTTTGAAGTGCGGATCGGTGGTACTCCTGTTAACCCCATGCGCTTTATTCGCTAAGCGGATTTCGTTAAGCAGATAAGGAAATTCTTGTCGCTGGCCTAGGTGCTCAGATAAGGTGATAACAGGCTTTCTTAGCCTGTCAAACTTATCCTTCTCTTGGAAAGTGAGCACCACACTGGTGCGAACATCTCCCTATGCGCGACTTCTTAAAATATACCTTGGCTACCTTTGTCGGGCTCTTGCTCTTCATTGGTGTGGGCGTTATCGGCTTAGTAGTCCTCCTCTTTGCTCTTGGATCGGGTGACTCGGGGCCAACGGTCGTAGATAAGTCTGTACTTATTCTCGATCTTTCCACGAATATCACGGACGCCAATCCCACTCCTTCGCCAAATCAGCTCCTCCAGGGAGCTTTGTCAGGAGAGCGCAGCGATAGCATCTCTTTGCGTACGGTCCTTCAATCTCTAGAACAAGCAACAAAAGATAAACGGATTGTTGGTATCTATCTCAAGGGAGATATGGGGGCAACAACCCAAGGTGCAGCGGTGTTGAAGGAAGTCCGTGGAGCGTTAGAGAAGTTTCGGAGTGCTGGTAAGCCTATCTATGCCTATGGCATGAATTGGCAAGAGCGAGAATACTATCTGAGTTCTGTTGCCAATAAGGTTATCCTCAATCCATTTGGTCATTTGGAAATGAATGGGCTTCGCTCGGAGATGGTGTTTCTATCGGGTGCTCTCAAAAAATATGGGGTCGGAGTCCAGGTCACGCGGGTAGGCAAATACAAATCGGCAGTTGAGCCTTTTCTGCTTACGAAGATGAGTCCAGAAAGTCGAGAAGACACCCAAAAACTACTGAATGACGTCTGGGATTACTATTTGACCAGCGTAAGCAAAGACCGCAAACTAACTTCAAAAGATTTCCAAACCATTGCCAGTGACCCTACGCTTCAAGGAATCCTAGAGCCTGACAAAGCTCTTAGCCTGAAGCTGATCGATCGGGTCGCTTACTCCGATGAAGTCGTTCAGGACTTGAAAAAACTAACGGGTAGTAAAGAAAAAGATCCAAGTTTTCGCCAAATTAGTTTACGTAATTACGTAACCACGCTCACCCCAACCAGTAGTTCTGAAAACCAGATTGCTGTTGCCTATGCCGAAGGAGAAATCGTCGATGGTCAAGGTAGCGATAGTCAAATTGGCGGTGATTCCTTTGCTCAGCAAATTCGGGAATTGCGTCTAGATGACAATGTCAAAGCGGTAGTTCTTCGAGTAAATAGTCCAGGGGGCAGTGCAAATGCTTCGGAAGTAATCCAGCGCGAGTTGGTCCTCACCCGCAAGGTGAAACCAGTAGTAGTTTCCATGGGCAGTGTAGCGGCTTCCGGTGGCTATTGGATCTCAGCCTATGCCGATAAAATCTTTGCCCAACCGAATACGATTACAGGCTCAATTGGCGTTTTTGGTCAACTCTTCAATATTCAAAAACTAGCCAACAATAATGGGATTACCTGGGACACGGCGAAAACCTCTCCCTATGCCGATAGCCAGACAGTTTCGCGACCGAAGACGCCTCAGGAGCTAGCGGTCATTCAAACCTCTGTAGACCGAATTTATAATGCCTTCCTTACGAAAGTATCGGAAGGCCGCAAGCTTCCTAAGCCTTCCGTACAGAATATAGCCCAAGGCAGAGTCTGGTCTGGCATGAGAGCAAAGCAGATAGGTCTAGTGGACGAATTGGGAGGCATAGAAGATGCCATTCAGGAAGCAGCCAAGCGAGCCAAGCTCGGTGATAATTGGCGCGTAGAAGACTATCCTCGTGCTGAAAGTTTTGAAACCTGGCTGATTGAGAAGTTCAATCCTCCTCAGAAAGAGGCAGAGACTAAGCTCAAGCTCGATCCTTTGACCGCCCAAGTTCAGGTCTTCCAGAAAGAACTAAACGCAGTGAAGGCGATGAATGACCCGATGGGCGTTTATGCTCGGATGCCCTACGATTTGAAAATTGATTAGGCGTACTCTGCAGTTTGCCTATACTAACAGCATAGATTCCTCTAAGGGGCTCCATGTATTTAACAATTACTAAAAACAGTGTTGATTTACCGCCCGGTGGAGAGGTAATCTTGCGCCATCAAACATAGGCAGCTTTTGAAGAACTTTTAGAAAGTCGCCAGGACAGGGCCGCTATCAAGATCTATTTCGATGCCAAAACTCAAGAGATTCGGATCATGGCCCCTCTGCCTGGACGTGGCAAAAAGTCAGATACCCTTTCTGATTTGGTGAAAATTCTCTTGCGCTATCAAGGAAAAGATTGGGAGAGCTTTGACCCGATTACTCTGAAACGATTCGAGCAGAAAAGTGTAGAACCAGATGCCTGTTTCTATATTCAAAATCGCGAGGCTATTCTTGGAAAAGCCCGTATTGATTTAGAGACTGATCCGCCTCCCGATTTAGCGCTTGAGATAGACTTTACTTCCACAACAAAACCCGAAGATTATCAGCTAATTGGCGTTCCTGAACTCTGGATTTATCGAGACCAAAATCTCTATATCTACCTATTCGACGGGCAACAGTACCAAGAAAGTCTGAATAGTCTGCTATTCTCCCCGACCTGTCTATCAAACAACTCATCCCTGAATATGTGGAACGTGCTTGGAAAGATGGATCTAGCATCGCTCTGAGAGCATTTGAGAACTATTTGCAAGCTCTTTAGAATAAAAGACTCTCTGTTCTATGTCATCTCACGTCTTTGTCTAAAACCTCATGCAAGAAGATTGGCCTGAGAGATAACACTATTGAGATTGGCTGAATGAAGCATGTCTACCTTGAACGAGAACAGCGATATTCAAGAGGTGAGCAGTTCAGCTAAGCTATTTTTTGAGAAAGTTGAAGAATGTCTGTAGTATAGAAGAAAGCTCAGTCAGTCTAGCCCTGAAAGACTATGGAATCTACGTTTGAAAGCCTTGTAAGCAAGATCCAGCATTTGCCGAAAGTAAAGCTGCGAGAGGTTTCTGATTTTGTTGAATTCCTTACCTGGCAAGAATCACAGAAAGGTCAATCAGAAAGAGGTGATCTTGAGATGGAACTCAGTGATCAAGAATTTGAGACACTGGCTGACGAACTGACAAACGCAGTTGGATCAAATGTTACCTTGCTGTCAGACTATGCTGTGAGTCGTGCAGGGATTTACGAGGAACATCCCTAGCTGTGCTCTATCTTGCAGACACCAATGTTCTATTGCGTTTTAGTGATCGTAAGCATCCTCTATATCCTACTATCCAAAGTTCTATACGAAGATTACGGAGCGAAGGACACATCCTGAAAGTCGCGTTCCAGAACTGTGTTGAACTATGGAATGTAGCTACGCGTCCAGTTGAGAGAAATGGACTTGGTCTAACACCTGCTAAGGCAGAACGATTGCTTAACCTAATTGAGCGTCTTTTTCCGCTGTTGCTTGACACACCCGCAGTTTACGCTGAGTGGCGGCGCTTAGTCTTTACCTATAGCGTCTCGGGAGTCCAAGTCCACGATGCTCGTCTTGTAGCTACTATGAAAACAAACAAGGTAACTCATATTTTGACGCTAAATACTCGTGATTTTTCTCGGTACTCAAATGAAGGAATTGTAGGGATTGATCCAGGTCATAGTTAGCATATTCAGGACTAGTTTTAGTTAACTGATACCTTACACCATTCTCAACAATCTGAATTTGGCAACGGTTTGAGGACAATTTCAAAGCCATATTGAGCTGCGATATCGGCATGAGTTCTGTAAAACTCAAAAAAATCAGGAGCTGGAAATATCCAAGCTCCTGACTTAGAAAATAAATTATTAGCTCGCTTTATCTAAATCAGGTGGCATTACCACTTTTTTCGCTAACCCTAAAGTACTCAGGGCTTGAATGGCCCACCAGGTCATATCCACTTCCCACCACTGCCAGCCAGCCTTCGCTACATGGGGATAGGCATGGTGATTGTTGTGCCAGCCTTCGCCATAGGTAAGGAGTGCCGCCCACCAGAGATTGCGAGAATTGTCCTCTGTTCCATGGGAGCGATAGCCTGTCATATGGCTAGCAGAGTTAATCAACCAAGTGGTGTGCCAGAGCACAACAGCCCGGAGGAACATGCCGCATATCACCCAAGACCAACCACCTACTAGATAGAGGAAGATGCCAAGGGGAAGTTGAAGCAGCAGAAAATAGCGGTCTAGCCATTGATAGAAAGGGTCACGGGCCAGGTCTGGAGCATATTTTCTGTAGGACGAAGCGTAAAAGAAGGCAGAGCGAGGATAGAAGATCCAACCCATATGACTCCACCAAAAACCACGCTTAGCAGAATAGGGGTCTTTATCTTCATCTTCGGTAAAAGCGTGATGCTGACGATGTCCACCTACCCAGAAGATAGGGCCACCCTGCAGAGCCAAGGCTCCCAAAATAGCAATGAAGTATTCCAGTGGCTTTGGAACTTGAAAGCTGCGATGACTGAGCATTCGGTGATAGCCCAAGCAAATACCGATGCCGCCAAATAACCAATGAAGAAAAACAGTAACGGCTAAAGCCGACCAAGAGAAAAACCAGGGAGTGAGCAATGCTACAGCGTGAATGCTGCCAAAGAAAATGACATTGGTCCAGTCCAGCTTTAACGGCTGTTCAACCTTGGGGTCAGCTATTACAGTTGCGCTAGAGGTCATAAAGGTTTCCTTTTCTGGGCAAGTAGTCAGTGGCTATATCTCCCAGATGTCCTGGGCTGCAGTAGATGCAAGTGCCGCTTACATTTCCTAAGCCTAACAAGTATTTAATTTAAATGCAAGCGTTACTTGCATTCCGTTTTTGGGTACGGGGAGATCTGGTGTACGCTACGAGAGACAATTAACCGTCATCTCATGACATCTCCTCGCACTTTATCTACCCGCCAACGCTTGCTCAATGCAGCGCTAGAGCTTTTTGCTTCTCAGGGCGTTACTGAGACCACAACGCGGCAGATTGCGGAACGAGCGGAGGTGAATGAAGTGACCTTGTTCCGTCATTTTGGAAACAAACACGGATTGCTCTTAGCCGTTATTGAAGAGTCTGAAGTCTTTGCGCAAGTAGGCCGTTCCCTAGCCCAGCAAATAGCTCAAACCGATGATATCCATCAGGCACTCAAAGACTATGCTCATGACCAACTACAGGCCGTAGAACAAATTCCAGAATTGATTCGTTCAGTTGTCGGTGAATCCGGTCAATATCCTGCAGAAAACCGTCAAGCTTTGGGACGAGGATTTATTCAGGCCAACCAGTATATAGCCCAGTATTTAGAACTAGCCGTTCAACAAGGCAAATTAACAGCGTACTTGCCTGCACCAAAAATAGCTAGCTTGCTCAACAGCACGCTCCTGGGTTATGCCGTGATTAAATTCACCAGTGATTTCTATGAGCTTTGGGATGACCAAAATGACTTTCTGGAGAGTTTGGCCACTTTATTTATGCGTGGGGCTATTGCACCAGCATCTTCAGCAGAAATTCATCTTCTGGAAGAAGTAAAAGATTTACCGATTAGCATGGTACACGGTATTTTGCAACGAGCCAAAAAGTCCAGTGATAGGGATTATGCCTTGGTCTATCTCCTCTTTGGAGCAGGGATCGATGCTAAAGAAATAGTTACTTTAGAACGGTCCCATCAAATCTGTGACAGCGATCAACATCTCCTGCAACTTAACCAAACTGTAGGAGTTAAACGGCAAGTCCCCGTCAATCAAAGGATTTTGGGAAAGCGCTATGGTTCCTATAACAATAATCCCTTAACCCAGTGGTTGAAAAGTCGCAAGGATGACCAGCCTGCCATGTTTATCAATGATGCAAAACAGCCTATATCTGAAGAAGAAATATACTTGTCTTGGCAAGCTTGTACCAGTGGATTATTAACCCCAGAAGGACAGCCTCCAAAGATTGAGCAGGCCCAACAAACATGGTGTTTAGAAATGCTCATGCGCGGCATGACCCTAGAAGATTTAAGCTTGCTCACCGATCAATCCTTGCTAGAACTACAGCCCTATGTCCAGCGGGCTAAGGCCAAAGTAGCCTTAGAACAGGCGATTAAACTAGACCGCTAGGCCTATGCACAAACCACTACACCAGCATCAGAAGTGTGGCAAAGGAACTGTTCTTGGTCTTCTTGGCTAATTTGGGCTAGAACCGCAAGGGCTTGATTGTTATTTTCACAAAGCCCAAAAACAGACGGTCCAGAACCAGACATCATCGCTCCAGAAGCTCCCGCTTCTAGCATGCGCTGCTTAAGATCGGCTACTTCAGCATGGCCTGGTAAAACCACCCGTTCCAAATCGTTATAGAGGTGCTTGGTCACTCGTGAGAGGTCGTGATGAACCAGTCCAGAGAGCAAAATAGGAAGGTTAGCAGTATGGTCTGGCTTATCTTTCGCATACTGCTCCCGATAGGTCTTATAGACCCAAGCGGTCGAGATTCCCAAGTTTCGGGGTTTGGCCAGCACTAAAGGAATTCCTTTCCACATCAATAAAGGCGAAAGAATTTCTCCTCGGCCTACCGCTAAGGCTGTGCCCCCATCAATGCAAAAGGGCACATCCGAACCCAGGGATTGAGCAAGCTTTTCCAGATCGCGTACGGTCAATCCTCCATCCCATAGAAGATTCAGACCAACCATGACCGCTGCCGCATTGGCAGAGCCTCCAGCTAAACCAGCCGCCACCGGAATCTTTTTCTCAATCTCGATCAAGGCACCGTCTTTACGACCCAGTGCTTTTTGCATGACTTGGACTGCTTTATAGGCAATATTTTCTTCGTTAGTTGGGACTTGGGCATGGTCGCAAGCAATCGCTATTTCCCTCTGGGTTGTGATGTTGAGCGTATCGGCTAAGTCAATACTTTGGAGGAGCATGACTACTTCATGAAATCCATCAGGGCGCGAGCCAACAATCTCTAGAAAAAGATTGATTTTGGCAGAGCACTTTAGGGTGAGCGTTTTAGTCATACTGATTCATAGCAGTTTGCTCCAACAGTAACTCAGAAGCCTCACAGAAAGACTTCATCTTTTTTAGATGGTTCTGCATGGTAGCAAAGCACTGATTGCGGGCATCTGTAGAGCGGGCTGCTCTGAGAAATTGTTGTTGCAGCTTGAGCAATTGCCACAATCTAGAAATTTCTACCTGATAGCTCAAAAGTCTCCCCTCAAATTCAGTAGCCATCACAGTGTCTAGACGGGACTCCAAGTTTTTGAAGGCTACGAAAATAGTTTCAAGAGAAGAGCGGTCTTCTTTCTGGGCCGCCAGGATTAAATTTTCAATAAATCCTATTTCTTGGATGGGTCTTTGGAATAGAACGTTCATATTTCCTAGTCTACTAAAACCTGATTCTTGGTCTCAATCACCCAGGGCAGGAATAGCAAACCCGCTAAAGGTACAAATCCTACCCAAAATAGAAGCCCTAAAGCACTCTGTAGTCCGTTGGCACCCTGAGAGGCAATCGCCCCCACCAAGAAAGGGCCTGCTGCTGCGAAAACGCGACCAATGTTATAGCAAAATCCTGCTCCCGTTGCGCGTAAACGTGTGGGGAAAAGCTCTGGCAGATAATAGGTAAAACTACCAAAAACTCCGAATACCGTTAGGCCAATCGGAAAATACATATAGAGTCTGGTCTGAGGCGGTAAGTCCAATCCAAAAGTCGCGAGCAGTGCCACCCCTGAAAGTAAGAAGTAGACAGCGAACATCGGTTTGCGCCCTAGATATTTAGCGGCAGGAATGGTTAAAAAAGTACCCAGTAGACCGCCCAGATTAAAACTGTTGGTAGCCAGGCTTTTCCAACCTTCCGAAAGTGCTAAGGTTGCCGCTCTATCCAGTCCCTGAGTTTTTGCTGTCGCTTGAGCGAGCCCCGTCGAAATCACAGGGATAAAGGCGTTACAGCTCCACCACGTCAATAATGCGGTGACTGCCATCAGAAAGCCACTCAAAGTTAAAGGTAAATTCTGAGGACTGAACAATTCGCGAATCGTTGGCGGAACCGTATCAGCGACAGATTCCTTCCAGCGTTCTGGTTCTTTAACAAAGAGACGTACTAAGAAAGCAATTGCCGCCGGTAAGAGGCCAAAGAGAAATACATAACGCCAGGAAACTTCAGGACTACTCTTAAAAAAGACACCCGCTACCTGGAAATTTACAAAAGTGGCTAGAAAGAGGCCAAAAGGAGCAGAGGTATAAAGCAGGGCTCCCGCTTCAACCCGTCTTTTTTCAGGGACTACCTCCGCCACCATCGCAGCTCCGGCAGCCCACTCCCCGCCAATACCGAGACTGGCAACCGCTCGGCACAGCATCAACACCCAGATATTAGGCGCAAAGGCGCAGCTCGCCGTTCCTAGGGCATAGAGAAGCATCGTAAAAAGGAGCGTCTTGGTCCGCCCAATGCGGTCTGCCAGTTTTCCAAATAACACCCCTCCTACCGCCCAACCGAGTAAAAGAATGGAGGTGAGCAGTCCCGTCCAGAATAAGGTGGCTGATTTTGCTTCCGGGGAACCAATGGTCAGCCCCAAGAGGGTGGGTACGCAGTTGGGGGCGACATAGTTGAAGAGAATGCCATCAAAAATATCAAAGCCCCAGCCCAGCCAGGCAGCGAACAGAACCGTCCATTGATAGCCCGTCATGTCTAGTAGCTTAAAGCCGCTTTCCTGAGCTTGTTTAGTTGCTTCTGCCATGCCGTTAGTTGTTCCACTCCCTAAGTGCTGCTGCTGTGAAAAGTATAGCCAGCATGATTTGAAAATTTCTGTCTAATGCTCTATTCGAGGTGAAAAATATATCCCATGAGGTACGAAATTTTATCCTTAGCATGATATCAACCAACGTTCCTGTACAACATGCCGTATATGGAGAAACCCAGTAACTCTTGTCCGAAGGGGTCCATCCCCCCTTAAAATTAGGCTGGATTTGTACGCTCATCTAAAGCAGGTGAGGACAACCATAAACAACGCAGAGGAAAGATAACTTCATGAAAAAAGCCGTTATGGAAACCAACAAAGGAACCATTAATCTCCAGCTTTTTGAGGCTGACGCCCCTATCGCCGTAGCTAATTTCGAAAAACTGGCTCAGGAAGGATTCTATGATGGCCTGGGCTTCCATCGGGTTATTTCTAACTTTATGGTCCAGGGAGGATGTCCTAATACCCGTGAGGGCGCAAAGGGACAGCCAGGAACCGGTGGCCCCGGATATACAATCAAGTGTGAAACCAAAGGCAATCCGCATAAGCATGGAATAGGCACCCTGAGTATGGCTCACGCTGGCCGCGATACCGGAGGTTCCCAGTTTTTCATTACCCATAGTCCCCAGCCCCATCTGGATGGCGTCCATACGGTCTTTGGTGAAGTCGTAGACCCTGAGGATATGACGGTTGTGAATGCTATCAAGCAAGGAGATAAAATTCTCTCTGTCAAAATTGTCCAAGCGTAGTAGGCACGTTAGGGTGTAGATATTCGCTTGGAGTGCCCTGGAGTAAACCTATGACCACTGTTCCCAAATTTCGTCTGTATCGGGCAACAAGCCGCAGACTTGTTTTGGCTGGATTGTTGGTCATCCTTTCAGCCTGCGGCCTGCAGCAGGGAGAACGTGCTCAAAGCCAGGATGCCACCTTGGTCGATGTAGCGATTGCTCGCCCGCAATCGCTACACGAGGAACTGGAGTATATCGGTTCTACAGGCCCTGCGGAGGAGGTTCCTCTACGCGCTCGGGCCGACGGACAGCTACTACGACTCAATGTCAAAGTGGGCGACCGGGTCAAGCAAGGTCAGTCCCTTGCCCAACTCGATGGAGCTTCGCTAGCCAGTGCGGTAAGCCAAGCCAAGGCAGAGCTGGCCGCCCGAGAATCAGAGCGGTCTAGAGCTGAAAATGAAGTAGAAAATGCCCGTATTCAGATTGAACAAGCCCAGAATGCCCTCCAACAAGACGGAGTCGACAGTATCCGTCTCGCTAAGCTTTATCGGGAGGGGGCAATCTCCGCAAGGCTAGCCAATGCTGCCCGTTCACGGTCAGCCGCCGCAGAACTGGCGCTACGTTCAGCGCAATCTCAAGTAAAGCTGGAACAAGAAGCCGTTGTGGCCGCCAATAGCCGGATAAAAGCGCAACAGGAAGGGGTGAAACGAGCTATTGCCCAGCAATCTTTTGCCTCGGTCACTTCCCCAATTACAGGAGTGGTCCTCAAGCAAGTAGTAGAAACAGGCAGAGTTGTGCGCACCGGAGATGAAATTTTAAAACTGGGAGACTTTCGCCAGGTAACCGTTAAAACCCAGGTCTCCGAATTGGAAGTGCCCAAAGTCCGAGTAGGGCAGACGGTTCAGGTCATTCTAGATGTACTGGCACAACAGGAATTTGTCGGAAAAGTCAGTCGTGTTTCTGCGACGGCAGATCCTACGGTCCGGCTTGTACCGATAGAAGTAACCCTCGATAATCCAGGAAGACGCATTGGTAATGGGTTATTGGCACGGGTCCGTTTTATGCAAGAGACTACCCAACGGATTGTAGTCCCCGAAACAGCGCTCCAGAGAGTAGCCAATAAGGACTTGTCTTTATTCGTTGTGCAACAGCAAGGAGAACAGTCAAAAGTGATAACACGGCCGGTCCGGCTGGGGAATCAATCTAACGGTCAGGTAGAAATCGTCTCCGGCTTGAGTGCGGGGGAATCTTTTGTAATGCACAGTGACAAACCGCTAAAAGATGGAGAGATTGTGCGCTTGAGTGCCATCTCTAGAGATACGCGAGAATCTTTAGAAGCCAGAAATAGGCCTTAAAAAAGGGTGGCCGAAGACCACCCTCATCATTCAATCAGGAACTGGACTAGATTTCAAAGGAATGAAATTGCTTTTTATCTAGGATGTGAACGGTATCTACAAAGCGAATAGTAGAAGACTGGCTAGAGATGACCATCGTCTCTGTACGAGCCCCACCACCAAAGAAACGGACGCCTTTGATGAAGTCTCCATCGGTGATGCCCGTGGCGGCGAACAGGACGTTTTCGCCAGAAGCGAGGTCTTCTGCTTCAAAGACTTGATCGGGGTTTTCTACACCCATTTCCTTGAGACGGGCCGCATTGCCTTCACGGGTCCATTTCTCGCTTTCAGGGGTGTTGACTTCGGCGGGGTCATAAATCAAGCGACCCTGGAAATGTCCACCCAAGCAACGAATAGCAGCGGCGGAGATGACGCCTTCAGGAGCTGCTCCGATACCCATCAGGGCATGGACGCCTGTCCCATTGATAACCGCAGAAAGAGCTGCAGAGATATCTCCGTCAGAGATCAGTTTGACCCGTGCTCCCGTTGCCCGGATATCGGCAATCAAATCCTTATGGCGGGGACGGTCCATAACAATAACCAACAGGTCCTCAACCGCTCGGTCCAAGCATTCCGCAATAATTTTGAGGTTTTTCTCGGCGGGATAGTCTATGTGGACTTTCCCTTTGGCCTGAGGAGGAGCAGCCAGCTTGCGCATATAAAAGTCGGGTGCATGGAACAATCCTCCCTTCTCAGAGATAGCCAATACGGCCATCGAATTGTTGCTTCCGGAGGCTACTAGATTGGTCCCTTCACAGGGGTCCACCGCAATATCAATTTCGAGAAGCTCATCCAGACGGCAGACGTCTGCTGCATTGGGCTGGGTACAGATCCCTACTTCTTCTCCGATGTAGAGCATGGGCGCTTCGTCCCGCTCTCCTTCCCCGATCACAATCCGTCCCCGCATACGGACGGTGTTCATCGTGTTGCGCATGGCTTCAACGGCCACGGCATCGGCTTCGTTCTTCAACCCCTTACCCATCAGACGGGCAGAGGCTAGAGCAGCCTGCTCTACCACTTCAATAATTTCTAGGCCTAGTACTTTTTCCACGACTGATCCCTCTCTGACTGATACGCATCCCAATCGCCCCTCAGTGTAATAGGTTTGAGTACCTTGTCATAGCTCCCTAAGAATTTAATTTGTAGGTTCATCGAACCTTTATGGACAAAAATTGGCATAGAGTTTACCCTAGCGAGAGCCCCTCACTGCGTTGATCCCAGGCCTTTTAAAAAACCTAAAGAATTTCTTTCGAATGTATCTTGTGTATCTTTTTAACCCTGTTGGGAGTGTTAGATTTTGAAAGTAAACATAACCACCGCAGACAAAATGTCACAAACTCTAGACGGACTACCTCCTGAGTATGCTGAGCAGGCTATCGGTTGTGCCTATACCAACCACAGCGGGGCAATTCAGATCGTACGTATATCCAACGTAGAGAACTGGTACTTCGAGCGCGTGGTATTTCCTGCACAAATGATTGGGTTTACAGCCGTTGCCCAAGCGACTTTAGATATCTACACCTGTGACCATGCGGGCGCACTTCTAGACGAGCGTATTGCCTGTAGTCGGTTGGCCGTCCCTGATTCCTTACCTATAGAAGCATCCAAGGTCACTGCAGAGCAGTAGCCTGGAAGAGTAGGCAGTTTGTTCAGGCCATGGCTCCAAGCAGTTCTTTAGGTAATCTTGTAGAAATTTTCTCTGCTGTCCAGGGGGAGGGCGTGTTCGTCGGCGAACGTCAGCTCTTTGTTCGTTTGGGCGGCTGTGATCTCCGATGTACCTGGTGCGATTCGCCACATACCCATGCGGTCCATGGCGATTATCGGGTTGAAAAGACGTCAGGGCAGCGCGACTTTCTAGAAGCTGTAAATCCTGTTTCGGGAGATCAGCTACTCCGCCATATAGAAGTGCTAAACCAAACTTTTCCGCACCACAGCCTCAGTCTGACGGGAGGAGAACCTCTGCTCCAAAGTCGATTTTTGGAAACGTGGCTTCCCAAAGTCTCACTTCCGGTCTATCTGGAAACAGGTGGACATCGCCCTCAAGAACTAAGCAAGGTCTTGTCCTACCTCAGCTGGATTTCTATGGATATCAAGCTTCCTTCCTCCTGTGGAGAATCTCAATGGCAAGCTCATGACGCATTTTTGGCAGTAGCCGGACAAGGAAAGGCTCCTCTGATTACTAAATGGGTCGTAACTGCAGACACGACGTTGGCAGACTTAGATCAGGCCACAGATTTATTGGTGAAACATTCGGCCGATATTCCTGTAGTTCTACAGCCTGTAACGCCCCTTGGCGGTTGCTTAGCCCCAAGCCCGACGCAAGTTTTAGACTGGCAAACGCGTCTGCGTCAACGATTAACTTCAGTCCGCGTCATTCCCCAAACCCACAAGATGATTAATCAACTTTAGGTATGGGTTCAAGCTACAACAGTGAGGCGAAGAACCACGAAGAAGATGCAATACCCTTGGAATAGAGTTCAACTGACAGATTTAGAGGTTGCTATGACTGCAATACCAGCTCCAAGCGCAGAATCTACTCTTACTGATCGTTATCAGACTACAGTTCCTGAGCCCGTTCGCAAAGCTCTTGGCTTGAACAAGCGTGATAAAATCCGCTACACCGTCCAGCCCGATGGTCAAGTGGTGCTCTCCCGTGCTGAACAGACAGAGGGTGATCCGATACTAGGGCAGTTTCTGAATTTTCTTGCCCGAGATATCGAAAAGAATCCTCAGCACTTAAAAGCGATTAGCGCTGATTTAGTAAGCCGTGCTCAGTCCTTGGTCGCTGGAATCGAAGTTGATCTTGATGCACCGCTCTCAGACGAGGATGAATAAGTTTGTCTGCAAATCAGCCGCTAGTGATTAATGGGTGGAACATATTTGGACATGCTCTCTTTCTTAACCAGCTTCAAGAACTTCTGATGCAGGTTGAACATTTGCGTCAGAAGTCTCCTAAAGACTACAAGAAGAAAAACGTCACAAAGTGTCTAGCTGCCGTAGCAAAGTTGGCTTTTGATGTTGTACCTCAAGACCCAACACGTAGTAATTATCGTCAGGGCACAACCCTTGGAGATGGTTACAAACACTGGTTTAGAGCTAAGTTTTTTCAGCAGTACCGACTGAGAGCAAGATTATCGTCTTCGCCTGGTTTAACGATGAAAACTCTAAGCGGGCCTATGAAAGTAATACAGATGCTTATCAAGTTTTTAAGAAAACGCTTGAAAGTGGTCACCCTCCAGATGATTGGAATGACTTACTCGAAGAGGCAAAAGGTACAACTAATCGTTTAGAAAAAGCATTCGACGTAGAAATTTAGAGGAAGTTGGGAGGCCGAACAGGCAGATGTCATAGCACTCCCTTGTACTATGGAACTATGTCTGCACATAGCGCTATGCCTCTCATTGATACCCATTGCCACGTCAACTTCGAAAACTTCACTGCCGATTTAGAGGCCGTTGGAGCGCGCTGGCGGGAAGCGGGTGTGGTGCAGTTGGTGCATGCCTGCTGTGAACCGCAGGAATTTGCTTCACTCCAAAAGATTGCTGACCAATTCCCTGAAGTTTTCATTTCGACCGGGCTTCATCCCCTCCATGTGAACACCTGGGACCCGGAATTAGGCAAGCAAATTAATCAACAAAGTACTTCAGACCCTCGGGTGGTGGCAATTGGGGAAACAGGCATGGATTTGTTCAAAGCAACCAATGTCGAAGACCAAGCGCATTCCTTTCGCAGTCAGATTCGTACCGCGCAAGAGCATGATTTGCCCTTGATTATTCATTGCCGTGAGGCGGCGGAAGTTACCCGCAAAATCCTCCAAGAAGAGGGACCTGTTCGAGGCGTCATGCACTGCTGGGCAGGCACTCCAGAGGAAACCCAATGGTTCCTAGACTTGGGAATGCACGTTAGCTTCAGTGGGGTAGCGACGTTCAAGAATGCAACGACTGTCCATGAATCCGTGCGCATTGTTCCGTGTGAGAGACTGTTGGTGGAAACGGACTGTCCGTTTTTAGCGCCTCCTCCCCATCGCGGCAAACGTAATGAACCCGCTTTTGTTGTCTATGTGGCCGCAGGCGTCGCCCAATTGCGCGGAGAAGAAATGGAAGACTTAGCAGCCTACACCACCAATAATGCTCGACGACTGTTCAAATTACCTGTGTAAACTAATAGGCGACTGTGCTGCTCAATATCGACGGTACATTATCTAGGGAGTGCTTATGACTGACTCATTTTCTGCTGCAGTGAGTGAACGTATCTGCAAGCATGTGAACGAGGACCACAGTGATGCTGTCACACTCTATGCAAAAGCTTTTGGTGGTGTGATTAACGCTACCGATGCTGAAATGTTGTCGATTGATGCAGACGGAATGAACTTGACGGCCAAAGCAGATGGGACCTTGATTCCTGTGCGCATTCAGTTTGAACCTGCTTTGCAAGATGCGGAAGATGCTCACCATCGCTTAATCGCGATGATTAAACAGGCTCGGACTCATTAATAATGGATACGCGAATGGTTCAGGCAAAACCATTCCTAAAGTGGGCTGGAGGGAAAGGTCAGCTGATAGAACAGATGAGCCACTTTTTCCCCCAGGAATTGAAGCTAGGCAAAGTCAAGAATTATGTTGAACCCTTTGTTGGCAGTGGTGCCGTCTTTTTTCATATTGTACAAACCTATAAAGTTGAGAAATGCTTTATTTCAGATATCAATGAAGAATTGGTGCTTGCCTATCAGACCCTATGTGCAGAGGTGGATAGCGTAATTGAGGTATTAACTGAGATACAACATACCTATTATCAACTCAACGGGGAAGAACAAAAGAGCTTTTTCTATGAAACTCGCGCTCAATTTAATGCCAAGCGACCAAAAATTGATTTTTCTAAGTTTGATTCAGATTGGATAACCCGCACAGCGCAACTTATCTTTCTTAATCGAACCTGTTTTAATGGACTTTTCCGTGTAAATGCAAACGCTGGATTTAATGTCCCTTTTGGCCGTTACAAAAATCCAAAAATTTGTGCTATGGACAATCTCCGCAAAATTTCTAAGCTCCTTCAAAATACTGAGATTATCTGGGGCAGCTTTCAAAGTTGTGAAACCTTTGTAGATGAGCATACTTTTGTCTATTTTGACCCCCCTTATCGCCCTATTAGCAGCACCTCAAGTTTTACGACCTATTCCAATTTTAATTTTGATGACCAAGCCCAGCTTGACCTTGCTTCTTTCTTTCAAAAGCTCGACCAAAAAGGTGCCCAGCTCATGCTTAGTAATTCTGACCCAAAGAATAATGACCCGAATGATAATTTCTTTGAGCAAGCCTATCAGGGGTATAGAATCGAGCGAGTCAGAGCAAGTCGAATGATTAATTGTGATGCAAAGAAACGAGGTCAGCTGAATGAGCTTTTAGTTATGAACTACAGATAACTATTGCTCAAACCTTTTGCTCTACCGTCTCATCCCGAATTGCTTGTTCGTACGGGCGACCTATAGTGATCCTCCGAATTACCTTTGCCTTGATCGTGAAAAAGAAGGTTGAGCCTTTATTCGGCTCACTCTCGACCCAAATCGTTCCTCCCATCAGCGTACATAGACGCTGACAGATGACCAAGCCCAGACCAGTACCGCCATACTTGCGCGTGGTAGAAGCGTCTAGCTGACTGAACGACTTAAAGAGGTATTCCATCCCCTCTACTGGAATACCAATGCCTGTATCTCGAAGTGCAAATTGAATCAGTTGCTGAGCCTGATCAAAGGTAACCTTCAATAAAATTTCACCATCAGAGGTGAACTTTAGGGCATTGCCAAGTAGATTGATCAAAACTTGTCGTAGCCGGGCAATATCTCCAAGAATTCTTTTAGGAACTTCTGGGTCAATCTCACACTGTAACTTTAAATTTTTCTCTTTAGCTTGGAGAATAAATAAATTCACCGTTCCTAAGATGCATTCATGTAAGCTGAAAGAACGTTCTTCCAATTTCAACTGACCAGATTCTATTTTCGAAAAATTGAGAATGTCATTGATAAGGGTCAATAGAATTTCACTACTGCTATTGATAATTTTGACATATTCCCTTTGTTCATCATCTAGGTTAGTTTCCATGAGTAATTCTGCTATGCCCATCACTCCATTCATGGGAGTCCGAATCTCATGACTGATGGTAGCTAGAAATTCACTTTTAGCTTTATTAGCAGCTTCAGCACCCTCTTTCGCCTCCATCAGGGCAGCTGTTCTCTGTTCAACTCTCAGTTCTAATTCTTCAAAAGAGCCTTTTAGTTGTTCACTCATCCGATTAAAAGATTGAGCTAAGGTATCTAGTTCGATGATTTCTTTAGTAACAATCTGTTGCTCAAACTTACCGTCTGCAATTTCTTGTGCCGCCTGGGTCATATTCAAAAGAGGCTCTGTGATCAACCGAGCTGCCAAGATTCCTAAGACGGTACATACAATCAATGTTCCTAAACAAAATAGGAAGGTAATGCCTGTTCTAGAGTTGATTTGCTCCATGAAATCAGCTTCAGGAACTATCACTACAACCAACCAATCCAAACCAAAGGCATCTCGCCATGGAGTTACATGAACAAATTGACGTTCTCCCAAGGTGTCAACCGTAATATTTTGACTTGTCCTTATTGCTTTAAGACTGCCAAAATTCTTGTCCAAATAGTTAGACACATACTGAATTTGTGGGTCATTAATCTTGTTAATATGAATTCTAGAAGCTTTTTTATTTGTTATCGTGAAAGGATCTTTTCTGCCTGAATATGCTACCAAGGAACCATCTCGCTCTAGAATAAGAATTCGACTGGCAGGAGAGAAAACCAAGCTTTCTAGAAAATTATCGATTTGAGAAAGGATTAAGTCTACCCCGATCACTCCAAAAATTTTGTGGTTGTGGTCATAAAGTGGGTAGCTGGAAGAAATAGATAGAACGTCTGGCTTATCACTCCATGTATAAATTTTGCTCCAGACAGGATGTCCTGCCTTGACAGCGTCTGCATACCAACCCTCTGTTCTAATAGAGGTGTTCGGCGTAACCTCCTTTAAGCCTGTTCGATTCCCCCTGTTATCTGTATTGTAGATAGACATGATTTTAGTGGAATTTCGCTTAGTCTCATTGATTAGTATTTTATTGTTATCTAGACGCTCAATTCCAATAAATTCTTCTGTTTCGTTCCCATAATTAATATAGCCAACGTTGAAAGTCCTTATCTGACTATGGAAAAATTTACCCATCTTTTCAAGGTCATTCAAGTTTAGAATACCTAATTCAATTGCCTTGGAATTAATCTGGTTTATCTGTTGAGGAATTGCCAAGTAGCTGTCAAGTTTTTGTTGGATTCTATTGCTGGTTTCCTCTTCCAAGCGAGTGGCTAGGTCATTTATAGCCTGCTGACCATTCTTGAAGGAAAGATAGCCTACTAAACCCACAGCGAAAAGTGTTTGAAGAACAAAAGGAACAACCAAGACCGTGCGTAAGGAAACTTTGCCCATGATGTGAGAAATGAGAGACTTGAGGAGAAACTTGGACATGCATTTAAATCTCGTTCAAACATTTCTCTATCGAGCATCAGCTCTGATATCGCTGAAGCTAGCTCTTCTGCTTAGGGGTCCCCCACTCAGTCATTTGCCCACGCCTATCATCATTTAAGGTACCCATTCAAACCAGGTCCCTAAACTGTTTTCTCTTATGAATAGGTGGCGTGAATCTGAAGAGTGCGAAAAAAGGTAAGCGATGGCTTGTGCAGAGAGAAAAATTTCTCAGCGGATGGAGATGTTTAGGGTCAAGTCGCTCAGGCCCCAAACTTCAAAAAACTGACGGAATAGCGCCTGGCTAGCCGCTGCCATATCGCCATCTGGTCCAATGGTTCCTCCCTGGAGTAGTCGCCCCCTATCAGTTTCCATATCCAAGCGCAAGGTTCCATCGTCTTCTTTGTGGATGATCAGGCGGCCATTGGCTAAAACTTGACCTGCACGGCTGGTAACTTTACACCGCATAGCTTTATGCTCCCTGTCTCGTTATCAAATAAATAGTACGCACCAATCATGACAGGATATTGGTAGCGTCAAAAACTCTCTTGAGCTTGCAGTCCATGTACCATCACCAGTATCCCCAGGCTTTTGATCCAAATTATCTGAGTGTGCTGCAAGGACAGATTTTGGCATCTCCTTATTTTGCAGTGAATAATCTCAATCGTGATTTTGTTAGGACCAAGGGGTTTTCTGTAGTTTTCCAGCGGTCACACCTGAGCACGGTCGAACAAAATTTCCCACACTTTAAACCCTATCTAGACCGGGCCTTGCAGCCAGAATGCAATGCGTTTTATCTCAATCCCCTCCTACTCAAAACAGGCTCTCGGGTGGACCCTCACATTGACCGCTCCCTCCGTTCCTACTGCAAAACCATTGAACCTCCCGCTTTAGTCAGCGTCCTTTATATCGAAGTGCCCATCGATTTGGAAGGAGGGGAACTGGTTTTACAATCCAACAAACGCCAGGTCGGAAAAATTACTCCCCAGACGAATACTCTGCTCTTCTTCCAAGGAGACTTGACCCATTCTGTCAACCCGGTTAAGAGTTCTGGCTTCCGTCTAAGTCTCGTCTGTGAGCAATACAACCTGGAGGCTCACCAACTGTGGGATATTCCCGAATTCACTTTGGAGTCAAGAGTGATTAAGGCTGAGGAAAATAGTAAACAGCGGAAGGGAAAATTAAGGCGTTAGCGGGGTCCGTCCATATCGTCCTAACCCCGCCAGGACTTCGGCGTAGGGCGTTTCGTGCAGATGGGCTTTGCCAACAGAACCAAAGAGGGTGAGCTTTTCCGTGATCACTGATTGCATTGCTGCAACTGCTTTGTTGGCAACATCCAGCAAATCCTTCGGATTCGATCCACAGATTTCATCCTTCAACGACTGCATATAAGCTTGCCGTACTTCGGTATTGACATTAAACTTACAAACGCCTGACTGGATCGACTGGTCAATCATCCAGCCCGGCAACCCAGAGGCTCCATGCAGAACCAGAGGAATATCGATCAGGTTGCGAATGCGATTAAGGCGGTCAAAATCCAGACGGGGTGGACTTTTGTACTCACCATGGACGTTGCCGATCGTTACAGCAAGGGCATCTACCTGGGTTGCCTGGACAAATTCAACGGCTTGATCGGGGTCCGTCATCTTGGCTTCTTTCTCTGCGATTGTTAAGCCATCTTCCGTACCGCTGATTCTGCCAATTTCAGCTTCTACAACGGCATTGTATTTATGGGCAAGCTGTGTCATTTCCCGTGTGAAGGCTAAGTTCTGGTCATAGGGCAAGTGGGAGCCATCCGCCATAATCGAAGTCATCCCCGCTTCTAGAGATTGGTGAATGTCCTTGATCGCCGTACTGTGGTCGAGATGAACGGAGATAGGCACAATCGCAGCTCTTGCAGCTTCCAGACACATGGCTACTAAGGCCGATTGACCAAACTTCAGGGCACTGGGATGAAGCTGCAGCATAGCAGGACTGCGCGTGGCTTCTGCTGCATTGAGCACTGCTTTCATCCCCTCTAGGTTGTAGACATTAAATGCCCCGATCGCATATACGTTCCGTCGTGCCGTTTCCAGGAGTTCTTGGGTAGAAGCGAGCATAGTGACCTCTCGTTCAAGTAAGGACGTTTGGCTTAATCTATCACTCTGGCAAATTACCCCTCTCATGATTTTTTTATAAACATGCGCGCCCTTGAATAAATAAGCGAGATATGGGGAAACAAGGTCAGCGCCATGTTTTTTGGTCTTGTATGACCCAGTAGCTTCTTGTTTTGTATCAAAATTGTCCTGAACTGACTATTTTTTCGTGGTAATCTGACGCAAATTTTGGGTTTACTCAAAAACTAAGACAGAGGATAAATTATGGTCAGATTACGCGGCTTTGCTGCAGCAATCTTGGGCGTTGCCATGCTTACGCATGCGTACAGCTCCCCGCTCCAGGCAAAAGAAAATTTGGAAGAGACAGGTAGCGTAATGCGTGGACACGCAAGCTACTATGCCAACAAGTTCGATGGCAGACCAACTGCCTCAGGCGAGAGCTTCCAAGTGGATAAACTTACCTGTGCTAGCCGTACGCTACCTTTTGGCACGATGATTAAAGTCACAAACCCAAGGAACGGCAGAAGTATCGTAGTCCGTGTAAACGATCGGGGACCTTACACGCCCCGCTATTTTTTGGATTTATCACCCGCTGCTGCTAGAGCGATTGGGATGAGAGGCTCTGCGGCCATTGAAGCCCGTATCCTGCGGTAGTTTCTGCATAGCATCAAGTCTATGAAGTTTGACGATTTGCGGAACTGTATAATACACGAGCGCTCCTCAAGATTAACGCCATGTTTCCCATCAGTCGTCCCCGCCGTCTTCGTCAGCATCCCAACCTCCGCCGCTTGGTTCGGGAAACAAGCCTGACTGCTAGTGATTTTGTCTATCCGCTCTTTATCGTGCCGGGAGAAGGCTTCGCCAAAGAAGTTTCTTCCATGCCTGGGGTCTACCAACTATCAATTGATAAGGCGGTGGAAGAGGCTAAACAGGTCTATGACTTAGGCATTCCTGCTGTGATTCTGTTTGGTATTCCCGAAGATAAAGACTTGGCTGCCACCGGAGCTTGGCATGACCATGGCATTGTCCAAGATGCCACCCGTGCGATTAAAGCGGCGGTCCCTGACTTAATCGTGATCGCTGATACCTGCCTTTGTGAATATACCTCTCATGGTCACTGTGGCGTCCTCAAAGAGGATGACAAGCAGGGCAAAGTGCTGAATGACCCGACCTTAGAACTGTTGAAAAAAACTGCAGCCTCACAGGCGGAGGCAGGAGCAGATGTGATTGCCCCCTCAGGCATGATGGATGGCATGATTCAGGCTATTCGCAGTGGACTGGATGAAGCTGGTTTTACAGATACGCCTATTCTTTCCTATGCCGCTAAATACTCTTCTGCCTACTATGGTCCATTTCGCGAAGCTGCCGAATCTACTCCTCAGTTTGGAGACCGCCGCACCTATCAAATGGACCCTGCCAATAGCCGAGAAGCCCTAAAAGAAGTAGAGCTAGACGTAATGGAGGGGGCTGATATGTTGATGGTTAAGCCAGCCCTCGCTTATCTCGACATCATTTGGCGCATCAAAGAAGTCACCCAATTGCCAGTTGCAGCCTATAACGTCTCCGGTGAATACTCAATGGTCAAAGCTGCTGCTCAATTAGGCTGGATTGACGAAAAAGCAGTCGTTTTGGAAACCCTACTTTCGATGAAACGTGCAGGAGCGGATATTTTGATTACCTACCATGCAAAAGATGCTGTGGGTTGGTTGAAATAACAAGTGATGACTAAATATAGAATTACCCAAGGCAGCGAAAATGTATTTGAGGATTTAGGATTCAATGTTGAGGAAGCAGCAAACCTAAAGATTCGAGCAGATTTGATGCTGGACATAAGGCAATTTATTCAAGAAAATGGTTGGACTCAGGAGCAGGCAGCGGAATTTTTTGAAGAGACACAACCAAGAATCAGCAACTTAATGAATGGTGAAATTAGCCGTTTTAGTGTTGATAAGTTGATAAATATGCTGGTGCGAGCAGGAATGCAAGTGAAGGTAGAAGTCCTACCAAAAACAGCATAATAGGGTGTCTCAAGGCAAATCATGGTTGTTCTAACAGGCGATGGGAGCGGTTGAGTCGATGTTGTTAGTCGTGGAAGATAGGGCAAGCTTATACTTAGGACAAAGGCGGACGATTAAAGAATGGTTGGCAAAATAGTAGAAGCAGTGTTCGATGGAACGGTGCTGCACCTTAAAGAACCTCTGGAACTTAAGAAAGGAACCAGAGTGCGCATTACCATTGAAGCTATCGAGTCTACTGAGCCAGCTAAACTTCGTTCATTCCTGCAGACGGCTCAAGCTCTTCAGTTACAAGGGCCAACAGACTGGTCAACCAATATCCAGCATTACTTATATGGTGAGGGAGTAAAGTCTCATGATTGAGGTGTTTCTAGACACCACGTTTGCTATTGCCTTGGTGAATCGATCTGACCTGTTTCATAAAAAAGCGATTCAGCTAGCGGCGCAGATTGAGGCTGCTGGGATCTTTATAGTCACAACTCAATTGGTAATAGTAAGAATAAGCAATGCGCTCTCTAGACAGCAGTACCACACAGAGGCTGTTAGCCTATTAGAGGCCATCGATGCTGACCCCAATATAGCTACGATTCCTCTATCGGAATCCATTTACCATGCTGCATACAAGCTGTTTTGCGACCATAAAGATAAACAGTGGGACATGACCGATTGCATTTCCTTCGTGGTGATGAAAGAGTACGGTCTTAAAGATGTTTTGACCACAAATCAAGTCTTCCAGCAGATGGGGTACTGTTCCCTTCTGCGAGACTGAATAGATCTATATGTTTTGTTTCTGCCTTCACCTCCTTAATCTTTAGCGTGTAACCGATTGTTGTGTTACGCTGCCTCCATCTAGGTGGCCTATGGCATTCATAGATTCTCTGGCATCGCTCACTACGAAACTGAGTGTTCATCCTTTGTGGTAGATCACCATGCAAGAATTGGAAGTCCCTAAATTTCGTACTGCCCGTGTTCGGTCCATTGATGCGCTCCGTGGTTTTGATATGTTCTGGATCATCGGCGGAGATGTGCTTTTCAAAGCATTAGCCGGGTGGTTACAGTGGCCGCTGCTGACAGAGCAAATGAAACATGTTGAATGGGAAGGGTTCCATTCCTATGACCTGATTTTTCCCCTGTTTCTATTCATTGTTGGCGTAGTGTTGCCCTTTTCCCTAGCTCAATACGCTACGGCCGAAGTGGACCGTGCTCCAGCCTATCGTCGAATCGCTATTCGCGCCTTGGCGCTTATCGGATTGGGCTGGATCGTTGGCGGTATTCTCCAGTTTGATTTCCAAGAGTTCCGCTGGCCTGGAGTCCTCCAGCGGATTGGTATTTGCTATTTTGTAACAGCGCTTGTAGTCCTGAATTTGAAAGTCCGAGGGCAAGCGATTGTGATGGTGAGTTTGCTGCTGGGATATTGGGCATTACTCGCTTGGATTCCGGCCCCTGGTTATCGGGCTGGAGATTTTTCTATGCAGGGAAATTTGGCTGGCTACATTGACCGTCTCTTGATTCCAGGGCAGTTTTGTTGCCATCCTTATTCCAACTATTACGGAGATAACGAAGGGCTTCTTTCAACGATCCCGGCCGTCAGCACCACGTTCCTGGGCGTATTAACGGGACAATGGTTGCGCTCAAAGCGTTCTCCTCAGGCCAAAATGCGTGGACTAAGAGCTGGGGCTATTGTTTGTCTTGTCATTGGTTATCTATGGGGACTATTTTTTCCAATCATCAAAAATCTCTGGACCAGTTCCTATGTTCTCGTCGCGGGCGGATGGAGTTTAGCCCTTTTAGCTGTGTTCTATTATCTGATCGATGTTCGTGGCTGGCGAAGTTGGGCTTTCTTCTTTATTGTAATTGGTATGAACTCTATTACTATCTACGTCGTACAGGAATTTATTGATTTTGCCTTCACTAGCAAGTTCTTCTTCGGTGGTTTAGCAAGACTGGCCTTTCCCGCTGAAGCCGTTATTCTGGCTGCTGGAATTCTCTTTTTAAAATGGTTGGTTTTACGCTATCTCTATGAACGACAAATCTTTCTACGGGTGTAATCGCCCCCCTGCCCCCCAATTCTGGGGGGTTCTGAGCGTTTGAGTGTGGGGAGATTTATCTTCAGACTTGGTAGTCTCCGGGTCGGTTTCTCGGCTTAAGAGGTTCGTCGAGCAGGAAGGCTTTGGTAAATCCTGCCGCGACAGCAGCAGCGTAGGGATGCCATTGATCGTTTTTGCTGGCATCAGCATAGTCGCAGAGGGGGCGGATGACAGCACAGCGAACCTGGCTAAATTGTTGCCAAGTAGCTCTTGCGACCCCGTTGACCTTCCCCCGATTTAGTAGACATTCCCGAAGAGTCGATAACTTAGGAGAATGTTCACATGAGTAAAAAACCGCGCAGGATATTTACAGACGAACAGAAAGCTGAGGCAGTTCGCATCGTCACTCAATCTGGCAAACCCGTCAGCCAAGTTGCCAAAGAAATGGGTCTGACCGAAAGCGCCCTCCGACAATGGGTCAAACGAGCCCAGGTGGACCATCAATTAAACCCGCAAGAGCAACTGACTTCTGCTGAACGTAAAGAACTGATAGCCTTACGCCGCGACCTGAAGCGGGTTCAAATGGAGCGTGACTTTCTAAAAAAGGCCGCGACCTTCTGCTGCGCACGAGCTTCGCTCTAGTGCCAAGGAAAACTCAGACCCTATGAGCTAATCCATGCAGAGAAGGTTAACTTTCCCATTGCCTTGATGTGTAAGGTGCTTAATCTGGCCAGGAGTGGCTATTACGCCTGGTTCAAGTGCAAAGCATCCCCCAAAACTCAGGAGAATGAAATCTTGTCTCAACAGATTAAACAGATTCACCAAGCGAGTCGTCAAACCTATGGCTCTCCCAGAATTCACGCGGCTTTAGTCGCTACCGGATTTCAGCTTGGTCGCCAACGGGTCGTTCGGTTAATGGCACAACTCGGTATTTGCGCTCGTCCCAAGCGCAGATTCAAGGTCACGACCGATTCTGGGCACGACTTACCCATTGCTGAGAATGTTTTGGATAGGGACTTTACAACGACTGAGCCCGACCGGGTCTGGGTGGCAGACATAACCTATATTTGGACGGCTGAAGGATGGCTTTACTTGGCCGTCATTATCGACCTGTTCTCCCGACGGGTGGTAGGTTGGTCCATGGCTGAGCATATGCGTACAGAATTGGTCTTGACAGCTTTAGATTCAGCCTTGGGGCAGCGCATACCCTCACCAGCCGGGTTAATCTTTCATTCTGACCGGGCAGTGGCGACTATCAAGCCGCTCTCCAAAAGGCTGGGATAACCTGTAGTATGAGCCGTCGAGCCAATTGCTGGGATAATTCCGTAGCTGAAAGCTTTTTTGGCACTCTCAAAACTGAGTTGATTCATCCCAGAATTTTCTCCTCAAGAGCCATCGCCAGAACGACCATCGCGGAATGGATTGAGGTATTCTACAATCGACAGCGCCTACACTCGACGATTGGATACCGTTCCCCTGTTCAGTTTGAGGAGGAATACTGGCTCACCCTAGAGCATCAGGTGGCAGCTTAACTTACCTGTCCACTTTTTTCGGGTAAGGTCAGTTGGGGGGCAGGGGGGCAAGAAGTCTCTTAAAGGCCAGAAAGAATAACAAAATATGCCGTTAAAACTTATAGGAGGCGATACCCAGCACCTCGCCATCTTCCGTGGAGTTCGATAAAGCCCTTTTCGAGCAGATTCTTGAAATGCGGCTTTAGCGTGTTGCGATTGGCACCCGTAATTATGACCGCCTCGCCAATAGTGATGCGCCCGCGATCTTTGAGAGCGTCCAGAATCTGAATCGATAGATCAGACAGATTCGTCAGGAGCATCTTTTCCCGTTCGACCTTAGTTCGAAGAATTTGCATCTGACGGTACAGCGCCTTCAAAAAAAAGAGCAACCAGGGAAGCCAGTTGGGCGCATCGCTACGGATGGTGCCTTGAGTGCGACGTAAAGCAAGGTAGTAGCTCTCCTTACTCTGTTCGATGACGCTTTCGAGGGAACTGTACGGTACGTAGGCGTAACCTGCCTGAAGCAGAAGTAGCATCGTCAGAACGCGGCTCAGGCGACCGTTTCCATCTTGAAAGGGGTGAATCTCCAAGAATACAACGACGAAAACCCCTATCGCGATCAGCGGATGTAGCGATCGCTGCTGAATCGTTTCATTAAACCAAATAACCAACTCTTCCATCAGTCTTGGCGTTTCAAACGGTGTTGCCGTTTCAAAGACTATACCAACCTGCTGACCAACCTCATCGAACGCAGCAACGCTGTTGGAAGAAGTCTTGTATTTATCCCGATGCCATTCATCTTTATTGCTGTACTTGAGAAGATCTCGATGAAGCTGCAGGATGTGACTCTCTGTAATCGGTATTGCGACCCAGGCAGAAAAAATGGTTTCCATCACCTCAGCGTAACCAGCGACTTCCTGTTCGTCCCGCGAAGCAAAAGTCTTGATCTCCAGGTTTCCTAGAAGGCGCTCTACCTCACGATCTGAAAGGCGACTGCCCTCAATTCGGGTGGATGATCCGATGCTCTCAATGGTTGCAACACGACGCAGAGCGGACAGTCGTTCGGGCGCAAGCGTCCCCAAAGCTCGCCACGCCCCCTTAAATTCATCAACCTCGGCAACGAGTGCGAGCAGCTCAGGGGTGATCTGAAGTGACGACGTAACAATCATTCGCCATTAATACACCCATTTACACCTATTAATCAAGCCAAAAGAGTGCACAAAACAACGTATAGGGATTTGCGTAGTCAGAAAGTACAACAGCAGTAGGGAAAAGTTGAATTTGTGGAATGCTGAGACTAGGATTAGAGCATCAATGGTTAGCCAAGTTAAAACCTGGATCGAACATGCCGAAGGAGTTTGTGGGGGTCGGGCCAGAGTCCGCAACACCCGCATTCCAGTCTGGACGTTGGTTGCCTATCACAATCTAGGATCTTCTGATCAAGAACTGTTAGATAGCTATCCCACGCTTAACCAGGTCGATTTAGACGGTGCGTGGCATTACTATGAAAAACATCGGGATGAGATTGACCAAGATATTGCTGATAATGAAGCAGCATGATGAAGCTGTATGCCAATGAGAATTTCCCCAAACCTGTCGTTTTAATACTTCGAAAACTGGGCTACGATATTTTGACCTCTTATGAAGCTGAACAAGCCAATCAACAGCTCCCTGATGATCAAGTTCTTCTGTTTGCTTTTGAGCAAGATAGATTAGTGATTACCGAAAACCGGAAAGATTTTATCAAGCTGCATTAGCAAGGGAGCCCTCACAAGGGGATCATTGTCTGCACTGCAGATAGAGATTTTGAAAACTACGCTGCTCAGCTCCATGAAGTCCTCCGCATAACTCCATCTTTTGAAGATCAACTTATTCGTATCAAAAAACCGAATTTTTAGAGCTAATCAACAACCTAATCACACCAAGCTGCTAGATATGCGCCAGTCGTTTTTAGATCAAAGAAGTCCTTTCCCCTGAGTCTTTATCCAAAATCTGAAATAGGTAGTCGGATATGTAGCTAAAGTTGGAGGTTTTAGCTCAAATGCAGGTGACTATAAATAACCTGTGCTAACTTTTGATGAATTCCAGGTACTTCTGCAATCTCTTCTACGCTGGCTTTGCGCAGTTTAGGAACAGAAGAAAATTGTTTGAGTAAGCTATCTTTGCGGCTAGGACCTAACCCAGGAATTTCATCCAGGGCAGAGGTCGTCATTCGTTTGCCTCTGAGGTTGCGATGATAGGTAATCGCAAAGCGGTGGGCTTCATCCCGGATTTGCTGGAGTAGCTGTAAGCCCACATCTCGGTGGTCGAGGAGAATCGGCTTTAATTGCTGAGGCTTGAAAATTTCTTCAATCCGTTTTGCTAAGCCAATGGTCGGTACGTGGTCTACGCCGAGTTCTTCCATCACCGCACGGGCCGCTGATAGCTGTCCTTTGCCACCATCAATCACAACTAAATCAGGCAGTTCCTCCGCTTGATTGGGTTTGAATCTCCGGCCAATCACTTCCGCCATCGAAGCAAAATCATCGGGCTGACCTGCTTGAATTTTAGGGTCTCGGATCTTATAGCGACGATAGTGGGCTTTGCTCGGTTTGCCATTCACGAATACCACTCTAGAAGCGACCGTATCGGTACCCTGGATATGAGAAATGTCATAGCACTCCAAGCGTTGGGGAGGACTGGGCAGCTCCAGCGCTTCCATCAAACGGACAAGGGCCTGTTGCGGGATATCAGAACTACGAGCCAGCCGCTGCAATTCTAGTTCTGCATTGCGAACAACCAGATCAATCAGTTCTGCTTTCATCTGGCGTTGCGGCGCTTTAATCGTGACCTTACGGCCTCTGCTCTCACTCAGCCAGGCTTCTAAAAGTTCGGGTGTGGGTAATTCATATTGTGTGAGAATCTCTAAGGGTAAATCCTCTGGGTCTAGGCTACGGTAATGCTGTTCTAAAACTGTTTGCAAGAGAGGACCGGGTTCTTCCTGGGTAGCCTGGAAACAGAATCCCAAGCGGCCAATCAGCTTACCTTTGCGCACCTGAAAGATCTGGACGACGACCCGATAGCTATCGGCAGCCAGAGCCACAGCATCGCGTGAAATTCCAGGGTCAGGAATCGACATTTTTTGCCGTTCTGAGAGCATTTCTAAGTTTTGAATTTGGTCTCTGAATCTGGCGGCGGCTTCAAAATGGAGTTCTTCGGCAGCATCGGCCATACGGACTTCAAGGGCTTGCACCAATTCATCGGTTTTGCCCTGAATCACCTGTTGTGCCTCCTCTATCGTTTTTCGATAATCTTCCGGGCTAATCAGCTGTTGACAGATACCTGGACAACGGCCCATGTCGTAATTGATGCAGGGGCGGTCTTTGAAAACAGGGTTTGGGCGCTGTCGCAGGGGAAAGGCCCGTTTAAGGAATCTAACGGTTTCGTGGAGAGCCCCAGCGTCGACATAGGGGCCAAAATATTTATCTTTGGGATTACGGTAGCCTCTGGGCCGACACACGAGAATTCGAGGATATTCTTCTGACCAGGTGATGCAGAGAAATGGATACTGCTTGTCGTCTTTGAGCAGAATGTTGTATCGAGGCTGACGGTCTTTAACCAGGTTCTCTTCCAGGGTCAGGGCTTCAGCTTCAGTGTCGGTAAGAATCAGTTCAACATCCGCTACCTGCTGGACCATAATCTGGGTTTTCGGTGAGTGATCCGTGCCTGCCTGAAAATAGGTCCGCACTCTATTGCGCAGATTTTTGGCCTTGCCAATATAGATCACCTTCCCGTCAAGGTCTTTCATCAAATACACCCCAGGGCCTGTGGGGAGTTCAGACATTCTTAGAATAAGGCGTTCAGCGTCTTGAAGCAGCAAAGTTAGCATACTTATATTTTGGCATTATTGCGAATGTCTTCACTTATCTCTTCTCCACTAAATTAGTTGTACAACTTACGCTCACCGAGCAGCCATTGTAGTGCGCACATCACTGGGCATAGCATCTGCTGGATCTGATAGAAATTTTGACTTGTAGCTATAATCGTCTCGTCGAAATGTGGGGGAACTCCATGGGACTAGGGCTACAGTTGCGACGCAAAATCAAGAGTTTTCTAGGAAACATTCCCGTTTTGCATGACACGGTGATAGAGCTGAAACCGCGTGGACAGATCTTTGCGAAGGCTTATGAAGAAACGCTATGGGGCAGCACAGAAAGCCTCTCGGGCGAAGGGTCTGAGCTAGGGGCGACCGAGTCTTTGCGGGTCTATTTGCCAGAGCTTTTCCAGAGGCTGAGTATCAAAACTTTCCTAGATGCTCCGTGCGGCGACTGGAATTGGATGCGCCTTGTCGATTTGACAAAGGTGGACTATGTCGGGGCTGATATCGTACCTAGCGCGATTGAGAACAATCAGGCGAAATTCTTGCGTCCCGGCGTGCGTTTCGTGGTTGCTGATCTCACTAAGGACGATCTGCTGCGTGCTGACCTCGTCATGTGCCGTGATTGCTGGATCCATCTGTCTTTCCAAGATATCGCCGCAGTCTTGGAGAACATCCGCCGCAGCGGCGCCACATGGCTGCTGGTATCCAACAGCCCGCAGGTCACGAGTAACTACAATCAGTTCACAGGCCTGAGCTGGCGTCACCTCAATCTGCAGCAAGCGCCTTTCCATTTCCCGTCTCCATTGGAAGCTCGGAAAGACCACTACCCACATGAGCCCTTTGAAATTACGTTGTGGAAAGTCGCCGATCTCCCTAGCATCCAGAAATAGCCGATTCCCACACCGCCCTGGGGACGAGTCGTATCATATGTCCGCGATCTAAATGGTGTAATAGTTGGAATCGTTAGTCTTAATCCTCTAACCGCAAGCAAATCGGAATGACCGAGAGATTATAATCGACGTCAGCCCAACCCGGAGGCGGGGATGATGTGCTGCGTTTGTAGGATTTATGGGTTCACTCTGATTAAGATTTGATTCATACTTATCTGCAATTCAGGAAAGACTTTCGACTGGATTTCTTGCTCCCCTTGGAACTGTCCGACCTGATATTCACTAGCTTCGTTCAGGTGATAGACCGAAAAAGTAGGTTGCTTTGGTGACCCAATATAGCGCTTTCCGCCCAATCCTAGATAATCGCAAATCCAGTACTCTTCAATTCCAAGCGCTTCGTAGTCTTCCAGTTTAAGCGCATAGTCATCGCTCCAGTTAGTGCTGGTTACCTCAATCACAAGCTTTGCAGATTTGCCGTGCGTGATAGTGGATTCCTTTTCCCATCGCGGGTCATCATCAAGAGTCTGTTGATTCAGTACAATAACATCTGGTAAATATACAGATTCTCTAACCTTGACCACGCACTCTCTAGGGACAAAGTAAGGAAGTTGTAGCCGCTCGATCTCGATACCCAACCTGAGCGCAAGGTAGCCTCCAACCTCTGAATGCTTACCAATGGGCTTTGGCATTTCAATGATTTCCCCATCGTGCAATTCATAGCGATGCTCTGAGTTCTCTGGATACCAAGCGATGAACTCATCAAAAGTAATTTGTCTAGGAATGGCTTGAATCATCTTTGCATTCTCAACTTCAGCCGCCTTGTTCTTTCGAGTTTAGCTTTTTTGTTTAATGATTTCACGTTAACTCCTGGGTGAAGTCTGATGTCCAGGAAGTTGGACTTTACAAAAAAGGCCACCTGCATTGCGCAGATGGCCTTCAAAATCTTCAAAGAAGAAGTCTATTCGTCCGTGAAGTCTTCCCGCGTAACGGTGACATTCTCGTAGGTAGGACGAGAAGGAGCACGACGGTTGAGGACATCAGCCATCAGGTCTACCTCCACATCCTTGGAAGAACCATCACTCTTAGTTTCTAGTTTGTGCACGGACACATCCAGACCGAGGGATTGAAGCTCACGCACTAGGACCTTGAAGGACTCAGGAATACCTGGACGAGGAATCGCCTTACCCTTGACGATGGCGTTGAGGGCATCATTACGACCAATCATGTCATCCGACTTGACAGTGAGTAGCTCTTGGAGAATATAGGCAGCTCCAAACGCTTCCAAAGCCCACACTTCCATCTCTCCGAAACGCTGACCCCCTTGCTGGGCTTTTCCTCCCAGAGGCTGTTGCGTGACCAGGGAGTAAGGTCCAGTAGAACGAGCGTGAATCTTGTCGTCTACCAAGTGGACCAGTTTCAACATGTACGAGCGACCGACCGTGATTGGACTGTCAAACGGTTCTCCTGTTCGGCCATCGAAGAGGGTAATCTTACCCACCGCTGGTTTGACGTACTGCAAACGCACATCGTTACTGATCTTGACCGAAGCATCAGAGCAGTAAACCCAAGGCTTGCCAGACTTTTCACGAGCCTGCATCAAACGGTCATGCACCAAGTTCCGAGAAGCTTCTTCCCCAAACATTTCGTCGAAAGGCGTCAGCTTAAAGCGGGAACCCAGGATATCACCAGCCCAGCCTAAGAGTGTTTCAAAGACCTGACCAACGTTCATCCGCGAAGGTACGCCTAGAGGGTTGAGCACAATGTCAACGGGGGTGCCATCGGGCATGTAGGGCATGTCTTCCTTAGGAAGAATCCGGGAAATAATTCCCTTATTCCCGTGGCGACCAGCCATCTTATCCCCGACTTGGATCTTACGTTTCTGGGCGATATAAACCCGGACCACCATGTTGGCGCCAGGGGGCAATTCGTCCCCTTGCTCACGGGTAAATACACGGACATCCACGACTCGGCCTTTCTCACCGTTTGGCACACGCAGAGAGTTGTCACGCACGTCTCGGGCTTTTTCGCCAAAGATAGCCCGCAGTAATTTTTCTTCAGGCGGCTGGTCAGATTCACCTTTTGGTGTGACCTTACCCACGAGAATGTCTCCCGATTCGCACCAGGCTCCGACGCGGATAATTCCACGCTCATCCAGGTTCCGCAGAGAATCTTCGCCGACGTTCGGAATCTCTCGGGTGATTTCTTCAGGACCAAGCTTGGTTTGACGAGCCTCAATCTCAAATTTCTCAATGTGGATTGAGGTGTAAACGTCCTCGTTGATCAAACGCTCAGAGATGAGAATCGCGTCCTCATAGTTGTAGCCTTCCCAGGGCATGTAGGCTACCAGGACGTTTTGGCCCAAAGCCAGCTCTCCGCCCTCGGTGGCAGAACCATCGGCAATGACCTGACCTTTGACCACATGATCACCTTCATAGGAGATCGGCTTTTGGTTCAAACAAGTGTCTTGGTTAGAGCGCTGATATTTCTGTAGCGGGTAGCTGCGCTCATCGCCGGTACCATCTTCCCGGACCCGAATCTCCGTAGCACTGACGTAGGAAATTTCGCCTGTCACATCAGAAATGATCACCATGCCCGAGTCACGAGCCGCTTGCGCTTCCAAACCCGTGCCAACCAAAGGCCGTTCAGGAGAAAGGAGCGGTACTGCCTGACGCTGCATGTTCGCTCCCATCAGGGCTCGGTTAGCGTCATCATGTTCCAAGAACGGAATCAAGGAGGTAGCTACTGAAACGATCTGAATCGGAGAAACGGCAACATAATCTACTTCTTCTGGCGGAAGTACTTGAAAGTCTTGACGGTAACGAGAAGGAATCTGGGTAACGGCAAAGGTTCCATCTTCGTGTAGAGGAACGTCCCCAGGGGCAACCCGGAACTCATCTTCTTCATCAGCTGTTAGATAGACCACATCGCTGGTAACGCGTCCATCTACCACCTTGCGATAGGGTGACTCGATAAATCCATACTGGTTCACACGAGCGTGGGTCGCTAGGGAACCGATCAAGCCAGCGTTAGGACCTTCAGGCGTTTCGATCGGGCAAATTCTTCCGTGGTGAGAAGGGTGGATATCCCGCACTGCGAAGCCTGCTCGTTCACGGGTCAAACCGCCAGGACCTAGGGCACTCAAGCGACGCTTGTGCGTCAATTCAGCCAGAGGATTGGTCTGGTCCATGAACTGGGAAAGCTGGGAAGAACCAAAAAACTCTTTAATCGCAGCTACCAGGGGTTTGGGGTTTACCAGGGACGCGGGCGTTAGTTGGTCCGCATCGCTGACAGTCATCCGTTCGCGGATAATCCGCTCTAAACGGTTTAAACCGACTCTGACCTGGTTCTGGAGGAGTTCTCCGACCGAGCGAATCCGACGGTTCCCGAGGTGGTCGATATCATCGATCGTTCCGGTGTCGAATTCCAGGTTAATTAAGTAATCAATACAACCGAGAATGTCTTGAGGAGTCAGGACTCTGGTGGTATCAGGAATATTAAGACGCAGCTTCTTGTTGATCTTGTAGCGGCCTACTTTACCCAAGTCATAGCGCTTAGGGTCAAAGAAGCGAGATTCTAAAAGTTGCTGGCCACCCGCTACCGTAGGAGGCTCACCCGGACGAAGCTTACGATAAAGCTCCATTAAGGCCTCATCTTCTGTAAACTGTCCTTCTTTATCAATGGTCTTCTGCAAATACTCTGGGTGGCGAAGAGAATCGAGGATTTCTCCATCAGAGAGCCCGAGGGCCTTGAGCAGAACCAAAGCGGAAAGCTTACGGGTCTTGTCGATACGGACCCATACCAGGTCATTGGCATCAGTTTCAAACTTCAGCCAAGCGCCCCGGTTAGGAATCAAAGAAGCGTTGAACGCGCTACGTCCGTTGGTATCGATTTCTTTTTTGAAGTAGACGCCGGGGGAACGAACAATCTGGTTAACGATGACCCGTTCAGCCCCGTTAATGATGAACGTGCCTCGGTCTGTCATCAAGGGAATTTCACCCAAAAAGACTTCTTGCTCTTTGATTTCGCCAGTTTCTTTATTGATCAGACGAGCAGGCAGGCGCAACTGTACAGCGTAGGTTGTATCCCGACGCTTGGATTCTTCCATGTCGTACTTGGGCTCTACGACTCTGTAGTCCCTGGGCAAAAAGTGAAGTTCTAATTTCCCGGTGTAGTCTTCAATGGGAGAAAAACTTTCTAATTCTTCAATGAATCCTTCTTCTAAGAACCACCTAAAGCTCTCCCGCTGAATCTCGATCAAATCAGGCAACATAAACACGGGGGCTAGTGCAGTGTCTTTACTACTCATGGACTACCTCTTTAGAACGGGCACAGTCGAGCAATTTTTGTAAAAGCATTGTGCGGAGACGGACTCTCCATCATAAGCGATCCGCTGTACTGCGGAAAGTCTGTGTTTACAACCGACCCTTGACCCTGACCGCTAACGGCTGAAAGACTTCACCGTATCAAAGAAGAATCGTGCATTTTCTTCAGGAGTGCTTTGGAGGATGCCATGGCCCAGGTTCATGATGTGTCCTGTGGGTCCTGCTTTTTCAATAACATCAAGAATGCGTGTCCGAATTACATCTTGAGGCGCAAACAGGACACAAGGGTCCAGGTTGCCTTGCACAGCAATATTCGGTCCGAGCCGCTTACGGGCTTCCGCTATATCCACAGTCCAATCCACACTCACCACATCGGCCCCTGACTGGGCCATGCGCTCTAGAAGCCCCCCCGAAGCGTTGATGTACAGGATCAAGGGCACTTCAGGACGAGCTTCCTTTACAGTTTTGAAAATTTGCTGTTCGTAGGGCAGAGCAAAGGCTTCGTAATCCATCGGATTGAGATGACCGGCCCAGCTATCAAACATCTGAACTGCTTGCGCCCCACAGTCAATTTGGTAAATCATATAGCGGGCAATGGATTCGGCGAACTTGCCCAGCAGTTGGTGAAGCAGTTCTGGTTCTTTGAAGGCCATCCCTTTGATCAAGGCATACTCTTTAGAGCTTTTTCCCTCGACGACATAAGCAGCTAGTGTCCAAGGAGCACCAACAAAGCCTAAAACAGTGGCGCCCCCTGCGACTTCTTGGCGGAGCGTATTCAAAATCGTCTTGATAAAAGGCAGCGATTTTTCTGGATCTAGGGGGTAAACCTTGTCTACCTGGGCTTGGGTCCGGATGGGGGATTCAATGATCGGTCCGCGCGATTCGATGATGTCGAAGGGAATGCCCATACCATCCAAAGGGGTCAAAATGTCAGAAAACATGATCACCCCATCAGGTTTAAAGGCCCGAAAGGGTTGTAGCGAAATTTCGGTGGCTAGTTCTGGAATTTCGCAGCGTTCTTTGAAAGAATACTTCTCCCGAAGCTCCCGATAGACGGCCATGTAGCGCCCCGCCTGGCGCATCATCCACACAGGAGGACGGTTGAGAGCTTCGCCACGAGCGGCACGAAGGATAAGGTCGTTTACCACAGGAGATACCTAATTTACTGCACGTTCTGTCCGGCATTTACATACACCGTTCCAGATGATAGTGCAGAGCATGGCCTCTACGATAGCTTTTATGTTTTTTGATTCGCTAGTTTATCGGGATACGTGGTTGCCTGTATTCTCTCGCTAGCTGGCACCCCGTGTCCAAAGTTCTACTTTCTTTCTCAAATCTTCTCGGCTGGCTGGCTTGCTCATGTAATCATCCATGCCGGAATTAAGGCAACGGTCCCGGTCTTCGGGCATGGCATTGGCTGTAATTGCAATAATCGTGGTGTGCTTTTGGTCGCCTTCACGGAGGCGGATTTCCTGAGTCGCTCGGTACCCATCCATGACAGGCATCTGACAATCCATAAGTACTATGTCATACTCGCGTTCTGTGAGTCGATCTAAAGCTTCTTGGCCATTGTTGACAACTTCTGCTTGATAGCCCAAACTTTGTAGCTGCTTTAATACTACTTTTTGGTTAACTGGATTGTCTTCAGCTACCAGGATCCTAATTTGTCTTTCGGAACCTTGTTGATTTTCTGCGCTTGGTTGATCTCTATTCAAGGTAACTTCCATATCAATCCCTCTATCTAACAAAGTGCCCAATTTTTTGCTGATCTGCATCAGCAAAAACTCGTCAGTATATTTACAGAGGGCGCTACAAGCCAGGTAGGTATACTCTTTGCAAGAGTAGACTACCTAATTATTTAGCATATCTACATTCAGTCTTCATAAGAATTCTAAATTGCCTTGATGGGAAACTCATACATTGACTTTCTGTCATTTAGATTGACATAGATTCGCCAGTTGGTAAAGATCTATTTGTGGTTTGAAGCTGTGTCTTGTTGTGAGATGAATCACGATAATTAAAGTCAAAAGATCATAGCGAAGAGTCCAAAAGCTTCATACTTAAAAACCAAGGTTAGCCATAATCGTCACTGTTTGTCCACGTAAAACTCAGCACAGTAAGCAGAAGAGCCGCACCTAAAGGCCGATGGTCCAATACTCGATTTTGTATGATTGCTAGCCTTCCGTCCAGGATAAGCTGTGGCATTTTGTTAGAGTAGTAAGCACGTTATGCTCGGTAGGCAATCATGGATCTACGCCCTCAAATAGAAGCCCTCTTACCGGATCTGATTTCCTGGCGGCGTCAATTTCATCAGTATCCTGAGCTGGGATTTTTGGAAGAGCGCACCAGCGCTTTTGTGATTCAGCAACTGCAATCGCTAGGTTGGCAGGTGAGAACAGGAGTTGCCAAGACGGGTGTAGTGGCTGTGCTGGAAGGCGGACAACCGGGCAAAGTTCTGGGGATTCGAGCAGACATGGATGCCCTGCCGATTCAGGAATTGAACAAAATCAGCTATGCCTCTACGCGTCCTGGCGTGATGCATGCCTGTGGTCACGATGGTCATACAGCTATTGCGCTGGGCGTAGCGAAGTACTTGGCTGAACATCAAGAAGACCTCAAGGGCACCGTTAAGCTAATATTTCAGCCCGCAGAAGAAAGCCCTGGTGGGGCTCTGCCTATGATTCAAGAAGGCGCTTTGAAAAATCCTGAAGTGGATGCTGTGATTGGCCTTCATCTTTGGAATAATCTCCCGCTCGGAACGGCAGGTATACAGTCCGGCCCGATTATGGCGAATGCTGACCAATTTATACTCAAGATTCAAGGACGGGGTGGTCATGGCGCTATGCCTCATCAAACCGTAGATGCCGTGGTGGTTGCATCCCATGTCGTCACGGCGCTACAGACGATTGTTTCGCGCAATGTGAATCCCTTTGAGAGTGCAGTCGTCACTGTGGGCAAACTGACTGCGGGGTCAGCGTTCAACATCATTGCCCAAGAGGCAAGTTTAGAGGGTACGGTGCGGTCATTTTCTCCTGAACTAGCAGACCTCCTACCTCAGAGAATTGAAGCAGTAGCGGCCAATGTCTGTAAGGCTTTTGGAGCGGCCTATGAGTTCGAATATATTCGTCATTACCCTGCGGTAATTAACCATCCAGTGATTACCCAATGGATCCAAGGGGTGGCGGCTGGTGTGCTGGGCAATGTTTCGCAGGTAGTGCCAGAGAGGACGATGGGCGGTGAAGATATGGCCTATTTCCTCAAGGAAGCTCCTGGTTGCTATTTCTTCCTCGGTTCTGCCAACCCAGATAAAGGCTTAGATAAACCTCACCATCATCCATGCTTTGACTTCGATGAAATGGCCTTAGCGTTGGGCGTGGAAATCTTTGTCCGCTGCACGGAAGAATTTCATGAATTGGCGGTCCCCTCTTTGAATGAGCTGGCGCAGGAGGCTCTGTTCGTCCCGGCTTCCGGACAAGCGGGCTGTAGCCTTTAGGGGTGGTCGTGAGCCCACTAGATCTGCGTACGTTGAGCTAAATTCATGCTCTGTGAGACGATGGATAGCTGTAACTCTGTCATGATTTCCTATGTCCATCGCCACTGAACTATCTCACCGTCAGCGTGTCAGTAATTTCTACCGCTCTCTCCAGGACACCATTAGCAGCGCGATTGAAGCTGTAGATGGGACAGGCAAGTTTCGAGAAGACTCCTGGCTCCGTGAAGAAGGAGGCGGAGGTTGCTCCCGTATATTGAGCGAAGGTGCCATTTTTGAGCGGGCAGGCGTCAATTTTTCAGAAGTGCATGGACCGAGCCTACCGCCTTCGATTCTTAAACGTCGTCCAGAAATTACAGACCAGCCTTTCTATGCCACGGGGGTAAGTCTGGTTTTCCATCCTCGCAATCCCTACATTCCCACCGTTCATATGAACTACCGCTATTTCGAGAGTGGTTCGCTCTGGTGGTTTGGCGGTGGAGCAGACCTGACTCCGTACTATCCGCAGAAAGAAGATGTAGTGCATTTTCACCGCACCTTAAAAGCAGCCTGTGACCTGCATAACCCAGCCTTTTATCCTGAATTTAAAGCATGGTGCGACCGTTATTTCTATCTGAAGCACCGTAACGAACCGAGAGGGATTGGCGGGATTTTCTTTGATGACCGGGATGATACTAAAGGCGAATGGGAAGATACCTTCAGCTTTGTTCAGTCCTGTGGCAGAGCTTTTCTAGATGCCTATCTGCCGATTGTCGAACGGCGGAAAGATACTCCCTACGGCGAACGAGAGCGGAATTTCCAGCTCTACCGTCGGGGTCGCTATGTGGAATTCAATCTTGTCTATGACCAAGGCACTATTTTCGGTCTGCAAACCAATGGCCGGACAGAATCTATCCTGATGAGTTTGCCGCCTGTGGTGCGCTGGGAATATGACTGGACTCCTGAACCAGGGACTGCGGAAGCAGAACTCTATGAAGTTTATCTAAAGCCTCACGATTGGGCTACAGTCTAGGTTCTCAAGAGCGTTTATGATACACAAAGCAGTCGAATCTCTTGTTGGGCTGCTTTCAGTTGTCGGTGGTGGCAGTCTTGCCCAAGCTATCTGTGTACTCAGAGTTGAGTTGTCAGATTTGTAAGCAGGTTATAATGCATCAGTTTCTTGCGTTATGACCGAGTATGAGCAATGACAGAGCAAGACAAATTCAGCTTCTCCTTGAAAAATTGTATAGATTGACTGATTCTCAGATTAACTGGGTTGAAGAAATTGTTAGTCAATTTACTGTTGCGCACAACTACGAGATTATTGACTCAAACCTATTCGATGCCTGTATGTTGGATAGCTTTGGTGATGCACTTTTAATTCACCGTTGCATGTCCAAAGAATCATTTTCAAAAGATAAGTTTGAATACGTACTAGAAAGAGTTGCAACCTTTTGTGGAAATGACGCTCAGATAGCCAGCCGAGGAAATCCAGGTCATGACATCACTATCAATAGAGAAAGGTTTTCTTTGAAAACACAGGCAGATAGGAATATTAAGGAGAATGAAATCCATATCTCTAAGTTCATGGAACTAGGACAAGGACAATGGGGTGATGATCCTGAAGATTTAATGAGACTAAGAGAGCAGTTTTTTCGCCATATGAACTCTTATGAACGAATTTTGTCGCTGCGTACTCTGTCTAAATCTCCTAATAATTGGATCTATGAACTTGTTGAAATTCCAAAAGCTTTATTGTTGGAAGCGAGAAGCGGAGAATTAAGGATGATGACTAACAGTAAGCAGTCTCCAAAACCTGGCTATTGCTATATTCGAGATGAGCTTGACAAAGAAAAATTTCAGCTTTATTTTGATGGAGGGAGTGAACGCAAATTGCAGGTAAAGCGTCTACTCAAGAGATATTGCTGTGTTCATGCAAGATGGCAATTTCCTCCAATTGATTTATACGCTCAACTGTAGCTGAGAATTTTTAAGGCGATTGTTTGCAATATCTATATATTCAGATTTCAGCTCAATACCTACACATTTTCTTCCAAGTTCTAGGCAAACTTCACCAGTTGTCCCCGAACCGAAAAAAGGATCAAGAACGAGAGAACCTTCTCTACTGCCGGCCAAAATACAAGGTCTAATTAGGGAACGTGGAAACACAGCAAAATGAGCACCCTTAAATGGTTCTGTATTAACATTCCAAACTGTTTCTAGAGCATTCATAAACCAAACAGTTCGTTTATTCTTTGTCTGACCATTTGTGTAAGTAGGTTCCTTTATAGCCTCGGCATCGTAATAGTAACGTTCTGATTTCGAGAGAAGAAACATATATTCATGTGAGCGAGTTGGTCTATCCTTCACTGATTCAGGCTGACAATTTGGTTTATGCCAAACAATATCTGAGCGAAGATACCAACCATCAGCTTGCAAAGCAAACGCGATCCGCCAAGGCACACCAATTAAATCTTTAGGCTTGAGACCATTAGGTGTAGGTGGTCTATAGTCCATTCCACGGGCTGGGTTCTTCTTGTCAGTATCTCGCCAAGTTCTGTTTCCACTAGTGTACGAGTCGCCAATATTCAGCCAGAGCGTTCCATCATCAGCCAGAGTTCGTCGAACCTCGCGAAAAACCAATACAAGATCATTGATATATTCTTCCAAGCATTTTTCTGCACCGATCTGATTATCAGTGTCGTAATCTCGTAATCCCCAATAGGGAGGGCTTGTGACACAGCATTGAAAAACTTTCTCCGGCATTTTGGCCAGCTCAACGCGGGAATCACCATGAATGATAGTGCAATCTTCAGTTAGAGGAATTGTTGCGGCATAAGAAATCTCCTGTGCTTGAGATATAAATTTCATGATTCCTGGTTTCCTTCACTAAAAACGCCCATTTTCTTCGCAACAAGCCTATCTACGGCACGAGCTACTTTCAGATGATCCTCCGTACCTAATGGATAGGAAGGGCTTTTAGCACCAGAAATGGTTCCATCAAACACCATTTGCACTTTAGTCACAGGTACATATTTGTCATCCCACTTTTCAAGCCCTACTGAAACCTTATACTCTGTGCCAGGTGAATATGGTTCGCTTGCGGGAATCAATTCATACAATTCAGGGAAGAAGGTTTTAGACATAGATCCTCTTACAGGGGCTGATCAAAAGCTATAAAATTCTATGGATTCCTATAGGCTCCTATAGTTTTACGTCGTTTATCTTCGTACGTCAACTGCATCCCAACAAGTCCGCTACACAGGAACGAATCTACCTTACCGTTAGGATGCAAAGTTTATCTGCGCCCGGTGAGTTGGGCCTACAATTACTGAGTCTGCTGAACTTCCTGCGAAAATATGCTGCCACTCCAACGTTGGTCTATTGCTGAATCTCATCCTGAACAGGCGCGAGAACTAGCTAAAAGTTTAGGCTTATCTCCTGTCATTGGTCAGATTCTGCTCAATCGTGGCATCACGAGCCAGGAAGAAGCAAAGATTTTTTTTGATCCTAGCTGTGGTGCTCCGCCAGACCCCAAAGACCATTTTCCCGATTTGGCTCAGGTGACAGACCGTTTGGTTAGAGCGATTGAGCAGCGGGAGAAAATTGCGATTTGTGGAGACTATGACTGCGACGGGATGACCAGTACGGCACTCCTGATTCGAGCCATTCGTTATCTGGGCGGGGTTGTAGATTACGCTATTCCGAGCCGAATGCAGGAAGGCTATGGCATCAATGTGCGGATCGTGGAAGAGTTTCATCAAGAAGGGGTGGATCTTGTAATCACCGTAGATAACGGAATTTCTGCCCTGGCTCCCTTACAGCGGGCAGAAGCGCTGGGACTATCAGTTATCATCACAGACCACCATGAACTGCCGGAGGTTTTGCCTCCTGCCGCTGGCATCCTCAATCCGAAGTTAATTTCTTTGCCAGATTCCCCCTATCTCTCCGTCGCTGGGGTTGGAGTAGCCTATATCCTGGCCTTAGAAGTAGCTCGACGCTTCGACAAATTGGTAGAACTGCAAGACCCTTTGCTGGAACTATTCACCTTAGGGACGATTGCTGACCTTGCTTTGCTAACGGGCGTAAACCGTCAATGGGTCCAGAGAGGATTGGTGATTTTGCCCTTCTCTACCAATCCTGGCATTCAAGCGCTGATGGCCGTAGCCGGGTATTCCGACCATACACAGATTAAGCCAGAAGTGATTGGGTTCGGGTTAGGTCCTCGGATCAATGCCGTGGGTAGAATTGGCGATCCACAAGTGGTGATTGAACTCTTAACTACGGATGATCCAGCGATTGCCCTAGAGCGAGCCAATCAGTGTGAAGCCTATAACCAAGAACGGAAAGAATTATGCAATCGCATTGAAAAAGAAGCGATTAGCTGGGTAGAAAATCATCCGACCTTAGACCTCCGGGAAGAACGAGTGCTGGTTATTGTGCAACCGGAGTGGCATCACGGGGTAATTGGGATTGTTGCATCTCGCTTAGTGGAACGATATGGGGCTCCCGTATTTATTGGTTCTATAGAGGCAAATAAGGTGCGAGGGTCCGCCCGAGGCATCCCCGAATTTAATATCTTTGAAGGCTTGGAACATTGCAAAGAATTCTTCACCAGCTTTGGCGGACATCCGATGGCTGGAGGGTTCTCCATGCCCTTGGAATATCTAGAAGCGTTTACTAAAAAGATGGCTGAGTTTGCCCGCTCCTGTTTACAGCCTGAGCTTATTCGCCCGCTTGTAAAGATTGATAGCTATGTTGCTTTAGAAGAGGTAAACGAAGCGCTTTTTGAACAAGTAAATAAGATGCATCCTTGCGGGATTGGCAACCCAGACCCCACTTTTTGGTGTGCCAACCTTTTAGTCGTTCAGCAACGAACGATGGGTAAAGAAGATGCCCATGTGCGTCTGGTTGTGGACGATGGGAAAGTAGAACGACAAGTCGTAGCTTGGCGGATGGGCCATCTCTATCCTGTCCCTAAGAATATCGATTTAGCCTTTAAGGTTCGAGAAAATACCTTTCGGGATGTGCGCTCTATCCAACTAGAACTGAGTGGTATTCGGGAGGCTACGGTTCCCCCAACAGGTCCTATTTGCCGCGTTGAATGTAAGGCACCACGCGTAGATGATCAATCTGAGCAAGGACGGGTGCAGTGGATTGACCAACGTGGTTCCTCTTCTAGTTCTAAAGCGGTCCTCAAATCCTTATTAGCCACTGCCGATAGCGAAGCTCGTTGCCTGCTCTATGGCTATCAAAGGCCCGAGTTTGGCCCAGAGATGGCTTTGGATTATGACCGTCCTCAAAAAGGATGTGCCTATCATGGGCTCTTGCTGTGGACCTTACCTCCTTCGCTTCTGCATTTGGCTTGGCTATTACACTTAGTCCGTCCCCGTGAAGTGCATATTTTTGCTCGTCCTGTCTCCATGTCTAGTTCTGAAGAACTCCAGATCAAGCTGCGCTCTGTCATTCATCAGTCCGAGCCTTTGAATCTTTTGGCCCTAGCCCAACAGCACTGGACCTCTCCCCGAATAGTGGTGAAAACCTTAGTCACGCTTGGCGCTTCCCTGGAAGGTCCTCTTCCACAAGACTTAGGTCATGCCCAGGAAGAATTGGCGGACTGGTACAGCGGAAGCAGTCTCTTGGATAAGATGGCCCATGCCCGATGACCCCTACGCATGGATTGAACAAGACCTGCACACTTTGCATCGAGCCGGTTGGTACCGGACTGTGTGCACTTCCCATGCCCAAGCAGGCCCCTGGTTGGAATCCCCTGATGCTCCTAGAAAATTAAATCTAGGGAGCAACAACTACCTGGGCTTGGCGGGCGATGCGCGAGTGAAGGAGGCGGCTATCCGAGCTGTCCAACGCTATGGAACGGGCGCCACAGGGTCCCGTTTGCTCAGTGGTCATCTGGAGATTCATCAAGAACTAGAACAGGCCCTGGCTCAATTCAAAGGGACTGAAGAGGCGTTGATATTTCCCTCTGGCTATATGGCGAACCTCGGGACGATTAGTGCGCTGGTGGGGTCCCGTGATTTGCTTTTGGGCGATGTCTATAACCATTCCAGTCTGAAGAGTGGAGCTAAACTCAGTGGCGCCCAGTATTACGAATACGCTCACGGCTCTGCCAAAGAGTTAGAAGCGCTCTTAAACCAATATCGAGCCCAAGCTAGACGCTGCTTAATCTGTACTGATTCAGTGTTCAGCATGGATGGGGATGTGGCGCCCCTGGCGGCAATTCTGGATTTAGCTAAACGATATGAATCGATGGTCCTAGTGGATGAAGCCCATGCTACGGGCGTGCTGGGTGCCCATGGTGCTGGGGCCATGGAAGCCCTGAAGTTACAGCAGTATCCCTGCATTCAAATGGGAACTTTGAGCAAAGCCTTAGCCAGTCAGGGCGGCTATGTCTGCGGTTCTAAGGCCCTGGTTGATTTTTTACGTAATCGTGCCCCTACCTGGATTTACACCACGGCCCTGGCCCCTGGTGATGCGGCTGCGGCCTTGGCTGCGCTCCATATCGTACAAACCGAGCCAGCTCTTAGAGAAAAGCTTTGGCAGAGGGTTCACCAAGTCAAAAAAGAACTAGCTCTTTTGGAATTTTTCCCCAGTGATTCCTGCATTCTTTGTCTGAAGACGGGCACTATTGCGCAGACGCTCGATTTAAGTAAAAAGCTCTGGGAGCAAGGATTTTGGGTCCCTGCTATTCGTCCCCCAACCGTGCCTACCAGTCGTTTAAGGGTTTCGCTCATGAGCAACCATCCTCAGGCAGCCTTGGAAAACTTTGTAGCCTATCTGCTCCAGGTCTTTTCGCTGGAACCAAGATGAGGCATATTAAAGTAACGAATTAGACGCAGATGGAGTTGTACGATGACCCCGACTTTAAGCAATTTTTTGTGGAGTATCTTCTGGGGCGGTACATTGGTCGCTGCCGGTGCTGCTGCCCTCACGCTAGTAGCTCGGATCGACCGTATCCGTTAGAGAACAAGCGGTCCCTCCTATTCTTATGGCCTGCACCTCTGACAGCCAAAACAGAATTACACTGAGGAACCGTAAATTTTTCTGAGAGCCGCAAGGCTTTCAGTTGTACAGGAATGAGCATGAATATTGGAATTGGCTCCCATGTACGGGTCAAAAAACCTGTAATTGTCTACACCCACCCTGAACACAGAAGCAAGCCCTTTGACATCCAGGGGCTAGAGGGCGTGGTGGAAGCTGTATTCTTCGAAATGCAGGGGCGCCCGATAAGTGCCAACTATCCCTACCGGGTTAAGTTCTTGCCACGCTTCAAAGCTCATCTTGGAGAGGAAGAGCTTGAATTGATCGAAGCTCCTGTAGCAGAAGCAGCTGTAGAAAAATGAAAGGCAACATTATTTTCGTGACGATCATCATCGCCTTCCTTTTTGCGTTGGTAGTGGTTAGTTCACGGGCTTTTTTACCCGATGATATGAAGGCTCCAGCTCCTATTACTGATACTGAAAAACAGCCTGCTAAGTAAACTGAGGTCCATGAGCCCATTGCCTCCCAGATATGCGCTAAAGCAGGGAACTGGCGCAAAGCAAGACCGTGTCCAGCTGGAGCGCTCCCTTGCCTTAGCTTACGGTTTTGAGCAGACATCTCCCCCACCTAAGCATCTAGCGGATATGGTAGAGAATTTTTTTGATGCCCACCGGACTCCTCTGTTTTTTGTAACCGATCAAGACCAACCCGTAGGCTGTCTATGGATGGGACGAGCTACAGACCAGAGAAGCGGAACAGCCCAAGCCTACATTTTTCTCGTCGCCGTAGATCCTGAACATCAGAGACAAGGAATAGGCACCTATCTTCTGTCTAAGGCCCAAGAACAGACGCAGCAATGGGGATTGTCCGAACTTGTTCTCCAGGTCTATCCCGATAATCAATCGGCTCTAAAGCTCTATGAGAAATTGGGTTTTGTCGTTAAGTCTCAGCTTTTGGCCTGGACCTCAAAGCCAAAAGACTAAGGCTAAGTTCAGTGTGAGAGTACTTCGCAATTCTTGGGGAACTCCGCATATTGCTTAAGCGACTAGATACACTAGGTTTATGACTCCTCTGCGCTGGCTTTTAGTTTTTTCTCTGGCTGTTCTGGTCTATCCCACAACGGCCTGGGCTGTCTCAGGAGATGTAAACCAAGATGGAAAACTGACGCAGGATGACGTATTGCTACTGGAAGCCTACTTCAAGGGAACTAAAATTCTTACCGACGAGCAAATCTACGCCGCCGATGTGAACGGTGACAAGAAAATTAATGACCGTGATTTGCAAGTCCTCAGAGCCAGCCTTGGTGGTGTAAAAAACCAGCCAGGAAGTCAAGTTCGCTTAGATTCTGCCTATGCGGGGCAAGTGCTTGACCAAAAAACAGGTGAACCGATTCCTAATGTGGAGATAGAAGTCCCTGAAGATGGCATCAAAGTGAAAACAGATGATTTTGGCCGATTTTCACTACCCAAATCGGTGGGCTCCCAGCGCATTCTCACGGCCCGTGCTCAGAACTATGCACCCTTCTCCGTCACGGTTTCTAAACAGGAACAGAAATTTGATGTGCGCCTCAATCAGCTCTCTGAACGCCTGATCGTTTTGACAGACCAGGTCCATCACTTGGGAGACGACCGATTCAGCAAGGATTATTCCGCTAATGCGACCCAGTTTCGGATTCCGGCGCAGGGTTCATCCTTTAAGAAGACCTTCGACTTGCAGAGTATTCCTGACCGAGACCCGATTTTGCGTATTGGCTCCTTGATTGGGGTGGATACACCGGAATCAGCCAGGGCAGGACAATCTCACCTCCCCCTGCAGGCAACATTCCAAGGTAGCCCAGAAGCTGCTTTTAGGGTTTACCTCAATGGAAACTTAGCGCAACGGGTGCTTTTGAACGGTGATGGTTTAGAAGTCCCTCTTCCGCGATGGATGCTGCAGCCAGGAACCAATACGATTGAGCTGATCACCGCTCAAGCCTATGGAGGAGGTGGACAGTCTGTATTTAGTATTGGCGGAATTTTCACCATCAGTCAGGGAGGAACAGGCTCTTTAGATTATGATGATATTGAATTTGCCAATCTTGTTCTTGATTTACCTGGTAGACAGGAGGCTAATGCTTTTCGTTCCAATGACCGCTCAGATAAGCTCAAATAGATTTTGAACAATCAATTCAGTTATACTACTCGAGTTACCTCTCTTTTTGCCATGAAATACACTCACTCTCTGCGACTTTTTGCCCTCACTATTTTTGGAGCTTTAGTGATAGCCCCCCATCCAATGGCAATGGCTATGACCAAACAGCAAGTACTGCAAAAGCTCAGCTCCGTACCTGTTTTCTCGATTGTCAGTAAGGATACACAACAGCCTTTAGTGGTCACAGCTACTGATAAAAGCACGCAAAAATCTGCGAATATTATCAATTTCTTCTTAAATCCAGAAGAAGCGAAAAAATTTATGGAAAAGCTGCAAACTGACAATAAAGATGTCGCGGCTAAATCCGAAGTTAGAGTCAGCTCTCTCGCATTAGCTTATGCTGCTTTTCAGGAACAACAAAAGGACAAAAAAGTCGAAATCACCGTTCTGCCTGATACAAACTCCTTGAAACAGGCTGGTGAAATTCTTAAGAGAAGTAAGCAGGACCCCAGTAAATTTGCAGGCATTCCTTTATTTTTCCCCGCACAGAAAGGGAAAAAAGGCAGTATCGATCCTCTCTCTCTACAAGTTCCTGGGGAAAAAGGTGCCAGCCAGAATGTTACTCCGATGTATCTTTCCTATGAGCTAGTTTCCCAGCAATTAGAAGATGCAAAGAAGAAAAGCCCTGAAATCAAGGATGCGTACGTAGAAATGACTACGCTAGGCCAATTAGTGGGCATTCTAGAAAAAAATGATGACTCGCTTTCACAGTCTATTCAGCTGGTTCCTTCTGCCGATTCCTTGAAAGTGGTGAGCCAAAACATCTATAAGCCTTATCCAGAGCCAGGGAAACAGGCTCCAAAAGCGGGAGAAGCTCCTAAAACAGAGCCTGCTAAACCGGAAGCTCCGAAGGCCGCACCTCCTCAACCTGCTGCGGCTCCACCTGCTGCTCCTGAAGCTCCAAAAAAATAACACTTAGATGCTCACGATTTTGGTGAACGGGTTAGCTTGCGGTAGGGAGCAAAACTTTCTAGGAGCGTGTATCCGTAGTTGGAATTGTGAATCCGTGGGTCTAAGACCGCCACTAGACCTTTGTGTTCCCTAATTCTGCCGATACCTCGCTGAAGGCGGCCTTGAGCCTCTGGCAGTAGATAGCTGCGGAACCAATCCTGTCGCTCTTTTTTCATCAGCTCTACTTTTGTCGCTACTAAGGGGACCTGCAGATCTGGAAAGGGAAGACTGAGCATCACTAGCATCTCAGGGGCGAAAGAAGGAGCTAAGCCCTGTTCCCAAAAAGACCAATCACAAAGGGTAATGGAGCGCTGAGTCTCTTGGACTTTGTCTAAACTGACGCGGGAACCAAACTGGGCAGCCAGGGCTGAGCCTATACGCTTGCGTAAGCTGTAGTCCTGTAGAAGCACAACGAGGGGGCCTCTAGCCTGCAGTGCGAGTAATTCTATCAACTGGGTGCCCCACTCATAGAAAGGGAGTTCTGTGTTGCGGGGTGGAATCCACACTTGAAGCTCATCCTGGCAGTCCGATGGAAATTGCAGACAGGTGAGTTCTCCCAGACCTAATCGATGGCGATAGGTCGGTGCTGATTTTTGGGGATCTAGAGCTTCGCCAATGATCACTACGGGGCGTTCATCCCATAGCTTTTGTAGATAGGGACGAACATCTATTGGCGCTGCTACCAGGGTGAATTGTCCGTGCTGACGATGGATTACTGCCGATAGTAAGTAGTTGGGGTCTTCCAAGCATCTTCTAAAGTCATCCCAGGGAGGATACTCTAACGATGCTAGTAATTGCTTGAGCTGAGATTCTAGCGTAAAGTCTAAACGCTGCTCTGGGCTTTTGCCCACGAATAGATAGCGAGTGGCCGCAACGGTAAATTCGAAAACCTTCGCAGCCAGAGGTTCGCCCTGCTCTCGCAGCTGTTGCCATTCTCCGGGCTCAATCCTGAACTCTAGAGCTTTACGACTCCAAGCCTCTAGGTTATGGGCTTGATCAAAAACTACAGGAATATGACAGGGAAAGTGCTCAGAGCCATTCTTTAAGCAATCTTGCAGAAAGACTAGGGGGTCCGCCAAGAGGACTCCGTTCCAGCTATGACTGGGCCAGGCCTTGCCTTGGAGAATAGGTTTGCTGAATATCTCCAGCTCCTGCAAGCGGGGTAAATCTATGCTCAGCAACTGTTGCTGAACTAGTTGGGGCGCACACAAGATAACGGGCTGAGGCCAACTCAGGGCAGGAAATAGATAACTCAAGCGATAGGCGCCTTTAACGCGCACCCCACTCACTTGGATGAGAGCACTGCGTCCAGTTGCTAAAGCTCGGGCAACCAAGCGAGCCATCGTTAGCTGGTGAGGCCAAGGATTTTGGTCTGGCTGATGCCTCAATAAACCCCGCAACTGCTGATGAACTCTAGTTGCAATAGAAACTTCAGGGTCTACGGTTATTCTCCAGCACTTCCTCTAGTATAAGCGCCTGCCTATAGGTCTCGTAAGTCTCGAGACTGTTCCTCGCGAGAAGTGAACTTGATGTAGTAAGCCGTAGTTTCGCCTTCCATCTCAGGATGGGGTGTAAATTGAGGCTTCGCTTGATTTTTTTGTTGAGGACGAGCAGCTGAAAAACCTTTTCCCATCAGAAAAAAAGCTGCTACGCCTAGGCCAACAAAGGCCACCAAATACAGGAATACGAACATTGAGTCTTCCCTACGGCTTATTGTAAACATATTAACGAAAGAGAGGTACATCGGGGACCCCGTATTTTCCTCAGTTAAAGATTCTGTACTGATCCCCGTACCTAGAACTCAGGCTTTATCTACTTACTGCTGGCTTCTCTTTCTGCTTCTCTTCCTTTCCTAGGCCCCAAAAACCTTGATATTTCTTGATATCAATATCGCCTAAGACCGATGTCTGACAAGCCAAACGACGATTTTTGAGCAAGGGGGCACGCAGCTGTTCCATGGCAGACGGCTCACTTACTGTTCCCGTAATCTCTACAGCGCAGGTGCCACACGTCCCTAAACCTTGGCAGTTGATAGTTTTGGCGGCTCCATTATAGAGGTCAACTTTGTTATTGAGTAAGACCATACGGAGGTTGTCTCCCCGGTCACAGTAAACTTCTCTACCAAAAATACGGATAGTAGGCATGACATTTTTAGGAACACTACCTTAGATCATGCCACAAGTCTTTAGGGATTTTAATATAACTTCACAACATCTCAGGGAGGCCTGGCGGGATCCAGCGTTCAAGCACAGAGATAAGCTCTTCTAACTTTACAGGCTTGGCAATATAGTCATCCATTCCTGCTTGCAGGCAGTTTTCTCGCTCTCCCCGCATGGCACTGGCTGTCATGGCCACAATGATAGTGTGGTGAGCACCTTCTTTTTCACGAATAGCTGCGGTTGCCTCAAACCCGTCCATCTCTGGCATGTGGCAATCCATTAGCACTAGAGCATAGGGTGTGTGGGCTAGAGCTTCTAGGACTTCCAGCCCATTGGCCACTACATCAGCCCGATATCCTAATCGGTCTAACTGGCGTACCGCTACTCGTTGGTTGATAACGTTGTCTTCAGCCACCAAGATCAGGCTCTGGGATATGGCTTTGTTAGCTTTTTTAACCCCTTCCACAAGAGGAGGAGATATGGGCGCGGGCATATAGGATATGAGCGGGCTAGTGTGCCCCAGTGCTTGCACTATTGCACTAAATAATTGGGATTGACGCACAGGTTTGGTCAGATAAGTAGCGATCCCGGCTTGCTTGACAGTTTCTACGTCTCCCCGTTCTCGGAAAGAGGCGAGCAAGATCAGGGGAATATCAGACAGCGCTAAGTCTGCTTTGATCAGGTGCGTCAATTGGATACCATCCATGTCGGGCATCATCAAATCCAAAATGACTAAGTCGTAGGTGAGGCCAGAGGTTCGAAGCCGTTCTAAAGCCTGGAGACCGCCTTCTACTTCGTCATAAAGCACCTCCCAATAAGTCAGCTGATGAGCCAAAACTTTACGGTTCGTTGCGTTGTCATCAACAATAAGTACGCGCAATCCCTTAAGGACTATATCAGGAGAAGGAATGACTGATTGGGGCGTTTCAGGTTGTTTTTCTAAAGGTAATGCAAACCAAAAGGTAGTTCCTTGAGCAAGAGCACTTTCAACCCCAATTTCTCCTTCCATGAGGTCCACAAGTTGTTTAGAAATAGCCAGCCCCAGCCCTGTCCCACCATACCTGCGCGTGGTTGAACTGTCTGCCTGAGAAAATGGTTTAAACAAGCGACTCTGCTCTTTAGGGCTAATTCCAATCCCTGTATCTTTAACCTCAAAGCGTAAGAGTACCTGATGCTCTGTTTCTTCGATTAGTTTAACGGAAAGCGTAACGTTTCCCTGTTTCGTGAACTTGATCGCATTGTTGAGGATATTAATAAGAATTTGGCAGAGCCTACCAGGATCTCCCCTAAGCATTTTAGGCACATTGCCATAGACTAAACAACCTAGTTCTAATCCTTTACGACTAGCTTGTTCTGCCAGTAATGCTGTTATATCTTCAACGGCTCGACTAAGATCAAAATCAATGACTTCGATTTCAAGCTTGCCAGCTTCTATCTTGGAAAAATCGAGAATATCATTAATTACGGTGAGCAAAGCCTCACCGGAATAGCGCACTGTTTCAGCATAGTCTCGTTGCTCTGCGCTTAGTTCAGTATCTAACAATAAGCTTGACATGCCAATAACGGCATTCATTGGAGTGCGAATTTCATGACTCATATTGGCAAGAAATTGCGCTTTAATTCGTGCTCCCTCTAGGGCTTCTTCTCTTGCGGCAATGAGTTCTCGCTCCAGTTGTTTTCGTTCTGTAATATCTCGGATAATCGAGAGGACTTCATTTTCTCCACTAACCACGATACGGGCTTCATAATCATGTATCTCACTTTCCGCAGAAAGCCGATATTCAAAGATTTGGGTTTCCCCAGAGTTTAAGGCTTGGTCCACCGCATTCATCATGCGCTGCGCAACTTCTGAAGGCAAAGCTTCATAGACACTCTCTCCAAGAAATATACGAGCGTAAGAACTTTCTTGGCCTCCCTTTGTATTTGAACCCAAAAAATCTATGTACTTCCCCTCTTTACTAATGCCTAACATTAAATCTGGAATGGCATTCAAAAATGCTCTATCTCTAGCTTCAATTTTCCGCAAAGCTTCTTCAGCTCTTCTACGCTCAGTAATGTCACGAACCACACCTAAAATTCCGATTGTTTCCCCCTTATCATCACGCAGGAAAACCATGGAAGTCTCACCCCAGATCTTTGAGCCATCTTTACAGATATATTCCAGATCTAGGGTTCGCGATCTCCAAAGTGGAGCTCCCATTCTTTCCAGTTCCAGTTCTTCCTGTAAGCTTTTGATAGCTAACTCGCGAGAAGAAGGCGTTAGTATCTCTGTAATCCCTTGAGACATACTTTCTACGACAGTATAGCCACGGGCCCGCTGAACAGAAGAACTGATGTACGTATACTTCAGCTCCATGTCTCGTGTCCAAATAATATCGGTCACGTTCTCTGCTAAGAAACGATAGCGCTCTTCACTTTCGAGGAGTGCTTCTTCTACTTTTTTGCGCTCCGTTACATCTCGGTAGTTGACAATCACTCCTTGGAAGGAGGAGTCTGCAATGTAGCTATTTGCAATCGCTTCTAAATATCGCCAAGATCCATCAATGCGAATAAACCGAAATTCCATTGTTATCGGGATACCCATTTGTTGACTCGCCGTGGAAAAGATAGATTGTACGGCTGGAGCATCTTCTGGATGTACATAGGAAAATAGATTCTTTCCTACCAAGTCTTCCGGCTGGTACCCCAAAATTCTTTGAATAGACGGACTGCCATAATTTATGGTTCCATCTTCTTTGAGAATCGTGATGATGTCTGAGGAGTTCTGGACTAGAGAACGGAATCGTTCTTCGCTCTCAGCAAGTGCCCAAATCGCTTTTTTCCTTTCATTGATACTGAGGACGCTCAAGCAAACTCCGATCGCTTTTCCTTCTTCGAAAACAGGGCTATAGTCAAACTCAAACCAGTGGCCTTCTCCCGTACTAGAAGGGATTTCTCGTTCAATTTTTACTGGGTTCCCACACAGAGCACTATTAAAGTCTCTATTGAAATCATCTAGATCAGAGTCAATCACAAAGTTGTAGATAGAATCTCCTTCCCTGAGTCTCCTATTGAAAATAAGTTTTGCTCTTTTATTAGCTATTTTATTAAATGCTTGAATCTTATGTTCTCTATCAATCAATACAAATGATTGTGAACTGTTATCAAAGATAGCCTTTAAATTGGTATCAGATCGCTTTAATGCTCGTTCTGTCTGGGCTACTTTCTCAATGAATAATCTTTGCTCTATCTGATTCATTACAATAGCTGCAAGGTCTTCTAGGTTCGCTTGTTCCTGTGATGATAGGCTGCGTGGTTTTTGATCAGCAATACAGAAAGTCCCAAGCTGATATCCATCTTTAGTGCGTAGGGTTGCTCCGGCATAGAACCGTACTTTTGGTCCTCCTATCACTAAGGGATTGTCTGCAAAGCGACAGTCAAGATGGGCATCAGGAACAATCAGAGTCTTGGGAGATAAGAGAGCGTATGAACAGAAAGCTATGGGACGGTCTATTTGATCGACCTCAAGACCCTGACAAGACTTAAACCATTGGCGTTCACGATCCGACAAGCTGACCGCCACGATAGAGACGGAAAATAAGCGAGCGGCAAGCGCTGTAATGCGATCAAAAGCTTCTTCTGGCGCTGTGTCCAGGATATTGTAGCGATGGAGTGCTGCTAGCCGTTCCTGCTCATTCTTTGGGAGGGGCGTGATAGGCATTCATCTTATCTCTATATAAAGCGTTCTAGCCTTCTTACCCAGCACCGTCAAGTCGTAATGATCCTAAGTATGGCCCCATATGCTTATCTGAACGAGAGCTGTCAAAATTTTATAAACATATAAATTCTAAGACGAGTGTATCGCATGTAGCTTCTAATAGCTAAATTACCTAAAATTGATGTTTATCAACACTACAGCTTCAGAAGCGCGTTTTTTATTGTAACGGTCAGCCTTTTCAACCATCAATCGTGGCAGAATGAATATACGGAGGACGTCCCCCAGGACCACGATTGGAAGAGCCAGATTCGTTATAGCGTGATGGCCAAACCTGCCATGGTTCTAAATCTAAGACTTTGGCGATGATGCGCTCCATTCTCGGCCAGGGGTGGTACAGAGCTTTTGCGGCACTGCCCCGTTTATAACCGTGTGCCTTGGATAGCTTGGAGAGAGACCATCCCCGTTTCTCTAGGGCAGCTTTTACGTCAGCAGGGTGCCAATCTTCACAAGCTTCTTCTTTATTATTTTCTTTATTCGTCATGGATAGATTCTATAATCCTTGCAGATGCCATGTTACCTCCATTTGGGGTCTATTTAATACTCGATTGGATTCTTATTCTTCCGTAGAAACCTCAGCAGAAAACTTTGTAACATCATGACCAGCCTTTCTTCCTCTAATTCTTCCAATCCGTCCAAGCCTCGTGGGATTGGTTTTCGTATTGCACAGGTCCGAGGCCGCTTTACCCAGGCTGAGTTCGCCCAATCGCTGGGAGTACACAAAAACACGTTAATCAGGTATGAGAAAGAAGAGCGATTGCCTGATTCTGCTCTGCTGATGCGCATTTGTGAACGCTACGGGGTCAATCCGGCCTGGCTTCTCATGGGTACTCCAGAGGAGCGGTCTACTCCTAATGCCACGGAGTACCTGGCTAGTCTAGATGATTATGCGCTCATTTCTCTTTACCTGGCTCCTGATGATAAGGAAACTGCGGTTGAGGAGCCTCTAGCGATCAAAAAGAGTTGGCTCTCTCAGCTGCATGCTAAGCCTCAAGATCTAAAACTGTTCTACGTGGAGGGAGAAAGCATGAAGCCGACTCTCTACCCAGGAGATATTGTTTTAGCTAATCTCCACGCTACGGCCGTGCATGACGGGATCTATGTTTTGCAAATCGAGAACGTATTGTTGATCAAACGTCTACAGCGTATTGCAGCCGATACGATTAGGGTGAGTAGTGATAACGCTTCCTATGAGCCTTGGACGATGAGTGTGTCTGAGTTGGCTGAGAAGTCCGTCATTCTGGGTAGAGTCGTACGGGCTTGTCGTAGGCTGTGATTTGCGATGGGCTCTCAAAGCATCGCCTTACCAAGGGTGAGAAAGGCATCTTCAACGCCCAGTCCAGTTTTTGCGCTCCCCAGCAAGACGGTCCAGCCCTTTTCAGCGAGTTGCTTGATCATCTCGGGCGTAACTTGCCACTGCTTTTCCAGGTCAGACTTGTTGATCAATACAACGAAGGGAGACGGACCTATAGCCTCCTCTACTCTTGCTTGCAGATCTATGGCCCGATAGAGAGTTTCCTTACGCGTCCCATCGACCACAAGGATATATCCTGAAGATCCTTTCAGATAGGAGATTGTAATCTTCTGAAATTCGTCTTCTCCAGCGATATCCCAGAGCATTAGACTAAGCTCCTGCTCCCCCACCGTTAACGTTTTTTTATCAATCTTGACGCCTATGGAGGCATGGTAAATATCCGAATAGATGCTTTTAACAAAACGGCTTACTAAACTGGTTTTTCCGACGGCGGAAGCTCCTACCATACATATTTTTTTCTGAATCATGAGCTAGGGCATCCAGCGTGTAAGACTATATAGGTAGATACGGTTAAATGATTATACTGTTCCCTTAGACAAACCCTATGTGGGTGGTGCACCCTTTAAGTCTTCCTGAAAGTGCACGACTCCTGGTAGGAGTCTTACCAGTTTGCGCGCATCTTTGACCCATGACTGGGGGGCAGAGCCCTTGGCATAGAGGGTACCATCTTTAAGGCTCAGGCTGACCGTGGGCGGGGGTTGCAGCAGTTCCTTTGCCCTCGTGAGAACAAAGGCTGGCTCTGAGGATTGATAGAGCTCCCAGCGGCTATACACAGAGGCTGGGTTTAGGGCGCTATCTTGCAAAAGGCTTGCAGGATCGATAGCAAGAGGATCCCGTAATCCGATAAGGTTATATTTTCCATGATATTCAGTGGTAGCGAGCACTACCAAACCTGGTTGCATTCTTAGTTTTTCAAGGTAGCTCACCCATTTTTGGTTTTCTTGGTTTTTCTGAAAGACAAAAAAGAACAAAATGCTCGCTCCAACCACTAGCACACTAGCCAGAATCCATAGGGCCGGAGATGACTTTTTCACTTCCGTTCGCTGCTGCACTTGCTGAAGGCATATTTCCAGAATCGGTCTGCAGGCATCAAAGGGAGCACTATCCCCTTGGAATGAAGCTAAATCTTCTTTCCTTTCAACGTGAATAGTTTCTAGGGCCTCTTGAAAAACGAGTCTTAGTTCTTCTGGTGCAGTTCCGCGAATGACACCGGCCATTAAAGCTTCAGGACCTTGCTCAATCCATACCGTAAGTTCGCCAACCTGCATGGTCCCCAGTGTATCGTCTTGCTGGATGCCAAAAGAATCTCTGACAAAATCCTGGATGGCGGTGAGCATACTTGAGACCATATCGGCATCTTGGCTGGTAATGGCTTCTGCTACTACAGTTTGGAGGAGCAAACCCGTTTTCCGATGAATGAGAAAAACCTGCTCAACTCGGTAGCGCAGGGTCCTGAGAAGAACAATTTCTGCAAAAGACTTGCCTGTTCGTAGCGCTTCCAACCGCCATTGCAGGCCCCTGGGCGAGAAGCTGGAATCCAGGGTTTCGTTCAAAGACTGGATCAAATTCTGAATTGCACTGGTAATTGCCCTGCGAATAGCCGGACCAATGATCGGAAAAATGGCATCCGTTAAAATTCTAGGGTTTCTTTGAACAGAAATCTGGAGCGCTTCTTCAACTGTAGGCATCAAAGCATTGGTTAGCTGCTTATCCTGACTTGCTCTCAAGAGAATGGATTCCGGTAGGACTCGACTGACATCCTCCGCATAACGTTTAGGGTCATCAAGACGCTGCCGGAGTTCACCCAATTGGTTTTGCTCAGGGGAGAAAAGCAAGTCACGCAGTGCTGATAGTTCATCACTGTCTGCATTGTGATTGAGGTTATTCTCGGGGACTTCACGGGTGAAATCAGCCATTACTATCCCTCGCTATTTCCCTATTTTCTCTATTCACTAGGCAAAGTGAATTCGTGATTAAGCCGCATGGCCATCTCTGTAAAAAGCGCAGCCAGCGTCGCACGGTCTGTTTTATCAGTACGCAACTCCAGGGCCTCTTGCTCAAGCATAGATAAAATCTCTAAATATTTCTGTTGAATATCATCACCGAGATTTTTGGATTGTTCTAACAATTGCTGACGGATTTCTCGTTGGTTCTTGGTGCTTTGGTCATCAAGATGACTAACTCGTCGGTCTAGAGATTTCACCGTATTTCTTAATTCTTGGGCGAGCTCTTGATTAGCCTCTCTGGTTATCTCCCTCGCTGCTTCAATACCTGCTTCTTGTCCTACGCGCATCCGCTCGGTTAGAGATTCTACTTCCTGTTGCATGAAATGTTCCAGCGTATCGAGTCGCTTTCGAGTTTCATCCTTCAGGTTTGCACATTCTTTGAGCAAACGGTCTTCTAGTCGAGAGAACCTTTTTTCATAATCGCGCATCTGAGAACCAAAGAGAATCTCTCTGATTTTGTCGATGTTACCTCCACCCGCGAGGTCTCCACTATTTAATTGGGGGGTTTGAGAAGATTCTGTCATATTTTCTTGAGGCTCATTTGTGGTCTGGTTTTCGGCAGGCATAGGCATAAGCAACTCTCCCAGAACGTTCGGGTTAGTTCTCCGAAATTGTATCAACTTTCTCGCTAAAGGGGCATGTGCGAGGGAAACTAACCACTAACCATTTCCTTCCTCGAACTTTCTTCTGGGATAGATGATGAAAAGTGGTTTAGTCTCGATAGATCTAAAAACTCCTCCAAGTTTCAGAACTCAGAGGAGTTTTTATGGCCGTAAAGTATCTAAGTCAGGCCTAAGATTATGAAACAGAGTCCTTCATCAGTACTGCTGTCGCCGTGGTCGATGAACGTTTACGACGACGTCCAGATTCTATCTCAACGTTCGCAGCTTCAACCGCTTCTACAGGCAGAAACATGGATGGATTAGTCTGCTTAGCTTTTTCTGGGAGTGAGGTTGGTTCGCAAACCTGGAGCAGAACCAACACCATGGGGCGTCCGGAAACTCGGTCGCGGATGGCTTGGAGGACCACTTTTTCTAGGCGAGCTTTTATCCCATCCCAATCTACATATTGGTCTTCTCGATCTTCCCCACTGGAGCGACTGATGACTGTATTCATAGCAGCATCGGTATAAACGAACTCATTCCAGTGCTCTTTGATCACTTTGACCACCTTTGCCCGGATTTGTTCTTCCAACGTAGCCGTATCTCCTTGGGTTTGGGCCATAGCCTTGATCACGATTTCTGGACGAGCTAGGATTTCTCCCCGGCTATCCAAGGCTATGGCGACAGAAATCACTCCTTCGGTGGCGATGCGTTGGCGCTCTTTGAGCGTATGGTCAGATACCATTCCACTGCGGGAATTGTCTAGAAGTTCGATACCACTGGGTATCTTACCGTGGAGGCGGATGGAGTCTGGAGTCAGTTCTACGACGTCTCCATTGTCCGTGATCACCATATTCTCGCGAGGCACGCCCATGGCGACAGCCGTATCGGCATGGCGTAGCAGCATCCGATGTTCTCCATGGGCCGGGAAGAAGAACTTGGGTTTGGTCAGAGCGATCATCAGCTTGTGGTCTTCGGTTGCACCGTGACCAGACACATGGATGCCTTTGTCTTTGCCATAAATTACGTTAGCGCCCAGTTTGATCAGGCTGTCGATGGTGCGCACTACAGAGATGGTATTTCCAGGAATCGGATTGGCGGAGAAGATAACGGTATCGCCTTCTCGAATGCGCAGCTGTTGATGCTCGTTGCGGGCTATTCGAGACAGAGCCGCCAAAGGCTCTCCTTGAGATCCCGTGGTCAGGATTAGAACTTTTTCGTCAGGCAACTGTCGGATCGCGTTCATGGGAACGAGGAGATTCTCTGGATAATCAATAAATCCCAGTTTTTTGGCATGAGCCAAGACATTTAGCATCGAACGGCCCAAAGCGGTTACCAAACGGCCCTGCTTCTGAGCAATCTGGAGGATCATGTTGACCCGATGGACAGAAGAGGCAAAGGTCGTGATAATCACTCGGCCTTTAGCCTTGGCTACTTCCCTGTCTAAATTTGGGAATACGGACATTTCTGAAGGTGTAAACCCTGGCAGTTCAGCATTAGTGGAATCTGAAATCAGACAGAGTACGCCCTCTTCTCCATACTCAGCTAGGCGATGATAGTCAAATTTACGGCCATCGACAGGCGTATGGTCAAATTTGAAATCGCCTGAGTGGATCAGTACACCGACAGGGGTACGAAGGGCCAAGGTATAGCTATCGGCTATGGAGTGCGTGTTCTGGATATATTCGACTTCAAAGTGTTTGCCTATCCGGAAGACATCGCGGGGATGGGCGGTAACCAGCTCCGTCCTACCCAATAGCCCCGTCTCTTGCAGCTTGCCTTCTAAAAGCGCTCTGGCCAAGCGAGGAATAATAATCCGAGGGATATTGATCCGCTGTAGATGATAGGGGATGCCGCCAATGTGGTCTTCGTGTCCATGGGTGACTACCATCCCGACAATGCGTTCTTGATGTTCTCGAACCCAGGTCATGTCGGGCAAAACAATGTTTACCCCATGCATATCTTCTGTAGGAAAGGAAAGCCCGCCATCTAACAGCAGAATTTCATCCTCATATTCAAAAGCCCAGGTGTTCTTGCCAATTTCACCTACGCCACCCAAGGGCATAATTTTTAAAGGGTGTTCATTCGTCGTATTTACGACCATCGTTTACCTCGTTGTGTTGTTAATTCAAAGAAAGGGTTTTCAAAACGTTGTTGAGCTGTTCACGTACGCTATCAGGGGCCTGGACCAAAGGTAAGCGCGGTTGTCCGACGGGCCATCCCATCAATTCCAAAGCACACTTCACAGGAATGGGATTGGTGGTGAGGAACAAGGCTCTAAACAAGGGCAAAAGCTTCTGATGGAAGGCTTGTGCTTGGTGGATGTCACCTGTTGTGAAGGCTTTTATCATCTGATGCATCTGAGGACCAACCAGATGAGCGGCAACTGATATTACGCCATGAGCTCCTACGGAAAGGAACGGTAGGGTTAAGGCATCGTCTCCAGAGTAGATTAGAAAATCAGAACCGGTGAGCTCTCGGATGGCACAAACCTGCTCTATGGACCCAGCTGCTTCCTTTACTCCTATGATACTCGGTATCTCTGACAGTCGAGCGACCGTCTCCGGTAAGAGGTTTACCCCTGTGCGCCCAGGAATGTTGTAGAGAAGCAAGGGGAGGTCTACATTTTGGGCAATCGCTTTGAAGTGTTGATATAGTCCCTCTTGCGGAGGTTTGTTGTAGTAGGGGCAGACCTGCAAAGAACCATGTAAACCTAGCTTAGCCGCTTTAGCAGTGGCGACTATTGCTTCGCGCGTACTGTTGGAACCTGTCCCCGCAAGCACGGCAGCTCGGCTCCCAACACTTTCAAGCACCACCTGAAAAAGCTGGTATTCCTCATCCCAGGTCAGCGTAGGAGATTCGCCGGTAGTGCCACAGACAACCAAACCCTCACTCCCTTGCTCTACCAGGTGATTGGCTAAGCGAGCAGCCATTTCATAATCAACCTGTCCTTCCGCGGTAAAGGGGGTCACCATGGCTGTGAGCAGCCTGCCAAAAGCTGGCTTCATACAAAGCTCCTCTGATAAGGTCGATGGATTGCAGTTTTTTCAGGCCCTTTGTGTTCTATAGGCATTGGTTCTCTGTAGGGTATGAGATTGGTTGAATAAATAAGACGTGCAGCAGGATTTTTAGGCACGGAAAACCAAATCTGATTTATGGCGTACGCAATCATGTTGAACGAGCCACTCTCCAATTTGCACCGCATTGAGGGCGGCACCTTTGCGAATTTGGTCTCCACAGAGCCATAATTCCAGCGCTTCTGGGCAGGAGAGGTCTTGGCGGACCCTTCCTACCATTACAGGATCTTTTCCACTGGCATCTAAAGGCATGGCAAAAGTATTGCTCTGCCAGTTTTCCGTGAAAGTCACTCCTGGAGCTTGTTTAAGGAGTTCAGAGGCTTCTTCTACGCCAAAGGGCTCATAAAATTCAACATTGATCGACTCAGCATGGGCTCGTAGTACAGGGACCCGTACACAGGTGGCGCTTACTCGGAGGCTAGGTTCGTGGAAGATCTTTTGGGTTTCATAAATCATCTTCAACTCCTCCTCACAGTAGCGGTTCTGGGTCATTGGAGAATTGTGCGGAAATAAATTGAAGGCAATCGGATGTGGAAAGACCTGAGGATTGGGCTCTTTTCCTGCGAGGACATCCCTGGTCTGATTACTGAGCTCTTCCATGGCAGCAGCTCCAGCACCACTGGCCGCCTGATAGGTACTACAGATCACCCGTTTAATCGGCTTTACCTGATGGAGGGGCCAAAGAGCTAGGGCCATTAGAATCGTGGAGCAGTTAGGGTTCGCAATAATGCCTTTATGCTGCCTTAAATCTTCTGGATTCACCTCTGGCACGACCAAAGGCACACCAGGAGTCATCCGAAAAGCGGAGGAATTGTCAATCAGGGTAGCTCTAGCCTGAACAATCTCGGGTGCCCACTGTTTGGATAGGCTGCCTCCCGCTGAAGCAAATACCAAATCAATCCCTTCGAAAGATTTTTCGCTCAAAGTTTGAACAGGCAAGAAAGTGTCTTTGTAGGGCAGTTGTTTCCCAGCAGAACGGGCAGAAGCCAGAAGGACAAGAGAATCCACGGGAAAATTGCGCTCTTCCAGAATTTGGATGAGTTCCGTGCCTACTACTCCAGTAGCACCTAAAATCGCGATGCGATAAGCCCTTTCCAACTCAACTCCTTTTAAATCTTGTTTGATAGGCGCGTACACCTGTGCGCTTTCCACTGAACAATTATAGAGGAAAGCAGAGATGCAAAAAAATAAACCAGACCTGGGACGGAGGAGGTCGTGCTATGGTACTATCTCTAAGCTCTGCTTGCTAGATTAGGAAGCATATATTGATCACGGGACGTAGCGCAGCTTGGTAGCGCACCACTTTGGGGTAGTGGGGGTCGTGGGTTCAAATCCCGCCGTCCCGACCAGATTTTAAACCCTCCTCCATCAGCTGTCAGGTACAGACGGCTAACGATAGCAGCATGGTTCTATAAAGCTCGCTCGTAGCATACGATTACCTGATGGGTAGCGTAGATTGAAGTAGAGTCACATACAGCTTTTGATATTAATAAACTGAAGAGTAGGACGAGGGGAGCTAAAAGGTTCTATTAGACGTCATGGTTGCAGCCCTGCTAGATGACTAAGATGTTGTGAACTCTGATGGAGTCCATTGCCGTTTGTGAAAAACTCTTTGGCCAATTTACTGCCTCCCGCCTCCCATGTGATACAGCGCCTAGTGCGCTTTTGTGTTCCGCTTATCTTGCTGCTTACCTTGAGCGGTTGCGTCCAGTACCGATTGGGTCTGCAATTCAATTGGAACGCAAGCGGCATGATTACGCAGAATTTGGATATCGAACCAGCCTTAGTTCGTTTGTCTGGATTTCCCTATGAGCAATTTATTCGTTCTATAAAGAAACGAACAGAAGGTTTGGGGGGGAAGGTAGACACTATACAAGAAGGGAAATTAGCGCTCCAGATCCCATTTAAGGACCCCAAAGAGTTAGAAACTAAGTTCAATCGCTTTTTTAATGAACCTTTAGTCCTGGCTTTTCGATCTAATCAGTCCAACCAGTCCTATCAACCTATCCAATACCTTCCCGTTCAGAATACTTTGCCTGCGCCCACCGCTAAATTTGAGGTCCAAACCCAAACCTGGCTCCTGGTGGATGCTTACACCTTGACCTATGACGTTGACCTAACTCAAACCAGTCTTCCTTTGCCTTCGGGTAACTTACTAATGATTAATCCGGCACAACTCGTGAACTTAGAATTTGCGCTTAGTTTACCATTCTCTCCCTGGCAGTCTAACGCTACTCGTAATGAAAATGGGGTTTTAGTATGGGATGTCATTCTTGGACAGAAAAATCGCATCACTGCCACCTTTCTCCTACCCAACCTGTGGGGTGGATTGGCTCTAAGTCTGGGAATTATGATTTTGGTAATTCGGTTTGCGATGAAGTAGTGAAATCATGAAAACCCTAAAAGTCCTTGTTGCGCCAGATTCTTTTAAAGGTAGCCTCAGTGCCCATGCTGCAGTAGAAGCTATAACCAGAGGACTGCATAGAGGATGGCCTGAACTGGAAATAACCGCTTTGCCAGTGGCCGATGGAGGGGAGGGCACCGCAGAAGTTTTAGTCAACGCCCTAAACGGTACCTGGCGGACAGTGACGGTGTTGGATCCTTTAGGGCGACGCTTTGAGGGGCGCTATGGCGTGGTCGGTTCTACGGTAGTGATGGATATAGCCGAAGCTTCAGGGCTTCAGCATCTCTCCCAGACGGAGCGAAATCCTTGGAATACCACCAGTTTTGGGAGTGGGCAACTGTTGATGGCTGCTTTGCAAGAGCCGACCGTCCAACGGCTACTGATTGGGTTGGGCGGTTCTGCGACTGTGGATGGAGGTATTGGCCTCTTGCAGGCTTTGGGGGTAAAGATTTTAGATCCACAGGGTGACCCCGTTGCCTGGGGAGGCCCAGGGCTGGCTCAAGTAGATCTGATTGCCGCCCTGCCTGCCCTTCGAGCGCGTTTAAAGCATCTGGAGATTACGGTTGCCTGTGATGTTCGCAATCCACTACTGGGTCCTGAGGGAGCTGCTCGCGTTTACGGTCCACAAAAAGGAGCTTCTCCAGAAATGGTAGAAACGTTGGAGCAGCGGATGACAGATTATGCCGCAATCTTAGAATGTTCCGTGGGAGAGATTTATCATGACCTTCCGGGAGCAGGAGCAGCTGGAGGCTTAGGGTTTGCCCTTTATGCCCTAGGGGCCTCTTTTCGCCCAGGCATAGAGGTAGTTCTGGAGATTTTAGACTTTCAACAACAAGCGGCCCGTGCGGATTTAGTGATTACAGGAGAGGGCATGATAGACAGGCAAACCCTCTATGGCAAGACGATTATGGGTGTATTGGAGTGCTGTCAAAAAGTCCAAACGCCTGTCATTCTCCTAGGCGGTGCCGTAGATCTAGAAGCGGCTACAGATTTGCTATCCTCTGATTTATCCCAGAAAGGGGCAATGGCCGTAGTCGATAGTGTGCCCTGCCTATTCGATGCCACAGAGATTTTGAGCCGAGCTACACGTCATCTAGAGTGGAGTGCGGAACAAACGGGTCGTCTTTTGCGCTTGGGAGGTGGTTTATGTGGCAGTTGAAAACTTCTGGCGTAGTCAGTTGGCTTGAATGTGAACTCCTACAGCCCTTCCCCCACGGATTTTTTACCCGCAATCCTCACCGTGCTCCTGGTCCCTTGGCTTCTGCGCTAGGTCATCCTCCAGAGCAGGCTTATCATCTCAAACAGATCCATAGCGCCCTGATATTTGATGCAGAGAAAGCAACGGCAGACTTAGAAGGAGATGGTTTAGTCAGCAGTACGCCCGGCGTTACGACTTGGGCCAAAAGCGCAGACTGTGTGCCAGCACTCTTGCTAGACCCTGAGCATTCTATGGTTGCCGCTGTTCATGCTGGCTGGCGAGGAACTGCTGCTAAGATACTCCCGCGCGCCATTCAGCACATGATTTTGCGGGGAGCAAAACCGGAGCGAATCCGCGTTGCTTTGGGACCTGCTATTTCAGGAGATTATTATCCTGTTCATCAAGCCGTAGCGGACGAAGTAATCAAGACTATTGCCTATCCAGCCAAAGCGTTTATGCCAGACGCTGAAGAAGGCAAAGTGAGGCTAGATGTGCGAGAAGTAAATCGTCAACAAGCCCTTGCTGTCGGTGTTCTAGAAATACACATTGCGCTAGCACCCTACTGTACCTATCAAGAGGAACAGCTCTTTTATTCTTACCGGAGAGAAGGGCGTACCGGGATTCAATTTTCCGGAATTGGCATTTAAGCGGCTTCTGGCAAGGCAGAATCTGTCCCATTTTGCTCTGATTCAGAGTTTAATTGTCTAGGTTGCGCAGGAGTCCAAAAACTTCCCTGGACCGATTGCGCTTTCCATGGACCTTGAGGCGTGTGGACGACTGTGAGCTTACCCGTAGCTACACCGTCTAGAGAAAAAATTACAGAATTTTTGCTTTGCACCTGGTCACTTACGACAAAGCCCTGCTCCCAGACCTCGTAGTCATTAGGATTGAAGGGGGCGAAGCGGTCTGCTTGCTGACGGAAACTATTGGACAAAAAGGGTTTAGTCCAGGCAGGTGATTGGTTCCGTTTTTTGAGATAAACCAAACCAGCGTAGGCCACATTGTCTGGCGTATTCAAAAGCGTATTTTCGGTCATTTGATAATGCCCGTTTTCCCACTGGAATTGGCTGTGATAGCCCAGGAGTCCGCAGCTATCGCAGGGAGCCATGACCCGCTCTGGGTCGAGCAAATGGCGTTCTATGACAAAACTGTTATCCGGTTTGAGGGTCGGACTTTCCCCCAGAGAAGACTCTAAGAGGGTCACGGGAAAGACTTTCGCCGTCACTTTTTCAATATGGTCTGGCTGCACCTGAAAAATTTCTATCCAGGGGGTAGACCAGTCTAAGGCTTTGCGTTTTCCTGTAACCACGAGCACTGGGAACGGGCTCACACTATTGGGTGCTGGTTGGATTAGGCCCAACTGCTCTACCTGAGCATCTGGGTCCTCAGAAAAGTCGTTCAAGCTGGCCACACGGGTCCGGTCTCCTCCCGAAAGCCAAAAACTGACACGACGTTGGTTTAGCTCGGGCTCACGGGATTGGTCTTCTGTTTCAGAAACCTGTAGCTCGACCAAACGGCCTACGCCCTCAAAGGAGCGGACTGAAGCCTCGATCTTGCCTGCTTCTAAATCATTGAGATGCTGCGTCAGTTCCTTCTGCGGCAGATGGGAAATAGCGGCAATGTAGCTTTCAAGACTCTGAATAAGCTCTTGACGCTCCTTCGCCAACACTTTGTCTAGGTGTTCTACCCGATCAGGGTTGGCTTGCTGAATGGCCTGCTCTCTTGACTCCACCAGACTAAAATACTCTGAAGTCTTATGGTGGGCTGCTTGGTAAGCACTTTCTACCAAAACGGCTTGCTCCCGGACGTGGTTTATCCAAAAAGCTCCGGAGGCTAAGACTGCTATACCTGCCAAGGCGAGGGTCGGAGCCAGCCATGTAAGGCGAGGCGGTTTTGCTGGAGTAAGAGGGGACGAGTCTAGGGCCATTTTGGCTATAAAGGGAGTCTATCTAATGATACGAGAGCATTCAGAATACTCTGAACTTCTTTTGATAAATATCTACTTACTTCCGGTCCCGACCCTCTAGTCTTCTGACTCTTTGCCATGGGCTGAACCATTGCCTGTGTAGTGCTCAGTATCGTAAAATCCACCTTTTGTACAAAAGAAAAGTAGGGTAGGGATGAAAAGGAGCGTAAGGATCACTAAAACAGCGTTAAACATAGGCTTTAAGAGCAGTTGAGGTCTATGCCTTTAGTATTTCGGATGCCTTAGAAAAGTAGAGCAAACCATCCATTTTCTTAAGGTTCTAAGGTGCTAGTGTTCCCGAATGGCGGTGGGAATCAAGGGGAGCGTAGATTCCGTAGATCTAATGATATACTTGGGGCGAGTACCTGGTAGGCACCGGGGAAACTCCGGTTTTAATTAATATAAAAAACTGGGGCATGCTTGAGGAGTAGGTAGCATAGCCTAGACATGTTCACTTCAGCTTTATCAAGGTTTGTGTTGGTAAGCAGTGGATAGCCCAAGAATCCAGCGGTTATAAGTGCCGCCATTCTGTGGCCTTAGACCTAACGGAATGTCAACTGCCAGAGTAAGGCCTCTTAAAAGGCGTAGGGTCGTTCCTCTGAATGCGAAGCATTGATGCGTGCGCTTGCTGCATGTTTGGATGCGTAAGGATACGGAAGAGAAGGGCTCACCTCATAGTCATGATCGTCTTTTTTGTAGCTGAGCTTGCTCTGAGAACTTTCTTGTCGAGTGCATCCTGACAAACAGAATGCAGGACACTCTCCAGTACCAGTATTAGTAAACCCGCCCTAAGAATGGCGGCTTTTTAACAGGAGGCTTCATGCCGAAGCAAATTATCATTGCCGAGCAGCACCGTCTTGCGGCGGTCTTCTCTGAAGACCAAATTCAAGAGCTGGTCGTTGCCCAGGGCTCCCATCAGGTAGGAGATATTTATCTGGGAGTCGTGGAAAACGTTCTTCCTTCGATCGATGCTGCTTTTGTGAATATAGGCAATCCAGAACGCAATGGCTTTATTCATGTTTCTGATTTAGGACCGATTCGACTCAAACGGAGCATCGCACCAATTACTGAGTTGGTAACTCCCCAGCAAAAAGTGCTGGTCCAGGTTATGAAGGAACCTACTGGCAACAAGGGACCTAGATTAACCGGGAATATCACCTTGCCAGGGCGATTTCTGGTTTTGATGCCCAGTGGTCGGGGTGTAAATCTATCTAGGCGAATTCGAGATGAAGATGAACGCCATCGTCTCCGCGCTTTAGCGGTCTTAGTAAAGCCTGAAGGAATGGGGCTTCTGGTCAGAACCGAAGCCGAAGGCATGGATGAACAGGCGATCATCCGGGATTTAGAATATCTTAAAAAGCAGTGGGAAAAGATTCAACAGAAAACCCAATCTACTCGCCCTCCGGCTTTGATGAACCGGGATGAAGATTTTATTCAGAGGGTCCTGCGCGATACCTACACGGCTGAAGTCAATCGGATTGTGACCGATAGTTCCTTTGGCCAAAAGCGAGTGAAACAGGCTTTGCTCCAATGGAATGCCGGCAGAATGCCTAATGGCGTCTATGTCGAGCACCACAAAGAAGCCTCCTCCATGTTGGACTTCTACCGGGTCACCGCCGCTATTCGAGAAGCCTTGAAACCAAGAGTAGACCTGCCCTCTGGTGGCTATGTAGTGATCGAGCCCACCGAAGCGCTTACTGTAATTGATGTCAACTCTGGTAGCTTTACCCGCTCTGCCACCTCCCGTGAAACAGTGCTCTGGACCAACTGCGAGGCCGCCACTGAAATTGCTCGCCAGCTTAGGTTACGTAATATTGCCGGCGTGATTGTGGTGGATTTCATCGACATGGATTCGATGCGGGACAAAATGCAGGTCCTGGAGCATTTTTCCAAAGCCCTTAAGTCTGATAAGTCCCGCCCACAGATTGCTCAGCTTTCAGAATTAGGATTGGTGGAGCTGACCCGTAAACGTCAAGGGCAGAGCATCTATGAAGTATTTGGCAAAAACTGTACTGTCTGTGATGCGCAGGGTATCATTCCTGCCTTGCCCGCTAGTGCCGGTCGGGCTGGAACGACAGAAACACCGCAAGAAGAAGAGACCGCAGCCTTTGCTTATCAAGAATTCCCGATGGCAACCGGGGATTCGGACTTTGTAGAAGCTACGAGCACCGCAGATGTGGAGCTTTCAGAGCATCCTACGTTTCGTCAGGACCGCCGTCGGGGAAATACTCCTGCTGCAGGAGACCGTCCTAGCTGGAATGACCGTCGCCGTGGTAGTCGGCCCGAACCTCGTACAGGTGGTATCTCTACCCGCGCTCAGCGAGGGGCTGAACGAGGACCTGAGGTGGAGGAAGGGCGAATCTCCCGCACGACCAAGGCTTTTCGGCAGGAAAACGCTGTTCCTAGTACTTTGTCCATGCAGGGAGAAGAGTTTGCTACTCCGGATGGATTGGAAAATGTAGCCACTGCCGTGTCTTCCATACCTCAGGAAAATGGCGGCTTGGAGGTAAAGTCCATACCGGATGTGGGCTTGGAAGACCGATTGAGCAAGAGCTCTATTCTCTCTGTGCGCGTTCCAGAGCCAGAAGAAGAGATTGAACAGGAACGTCGTCGTCGTCGTCGTCGCGCTGGGCAGAGGTTTGAAGAGACCAAGAGTGCTCCTGTGTCTGTGGCCGTTGCCTCTGCGCCTTCTATAGAGGTGGAGGCGGTTGCCGAAGCAACTGTCCCTGAAGTAACAGCAGTACAGGAAGTGTTCACACAGGAACCTGATGCAGAAGTTACTGTAGATGATCGTGCCCGCCGTCGTCGTCGTTCTACAGGTGCGAGTGAGGTCATGCCCAAGCTAAGAGAAAGGAAGGAGAAAAAGGAAGTATCGGAAGAACTTCCTATGGATTTGGATTCCGCCTCCTCTGAAGTACTGCCTCTAGAGGGCATGCTGGAGCAAGAAACACCCAAAGCAAAATCAGCCCCTGCCCGAAAGAAACGGATACCAGCCCCTCCCCGCAAGCGGCGTAAATCTGAATCTGCCGATGAGGGCGCTGAAGCGATCAAGGAACTCACCTTGGACCTACAGAATCAAGAGCCGAGTGGACAAGACTCCCCCCCGGAGCAATCCCCTGCGGAATAGATGAAGTAGGAAGAGGCTGTCTCTTTGGACCCGTGGTAGCAGCGGCTGTGGTTATTCCAACCGAGTCGCTACGCTATCTTGTCGCCCAAGGGCTAACAGATTCTAAACGTCTTTCTGCATCCACACGACAGGTTTTAGCAGCCCAAATCCAAGCCATGGCTATAGTCTGGGCTGTTGGAGAAGCCAGCGTTCAGGAAATTGATACCGTTAATATTCTACAGGCCACTTTTCTGGCCATGATACGAGCTGTGCAAAAGCTTGGGCCCGTTCCCCAACGAGCACTCATAGATGGAAATCGTCCAATTCCAAACTTTTCCCTTCCTCAAAGAATGATTATTCAAGGTGACTTGAAAGAGCCCTTGATTGCCGCTGCCAGCGTGCTTGCTAAAGTTCACCGAGATCAGATGATGACGGAATGGGAGGTTCGTTATCCAGGCTATAATTTGGCTTCTCACAAAGGCTATGGCACGAAAAGCCACCTGGAAGCGATGGAACGCCTTGGTCTAACCGACCAACACCGCCTCAGTTTTGCTCCGTGCCGGGCTCTCCTGCGGGGCCTCGATCGGTAGCACTACTTCACAGGAATTGTTGGGGCTTTCTGTCAGTTTGATGCGATAGAGTTGGCATCCCAAGGCTGCTACAGGAGCCTGCAAAAGTTCAGCAATATGCAGCGCGATGTTTTCTGCAGTGGGGACTGTCCTGGCAAAATAGGCTACATCTTTGTTCAGAAATGTATGGTCAAAAGGTTTGAGAACCTGCTGATCAATGACTTGCTGAAGTTTGACCAAGTCCACAATCATGCCTGTTTCGGAGTCTATTTCTCCTCGAACTGTCACTTCCACGCCATAGTTGTGGCCGTGACCATTGGGACGAGCACATAGACCATAGATTTCGCAGTTATGCTCATAGCTCCAGTCTTCACGGGCAAGGCGGTGGGCCGCTGCAAAGTGGCTACCTACGGTTAGATATGCGTGCATAGATTCTCCTCGGTATTCAGCCCAGAGTTCTTCGTCTTCATGGAGGACGATAGATTGTAAAGGCAGATGGGGGGCAAGTTTTTGCCAGATCGTATAGGCAATAAATTCTGTAGTTGGCAGCGTCTGGCCGAATTCAGGCCAAGCTTCGTTGAGAAAAGACAGATTCAGAGGGTCCGTAACATATTCGCGAATCACATGCTTCACCTCAGAGAGGTTCAGAACCATGCCTGCTTCGTCCACCACACCAGGCATCGTGACGAATAGGACATAGTTGTGGCCATGACCGTGGGGCCGACAGTGCAGCCCAAATCGCGCTTGATTTTCAGCTTCGGTCAGGGTGGGCAACCAGTAGCGATGGGAGGCGCTAAACTTCGCCCGACGATTGATGGCACAATCCATTTGCAAAACTTAATAATTTAGTGATCCCAGCATAGCCGATTCTGAGATAACTGGCAGCACTAAGGATGCGCAATGTAATGCACGAGCGGTGGCAGCAGGATCCAGCCAGCGACGAACATGGCTCCAATGGAAGAAATCAGTACAGCTCCAGCCGCACAATCCTTCGCAATTTTCGCGAGTTCATGATACTGCTCCCCAATGGCAAGGTCTACCATGGCTTCAACGGCTGTATTCAGCAATTCCATGGTCAGGACGAAGGCAATCATGATCCCAACCACAGCGAACTCTAGAGGAGTAATCCTCAAGATAATTCCTAGAGCTACGGCAAGGGCGCCTACTCCAAGATGTACACGAAAGTTGCGCTGGGTGGCGGTGGCGTAGAGGACACCTGCCCAGGCATATTGAAAGCTAATTTGTAGAGTGTGGGCTACCTGCCACGAGCGGCGTGCAGGGATTTTAGTAGAGGTCTTAGTTGGGGGCATGGGAATGGGGGTAACTGAGGGCTGTAGCTTTTAGCAGTTGATGTTGACGATAGATCATGACCGTAAAGGATTCATCCTCTTGGTGGTCCCACCCCAGTAGGTGTAATAGCCCATGGATACTTAACCATATCAACTCCTCTTGTAAAGAATGCCCCTTGCTTTGAGATTGTCTGCTAGCGTATGGAACTGATATTACAATATCGCCCAAATACTGGGGTTCTTGTGATAAAGAATACATATCGCTTGGAAACAATTCATCTTCAAGGACGGCGAAGGACAAGACGTCTGTTGGTTCATCCTTATTCCGGTATGTCCGGTTTAGCTGTTGTATCTCAGCATCATCGGTAAAACGGACGGTCAGTTCTGCTTCTTCAGGCTTTGAAATTAGGATAAAGTCTCCCTCTCCCAGTTGCTGCCACCAAAGACTGAACCATGCCTGCAATTGTTCCTCAGGAATAGGGATGGGCAGCACACTCTGAAGGCAGATATTTAGGGTCATGAAGGTATGAAGAAAGGAGGAAAAGACATAGCACTTATTTTATGGTGACTGCTCTTACTGTTTTTGACTTATGGCTTTTCAAGGTCTTCGCGCTTGTACCTGCCGTAGTCAATGAGAATCTGCTGCTCATAAGGCATCTGTTCGACCTGAGCCTCGGTCACGTACCATTTAGCCCCGAAAGAGGTAGTCAAAACATAACCCCCTTCTTTGACAATGGCACCCCGTATTTCTTCAGGCAACAGTTTACGGAGTTCTTCTGGTTTGGGCTCCTCATAGGTGGGAGGAGTGGTCAGAGGAGTCTTTGCTGAAGAAGGCTCTTCTCGCCGTGGTTCAGAGGTTTGAGGGCGTTGAGGTAGAGGTTGGGAAGCCGTCAATTTTGCTTCGGGTTGTGTCGGTTGTGCTGTGGACGGTGCCGTGAAGCTGGAAATTTCTGAGAAAACCTCTCGCTGCTGATAAAAATATATGCCTATACCCAAGAGCACACTGGCCATGGCTACCAGAGGAATCACTATTCTGAATTGGCTCTTCTTAAAAAAGTTCATTGGCTCTAAGCTACCCAGCAGGTCATCGTAGCTGTCATTACTATACCCACCTAGGACGCGGGTCTTCCTATATCAAAAACCAGGATTTTTGGGGCACATTCACGGGTAGTCGTACATCCTGCTGTGGGCACTAGCGTGATTTTTATTCGTTTTCGGTTCGGTATAGCTACGGTCGCATTAGATGAATCATTGTCCTCGTACCCATCCCCGTCTTCATCTTCTTTGGGGTCTTTTTCTTTTTCATCGGCAGGTTCTCTAACATCAGGCTCACCATCATCTATCGCGGTGATCACGGGATTAGCATTTTTGTTGGCATCAGGATCCGCAGGGTCTGGATCATCGGCTACCTCTTCTGGAGGATTCTCCAGCGCTATATCAGTTAGGGGACGATAAACCACAGGCTCCTCTTTAAGGTCGGGATCCGCTCCGTCTTCCAGTTCTCCCCACTCAAGGCTGGAACATTTTGTAGTCTTACTCGCACATTCTTTTCGCTTGGTACTTGGGGCAAAAGTATCGAAAGGCTCAAATCCTTCAACGGTAATGGGCGTAATAGGTTTACTGGGATCCAATGGTCTTTCAGCCATATAGGAGTTCTCGTCATACCTATCAGAGTCTTTCCACTGAGCCTTGATGTCTTCAGAGATCTCTTGCATAGCTGCCACAGCAGTTTCTTCTCTAGAGGACTGTCTATTCATCTGCAAAAACCTAGGTAACATCACAGCTAGTACGGACGCTATGATTCCAATCATGGTGATACTGACCAACACTTCAATGAGGGTCAATCCCTCACTGTCTCTGGTGTTTATTTTGCTATGGCTATTCTTTTCAAAGCTCTGGGGCCTCTGGAGACAGATAAAGCTCATTTTTGCCTCCATGTCCCGACAACTGGATGCCATATTGAGCCCACCGTGGCACTGCTAAAAGTGTTTGTACTCGTATTACCACCGCCGAGCACGGAACCCACGGCCTCGGGATCATAGGCAAGGATAGGGAGACGGTCCATCGTCTTTTGGACTTCACCTGTATTTTTGTCAATTTGCTCTGTAAATTTCCCCTGTATTTTCGTCTTTCTATATCTATCCTTTTTCTTAGGTGCCCCTTCAACAATAACGGCTCCAAAAAAGGTGACATCATTGGTAAAGGAAGCGTCCCCCATAACGTAGAGCACGCCTCTAAAAGCGCAGCTTGCTGAATCATTCTCGATTTTCTTTACTTTCTTGGCATCATCATTGCTTCCTGTAGCTGCGACCTCAGTTATTACAGGTACCTGCTTTTTCTTGCCATCAAATTTAATGGGCTTACGCTTTACCTTGCCATTCTTATCAGCCGTACTAGCATCAATCACGACTAAGGAAGGGATAAGATTACCTGAATCATCGCGGGCACTACAAAGATTTAAGGTCTTAGGTAGCCCTCTGTAATAGTGTTTACCGATCAAATTAGTGAGCGTGATATCTTTTTTGTCTAGCTTTTCCTCTTGAAATCCACTTTCAAATTCGGCCTTAGTTATATCAAGATATTGATTGAATAGAGAGCGTGGATCCGTTTCATTTTGATTAATGGCGCTGTTCATTGAATGTCGGAAGTGCCACGCCTTAAACCATCTGGTTTTGTAGGTTTACCCGCTTTCTTCTGATTTTTTCCCTCTTGAATCGTTCCCTTGATAATTTCAGAGGATTTGACGCCCGTACGGAGTTTGAACTTTACTTTGACTCTTGAACCACTCACCATAGAAGGCAAACCTGGCTCTGCTGTTGGATTGGATACTGATGCTGGAATACCAATAATAGAAGCTTCCTTCGTCAGGCCATTATCTTTTCCCCGGTCTTCTACTCCTCCTCTGCCACTATAACAGGATAGGGATTATCCTCTAGGGTTTCTGATTTTCCATCAGAACCACCATTAATAAAATCAGTTAATTTCTGGGGAGTATTTAGTCCTCGATTGTTCTCTGTGAGCGCAGGCAAAGTACTAATCCCACTATCCGCCAAGGTCAGTGCTTGCAGCGTATCTTTATCCTGGATAAGGTTGCGTCCGGTCCCCACTATTAGAAGACTCGCTGTAGCGGCAACTGCACCTAAGACCACTACCGAGATAAGCAGCACTATTGCAAGTGCAATCCCTCGATTGGAACGTCTAAGTCTATACTTCTGAAAAACTGTTGGCTCAATTTCATGAGCGGACATCATAGCTGCCTATTCTCCAGCCAAATTAAGCTCATCTCACGGGACTTATCCGAAATTGAAGAAAACGCCAACTTTTCTGAACAAACATTACCATAACTTCAGTGAAATTACGGGATCGTGCCTATGTTCACTTACGTATGTTTAATGGAATCAGGTCCTCTATGTTTACTTCATGTCTAAGACTGAGTTAGTGCTCTCCAATCTTCCTGGGAATGCGTTGGGCAACCTACGGCGTGTTGATGAACTATGGCAAGACCTGCGCAGTGCTTCTGATTCTTCCGTCGTCTCTCCGGTCATCTCCGAAAGCTCAGAGCCTATAGATGCAACAGATTGGGATGTCCTCGTTGCAGGCGGAACCTTAGGCATATTTATAGCGGCAACGCTCGCTCATCAGGGTTGGAAGGTCGCACTCATGGAACGCGGTCTGCTCCGAGGTCGAGAGCAAGAATGGAATATCTCCCGCGCGGAGATGAATACGTTCTTGGAGTTGGACGTACTCTCTTTGGAAGAATTGGATCAGGTGATTGTCACCGAATGTAATCCGGTGCGGATTCAATTTGACCGTGGGCCTGAAGTTTGGGTGCGAGATGTATTGAATGTAGGCGTGGACCCAGTGCTGCTCCTAAGTTTGCTCAAATCTCGATTCTTAGCTTGCGGCGGGAAACTTTTGGAAAACGCCGCTTTTGAGAAAGCTGTGGTGCATCCCAATGGCGTCACCGTCTATGCCAATAGTGAACCCTATAAAGCCCGACTCTTGCTGGATGCTATGGGCCATCTATCTCCGATTGTTCATCAGGCCCGCAAAGGTCAAAAACCGGATGGGGTCTGTCTGGTGGTAGGAAGTTGTGCTCAAGGATTTCCCAAAAATGAACAGGCAGACTTAATGGTCTCCATTACTCCCAGCCAACAACAGTGTCAATATTTTTGGGAAGCTTTTCCGGCGAGAGATGGTCGGACTACCTATCTATTCACCTATGTCGATGCTGCTCCCAGCCGTCCTCGTTTGGAAGATTTATTCGAAGAATATCTCAATCTTTTACCCCGCTATCAAAATATAGAAGTAGAAAAATTACAGTTCCAACGGGCTCTATTTGGATTTTTCCCCTCCTATAAATCAGGACCTTTGGGGAGTGTATGGAACCGAGTGCTCGCGGTTGGAGATAGTAGCGGCAACCAATCTCCGCTTAGTTTCGGTGGCTTTGGAGCCATGGTCCGTCATCTCAAACGTTTGAACAATGGCCTTGATGAAGCGCTACACAGTGATGCGCTGAATCGGGATGCTCTGAACTGGCTACAGCCCTACCAACCAAATCTGGCCGTAACGTGGCTCTTCCAAAGGGCCATGAGCATTGGCACTCATCAGAAAATGGACCCAGGCCAGATTAATAAACTATTGATCACCGTTTTCCGAGAAATGGAATATCTGGGCGAAGGCGTTCTAAAACCTTTCCTTCAGGATGTAGTCCAATTCTCTGGTCTTTCTCAAACGATGATTCGGACAGGTTTAGCTGACCCGCTCTTGATTGTCCGCATCGTAGAACATGTGGGGCTTCCTACATTAATAGGCTGGCTTGGTCATTACTTAAACTTGGGAGCCTATAGTGCCCTTTATCCCCTGGGTAAATCGCTGGAATCATGGACCGCTATGCTGCCTCCTGCCCAGCGTTACCTCGCTCATCGTTGGATTGATAGTTGGGAATATGGCTCCGGCAGCGACTTGGGAAACCATAAAAAGCGATAATGGGGAGCGTTTGACCTGGAAGGTAGTGTATGGCCTACTGGCTTCTAAAAAGTGAACCTCACGTCTATTCCTATGCCGATCTAGAGCAAGACCAAAAGACGATTTGGGATGGTGTAAACAACAATCTAGCCCTCAAACATATCCGTACAATGAAACCCGGTGATCTTGCCTTCATTTACCATACAGGCGATGAACGAAGAGCCATGGGCATTGCCGAAGTCATCAGTGAGCCTTATCCAGACCCTAGTTTGAATGAAGAAAAGAGAGCGGTTGTGGATGTAAGAGCAGCGCGGCCTTTGCCCCAGCCTGTCACTTTACAGCAGATTAAAGCAGATAGTGCCTTTGAAGGATTTGACTTGCTGCGTATTTCTCGTCTATCCGTTGTGCCTGTCTCAGAAGAGCATTGGCAGCATATTTTGAAATTAGCAGGTGAGTAGCCCCCCCGGCCCCCCAACTTTGGGGGGAGAAGCAACCAGGGTTATAACTTTGAGGTGTTGTGAGGTAGGTATTAGTGGATGGAACTAAGACAACTGCCAGAATTCGGGGAACAACTCTTGAAATTGAAGCGGCAGCCCAGAGGCACCGAAGAAATATGACAGCGGCGGAGAGAACACTTTGGGCTGCTTTAAAAAATCGGCAACTAAATAGTTTGAGGTTTCGGTCTCAGCATCCCCTCGGTCGTTTTATCGCTGATTTCTACTGTGCTCAAGTGCGGCTTGTTGTAGAGGTCGATGGCCCAGTGCATAATAAACAAGCAGAATATGACGCAGCTAGAACCCAACACTTTGAAACCTATGGCTATCAGATAGTGCGTTTTACCAATCAAGAGGTATTCGCTAATCTCCCCAAAGTGCTGGCAAAGATTTCACAGGTGGCGACTGAAATTCTGGCCCTAAAGTAAAGCCCAAACCTAATCAGTCATCTGAAGAGAATCAAGGATGTTTCTCCCCCCAAAATTGGGGGGTCGGGGGGGCAATCAATCAAGGCAAAGCTTTCTCAGCATCTGCAAGAAGAAGAATGGTTGTCGCAGTTAGATGTAACAAATAGGAAGCTAAATAACTCGGGACCTCAGATATTTCACTGCCTTGACCATGCGCAGATGTTCTATTTCTAACCGTTGGAATACCAGACTCAAGACTTGACTGAAGTGAATTAAATTTCGATTGCAGATAATCAGGTATCAGCTTGTTCTGGAAGCAAATACCAATGAGCCTATGTGCAGTATCTTTTTCGTTATAGGACCAACCACGCTTTGTATAGATAGCTTTCATAGTGCTTTCAAAAGATTTAAGACATTCATTCAAACATTCTTTGTACCTGCCATGCCGATAGTGCTCATGTGCTTTTAGAAATTCATCATTGGCACCTTTATACATATTATCAGCCAAGACAGTGAGAGCCGGTTTAACCACCTCACTATGCATAAATTTTGAGTCAATACGAATAATCTTTCCTGACTCAAGCTGATAGCCTATTCTATGCTCTTCTTTCATTTCTTTAGGTTTATCATTGCCTTTTAAGCTGTCTACCAGTTCATACAATTCATCTTGTCTAATATCTTCATAGTATTTAAATGAGCACTGAACTTGTCAAGAACCTCAATATCCTCACAACTTAATAAAAAAAATTGCACTCTATCTTTATAGCCTTTTACCTGGTTAAGCTCTTTTAATCCATACTCTCTGCATAAAATATCGTGAATCCTCTTGAAGTATTCTTCTCTCTTTTTTTCCGGAACTGGAAATAGATCCATTAATATATGCATTACCTGCTGACGAAAAGGATCAGGAAAGTTTTCATATTGAAAGACCTCTGGAACATCACCTCGGTTTCGCTTTTTTCGCTTTGAGTATAGGTCATACGTTGGCATAAGTTAGAACAGACTGAATAATCTTACATTTTATCAAATAGGAGTTTCAAATATTACTTGCTATAGCAGTCAGGTGGCGTTCTTGGCCAGCAACAAACTCTGGGAAGTTACCCATTAAAAAACCGCCCTCAACTGGGCGGTCTTTGAAATGCTTCACAGCATTCTTAATTTTTTGGATATGCTGCTGATGGCGACGGGGCGTATTGTGGTGGGACTTATTTTTCCCTGGTTTGGACCTTCCCCCGGCACGCCAGGAAGCTTCTTGTGCCATGACCTACTCCGTTATTGGGTTGTAGATCCAGCGTAACAGGTTTGCCCTATGGTGAGAGAGCAAGATCACGCTGCTGGTTTATAGATTTCATGAATTCTTACTTTGCCACCGTTGCCCGAGGCCTTGAACCGCTTGCGGCAAAGGAATTAGAAACTTTAGGAGCTAAGGATATCCGGGAGGATTTCACGGGCGTACATTTCAAAGGAGATAAAGCACTCTTATACCGGGTGAATCTTTGGGCAAGGTTGATCTTTCGGGTTTTGGTTCCTATTCGGGCATTTGCCTGCTCCGATCCAGAAACGCTCTACCGAGAAGTCCAAAAAATCGACTGGGAAGAATATCTAACGCCTATTCATACCTTGGCTGTGGATTGTACGGGTAGCGGCAGCAGCCAGTTAAACCATACCCACTTCACGGCTTTACAGGTTAAAAATGCGATTGTAGACCAGCAGCGAGATACTCAGGGTGAGCGGTCCAGCATCGATACCCATTTGCCGGATGTACGGGTGAATGTCCATATCCATCGGGACCGTTGTATTGTGAGCCTGGATAGCTCTGGAGAAAGTCTTCACCGCCGAGGCTATCGCCCTGCTATGGGAGCTGCTCCGCTCAAAGAAACACTGGCGGCGGCCCTACTTGATTTAGCGGAATGGAAGCCAGGAATTCCCTTTCTCGATCCACTCTGTGGTTCAGGCACCCTTCCTTTAGAAGCGGGATTAAAAGCTTTGAACATCGCGCCTGGATCATTCCGTGAGCATTTTGGCTTTTTTGGCTGGCCTGATTTTGACCAACTCCTGTGGCAAGAACTAACCGAGCAAGCTACGCGGGGAGAAGGTGCTACGTTCGGAAGTCCAATCTTAGGCAGTGATAGTGATGCAGAAGTTCTTGACCAAGCTCGCACCAATGCTACGCTCTGTGGCTTACGCGACCAGGTAATCTTCACACAAACTAGCCTAATGGATATAGAAGCTCCAACTGAAACGGGCATCCTAATTTGTAATCCTCCGTATGGGGAACGACTAGGAAATGCTGAAGAATTGGGAAGCCTCTATAAATCTTTAGGGGACATCTTCAAGCAACGCTTTAAAGGATGGACCGCCTTTGTTTTGACGGGTAATAAAGAGCTCGCCAAACGAGTCGGTCTCAAAGCTTCTAGACGTATTCCTGTCTATAACGGATCCCTAGCTTGTACTTTTCTCAAGTATGAGATGTATTAGAAGAATATTATGAATCCTAAAGATAAATACTTAGCAGAAGCGGTGTTGCGGCATCTACTTTTAGGAGCGCGCATGGATGGCATTAAATTTGGGCCTAAACTTCAGTTACTCATTCAAAAGTCAGATAAAGTACTTCTTCGTGGTCAAATTCATCTTAATTTAGAATCATTATGGGCTCTATTTTCAGCTGTATCAGAAAATCACTCTACACAGGAAGAGGATATTCCAGCTCTTTCTATAGAAGAAGAATTAAAAATCTTATGTAGACTACGAGAACAAGTCATTGTCGATGTGCAATTAGGCGACTTGCACCCACACCTGATTTTAACATTAGCCTCTGGTGATGTTTTCTTCCTCAATGGAAAACATGATCTGTATGAATGCTGGCAAGTTGGAGTATCGATGGGAAGACCGGATGAATGTTGGCGGGTAGTCAGCTGTCCTGGAGGAGATATAGCAATTTGGGCTCCCCCAAAATTTATAGATGTTACTCTGATGTCTAAGCGGTTTGAAGTGAGTCTGATGCTACTCTAAATCCCTGGACGCAACTCCTCCTCAAACTGATTGCATTGAGCCAAGCTATTTAATATTCTTGCTTGCGATATCAGTTCTTCTGTCTCTTGGCTGCCTTTAAACAGATTAAGCAGAATAGGACTTCTAGACTGCCTCAAACCAAAAGTAGAATCACTATTGAGGAGCATAAGTACATTGATACAAATCTGAAAAATAATCTTAGGCTCAGGAATAAATTCACCATAATCCTTAGACCATCCTGAATTTAGAATTCTATTGACTTCCTCGAAATATTCTTGGCCTTCCAGATGGTAATCCCAATGACTAGGACTCCATCGCAAGATTTTAGAACTCTGTTTCAAGGAGTACACTTTTGAATAACTCTTGGCCTTTCGAAGCAGTCCTTCCTCTGTATTAGCCGTCGGGTATAGATAGCTCCCCTCGGCATTGGTATATAAACCAAAGGCATATATTTTTTCGTGATTACTAACTTTATCGATATGCCCAAAGGCTTTCTCAATCTCTCTAATCAGAGCAAGTCGCAGTTCTACATAATCTAAGCCGTGCTCCATAGATACTCAGTGCCTTAGTCTTTAAGTGAATACCCTTTCATTCCTTCCTTTAAGGTCCGCTTTAAGATTTTCCCTGTTAGAGAGCGAGGAAGTTGTTCTAGAACAGTGACTTTGCGTGGGCATTTATAGTCTGCTAGTTTTTCACGGGTAAATTTGATTAAGTCTCTTTCAAGAGAATCTTTCTTCTCTTTTACTTCTACAAAAGCATGAACTACTTCTCCTCGTAATCCATCGTATTCACCGACTACGGCACAGGCTGTGATGGCCGAATACTGATGGATTATCTCTTCTACTTCACGGGCATAAACATTCATCCCCCCGACAATGATCAAGTCTTTGAGACGGTCCACTATATAAAAGTACCCATCTTCATCTACAGAACCCAAATCTCCTGTGTGATACCAGCCATTTTTGAGCACTTTAGCCGTTTCCTCTGGCTGATTAAGATATCCCTTAAATACATTTTCTCCCTTGACTACGAGCTCTCCTACCTCTCCCGCAGGCATCAACTCATCGGTATCGGGGTCAACGATAGCCATTTCGATTCCCGATAGCGGCAGGCCAATAGAGCCAACTTTTCGAGATCCATCGATAGGATTAAACGTGGTAACAGGAGAACATTCAGTCGGGCCATCCCCTTCTAAGATGATGGTCTGAAATTTTTCCTCGAATTGTTTTAAGACAGAAATCGTTAGAGGTGCGCTGCCAGATATACAGCATCTCAACTTTTGCAAATTACCCTCTCCTGAGGCTGCCAGTAGAGCACTGAAAAGGGCAGGCACTCCTAGGAAAATGTTGCATTCAAATTCTTTAAGATGCTTCAGCGTCACATGGGGGACAAACCGAGGCTCCAGGAAAACACTGGCTCCACTCCGAACACTGACTAATAAAGCGACATTAAGTGCATAAATATGAAATAAGGGCAAAACGCAGTAGAAACGGTCTTCTTTAGTTACTTTTATCGCTTCACGCGCTACTGCTGAGTCGAAGTCCAGATTTCTACTCGTCAGCATCGCTCCCTTGGGCCTACCTGTAGTTCCAGAGGTATAAATAACCGCTACCACATCCTCCGCTTCCAGGGGTTCTGGTTGGATGACTGGGGGCGCTTGGAAAAGTTGGGCATAGGGCACGGCATCCCGACTGGTTTCTCCAACAGCGACCCAAGCTCCTTGATAATCGGGGAGATCCAAGACATCGGATAAGGCTCCTAACGTTACCAGAACGCTGGCTTCACTGTTTTTGACGATGTACTCGACCTCTTGAGATTTCATCAGGGGGTTGACGGTGACCAGTTGTGCTCCCAATCGCCAAATGGCATAAACCAAAGAGGGAAAGAGCAAGGTGTTGGGTAGCATGATGGCCACTCTGTCACCTTTTCTTACTCCTAACCGTTTGAATCCCCCCGCCAAAACCATGGATTGCTGCTGAAATTCCTGGTAGCTCAAATGCTGTTCTGCATTAATAAAGGCGATGCGGTCGGGATAAGCGGTGGCAGACTGGTCTAGGAGATGAGCTAAATTCATGAGGGGCTGAAGGTACTATGTCCTTGATTATCCCAAAATCTGACCCGTTACTATGTCAAGCGCATTACTCAGTAACTTTACTAGGTGAGATTTAGGCATTATCAAACTGACTGGACTCAATCTATTCCCAGCAGAGCAGAAGAATATGGCACAATAGAGGAGCAAGGGGCTGTCACGGTTTCGACATTCTAGCGAACCGCTTCTCTGCAGGCCGGGAGTGATCCGATCCCGTAAAATCAGTTCAAAACAGTAAATGCGAACAACTTCGTTCCTTTCTCTCGTAAGGTGGCCTTGGCCGCGTAAGCACAAATTGCCTTAATTTGTGTGAGAGGCTTAAAGTTAACGCCGATAAGGCTTTAAGCAAACCCCCATCGGATGCTGTTGGTATAGTCCTGACGGATACCGACTTAAGAACAGTTAGGGAAACCCTTCGCTTTTGGGTACGAAGCGCCCGGTCTCTGGGGTTAAAGAGGCTAAGCCTGTGAATGAATGGGAGTCTAATAGCTACGGATGGACACGGGTTCGACTCCCGTCAGCTCCACCAATTTCTATATTTACATAATGTTTATGTGCACTTGTGGTCTTGACAAAGTTATGCCGTTAACCCTAAGATCACAGTTAACAACACCCACCACGCCTCTGTATCAAGCGCACCAGGTGGGTTTTTGAATGTCCAGTAATTTTGATAAGCCAGCACTCAACCTTGAACAACAAGTTGACTTACTCCTATCAAGCGGGCTAATTATAGAGGATAGAGAAAAAGCAAAGTATTATCTCAGATTTATAGGCTATTATCGCCTTTCAGGCTATGCTTTACCGTTTCAAAATGGAACTACATCTCGGAGGTTCAAGCCTTACACGAAATTTGACAACGTTTTGGATTTATACGTCTTCGATCGCAAACTGCGTCTACTAGTTATGGATGCACTTGAGCGTATCGAAATAGCAGTTCGTGCTGTTGTAAGTGATACTTTGAGCATAAAACATAATCCTCATTGGTTTATGGATAAAAACTTGTTTCAAGCTGAATTTAGGCATGATGAATTTTTGGGAATAGTTAAACGCGAAGTTGGGTATGAAAAAGTGGCTACTGCGCAGCAGCCATTTATTCGGCACTACTATGAAACATATGGTTACCCTGAGTTGCCGCCGAGTTGGATGATTTTTGAAGTGCTATCTTTTGGTACAGTGTCACAAATATATAAATTCCTTCATCTTCCAGAGCAGAAAGAAATAGCTAGCACATTTAATTTGGACGACAAAGTCATGAGATCTTGGCTGCGTACGATTTCGTATCTGAGAAATCTTTGTGCACATCATTCAAGGCTGTGGAATCGCAGGTTTACAATCAAACCACTTATTGCTAATAGTTACCGAACTTACTTAAAGGAGAATGACAGATTTTATGCACAGGCAGTAGTTGTTCAGATACTGTTAAAGGAAATTGTAGGTAATTCTCACTGGGCTGATCGACTTGCTTCCCTAATCGAGAAACACCCTTCTTTGCCCAGTAAAAATATGGGGTTTCCTACTGACTGGCGTGACCAAGTGCTTTGGAAAAAATCAGAATAGATAGATACATTATGAAGAAAATGGGTGGGAAAACCTTGACGTGGCCTGAAGAGGGAAGAGCGGCACTAATTGATGCTCCATGTGTAAAAGCAGGCTTTATAAAAACGGTCTAAAGCCACTTCAGGCTGTTTGCTGTAGTTCAGCATAATGCCAATATGTGATGCCCTCTTCCTCCCGACTGATAAGGACGCCAAACCATTCCAATCGATCGCAGTTTTCAATAATTGCATCCAGTTTTTTCTGGGTATTCCGTCCGGTGAATTGGCTGGCGATTTGTAATACTGTCCATTCGCCGCTGGTGGTGAGGAGTAGGTCGCGGATGGCGGCGAGTTGGGCTTTAGGTTGGGTGGGCCATTTTTGCTGTTCGACGGGTTCGATGATGACTTCTTCTTCGGGGGTGATGCCTTCTAGGGTGGTTTGGGTGGGTTTGGCCTGATCGGGGGCTTGGTATTCGGGGCGTAGCCAGCGGATGAGGCCGCTGCGTTCTTCGGCGGCGCGTTCTGCGTTGAGGGCGACGAGGCGTTGGAGGATGGTTTCGTTGATTTCTTCGGTGGGTTTGCCTGCTTGTTGGTCTGTCCAGAGGTCTTGCCAGCCATAGGCTTCAAAAACGGCTTGGTCTAAGTCGTCGTGGATTTGTTTGAGGGTGCTGACGAGAGCTTTGTTGTTGTAGTCGCGGTCTGCATCGGTAAAGGGTTGACCGGAACGCAGTTTTTCGAGCAGGTTATACATTCCGGTGATAGTGATGTCGGGATAGGTAGCCTGGACTTGTTTGCGATGGGAGTCGAGGCGATCGCCCAATTCACGAATTTTCTGCCTTTGCCCAGGCATGGGATCTGGGAATGGGAAAGGATCGAAGCAACGAGATTGAAGATAACGAGGATCATTTCCAATACCTAATCTGCCTCCTGCAGCTATGGCCCAAACCACATGAACATTTGCCGAAAGTAGTCCTAAGTAAAAAGCGTCATCTATTCCAAATGCAACGATCTGCTGATCAGGAAGTACAGTACAACTTTCGAACATAAAAATCCTATGCTTAGAAGTCTTGACTGTGATAATGTACCGATCTAAATCTTTAATAGCATCACGCAATTCTGGCCTGCTTCTCTCAAATAGCCACCAATTATTCTTGATTCTATTATCTCTTTGAACGGTTCTTTCAGGAAAAACTCTTTCTAAAAGAATTTGATAAATTTCGGGATAATCAGCACGAAGCTTACTCTCATTTATTCCGTAACAGTCAATAATCCGAACATTTCTGCTAATTTGATTTATATCCCTTCCATTTTTGAAATTTCTGATTAAATTTCTACTTTCGGCATTAAGTTTTTCGTAATCATCTGAAGACATCAGGAAGCCTGATCCATAAGGTTTTACTCCATCGCTACATAAGTCTGAATTGGCTTTTAAGGACAATGTCTCATCAAGAGAGACACCACCTCTCAAATTGCTAGTAATGATTCCCACATTGTCAAAAATTATTCGCAAGCTTTCTGCTATTTCTTCTGGAGTGCCATCCAAATCCTCGACAACAACTTTTCCTATTCTTGAAAATCGATATTCTAAACCGTCTCTTAATGAGACTGCCGTCATTGCAATTCGAACATCTGCACCCTCATTAGGCCAAGGATGGTTTGGTATTGCAAAGAATAGTTTGATAGGATTTTTCTGATTTATGTGAAAATCAATGACTTTTCTTTGACGCACCTGTCCAATAGTCTTTGTGGTAATAAGACCAAAACTCTTTATGTTTTTATCTCTAATAGAACTTGCAGCTTTATGCCACCAATACATTACATAATCAACTGTATCAGGAACGTCTTGATATATTTTCCGAAGTATTTCAGCATAGCCATCACCAAATAGAATTCGCATATCGCGATTTCCTACAAATGGCGGATTAGAAATTATGTAATCTGCCTCAGGCCACTCCGCTACCCGTGCATTCAAATATCTATAAATCACCACCCGATCACTCGGATCCGGCACTTCCTCCCCTGTCACCGGATGACGCATCATCCGCCCACCCCAACGCGTCCGCACTGCCCCCGTCTTCGAGTCCACATCCGGCTCCATCCCGTCATAGGCCAACACAGCATCTCGGTTTTCAATATTGCCAAACGCCTGCAACACAGGCTCCGGCGGTGCCGAATTGCCATAGCGCTTGAAATACCACTGCAAATACCCAATCCAGATAACTAGTTCTGCGATCGCTGCTGCCCGTGGATTAATCTCAATTCCCAAAAACTGCGATGGATTCACCTGTTCCAACACATTGAGCTGTATGTTCCTACCACATCGATCAAACGGGTTGTTGCCTCCTGCTCCAGCCCCTTCAGCAGATCCAGCGTCACATACAGGAAATTTCCTGTCCCGCAGGCTGGGTCTAAAATCCGTACCTTTCGTAGCTGCACCAAAAAGTCCTGGATCTCCTGCTCCGCCTTCTTCCGCTGTGCCGCCGTTGGCTCCTGCCCCTCTGAGGTTTTCAGCACCCGCTTCAGCTCCAGTTCCACCTCATCCCACTGCTGACGCAACGGCTCCATCACCACCGGACGCACCAAGCGCTCCACATAAGAGCGTGGTGTATAGTGCGCCCCTAACCGACTGCGCTCTTTTTTGTCCAGAGCCCGCTCTAGCAACGTCCCAAAAATCGCAGGCTCCACCTGACTCCAATCCTTCGCCGCCGCCGCATACAGCACCTCAAGCTGTGCCTTCGGCAACTCAAACGCCGTCGCATCCTCAAAAAAGCTGCCATTGAACCGCAAAATCCGCTCAAACCCAAACGTGCCGCCCGTGTTCATCGTTTGCCAGAGTGTTTCAATCTCAGCCTTGAAGGTATGAGGATTGGGAATCCAGCGATCGCGCAATGCTTTCGTAAATACTTGCCCCTTCAGTAGTTCCACATCCTCCGCAAACATCGTAAAAATGCAGCGCATCAAAAAATTGGCCGTCTCATGGGGTTCCCGCCCCTGCTCCTCCAGCCACCGCGATAGTTTTGCTAACTCTGCCGCCACCTCTCGCGTCACTCGCGCCCGATATTTCTCCGGGTTCAGCGACTGCGGATCGGTGAAGATTGCAACAAAGCGATCAAACACCTCTGGCTGCGCCAGATCATTCAGATTGATTGGCCTCCGCGCCCCATAGCTGCCATACTCTCCGCTAAACCCCTCCCAGATTTCAAAATGGGAACCAATATCGCACGTCACCAAAAACGGCGGCAGCGACGGCAACATCCGGTTATAGGCATAGGACTTTGCTTGGTTAAACGCCCTCTGCATAGCGTCTCGGTAGGTTTTAGTGCCGCGCTTCCCGTGCCCCTTACTGGAATCTTTACTGCCCTGCTTCGCCTCAACTAAAAAGTGACCTTCCTTGTAAAAGTCAGCAAAGCGGGTCGTCTCAGACTTCTCTGTGTAGAACTTAATGTCCTTGTCAAAACAGTATGGGTCCCCTACCATGCTTCCCTTTGGCGATGGCCCCTCCACCCCCAAAGCAACGCACAGATCGCCAAAAAAAGTTTGGTAATTTGCTCGTTCATTACCCTCCGAATCCAGCCACTTACTCAGAAAATCCTGAACCCGCTTTTCATCTGCCTTATTCATGCCAATCTGTCCAAATCCATGATTCTGATTGCTTCCCAGGAAAATTAAAGCGTCCTTGGCATTTCATTAAGCCCTCGGTTCAATAGAGCTAAACTCATTAAGTAAGAGAATTCAAAGAATAGGTTACCCTAAAGCCAAAGGATATAAGTCATTTAAGCAGTTTTATTCTATACGCGTGCGCTTATCCTTTTATCCCTCTTCCCGAATGGGATATCTATCTAACTACAGTAAGTGACTTTGAGGAAGATGTTTTCATCTCAATGCGGTCGAGCTAAGCTGATGCTATTGAGCAAAAAATAATAACTCAGAAGCTCGTTAGTGAGCCAAGAGCATTAACTTTTGCCAAAACTGAGCCAGGCGAATAGATCACCTAGGGTTAGCTGCCAATCACCGAGTAATTCCAGTACAGGCAGTGGCTCAGAATCCACTTCTTTGGCAATAGGTTGCTGATTAGGTTGAAAAATAATGACAGTTTTCTCCTCTGGAGCAATTAACCACCCCAACTGAGTCCCTTGGTTAAGACAGAACAAAATGTTATTGATAACTCGTATGGGGCGCTGGTCTGGAGAGAGTATTTCAATGGTCCAATCAGGATGAATGGGAAAAATATTTTCAACTTCCCCTTGAGCGTTGATGGGGATTCTATTCCACGCAAAAACGGCAATATCTGGAATGATGGAACGCTTGCCAAAGGTACAGCGCAATTCCGTAAAAGCGCATCCAATCCGGGTCGGCTCAAGACCCTCATTAATAGCTGCGGATAAACGGGTTTGGAGACGACTATGTTTTCCTTGGGGCATAGGTTTTTGGTAAATCCGACCGTCTAGGTACTCGCTGGCAGGTTCGGTTTCTGGTAGCTTCAGAAACTCCTCTAACGATAGGTTGGATGCTGCTGTGGTGGGTGCTTGCATACTCTACCCCTCTTGCAATAAGTCTAATAAACTCCAAAACAGGGACTCTGCAATTCCGAGTATAACCACTTTACTGTTTATACACTTCCTCAGCCAGACTACCCGAGACTGAAGCCTCATCTTGACCATTGTGTAGAAAATGGGTGAGTAATCCCTGGCGGGGACTGAAGAGGAAAGAGAGGATGAAAAATACGGTAGAGACCATAACCACCGCCGGACCAGAAGAAATATCGAGATAGTAGCTTAGGTATAAACCCACCGTACTGGATACTGCTCCCACAGCGACGGATAATAACATCATCGTCTTCAATTTTTTGGTTAGCAGAAAGGCAGTGGACCCAGGGCCAAGCATCAAGGCGATAACAAGAATCACGCCCACGGACTGCATAGAAGCCACAATCGTCGCTGCAATCAAACTCATGACTATCAGATTGAGAGCCTGAACTGGCAAGCCAACTGATTTTGCGCCAAGAGGGTCAAAACTATGAAATAAAAGTTCTTTGTAGATTAAGCAGATAGTAGCGATGACGATTACAGAAATCACCAAAGTTGTAATTAAGTCCGACTCCGATACCCCTAAAATATTTCCGAATAAAAAGTGATTTAGGTCTATCTTGTTGTCTTTTTGAATCTTAGTGATTAGGATAATACCAAAAGAGAAAAAGCTGGAAAACACAATTCCCATAGCTGTATCTTCTTTGATTTTAGAATTAGTATGAATGGCACCAATCAATCCCGTGGCGACCACGCCAGCAATGAATGCCCCAAAGAATATGTTGGCTCCCAATAGAAAAGCAATGGCCAACCCAGGCATCACGGCTCTACTGACTGCATCTCCTAACATAGATAAGCGACGAACGATCAAATAGCTTCCTGTAATCGCGCAGATCGTCCCTACTAAGAGAGCAGAAATCAAGGCTCGCTGCATGAAGCCATACTGTAAAGGATCAACTAATAGTTGGACTAGATTCATGAGATACCTACTTATTGAGCTAGGAGAGGACAACGGTGGAACCATCGCTATCGACAAAACGACTTAACTTGCCACCATAGGCTAGGGCTAAATTCTGATCATTAAAAACTGTTTCTCGTGGACCAAAGGCTATGATTCGGTTTTTCAATAACAAGATGTCATCGTAGTGGCTGACTGCTTCTCCAAGGTCATGATTGACCACCATGAGCGTTTTATTTTCATTGCGTAACTCTTCAAAAATCTGAAAAATAATCGCTTCGCTCGTTTGGTCTACGCCCACGAAAGGTTCATCAAAAAATAGTAAATCTGCCTTTTGAGCAAGGGCACGGGCAATAAAAACCCGTTGTTGCTGACCTCCAGAGAGTTCCCCGATTTGACGCTCTGCAAAAGACTCCATTCCTACCCGCGCTAAAGATTCACGAACAATTGCTCGGTCTTGTGCCGAAGCCCACCGCAACCAACCAATATGGATGCAGCGTCCCATCATCACCACATCTTCCACGGTGGCTGGATAATCCCAATCCACCGCAGTCCGTTGCGGGACATAGGCCACCCGTTTCATCTGCCCCTTGAGGGGTCTGTCGTTGTAGGTCACGGTGCCTGTATGGGAAATCAAGTCCAGAACGGCCTTGATGAAGGTAGATTTTCCGGCCCCATTCGGTCCGATGATGCCTACAATTCTTTGGGGCTGAACCTTGAGGCTCGATTGCTCTAGGGCTAGATTTTGACGATAGCGGACACTAAGATTCTCAACAGACAGCATGGAATTCTCCTGTTTGATGGATAGCTATTGAGTTACTTGCTGGCTTGAGTCGTAGGAGGAGGAATAAAAGCGGTGTAGTTCCCGCCAAGCGCTTCTACAATTGTGCGTGTGTTTGCCACCAACATTTTGACGTAGGTGTCTCCCGGACTCCCTGCAATGCCGATGGAGTCAGAGTAAAGGGTGCCACCAACTTTTACCCCAGCATCCCGCGCTAAAGATTCTAAAAGTTTGGGCGAAGTGGAAGTCTCAATGAAGACAGAGCCAACCTGCTCCTTTTTCACTTTTTCAACGAGCTTGGCAATCTTCTGGGCACTTGGCTCTTCTTCGGTAGACACCCCTAAAATCGAACCCACCACAGGAAGACCATAGGCTCGACCGTAGTACTGAAAAGCATCGTGAGAACTAACCAACTTGCGGGTCTGGACAGGAATAGTGGCTATCTGAGCTTTGATCCAGCTATCTAAAGCTGTCAGCTCTGTGCGGTACGCTGCTGCATTTTTGTCAAAAATGGCTTTTTTATCGGGATACTTTTCATTCAGCGCTTTTGTGATCGCATTCACGTAGAGCAGGCCATTCGCTGCAGAGCCCCAAGCATGAGGGTCCGCTACCACCAAGCCTGCAGCTTTTTCCATTTTGTAGGGCTTGACTCCTCCTGCCTCCGCCACGGGAATCTGAGGAGCCGAACTCTGGGTGGCTTTGATCACTTTGACCAGCTGTGGTTCCAGGTTGAACCCGTTATAGAAAATCACATCCGCTTTGGAAAGTACGCGAGAATCTCCAGGCTTGGGCTCATAAACGTGTGGGTCTGTCCCAGGTTTGAGAATGCTGAAGACCGCGAAATCGTCTCCAGCGACAACACGGGTCATATCGGCAATCATGGTAGAAGTCGCGGCAATCTTTGGTTTAGGGCTATTGAGAAATTCTTCAGCCTGAGCATCTAGAAGACCGACCGCATTATTATTACCCCCTTCTATACTGCCCTTTTCCATACTGCTACCTCCGCCGCAGGCTGTCAGGGCTAAGCCTAAAACTACGATCAGCCATGGAGCCAAGTTGGGTAGAAGTCTTTTGGGGATAAACATGCCAGGCTCCTTGAAGCAAAACGACGGCTGCAATGTCTTAACCAATTTCGCGGAATTGTGAAAAGAATATGAAAATATGTATAGCATCTCGAATATAAAGAAGCAACATGTAGAATTGCTTAATATTTATTCGTAAAAGTTTGTCCCGAAGCATTTTCTCTGGGCACCGACATAGACCAGATTGAGGAATCTCTACTGTTCTTTTCTCTTCCTTTACTTGCGCAGAGGCGCCTGGGGGTTAAGGTTGGGCAGATGGACGATGAAAGTAGTTCCCTTGCCTTCCGTGCTTTGGACCGCCAAAGTGCCTCGATGTTCTTCCACAATTTTTTTGGCAATGGCCAGTCCTAGACCAAAGCCGCCTAAACGGCGACTCCGGGCCGGGTCTACTCGATAAAAACGTTCAAAGATTTTGTCTTGGTGTTCTAAGGGAATGCCTATGCCCGTATCACTGATAGTAACGACACAATCTCGGCCTTCTGATTTCAAGGCTGCTACAACTTCTCCCCCCTGGGCGGTATAGCGGAGGGCATTGCCCACTAAATTCGTGAACAATCGTGCCAACTGATCTCCATCTCCAAGTACGTACCTCGTGGTGTTGATCTTGCTATGCAGCGCAATCCCCAAACCAGCAGCTACTGAACATTGCTCTTCTACTACTTCATCTAAGATGCGGCCCACATCCACTTTGGTATGAGACCGATTTTCTCCATTGCCGTCCTCACGGGTCAGGAATAATAGGTCTGCTACTAACCGGCCCATGCGCTGGGCCATGCGTTCTACCACTTCCAAGGTGCGGCGATAATCTTCTGGATTGGCCTCTGAGTCGGACAAAGCCACTTGGACATTGGTTTGAATAGTTGCAATCGGAGTCCGTAGCTCATGACTGGCATCGGCGGTGAACTGCTGCAAGCGATCATAGGCTTGGCGAATGGGACGGATGGCAACTCCAGCCAAAATCCATCCGCTCCAGCCGATGGCCCCCGCTGCTACAGGAATTCCCAGGACCAATACCCAAAACAAGCGTTGCAAGGGAACCTCAATATCTTGCAGCGAACGGCTGATCCGCAAATAACCAAGCACTTCACCTTCATATTTCAGATAGCCCAGGAGTTCTCCTTCTCTACCAAGCGGTACGGTGTACTGGCGAAAGCGCTGTCCTTGGGGGCTAAGCACCGTTTCATAGCGGTCTCGTTCGGGTGATGAACCAGCCTGAAAGGTTGCAGTAGAACGAACTAAGGTTCTTTTAGGGTCATACCACGTGATGTAATAGCCCTGATAGCCCAACTCTGTTGCCGTATCCCCCGTGATGTAGGAAGAGCTTTCTATGTGTGCTAGCCAGTGCTTCTCGCTTTGCGGACGATCTACGGGGATAGATTGGCGGACGGTCCGTGCTAAATCTTTTAGGGAAGTATCTATGCCGAGCATCAAAGCATTTTCCATCGTCGCGTAAACAGCCCATCCGAATAAAACTAGGATGGTGGTCATCACTGCGATGTAGCCTAGAGCGAGGCGTTGACGGTTACGGTTGAACATAGCAGGCGAAGAACCATGCGTTTACTTATTGTCGAAGATGAAGTGGAAATGGCTAAACCTCTGTGTGCAATTCTCACCCGAGAAGGTCATTTCGTTGAAGTCGCCCATGATGGAGAAAGAGGAGAAGAGCTTCTGTCTGCCCACTCCTATGATCTATTGATTCTTGATTGGATGTTACCTGGACGTTCCGGTTTGGAATTATGCCGCCGTTTGCGCACTCAGGGAAATGCCTTGCCTGTCTTGATGCTTACGGCCAAAGATACCGTGGATGAACGCGTTCAAGGGCTGGATGTTGGAGCCGATGACTATTTGGTGAAACCCTTTGAGCTGAAGGAGCTGCTGGCGAGGGTCAGGGCTTTACTTCGTCGTCCAACGGGACCTTTGCGGTCTACTGAGGTGCAAGAGGAACAGCTTCAAGTGGGAGATGTCACCCTAGACCTGAAGAGGAAACTGGCTTTTCGCCAAGGGAAGCCAATTGAACTATCTGCCAAGGAGTTGCAACTCCTAGAACTCCTGATGCGCCGAGCCGGGGAAGTTCTGACTCATGAGGAAATCTTAGAAACGCTGTGGCAGGAGACTAGAGAGGATGCCGCAGCCAGTCTGAACCTCGTAGCGGCCCATATCAAACTGTTAAGACGCAAAATTGATAAAGAATTTGATAGCTCTATGATCCATACGGTGTATGGCCTAGGCTATCGCTTCGGTCTAGAACGTAGAATCTAATCTAAACCCAGGCAAGAATAGGGCTTCCTTTCCAGAAAGCCATGCATCACAAATTCACCAACTAAAAATCAGACCTTCGCTTGTTCACGCATGGCATTGATCAAGATTTGAGCAACTTCTGGACGAGAAAATTCTGGAGGTGGGGTTTCGCCACGACGTAGAAGTTCTCGTACTTTCGTTCCTGATAAATGTACCCGCTCTTGCGGAGAAGAAGGACTCGTCTTTTCGGTAGCCATGCTTTGGGTTTTCAGACAGTAGAAGGCATGCTCAAACTTCATCGGGATAATGCCCAATTCGCCTGGTTCGAATTCATCGAAAATTTCCTGGGCTTCGTAGGTGCCATAATAATCGCCGACCCCTGCATGGTCCCGACCAACAATGAAGTGGGTACAACCATAGTTTTTGCGGACAAGGGCATGGAAAATCGCTTCGCGAGGTCCTGCATAGCGCATCGCCGCTGGATTAATCGCTAAAACTACGCGGTCTTTTGGGAAGTAATTATCTAAAAGGACTTCATAGCAGCGCATCCGCACATCAGCAGGAATGTCATCACTTTTGGTAGCGCCGACGAGTGGATGCAGAAAAAGACCGTCAACTGTCTCTAGGGCACATTTTTGAATGTATTCATGGGCGCGGTGAACAGGGTTTCTCGTTTGGAAACCAACCACCGTTTTCCAGCCCAAAGCGACGAAGCGCTCACGGGATTCTTTGGGGTCTAGCTGGTAGGCTGCGAATAGAGGATGGGGATGACGCTCTACGAGCCATACCGGACCGGCTAGGTTCACAGGGCCTTGGCTGTAGACTACCTGTACGCCAGGATGGGCTTTATCCGTGGTGCGATAAACATGCTCCGCTTCCTTGCGGGCATCGTAGGTATATTTTTCTTCTAGATTGAGAATCCCTAACAGCTTGCCCTGAGCATCCTGTAGCCCAATGGTTTCACCAATATTCAGTCCATTGGCTATTTCCTGAGTTACCGACAGAGTAATTGGAATGGACCAAGCCAAGCCATTTTGAAGATGCATCCGCTCGACCACAGACCCATAATCGGCTTCGTTCATAAAACCAATTAGAGGCGAAAACCCGCCAATGGCAATCATCTCCAGGTCAGAGGCCGTTCGTTCATCGATTGAAATGCATTTGAGTTGAGTGGCTCTGGCCTGATAGTCTGCCCGCATATCTGGAGTCATAATGCGCTGGATTAAGGTGCCGCCATGGGCTGGGATGGTCTGTTGGGTCATGGTGAGTGATTAAGCGGGACGCTCCATTTTCCCATGTTTGCTTCCCGGTCCCCTATACTCCCTTCTCGGCTTCGCCTACCTGTTCAATCTGCCTACGGCAGCAGGTACCTTGTGCCGGACACGACTCCGCTCAGGGAGCACGCTTAAGCCAGCGTTTGCGCCACTGGTTGGAAGAAGGCCCTTGAAACTCAGCTTGGCGTCGTTTGCGGTCCTCTTTAATCTGCGCACGGTTCCAGTTCAGCTCAGGGTCACAGTAGGGAACGGCGGCACTGGTCAAAAGGTGTTCCTGTTCTTGCTCCCCCAGAGGAGGCAAAGACCGTATCCCAAAATCGGCAATCGTACTTGGTGCTCTGCGACCAATGCGCAATCCTGTCCCCAAGGTGAATCCAGCTTCGAGTATCGCTTTGCGGGCAGCGGCAGAACTAGAGTAGGTGCTCAAGATGCCTTCTCTTGCCATAGTCTGTGCCAGTGCTTGAAAGAACTCTACGGTCCATAGTTCGGGACAGGCTGTAGGCGAAAAAGGGTCATGAAAAACTGCATTGGCCCAGCCTTTAGGAATATCAGCAACACGCTGTCGAGCATCGCCTAGCAATAAATGAAAGGTCAAAGAACCAGACTGTATTTCTGTAGTTTTAGGAAGGGAACCGAGCAAAATATGGGCTTTGGGCCATGGATGGAGCACATTTTCTTGGCTTGCCTGGCGAATCACCAAAGGGTCCAATTCCATGGTGTAAATTTCGATCGGGCAGGCGGGATTGGTGTTGAGCACGGTCTCAATGGCCGCTGCACTGTTGTAGCCCAGACCATAGCAGGTATTAATCAAACGAATAGGTATACCCTTTTGGGCCAGATCTACGAGTCCGCAGGGCTCAATAAATTGCTCTTGGACTTCTTGAACGGCTCCGTACTCTGAGTGAAAGGTTTCTTCAAATTCTGGGGAGAAATAGGTGATTGAACCATCTTCGGTTGACTGTTGAACAAACGGCACTAGGAGATCTCTTGGTGAACTATGTCGGTGTTCACCAACTTAGCAGCCGTAGCGATGAAATCTAAACGTTCTAAAGCTTTCTTGGCCGCAATTTTTACCTGAAGGGATAGATCTTCGGCCAGGACTCTTTGGAGTATGGACCTGAGGACTTCTGAATCTTCCATACATCCTAGGGAAAGTGCGGCATCAGCCCGTATTTCTGCTTCCGGATCTGCCGTCAGCAGGGTAGCTAGCAGCGGGAGCGACTGAGCCGCGTGAAGTTGACCGAGGAGCTTGATCAGTAACCTTCTCAGGCGGAGATTGGTTTCACAGTCAAGTCTTACCATCAGGGTAGGAACCAGCCTCTTCAAATGGGGCATGAGGGGCGATTGAGGCATCTGGGGGCCTAAGGTGCGCAAGGTGATATGGCTGTGATGCTCTATTTGCTCAGAAAGTCCACGGGCACAGATCAAACGAACGATCTCTTGAGGATGAGCCAAAAGTTCAGCCGTACATGGCCCATGGTCTAGATTGAGAATGGCGAGGGTTGCAGAGCCCTGTATGGTCGGGTCTGAGCTCTCTAAAAGGGGAAGTAGATAGGGGATAGCTTCTGGTTGTCCCAATTTGCCCAAAGCATCAGCGGCTAAAAAGGCGTAGGAAGAGCTTAGACAAGTGACCAAAGCTTCAAAAGCCTTCGGGTTTCTAAGCTGACCCAAGGCATCCAGGGCGTTCATCTGGGCCAAGGGATACTCGTCGTCTATAAGCGCAATCAAACTTTCTAAAGCTTCATCAGCCCCCATGCGTCCGAGCATGTAGGCCGTTGCAGCCCGTACTGCACCATGCTCATCATGTAAACAGTTTAGGAGGGCAGGAATCAACCATTCTTGCTGTTCCTTTCTCAGTTTCAGTTCATCCAGAGCCCAAATGGTCGCATGTCGTACTTCTGGATTGTCATGTTCAAGCAGTTTTAGCCCCCGCTGATATCCAACCATCCAAACCAAACTCTTCGCTGATTGATAACACAGCTGCTCGTCTGGATCTTTTAAAACGTCTATCAGCGCCGTCAAGGTATGCAAACTCAGCGGACTATGTGAACGTCCTAGGCGCTCTGCGGCGAGGATTCGCTGTTCAGTCGTTCCACTTTGTAGTTGTTCTACCAGGTCTTCGATTGGTTCCACAGGCTATCAAGGGTAGGGTGACTCTCTCTAGAGTTCCCCCCCTCTGTCAACAGTTAGCAGAATCGGCAGTAGTTCTGCTTGCTGAATCTTGCTCTGAGCCAGCATTTTACGTAGAACAGGCTCCACCCTAAACCTCTAATCTGAGTGCTTAGTAGCAAACCTCTGCCTTACAGTCAGCAAGGATTCAAGAAAGAGCTCAGTAACTACAGTCGCTACTTTTTCTGGAATTCCATGCCATTGGACTCGGCATAGCGATTCATAAAACGCATGAAACGTTCAAATTCCTGTTCCGTGGTCATTTCATAGACGGCTTCAAGACCCGTGAATTCACCGTTCGTGAATTTGCTCCGTACGTCTGTGGTCTCTAGGACGCCCTCGTCGTCTTGCATCCGCATCCCTTTCACTCCGCCCCCCGTATTGATTTTGGGATTGGAAAAGTAGAACGTCGCTGCCTTACGGTTGTCATATTTGGTTCCGGTGATGCGTACATCCGAAACTTCTTCATTCACTCCAGGCAAAAATTGAATAGTAGCAGGCATAGGCCGCAACCCCTAACGCGGAATTTCTATCATACCTGGAATGCTGTTAGCTCTCCCAGGTACTGTTTACAGAACTATTTTCTGACTTGGTCTAGGGTCGTCCAGAATTCAGGGTAGGAAACCCGAGCGCATGCTGGATTCTCTAAGGTCGTTTCTCCTCGGGCTAGTAAAGAAGCTATGGCTAGGCTCATCGCAATGCGGTGGTCTGTGTGTGGACTGACAGTGGCCCCGATCAGTTGCTGTGGACCGTGGATTTCTAGTCCATCAGGATATTCTTGAATCTGGGCGCCCATCTTACAAAGCTCTTGAGCCATAGCGGCCAGACGGTCACTCTCTTTGACCCTCAGTTCTTCGGCATCACGGATAATCGTTTTTCCTTCTGCCGCCAAAGCGGCTATGGCCAGGACCGGAATTTCATCGACCAGCCGAGGAATCAAGGAACCGCCAATGGTCGTTCCCCGCAGTTGAGCAGAGCGCACGCGCAGGTCGGCAACGGGTTCTCCCGCCTGCTCTCGAAGATTGAGCTGTTCTATATCCGCGCCCATAGCTTGGAGTACGTCCAAAATTCCGGTACGGGTGGGATTGATACCCACGTTTTCCAACAAAAGTTCTGAATTGGGCACAATCGATGCTGCCACCAGCCAGAAAGCGGCTGAACTAATATCTCCAGGAACTACGACCGTCTGTCCGACCAGACGCGTCGGACCTTCTACGGCCACGGTTAAACTTTCATCGGTATAAACTTTGGCGCCAAAGGCTCGGAGCATCCGTTCTGAATGGTCGCGAGAACGAACAGGTTCTGTAACCAGGGTTTGGCCTGGTGTCAGCAGTCCGGCGAGCAGCACGGCTGATTTAACTTGGGCTGAGGCAATAGGAGACTGATAGTGAAAAGGCTTAAGGCTTTGTCCCTGGATAGCCAGGGGGGCGTACTTTCCACCCTGCCTGCCCCAAATCTGAGCGCCCATCTGGCTCAGCGGCGTACTAACGCGGCCCATCGGTCGCGAACGGAGCGAGGCATCTCCGGTCAGGGTCGAAAAAAGACCGGGTTGACTGGCGAGAATGCCCATCATCAAGCGCAGGGTAGTCCCAGAATTGCCTGCATCAAGGAAGTCGGTAGCCTCCTTAAGCTGGCCCAATCCAGTGCCGCGTACCCGAACTTCCGTACTGTTAATCTCCGTAATTTCTGCGCCTAAAGCGCTGAGGCAGCGAGCCGTACTAATCGGGTCTTCGCCAGGAAGCAGTCCCTGAATAATCGTCTCTCCCTCAGCCAGGGCTCCCAACATCAAAGCTCGATGAGAAATAGACTTATCCCCCGGAACGCGGAGGGTGCCCCGTAGTGCGGAAGCTGGTTGAAGCGTTAAAGAATTATGCATGCAGGCATTCTAAAACACTCGATAGCCTTTAGTCCGATAGTTTAGATGATGGCTTTCGGCTGTAGTTTTGTACTGGCCCCAGGTATAGACCAAGGAACTGCCTACCTCCTGGACGGCTTCTTCTGGGCACAGCGCAAGAACCGTAGGTCCGGCACCACTTAACACCATGCCATAGGCTCCTTGTTCAAGCGCTGTTTGCTGCAAGGCTTCAAAGCCAGGTATTAGGCCCATGCGATAGGGCTGATGCAGTCGGTCTTGTAGCGCTTCCTGTAACCAAAGGGGATTGCCGCTTTCCAAAGCTTTGACTAGAAGCGCTGTATGCAAGCTGTTGAAAATGCCATCCGCCCTTGGAATTTTCTTGGGCAGTACGGCACGAGCCTTACGGGTAGACAGCTCAAAAGCAGGAACGATGACCACACAGCAAATACTGGGATGCCAGGCTAAGGGAATCGATAATACGCCTTTAGGGGTGCAGAGGGCCAGTTGGCAGCCGCCCAAGAGGGCCGGGGCCACATTATCAGGATGCCCTTCTAGTTCCGTGGCTAGTTCCAGGAGCTTACTGTCAGTCAGAGGCTTGCCCGCCATCTCATTGGCCCCGACTAAACCCGCCACAATCGCAGTCGCTGAACTTCCTAACCCACGGGACAAAGGTACCGCTATCTCGATCTGGATCTTGACGGAAGGAACCGGGAGATTTTGGCTCTGGTAAAAGTGGGCGAAGCTACGGTACACCAAATTGTTGGCCTCACGGCTTACCCGTTCAGCTCCGAGACCCAAAACGGTGATAGCAAACTGAGGGGCAGGAGAGAACTCCACCCGATTTTCTAAATCTAGCGCCACGCCAAAGCCATCAAACCCAGGCCCAAGGTTGGCGGAAGTACAGGGAACAGCAACAGTAATCATGAAAGTATTCTAGGGAAAAGTCTTCCCCATGTATCGATTGCTATCTAAAAGTTCGAGGTATCCACCGTCAATTTATTTCGGGTTAAATGATAAATCCTTCGTTCTAACGCCCGGATTACTTTGGCACCGAGAGAACGGGCAGGGCCTGGAGGCAAAACTAATACGGTGTAGAGTCCGAGGCGATTTCCTCCCAGAACATCGGTGAGCAAGCGGTCGCCAACGATGGCCACTTCTACCGGGGTTAAACCCATTTCCGCAATCACTCGGCGCAGCGATCGACGAAAAGGTTTTTTGGCGTTATTAATAAACGGAATATCTAAGACGTCGGCGACAGAGCTAATCAAACGCGTGCTTGGGTTGTTACTAGCAATCCATAGTTGAAAATCTTGTTTGGCTTCTTCGACCCATTCGATAACCGCCGGGTCAAGGTCGGAGGCCCCCAAGACTAAGAGGGTATCATCCACATCCAGAATCAAGCCCTGAATGCCAAGGCGCTTCAGGGCTTGTAAATCGATGCCTGTAACCCCAGAGGGCAGAATTAAATCAGGAGTAAGTAGATTTCTCAAGAGGACTAGCTAATTGGAACATTGCTTCTAGTTTAAAACCCGATCAAGGATTCCGGGACTATTGTAATAGTACCCAGGCCAAAATAGCACTGCCTACAGGAACGGTGAGATTATCGATGCCGCCGACGGAGAACATTTCTAAAAACATAGACCCAATGCCAATCAGTACGGCAATCCCCCAGATTCCAAAACTCCAGCCAATGCCTATCGAAAGCACCAGACCACTGACTAAGGTACTGACCAAAGCCATGGTCAGAGAACCTTCTACGGTCTTTGCCATCCCCAACACCGTATACATTGTTTTGCCATAGCGTTGACCGACCAAGGCGGCAAAGCCATCTCCATAGGCCATCACTAAAATACCTAAAGCGCCAAAGTGATACTGCTCAGAAGGCCAAAATAGCGCTGTTACGATACCAATACTCACGGCATAGTAGAACGTCCCGAGGCTCTTGCGACCGACTCCATTAATACTCTCTAGGATGGGGATACGGTAGGAAACCAGCGTCAGGATGCTGGCTGTCCCAGAAGCGAAGAGGCAGTAGACCAGCGGAATCTTTAGCCCCCAGGCCAGCAGGATGACATGCCCCGCGCCAATATGTACAACCTTACGGATGGTTTCGGGTGCTATTTCTTGGCGGCGTAATACTTCAGCTCCTAGCCAGAGAATGGCCAGCCATAGGACAACCCAAAATATTTGCCAGAAGAGGAGGGGAAGCATAGAGGGCTGTGGTCCTCAGCCGAATTAAATGACCTCCCTAACCAGCTTGCCCTAAGCTAGTTCTGGCGGCTCGGTGACTGCTTAATGTATCATCAAAAACGGAATTCACCCGTTTTATGATTCTAGTTATTGATAACTACGATAGCTTTACACACAATCTGGTGCAGTACCTGGGAGAACTCAGTGCGGCAGCCGAGGGCTTTGAGCATGACGACTATATCCAGGTATATCGCAATGACCAAATCTCTCTAGAAGAGATCCGTCAGCTCCAGCCTCAGGGGATTGTGCTCTCGCCAGGTCCAGGACGACCCGAGCAAGCGGGGGTCTGCAATGACATTATCCGGGAACTGGCCGGGACCGTTCCGATTCTGGGTGTCTGCCTGGGACACCAGTGCATTGGTCTTAACTATGGAGCTCAGGTCGTAGCAGCACCTACCCTGATGCACGGCAAAACCTCTCCGATTTTTCATGAGGGCGTCGGAGTATTTCAAGGACTGCCCAATCCCTTTACCGCGACCCGATACCACTCCTTGGTCATCCAGCGAGAAACGTGTCCGGATACCTTACGGATCACGGCCTCTACAGAAGATGGCGTAATAATGGGCGTCCAGCATCGGGATTACCCTTCTCTCCAGGGTGTTCAATTCCATCCAGAAAGCATTTTGACAACCCAAGGTAAGGCGTTGTTGATCAATTTTCTGGAAGCGCTACCGCCCAGGCGACCTCACCAACCTCAGCCTTAATAGTTCTCGATAAGGATTTTCATGAAGCGACGTATTCTTCTAGCCCTAGGGCTAACCGCAGCAATAGCCCCCTTAGATCTATTGGGCTCCACTGCACAAGCTCAAACCGCTAAAGAACGCCCAAAAGCCGGGAAATCCTTGAACATCCGTTGGTTAGGACATACCTGCTTTTTGTTTAGTTCTGCAGAATCGACCATCTTGGTCAATCCCTTTAAACCATCAGGCTGTACTGCAGGCTATAGGCGGCCTTCTGTGGCTTCCAATTTGGTATTGCTAAGTTCTCGTTTGCTCGATGAAGGTTCCCTAGAAGTGATTCCAGGCAATCCTAAGGTCCTGTTTGAACCCGGTATTTACAATGTCGACAGCTTGAAATTTCAAGGGGTGCGCACCTACCATGACCAAAAAGAGGGGAACCGCTACGGAGTGAATGTGGCCTGGAGTTGGCAACAGGCTGGCATCAAAGTTGTGCACTTGGGAGGGATTGCTTCTCCGCTGACCTCCGAGCAGAAAATTCTACTGGGGACTCCCGATATTCTGTTGATTCCTGTGGGCGGTGGTGAAAAAGCCTATGGGCCAGAAGCCGCTAAGCAAGCGGTAAGTGACCTCAATCCACGGATAGTAATCCCAACTCATTTCAAGACACAAGCAGCCGATGAAAGCTGCACTTTAGTCGGTATGGAAGACTTTATGAAATTGTTTCCGCCAGGAGATGTACAGGTGTATGGCTCGGACCAGGCCAGCTTTATTGCGGGCAATATACCCAAAGAAGGAACGGTGATTCGTGCATTTACTTATCGGGGCGGTACAGATTCGAAAGAAACACCCAAGAAAAAAACTAAAAGTAAAAAGAAAACTTAGTTACCGCTGGTACGAAATAAGTACTGAGACCTTTTTTTAGATCGTCCCTCACGAATCAGGTGATTTTCTGTTAAGTTCTTTAACATTGGGGATGAGGAAACCTTGAATGACAACCCTATTGGTAACAGGTGGATGCGGGTTTATCGGTTCTAATCTTGTACGTCACTTACTGCGCACCTATCCTGAGTATCAAATATGGAATCTGGATGCACTGACCTACGCTGGCAGACCTGAAAACGTAGAGGATTTGGAAGCAAACCCTAGCTATCGATTCTTCAAGGGACAACTGCAAGATAAAGATTTTGTGCGGCAAGTCGTCCGTCAAGGTGTGGATTACATCATGAATTTGGCTGCTGAGTCCCACGTGGACCGCAGTATCAAAAATCCAGGCATATTTATCGAGACCAATATTACGGGCACTCAGGTGCTCCTCGATGCGGCTCGCGAGTATGGAGTGCGTCGCTTCTTGCAATGTTCGACGGATGAAGTATATGGAACTCTGGGTGCAGAAGGGTATTTCACCGAAGAAACTCCGCTAGCGCCGAATAGTCCCTATGCAGCCAGTAAAGCCGGGGCTGATTTTTATGTGCGGGCCTATCATGAGACCTTTGGCATGGAAGTCGTCACCACCCGCTGTTCCAATAACTACGGGCCGTATCAGCTGCCCGAGAAGTTGATTCCATACTTCATTGCCCTGGCTTTAGAGAATAAGCCGTTGCCGGTTTATGGCAATGGTCAAAATGTCCGTGATTGGCTTTATGTAGAAGACCATTGTCGGGCGATGGATATCGTGCTGCACCAGGGTGAAAGTGGTCAGATCTATAACGTGGGTGGGCACAATGAACGGACCAACCTGCAAGTGATTCGCAAGCTTCTGGAACTGATGGGCAAGTCAGAAGACCTGATTGAGTTTGTCACAGACCGGCTTGGTCACGACCTGCGCTATGCCATTGACCCTAAGAAAATCGGTGACACGCTCGGCTGGCAACCAACGGTGGATTTTGAGACTGGATTGGCCCGAACCGTGGACTGGTATCTGAGCCATCAGGACTGGGTGCACCGTGTCCGCAAAGATCTCACCCCACTGGTATAACTATGACTTCTATGCATGTGCTGGTGACTGGGGCAAGAGGGATGCTGGGACAAGATCTCGTGCCCTATTTAAAGCAACAAGGCCATCAGGTCTTGGCGGCGGATCTCAAAGAATTGGACATTACTAAGCCTGAAGCGGTACAGGCTTTCTTCACTGCTCATCGCCCGCAGGTGGTGATCCATGGAGCTGCCTATACGGCCGTAGACAAAGCAGAGTCCGATGCTGCTACTGCTTACCTCGTCAATGGCTATGGCACGCAGAATGTCGCCGTGGCCTGTAAAGCGATAGACGCAGCGATGGTGTACATCTCCACAGACTACGTATTCAACGGAACCCAGCCGCATCCCTATCTTCCCAATGATCCTACGGCTCCGCTAGGCGTCTACGGGCGTTCTAAGCTGATGGGAGAATGGGCTGTTCAAGGCATCCTCGAACGTTACTTCATCGTGCGCACCAGTTGGCTCTACGGCAAGCATGGCAAAAACTTTGTCGATACGATGATCCATCTGGCCCAAACCCAGACAGAACTGAAGGTGGTGGCGGACCAAAAGGGTTCCCCCACCTGGACGATGACCCTGGCCAAAGCCTTAGAGCAATTAATTCAGACAGAGCAATACGGAATACACCATTGCAGTGATGAAGGAACCTGCACCTGGTTCGATTTCGCCCAGGAAATTCTGCGACAGAAGGGGCTAACAACGCCTGTCCGTCCGGTGACGACTGAAGAATTTAAGCGGCCTGCTCCCAGACCCCAATATTCTTTGCTCGATAAATCCTCTCTGCACAATTTGGGAATTCCTTTAACCGATTGGCGTGAAAGTTTGAGTCAATACTTAGCTGAGGCTAAACCATGCGTGGACTAATTCTCTCGGGAGGCAAGGGCACTCGGCTTAGGCCCTTGACCTATACAGGCGCAAAACAACTGGTTCCTGTAGCCAACAAGCCCGTGCTTTGGTATGGTCTGGAAGCGATGGTCAAAGCGGGCGTCACTGAAATTGGGATTGTGATTAGCCCGGAGACGGGGGATGAAATCCAGCAGGTAACAGGAAATGGCGAACAGTTTGGAGCGAAGCTGACCTACATTCGCCAGGACCATCCTTCTGGCTTGGCCCATGCGGTAAAAACGAGCCAGGACTTTTTGAAAGATTCTCCCTTTGTCATGTATCTGGGGGATAACCTGATTTGTGATGATCTGGATCGCTTTATCGAACAGTTTAAAGCGGAGAGTCTAGATGCTTTGATTCTGCTGAGACAGGTAAAAAATCCGAGAGCGTTCGGCGTGGCCCAGATTGATGGGCAAGGTAAAGTGCTGCGCTTGATAGAAAAACCCAAAGATCCGCCTTCGAATCTGGCCTTGGTTGGGGTCTATTTCTTCTCTCCTCAAGTCCATCAGTCCATTGCCCAGATTCTGCCCTCACCGCGGGGAGAATTGGAGATTACGGATGCGATCCAACATCTGATTGATGGTCAGTATGCGGTCCAAGCCGAAGAACTACAGGGTTGGTGGCTGGATACTGGAAAGAAAGATGACATGCTCGAAGCCAATCGCATCCTCCTAGACGAGCGGTGTCAAACAGGTTTCCAGGGCACTAAAGATGAACAAACCCAATTAGTTGGTCGCGTCCAGGTGGGTCCAGGCAGCGACCTGATTCGCTGTTCGATACGAGGTCCGGTGGTGATTGGTCGCAACTGCATCTTGGAAGATTGCTTCATTGGTCCCTATTCCAGCATTGCCGATGGAGTCTTGCTAAGAGGCGTGGATATAGAACACTCCGTAATCCTCGAAGGAGCGGTGGTAGAGGGCATCGATAGTCGGATTGTAGATAGCCTAATCGGTCGTCGGGCCAAACTCTCCCGCGCCCCATCCCAGCCCAAAGCCTATCGCTTTTTGTTAGGAGATGATTCTCACATTGAGATTCCCTAGATTGTCCTTTTGAGGAACGACGAAGCACTATGAAGGCCGAACTGACTAAGACTCCGCTAGAGGGTCCTGTAATCATTGATGTTCAATGTTTTGAAGATGAGCGGGGCTTCTTTATGGAGGTCTGGCAAAAGAAAGATTTTGCAGCGATGGGCTTGGACCTGGAATTCTTCCAGGAAAACCACTCTCGGTCTACCTATGGCGTGTTGCGAGGGTTGCACTATCAAGATATGACCGCGCCCTTAGGTAAATTGGTCCGCTGTACGCTCGGCACTGTTTTTGATGTGGTGGTGGACTTACGGGCCAGCTCTCCCACTTTTGGCAAATGGTTCGGACTTGAACTCTCCGCCGCGAATAAGAAGCAGTTTTACATCCCTCCTGGTTTTGCCCATGGTTTCGCCTCGCTCACAGACTTTGTCGAAGTGCAGTATAAACAGACGGGCTATTACAGTCCTACGGCAGAGAAAAGCTTGGCTTGGAATGATCCTGACATAGGCATCGATTGGCCGCTCAAAGACCCGGTCCTATCGAAAAAAGACCAACAGGCAATGAGCTTCCAGGACTATCTCAAAGATCCCGCTTTTAGCTGATTCCCTTTGCCTCTATAGATTTAGAGATATTTCGTTCTGCTGAACGTTTGATCAGCCCTTATCCTGTCGTTGGAAATTTGGGAACTATAGCTATTGAGGTTTTCGAATGTGGATGCAATCAATAAAATGGAGTTTCCGCCAACAGAAGATAATGAAACAATAACCTGCTGGAATATTGAATCTGTTTTTTCCCTTATGGGTATTTTTTGTCTGGTATTAGTACTTATAGTTTTCCCCATTTATGCTGGTGCCAATATACTAAGTCTTAAATACTTTAGTGAAATAATTGAATATCAAGGTCTTCTAGGATTTTGCATTTACATAGGTTTTTGGGTAGCATTGATATTTTATGACCAGTACTCATTTAGTTCTTTTGCAGGAATAGCTATACCAGGCAAAGAATTAGCCTATACAAAATATATTCTCTAGCACGTGAAATCAGTTGGGCAGAGGTAAGTGGACTTGACATCGAAAAAACAAACCATATGTTTTCAGAAATGATAATTACAACAGTGCAAGGCAAAAATATAAAATTTCGTTTTAATACAGATGCCAAAGATCCGACCGATCAAATACTAAGAATAAGAGATTTATCAATGTTGAATAAATAACCTTTCTAAGATGATAATGACCGCCTGAGGTCAATAACGGAAGGGTCTTAGACTTTAGGATTCAATTACGGTGCTTTAGACTGTAAAGCGGGAATGAGTTTGCCCAATGAGGTAAGTGCAGCTTATAGCTGCAATGCCCTCGACCGATTAATAATTGTTGCCACTCCCAAATGACAAGCTGCTCAGGGTCACTGACTATAATTATTGAATTAGCAAACCGTTTGACTGTCTAGCAGGAAACATACCCATGACTGCCATCATCATCGACGAAACCGGACGTTTAGAAATACCCCTAGAAATTCGCCAACAGCTTGGCCTCATGGATTCCCAATCCCTCAATCTGGAAGTCAGCAACGGCTGCATTATTCTCCAACCCGTAAGCCAAGAAGCTAAAGTCCATCGTGAAGGCACCGCCTTGGTACTGGACACCCCACCGCTTGGTAATCTCGATACTCTAATCGATGACCTGCGCGAAGAACGCATTCAAAGCCAAATTGGCGCATGAAATATCTCTTTGATACCTCAGTGCTCGTTGCCGCCATGCTGACCGGGCACACTCGCCATACGACATGCTTATCTATGCTCCAACAAGCTCAAGCAAGGCAAATCAATGGCCTCGCCACCACCCATACCTTGGCAGAACTCTATTCTGTACTGACACGGATTCCTCAAACTCGAATTCCCCCTGCCCTAGCGCAAGAGCTGATTCGCGATAATCTACAAACCTTTGAACTCATCCCCCTTTCTACAGAAGATTACATTGCGGCGATTAGCCTCATGGTTCAGCATCAATTACCCGGTGGTGGCATCTTCGATGCTCTGATTGCTCAAGCGGTAATTAAAGCCCAAGCTGATGCGCTCTTAACGCTTAACCCTAAACACTTTACTCGTTTGGGTGAGGCCATTGCCCAGAAAGTCCAAGTGCTGTAGTGCAGAAGAAAGATGTGTTACCAAATGAATAAAATGACATCTCTATATTGACAAGAATCTTCCCTATCCCCCGGCCTCGACCGGGGGTTTTTGTATCTATCTTTAGCTGCTACTCAGCATCGGCGCATAGGGAATTCTGAGTAGCCAGTTAAACACGGGAAACCATACTGACTGGACTGGGTTGCCCCGTTTCAATCGGAAGAGATGGGTCACGAGACCATTCATTCCAGGAGCTAAAGTAGTTGCGGACATCTTTAATTCCTGCTTCTTTCAGGGCCAGCAGCGTGTTAGAAGCGCGAGACCCCTTGAAGCAATAGACGTATACCGCAGAATCCGGTGTGATGCCCACTTCCTCGCAGAGTGCGATAATTTCTTCTTTAGACTTGAACATTGGAATTTCGGAATCGGGCATCATCATCTCATACCACTCAATCCAGACGGCACCTGGAATCCGGCCTTTGCGCGGGCAGAAATCCACCCCATAGGGCGAAGAACTAGTGCCTATCCACTCGTCATAATCTCGGACATCCAACTTGATCACCTTTGGGTCACTGAGTGCGCTCAGCATTTCCTCGGTTGTGACCATGATCGAAGTATTAATCTCTAGGGGAAGCACTTTCTTCTGAGGCGTGGGCACTTCTGCTGTGGTCGAAAGCCCTGCAGCCTGCCATGCTTTATAGCCTCCATGCAAAACAGATACCTTGGGATACCCTAGATACTTCAGTAAAAAATATCCCCGGCAAGATTGTCCATAGCCACTGTCCATCGCATCTTCGTAAATAACCGCCCGTTCTTCGCCCGACAGACCAGCCGCGCCAAGAATTTCTGAAAATAAGGACTGCAGGCCGAGCAAAGCTTCTGGGGTGGAGTTGGTCAAATAGGTAAATATTTCGCGGATGTTCACCGCACCAGGGATATGGGAAATGGCGTACTCTTCCGGGGCACGGGTATCGATGATAACGACAGACTCCTGTTCCTTCTCTAACGCTAACTGGGCTGGAGAAATCAAGGGTGAAACTTCCATGTCGGTCCTACTCCTTTTTCATAGGTTGGTTCTTTGCATAGCCATAATCCGCTCAGGCTCAACCGTTAGCCTCAGAGATAAATTCTAAATAGAACGTTCTATATAATTAATCGAGTTTGGATAAAATTAAAGTGTCTTACGCTACGGCTCACCCAATTTAGGCAGAGACCTTAGACTTTGTGGACTGCTGGAGCAAATTGCGGGCAGCAGCAAACCCACGACGAACTCGATCGTGGTCGCGGCGTAGCCTGCCCATCAACATCACGCCCTCAAGCAGGGTGGTCATTTGTTCTGCTATCACCTCAGGAGCGACTTGATCGCTATCTCGGCTGAGGGCCTCCGCAATTCTTGCTTCCCATTCATCAAATACAGCGATGAGATGGGTGCGGAAAGATTCATCCTGCTCGACTAAATCTACAATCAAATTTCCCAGCAAACAACCGGCACAATCAGGGGCTGATAACTGTTTCGCCTCCAAGCGGTCAAGCATCGCCCTCAGTTGGAGAATCGGGTCTTCATGTTCGCTAAAGGACGGCTCGATGATCTGTTCCCTAAGACTTTTCCACTCAAAGTCAATCAAGGCATGGCCCAGTTCATGCTTAGAGTGAAAGTAGTTATAGAAGCTTCCAGACGATGCACCGCTAACAGAAAATAGCTCACTTAGTCCCGTCGCGTTGAAGCCTTTACGGTGGACAGTGTCAAGAATGGATACCAGAATATCGTCTCGCGTGCGTTTGAGATTAGCCATAGTTGGGCTTCAGTATAGCGAAAAAGCAGAGTCTTCTCTGTCTCGAAGAAGACCCTGCTCATCCGCTGTCACCATTTTTTGTAGGGTAAGAATTTGCCATTGTAGGTAACGACTACGCGGTCCCCTTTCGGGTCTTCTTCTTTGTCAATCGTGAGCGTGAAATCGATAGCGCTCATGATCCCATCGCCAAATTCTTCCTGAATCACGTCCTTCATCGGCATGCCATAGACCTGCATGATTTCATAAAAACGATAGATCAGAGGGTCACTGGGGACCGTCTCATCCAGAGCCCCTTTGAGGGGAAAATCAGTCAAGATTTCAGCTAAGTCTTCTTCTAAATCTAGAGCATCTAACAGCTTAGACGCTTCATCCTCCGAAGCTCGTGCCTGACCATAGAAAAGGGCTGCCACCCAGACTTTATCGCGTCCAAGGAGCTTTCCCAATTGAGCAAAGGTAAGCTTCTGTTCTTTTTTTGCTTCTAGCAGAACATCGGTGATTTCAAGAATGGCCATGGAAATTCCTCATCGGGTAAAGAGTTGTGTAGCTGTTATTGGGAAGAATGCTCTCGGTCTCCTCTAATCTCTCGGGTTTGAAAGGCTAGATGGCATAGCCCATATTCAGTCTCTCCATTGAACGTTAAGGATTTATCGTTAGGGATAAGGTTGTTGGTACTATCTCAGGCGCGAAAAGCTCAAAATGTATTGATTACTACACTCTGTCAGAGCGGCAGCCTTCCAGACCACAAAAAAATCTACTCCTTTAGGCGGGTTCCAATTAACAGAGATTTACTTACGATATTAGTATCGCAGCATTAGAAATATAGGTAATAGTCATGGTTAGTTTAGTTTGGACAGGCGTTGTTGTTTTGTTCTTCCTATGGCTGTTTGGGTTTGCCGTTCATGTGGGTGGTGGCTTAATCCACATCCTTTTAGTTTTAGCTTTAATTGGTGTGGCTTATAACCTGATTACAGGTCGAAGCGCGGTGTAAACGATGATTTGTGATCCATTTCGAAATGGATCACAAATCACGACATCTATTGCTACAAGACCAACTAAGACTGGAAACGCTCTGCAAGCATGGAAAACCCAAAGCGTACGATTAGTTCTATAAAGAGACGGGTTGCGCAGCAATTTTCTGCTCCGTCTAAGCCACAGTACCCAGACTATATTGGGCAAAATGTTGAAACTATTAATGCTTTAAGAGTGCGAGCAGAACAAGATGTAACGCACCATCAACGTTTGATTGAGCACATTACTGAAGTTTTTGGGCGTTCAGCTTTTTTCTACAGTCTTTTAGCTGTTAATGGGTTATGGATTACGGTTAATGCTTTGCCTCGTCAGTGGAACATTCCAGTTTTCGATCCACCCCCTTTTTACTTTCTACAAGAGTCAGTTAGTCTAGTTTCTTTGGTAATGACGGCTGCGGTGCTGGTACGTCAGAGTCGGCAGGAACAGTTAGCAGAGCAACGGGCACAATTGGCTTTGCAAATCAATTTATTATCTGAGCAGAAAGTTGCCAAACTCATTGCCTTAGTTGAAGAACTTAGAAAAGACTTGCCCAATGTTAAAAATCGACTTGACCTCGAAGCAGAAATAATGCAGCAATCAGCAGACCCTCATGTAGTGATGGATGCTTTGGAAGAATGCTCAAATATCCTCAAACAAGAATTAATTTAAATCAGGAGTAGGAAAACTAGAGGAGACCCGTGCAATCCTCTATATATACAAGTCACTTTAAAACCATACGCCTTCAGAGAACCAGGTAAAGACGCTTGATTGATTACCAAAAGTACTCAAACTTAGATAATGACGAGCCCGTGTAATCCCTACATAGAGCAAACGCAGGCGTTCTTGAATAATTTCATCCTTCGTCACTAATCCAGGATCTGACGTATTGACCGCGCCCAAAATTTCTGCTTTCAACAAGGCTTCTGGATATACGGTCAGAAAATCTAATTCACCCTGGAAGGGGTCATTGTAATCTGTGGGAAACCAGTAGGGCGTGATGCCAGGAATAAAAACGGCATCCCACTCTCGGCCTTTAGCAGAATGCAGCGTACATAGCTCAATCATTCCTTTTTCTTCTTCCAGCATCTCCTCTTCAATCGGGACCATTTTTTCTCGCCATTGCTGTCCTTTTTTAGACGCCAAAAAATCTAAGAATTCCTCCGTCGTCTTTGCATAACCAGAATTCACGAGTGAACGGGCTAATTGCTCGGTCGTGGCAATCCAGGCAGGATCTTCGCCAAAAAGTTTACTGGTTCTGAGTAAGAATTCTGGGAGCGGTTCTATGCGCTTTTGATAGTAAAACCTTAGTTTTTCCTCGATAGTAACCAGTTCGATTTGATCGTTCTCCGAGAGCTTGCTCCAACCCGGTAAAGTGCGCCAAGCCCACACACCATCCAAGAAAGAGACCGGGTCCACTTGAGAAAGTAAGCCACTGATAATCGGTCCTTTTTCAAAGCGTCCAATTTTCTGAACCGCTTCTTGGAAATGTTTCTTTCTTAGAGGGTCCACCACCCATTGCAGCAGAACCTGGAGGTTATCGAGCAAAGCCCCTCCCGGACTATTACGGCGGTCGACAAAGGGGATATTCTGGGCGGACAAACGACGATTGAAGTCATCGAGATACTTATTGGCAAAGGCCAAAATTCCTACCGAATGGTCCGGGTAGGTAGTCAAATAACGCTTACTGCGCCTGATCACTTCCTGAATTTCTTCATCCCGTTCTTCGCGGCTCCAAAACCTCGGTTCACTTTGAAGATGAGGTTCTGGGCTATTGCTGGCAGACTGAATCCGTTGAGCCAAGAAAGAGTCTTGAGCAGGAGGATGGGGATGCTGCCCCATCACTGCCGTCACCAAATTATTGGCAAGCTGGACAATCGGTTGTACAGAGCGTCCCGATTGCTCTAACTGAAAATGCTGGTTTTGCTGACAAAATTCACTGAGAAATTGAGGAGTGGATGCCGTAAAGGAAGAAAAGATCGCCTGATTTGGATCTCCCACCCGGACCCAATTTCCCTCAGCCCCCGCCAAGAGTTCCAAAAGTCTACACTGCGCCGGAGAAGAATCCTGGGCTTCATCTTCTAACAGGTATTGATAGTGCTTTTGCCAATATTCCCTAAGCCTATGGTCCTCCTCTAGAAGTTCAATCGCCAGATAAACAAGGTCATCGAAATCGAGCAAATTCAGCTCTTTCAGTTGTTTTTGATAGGACTGAAAAACACCGCTGACCAGGGCCAGAAAAAATCGCTGTTGTTGAAAAGTAAAATTACTCTTTTCCAAATCTGTAGGCGAAAGCCGCCACTGTTTTACCAAACTGATGCCCTGCTCCGCCAAGTCCACCAGTTTTAATCGCCACTGCTGTATCTGTTCAGGTTTGACTTTAGGCACGAGGAACTGCTGCCACTGCGCTTCTCGACCAACAAGCCATTGTTGGACTAAGCCTTCAATCAAATCGCGTTTTTGCAATGCTGAAATCGTTGTCGTCTTCTCTTGGTTATATCCCCAGCGACCGAGCTGACCGCGAATCAGGCGCAGGGCACAGGCATGAATCGTACAAATATTGTCCAAGCGGTGACGGCTAAGTTGAGGCGCTTCTGCCACCAGACGATCTTGGAAGTTGCGGCTGGCAGCACGGGTATAGGAGAGGACCAAGATTTTGTCGGGCGAAATGCCCTGCTCCACCAGCCGGAGAAACAAACGGACGAGCACCGTCGTTTTCCCGGCCCCTGGCACGGCAGTCAGGCCAGCATAGCCTCCCTGATAGTTCTTCAGGAAGTGTTCCTGGTCAGTCCGTTGATTGAAAATCTTGGAAATCATGGAAGGCGCTCAACACCCTCCAGTTGTAACCTGGAGCTCAGAATATATGTGAGCATCCAGCAGGAGCTTCATAAGATTCCTCTGATCTTTCATAAAGAACTTTTCCTTCATTCAGAATCGTCGTAATAAATGCATTGGGTACCGCAGACCATTCCTGAATTTCAGCCAGAGTCCACACCATAATATCTTTGGCTGGAAATACACCCGCCATTGCTTGGTAATAATGAGGAGCGCGTTTATGGCGGGGTAAATCAGACTCTTCGACAATCAGCAAATCGAGGTCACTGTCAAGTTTGGCATCACCTCGTGCTCGTGAGCCAAACAGCACAATCTTCAGCGGCGTTCCAACACTCATGATGCGCTGCACAACTTCAGTCAGCAAGTCATCATTAACAGGTGGATACTCAAGTCCTTTCATGCAATGCCCTCTCTCAGGAAATTGCCCTAAATCTTTCGACGGGCCTGGACAATATCTTCTTTTATATAATGCTGAAATTTAGACCAATACAAAGTCTTTTCGTCCCTTCCAGGGACTACAACCTGATTCGAATCAAACCAATTCGCTGATCACGAACTACGGTTAGCACCAAAGGTTGCTGTTGCTCCAAGGCTTGCTGGAGGAGTTCTGGGCTATTAAGCGGATAGTTATTCACGCGCAGAAGGCGGTCCCCAGGTTGAAGCCCACTGCGTTCAGCCACCGAGCCTGGCTCCACATCCAGCACTGTTAAACTTTGGGCTTCCAGGGTAAGACCTAAAGTTGGTCTTTGTCGAGGCTGTCGCGGTTGACTGGTCCGAGGAATATTCGTTGCCACGGGAGCATCTTCGCTGGGATTTTCAAGTCCCACCGCCAAAAGCCGCTGGACAGGAATTATCGATGTGGCAAAGCCAATACCTGAACTCCCGCCACTGGGGCTCAAAATCGCCTTATTAATGCCCAAAAGTTCCCCCGCAGAATTGAGGAGTGGTCCTCCAGAATTTCCTGGATTTAAGGCCGCATCTGTTTGCAGGTCGCCATTGGGGGCAATGCGGCTGAGGGTGCCGACAGTTAAGGTACGGTCTAGTCCAAAGGGATTGCCGATCGCATAAACCCGTTGGCCTACTTTGGCAGGCATCTTTGCTAGTTTGATCGACGGTAGAGTCTCTTGCGTTTGAATCTGGACTAAGGCCAAATCATTGCGACGGTCTACTGATACAACCCTTCCGGAGTAGGTCTTTCCGCTTGAAGTGTTGACCTGTACCACACGATTGCCGCGTACCACATGGTTATTCGTAACAATCAGACCCTGAGGATCAATAATCGCCCCAGCACCCACCGCACCCTGAGTACGGATACTGACGACTGCTTTATTGGCATTCTCATAGACCGTGATCGTGGTGTTTTCTTCAGCATCGAGCGCAAAAGCTGCAGGAGTAGATAAAGGGAAGGAGGTAGCTACAGGTAAAGCTGCGGCTAGGATGAAGGCCAGAGTACCCAGCGTTTTTTTCATAGGTCGTGAGGATGAAAACGCAAGTCGAAAGGATGGACGCCATTGCGCTCCTAATCAAAGATCATGGCAAATTTTCTATGTTATCCACAAGGGTTTTAGCGCATATTCGACAAAATGAACTCCCGGACAGCGCGCTCGAAATTTTCACTATCTTCAATATGAGGATAAAAAGCACCATTAAGGGAGACTAAAGGCATGTCGGGACGCAGAGACAGGAATTTTTGAGCATTCTGAATCGGATTCAATAGATTGTCCTTCCCCCATAGGCAAAGCATGGGCAAGCGTGGAGGGAGCGCCGCCAAGTCCTCCAGAATAGGTGTCACCAGTTGTCCGTTTAGAAAAGGCTTAAGACTATAAATGGCTCCCGGTCGTTGGGCATTGCGCTCGTGAAGAGCAATTTCTTGATCCAGCTCCAAAGGCGGGTAGGTCGGGCTATAGAGGCGGTTGCGCACGAATAGGCTAATCCCTAAGCGAGAAGTAAGCAGTCCTTGGAGCAAGGACCCTATAGGCGTATCGAAGAGTAGATTCAATCCTTGCTTCAGATTTACTGGAGCCTGACTAATCGTATTGCCTCCCTGAGGTCCAATTAAAATCACGCCCTGAAACAATGAGGGATTTTTTCTGATGGCATGAAGAGCGACGCCCGCCCCAATAGAACTGGCAATTAGCCATACGGGTTTTTGAATGCACTGTTGAATAAAGTCCAGCACTAGGGCAGTGTAGAGGTCCGGTCCATAGTCCAGAGGCGGAGTTTCAGAGCGGCCCCATCCTAGGAGGTCTAAGCGATAGGACTCGAATGTCAACAAATGGGCTCGATATTCTTCACTGGAAGCACCTATTCCTAAGCTATGAATAAACAGCAATACAGGCAAATTTTCGTCAGAACGCACTCTATGCTGGTAAAAAACTCGGTAATTTTGCCAAAGGAAATAATCATTAGTCATAGATACTTATGTAGCAGTCTTGGTCCTCCTCAGGCATCTTGGTACAATGGAGAGTCTCTACATTCTTCACATATGGGAATTTGCCCCACAGCGTCATGGTAGCTACTTCCCCTGTTCTCCCCCCTTTAGAACAGCTTTTTCAGTATGAATTAGACCCTTTTCAGCGAGAAGCTATTCAGGCGCTATCCCAAGGAGAATCGGTAGTCGTTTGTGCCCCCACAGGCTCGGGAAAAACAGCCGTTGCCGAGTACGCGGTCTATCGAGCTATTCATGGGCAAGGTCGTGTTTTTTACACCACCCCTTTGAAGGCCCTATCCAATCAAAAGTATCGAGATTTTTGTGTCCAGTTTGGCCCTGAGCGGGTTGGGTTGCTCACCGGAGACCTCTCGCTCAATCGTGAAGCGCCCGTAGTGGTGATGACCACTGAGATTTTTCGCAATATGCTCTATGGGCTGGGTGAAGCCGATAGCCTGCAAGGATTGCAAACGGTAATCCTGGATGAATGTCACTACATGAATGACAGCCAGCGGGGAACCGTTTGGGAAGAATCGATCATCTATGCCCCGCCTGATGTCCAACTAGCGGCTCTATCGGCGACGATTGAGAATGCAGGCCAGCTCGCCGATTGGATCGATAAAGTCCATGGCCCCACCCGCTTGATCTATTCAGACTATCGCCCTGTTCCCTTGACCTTTCACTTCTGTTCTCCTAAAGGACTTTTTCCGCTTTTAGATGCAGAGGGAAAGAAAATCAATCCTCGCATCGCCCAGGGAGAAGCGCGACGCATTCCCCAAAAGCGCAATCCTCAGATGGAAGCCCCCCCGTTAACGACGGTGGTCAGCCATTTGGCCCGTAGAGATATGCTTCCCGCCATTTATTTCATCTTCAGCCGCAGAGGGTGTGATGATGCAGTAGCAAGTATGGATGGCGTAGATCTCCTGCAACCGGAAGAAGCAGAAAAACTGAAAGACCAAATTGATGCCTTTGTCCGGGATAATCCCACAGCTGTAAGGGACCGTCAGCTTGCCAGCCTTTATCAGGGCATTGCCTCTCATCATGCCGGAGTCCTCCCCGCCTGGAAAGCTCTAGTAGAACAGCTTTTCCAACAGGGCTTGATTAAAGTTGTATTTGCGACGGAGACTTTGGCTGCCGGTATTAATATGCCAGCGAGAACGACAGTGATTGCCTCTCTATCCAAACGGACAGACAATGGCCATCGTTTGCTCAACGCTTCCGAATTTCTGCAAATGGCAGGACGGGCGGGACGACGGGGGATGGACCCCGTGGGCTATGTGGTCACCCTACAAAGTCCTTTTGAGCCAGCCAAAGAAGCCGCTAGACTCGCTACGGCCAAAGCAGACCCGCTGGTTAGCCAATTCACACCCAGCTATGGCATGGTCCTCAATCTATTGGAACGCCATCCCTTAGAGGATTCCCGCAATCTGATTGAACGCAGTTTTGGTCAATATCTCAGCACGCTGCATCTGGCTCCGATTCGGCAAGAATATGATGACCTGCAGGCACGCTTGACTCAGTTAAGTGACAAAATCCCTGTATCTCCCGAAGAGCTGGAACGTTATCAAAAGCTGCGGGGTAGTCTAAGGGAAGCTCGTCGCCTATTGACTTTGCTGGAAGGCCAGGCCAGTGAGACACGGACTAAAGGACTCATTCCACTCCTCTTACGCACCGATTTGGGTACTCTACTACTAGTCCAAGATGAAACGCGCCAGCTCCAGTCTGCTGTCTTGGTAAAGAGGGTGGAGAGCGCTGGACAACCGATCCTCACTTGTCTGACCCAGGATAATCGTTGGCTGGTTCTAGGAGCCCATGGCGTGCACTATCTCAGCAAACAACACATAGAAACGGCTGGGGTTACGCCACCTCTGATCGCGCCAAGGCCAGGGCTTTACCAAGTAGGAAATGCTGAGAGCCAAACCCTCGCCGATTTGATTCCTGTCCTAGAAGCTCCTGCGCCGCCGCCTGAATTGGAACACCAACGGGCCGTGGTCGAGATGCTGACCGAACAGGTGCAGGCCAATCCAGCCCATGTGCTTAAACCCGCACAAATCGAAAGGCAGGCCCATGAACAGGCTCGCTTGCGCAAAAAGCTACACCGCCTGGAGCAAGATCTAGGTGACAGCACAGGCCAAGGCACCTATGCCAGTCCTGGATATTATTGGGAAGAATTTTTGAGACTGGTCCGAGTCCTCCAGGACCTCAACTTTATCGATACGAAATACACCCCAACACGCCTTGGACAGCAAGCTGCAGCCTTGAGAGGAGACAACGAGCTGTGGCTAGCGCTAGCGCTTATCGATATCCAAAGCAAGTTCAGTAACAGCCTTTCTGCTGCGCTGTTAGCTCAATTGTGCTGTGCTTTGGTAAGTGAGCCACCTCGGCCCAATTCTTGGACCAACTATCCTCCTTCTTCTGAAATGGAAGAGATTTTAGGTTCTTTGAGAGAAGTGCGGCGTATGGTGCAGCGGAGTCAGCGCAAACACAAAGTATTTTTACCGCTTTGGTTAGAACCAGCTTTGGTCGGGCTGGTTGAAAAATGGGCCAAAGGAGCTTCCTGGGAAGAACTTTGCGCTGCCACCAACCTAGATGAAGGTGATTTAGTACGGGTTTTGCGTAGGACCCTAGACGTGCTGCGTCAGATTCCGCACGTACCATACTTGGACGCAGCGCTGAAAGACAAAGCCAGCGAAGCACAGATAATGCTAGACCGTTTTCCAGTTAATGAGGTGATTTGATGGTGAGGGGGAAGGCTATCGTACGCGGTTTTTTAGTGGCTGCGCTGACATTTCAACAGATAGGAGGGTTAGCACCGTATCAGAGTGTAGCTCCTGTCTATGCGGCTACAGAGAATCTCTTTGCGGTCTTGCGGGCTTCTGATGCTGACTGGACTTTTCTACAAAGTCGATTGAATGGCTATCCCTACAGCGTCGTAAACCAATCCGAGCTGTCCTTAGACAAACTGAAGATCCACAAGATCTTGTTTATCCCCAACGTCACGACGTTCACCGTGGAGCAGGTCAAAATCCTCCAAACCTGGGTAGACCAAGGAGGCAGACTAATTGTCAGCGGAGCGATCGGGACCAGTTCTCCACCTGAAGTCCAGATAGCCCTCAAAAGGCTCCTCGGCGTCTACTGGGGAGGAACCTTACCCTCATCAGCCACTATCGAAAAAGGGACCCAGCCAGACCCCTGGTTGAATAGGGGCAACTTTAAGGACGCCGTGCGCGGGGGCACCCTGGTTCCCGTCAATTTTGGCAACAATATTCAGGCTCGATTCCAAAAAGAGCGCAGTCCGGCGGTGATCACCACTCCTTCTTTGACCTTCTTAGCCTGGGAATGGGGCTCCGGGTCCGCAAAATCTGACCGACAGTGGTTAGGAGCTGCCCTGGAACGGTATGTCCCCGGCACGGCTGCCGACGTAGCCGATGCCCAAGAAGCAAAATTTACGCCCGTCTCTACGTTTGAAGCGCTGAACATGCAAAAAGAGCTTCAGAACCTCTTGGGACGGGTGGAAAGCACCATTCTTACCAATGATGCCAGTGCCACTACAGACAGTCTGCCTGTTCAATATCGTGATGCTGCCCAGCAGGCCCGCAAAACTCTAAATGATCTTCCCGCCATGATCAAGTCGGGGAAAGATGAAGAAGCCCGTACCGCCTGGAAAGCAGCCTTGGATAAGCTATGGGCGAACTATCCTGCCAGTCAATTAGCCGCTCTTCCAGAAGTGCGTGCCATTTGGCTAGACCGAGGGACTTTGGTCAAAGCAGGCTCCGAAGAGGGACTGAAGGTAATTTTTGACCGTCTGGCTAAAGCAGGAATCAACACTGTTTTCTTGGAAACGGTCAATGCAGGCTATCCCGTTTACCCCAGCAAAGTTGCCCCTCAGCAAAACCCGCTTACACGCTGGGACCCGCTCAGAGCAGGAGTGAAATTGGCCCACGAGCGCAATATGGAACTCCATGCCTGGTGCTGGATGTTTGCCACCGGAAATAGAAGGCACAACGTTATTCTCAACCAACCTCCTAGCTTCCCTGGTCCTGTGCTTGCCACTTATCCAGATATGGCAATGACAGACCGCAAAGGCCAACTGCTTGACAAGCATGAAACCTGGCTCGACCCCGCCAACAATAAAGCAAGAGACTACCTCAAGCGTTTGCTCAAAGAAATTGTCACTGAGTACGGCGTAGATGGCGTGCAGTTGGACTACATCCGCTACCCTTTTCAGAAAAAGGCCAGTTTTGGCTATAGCGCTACTTCCCGTAGCCGTTTCCAGCAGCTCACGGGCGTAGATCCCCTCGATATCGATAGTACGAAGGACTATTCTCTAGCCAAAATGTGGCGAGAATTTAAGACTAATCAGGTCACTTCTTTTGTCTCAGAAGTATCGCAAGAGCTGAGACAAGCCAATCCCAAAATCATTCTTTCTGCAGCAGTTTTTCCGATTGAACGAACGCAGCGTTTGGCTCTCATTCAACAAGATTGGGAGACGTGGGCCGAACAGGGACTGATCGATATGGTTGTGCCGATGACCTATTCCCTGGAAACCAAGGACCTGAAAGAGTTAATAGAACCGAACCTGATGCAGGTGAATAATTCCAATGCGCCTGTGCTCCTTTTACCTAGTCTGATGGTGAAGGGCCTGACGCAAGTGAAATTGCGCGACCAGCTTCAGGCCGTACGCGACTTGCCTTCTGGAGGGTATTCATTGTTCGCTGTGGCCTATCTTGGTGATGAGCAACAACAACTCTTGAATGCCAATTCTTCTGCTTCTCCTTTCAATCCTACACGTCAGCCTTTTCAAACCGTTCAGGCGCGATTTAAGGTAATCCAAAGTGAGTGGAATCTACTTTCTTCTGGCAAGAAAATATGGATGAACGCATCTGATGTTGCACCTTTCCAAGCACAGGCCGATCGAGTCAATGAAAGCATAAATTCTCTAGTAGAACGTCCTAGTCCTGTGCGCATTCAGAAAGTCCGTCAGGATTTGGCCCAACTACGCGCCAGTATGGTGAGCTGGCTGCGCTTAGAAAAGTTAGAACGTCCCTATCGAGTCCAAACTTGGGATAACCGTCTAGGGGCCCTAGATGCCATGCTTCGCTACGGTGAGCTGGCCTTACCGCGCCTCGCAGCAACAGAAACAGGAAAGCTTCAGGCTAATCAGAGTAGCCCAAGTGTTCCAGGGAATTAAACAACCCCTCAGTCCCTTCGGGACAGCTCCCCTCGAAGGGGAGCCCTTTTTGGGTAGACAAAGCTGCAGGTGCAAGGCTTGAACTTAAAGGATGCAAGACACTAAGAGAAAGAAGCTCATTCCGATGAGGCTTAGCGCACATTGATTCTAGAAAGTTTAAGTCTACGCATAGTCCCATCTATGAGCAAGTGGTCTATCGATTTAGCAGCGCCTGTATCTAAATCTAATCAATCCTTCTGCTTCCAGAATAGGCTCCCCTTCGAGGGGAGCTGTCCCGAAGGGACTGAGGGGTTGAGGAATACTGCAACTCCTCTAAGGGTTGGCCTAAGACTGTTTAGCCTTCTGGGTATGAGTTGCTATTTGCTGCAATCCTCAAATACTCTTTCAGCCTCTTGCTTATCTAGCGTACTGATAGCAAAACCGACATGCACCACCACATAGTCTCCTAACTGGGCTTCAGGGACGTAGGCCAGGCTAACTTCTTTGAGAATGCCGCCGAAGCTTACTTTTCCCATGCGGAGCAGGGGATCAATAGTAGTTTCATCGATGCTCATAATCTTTCCAGGGACTGCTAGACACATGAGTTTATCTCCTGATTGGTGATGCCCAGTACCTGGGCTGCGGCGATTACTTGTCCTAGGGCAATCCCGCCATCATTGGGAGGAATTTGTCGATGCCAATAGGGCTGTAAGTTCTCTTCTCGCAAACGGTGTACGGCACGTTCTGTTAAGTATTTGTTCTGGAAGCAGCCCCCGGTGAGGACTACCTGTTTTTCTCCTACACGCTTTGCCACAGCAATGATGGTTTCGACCAGGGTGTTATGAAACTTTACCGATATGTTTCCTCCCGGAACTTTACGGTCTAGATCCTCTAAAACTCCTTGGATGATCAAGGCCCAATCAATAATGAATGGCTTTTCGGTTCCGAGTATTTTAAATGCATATTGCTCATCCGTCTTTATATCAGCTAAGGCAAATTCTAAGTCCATCGCCGCCTGTCCTTCAAAGCTTGCTTTTTGACGTAATCCTAGTAGAGAAGCGACCACATCAAACAGACGACCAACACTAGAAGTTCTAGGGGTATTAAGGTTGTTGGTAAGCATTTTTGACATAATTTCAAGTTCCTGTTCAGAAAATGCTTGAATCGGTGCCAGGTCTTTCATCATAAAGACTGCATTTCCAAAAAGCGCATAGAGCAAGCCAATCGCTGCACGCCTCGGCTCTTTGATCGCCTGTTCTCCTCCAGGCAGTTGAAAAGTGCGCAGGTGGGCGGACCTCACTCCGCAGGCAGAAAGGTACTCCCCACCCCAAATTGTTCCGTCTAGACCGTAGCCCGCTCCATCCCAAGTGATACCGAGGACTGGACCCGTTAGAGCATTCTCAGCCATACAGGATAGGACATGGGCATAGTGATGCTGAACGGGAATCATCGGCAGACCGGACTGTTGGGCAAATTGAGTTGAGCGGTAATCGGGATGGGCATCACAGGCTATAGCTTCAGGGTGGAGTTCATAGAGTTGTTGGAAGCTCGTGATTGTTTTCTGAAAAGCCTCAAATGCTTGGACTGTCTCTAAGTCACCAATATGTTGACTGACAAAAATATGCTGGTCTACCGAAATAGCGATCGTACTCTTTAGGTGCGCTCCAACGGCAAGTAGAGGAGGAAAGGCTACCTGACATTGGATGGGCAAGGGTGCGTAGCCACGAGCACGGCGCAGTACCAGCTCCCGTCCCAGTATCACCCGCACGATTGAATCATCCACTGGCCGGGCAATTGGGCGATTATGGACCAAGAATAGATCGGCAATGCTGCCAAGCCGTTGGAGAGCTTCGTATTCATCGGTACAGATCGGTTCATTGGCCAGGTTGCCACTGGTAGCAACCACGGGAAAACCCAGTTCTTTCATGAGCAAGTGATGCAAGGGAGTGCATGGCAGCATGACGCCGAGATAGGGATTGTCCGGCGCAACTTCTTCCGTCGGTCCAAGATCCGCTTGCCTTCGTACAAGCACAATCGGCGCGGCTGGTGAAAGTAATAGCCGTTCCTCTAGTTCAGAAACTTTGCAGTGTTCTCGAACCATTGCGAGGGAAGGATAGAGCAAGGCAAAAGGTTTTTCTTGGCGTTGCTTCCGCTGACGTAGTCGCAACACGGCACCCTGATTGCGCGCATCCACCATCAGCTGAAATCCACCTAAGCCTTTGATCGCCACAATCGAGCCTTGGCGAATGGCGTCCGCCGCAGCTAGCAACGCTTCATCTCCTGAGGCGTAGACTTTGCCGTCTGACGCCCATAAGGTTAACTGGGGGCCACATTCGGGACAGGCATTGGGCTGGGCATGGAAACGTCGGTCTAAAGGGTTTTCGTATTCCGTTTGGCAATACCCGCACATCCCAAAAATTTTCATCGTGGTCTGGGCACGGTCATAGGGCAGGGCCTCGATAATGCTGAAACGAGGTCCACAGTGGATACAGTTGGTAAAAGGATAGCGATAGCGACGATCGGTTGGGTCCAGAATTTCTTTTAAGCAATCTGGGCAAGTCGCAATATCGGGTAAGACCAGAGCGGTTTTTATGCCCCCCGTACTCGGTCGGATTTCAAATGTTCTGTAGCCTACAGGTTCAAGCAAAGAAGAAATAATACCCTGGATAAAAGCATGGGTTGGTGTCTCCTGTTCAATCCGCTGTAAAAAGATTCCCAACTGCTCTTGGCTACCCTCGGCCTCTAGGAGAACGCCCTGCGCAGAATTGTTTACCCAGCCCACAAGGCCCAAATCCATAGCCAAGCGGTAGATAAATGGGCGAAAACCCACTCCTTGAACTGCTCCCTGAATGAGCACAGAGAGCCGCTTTTTTGATTCGTGCTGGTCTATGGCGAGACCGTTAATCATCTTAGGGGGAGCGTTAGCAATCCTGACTTCTCTAGTGCCACTGTAGCGGTCTAGAATTAAAAGTCGATGGAATGGCTGATGCTTTTATATTCACGATGGAAGCCCCGTTCCCATAACCGGTGTCTGAGATCTAGAGTCTCCACTCAAAACAGAATTAGCATAAATGGCTATTTGCGCTCGGTTCCGCAGGTTTAGGTGGCTTAAAAGGTGCGTAACGTACGTTTTGACCGTTCCTTCCGTAATATAAAGTTTCTGAGCAATTTCACGGTTAGGTAGACCGGAACCAAGCAAGTGCAGTACGTCTCGTTCCCGAGCAGTTAGCTTAGCCAATTCTTGTTGAACCAACACAACAGACGCTTGATTAACAGTATTGGCAGTATCTGAGTCGGGAAGACTGATAATTAGCTTTTCCATCAGCCCTGGCCCTAGTTGGGTATACCCTCGATGGACTAGGCGGATGGCCTGTGCTAGCTCTTCTGACGGCATATCCTTGAGCAAATAGCCCTTCGCTCCCGCTCGTATGGACTGAGCAATGTATTGATCATCATCAAATGTACTCAAGACTAGAACGTGGACCTCTGGGAACTGCTGACAAATCCTCCGTGTAGCCTCTCTTCCATCCATTACAGGCATCTGTACATCCATCAGCACCATATCTGGCTTGAGAGCTGCGACCTGTTCAAGAGCAGCTGCACCATCTCTAGCGGTTCCCACCACCTGCAAATCCGGTTCCAGTGCCAGCATGGCCTTCAGCCCTTGACAAATGAGGTCTTGGTCATCAACGAGTAAGAGCCGAATCATGTAGGGACCTTTAGAGCAAGAGGCGTTGTTATGGCGGTATACATTCTTATCAGGATGCATCTGGTAAGAATTCAGTTCTAATTCATTCACTTGATTTAATCAGTTAGATATAGTTATAAGCCGCTATAGATTTTGGCCTGGGGAAACTGATTCTTTAGCCAGTAAGCCGTCTTTGACTCAGCCTTGTATCAATAGATACTTTTCGACCATTGCCTCTTGGGAAACAGGACTCAACTTTTGTCTTAGGGATATTTACTTACTTAGTTAACAAAAGTCCTCAGGGATCTATCTACTTTGTCCAGGCAAGATTCACGACGTTTATCAGATGTTTGTTCTTAGTCATTTTTTTATAGTAAAGATAGATCAAACCTGTCAACAAAGGCAGTGAGCAGGGAGGTTAGGAATTAAGCACTTTTAGCTTATCTGCTCTGTCTTTTCTTACGGTGAACTTACCTTAACAACTAAATTTTCAAGAACAGGACCGAAAGAATGGCTCATTGAACCGAAAGATTGTCCATTGCATACCAATTCTTAGGCTCCTATCATATCTATCATTAGCTTCTAAACTTACTGTATTGAACAGAGCAAGTTGAGCAATATTTATATTTTTCAATTGTAGTTCAGCATCATTATTATCCAAATTCTTTTGAATCAAAGCTTGCAAGCAAACTCAATTTTTTAAAGGAGAACCTCCATGTCAAAAGATACAGATACTTACTTTTTAGAAGACTCAGAGGGATTGGTAGAAAAGAAATCACTGATCCAGCGATATCTACAAAATCCTTTCTCTCTTCCTTGGTCAAAGTTGGCAGACGTGTTTCAAACTGCCCCAGCTACTGGTAGATCTGAAGTGGCTGAAAATACTCAATCTGTACAATCCGAACTTAACCCCAGCCAAGAACGAGATCTCTCTTCTCCCTTCAAGGTCCAGACGGAGTGCCTGGTTTTAGATGCCAACTTGCAGGAGTTTGCTCGAAAGGTTAGCTATGTTTGTGCTTTTCACACGGGCGGCAAACTCTCTACAGAACAAGCCTATGCAAAACTAGATCAGCTCTGGAATGACCATGTAGTCCAGCACAGCATCTCCGAATAATTGCATTACCAGCAGTAGTCTGTCGCAAATACCTGCAGTCCTGAAAGCTTCCCAGCTATTTGGGGATCGACAATCATTGAAAATATAACTACAATTGAGTTAGCAGACATAACTGAACAGCTGAGATAGATCCTAAACAGCTCAACTGTACGGTATGCCTGTAGATGCAGGTATCATCAGTTTTGCGTTGTAGAACATGATACTTTTCGACACTTTTGCCTTACTTATAAGAGGAGGGCTAAGGCAGCTTGTCTAATACTTTTCATATCAAGTTGCTTATTCAATTAACACGTTGAACACCAATAGAATTAGATCCCTCAAATCTAAAAGGCTGGTGAGCATTTTGGTATTTTTTGCAACAAATGACTTCATAAAGGGATGTTAAGAAGTAGTAAGTCGCCTTGGATTATCAACATTGCACTCCAGCTGAATGTTCAGATACTACCCCTTCAAGCTCACTAGTTCTTAAGAATTGAACCATAAATTTAAGCAAGGAAATCAATGACATGCTGAATTTATCTAAACAAGAAGAATTTTCTAGACCAGAGGCTAGTTGTCTAGCCAGTTATGTTTTGGAGATGTTGACAGCCATCAAGGTAGAGGAATGTGAGCCTTCTTTCGATCGTCTACCCGTCGATCCCTATCTGGAGGGAGGATACCGTTTTAGACGTCTTTCTCACTTTAAAGTTTCTGGTGACCATTTAACCAAGTTACCGCATCGACGTATGCTCCAAAGCAAAGCCTACAATCCCCTGCTGGGAGATGTTATTCGGGAATATGAAGAGTTGGATGATGAATTGGTTCAACTAGCAGGCTTTCAAAAGATTATTTGGGAATTTTTCCAGTTCTGCCAACTCTGCTCAACCTCTCACGAAGTTGCCGTTCACCAGATTAGGACTGTGGCTACTTCTCTCAAAGTTGGGAACCCAGCTCCTGAAGGGATTCACCGGGATGGGGTGGATTTAGTGGGTATCTTCTCCGTCCATCGAAGTAAGGTTGAAGGGGCAGAGACGCACCTTTATAAAACGAAGAGTGATAAACCTGTTTTCAGCAAAGTACTGAGTCCGGGCGAGTTTTTAGTCTTCAGAGACGATCAGTACTTTCACTATACTTCTCCTATTCACGCGACCTCGGAAGAACAGGGCGTTAGGGATGTTTTTGTCCTCACTTGCCCCGGTCTGTTTCCGCCGGATGAGTCATAGTTCCAGGAGATTTCTATGCCTGCTTTAGACCTTGAACTTGGATGGGTGCGGGCCCAATTCCCTGCCCTTAAGCAAAAAATGGATGGCCAATCGGTAGTATTTCTAGATGGACCCGGCGGCACTCAGGTTCCTCAGAGCGTAATTGATGCGATTTCTGATTACCTGACCAGCTCCAATGCCAACTTGCATGGAGCCTTTGCAACCAGTGCTCGGACGGATGCCCTAGTTGCAAAGGCACGGGAGGCTACAGCTGACTTTCTAGGATGCCGCCCCGATGAAATAGTTTTCGGGGCCAACATGACCACCCTGACGTTTGCAATCAGTCGGGCCATTGGACGTGACCTGCAGCCAGGTGATGAAATTCTGGTGACTATGCTTGACCACGATGCCAATATAGCTCCTTGGCTAGCGCTTCAAGAGCGGGGTGTTGTTGTTCGGACGGTAGACATTCAAGCGGACTGCACCCTAGACCTAGCGGATCTGGAACGGCAGCTCACAGAACGCACGAAGCTGGTGGCCGTCACCTATGCCTCTAATGCCGTTGGTACGATCAACCCTGTGGCTAAGATCGGGCAATTGGCTCATGCCGTTGGCGCACTGGTCTTTGTCGATGCCGTCCACTATGCACCTCATGCTTCTATTGATATTCAAGCCTTGGATTGTGACTTTCTAGTCTGTTCTGCCTACAAATTCTTTGGACCTCACCTCGGTATCCTATACGGGAAGCATAAGCATCTAAGCCGATTGCTTCCCTATAAGGTTCGCCCTGCGACTAATGAAGTTCCAGCCTGTTGGGAGACGGGCACGCTGAATTTCGAGAGCTTAGCCGGATTAGTCGCAACCATCGATTATTTAACTAAACTCGGTCGCCGAGTTTCATCAAACGTATCGGGTGGATTGAATCAGCGAGAAGCACTGGTCGCTGCCATGAGGGCTATTCAAGCGTATGAGCACTCTCTTGCTCAAGAATTGCTCCCAAGCTTGCTGAAAATTTCAGGAGTTACCCTATACGGCATCACCGATCCGGAACGCTTTGGTTGGCGTACCCCAACGGTAGGAATGCTGTTAGCTGGATATACGCCCTATGAACTGGCAAAAGCTTTAGGAGAGCGTGGAATTTTCACCTGGAATGGAAATTTCTACGCGCTCAGTCTGACGCAAAGATTGGGCGTGGAATCAAGGGGTGGGCTTTTAAGAATTGGATTGGCTCATTACAATACTCTGGAGGAAGTACACCGTCTGTTGCATACATTGCAGGACCTCGCCGTACGCCCTTTGGTTAGTGTTCAGGCGAAAGCAACTTAGCTCGACTTATGATCTACCCTCGCGCAATTCCCTATGCGCTGGGTTGGTTCATGCCTCATTGTTTTTAGCATAGGACTGCAGAACCTTAAGCTGCGATGGGAGCAACCTATCTTGATACTCACGGACAACAAGGCCACGCAGGACGCTCAATATGCTTTCCGGAGGAAGCTTAGCAGACTCTAGTTGCTGGAAAGAAAGGTGCAAAGCGTTAATTTTGCTATAGGAAGGATCTTCCTCAGAAGCTCGCTCTATAGCATTCTTAAATTGATTGAGGTCTCCAATGATCAAGGAATAGAAGGCTAAAACCTCATAGTTTCGGGCTGAAGCATTTGCGTCGGAAGGTTTAACAGGTTGAGTGGGTTTAACAGGTTGAACAGTCGGAGCAAGAGCTTGCTCTAAAATACTCATTGAGCCCGTCCCTATCGCTTCTTTTACTGCCTGGGGAAGATTCGCAGTAGAAAACTTAGACTCACTGGATAGAAATGCTGTTTCTGGTTCAGCCTCAGCCGTTGCTACTATAGGCGGCTTCTCCGGTGTAGGAGGAGCTTGGTCCATTTGCTTCTGCGATAGTTCAAACTCAGCTTTTTTAGATTGCAGCGTCGTCGCCAGCGTATCCAGTTCTTGTTCCAAAATAGGCCTGTTGGGCAAAAGTCCAACCACCGCTAAGCCCACCAATCCCACGACACCGAAAATTACCACCAAGGCGTTCTCTCTAGCCCAAAAATTCTGTCTTGGCCATATAGGGGCTCCCTGCAGTACTTCTCTCATCTCACCCTCTTTCCCATAGAGGTTGTACATGCAGCGGGATTCATCATCAATCAGGGTGGTATACGCCTCGTTAATCTTCTCGAAGAGATCTCTGTCAGCAGGCGCAGGACTCATGTCTGGATGATATTGGCGGGCCAGGCGTAGATACGCTTGTCTAATTTCTTCCTTGTCCGCGCTCAGAGGGACACCTAAAATTTCATAGAAGTCTCTATCCATAATCCGCACAGATCTTTTCCGACAAATAATATGTCCTACCTAGAATAATCAGGGATGGGATATGCTGCAGTGCTTTTTTACACCTAAAGGAAGATTTAATTTCAAGATAAATCGGTTAAGCTTCGCAGATCTTTCATCATTAGCAGCAAATGATAGGAGTCTGTGGGGCTGGGTTCAAAATTGAAATGCTCGTAAAACCGACGAGCATCTTCATCTTGGGCATAGACCAAAACGGCCTGGATACCTGCAATATCAGCCGCTTGGGCCGCACGCAGTAAAGCGTCTTTAAGCAAGGCTTGCCCAATACCTTTTTTGGTATGCCGCTGGTCTACGGCTAATTGGCTGACAATGATCACTGGAATAGGTGGGTGGGTTTTGTAGGTGATGGTTCCCACTGCCAGACTATAGAAACCAACCACGGTCTCACCTTCACAGGTGACGTAGGTACGAGCACTGTCGGCCTTTTGCACAAGCGCAAAACGCTTGAGAAAATCATTGGGGGCTATTTTGCCGCAGTTGAATTGGCTTACGTCATGGTCTGCCTTAAGCCGCTCGATAGGCAAGAGGGACAAATGGGTAGCTGTGCTCAATCGAAAACTCCTGATTCAGATAATAAACGCTCTAGACGGTTGCACGGCTTGGGTGCTGCCTCCAGCGCGTTAACAAACGCGGCCCATTGCTCATCATCTAAGGAGAACTGGCGTCGGTCAGCCAAGACTAGAGCGGCGGCAGACAATCCGTTATCGAGTAAGAACGCACTCACAGATTGTTGGTTCAGCTGGGCGGCTTCTTTGAGCAGTCGCTTCGCTTCAGAGGTCGTGCGGACCTCGATACGTGGTTTCTTCGGGGCTTTTTCCATAGCCTTTTATTCTTTCCCTATCTCAGGGCACATGTCCAAATAAGTACACACAATTTCACGACGGAGTCTTGTGTGTCCCTGCTGCCTTCCCTCGCTTGACAGATACTGAGCATTTTGAGATTCGGAAAGACCTCGCAATAGCCCTGAAGGAAGGATCATGATTTTTAACTAAAATCGTCTTAATTTAAAGGGACATTTCTAATCAGAACTAACAAAGCGGACTGAGATCATTGCTATTGGATAGATGGTTTTAATACAAAATAATTAGGAACCTCTATTAAACTATCCGGCACATAATAAAAATAGAGCAGTAACTATTTGTAGCTACTGCTCTATTCGTACTCATAATCTCAGCATTTTAGGCAGAGGGCATCAACACGGTATCGATGATGTGAATAACACCATTGTCAGCAGCAACATCAGCTGTCGTGACCTTGGAATCATTGATTTTGACACCATTAGAAATGTCAATTTTCACATCTGAGCCCTCAACTGTCTTCGCTGACTTCAGTTTGCTTACATCAGCTGCTGTTACCTTGCCTGCAACAACATGATAGGTCAGAATTTTCTTTAGCTTGGGGATGTCTTTGAGCAGGGCATCTACCGTACCTGCTGGAAGCTTTGCAAATGCTGCGTCATTCGGTGCAAAGACGGTGTATGGACCAGCACCTTTCAGCGTATCTACTAATCCAGCAGCCTTGACCGCTGCAACCAAAGTGTTAAAAGAACCCGCTTTTACAGCAGTATCGACAATATCAGCCATTTGTTTTCCCCTAGTTTTCATTCTGTTCTCCCTCTCAGCATAGACCACATTTTGAGAAACAGTATCTATAACTACGAACTTACTTAATTCGCTTAGCTTTTAAAAGCAGGATAATGAGTGCAATTGGTATATAAATAGGTATTATTTTTAGTATTAACCAGGAAATTTATCGTAAACGCCTATTAAGGTCAGATTTCAGGTTTTAGGCAAAATACTCAGTAATTTTCTAATAAAAATTTGCTGAAATAAATATCCTAAAAAACTGGAATTGAGTCCACAATGTATCATGTGTCACATGATTTCCCGTGCAAATAATGCAACATGAATGTGATTTTGAAATGACGAACGGAGGGTAACACAAACAGATTAAATGTGCTGGACTTCTACTCGCATGAACTTTAGATCCCCCCGCTCCTCCCACCCTTCGGGAAGGCTGTCTCTTGCAGAGACGCTACGCGAACGCCTATGTCAAGGGGGTAGTTGCACACCCCTCAGTTATATCCTCACCCCTGCAGCTTTCTCTTCCAAGAAAAGGCTCCCCTCCCAGGGGAGCTGTCCCGTAGGGACTGAGGGGTAGGTCTGGAGGCCTGATCTCCTATGCCCCCCTTTCGAAGAATGAATCAGCCCTGCCTTTTAAAGTTCTTTTTAGCTAGGGGATCTTCAGCCTCGGCTCTTGTAATTTTGCGAGCAATCTAAGGCTTGGTCACATGACGTAATGAGCGACGTCCCTTTACCATCAACCACGTCGCTCATCCCGCTCTACTTCTCTGGGTGTTTTTCCTCGCCATAGGAATCTCAGGGGTGTTCCTTCAAATCCCAAACTGGCTCGGAATTGACTTTCCAAATAGGTTCGATAGTTGTCTTTGATCAGTTTCGGTTCATTGACAAAGAGAACAAAAGTAGGCGGCTCGGCTCGAACTTGAGTACCATAGTAGATTTTTCCTTGACGACCTCTCTTATCCGAAGGTGGCATCATGCGGATCGTTGCTTCTTTGATCGCTTCATTGATCACAGAAGTAGAAATCCGACGCTGATGTTGGACACTGGCGGCATCTACCATCTCCATGATTTGAGGAACCCGCTGTCCAGTGAGCGCGCTGGTGAAAATAGTCGGAGCCCATTTGACGAAGTACAGCTCTTCCCGAATCTGCTCGATATAGATATTCATCGTGTAGGTGTCTTTTTCTACCGCATCCCACTTGTTGACGACCAAAACACAGGCCCTGCCGGATTCCTCGATTTTTCCCGCCAGGCGTTGCTCCTGTTCCGTCGCCCCTTCCGTGGCGTCGATCACCAGTAGTACCAAATCAGCGCGGCGAATCGCTTTCAAAGCCCGATCCACGCCAAAGGCTTCCGGACCGTAGTCTACTTTTGAGCGCTTGCGGATGCCAGCGGTATCAATAAAGCGATAACGCTTGCCATCACGCTCGATCACCGTATCGATTGCATCCCGTGTTGTACCAGAAATCGCCGACACAATCGACCGTTCACTGCCAACCAGGACATTGAGCAAACTAGATTTACCCACATTCGGTCTACCGACAATCGCCACCTTTAATTCTGGCGGCGCTTCTTCCTCTCCTACTAAAGGAAGGTTCTGCACCAAAGCATCGAGCAGGTCCCCTGTACCAGCACCGTGAATTGCAGAAACGGCATAGGGCTCTCCTAAGCCAAGGCTCCAAAATTCTGAAGCTAAGGTCAAAGCCGTGGAGGATTCTTCTAACTTGTTGACGGCCAAGAGAATCGGAAGTTTACGGCCTCTCAGCCATTCCGCCACCTCATAGTCCGCCGCCGTGGGCCCTAGCTGACCATCCACGACAAAGATGGCCGCTTTTGCTTCTTCCAGGGCAACTTCTACCTGCTGGCGAATTTTCGGGAGAAATTCTTCCTTGTCTTCAAAGACAAGACCACCCGTATCCACAATCTGGAAATAATAGCCATTCCAATCGGCAGGCAGATAGAGGCGGTCACGGGTAACGCCAGGCTCGTCGTGAACGATTGCTTCTCGTCCCCCGCAAAATCGGTTAATTAACGTCGATTTACCCACATTCGGGCGACCAACAATAGCAACAATGGGCAGAGTGGACATGAGAGCAATCCTAAAAACTTGATTCCAGTTCTATAAGAACTTGTAAGTTCTTGGAATCATCAGACTCCCAGCATACGAGATTAAGAGTTACGATGTCGCATGGTATCCCTATCCATAAAACTTGCCATGACTTATGCGGTGCGTTTAATCAATGAGAAAAAAGGCCTTGACCGTACCTTCCAAGTCAAAGAAGACCAAAAGATTTTAGAAGTAGTTGAGCAACAAGGGATGACCTTACCCTATTCCTGCCGTACAGGCGTTTGCTCCGTCTGTACTGGACGCCTCACCGAAGGCACTGCCAACCAAGATGAGGGCACCATTTTGACCGAGGAACAGCGAGCCGCAGGATTTATCTTGACCTGTATTGCCTATCCTTGTTCTGATTGCACAATTCTGACAGAGCAAGAATCAGAGCTATTCTAATTTCCGTCCCCAACTGTCTGATAGAGGCTAGCTTCTATCGGGTATGATAGCGGAAGCCTGTGGCGTTGGTGACTGCCATCATGTTGCTCGGTCTATAACTTCATGTGCATGGGAGTCGAGAGCGTGTTCTGGTGAGCATGGCAGACAAGTTCTGTATCCTCTAAAAGACAGCCGTGATTCCCCCCCTGGTACTCCAGGTCGTCCACAAGAGGTAAAACGGCGTTGCGGGTTTAAAGCCTCTGGGTTTCCAGAGGCTTTTTCATAGAAACAACAAACGTTCTTCATAGAGAATTCACAACTCAGTGCGAAACTCCAGTGTCATCAGATTTGCAGCATTCTTTAGAGACGTTTTAGAGATCTATTAAGAAAGTATCTAAAAGCGTACAAAAAGATGCAAACCGATAACAAAGAAGACAACATTGCCGTTAGAATCTAACAAGCTTGACCCGTGTGAGGAAAAAAAATTGACATCAACGCTCTCTGTTGAACCCCTAACTCAGCAGTCCCAACCTGTCTTAAAGATTGTTGGAGGACGTCCTCTTTCTGGATTTATTCCAGTTAGTGGGGCCAAAAATGCAGCCCTTGCCATTATGGCTGGAACAATCTTAAGTCCCGAGCCCTGTCGCATCACCAACATTCCTAAGCTAATGGATATCGATACGATGTCCCAAGTTTTGGGAGCCTTGGGGGCCAAAGTTAGCTTCGGAGAGGGTTGGCTCGAAATTGATGCCGGAAGTATTAAGTCATACAAAGCGCCTTATGAGTTGGTCAGCCGTCTACGGGCAAGCTTCTTTATTTTGGGTCCACTGTTGGCCCGCTTTGGCATGGCGCGAGTGCCTCTTCCCGGAGGATGTGCGATTGGGGCAAGACCGGTTGAGCTTCATGTGCGCGGACTGCAAGCTATGGGAGCCGATGTGCGCATTGAGCACGGAGTGGTAGAAGCCCATGCCCGCAAGCTCAAAGGAGCAAAAATTTATTTGGACTATCCCAGTGTCGGTGCCACCGAAACCTTGATGATGGCAGCGACCCTTGCCGAGGGAGAAACGATTTTAGAAAATTGTGCGCAAGAACCTGAAGTTTCTGACCTTGCAGGATTTTGTCGTTCCCTAGGCGCGAAGATTCGCGGGGCAGGCACCAAGACAATTGTTATTAGCGGCGTTCCCCGCCTGCATGGGACTGAATACGGGATTATTCCTGACCGCATAGAAGCAGGAACTTTCTTGATTGCCGGAGCGATTACCAATTCTTCGATTGTGGTTGGTCCTGTACTCACAGACCATTTGACAGCGCCCATTGCTAAATTAAGAGAAATTGGCTATTCCGTGGAACCCGAGGGGCTTAATCATCTGAGGATAGGACCTGCCCGTGAGCGCAGAGAAGTCCACATTGAGACCTTACCCTTCCCAGGTTTCCCCACAGATATGCAGGCCCTCTTCATGGCTCTTTTAGCCGTAGGAGAAGGGACCAGCCTGATTAGTGAGACGGTGTTTGAAAATCGGATGCAGCATGCCTCGGAGCTGAATCGAATGGGAGCCGACATCAAGATCCGCTCTAACCATGCCATCGTCAAAGGAGTTCCCTTCCTCTCTGGAGCACCGGTAGATGCCACAGACCTTAGAGCTTCAGCAGCCCTAATTCTTGCAGGCTTAGCGGCTCAGGGAGAAACTCACGTAGCGGGCTTGCAGTATCTAGACCGGGGCTATGACCGGATTGAAGAAAAATTGCGGATGATCGGGGCACAGTTGCAGCGGATTAGTTGAAACGCAGCTCATCGGGCAAAATAAATGCCCAGCTATTTCTACTTCAAAAATGAAATATTGATAGCCGGGCGTATCCTGTTCTTCTCGTTACTAATAGTAAGAAAATAACTAGCAGCAAGCATCCGTAACTTACGCAAAGTTTACCAGTAGTTATACTGAGGTAAAATTCCTGACCTTTGTTCTTATGCGTACTATCCAGTAAGGGTACGTTTAGCTACAGAAATTTGCTTCAAATCTGTGAGCGCTCGGTCCCGATAGGCTCGATAACGATCCACTTTGTTGCGAATTTTTTGAGGTAGGTCCGGCATGATGCCAAAGTTGGGAGGCATAGGCTGAAAATGCTTGGGTTCAGCACTGGTGATGTATTGAACAAGCGCTCCTAACATGGTGGTGATTGGAAGAGTAATCGGGGTTTCCCCCTTTGCTAAGAGGGCAGCATTTGTCCCTGCGAGCCATCCCCCTGCTACCGCAGGCGTATAGCCCTCCGTGCCCGTTAGTTGACCAGCTGCCAAAACAGTGGGCGCTTTATGGAACTGGAGGGTCGGACGAAGCAGTTTGGGCGCGCAGAGGAAGGTATTGCGATGCATAACCCCCAGCCGCACGAACTGAGCTTCTTCCAGGCCGGGAATCATCCGAAAAACCCGTTGTTGTTCGCCCCACTTAAGATTAGTTTGGAATCCCACCAGATTCCAAAGCTTACCCTGACGGTCTTCCATCCGCAGTTGAACGATCGCGTAGGGCCAACGCCCTGTTCTCGGATCGTCCAGCCCTACAGGCTTGAGCGGGCCATAGCGGAGGGATTCAAAGCCTCGGCGGGCAATTTCTTCCACGGGTAAGCAGGCTTCAAAAAATTTCCGGGAGGCTAGATCTTCAAAGTCTTTGAGGGGCGCTTGCTCGGCTTCAATCAGGGCCTCCCAGAAGGCCCCATACTCTGCTTCGGTCATCGGGCAATTTAAGTACGCTGCTTCTCCTCGGTCATAGCGAGAAGCCAGGAAAGCCCGTTCACGATCGATGGACTCGCCATCAATAATCGGGCTGGCTGCATCAAAAAAGCTGAGATATTCCAGTCCGGTAAAGTGCTCTAGAGCCTGAGCAAGGGGGTCACTAGTTAGCGGTCCTGTAGCGAGGACAACGATATCGTCTTCAGGAATCTGGGTAATTTCTTCCCTACGAAAATCGATTAGAGGATGGTTTTGCAAAATTTCTGTCAGTTTTTGACTGAACACTGCGCGGTCTACGGCTAGCGCTCCTCCTGCTGGCACAGCATATTCATCCGCCACTTGAATGACCAGAGACCCTAAACGGCGAAGTTCTTCTTTTAGTAGGCCAGGAGCGCGGTCACTGCCCAAAGCACCAAAGGAATTAGAGCAGACCAACTCCGCTACATGCTCCGTATGGTGAGCAGGACTTTTTTGGATCGGGCGCATTTCTGAAAGGATCACGGGAACCCCGGCCTGAGCAATTTGCCAAGCACATTCTGTCCCCGCCAAACCAGCGCCAATAACCCTTACTAAAGCCATGTACATTCACGGAGTACTGTGCCCCCGAATTATAAGTTATCGCTTTGAATCCATGAGCTTTCCGTAATTTAACCCCTGCTTTCTGGTATCTGTACGGGTCTACTGGGTACACTGAAGGACAGTATGAGTCAAGTATCAAGGGCTTTATGGGCGTTGCAGACTTCGCATCGCTGATTCTTTGGGGGACAGTGGGAGCTTGTATTGGCAGTTTTGTCAATGTAGTAGCCTACCGCTTGCCCTTGGGCATCTCTTTGGTATACCCTCCTTCCCGCTGTCCCTCTTGCAATAGCACTTTGGGTCCCACGGAGAACATCCCTATCTTGGGATGGCTCCTCCTAAAAGGGCGCTGCAAAAACTGCCAAGCCCCAATTTCAGCGCGTTATCCTCTGGTAGAAGCGCTGATGGCCCTTCTTTTCATCGGGGTAGCCCTGTCGGGCCAGGTTGGAATGTCCTCTGGTTGGGGCGCCGTGATTGGCTACTCACTCTGGACTGCAGCCCTGGTTTCCTTGGCCTTAGTGGACTGGGACACCATGGAATTGCCCGATGAGATTACCCGGCCCTTCGTGGCGCTGGGGGTTCTTTTTCATACTTTAGTGCCTCTTCTGATTACCCATGATGGCAATCAAGCTTCTCATGGTCTGATGCAGAGCCTCTGGGGGATCGTCTTCGCCCTGGGCCTCTTTGATCTTCTTTCCTACGGCAGTGAAAAGCTCTTGGGTAAAGAAGGTATGGGAGGTGGGGATGCTAAACTTGCTGCGATGTTAGGAGCATGGCTCGGTTGGCAAGGATTGCTTGTCGCTCTTGCCGTCGGCTTTCTTTCAGGAGCCATAGGAGGGGTGCTGGCTATAACCTTGAAATGGATAAAACAGGGAGAAGTTTTTCCTTTTGGTCCATTTTTAGTCTTTGGGGGAATAGTAAGTTTATTCGCCCAAGATGTTTTAGTCAGTGGCTATCTTAACTTGATTGGATGGTGAGAGGGCTACGAAGTAGAAAACTTTTCAAGCGATTGTTCTACTAGTTAGTAACCGAGACAAGGTGTAAGAAATGTCCTCTGAGTGGGGTTTTGTGTAGGGTGGAAAACATTTTTAAGAGGCTACTTCCTAACCGTGGCGGTTCTGGTTTGGGCATCGAAATCACACAGGACCAGATTACGGTCGCTCAATTGGTCCGCCGGGCTGGACAACAGTATGACCTTAAGCATTTGGTCAGTGCTCCAACCCCTGCAGGAGCGGTAGTGGAAGGCCAAGTAGAAGACATCGCGGCCGTTTCAGCTATCATTCAAGATTTGTTCCAAAGCAACAATATCAAGGGCAAACAAGTTGCCACCGCTATCCCAACCCGTGAGGCAGTCATTCGTCTGATTCCTCTACCGGCAGATCTGCAAGCAGCTGAACTGAGAGAAGTCGTCCTCAATCAAGAAGCGGAACTCTATCTGCCCTTCCCCCGGCACGAAGCCTATGTGGACTATCAACCCCTCGAAGAAGTAGTAGACCCTGATGGAGTCCGCAGGCAGGAAGTACTGCTGACTGCCGCCCCCCGTTCGATTGTGGAAAGTTATATTCAAGCGATTGAGCAAGCTGACCTCGTCCCTCAAGTGATCGATATTTCCAGCTTTGCCCTGATTCGAGCGATTCGTTCTAAGCTCTTAGAATTTTCTCCCGAAGAAGCGCTGGCCCTTGTCGTCATTCAGGCGGAAGTCACAGAACTGAGCATCCTGGTTAAGGGAATTCCTCGGTTCACACGGACGATTCCGATCGGCACCTGGGAATTCAAAGAGACTTTGAGTAGAGCTTTAGACCTCCCTCCTGGACAGGCTTCTAGCTTGTTGCAGAGTCTTACTCCTCCTCTGAGTAGCCAGGTCACAGGCAATGCCGATGACCAATCTTTCTCAGGACGTGGACTCGCCGCCTTGCGTCGCATCCTCACGGAACTTACTGAAGAGATTCAGCGGTCTTTGGACTTCTACCTTTCTCAAGGCGAAGTCGCTCCTCTTTCCCATCTTTTGTTGGCGGGCCCTGGAGCAACCATGAACCAGATGGATCAATATCTCGCCCAGCGCCTCAACCTTCCTGCTACCCGTTTGGATCCAGTTTCGATTTTGGCGCTACCGGACAGTAACTCCGTCTCGGAAGAGAACCGCCCTTCCATCGGCACCGTGCTTGGTCTAGGTCTCAGGAATTTATAGATACGGAGTAGTCAGTAGTCACCATGTTTGTACCTGAAATTAATTTCCTCAAAGACCGCAACCCGAATATGGAAGGGGCAAGCTTCACCAATGATTACGGTGGGGAAGGCAACAACAATACTCCTTTAATTCTGGCAGCCGCGATTCCTCTGGCTATTTTGGTCCTATCTGCTGGGAGCTATGTTTTCTTCGGAGGCCAGCTCGCCGCGAAGCAAAACGAAGTCACCACCTTAACGGCTGATGTTTCCGGCTTAGAAGGTCAGCTAGCCGGACTGCGCAATCAGCAGAAAGAACTCCAGGAAAACCGCGACCAAGTCCAGGCCGTGGTTGGTTTGTATGACTTATCAAGACCGTGGTCCAGTGTGGTGGAAGATATTCGCCGCAAAGTACCCCAAGGAGTCTGGCTCGAAGATTTTGTCACGACAAAAGCTACAGACGCAACCAAAGAAGATCTACTCAAAATCAAGGGAAGAGCTCTAAATTTTAAGCAAGTAGCCAACTTTGAGCTGACGCTAAAGCAGTCGCCCTTTATTTCGCAGGTGACACTTGGGGAAACCAGTCTCACTGAAGCCACCAAGGACCAGCCTTCTACCGTTAGTTACTCCGTGGATGTCAATCTCAGACAGCAAAAGCTGGATGAAGTCCGCAAAACCTTAGAAGAGACTAACTCAGTAGGCTTACTTGAAAAATTGCGTCGCTTACAACAGGAGAGTATCCGATGACTACCAGTACTAAAATATTTGGTTTGGAATTGGACCAAAAGACAATAACGCTTTTGGCTGGCGTCGGTGGGGCTCTGGTGATTGGAGTCCTTGGCTACAATCTGGTTGCTCCGCTCTACGCTCAGAATCAGGAACTCCAAGGCCAAATTGAGCAGAAAACTCAAGAGAAAGCGACCAAAACCCAAGAGCTAACGAGCCTTGCTACGGTTCCAGAAGAACTAAATCGCGTCAAAGCAACGTTTAGTCGTATTGCTGGCTCCATCCCCAGGAATTTTGATATCTCCACCTTGCTGATTGATACCACGCAAATTGTGGAGGGAGCCGGGGCGAAGTTAATCAAGTTTACGCCAGGGCAAGCTACGGCAAGCCAGGAAGTGAAAGGGTTAAATAACCTGCAAAGAGTAGTGAATAAAGTCAGCCTTAAGGGTAATTTTCCCCAAGTGCTCAAGGTTCTCCAAGATGTTGAACGATTAGAGCAACTGCTCAGAATTGAAAATTTGTCCCTCAAGCCCACCGGACAAAAAGACAGAGCGGACTTACTCCAGGTGGATTTCGATCTAGTGGCCTATCTCATAAGCGATGCGGCCCCTGCTGCACCGGTGGCAGCTGCACCCGCACCTACTAATGCTGCACCAGCCCTACTGCCTTCATCTTTGACGACACCTGCCCGCACTCCTGCTCCCACGAGTTCTTCTGCCCCTTCAAAATAACGGCCAACTTCTATGAACGACCAAGATTTTGATTTTCAATCGCCTCAGGATCCAAAAGATACTAAATCGCAGGTTAGCCCAGCGATGCTGGCAGTCCTAGGAGCAACCCTAGTCCTTGCCGGAGGTTATTACTTTTGGAATAGCTCCAGTACTGCTTCTCCTACGGCGGCTGAACCTACCCCCGTCGCAGCGTCAGCCAGCCCAGTGACGGCGGCCACACCATCCAAGGACCCAACGGCTAGTGCTCCCCCGACGGCTAGTACTCCTCGGACGGAAGCAATTTCTAAGGAGCCTGTGGCCTCATCTCAGACCATGGCACCTACTCCCACCCCAACGGCCTCTAGAGCTTTGATCCCCGCTTCTAATGCCCAATTCTTGACCAATCAGGCGATTAAGATTGCCGGGAGAGAAGACCCTTTCAAAAGTGCAGCGGCACCCGCCCCTACGCCTCCCCCGCCCGTTGCTTCTAAGCCTCCCATAGGACCTCCTCCACCCCCTCCCCTGCCAACGGCAGTGGCCCCCGCCGCACCTGGCCCCGTAGCCTCTACGATTCCAATCAAAGGAATTTTTCAGGTACAGCAAGATGCCTATGTGGTAGTTGGCCATGAAGGGGGAGATGAAATTCTCAGAGCCGGAGAGTACCTCGACAGCCCTGAACAGGTGCAAGTTGTGAACATCTCACCCTCAGCCCACACCATCACCTTCCGGGAGAAGGGTCAAGATATCGTCCGCAATGTCGCAGCTAGTCCTTAATTTTTAACCGTCTGTTGGAGACTGATTGTCATGTTTGTGCAAGGAGTGCAAAAGCAGGTAGCCGCAACTTTGGCTCTATCTGTAAGTGTCTTTTTAGGTGTAGTTTTCCCTGTTGTTCTCGTCCCAGCAGCGGTACAAGCTCAAGCAACTCGTTCTAAAGTTACGGACATTCGGGTTGATACCCAGTCAGGGCGTCAGGTGCTGATGCTCAACCTCACTGGCAGCACGAGCAAGCCTGAGGTGGTTTCAAATACGGTAGGTGACACCTACGTGGTGGATATCCGCGAAACGAGCTTAGGCATTGGCGACAATCGCTCCTTCACCTTGACCAAGCCGAGCGACAAGATTAGCAGTGTCGAAGCGCAGCAACTGGACCCCCGCACGGTCCGCCTGACCGTCAAGGGCACAGGGGGAGCAGCTCCTAAGCTATCGCTCATGGAGACTCTGCCTAATTCTCTTCGCTTTGATGTTGGTCCTGCAGGCCAGATAGCCCAAGGCAGCACCACAGCAGATGTGGCAGCCCGTCGACCGGACAACAAAGAGTCCACGACAACGGTAAGTACGCCCGTCGACCTCAAACAACCTGGGACTTATGGTGAAACAGGCCCCCGCAAGTTTTCGGCAAGAGCGGTAGCGCCTCCCACGGGAGATGTAGCCATCGGCGATATCACAGTCGAATCTGCGGTGAAACTGAACTCTCCTGAAATCGTCAATATCGAACGGGCAACGGTTCCAACCAAAGCCTTCTTGCAAATCCTGGCAAGACGAGCGGGTTATAACATCATGTTCGCTCCAGACGTAACCGAAGCTACGGTGACGCTAGACCTCAAACAAGCCCCGGTCGAAGATGCTTTTAACCTAGTACTTAGACTTAGTGGCCTCAAAGCCCGTTTAATTGATAAAAACATTGTGGTTGGCGCGAAGTTACCGAAAGACTTGATTCAAACTTCTATTCGCACCTTCCGCCTAAATCAAGCAGATGTCGCAACCGTTGTTCCTCAAATCACACAATTGAGTACTCAGCTCGAAGAAGAGCTGTTTGTCCAACCAGACGCCCGGACCAACTCTATAACTTTGGTCGGTACTGCTAGGGCATTGAAAGTAGCAGCGGCTCAGATCTCTCAGCTGGATGTCCGTCAGCGTCAGGTCTTGCTTTCGGTGAAATTGGTCGATGTTGACCTGACTGACAACGAGAATTTGGGTATCAACATTGGTTCTTCCCTGGGTCAGTTCCGAACTGGAACCTTCTCCAACGGAGGATTTGGAGGCACTACTCCCTTTCTAACAACTTCCAGTAGCGCTACCAATGCAGGTTCGACCATAAACCTAGCCACAGGGCAAAGCTTTGCGGGCGGAGCACCCACAATTCAACGTCTGGATACCTCTACACCCTTTGGACCCAGTGGGGTCGCAGACAAATTTGCCGCAGTTTTCGATAGCTCTGCCGCTGCTGCAGTCGCCAATATTCAAGCTCGCATTGAAGCCTCTATCGTAGCTAACCGATCTAAAGTCCTGGCTGAACCACGGATTTTGGTCCAATCTTCCGATAGCTTTAGTAAGGGAAATTCTGCCAAAATCGACATCACCGATGATGTGGTAGTAGGCACCAAGATCCAGGTAGATCCGGCTACAGGCTTGACTACCAGCACGATAGAGAAAGACAAAGCAGGGGTTATCTTAAAAGCTGAAGTCTTCCAGATTGATGATAATGGCTACGTGAATGTGTCTCTCAAGCCAGAAATCAGCTCGATCACCTCAAGAGATAGAGATGCTCAAAACAACATCATTACGCTCTTGACGCGCCGCAACTTGGACATCCAGAAGGTCCGGCTGCGGGATGGAGAGACGTTTATTATCGGTGGTTTGCTTCAGAATCAGGACCTCACCTCTACCACTAAAGTACCTATTTTGGGAGACCTACCCATTATTGGTAGTCTCTTCCGCATTGATTCTGTCCAGAATCGCAAGCGGGAAGCGGTCTTGATGGTCACGCCCTACATCATGAAAGACCCTGTCACCTCTGGCCAACCAACGGTCAGCGTCAATCCGCAGTAACCCCTCAGTCCCTTCGGGACAGCTCCCCTCAAAGGGGAGCTTTTTCGTGGGAGAGAAAGCTGCGGGTGCAGGGTTAGAACCGAGGGGATGCGAGAACACTATATGAACAAGCTCATCTCTAGAGCCCGTAAGATGCAGGGTAGCCCTACTCCCGCCGAGCGTAAGCTCTGGTACGAATTCTTACGATACTTGCCTTTTCGAGTTCGGCGCCGGTGCCCTCTTGAAGGCTATATTGCAGATTTTTATATCCATGAGCACTGTCTGATGAGTTCAGTGGACGGCAATAGCCACTTTACAGAAGAGGCTCAAACTTATGATGCGCACCGCACATTGATTCTAGAAAGTTTAGGCCTCCGCGTAGTCCGTTTCACCAACGAAGAAGTAACCTAGCGCTTTGGTAGC
>JBBRSB010000003.1:0-230335 GCA_038245785.1 Gloeobacterales cyanobacterium | reverse complement strand
CCGCCTAATAAAAATAGTGACTTTTGTAACGAACTCATCGATCTCTTTCCTGCCGATTGCTATAGTTTTAAGGATGAAGAGCGTTTGGTCCATAGTCACGGACAAACCTCCACCGAAGAAGTTTATAAAGTGCTCTATTCGCAGCTCGAACGATTGGTGGATCTAGTCTTTTATTGTGAATCAGAGCAAGATGCACAGACCTTAATCCAATTAGCCATCAAACATCACGTTTGTCTTGTTCCGTTTGGAGGGGGCACCAGCGTAAGTGCTGCTCTAAAGTTACCTGATGCTGAATCAAGAATGATCGTTGCCGTGAATATGCAACGGATGAATCAAATCGAGTGGATCGATCGCGATAATCTCCGGGCATGCGTTCAAGCCGGAATTACGGGAACGCAGCTAGAGAAGCAACTCATAGCCGCAGGATTCACCTGTGGGCATGAGCCAGACAGTATGGAATTCTCAACGCTCGGTGGTTGGATTGCCACCAATGCCAGCGGTATGAAAAAGAACCGCTATGGCAATATCGAACAAATTGTTGAAAATATCACGATGCTTACACCGTCCGGTACACTCGAACAAATCCAACCCTTAGCCCGTGCTTCTATAGGCATGCAGCCCCAACACATGCTCTTCGGCAGTGAAGGAAATCTGGGACTGATTACTAAAGCCACAATCAAGATTCATGCCCTTGCTGAAGTAAAACAATACTACTCCGTCGTTTTTCCTAACTTCGATCGCGGGCTACACTTCGTGAAGCAATTAGCACATAGTGGTGCGGTGCCAGCCAGTATCCGCCTGGTTGACAATGCTCAATTTCGGCTGGCTCAAGCGCTGAAATCTCAAGCCGTTGGCTTCAAAGCTGTAGTGGATCACATCAGCAAATTTTACCTGCTAGAAATGCGCCGTTTCGATCCGCAAGAAATGGTCGCAGCCACGATCGTTTTTGAAGGTTCTGCTGAAGAAGTTGCGTATCAGAAAGCAACGATTCACCAACTAGCAAATCGGCATAAAGGACTGATTGCAGGATCTAAAAATGGGCAACGAGGATATATGCTAACATTCGCCATCGCTTATCTTCGCGATTTTCTATCAACCTATCACATCATTGGCGAAACTTTTGAAACTACGGTTCCATGGAGCCAGATAAAACGAGTCTGTCAAGCGGTGGAAGAACAACTGGACCGCGAACACAGGCATTATAATTTTCAGGGAAAACCTTACCTGTCCTATCGCATTACTCAGCTGTACCATACCAGTGTTTGTATTTATTTCACGTTTGGTATCTATACGGAGGGAGTTATAGATCCAGAAAGTAAAGTGAGCGCGATTGAACATGCATTACGGCTAACCATTCTCAAACATGGTGGTTCTATATCTCATCATCATGGAGTTGGCAAGATTCGCAGTAAATTCATGAGCGAAACACTTTCTCCAGCCAGTATCGAACTGCTTCGACAGGTCAAACAAAACATAGATCCAAATAATATATTTGGCATCAAAAATAACGTATTTAATGATTGATTTCCATTTTGATTCATACATACGATAGGCTTAGGCACCTCTTACCATTGGCCAGGAGGCCTTGCTCCTCCTCGGCCTAGTCGTTGAGATTATGGGAACGAGCGTTAAGGCTTCTCAGGGTATTCACAGACCTATCCATTTGTTCAAGCTCCGTGGCAATACGCTTCTGCATAACCCAACTCATCCGCTTTACTTTAGCTACGTTAGTTCGATACTTTTTTGATTATGTTTAATTACCCTACCCCTCCGAACTGGAGTTCCGTGGACTCCCAAAAGTTGAAACTCTACCAAGAGGGCAAACATTGGTCTGATTCGCTCAGCAATTTGTGCCACTTCTTAAATTGCGTTTTAGAGCCCATTGGCCGCAATGCCTACATCCTGAAAGGCGCTAATGAAGACGCTGCTTGGATGATAGCCGGTTATCTATCTCCAGTTCTGGGAGAGCACTACCCTAGAAGAATCGATTCTTATGTTTGGAATTTGGGAAAACGTACTACGTACAGCGGATAAAGTCGAGTCGTGTGTTTCTAACCTTTATTCTGCCCAAGCGAGATTTCACTGTCATTCGATTTTGATAAATTTCCCCATGAATATTGATACTGTTGGCAAGCTTAACAATAACGGTAGCCCGAGCAATCTATCCCCTACCGTCGCTAGATGGAACTGGGGCGACCGGGTCAGAATCACTTATAGTTATCGGAAGAAAATAGCCTATTCTCCTTCCCCCCTCCATGCTCAGCAGTTAGAAGCGCCTGCTAATATTCTTTAGCTAGTTATGCCATACCTCATTTTGAAGCTGGCGAAGTATGGAGACAGAGGTGGGGAGTCCCTGTTTCAGCAAGATTTCCATGTATTCGTCAAAATTGACGGGTGGATTTTTGAGGCGATTTTGAATGGTTTGAATGGCCCCGATCACGCGCAATGGTTTGAGGTCAATCAGGTCAGCAATGAAGTCGTCAGGATGTTGGGCTTCAATGCTGTGGCCTGCAAGGATTGAGGTGGGGAAGTCTTTTAGATTGGCGGTAACGATGACATCGGCTTTAGCAACGATCGCAGCGGCTAATACATGACAATCGTCGGGGTCGGGCAGATTTAGGGAGGAAATCAAATATTCAAAATCAGTGACTAAGCAGTCGGGGACACTGCGATTAATTTTCTGCTTGAGCCCCTGTAATTGTTCAGGGCTGGTGTTAGGACGGTTATTGAGAACATTGCGTATCCATTCGTCGTGGATTTGCTCTGTCCATTTCGCCTGGAATAAATCGGTTGTCGCGAGTTGAATTAATACATCCCGTAGGTAATTGGGATACAGAACACATGCATCATATAAAACCGTTAAGGTGCTGGTCGTCAATCGTAGAGTCCCATTGCTTCCGATTGAGCAACGAGTTCATCCAGTGCTTGGGAGCGGGCGCTAGCCATGCGGTCTTTGTAAGCCATCAAGTCATCAAAGCGAATCCGCCGATGGCGACCGATTTTGTAGTGGGGAATGTCGCCTGCTTCGATTTGTTTGATCAAGTAGGGGCGGGAGACGTTGAGGAGATCGGCAGCTTCTTGGGTTGTGAGTTCGGCGTGAATGGGAATGAGGGTGACGGCGTTGCCCTGGGACATTTGGGTCAGGACATCGACGAGTAGGCGATATGCGGCGTCAGGAAGCACAACGGTCTGTTCGGTGCCATCTTGTTCAATAATTCTGATGTGAGGCGCAGCACTGTTGATGTAAGGTGCGAGGATGCGACTACTTTCTTTGGAAAGCTGGGCATCGTCGTCTTTGGGGATGTAGGCAGGATAGGCTAGGCTGGCCATTAGCTGAGACCTCGGCACGGATGGAATCTCTTGCCTGAGTCTAGTATAGAAATTATTCGCAATATTCGCAACAAGTTATTCACTTTTCGGCAGCAAGACTAGTCGGCTGGTTCGTCATTCTGAAAATTCCTCACAGGCAGGGCCATAGCAAATTCTCTCAAATAGTTTGATTCTAACGAAAACCTTACTCAATAGATTGCCAATCCAACGCTGTGATAAACCGAGATAAATGAGCCACATTAGTCGTCGCAACCAGTACTGCTGTCATGTCGTCACAGAGAAGGCGGGCTTGAGTAGACAGAATCACATCTCCATCTAACGGTTTAGGATCAGCAGTAGGTTGTCCAGTTAGCCTAGCTTCTGCCCAAAGATTGGCAGCTAGCAACATCGTATCTGTCTGAATTGGAATATATTCGAGAGTCTGCCTCAAATTGTTAAGCCGTCGCAGACTTTGCAACAAACCTGCGCGAATTAATTCACGACGGACTTCATAATCGGCGATCTCGGGAATGGCAACCTTTTCTCCCCGTTGCAGAAGCGATCTGAGCCACTGTTGACACTCAAGGGGAATGCCTTTTGCTTTGGGATTGGTTACCATTCCCAGTGGCCCGGAATCAAGCAAAATCAAACGACTCATGGGAATAATGGACGATCGGACAGCCGATCTTCGTCAAGTGCAGTTTTCAAAAATTCCCAGGCCTGTTGATGTTCCGATGCGTCTTCACTTTCATCCAGCCAAGAGTCTAACAATTCAATTGCTGCTTGATTTTTTCGTGCTTGTTTGACATCGACGACCGATGGAGCAGTTGATGAAATCTTCTGTCGAAACTGGCGCAAAGTATCCAGTAACTCTGCCCAATACTCTCTGGGAGTTGCCTCAATTTCATGAAGCAGTAATTCGAGAGAGGCTGGAGGTGAGCTAAAACGATCTGCCGTCATATAAAGAGGTCGTTAGAGACGTAACCTGATTTTAACGTAGTCGGCTACTAGGTGCCATAAAGTTGGCCCGCTGACGGATGCGTTGGCGACTGCCGATGCCAATGGTCATGACTCAGCGATGATGCGGGCGTTCATTAGGGTAAAGATGCTATTCTCTCTGAGACGGCGAAGCCGATCAAGTTCGGTGATACCAGCTAATTCAGCGGTTTCTTCTGGGGTGAGAAGGTTGGATTTTTGGTGATCGATCAGCGTTTCAAGGTGCACTTGGAGTTCATCCGTAAACTTGAAAAGGTTGAGTCCTCGAATCTTTTCAAGCTTAATGCCGCCTTCAATCCAAGAAGAAGGTTGTACCATCGTTTGCGTGATCATTGTAATTACTCCTATTCTCTAAGCACAATTGTATTTCATACGATTTATCTGTCATATCAGCAGCAGGTTCTCTTGAGATACTCCAATTTTACAGAACTACTCCCCGCTTTCGGAGAAGAGTACAGCTGCGTGTTGTAAGGAAAAATTCACTAGCTCATGCTGATCTTGTTCAGTCCAAGTGTCGCTTTGATCAATAACATTCCCGATAGCTTCATTTTGCTGAACCATATCAAACTCTGCCATTTTCACAATCTCCATGAAATGCTAAGCTCCACCTTTTAACTCTTCTAATTCATTCATTGTCAGTGGTGCTTGAGCACTATGGCGCAGATGCAGTACATAAACTCTGCTATCTCGAATCGCAAAAAGCACTCGATATACGTTTTTGGCCTTCCCGTAAAGGAGTTGATGCACTTCTTCTGGAAAAATCGTATGCTCGACTGCTAGGGCACAACGTTGAGGTTTTCTTGCAGCGTGGCGATAGTATTCATCAACCCTCGAAACCAACGATCAGCAAATTCAGGGTTCCGCTCTCGATACCAGCGGTAGGCTTGCTCAATCTGAGTTTCTGCGATCAGAGTAAGCTCAACCTGGAATGTCATATTTCTGCTGCATTTCTTGGACGAAATCGCCAATGGGGCGAGTTTGACCCGCGTTGAGTTCCTCAAAGCCTTGCTGAATACCCGCAATCGTCTCTAACTGGTCAATCAGTTGGCGTAGCTTGGCAGGATCTTTGCCAGGGTCAAGAAAAGTAACAAGGACTTGGACGTGATCGCTAACATCTTGCGGTATCTCGGTGAGCTGAATTTGCCCATCCTGATAAATGCCTTCGACAGTTTTTAGCATGAGTTGCCTTTGGGTTAGCGCTTCCTTCAATTCTACTGCGTCGTCTTTCTTGCACCTATTGAGCTCCTTCCGGGTACCTTGAGTCAGATGACGTCTCGAAACCATGTGTGGAGAGAACGGGCAAATCCGTCTAATCCAGGGAAGAGTGATGTCGCATTCACGTTCATCTGATCAAGATCCCAGATGGCTTGGTTGTGGATCTCTTTAGGCAATACGATTTTGACGATTGGCATATCGAAGAGCCGATCAGCGTCTCCGCGCCGCATCAAGCGACCCTTGTTGACCGCTAACGTGGCAACATCCATTTCGAGGCAGTGGGAAAGGTTTTCTATGAAGGATTTGCTGAGGTCGCCGGGTGCAATGAAACACCCTTGCTGGACTGCAAGTCTTGTGTTCATACGGTGTGGTTCAACGAGCATCACACAGATACTTGTCTGTCGACCACTCAAATGTGCCTGGAATACTGCTCGCGATTCCTCTTCAAGATCGAGCATTGTCTTCGTCTCACTGAGGAGGTTGCTCGTGTGCCCCATAGTGAAATCGGTATAGAAGGAATGGGAGAAGTCGAGCAGCCGCGTAGGCGCACCATGGTGCTGCATCAACGCGAGCCATTCAAGACGAGCTTCGAGGCTGGGTGGATCATCGATGTACTGATGTGCCCGCCGCTGGAAGTTGTTCAAGAGGACGATTTCGCGGTTACGAAGTGCACCGTCCGGGAATCCATAGCGTCGGGCGGCTCTCTCGATGGTTGTGGATAGCAACCACTTCGCATCCGATTGCCCACGGAAGACGTGTCCAGCAAGGCCTTTGCCTAACACCATGGCGTCTTCCCAACTGTCGACTCGAATCTGGTTGAAACGTCGTTTTCTCATCTGTATCCTAGGTTCTAACCCTCCCAGCTGAATCCGTTCAAGCGATCGCCTTCCGCTTGATGGAAGAGTTAGGTGGCTGATACGCGCTTGAGCCCAAGGACTTCGAGTATTGCAGGCAAGTCATAGAGCGTGAGAATACCGAGGAGTTGCTGCTCTGGCTTGCCGTCCTGCGAGATGAGGATGGCATCGAGATCCTTGCCTCGGGCGGCAAAGTCTTCAAACCGAGAGAGAGCATCGAGCATCGTAGCTCTGCGCGAGAGAAAGCAATAGTGATCTTGGTCTTCTGTGTACGGCAGAACCTGTTCGATGCTTGTTTCCCACGGGCTTACAAGTTGATTTAGTACCTCGGAGGCAAGCCATCGAACAACCGTCTCGGATGTGAGAAGAGCAACGACCTTGCCGTTAGAGAGTATTGGTAGCTGCGAGAAGGAGCCGTCTCGCATTTCAGTTACGGCGTCTCCAACTGAATCTGTTGCAGTTCTTAACCGTACCGCAATCTGGAACTTGGGGATCACGGTGGGCGGATTCAGAAGTGTCGAGCGTAGTCGTTCGAGGTCAGTGACTGCCAGATTGTTTGGTTCAGCAATGACGTGACCGTCCGTGCGCTCATGAACGATGGCATTTCTGAGATCTGCAAACTCTTTGAGATCATCGCGATACCGAGCTACCGCTCGATTCCTGGACGCGGCGCGCTCAACAAGTTGATAGAACGAGATTGAGCGATCCGCTTCTGCTTGCTGCCGAAGCCAGGATTCGATTGCTGAGAAGTGTGCGAGGAAAGCCTCTGAGTTTTGCATCTGGAGACCTTGAGCCAGCTAACTATTTGTTAGGCTGAAAAAGTTGTCTAATCACCTTTGCGGCATACTAGGCAGACGAACCCTGCGTATACTACCACTTAAGAGGATTAGGCAGACAACCTCGGTACAAATTCCAGTAGATAACCGAAGATTTGTAGCCTAATTACTTAAAGAGGCATAATAGGTCGCAAATCTTCAATGCAACCCCGTCCAAAGAATCTTTTAGATTAAGTCCGCGATGCCGTCCGGCTCAAAAACTGTTCCTATAAAACGGAAGAGAATTACGTCTAAGTAATATTTTTAGCATTCGTGCAAGAGTTTTAATCAGCCAGGACTGGAGCGCCAAGACGGTCATAGAGGAAGGTCATGATTTGATTGCGGATATTGTAATAGTCTGATCTCATTATCAGCAGGGGCGTAAAACAACTTCGCTTTTTAAAAATTGGTTGTCCATGTTTTACTGGATTGGGTCATACTGTGGCGGATGCCTTCCGACCTGTTTATCAGCAGCCCGAATGCTAATCACCCGCTCCCGATTCAAAGCTAAGGCTTCAACAGTTGCCTGTCCCCTCGGTGTCAATCCAACAATTAAGAGCCCATCTTCAGACCAGATGAAATGTTCATTCCAACGCTCCTGTCGAGGATTAAACAATGAGACTTTTTCATTGGTCTCACGTACTGTTGCCAGCACACGATTCGTTTTTCGTCGATTGCAGTGAAAACAAGCTAATGCCAAGTTCTCTAGATTATCACTACCTCCAATCGACAGAGGAATAATGTGATCCACCGTAAACTGAACCTACTGCCATTGCTCCGACGCATGACAATATTCACACAAGTAGTTTGCCTGCTGCCGGACCTTCTCCTGAAGAGCTTGAGAAATTTTGCTCCGTCCGGCCAAGGCTAACCGCCCTGCTGTTTTTGATAGACATTGCGCATTGTGCGATTTACAAAACTCAGATAGTCATCAATCTCTTCGTAGCTATCCAGTTCTTGCTCTTCTTCTATACTCAGTGGGGAGTCTTTTTGTTTAGCCAATAGAGTTTCAATCCGCGCCTGAACCGCTTCTGAGGCCCGAAAAATCGGTACTCTTTCTGCCAGCACAATCTCTACAGCCCCCTGTGCTGGCAGACTCTTTAGCTTTGGCAATACGGGTAGGGCCATAGCAAATTCTCTCAAGGTAATTTGATTCTACCGAATCTCACCGATAAGCATCACAATAAAACCAATTTGAGTCTAATCTGCTAGTACCGGAGCGCCAAAACGGTCATAGAGGAAGGTCAGATGGAGTAACCTGCATCTGGAAGTTTAAGTAGGTAAAATTTGAAACTGCCGAGCATCAGCAAAAGCCTAAACCATTTCTCAAAGGTTATCTATCGGCTTTCTTTCTCAAAACAGGAATCATCTCTTCTGGAACGCCTTCAAATGCGATAGCATTTTTACCTATCTTAAAAGCTTCTTCATAAGACCATCCTGCGCCTAGTGCGTCATAAAATCCAATTGAAAATTCGATGGCTGCGGTATCACTGATCGCATTATTCATTCCAATTACATAAGGAATGTGTTGAGTAATGGCCGTTGCTTGAACGTCCGAGTAACAAGCATTGAGAACAACACATTCTAGTCCTCGTTGAGCAAATGGCTGAAACAGTGCTGCTAAGGCACCTGTTGCAACCAATTTAGTGCTCCCAGATTGATCCTCTAATACCAGTCCAATTTCTCCGCCTCCATGTCCAGAAAAATGAAGGATTTGCGGCTCAAGGTCTAGAAGAGCACGCCGAAGATCAATAGAGCGAGTTGCCCACCGCTGTTCCAGCTTAAATTGTTCTCGATACTTTGCACGTTCTAATCCTGAATTGACTTCCCTGACTTCTTTATCTTGCCGGAGTCTCGCTTGGTCAGTCGGACTGGAAGCCAGAAATAAAATTGTCCGTTTCTGAATGGGATTGCGGGATGGAGCAACAGGTGTCATTGGCTGATAATAGATGTTCTGGGTGATATTGCCGCTCACTGTTATATTGCCGTCCACTTGAATGTTCGACAAAAGGTCTTGTGAGAAGGGTGGTGAAGACGCTTGAGAGGCAGAGCGGTCACGATTCTCAGAATAGACCACTCGAAACCCGATGAATGCCTCACGGCAACCTGGGCTAGTCTGCCAGCGAGATGCAGAGCGACAAGCACTTGGGGAGGACTTCCAAGATCCACCCCGTAAAGGCTGTTGGACTTCCTCTATAAGGCACTGTTGATATTCTGAACTGTCCGTATAGAAATGATGAGCACACCACTCCCAGACGTTGCCGTGCATATCGTATAGTCCAAATGCATTTGCTGCTTGGAAATGACCAACTTCCGTTGTTTCTTTGCGATCAATGCCAGTTGAACCTTTGCCATAAGAACCTCTATACCAAATACCTTGCTTAGTACGTCCTTTTCTGAAATGGTCTTCTCCGCGATAATTTGCCCAATCCGTTGAAAGAGTTTCACCAAAATGAAATGGGTTAGTTGTTCTGGCTCGACAGCCGTACTCCCATTCCGCTTCGGTCGGAAGTCGATACAATCGTCCGGTTGCTTGGGATAATCTGGCACAGAATTCAATGACATCAAACCAAGACACCTGTTCTACTGGGCGGTTTAATCCTTTAGAATAAGAAGACTCAGGATTCAGACTGCAATTAACTTTGGGTAATAAGGCAACTACTCTCCACTGAGCTTGTGTGATGGGATACTTTCCCATAAAAAATTTAGCAAACTGGACTGAACGTAGTTCTTCATCATCCGAATGTCCATCCTCAAAGATGGGGGAACCTATTTGCCCCGCTCCCTCTGGAATTTGAACCATTTCTAGAACTACACCATTTCCAAGCAATTCAGTGAAGCATGTAGCCTGACAGCGATCACGCCTGGACAGATTTCCGATCGCGTCTATGAATACAGTGTCAAACTGATATGTTGAGATCTGCGACGTTATATTATCTTTAAATGTCATGAGTTCCACTTTTAAGAAAAGAAATGGATATTATTTACTCGCCGCGATCATAGTACAAGAAAGATTTAATCATGAGCTTTATCTGTCCTGATTAGGACTATCCAATAATACAAAGATTATTTCAATCAAAATCACGGACTAATTGAGGGAGAAGTATGCTAAGTACCAATAGTAAAGTTGATGCTATTCTTGATGCATGGCTTCAATTCATTAGATTAGAAGATCTCAGTAATGCAAAAGTACCGTTAGAAAATGCAAAGAGTAGTGACATCTGGCTAACTGGTAATACTCTTAAAGTTGAAAAAAAACTTTTCTCTAAAATTCAACGGGCAAATTTATCTGAAAGCTCTGAGCAGCAAGATAAAACCTGGGTGCTATCGTTTCCTCAAGTCAGTAAAGTGGAAAAGGGAAAGTCTATGCTCTGTCCCTTATTCAGCTTGGATATTACTGCAATTTTTAGGGACGACTACCACACAGAAGGATGGAATGTTGAAACTTTTGAGATGGCAGAGGCAGGTGAGAATTTAGCCGCCTTTCTCAATCTCGACGAAGAACAGATTGAGAAATTAGTTACTAAAAATGGACTGCGACGGTTCTTAGAAACAACTTTCGGCTTTGATTTTGAAAACTTGGAAGACTGGATGCAGCGAGTTAGTCTACCGCCTTACAGCATTACTAGTAAACCCTACTTATTTGAGTTTAAAGGCAGCGGCTTTTCGTTTAATCTCAAAAAAGACCTGAAAGTCATTAGAGAAGCGCAAACAAGACACTGGTTAAAATCAGGGCATCCTGCCTATGAATACTTATTCGGCAGTCCCAAACCTCCAACGCATGAGACTTCTTATCTAGGCGCGTTCCTGACCAATCCTCCGACAGACTCGCAACTCAAGGCCATTAAACATGCACAGTCTGAGCCCCTAACAGCTGTGCAAGGCCCACCAGGATCGGGCAAAACTACGCTGATTCTTCATCTCATCGCCCAGCAAGTAGTAAATCGCGCTTTGAGCTTGATCGAGAGAGAAGAAGACACGAATAATCTAACTGTCGTCAGTAGCACTAACAACAGAGCTGTAGAAAATGTAATCGAACGGCTAAGGGAAGATTTACCAGATAGCTTTTTCTATCTCAACGGTGGTAGCAAGAAAGTGATTAATCAAGTAGGCGGAGCAAAAGAACAGCTACAACAAGCACTAGATTATTTGCAGAAAGCTAATTTTGATGAGAATCGACATAAGTCAATGGCTGCTCAAATCCTAAAAATTAAACAAGCCTTTGTAAGTCAGGAGCGTAATTATCAGGAAATACAGCGACGTCGATTAAAGGATAAAGCTCAACAGCCAGAGATTACCAAAGAACTACATTCATTGCAACAGCAACTTTCCGAAAGACGTAAAATGAAAGACAATTTCGAGAAACAGGAAATAACTTTAGCATCCTATGATCAATTGCCTGAAAGTACCTATCGGAAAATCCGATCTCAATTTAATACAGCTGAATTAGAAATACCCGAAAAAGCCCCACCAAAGTGGATACGATGGGTTTACTGGCTATTTGGAAAAACCGAACGACAGATTTTGGCGAAGATGGCGATTCGGTGTCAGCCTATCATCGATCAAACCATAGGGAACCCGTTTGAGATTGAACTTCCTCTCGATAGGAGCACTTTACATCAACAAAGGCAGAGAATTGACACGGGGCTTAATCAACTTCAAGAGTTGCGAACGATTCGAACAAACCTGAGAAAACAAATAGAGGAATTGGTCAACACCAATCAGGCCTGTGTGGAAAAGCAGCTAGAGTTGGCTGCCATAGAGGAGAGGTTGGCGACTCCACTTGATGATGAGGACTATTACTGCAAATTTCACATACAATACCATGAGCAACACAAAGAGCTTTTCAATTTATCTAGACAGTATCTTGCTGAGGAAGCATTACGTCGCAAAGTAGATATTGAAGCTACCTTGAAACTCTACTTAGGAGTTTTGTCTGGAACAGAAGAAGATCGAAATCGTATCGCAGGTAGTTTACATGCGCATCTTAATAAAATCAGTTTAATCTTCCCAGTCATTACTAGCACATTACAATCGATCAGAAATATGCTGCCCTGGACTGAACAGTGTGCAGATCGAGTCATTGTTGATGAATCAGGGATGATTCCCATACATCAGACATTTCCACTATTAGTCCGAACCCATAAAGCGATTGTAGTAGGCGATCCTTTGCAAATCGAACCCATTGTGAATCAAAGCCAGCAAACTCTAGAGCAATATTATCAAGAAGCTTTTATTCAGAAGGGCCTAACACAAGAGGCTTGTTACTGCTATAGTCCGGCTGAGATTGGTACAGCAACAACCTATCACCGAGCGGCAGGAGCAACTGGCGAATATGGTGATTTGGGACAAGGGATTCAACTTCTGGAGCATTATCGCTGTCAACCCGACATCATTAATTTTTGTGATAGTATTGCCAACTATGGTTTGAGTTGTAAGACAGAGCCAAAAGCATCTCTTATCGGTGCTAACCTAATTGCTTATCACGTTGATGGCAAAATTATCTCAAAAGTCAATCGAGATGAAATCGAAACTATTCATGAGATCATTCGGCATCTCCTTAAGCATGGATACAATCTTGAGGATATTGGTGTTATTTCTGCATTTCGAGTACAGGCAGATGCTTTACGAGATTCTTTATCTAAAGAATTTCCCCAACTCAAGAATAAGAATGCGATTGGCACAGTTCATACTTTTCAAGGATCAGAGCGTCGTGTCATCATTCTCTCTACAAAAGTCTGCCGCCGACAAGACAGCGTTGACTGGATTAATCGCCGACCCAATCTTCTGAATGTAGCCGTTTCCAGAGCGAAAGAATTGTTTATTCTGGTTGGGAACCTGCATCGTTTAGAAGAAGTGGGATCTTTTACACGTCATCTTGTTGAGCATATCCGAGAACGCGGAATAATTCTGGAATACAAAGCGAAAGCGAAATTTGCGCCAGAAGATTGCTCATCCTCAAGCGCTTCATGGATCTATGATTGTGACCATCTGGAGATTTTAACAGAAGCATTGAAGGAAGCTAAACAAGAACTGTATGTGGTTACTCCTGAAATTCGAGGAAAAGCTGCGCAGAAGTTCACTAAAGATGTAGTCTCTGCCTTGAAACGAGGCGTCAGTGTTACCGTAATTTACAGCTCTCCCAGGAGTAGCAATGAAGATGAACTAGCGACAATAGAAGAGAAGAAGCTTAAGAATCTGTTCAACAAATACGGCTGCGCAAGAATTTTTCGCCTTGAGGGGAAGGGAACAAATGAGCGGATTTTGATCTGTGATACAAAGTTTGCAGTTGTGGGTAGTTGGAATTGGCTCTCTCATGTCTATCATCCCGCTTGTCAGAAACAACAAGTTACAGAAGAGGTGCAAATCACTCGAGAAACTAGTTTACAGATTGTCGAAGCTAAAATAATTAAATCCAAAAAAGAGGAAATCGATGGATTAATTGAGAACTTGACTTAGCTTATTGAAGCGAAGAAGATCGAAAATATAGAACGACTTATCATTTTAGATGAATCTCACCGGTAAGCCTCATGATAAGACCAACTTGGGCCTAATCAGCCAGGACCGGAGCGCCAAAGCGGTCATAGAGGAAGGTCATGATTTGGTTGCGGATGTTGTAGTAAGCGGGGTCTTCTAGGATTTCGGCACGGGAGCGGGGCCGGGGAAAATGAACATCCAGGATTTCGCCAATCGTCGCTTCTGGGCCATTGGTCATCAGCACAATCCGGTCTGCGAGGATAATCGCTTCGTCAATATCATGGGTGATCATCATCACGGTCGTGCGGTGGGCTTCCCAAATACTGAGCAGTTCATCCTGCATCTCTTCGCGGGTGAGGGCATCTAAGGCTCCAAACGGTTCATCCAAAAGCAAAACCTTAGGCCGAATTGCCAAAGCCCGTGCAATCGAAACCCGCTGTTTCATGCCACCAGAAAGTTCCTTGGGCCGCTTATTCGCACTCGCGCTCAAACCGACCATATCGATATGTTCTTGCGTGATTTTTTGGCGTTCTGCATCGGATAGATTGGGCATGGCAGATTTAACGGCGAGATGGACGTTTTCGTAGGCCGTCAACCAAGGAAGGAGGGAATAGTTTTGGAAAACTACCATCCGGTCAGGGCCTGGTTCATTCACTTCTTTGCCTTCTAGAATCACGCCACCTTCCGTTGCTTGGCTCAGTCCCGCCACCATATTGAGCAGCGTTGTTTTACCGCATCCAGAGTGGCCCAAGAGCGTAATGAATTGTCCCTCGTTAATCGTCATCGAAACATCTTTTATGGCTACAAAAGGGCCTTTCGGGGTCGGGAAAGTCTTGGTAATTCCGCTCAGTTCAAGATAGGGCTGGGGCTGGGTCATGGCATCCTCTTTTAGGCAACAGTCAGTAGACGGGGCTGGAGTTTGATATCGGCGATGGTGACGTCGTGCTTGATGGCGAAGCTATTGATATAACCAATCGGATCGTTGGGGTCTAAGACTGAACCATCGGGTAAAGTCAAAGACTGATAGTTCGCTTCTGGAACCTCAAAGCCCAGATCATGACAGGCTTGACGGTAGACATCCAAGCGATAAACCCGCTCGATTACTTCCTCCCAGTTGCGGGGAAACATCACCAAACCCCAACGGGCCATTTGGGTCAGAACCCAGAGTTTTTCGCTGCGGGTGCTGAAGTTGGCATGGTTCTTGAAGAAGACATTGAAATCAGGCACTTGAGCTGCACGGCCAAATCCATAGTTGTAGGAACCGGAAAGGCCCATGGAGCTATAAATCGGGTCGGCATTGACGTAGGCTTTTTGAGAAATTAGCTGGATTACTTGATCCCGATTTTCGGGTTGGTCACAGAATTGACAGGCTTCCAGAAGGGCTTTTACCAGAGCGACATGGGTTTTAGGATGGGCTTCGGCCCAGGTTTCCTTCATGCCCAGTACTTTTTCGGCGTGACCGGGCAAAATATCTAAGCTCGTGGCGGGTACAAAGCCTAGACCTTCATGAATAGCACGGGAATTCCAGGGCTCTCCGACACAGAAGCCATCAATGTTGCCCGCCTGGAGATTGGACACCATTTGGGCGGGAGGAATAACGACAAGGTTGACATCCTTATCCGGGTCAATGCCAGCGGACGCCAGCCAGAGACGCAGCAAAATATTGTGCATCGAACTGGGATAGACCATGCCAAAGGTCAGTTCTTTGCCGCCTGGGTTGCTATCCAGATAGTTTTTCAAGTCTGAAGCTGAACGGATTCCCAGGTCATGAAACTTGCGGCTGAGGGTGATCGCATTGCCATTCCGGCTCATGGTCATCGCCGTCACGATCGTGATCGGTGTTTTATTGAAGATGCCGAGCGTCTGTCCCAAAGGCATCCCTGTAACCATTTGGGAGGCATCCAAGCGGTCTTCGAGAATGCCTTGGAGCACGGTTTTCCAACTGGTTTCTCTAGAGAGATTTACCTCTAAACCATGCTTGGCAAAGAATCCTTTTTCTTTAGCAATAACCAAGGGTGCGCAGTCAGATAGAGCAATAAAGCCGAGGTCTAAGGTTGATTTTTCCAGGCCGAAACTAGAGCCGACTTTCACTGCCGGAACCTTAGCTGGAGCGCTCACCGGAGTGCCTGCCGTACGGGTCGCTTTTTCTTTCTTAGATTTATTGAGGAAGTAGAGCAGTTCATTGCGCTGACGGTAATAGTTGGGATTGTTAATTACTTCCATGCGGGTGCGAGGACGGGGCAGTTCCACCGTCATGATTTCGCCCACCCGCGCACTCGGACCGTTAGACATCATCACGATTCGGTCAGAGAGCAGCAACGCCTCTTCCACATCGTGGGTAATCATCATTACCGTGATCCGATGGGCTTCCCAGATTTTTAGCAGTTGTTCTTGCAAACGGCCACGGGTAAGCGCGTCCAAAGCGCCAAAAGGTTCATCCAAAAGCAGTACTTTCGGCTGGGTAACTAGAGCACGGGCAATCCCTACCCGTTGCTTCATGCCACCAGAAATCTGACCAGGCTTTTTATCAGCGGCGGCATTCAGATTGACCATAGCCAGGTGCTCGTCCACTAAAGCCTTGCGTTCCGTTTCCGAGCGACGCTTATGAACGGCATTTACAGCCAGTTCGATATTCTGGCGGACGGTGAGCCAAGGCAGCAAAGAATGATTCTGGAAAGCTACCATCCGGTCAGGTCCAGGCTCCGTGACCAACGAACCATCGACCATGATCCGGCCCGAACTCATTGGGTAGAGGCCCGCTACCAAATTCAGGAGGGTAGATTTTCCGCAGCCGGAATGGCCAATTACTGCGATAAATTCTCCTTCTTCAATCTGGAGATTGACGCCCTTGAGCGCTTCGAAGGTCTTGCCGCCATCGGTGTTGAATACTTTGCCTACATTCTGGATTTCTAAGTACGCCATGGATTTGCCTGTAAATAGGTTTTCTTATAAGAAAATGCCTCTAACCAGAATGTCTGAATATATCTAGTTAGAGGCCAAGCTTCTGTTTGGATAGAACACTTTCCGGTCGTAGTTACTCAGAAGCAACCAGCAGTTTGCCTGCGTAGTAAACGGCTCGGTCGAGTATAAAACCGACCAAGCCAACATAGATAACGGCGATGACGATATCTCCAATCCGGGAACTATTGTAGGAATCCCAGATGAAGAAGCCAATCCCGGTACCGCCCGTCAACATTTCCGCTGCCACAATCGCCAGCCAAGCCAAACCGACGGCAATCCGCAATCCGGTGAAGATGTAGGAAGCGGCGGAGGGCAGCAGGATCGTGAAGAAGTAGGTGGTCTTGGAAAGTTTCAGGACACTGGCTACGTTCTTGTAGTCCTGAGGCGTTTCTTTTACCCCCACTGCCGTGTTGATGATGATCGGCCAGACAGCGGTGATGAAGATGACGAAGATGCCACCAGAAGGACCGTCCTTCAGGATAGCGAGGGCAATCGGTAACCAAGCCAGGGGAGGAATGGTCCGAAAGACCTGGAAAAGTGGGTCCAAAGCTAAGCGGAAAGGCTTCACCGCCCCAATCAAGACCCCAACGGTCACCCCAACCACGGCGGCGAGAGAATAGCCAATCGCTACCCTCTGTAGACTGGCCAAGAGTTGCCAGCCTAGTCCCTTAGAGTTGGCATCATCTATAAAAAACGGCTCACGAATCAAACGTTGGGTGTCTGTATCTTGCAGAATCTCCGCAGGACCAGGAAGGGTGCCTGTGATTCCTGTGCCACTCAGTAGCTGCCAAACTACAAAGAAGATGCCAAGGGCCAAGGCCGGCAGGAGAACATAGCTTGCCCGGTCTGCGAAATCCTTGATCTGTTGCGTGGATTTCGCTTCAGAGGGGGCTACGGGAGTGGTCATGGTTTCGTTCGTCGTGGTCATAGTTGGTTTTCCTTCTAGGGGAGAAGTTAGTAATTAGCCTATTTTCTTGATCTTCAAACTCTTCAAATACGCTTCGGGATTGGCTGGGTCAAACTTGACGCCATCGAAGAATTTCTCAACGCCGCGAGAAGTCCCCTTCGGAGCGGGTAAACCACTGAGCTTGGCGGCTTCGCGCCAGATATCTTCGCGGTTAACGGCGTCTATGAGTTTTTTCGTCTCCGTCTTGGCAGGCAGCTCACCCCAGCGTATGTTTTCCGTCAAGAACCAGAGATCATGACTCTTGTAGGGATAGGAAGAAAAATCCTTCGCAAACATCATGATATTGGGGCTGTTGCGCTCAACAGGACGACCATCACCAAAGTCAAAGATACCTTTATAGCGAGCAATGATGTCTTTGACCGGAGCCTTCATCCACTGAGACTTGGACATAATTGTCGAAAGCTCTTCTTTGTTTTCTGCTTTGTCACACCAGACTTGAGCTTCTTGGATGGCAGCCACAATTGCTTTCGCTGCTTTCGGATTTTTCTCGACGAAATCGGCTCTGAGGGTAAAGGATTTTTCTGGGTGACGGTTCCACATCTGACCGGTGGTGAGGGCGGTGTAGCCGACGTTTTGGTTAATCAGCTGTAGATTCCACGGCTCCCCGACACAGAAGGCGTCCATCGTCCCGGTCTTCATATTGGCGACCATTTGCGGAGGAGGAACGACAATCACTTTCACATCCGTGTCAGGATTGATTCCACCAGCCGCTAACCAGTAGCGCATCCAGGCCCAGTGCGTGCCGCCTGTAAAGGTTTGGGCTACGGTAAGAGGCTTGCCTGCTGCTTTCGCTTTTTCGACAGCGGGTTTGAGCTTAGAAGCATCCAGTCCGACTTTCAAATCTTTATAAGCATTGGAAACCGAGATGCCTTGACCGTTTACGTTTAAGCGGGCCATGATGTTCATCGGAACTTTCTTGTTGCCCTTGGTAATTTTCCCAATGCTCATTAAGTAGGGGATAGGGGTGAGGACATGGGCACCATCCAAGCCATTTCCTTCCGCGCCCAATTCCAGGTTGTCTCGCAGGGCTCCCCAAGATGCCTGCTTGAGGACTTCCACCTCCGTCATGCCATATTTTTCGAAGTAGCCTTTCTCTTTCGCAATGACTAAGGGGGCACAATCGCTTAGGGCAATGAATCCCAGCTTCGCTTTTGTGGTTTCCGGCGTATCGGCTGCATTGACATAGCCAGGAGACACCAGGAGACCTAGGGTTGCTGCCCCAGCAGCAATAATGAATTCACGGCGGGTCGGCTTGAGGAAGCCTTCAGAAGTAGATTGAGAAGAAGAATCAGCGCTTTCAACTTTTTCGTTCACCATGCTGGTCCTTTGCTTTGCGAGTAACGTATCGATTGATTGATGCAGGAATCGAATCCCGCGTTAGAAACCAAGAAACACGGTCTGCTTGAAACGAAGTGTGTAGTTTGCTACATAACTCTTAGCGAAGGTTTGTTTGGTTATTGAAGTAATGCTTATATGGCATCAAAGGGCTTGCTCCCTGTTGATTTTGTAGCTAGGAATACGAAATAAATAGAGATAGCTGACGGATTGCTCACAATCTCAGCAACCAAAAGGATAAGTTTCTCGGATGGCCGTATTGGCCTGTAATTGAGGCATATTTGTGTGAATCTATATCATCCAATACCAGATGCTGATAGCTGTGATTGTCTTGATTATGTGGACTTTAGCGATTGGGAAATCTTCCAACAATTTGAGAGAAGGAGACTTTCTCATGCTTGGAAGCCAATTCCTGTGACGTTGGTGAAGGGGGAGAAACGCACTGATTTCCCTGCGCTACCAGGGAGTGATCTTGTGGTTACAGAGCATGCATGGCAGATCTTGCAGCCCCTGATGGGACAGAGCGCAGAGGCTTTGCCCCTAAGCTGCAACAGAGGGGAGGGTTATTTTGTAATCAATGTACTTGATGTTGTAGATTGTCTAGACTACGAACATTCAGAAGTTGAGCGGTTTTCTGATGGACGGGTGATGTGGATAAACGCCTATGCTTTTAAAGGTGGGGCTGTCGGCAATAAAAACATTTTCAAGTTGCCTGAGCCAGGAAAAATTATAGTCTCGGAAACTTTTCGAGCATGGATTGAGAAGAATCGGTTAGAGGGCCTGATTTTCGAAAAGGTGGCCACGCTTTATCCCTTCGATTTCTCTACCAAATGAGTGGAATCAAACGATACCGAGTCTTCCGACAATATTCTCGATACCCTGGTAGATGTTCCGACAAAAAATTCTCTTCATCTAGCAGTCTCAGAACGATAACAATGCCTAAAGGAAAGAAAAGAAGTAATGCCCAAAATGAACCTAATGCGATCGGAGTAAACAATAACAGCAATAATCCTCCTGCATACATGGGATGCCGCACAATCCTATAAGGTCCGGTGGAGATAACTTTTTGTTTGTCTGTAACCTCAATGATCGCGCTGGTATAACTGCTTTCTCTAAAGACGAAAAAGATGATTAGAAAACCTAGAGTTATGACAAGGTTGGCAATGACAACAACATAGAGTGGAACCTGTGACCACTGGAAACGGAAGTCCAACCCAGAAATTACGAACAGGCCAATAAAGAATAAACCTGTAAATGCTTGAATAATTTTTTGGCTTTTTTCCTTTTCAGCCATTGGACCTGCATTAAGGCGACTCTCTAAGAGTTTTTGGTCATATTTGACCAAGTAAGCAGTGATAAGAAAATTGCAAACAGAGAATACTCCTAAATAAACCCAAGCTTGCCAGAATCTTATAGACCCAGCAGGCAGAAACAATAATATGCCAAGGGTCACGTGAAGTTGAATAAAACCCAATATCGTTTTGCGGATTAAGTTGTTCATCAACCATTTTCCTTCCTCTTTCAAGTTGCCAACAATGAAAGGCGCGGTACGGGAAGGAATGGAATCGCAAAACCTTCCAATGCAGAAAACACGAAAAGAGCAACGCCTATCTGGAGCATGTGATGGCCCTGACGTGACAAGGTGTCCGATGAGTGCATATTTGTGCCTTCCTGCCTGGTAAAGACGGGCGGCATAACTATCCACCTAGCAATCCTTTGTATGACCGCTACAAAGACGGATTTATTACACCGCTCCTTCCTGTGGATGGTCACCCGTGCGCTCTATACTTTCTGGTCGTGAAGTTTTTTGGCCAAAGCGTTTGAGTCGCATTGGTTCAAACTGCCATGCCAAGACGCCTCCGAATCCGAAGAGACTCACCAGCCAGAAGACCGTTCCACCAACAAAAGGAATGAGACCAATCAGAGCCAGGATGAGCATGCCGAAGAGGAATTGTTGCATCGGGGTTCTTTGACCTGTTAAGGTCCGTTCTCCAATCAAGACTCCCATGCCCACAGCACCCAAGAGTCCGGCAACGAACATGGCTAAGACAACCACAGGCCCAAGCAGCGTACCCAAAATGCTTCCTGAAATAAGGGTGGTCAATAAGCCAAAGGCAACTGCACCGCCTAAACCCCAGGCCCCACTTTTAAGCGGTTCTTGTTTGATGGTTGCAGTAATGGTTTGCAAAATGTCTGGGAGCAAGGTCATGAGTACTGCACCCAGAGCCGTGACAGACACGATCAGGAAGAAATGAAAAATGACATTGGCTAGATAAATACCGGAGAGGAATCCGAACCATCCCCACTGTTTGAAGAGAGCAACTAACCCTGTGCCATCTTGAACCATGACGGTTTCTCCTCCCAGAATGGCCCCCTTCTCTTTGGTAACGGTTCCGGCCACGGCCACCGCATCACCACCCACACGGGCATTCGGCTTCAAAATCACATTCCCGCCAACTGCAACCGCATCCTTGGTCACTTGTCCATTGCTGAGGACTGTGACGGAACCTCCGATAGCGGTTACATTATCAACCCTCTGTGTCTCGGTAACCGTCGCATTGCTTCCAAAAGTAACGATACTACTTTTGCCGCGCTCAACTTGAGCTAAGGCAGCACCCGAAGAAAGAACGACACCCGTTGACACTAATGCCAAAGTAAACAAGGTAAATAGATTTGTTCGATACCAGCTTGAGCACATAACCTTACCTCCGGGGAAACAAAATACATTAGGATTCGCTAACACCCCCCTATCCCTGGTCTAGCGTGCATATTTAGCACAGGATCTTTAACTCAAAAACTCTTAACAAAAAGGGAATCTTAGGTAACAGCTATTGAATCAGCTCTTTACCTGGTGCAAGGGATTTTGGATTCTATGAAATCTTAATGGTTCTAGCTTAGAAGCTGGTCATGCTGAAAGAAGAGTAGGGAAAAGGAGCATTACGTATGAGTTATCACTTCAGCACAGTTTTACCTATGCCTTTTGAGGAAGCTATTGCAAAAGTAACGGATGAACTCACAAAAGCAGGATTTGGCATTCTCACGGAAGCGGATGTCAAAGCAACGATGAAAAAGAAACTGGATGTAGAGTTCCGGAATTATAAAATTCTAGGAGCATGTCATCCCTATCTCGCCTATCAGGCCCTGCAACTAGAGGACAAAATTGGGACTATGTTGCCTTGCAATGTCGTCGTGCAGCAACATTCAGAATCTGAGGTGGAAGTCTCCGCCGTAGATCCGGTGGCTTCCATGCAAGCTATCGAAAATCCAGGTTTACAGCATGTAGCAGAACAAGTACGCGATAAATTGAAGGCCGTCATTGATAATTTGTAGCCCCCGCCCATACCCCATAACGCCCGTAGAGACGTCATGTATGACGCTCTACTCAACGCCCCCATCCATTTTGAATCGACACCCAACATTCAATAGACAACCAAAGGCATTTCCATTAGGAAGAGCCTATCCATATCAAATGCCTTTCATCGTCATGCAGAAACCGTATCAGTTGTGGGTCATCGGTAGTCCACGTCACAAAACAGTCGCGGTTATTCCAGTTAAGTGTGAATAGGTTAAGCCACACTTAGGCTTCGTAGGAACGCATAATGGCCGCTAAGAAAAATTTGATTGTGATCGGCAATGGCATGGTCGGGCATAAGTTTCTAGAGTTGATGATTGCCCAAAAAGCAACAGAGCATTGGAATGTGGTCACGTTTTGCGAAGAACCCCGAGTGGCCTACGACCGGGTAAACCTTAGTAGTTTCTTCTCCGGCAAGACGGCTGCCGATTTATCGCTTGTGGAACCAGGACTATATCAGCAGCATGGCATTCATATCTTGATTGGGGATCAGGCCCTTCGCATAGACCGCATCAAGAAACTCATAGAGTCTGCAAATGGTGGCTCCATGCCCTACGACAAGATTGTCCTGGCTACAGGTTCCTATCCTTTTGTGCCTCCGATTGCCGGGAATGACACCCCAGGAACTTTTGTCTACCGGACGATTGAAGACTTGGAAGGGATGGCTGATTATGCTAAGCAGGCCAAGGTCGGAGTCGTAGTCGGTGGGGGCCTCTTGGGTCTGGAGTGCGCTAAAGCACTACAGAGCATGGATCTAGAAACCCATGTCATAGAGTTTGCTCCCCGCTTGATGCCCATGCAAATTGATGAGGCAGGCGGTCAAGTCCTCCGGGACAAAATCGAAGCTTTAGGCGTTGCCGTCCATACCAGCAAATCCACCACCGAGATTGTTGCCCACGAGGGCAAAGTCAGCAAAATGATCTTTGCCGATGGCTCTGAACTGACAACGGACATGATTGTCTTCTCTGCCGGGATTCGGCCCCGTGATGAATTGGCTAAAGCCTGTGGACTGGAAATAGGAGAGCGGGGAGGCATCGTCATTGATGAATACTGCCAAACCTCGGATCCCGATATCTATGCGATTGGAGAATGCGCCCTCTACGACAAGCGAATTTTTGGCTTGGTTGCTCCTGGCTATACGATGGCTGCTGTCACGGTAGACAATTTGTGGGCTCCCCAAACCAGTCAGTTTCTGGGCGCAGATATGTCCACCAAACTCAAGCTCTTGGGCGTAGATGTGGCCAGTTTTGGAGATGCTTTTGCCAAAACCGCTGGAGCCAAAGAGATTGCGATCACCGATACGGTGCAGGGTGTCTATAAGAAACTGGTGCTGAATCAGTCGGGCACTCGTCTTTTGGGCGGCATCTTGGTCGGTGATGCTTCTGCCTATGGCAATCTTATGCAACTAGTCCAGAACGACATGGCTCTGCCGCCCCATCCAGAAGATCTGCTTCTTCCTCCCCGCGAAGGGAGCCCTGCCGTGGGCATGGGCGTGGAAAATCTACCGGACAGTGCTCAAATTTGCTCCTGCAATAATGTCAGCAAAGGCCAGATTTGCAGTGCGATTCAGGAAAATAATTTTACCGATATTGGCACCGTCAAAAAATGCACTAAGGCGGGAACGGGCTGTGGTGGTTGTGTTCCTTTGGTGACCGACCTGCTCAAATCGGAGATGAAGAAAGCGGGTCTGGAAGTGAAGAACCATCTCTGCGAACACTTCTCCTATTCTCGTCAAGAACTTTACTCCCTGATTCGCACCTATAAGATTTTGACCTTCGAGGCTCTCCTGCATCAGTATGGTCAAGGGCTCGGTTGCGAAATTTGCAAGCCTGCGGTGGCTTCGATTCTTGCGTCTGCCTGGAATGAATACGTTCTAGAACCTGCCCACGCCGGACTGCAGGACACCAATGATGCCTTCCTAGCTAACATCCAAAAAGACGGTACGTATTCGGTGATTCCCCGCATTCCCGGCGGCGAGATAACCCCTGAGAAACTGATTGTCCTCGGAGAAGTGGCTAGAGACTTTAGCCTCTATACCAAGATTACAGGCGGGCAGCGGATCGACCTCTTAGGCGCAAGCGTGGAGCAACTGCCCCATATCTGGCAGCGTCTGATTGATGCTGGGTTTGAATCAGGTCATGCTTATGGCAAAGCTTTGAGAACTGTGAAATCCTGTGTGGGTAGTACTTGGTGCCGTTTTGGGGTCCAGGATTCTACTTCTCTAGCGATTGAATTGGAACTGCGTTATCGAGGATTGAGAGCACCGCACAAGCTTAAGTCAGCGGTGTCCGGCTGTACTCGTGAGTGTGCAGAAGCACAGGGCAAAGATTTTGGAGTGATTGCCACAGAAAAGGGCTGGAATCTCTATCTTTGCGGCAATGGCGGGATCAAACCCCAACATGCGGTGTTGGTGGCAGAAGATATCGATAAGGAAACGCTGATCAAGTACATTGACCGTTTCTTGATGTTTTATATCCGCACCGCTAATCGTTTGGAACGTACCGCTACCTGGTTAAACAAACTAGAGGGCGGAGTGGAGTACCTGAAGCAGGTGATTATCGACGATTGCTTGGGCATTTGTGCTGAATTGGAACAGGAGATGGAGCACCAAGTCACAACCTATGCCTGTGAATGGAAATCCACCGTAGAAGATCCTCAGAAGCTTCAGCGCTTCCGGCATTTTATCAATTCTAGTCAACCCGATCCTAGTTTGGTGCATGTGGAAGAACGTGGTCAAAAACGTCCTGCTTTTGACCATGAAAAATCATCCATCGGTCGTTCTATTTAGTTATTAGTTAATTTATAAGGAAGCAATATGACACAAGCAATACCTGCTCAAAAAGCGACCCAATGGATTACCGTTTGTTCTGTGGAGGCCATTCATCCTAATATGGGAGTCTGTGCTCTGGTGGAAGGGCAACAGGTTGCTATCTTTCGTCTAGGAAAAGGAACAGAAGTATTTGCTATCAGCAACTATGACCCCTTTAGTAGAGCATTCGTATTGTCTAGAGGCCTTATTGGTGATCGTAACGGCACGCCCAAAGTCGCCTCCCCCATCTACAAGCAGAATTTTTGCCTGGCCACGGGCAAATGCTTAGACGATGAAAATGTCAGTATCCCCACCTTTCCGACGCGCATCGTTGAAGGACAGGTCCAGATTGCAATCCATGAGTCTAAGTGAGAAGTTCAAAGAATAGAACGCACCACTCCACCCTCAACCCGCAGGGCGGCACCATTGACCGCCGAGGCTAGGGGACTAGCAACAAAGGTGACTAAGGCTGCTACTTCCTCTGGTTCGGCGAATCGTTTGAGCAATGAGGAAGGACGGATATTCTGGAAAAAATCCTTTTCTACCTGGCTCGAGTCCACTCCTTGAGCCGTGGCTAACTCCTCAACAAAGGTGGCAACACCCTCAGATTTGGTCGGGCCAGCCAGCACAGAATTAACCGTAACTTGACTCCCTACAGTCATTTCGGCAAGACCGCGTGCAAGGGCCAACTGCGCAGTCTTGGTCACCCCATAATGAATCATCTCGACGGGAATATTTACGGCTGATTCACTAGATATAAAGATAATGCGACCCCAGTCTTGCTGCAGCATCTGGGGCAAATACTGTCGAGATAACCGCACTCCACTTAAAACGTTTACTTCTAGTATCTTTGTCCAGTCCTGATCCGAGATTTCCGTAAATGGTTTGGCTTCATAGATGCCCAGATTGTTGACCAAAATGTCTAATGTTGGAACCTGTGAGCATAGTTTGTCCGTGCCTTCTTGGGTAGAGAGATCTGCGACAACGCCCTGAAGTTTTGCGTCAGCATTGGTCTGCTTGATATGCGCAATAGCGGCAGAAACCCGTTCTTGAGTCCGTCCATTAACGACAACCGATGCCCCTTCTTGTGCCAGAGTAGAGGCGATTGCCAAGCCAATCCCAGCCGTAGAACCTGTTACCAATGCAGTCCTATTAGTTAATTTAAGATCCATGTTTAATTATCTCTACTTAACTTTAATTTGAATCCTTTACAAGTGTCTGGCATGCATCCAGAACGTGATGCTTCTATAGATTAGGGTAGTTATTTTCTAATCTTTCAAATCGTATTCAGAAACCTTCTTACCGTTGACTGACACAATCTTATCTAGCCGAATTACAGTTCCATCCTTCAATTTAAGAAAGTCTGCTTTATCAGCAGAATAAATATCTACAATAAGTCCCTCAGCTTCAACCAACGCACTTTCCGTACTTCGATAGGTAATCTTGCAGCTCTGGCGCAAAGTTGACCATGCTTCTAGCTGGTCCTCAAAATCACAACTTACCATTTTGTACTCATCCATAAAACACCTCTGATGCCCCTAGTTTAAGTTTTCGCCCATTTTTTCTAGAGATGATACGTTCTATCTTCCCTTCCCGTTAGAGATACTAACTTTCTGAAGAGCGCAAATTCATCTATCAAAAGTGGTGTCTAGGTGGTTTTATTTGTGCTGTAGGGATGACCAAAAAAACCTGCGCATAGTAATTCTAGGAACCAAGAGCAGGCCAGAATCAGTGGCAAAACGTTTGTACTGGTCACATTGCATTCGGATGGGTGCACCATTCCACCCAATTGTTTGCATATGGTGAGATGTTTCGGGATATCCAGAACAGAAACCGATGCCAATCACGAACCTTCAGGCAAAATGTTGGAATCCACCTCGAACGGACAGAGGCCGTGCATGACAGCTGTGGCTTAACTCATGGCCTCAGCACCACCCACAATCTCCATGATTTGTTGAGTAATACTAGCTTGACGGGCTTTGTTGTACTCAATAGTTAGGGTGCCAATCAGCTTCTTCGCGTTGTCAGAAGCGGCGCTCATCGCAGTCATCCGTGCTGCCAATTCACTAGCAGAAGCTTCCTGCAAGGCCCGAAGGATTTGATTATTTAAGTAAAGCGGCAACAAAGAGTCCAAGATTTGAGCAGGGTCTTGCTCAAAAATCATATCTTGGGGAATTTCTTTCTTCTCCACCTGTACTTTTTCACGGCTCACTTCAAAGCGACCATCTCTGCTGGTCAGTTTGAAGATTTCATCTTCAGGAGACAGCCCTTTTGGATCAAGGGGCAGCAATGTTTGGATCGAGGGCCTAGAGGCAATCAACGAGATAAACTTGGTGTAAATCATCTCTACTCGGTCAATTTCGCCAGAGAGGAAGATGCTCAGGAGATCATCTGCCAGCATCCCTGATTCTTTTGATGTGGGAACTTGAGGGAGGTTGGCGTAGGCCTTGTCCACTTGGTCAGCAAAAGCGGAGCGACGGAAGAAGTTAACGGCCTTATTGCCCACTGGATAGATTTTGAAAGCCAGTCCTTCTTCCTTCAATTCGCGAATTCTACTGACTGCCTGACGGAGGATGTTGCTGTTGTAGCCTCCACACAATCCCCTGTCTGCACTAAAAACCAGTAGCGCCACGGTTTTTACTTCGCGGGTAGCCAACAGCGGTAGATCTACATCTTCAAACTGCAAGCGGGACTGGAGACGATAGAGAACAGCCGCCAGTTTATCGGCAAAAGGTCGGGTGGCAAGGACTTGTTCCTGGGCGCGCCGCACTTTGGCTGCGGCCACTAGACGCATCGCTTTTGTAATCTTCTGCGTGTTGCTTACACTTTTGATGCGGTCCCGAATTGCTCTTAGATTCGCCATAACCCCTATCCACGCTTTGCTTTAGCTTGTCTTGAGAATGTTAACACGGCTTTGCTCAGGCATTTTGCCTGACGTGTAATTGATTGAATTAGCTTTACATAGGCCAAAATTTTGTACTGTGCATCGCTAATTACTTTGGAAGTTCGGCAGGCGGGTTTTACAGCCACGATTCAGGAAACCACCCACACCCCAGGTGGCACAGTCAAGGGAGCGGGTATTATTTGGTTGTTTGGTGGTGGTGTAGTCACAGGAAACGTAGCCATTGTCGTCTGTGTCGTAGGTCTGGCAGCTAGAACCACTCACTTCATCTTTAAGCACAGAGGCAACGTATTCTTTCAGCTCTCCTTCGGCATAGCTTTTGCCAAAGAAAAACTGCCCGATAGTTTTGCCAGCCGTCAGCAGAAAGACGCCAGCGCCAATGACAACTACCAGAAGACCAACGAGGACAAGGGGAAATAGTTTCATAAGATACCAGCGTAGCAAATCTAGTGAAAAATCCATGGAACGTGGTCTAGAAACTACATGCTCACACTATTCATGTGTTTTGGTCACGCTCTATTTTGATAGCCCTCTGCAAAATTTCCAGGGGTATGGGTAAAATAGATTGCTGGTATATGCCCTTGTAGCTCAGTGGTAGAGCAACGGTTTTGTAAACCGTAGGTCGTCAGTTCGAATCTGACCGGGGGCTGAGAAATTATTGACACCCTTAGCTGACCGATAGACGATAGAACTATCAAATCCATCTTGAGCTTACGGCGTGCTTTCTCGCTCCGCACAACCATCTCAGATGCCCCAAGACATAAATGGTATGGGTCCTATTACCCTTGATGTAAAATCCATTGGGCTCACAGATGAACAGTTCTTTGAGCTCTGTCAGGCAAACCGTGATTGGCGGTTTGAGCGGTCGCAGACCGGAGAGCTGATGATCATGGCACCCACAGGATGGGGAACGGGAAAGAGAAATGCAGAACTAACGGCTGAACTGATTTTTTGGAATCGGCAAGCAGGCTTAGGCATTGTTTTTGACTCTTCTACGGGTTTTAAGCTTCCTAATGGCGTAAACCGTTCTCCTGATGCTTCCTGGGTGATGCGGGAGTGATTGGAATCCTTGGATGCAGACCCTGCAAAATTCTTGCCCTTAGCGCCTGACTTTGTAGTGGAACTACGTTTCCAGAGCGATCTTTTAATATCGCTGCAAGCAAAGATGCGTGAGTATATCGATAATGGAGTGCGGTTGGGCTGGCTGATAGACCCTCAAAACCAACGGGTTGAGATATATCACCTAGGCCGAGATGTGCAGGTGCTCCAATCTCCCGCTAACGTGTCAGGGGAAGAAATTCTTCCAGGATTTACCTTGAATCTTGCTCCTCTGTGGGAATAGCCATGGACGCTCTGGCCTAGCCCCGTCGCTGCCTGGAAGTCTAAATGCCTCTAACCAAAATTCGTCGATTCTAAATAAGAAAAATTAAATTTGCTGCAAGCTTAGCGCTAACTGCGATGATTGAGAGCCTATGAAAGCCCGAAAACGTATTGGTATTTTGACCAGTGGCGGCGACTGTGCCGGATTAAACGCTGTTATCCGTGCTGTCGTTCATCATGCTACAGGCACCTATGGGTGGGAAGTTTTGGGCATCAGCCGGGCTACCCAAGGACTGATGGCCTCTCCTCCCCAAGCAGTTTCTCTAGATTTGGATAAAGTCTCTCACCTGTTGACGGCTGGCGGCACCATGTTGGGAACCACCAACCAAGGCGATCCTTTCGCCTTTCCGATGCCTGATGGCAGCCTCCTAGACCGTTCTGAAGAGATCATTGCGGGCTATAACGAGCTTGGATTGGAAGCGGTGATTGGCATTGGTGGAGATGGAAGTTTGGCAATTCTGCGCAAACTGGCCCAGCAAGGTGGATTGAATCTGGTAGCCATCCCCAAAACGATTGATAACGATGTGGGCATTACCGAGCGTTCCGTTGGGTTTGATACGGCGGTCAACATTGCTACGGAAGCCCTGGACCGCTTGCATTTCACGGCGGCCAGTCATTCACGCGTCATGATCTTGGAGGTGATGGGGCGAGACGCCGGGCATATCGCTATCTGTGCGGGCATTGCTGGCGGAGCCGATGTGATCCTGATTCCTGAAATCCCATATTCCATCGCCCATATCTGCGCCAAAATCGCAGAACGGCAAAAACGAGATAAAAACTTTTCCTTGGTGATTGTGTCAGAAGCTGTTCGGACAGAAGAAGGGGCTTCTGTAACCCTGGGCAACAAGCCAGGACAATCGCGTTACGGAGGAATTGGACAGTACTTAGCCGACCGAATTGCTGAATGTAGTGGCGCAGAAACTCGGGTTACGGTTTTAGGCCATATTCAGCGAGGAGGAACCCCTTCTCCTTTAGAGCGTCTGGTGGCTTCGGCCTTTGGAGTAGCGGCTGTGGACTTGATTGCACAAGATAAATATGACCAGATTGTTACCTGGCAAAAACGCCAGGTTGTGAATGTCCCTATCGCTGAAGCTATCGCTCTGTATAGTGCGGTGGAGCTTGGAGGGACACTGGTTAGGACTGCGCGCGGCTTAGGGATCTGTCTTGGTGACCGATAAGTCGGTTGTTAAAACGAGTAAAGACAAATTGAAGAGATATGCTGGAAAGAATATCTAGGCGTATCCATCTGGCTATTCATGCCAGAAAAACCCATGAGCCTTGTAGTCCCTCTTCTACTGATAAGCCTTGCCCTTTTGGGTTGGAGTTTTTTCCAAGCCCGCAAAGCAGGCAAGCTAGGCATTTTCGCCTGGCTGCAAGCTGTTGCGCTTGTGCTCCCTTGGCTAATTGTTTTTGGTCTAGCGGGTGTGGGGTTTGGACTTAATTTTGTAACCTTGCTAATACTCCTCAGTCTCAGCACCTTTTCCTATGTCTGGTTGGGCAGTCAATCGAGAGCCGCCGCTAGGGTTCAGAAAATTCAGCAACAAGAACTTTTTGAGGCGCGCAGGAGGGAATTGGAAAAACAACAAGCCTTAGAGCAGCAGTCCTCCGAGTCTGCCACGCATGGTCCTATTCCCTCTGTGACGATCACGTTGCCGGAAGAGGAATTTGCGGTTCCTCGAGAAGATGTTGAAAGAATGCGGGGGCTATTTGGTCTGGACACCTTCTATCTTCAGGAAGTTGAGCCCTACCCTCAGGGAATCGTATTTAAAGGTAATTTGCGGGGTGAAGCAGCACCTATCCTCCAACAGTTAGCGACGGCTTTCCAGGAGATTTTTGGGAACCGCTACCGGGTACATCTTATCCAGCAAGCCCAGGAAGAAAAACCTGTAGTCTTAGTCCTGGCTAAAGACAATGACCCCTTTGACCGTCCGACCACTCCTTCCTGGATTGCTCTTGTTCTGTTGGTCATTGGCTTTGGGGCCTTGCTCGAAATGGCTGCTAACAGTATGGACTTTAGCCTGGTCACAACCCCCCAACGCTGGCAAGAAGCACTATCTATTGCCGGTATTATCTTGCTGACTCTCTTGGCCCATGAAGCCGCGCATCGCTGGCAGGCTGGTAAATATCTTGTCAAGCTGAGTCCGGCCTATCTCATTCCTTTGGTTTCTCCCGTTCCTGCCTTCGCCGGGCCCGTGGGAGGCTTTGTCATTCTTCCTGGTATCTTTGCGACTTTAACGCGATTGCTTTCACCGCCTCCCAGCCGTAAAGCACTCTTTGATATTGCTTTGGCAGGGCCCGCCGTAGGAGGGATTATCTCCTGGGGGATTTTGCTGGCGGGTTTGCTGCTCTCGGGCTTGACCAAAACGCCAGGGCCTTTGGTTGTAGGAGGAGAATTTTTTAGCAATTCTGTTTTGTTAGCTTTGACCGCACGGGCTACCCTCGGCACGATCCCTGCCGGCGAATTAGTCCACCTCCATCCGCTGGTTATTGCCGGGACACTTGGTCTATTGATTACGGGTTTAAGTCTGCTGCCCTGTGGACAGTTGGATGGAGGGCGTTTGGTCACGGCTGTTTACGGTCGAGATACGGCCCGCAAAGTGGGCACCGTGACCCTAATCCTTTTAGCGGTTGCTGGAATCTTCATCACCCAGTTTCTATTTTGGGCTGCGGTTGTTTTTCTGCTAGCTCGCCTACCTGAGCGTCCCTGCCTGGATGACATCACTGAAACCGATGAGGGTAGAGATAATCTAGCGCTCGTTGCTCTGTTTATGATGGCGGCTATTCTGCTTCCTGCGTCTTCGGACCTGCTTGGTCAAATCGGTTTAATCGGCAGTGTCGGGTGATGGATGGATTTGGATTGCTTCTAAGGTGAGGGATACGGTTTTTTCCTCTAGCGCAGAGGGAATAGTCTCTGGATAGCAGGGCTGGATGTCCATGGAAAGTAGAGGTACTTGGGGTGAAGATAGGGGGCTTTTAGCCACTTGCGTAAAACCTTCCAGATAGGGCCAGAGGACAGGGGGGAGCGCACAGGCTTTTCCTGGGAAAGCTCGGTCAAAATAAATGAGATAGTCTGATTTCCAAAGGTTGCACGGGATACACAGGGGTTGCAGATTTTCTGCTAAGTTTGGACCTGCCTTCGAGAGCGGAATAATGTGGTCTTTGGCAATGGTTTCGGTTCCCCAGGAAGCTCCGCAGCAGGGACAGTGGTCATACCAGCGTAAAGTCATCCAAAATTCTTGGTCATCAATCCGCCCAATTGGGTCATAGCTTTGGCGTCGTTCTTTGGCCCGGCTGGCTTTCTGCCGTTTGACCTGGAGTTCTCCACAGCCAGGGCAAGGGTTTAGCGCCAACAGATAATCGTTATGGCAGGCGGGGCAATGATACATAAATATCAGAGTAGTTCACAGATACTGTATCGGAGAACATAAAGAATGTTTTGTTGCCGAATTTGTGGAAATGGAGAAAGCAACTCTTCTTTTATTGCCCGTGAGATGATGTTTGGATTTAAAGATGAGTTCGAATACGGGCAATGTGCTGAGTGTAATTGTCTGCAAATCAAAGAAATACCCTCTGATATTTCCAAATACTATCCTCAGCATTACTACTCCTACGGCGCTAAAAATGAAGAGAGTTTGTTGAAAAGTGTATACATGAAAGGGAAACAGTATCTTGAGCGCCAAATGGCTAAGCAATCCTTAGGTCAGGGGAATCTCGTAGGTCAACTGCTTGCTAATAAATATGATTTTCCTGCTTGGACTGAGTGGTTAAAGCTAGCTGAATTAAGCATGGATAGCTCCATTTTAGATGTGGGCTGTGGGACAGGCGATTTGTTACTAGAAATGCGCGAATTAGGCTTTTCTAATCTGACAGGCATTGATCCATTTCTTGACCAAGATATTCATTATGAGCAGGGAGTCACTATCCTTAAGCGTAGTCTAAAAGATCTCGAAGGGACCTATGATTTCATCATGCTCAATCATTCTTTTGAGCACATGGATGATCCCTTGCCCACCTTGAAAAATATCCATCGTCTTTTGTCGGCTGACCGATTGGTTCTAATTAGAATACCGATAGCACAATGCTATGCCTGGGAAACCTATGGAGTCAACTGGTACCAACTCGATGCCCCGCGCCATTTCTTTCTCCATACAGAGAAAAGTATGGAAATCCTAGCAACTCAAGCTAGCTTTAAAATTTCTAAAGTAATTTATGACTCTACAGGAAATCAATTCTGGATAAGCGAAGGTTATGTTCGCGGTGTTCCTTTTGTGGAGCAACTTAAATCTCCTCCCTTTTCTAAGATAGAGCGCAATAAGTTTGATGAGAAAGCAAAAGTTTTAAATCAGGAAGGAAGGGGTGACCAGGCCTGCTTTTTTCTGAGTAAGATTTGATGATTAGTTAGATCTTTTTCCCTAAAGAGAATTCCTAACCCACTCGCGGAATAAACGAATCAAACTCGTTTCTCCCATTGTCTTACGCAGTTCTAAGAAGCGGACTAGATCCTTAACAGAAATTTGTGGAAAAGTTGGGCTGCTATCACACACTTGGTATTTCTGATTCTCTAAATGATAGATCATGAGCCGTTTGCCATCATATCGCCAGACTTCTGGAACTCCCAGCGCTTCATAGATGGATAATCTATTGAGTGAGCTATAGCTAATATCAATTTCAATAGCAAGATCCGGTGGTGGGTCACGGGTTAGATTGATATCGTCTAGTTCTCGGATAGCGGATTCATGCTGAATGTAATAACACTGGTCTGGTTCCAAGCCACGTGCTAAATCCTCCCGACTACAGGTAAGAGAACCTAAGCTGCAAATTTCAATATTAAGTTCTTCTGTAAGGGCTTCAATAAATCGACCAATCAGCTTTTTGGCGCTCTCATGGGGACGCAAAGGAACCATAATTTCTAGCTGTCCCTGATCGTAGGTTAGGCGAACGCTTGGTTGTCGCTCAACATCTTCCAGCAAGGCGCGATACGTCTGCCAGCTAATATTTTTGAGCAGAACCTTGTCAGGATTCTGAGGGCGTAGGGTAGTAGTCATCGGTGAAGGAGTCCATCGATCTCTATAATAATCACGGCGACTTCCTTTGCGGAGCTGCTTTCTTGACCCCTTAGAGAGAACCGATCGTGATTGACCTAAGCAAAATTCCTCCCCAGCCTAAGGAAAACCTGTTAAATATCCTCGTGGAGATCCCCACAGGAAGCCACAATAAATACGAATTCGACAAAGACATGGGTACGTTTGCCCTAGACCGAGTGCTGTATTCCTCGGTCTACTATCCGGCGGACTATGGTTTTGTGCCCAACACCTTAGCGGATGATGGTGACCCCCTTGATGGTCTAGTAATCATGGACCAGCCGACCTTCCCTGGCTGTGTGATTGCCGCTCGTCCCCTTGGCTTCTTAGAGATGATCGATGGTGGAGACAAAGACGAAAAGATTCTTTGCGTCCCTGTAAAAGATCCCCGCTATGCTCACGTAAAATCCTTGAGTGATATTGCTCAGCATCGTTTGGATGAAATTTCTGAATTTTTCCTAACCTATAAGCGTCTGGAGAAAAAAGAAGTAGAAATCAATGGTTGGAAAGGCTTAGAGGAAACCTATGCCCTGATTGCCAAGTCTATTGCTCAGTACAAGGTATAAGGCAGGAAACAGTTGGGATAGGCTCCTGGGGTTTAGCTCATAGCCTGTTTGAGTAGACAGTTCAAAAACTGTACCTCACCCTAATGCCAGCACTTGGTGCATGTTAGTAGAGTGAATCTATTAGGATGCACAGCTAAGGAGTCTATCCATCCATGAATCTTGCTCACGTTCTCCAGCACGGCCTTTCCCACAACCCCGACAAGATTGCCTTTGAGGGGGATGGTCGCGCTTTTTCCTATGCGCAAGTGGCCCAACTGAGTGAAAATTTGGCAGCGTCCCTACAGGCCCTTGGCTATCTGCCGGGGCATCGTATCGCGGTCATGTTGCCCAATATTCCTGAATATGCCTTGGTTATGTATGGGCTTTGGCGTATGGGAGTGGAACCCGTACTCGTCAATCCCCAGCTAACGGGCCGTGAGCTTCTCTATATCCTGCAAGACTCCCATTCCAAAGCAATTATTATCCCTGATGCCCTCTTGCCTGTGCTGGAGCCGCTCAGACCAGAATTGAAGCAATTGGCAGTGATCGTGATCGGTACCAGCAGCTCATCGCATGACCTGAATTTTGCCCAATTGGTTGGCACCCCCGGTCAACATCCGATCTTAGAGCGCAGCTTGGAAGATACGGCGCAAATCTTCTATACCTCAGGGACCACAGGCAATCCTAAGGGAGCCATGCTCAGTCATGGTAACCTCTGGGCAAATGCCAAGGGTGGAGTGATCGCCCTCCAGGTTTCCCCAGAAGACCGATTATTCTGCATTCTGCCTGTATTCCATGCCTTTGCTTTCACTGCTGCCCTTGTCATTGTCCCGCTTGTTGGCGGGGCAGTGAACTTTGAGTATCGCTATGCGCCCAAGAAGATCATGGAGCATCTTAGCGATCCCCGATTAAGTGTCATGGTCGCCGTGCCCAGCCTGTTAGGCCTATTCCTACGGTTTCCTGAAGAATTCAAGCTATCCCCCGCTCTGCGCTGCATTCTTAGCGGAGGGGGTCCTCTGACACCTCAGTTGGAAACAGCTTTTAGCCAGCGTTTTGGAGACATTGTTCGCCAAGGCTACGGCCTTACCGAATGTTCTCCCTATGCGGCGGTAAATCCGTTTCAATTAGCTCCCAAACTCGGCTCTATTGGGACTGTCTTTCCGGGCGGGGAATTGGCAGTGCGTGACTTGGTGGGCGGTGAGTTCTTGGCCCCAGGAGAAGTCGGCGAATTGGTAGTCCGAGGCCCCCATGTGTTTAAGGGCTATTGGAATCGCCCAGAAGCGACCACAGAGGCTTTTGTAGACCACTGGCTGCGGACGGGTGATTTAGGCTATCAGGATGAAGATGGTTATTTCTACATTGTGGACCGCTTGAAAGACATGATTATTGTCGGCGGTGAGAATGTATATTCTCGCGAAGTGGAAGATGTTTTGATGGGGTTAGAACCGCTTAGAGAAGTAGCCGTAGTCGGAGATCCAGACCCCAGTAAAGGGGAAGTGGTTCATGCCTATGTCAGCTTGAAGGAAGGCATGATTACTACCGAAGCGGAAGTGATTGCCTATGCTCGTAAGTTTTTGACGGCGATTAAAGTTCCTAAATATGTAACTTTCCTGGATGAATTGCCCAAATCTGCGACGGGCAAGATCTTGAAACGGCAACTGAGAAGAGCCCCCAACTCCGCTCCCTCTGAACGGGAGCGTGAGGGGTAGGTTATGGTTGAGGGAAGAACCGCGCGAGGGGACTTGGCTCATGACCTTACATGCAGAACTACATCGGCACTTAGGCGGTTCTGTGGTCCCGAGGGTCCTTTGGCGCTACTTTATCCGCCAGAACCATCCGATTACGGAACGTTTCCAGAACTATGCAGGGTTTGAGGATTTTTATACCAAACCACGCAGTTCCTTAGAGGAATATCTCGAACTGCATACCTTAGTTGAATCGGTGCAAACGCTGGAAGCGTTGCCCTACTTCATCTATCGGTTGCTGCGCGGGGCCTACGTATTTGAAAATCTGGCCTATCTCGAGCTGCGCTACACGCCCTACTACCGCACCGACCACAATCTCAGCGAAGACCAACGCATTGACCAAATGCGAGAAGTGGTAGACATTGTCGGTCAGGCCTCCCGTCTGACGGAGTATCCGATTGTCACCAGCCAAATCCTCTGTACTCATACCCGTTTGCCGGAGAAGGTTAATCGGGCGATTGTGCATCTTGCCAGAGATTCTGAGTACGTCAGTGGTATTGATGTGGCTGGGGGTGATGCAGCCTATCGGGAGCGGATGGATGAGTTTGTAGACCTCTATCGCTACGCGTTAGCCCAGGGATTGAAAACCACAGCTCATCTCTATGAAACTTCTAAGGGCTGTTATCCCCAGTTGCTGCCCTACGTTTCTCGTATCGGTCACGGCATCCAGATTCCCCTACATTATCCGGAGTTACTGCCAGAGCTGGCTCAACGCGGTCAGTGTTTGGAAATTTGCCCTACGACCTATCTGCAAACAGGAACGTTGAAGAGCATCAAAGAACTACAGCCTGTTTTCCAGCGCTGTTTTGCCGAAGGAGTGGACATTGCTATCTGTACAGACAATGCCGGACTGCACAATGTCCGTTTACCCTTTGAGTATGAGAATCTGTTGACTCTAGATGTGATTGATTTTCGGCAGTTACGCCAATGTCAGGAAGCCGCATTTCGCCATGCCTTTGCTTGGCCCTATCCAACAATTCCTCAACCTCTATTGCAAAAGCCCAGCAACATTCCCACTTCCCAATCCCGCTGATACTTTGCTATGAGCTTCTTCAACGAGGCCTTTACCTCGGAGTAAACCTGTTCCCGCACCAGGACAGAGATAATAAAAATCCGGCCACTGCTCTAGGAGAGCCTGTACCTGTTGAATTTGTCTGGGCCAGTGAAAGGTTTTTTGGGTCTTCAAGGGGACTGGATAGCCCCGTGCATCCGGTAGCAAATGTCTCCCAGAAAAGATGACTCCTCCATGGGCGCTCCAGCGTAAGCAACTGCTACCGGGAGAATGACCAGGTGTCCACAGCGCTTCATAGGAACCAGAAGACCAGGTTTTTTCAAAAGTTTGTAGGCAGGGGACATCCACTAGGTACGCTTCTTGCTCCTGCAAGACTACCGTGCAGCCAAAATGCTGATGAAATTTCTTGGTCTCTCCAATGGCTCCCCGATGGGTTATAAACATCAGAGCTACCCCTCCTTGAGCTTCCAGAAAATCCAGATTCTCTTCACTACAGGCAGGACTATCAATGAGCAAGGAAGGCTGTTCTCCCTCTGCTTGAATAAAGTAGGCCGTTCCTCCCAAGGTGGCACGATTGGGACGGAAGGCAAAAAGTCCAGGCAGAAGGAGTCGTGTCATTTGGGTTAGCTTATCGTGAAACAGACCTTACTCATTGGTTGCAAACACATTAGGAAAGTTAAAAGAAGAGTTATGTCACCAAGAAGAACGTTCTAGAAACCAACAGGTTAGTGCAATCGCTAAGCCATCGGCAGCATCATCGGGTTTTGGAATTTTCTCAAGTCCTAATTCTCGTCTTACCGCTTCTTGCATCGCCTTTTTATCGGCTCTTCCATCTCCTGCCAGCGTTAATTTGATTTGGGGAGGGCTAAATTCATGGAAGGGAACGCTTTGCTGGGCGAGGCAGAGAAGAATCACCCCACGCGCTTGGGCGATGGAAATAGTATTGCCCATCTGATAGAAGAAAAGCTTTTCAACTGCCGCTCGGTCAGGCTGCCATTTCTGTAAGAGCGTAGTCACATCTTCATGAATTTGAGCTAGCCGTTCGTGATAGGGCGTGTGGGCAGGTGTAGACACCACACCAAAATCCACCGTGGTGAATGTTCCTTCAAGAGAAATGTCTACCACACCGTAGCCCACAATTGCTGTACCGGGATCTATCCCAAAAATTCGCATGCTCTCATGCTACGGGAGTTTGGGGCCTAGGGCTGTGTGGGGCGATTAGGATTTTGCTTGTAGGAACCTGAATACTGAGTGCCACTACCAAAAGAATTGCGGGGATTACTCTCTTGAGCTTCCCGATTAGCCGCTATCAGGTTCTCTTCTTTCCCGCGCAAAAGCTGACTCATCTCATTGGAATAGGGTGAAAACTTGATGGCAGTTTCTGGCGTAATGATCCCTTCTTTAACTAAATTAAACATGACATCATTCATAGTTTGCATGCCTTCATAGTCACATTCTTTAATCAGTTGACTAAGTTGGTCATAATCTCCTCGGTCAACAAAATCTTTACCCGTGACCGTATTGATATAAAGCTCCATGACTGCTCGGCGGCCTCCGTCTGTGGAAGGCACCAACATCTGGGCTGCAATGGCGACAAGAGACTCTGCGAGTTGGCGACGAATGGGTTCTTGTTCAGAAGGTTGGAAAATATTCAAGATCCGGTTAATCGTAGCAACTGCACTATTAGTATGTAGTGTGCCGAAGACCAAGTGCCCTGTCTGTGCTGCTTTCAAAGCTGTTTCCACCGTCATTCGGTCCCGCATTTCTCCAATCAAAATGATATCGGGGTCTTCCCGAAGTACGGCCCGCAAAGCATTCTCAAAAGCTTTGGTATGGATACCGACTTCTCGTTGACGGATAGCACATTTTTTTGAGGTATGGACGAATTCAATCGGGTCTTCAATCGAAACAATATTCTTTTTAAAGTTCTCATTCATGTAGCGAATCATGGCTGCTACGGTCGTAGATTTACCAGACCCCGTCGGCCCGGTAATCAGAAACAAGCCCTTGGGCATAGCGCACAGTTCTTTGAGCTTTTCGGGCATGTAGAGCTGCTCCATGCTCTTCGCTTCCAGGGGAATCAAACGAATCACCATCGAAGAGCCTAAGAGAGAGAAAAACAAGTTAATCCGGCAGCGGATCAAATCGGGGAAATAAGCTGCGGTATCGTATTCCTGCTCCTCTTCAAACTTGGCGATTTGCTGAGGAGAAAGAATTTCTTCCAGCCAGCGGTAAAAAACAAATTCACTAATCAGAGGTAGGTTGAACGTTTCAATCTCACCCCGAATACGGAAGCGGGGAGACTCATTGACGCACAGATGGATATCTGAAGCACTCAGTTTAAGGGCGCGGGTTACTAAATCCTTGAAACCCACAGCATCGTAGGCATGGTCATCGGTTAAACGCTCTCGCCGAATTACATCATGCGCTTTGATCACCATCGGGGAATGGGAAGTTCCATTCTTGGGTAGGTTGTCCTGTGGGTTGAGGACCATGACACAGTTCTCCGGCAAACTAGGGGGTGCGTATGTATGCTCTAGCATTCCCCAATCTGAGCAGGAGGCTAACGCTTGCTTTTCTTGGCGCGTTGGCGGTCACGAAAATCCACCCAGGTGAGATAGGCTACTCCCAAGGTAAGGGCGACGAGCCCCAAAAAGGCCGCAATGACCAGGTAGTTCTGGATCATGAATTCCTATAGCTCAAATGAAGTTCCTTTAAAAGCCGCCTCGACCCCAAACCGTAAGTGCGATAGAGCCAACAAAAAACAAAATTAGGGCAGTCCAACCGAGTGTGATGATTGACATGATTTCAGATGATGACGCGTTTCCCTTTATTTATAGCGTGCCTCTGGTGCATTTCCAAAAACTCCAAGTCACCCGCTAGACTAGGAATACTGTCAGGGTTGTAAACGTGCGGCTATCCCGTAAGCATCTGGATGAACATGCTGAGCTTCTCTATGACGCCATTGTGGTAGGTGGTGGAGCAGGAGGACTCTCGGCAGGGCTGTATTTAGCCCGCTATAACCTCAAAGTTTTAGTAATTGAAAAAGGGCGAGGTCGTTCTTTCTGGATGACAGATCTGACCAATTACCTCGGTTTTCCTGAGCACATTAGCGGCAGAGAGCTGCTAAAGCGAGGAGAACAGCATCTTTATAATGTCGGCGGCAATTACCTCTTTGCCCATGTTGAAGAAGTCACAGACCAAGGTGAATACTTTGATGTGCGCGTGAAAACAGCGATGCGTCACGAACAAGAACATACGTTTAAAGCAAAATATATCGTTGCAGCCAGCGGCATCATCGACCAGCTTCCGAAGCTAGATGATATGCAGAATGTCTACCAGTACGCGGGACACAACCTGCATGTCTGTCTGATTTGCGATGGCTATGAGATAAACGATACGCGGTGTGCTTTGATCTGCGGTTCGGAGGGGCAAATCAACACGGCGTTTGTCTTGAACTGGTTTACGCCCTACATCACGGTCTTGACCCACGGTCTTTTCGAGGTGGGGCCTGAGATGCGTCAAAAACTGGCAGACCACGGCTATCCTTTGATTGAGACGCCCATCCAGCGCTTCTTAGGGAAAAGTCACACCATGGATGGCATTGAGTTCACTGATGGCTCCCGGATTGCGGTAGACACAGGACTGATCGCCATGGGCTCTCACTACTACAGCCAATACTTGAACGGTATTCCCCTAGAGAAGAATGGGGAAAATCTAGTCACCGACGATATGTGCCGGACTTCCCATCCCCGTATTTTTGCGATTGGGGACTTGAAGCAGGGCCTCAATCAGATTTCGATTGCGGTTGCTGATGGGACCAAAGCGGCTACGGGCATTTGGCGAGATATTCGTCGTCAGGCCCCAGCCCGCAAATGGGAAGCCAACCTCGTCCGGGAAATGGTGCAAGCTCAAGAGTGAAAATGAGTGCTTAGGTAACGCTTTTTTAAGAAATGTGGCAAATCTGCGGCAAAGCCTTTCTGGGCGCGATACACTGCAATCCATAACCAAGACGGCACGATTCGAAAGGGTTCCTATGTCTCACATCGTAAAGATCTACGACACCTGTATTGGATGCACCCAGTGTGTCCGGGCTTGTCCTCTAGACGTCCTGGAAATGGTTCCTTGGGACGGAAACCGGGCTGCTACGATTGCTGCTTCTCCCCGCACGGAAGACTGCGTGGGCTGTAAGCGCTGCGAAACCGCCTGCCCTACGGATTTCTTGAGCATCCGTGTCTACCTCGGGGCAGAAACCACCCGCAGCATGGGCCTCGCCTACTAATTTTCAACACCTCATGCCCGTATAGAAGGGGATTCACAAGCGACTGGGCCTGTGAGCGCTCTTTTCGGCAAGGTTATTGACCAATGGCATCTCGGGTAACTCCTGAGGTGACGCTTTGGCGTTTACAGTCTTTCTGCCGGCCGATACAAAGGGCTAAAATATGGCTAATCAATGACCTCCTGACGTATTCATCTCATGGTTATTTCCGCTACACCGATTACCTACCCTGAGTCTGATAGCTTTTCCATGGCAGACAATACCAAACAGTTCCGCTGGATTGTCTACCTCAAAGAAGGCTTAGATTGGGTATTTAGAAATGACCCCCAAGTTTTTGTGGCTGGAGATTTGCTGTGGTATCCAGTCGAAGGAAATAACAAGCTCCGTCAGGCTCCCGATACGATGGTTGTTCTTGGTCGTCCTAAGGGCGATAGAGGCAGCTATCGGCAGTGGCTAGAGGATAACATTGCTCCACAAATAGTTTTTGAGGTTATTTCTCCAGGAAATACGATTGCAGAGATGAACCGCAAGTTTCAGTTTTACGAACGGTATGGTGTGGATGAATATTATCTCTATGACCCCGACCGTCTAAGTTTGGATGGTTTTATCCGTCAGGGTGGAGTGTTGGAAGCCCTAGAAACGATAGAGGGTTGGGTCAGCCCCCGATTAGGAATACGCTTTGAGCTGACAGAAACCGGAGATCTCAACCTAATCCAACCCGACGGACAGTCCTTTGAAAGCTATCAGGCTTTGGCACAACGGGCTGAAACGGCAGAGCAAAGAGCTAAAGTTGCCGAACAAAAGGCTGAAGCCCTAGCCCAGCGTTTACGGGATCTAGGAGTTGAGCCTTAAAATAAAGGTTACAGCGAAGGCGATTACACATGGTACAAACCCCATCCAGAATCTTAACCTTGGAAGAGTTTCTGCACATGCCAGAGACTAAACCTGCTAGTGAGTATGTTGACGGTCAAATTATTCAAAAGCCAATGCCAAAAGGGAAACACAGCGTTATTCAGACTGAATTAGCTAGTACTATCAATGCTGTTCTTAAACTTAAACGCACTGCACGAGCATTTTCAGAACTGCGCTGTACGTTTGGTGAGCGGTCGACCGTGCCAGATGTCTCTGTGTTTATCTCTGAGAGAATTCCGCGTGATGAAAACGGTGAAATTGCTAATGTGTTCCAAATAGCTCCTGATTGGACTATTGAAATCTTGTCTCCAGACCAAAGCCACACAAAAGTTACCAAGAATATTCTGCACTGCCTCAGATATGGAACTCAGATGGGTTGGCTAATTGATCCCGCTGAGCAGACTGTTTTTGTTTACTTGCCGAAGCAAGAGACAGAAGTATTTGAGCAATCAGAGCAACTTCTTCCTGTACCCTCCTTTGCTCATGAGTTACGACTAAGTGTGGGCGAGTTGTTCGGCTGGCTGATGGAATAAGGCTGGGGGCATGGATGGGTTAATTTTTGAGTGTTAGCGTGGGAAAGCTGGGTTGTGTCTAACTTGTGTATCTGAGCGCTCAAAATCTCTACAAGACCTATGGGGACCGGGAAGTAGTCCGAGGGATTAGTTTTGAACTATTCCCCGGCGAAGTCTTGGGTTTATTGGGGCCGAATGGAGCCGGAAAAACTACGACCGTGGGCATGCTCTATGGCTTGGTCAATCCAACCAAGGGGCAAGTTACTTTGGGAACCTGGGATGTTCATCGTCAGGGACGGCAAGCTCGTCAGTACATAGGGGTAGTTTCCCAAGAGAACAACATAGACCCGGACTTTAATGTCCTTGATAATCTGCTGACCTTTGCCCGTTATTATCGAGTGCCTGTGGCCGAAGCCCGCGCACGAGCCGAACTGCTTCTGAAGCAAGTGGACCTCCAAGACCGAGCTAAAGATTCTCCTGAAGACCTTTCAGGGGGGATGAAGAGGCGTTTGGTCCTGGCCCGCGCCTTGATTAACAATCCAAAGCTAGTTTTTCTGGATGAACCGACGACGGGCTTAGACCCTGATGCCCGTCAAGGATTTTGGCGTTTTGTCAGTAGCCTCAAAGAGGAAGGCCGAGGGGTTTTGCTAACAACTCACTATATGGATGAAGCCGAACGCCTTTCAGACCGGATTCTCTTGTTCAAGGATGGAATGATTGTCGGCGGTGGAAAACCGCAAGAGGTGATTGCGCAGGAAGTTGGGCAAGAAGTGGCAGAAGTGGAAGGAGTTGCAGTGGGAATGCTAGAGGATTTAGCAGCTAAAGCAGGAACCTGGAGCTATCCCTTCGGCAATAGTACGCTCGTGGTCTTGCCCGCTCAAGCAGAACCGCTTTGGCAAGCCTTGGTTGAGCTGCATCCATCACGGTTAACGCGTCGGCGGGCCAATTTGGAAGATGTTTTCTTACGGCTCACGGGAGTTGGTCTATGAACCTTACGAAATCATTTACCGAATCCGTCTCTCTCTGGGGCGTTTACTCTGTTTGGCGCAGACATGTGGATGTCTATCGGGTGACCTGGCTCTCTAATTTGTTGCCACCGATGTCGGAGCCTGTGCTGTATCTGTTCGCCTTTGGTGCAGGCTTAGGACCGATGATCCAAAATTTTGACTATCTGGGGCAGACGGTGAGCTATCCCCAATATCTTGGTCCCGGCATGATGGCGGTGGCCATTCTCTTCCAGTCTTTCTTTGAAGGAGCCTACAGCAGCTATATCCGGCTTACCTTTCAAAAAACATGGCATGCCTTGCTGACTACTCCTCTGAGCTATACCGAGGTCTTCTTGGGAGATTGGCTATGGGCTGCTACGAAAGGAACGCTAGGCGGATTCATTACCGGACTCGTGGTGGTCCTACTCGGTCTTTATCCCTGGTATGCCCTACTGCTTTCGATTCCAATCTTGATCCTCGGCTCTCTGCTCTTTGGCGCTTGTGGGTTGGTCTCTGCCGGATTGGTCAAAACCCTTGACCAGGTGAACCTGCCGACTTTCCTCTTTATTCTGCCAATGTTCACCCTTAGCGGTACCTACTTTCCTCGGGGCAATCTGCCCGGTGCGAGCCGTTGGCTAGCTGAAGCGCTACCGCTGTCTCCGATTGTAGATTTTCTGCGCTGGCCTCTGGGACTACCGGAATATTGGCCGTGGCAATTGCTCTGGCTGATCTGTATGGTGCTTATGGCCGCCTACTGGGGTTGGTCCGCCATTCGCAAAAAGATCTTTCTGTAGATTCTGCCGCAATGGTTTCATAGAACTGCTCTTTCCAGGGCGTTATCCAATCGAGGGCTTTCTTATAAACGAAGCGTCATAGCCCCACAGGATTTAGTAAGATCTCTATGACGTCCCAAAGTACATCAATTTCATAGGTTTTCTTGTGATTCCCTTCACCAAATATCAGGGCCTCGGCAACGATTTTGTTCTCATTGATAACCGTGCCCAGAGCGAACCGATGCTCAGCCCGGAGCAAGCCCGTCAGGTCTGTGACCGAAACTTTGGGGTAGGCGGGGATGGGGTTATTTTCCTCTTGCCTTCCACTAGCCAGCCTCATGCCATGCGGATATTTAATAACGATGGTTCCGAAGCTCAGATGTGCGGCAATGGTATCCGCTGTCTCGCTAAGTTCATGCGGGAGCTAGACATCCCGACCGAAGAGGGTGGCTACGTTATCGAAACGAAAGCGGGATTGATTGTCCCTCGATTTGAGGGTGAGCAAGTAACAGTGGATATGGGGTGCCCTCGCCTCAGTGCTGAAGAAATTCCGACGACCCTCGTACCCAAAGGGGAGAAAGTTCTGAATCTCCCTCTGCCAGATCCCTGGAGCCGTTTTAAAGTAACCACGGTAAGTATGGGCAATCCTCATGCCGTCATTTTTGTGGACGACCTGAACACAGTAGAGCTAGCTCAGTGGGGGCCCGCCATTGAATCTCATCCGGCTTTCCCAGAGCGAATCAATGTCCATTTCGTCCAGGTACTCAACCCCACCCATCTAAAAGTAAAAGTCTGGGAACGGGGAGCAGGGACAACCTTAGCCTGTGGTACAGGAGCCTGTGCAATTCTGGTAGCAGCCGTGCTAAATCAGAAAGCGGAGAAACGAGCAACGGTAGAGCTTCCGGGAGGCCCGTTGGAGATCCAGTGGCACGACAATAATCATGTTTTCATGACCGGTCCGGCCCAACGTGTTTTTGTTGGTCAGCTAGAGGTCTAGCTCTGTTAAGATAGGAAGTCGCTTATCACAAACTTATCCTTGCTCTCTACGGAGGGCCGCAGACCATAAGGAGTCTCTATGCCCATTGTTGCCCGTCGCTACGAAACCCTATTCATTCTGAATTCAGAACTCGTAGAAGAAGCGCTTACCACCGCTGTTGCTGCCTATACCGATCTCTTAACGGAGAAAGGTGCTACGGATGTTGTAACCAATATTCGGGGCAAGCGCCGCTTAGCCTACGAACTCAACAACCTGAAAGAAGGCGTTTATGTACAGCTCAACTACAATGCTGAGACTGCAATCAAGGCGGAGTTAGAGCGGACTCTTAAACTAGACGAAAAAGTTCTCCGGTTCCTGACAGTGCTGGACGAAAATGAGTTTGTCCCTGTAGTCACGGAGCCTGTGGAAGCATGAATGCTATTGCCATCCTAGGAGAGGTCGTTGGTGATCCAGAATTGCGAGAAACTCCCGATGGATTGGCCATAGCCAAGTTTCCCCTCCGTTTTGCTGCTGCCCGTCCTGAAGAAGCCCCTTATCAAGTGAGTGTGGTTGTCTTCGGTCGGGTGGCTCGTCCTGGAGAAAGTGGTCGCAACCTGGCCCAAGAAGTTGCCCAGCAGTTCCATCAAGGCGATACGGTCGTCGTGGAAGGGCAATTGCGCATGAATACGATTGAGCGCGATGGTTACAAAGAGAAGCGGGCAGAAGTTCAAGCCCGTAAAGTAGTCTCTGTCAGTGCTGGAGCTGGTCTAGATACAGGATTCTCGATGCCTGAACCTGCCTCACCGTCCCCTAAAGCTGCTGCTAAGCCTGCTGCAGAACGTCGTACCGCTCCGGCCAAACCGCCAGCGAATCTGCCCTCTCTAGCAGATGATGAACTTCCCTTCTGATAGAGAGTGGATTTTCATCTAGTAGAGTTCGTATTGATTGAACAGCTAAACGACAGCCTCAGAGACTATTTCAACCACAGTCTCTGAGACTGTTTTGGATCGGTCCAAGACCATACAGGTCGCAGCATTCTCTACAAAGCCCAGCTTCTCGTAGAAACCTTGCTGATAGGTGGTGCTTAGGAATATTCGTTCCACCTTGGCGACTAAGGGATGGGCAAGAACGCCTTCTACTAGATCTCGACCAACTCCATTGCCCTGATAGTGTGGGTCTACGACTACATCCCAAAGCATGGCTCGATAGACGCCATCGGTCGTCGCGCGCGCAACGCCAACCAGCTTGTCTCCGTCCCAGGCAGAAACCACAGGGTCACTAAACAAAATCATGTTCTGAAGGTCATCCAATTGTCGGCCGCGAGCCCAAAACGTGGCTCGGTCAAACAGGTCACGCAGGTCCTCAAGAGGAATGGCGAACTTGTCTGTGCTCAACTGGATATTCACGTTAGACTCCTGTCCTTGTAGGGGAGTAGGTGATAGAAAAATAGAACCAGAATGCTTATTCTCCCTCTCTTAAGGTACCAACTGCGTTCTTGTGTGCTATTCGTCCCAAAAAAACCTTAGCAGATAGCATCCTAACAAAAAGAATTCATTCGTGTACGTACTTCTTTGGACAGAGATATGGCGAGGGGGTGTAGAGCCCTCAATCACGCCCCAGCAAAGCAGTGCCTAGACCTCTGGCGTGCTAGAATAAGAGGTAGCAATGAGTACCATTACCATTCATCCAAACTCCGGCTCGTGCCACAGGATTTCTGTCCAAGGCCGGGGTTTTTGCATGTTAGGCGTTAGCAGCCTGACAAGACCAAACTTTAAGGGAGCGACCTTATGACGATCGAAGATAGCCGCGTCGTATCGACCAATTTGCGTAATGAGATGCAGCGTTCGTATCTCGAATACGCCATGAGTGTCATTGTTGGTCGAGCGCTCCCTGATGCCCGTGACGGCCTCAAGCCTGTGCATCGCCGCGTGCTCTATGCCATGCACGAACTCGGTTTGTCTCCTGACCGTCCCTTCCGTAAGTGCGCTAGGGTCGTTGGGGAAGTGCTGGGTAAATACCACCCCCACGGTGACTCCGCCGTCTATGACGCCTTGGTGCGGATGGCGCAAGATTTTTCGATGCGTGTGCCCCTGATCGATGGACACGGCAACTTCGGGTCGGTCGACAACGATCCGCCAGCGGCTATGCGTTATACCGAGTCTCGTCTGACTCCCCTATCCAGAGACACGTTACTCGCCGATATTGAAGCAGAAACCGTAGACTTTACAGACACTTTTGATGGTTCACAGCAAGAACCGTCCGTTTTGCCTGCCCAACTCCCGCAGCTGCTCCTGAATGGTTCTACAGGGATCGCTGTGGGTATGGCGACCAATATTCCTTCTCACAATCCAGGGGAACTGATTGATGGCTTGGTTGCCCTGATTGCCAACCCAGAGCTGACCAGCACTGAGTTGATGCAGTATATTCCTGGTCCCGATTTCCCGACAGGGGGGATTGTCTTAGGACGTTCAGGCATCCGAGAAGCTTATCTGACGGGCCGTGGTTCAATTCCCCTAAGAGGCATTTGTGAAATCGAAGTGATTGAGCAGCGGGGCCGTCAGGACAAGAACGCGATCATTGTCACTGAGTTGCCTTATCAGGTAAATAAGGCGGGCATGATTGAAAAAATTGCCGAGCTGGTCAATGACGAAAAAATTGATGGTATTTCTGACATCCGTGATGAATCAGACCGAGATGGGATGCGGATTGTCATTGAACTAAAGCGCGATGCCTACCCAAGAGTAGTCCTAAATAATCTCTATAAGCAGACTCAGCTCCAGAGCAATTTTGGCGTGAATTTGTTGGCGCTGGTGAATGGTGAACCGAAGCTGTTGACACTCCGTGATGCCCTGACCACCTTCCTGGAATTCCGGGTAGAAGTGATTACCCGTCGTTCTCGCTATGAACTGCGCAAGTGCCAGGAACGAGACCATATTCTCCAGGGCTATCTGATCGCCCTTAGCCGCATTGACCGAGTGATTGCTTTGATTCGGGGAGCGGAAGATACGGCAGCGGCTCGTGCCCAGTTGGTCGAGCAGTTCCAATTCTCCGAGATCCAAGCCAATGAAATCTTGAGCATGCAGCTGCGTCGTCTTACTTCTTTGGAGTCGGGAAAAATTGAAGCAGAACACGATGAGCTCACCCGCCGCATTGAAGAACTGAATCGCTTACTGGCTAGCCGTGAACTGATTCTGGACCTGATTCGCACCAATCTATTGGCTCTGAAAGTCAAGTTTGCTCAACCCCGTCGCACCCAACTGATGCAGGGTGAGGGAGATCTTGAAGACCAAGACCTAATTGCCAACAAAGAGATGGTGGTTTTTGTCACTGAGCAAGGCTATGTAAAACGGGTGTCCATCGATACCTTTGGCGTTCAGCGTCGGGCCACGAGAGGGAAAGCCGGGACCCGCATGAAAGAAGATGATGGCATCGAGCACTTCTTTGCCTGTTGCAACCACGACACTATTCTCTTCTTTACAAATAAGGGAACGGTCTATGCCCTGAAAGGCTATCAGATCCCGGAAGGCTCTCGTGCCGCTAAAGGGGCTGCGATTGTGCAACTACTGCCGATTCCGATTGAAGAGAAAATTACCTCTCTAGTCCCAGTTTCTGAGTTTTCTGAAGATGAATACCTAGTGATGCTCACCCAAGGCGGCTTCATTAAAAAGACGACCCTCAATGCTTTTTCTCACATTCGAGCGAATGGCTTGATTGCGATTTCTCTAGAAGAAGGCGATGAACTGCGCTGGGTACGTAAAGTCTCTGCTCAAGATGATCTGATTGTCGGCAGTTCTTTAGGCCGGGCCGTTCGCTTCCATTGTGATGAGCAACAGCTGAGAGCGACAGGGCGTACGGCCCGTGGAGTCCGCTCCATGACCTTAAAGAGCGGAGACCAGCTGATTGCGATGGATATGCTTCCTCACGGGGAAGAAGCTCCAGAGGATGTAGAAGCGGATGTCTCAGAAGAAGAGCTAACGACAGCACCTGGACCGTGGGTCTTGGCGGTTACTTCTAAGGGCCTAGGCAAGAGAATTCCGGCCACAGCCTTCCGGGCTCAAAACCGAGGCGGTATGGGCGTCAAAGCAATCAACTTCCGCAACAAAGAAGATAGATTAGCTGCGCTCAGAGTGGTACAGCCTGGGGATGAGTTGATGATTGTCACCGCTCGCGGTGTTGTCATTCGTCAGAGTGCCGATGAAATCTCTGTTCAATCTCGTGCTGCTACCGGAGTAAGGGTTCAGCGGCTGGACGAAGATGATTTCATCAAAGCGATCACGGTCGTTCCTGAAACCGATGAGACGGGCCTTCTCGAAGAGGAAGCCGCCTCGGAATAGCTGAGTGGGTTCCCCTCTTTCTAAGCCCGTATATTTAGAGGGGGAATTCGCTACATTGGAGGTAGTGAGATCTTCTGAAGAGTTGGGAAACTTAGCAGATATAAAGTACCGATTGATATTCTTGGGGAGGGGTGGTAAAGCTCATGTCCGAGGTTGAAAAAAAACAATTCGTCTATCCCTACCGTACCTATCACGGCAAAGAAACCTTACCCAATATGGTTTTTGATGCCAACCTTCAAGAGTTTTCTCAGCGGGTGGCCATTATCTGTGCCTTGGAGAATGGTGGAAAGCTTCCTCCTACACAAGCCTACAAAGAGATCAAAGCACTTTGGAAACAGCTCAAGGCTTCTAAGCAGAGTATGTTTGCCCCGACTAAGCCAGAAGACAGTCTCTAACCCCTCAGTCCCTCCGGGACAGCTCCCCTTAGAGGGGAGCCCTTTCTGGAAGACAAAGCTGAGGGTACAGAGTTAGGAACTGATAGGATGCGAGAACACCTTGACAGAAGAGGCCCGAGTCCATCCCACACATGAGGAATTGAGCCATAGCTTTAGCAATGCCTGTAGCCAAATCCAATCCATCCTTCTGCTCCCAAAATAGGCTCCCCTCCCTAGGCGAAGCCTTCCCGAAGGGTGGGGAGCTGTCCCGGAGGGACTGAGGGGTGGGAGGAATCGAGACTATAGCTTCTCGAAGCACCTTGCATCGTAGGATGGACTTAATCGTCTTCATCGGCCTTGCTCCATGTACGTTTCCTACAACTGGCTTAAAGAATTAGTTGCCCATGATCTAGCCCCTCAAGCATTGGCGGACCGCCTGACGATGGCTGGTTTTGAAGTGGAAGAGATTATTGACCGCAGGAGTTGGGCAGATGGTGTAGTCGTTGGCAAAATTTTGGACTACCAGCGTCATCCTGATGCAGAAAAACTGGGGGTCTGCACGGTAGATATTGGCGCAGGAGAGCCATTGACTATTGTGTGTGGTGCTTCTAACGCCAAGGCTGATATTTATGTGGCTGTCGCTCCTGTGGGCGTTTATTTGCCAACCATTGACCTGAAGCTACGGAGGGCAAAACTGCGGGGTGTTTATTCCCATGGCATGATTTGTTCTTTGTATGAATTGGGTCTGGAGAAAGAATCTTCTGGCATTCACATTTTTGACCAGGAATACGCCCTTGGTCAGGACGTGCGCCCGATCCTGGGTTTGGATGACACCATTCTCGATGTGACCTCTACGGCTAACCGGGCGGATGCCCTTTCGATGGTCGGTATTGCGCGAGAAGTGGCGGCCCTCACCGGAGCCCCTCTAAAATTGCCTGTTACACAGGTCCCCTTAGTGCCAGAGGGCGCGCTTACCGTCCGCGTAGAAGATAACCATGCCTGTCCAGCCTACTTTGCCACCTTAATTGAAGGGGTGAATATCCAACCTTCCCCTCAGTGGCTACAGCGCAGACTCGAAAGTGCTGGACAGCGATCGATCAATAATCTAGTAGATATTACCAACTATATTCTTCTGGAATGGGGCCAACCTCTGCATGCCTTCGATGCAGAAACTTTAGGCTCGGATATTCACAGCCTGGCTCTCGGGGTACGTTTTGCCCATGCCGGGGAAGTACTGAAAACCTTAGATGGCAATGAACGCAGGCTCGTGACGCAAAGCCATGTAATTACCAGTGATGACCAACCGGTGGCTTTAGCCGGAGTCATGGGCGGAGAAGCAACGGAAGTGCGGACTAGCAGTCGGCATATCCTTCTGGAAGCAGCCCTCTTCGATCCCGCGACAACCCGTAGGTCTGCCCGTGCTCATGGCCTGCGTTCGGAAGCTTCTGCCCGCTATGAACGGGGCGTGGATGCCTCAGCTCTGGACTATGCCCTGAACCGAGCGTTGGCCTTGATTGTAGACTTGGCAGGAGGAACCGTGGTCTCTCAAACGCGCTTGGACCATCGGTCTAACGACGTAAAAACCATTCTTTTCCGCTCTAGCCGCTTTGCTCAGGTGATGGGGGATGCCCTGCCGCTGGAACGGATGGAGCAACAGCTGAAGAACCTCGGCTTCGATGTTCAATCTGCGCCCAGTCCCGATGAACAACCAGCCTATTTGGTCGGGGTCCCAGGGTTCCGTCAGCGGGATGTGGAAAGGGAAATTGACCTGATTGAAGAAATTGCCCGGACCGTGGGCTATGACTACTTCTCTCTGACGCTGCCGAGCCTGGCCGATCTCGGAGGCGCTCTTACGTTAGATGAAACCGCCCTGCGGAAACTGCGTGCTGGTTTTCGAGGGGCAGGGCTCACAGAAGTGCTGCACAATAGCTTCGTGCCTTCTAGTCAGGCCACAGGAGAACTTTCCACAAAACAGGCCCAAACCTTGTCCCGCTTCATTGCTTCTGACCGCGATGCTGTGACGATTACCAATCCTCTAACAGCAGACTATGCCGCGCTACGAACAGAGCTCTTGCCAGGACTGCTCGCTTCTTTGAAATACAACCTAGAGCAAGGCAATCCACCGCTCCAGGCTTTTGAAATCGGACGGGTCTTTACCCGTACAGAAGATGGCATTGAGGAAATAGACCATCTGGCAGGGATTCTCTGCGGTGCTCCTACAGTAGGAACCTGGCAAAAAACGAGCCAACCCTGGGATTTCTTTGGAGCGAAAGGACTTCTAGAGCAGGTGCTTACAGGTTTAGGAGTCCACGCAGAATACCAACCCGACCAGAGGGATGAACGCTTCCATCCTGGACGAACAGCCTCTCTTTGGCTTTCTGGAAGGCGTTTGGGAATATTTGGTCAAATTCATCCGCGTTTAGCGTCGAAAGAAGACCTTCCTCCCCAAAGCTTTGGTTTTGAGCTAGATCTAGATGAAGTGCTTGGCCAGATCTTAGACCAGGAAATCCGCTACGAGCCTTTTTCTAGCTATCCTGCCGTAGACCGGGACCTAGCTTTTTTCTGTAGCATTGAGGTTCCCGCTAGTCAGCTTGCGCAGACCATTCAACACACGGGCGGGCCCTTACTAGAGTCAGTGGAACTCTTTGATGAATACCGAGGAAAAAACGTTCCGGAAGGCCAACGCTCCCTTGCTTTCCGCCTGGTCTACCGCGCCACGGACCGCACCCTCACAGACCAGGACGTAGAACCTGTGCAGCAAAATATTCGAGAGACGTTGACAGAACGCTATCGAGTGGAGCTACGGAGTTAAGATCGTTCCCCCTCTCCTATAGGAGAGGGGTGCCCGTAGGGCGGGGTGAGGTTACTGCTGCTGCTGTTGCCCAAACATCTGGACCATGAGATCAAACAGGTCTTGAGGAGAGCGCTGACCGAATTCTTGCTCCAGTACGTCTCTCATCTGAGCTTGCAGTTCTGGAGGAATGGTGGCGACTTCTGGGCTAATGCTTTGAAGACCCTGGTGCAGTTGCGTGGTGACATCCTCCGGTAAGTCTGGAATGGCCAGCAATTTGTGGGCTAAAACATCGAAGACGAGTGCGGCTGGGATTTCTAACGTTTCAACCTGTTCATTATTCAAGGTCTGTACAAACTGAACGATGGAAGCAAATAAATCCTGAGGATCGCGGGCCCGGACTCTATCTTCCACGGTGGGACGAGTTTGGTCTATCAGGTCTTTGGGCATCTGGCCCAGTTGTTCTTCTGTCATCGCCAAGAGCTGGTCTAAGCTCTGCCGGTCTTGCTCGGAGATAGGAAGGTCTGAGCCTAACACTGTTTGAACAGAACAAGACAGGGTCAGAATTTGGGTAAGTTCTTCAGTCATGAATATCCCTGAATGGGGGTACTTAGCAAACACTCTATCTAGTTTAGGCTCCCCTGTAAGTTTTATGCGCCTAAGTACGCTTTGATTACTTCGGGGTTCTCTCGAACGACCTCTGGGGTGCCTTCACAGATTTTCTGTCCAAAGTTCATGACGACAATATGGTCTGAGATGTTCATCACCAAACCCATATCATGTTCAATCAAAATGACGGTTACCCCTTTTTCCTGAATTCTGCGGATGAGGCCAATTAATTGCTTTTTTTCCTGAGGATTCATCCCAGCAGCTGGTTCATCTAAAAGTAGAATGGTCGGATCGGTGGCTAAAGCTCGGGCGATTTCCAGGCGGCGCTGGTCTCCGTAGGACAGGCTATCCGCTTGAATGAAAGCCTTATCGCCTAAGCCGACAAATTCCAGCTTTTCCATGGACTGCTCAATCGTTTCTTCTTCTTCAATCCGAGCTTTTTTATTGGGAATCAGGATCGCCCAAAGGCCATTGCTGGTTCGCACATGCCGCCCTACCATCACATTTTCGAGCACGGTCATCTTATTGAACAGGCGGATATTTTGGAAGGTGCGGGCAAGCCCTGCTTGATTGATTTGATGGGATTTCAAACCTTGCAAAGTCCGTTCTTTGTCATCCTCATTCTTCTTGAGCATAATCTGGCCTTCAGTTGGCTGATAAATCCCTGTCAGCATATTAAAGAGGGTGGTTTTCCCGGCTCCGTTAGGACCAATTACGCTCAAAATGTCATTCTTTTCCAGTTCAAAAGAGATATCCTTGACAGCAGTGAGGCCACCAAAGGTTTTGGTGAGTTTTTGAACGGTGAGAAGGGTCATTACACTCTTTGTTTGCAGGACTTCCGTAAACATCGTACTCAACGATGCTTCTAGATGGCTATATTCTTCCCTGGGGGAGTTTCTATTCCAGTTCGGCAACCTAATAAGGAGCGTGAGTACTATGAAAGCTGAAGCCTTGAAAAAACGATTGGATAAAAACCGTCTTATGACCACCGTCACGATTTGGATACCTGAAGATGTGATTGAGGATCTAAAACGACTAGCTCCACTGCTCGGCTTTTCGGGATATCAGCCGCTAATTCGCGCTTATATCGGTCAAGGGCTACGGGTGGATCTTGAGCGACCAGATGGAGATACTGTTTCTGCGTTGGTTGCTAGTCTGAAACGTCATGGGGTGAGTGATGAAGTCATTCATGAGTCCCTCAGCGAAGTTGTCCACAAGTAGTTTTGTCGTGTAGATGAGCGGACGCTATAAATTTCAGTGACTAGGGTGGTTCACTTGATTCACTGGTCAAGGTCATCCGACCTCTAGTACATAATCAAAGTTTCCCTCTCCAACAGTTTCTTGCAGTGTGGCAAGGATTTCACTCGGACGATCATAGGGACCGTTCATGTAGAACGGTTTCCCCTCTCGCCCGAACTCAAGAGCGGGTAGATCGTCTAGGGGCTGACCCAGATGAGCTTTGACTGATTCAAAATCGGGATGAGGATTAAAACCCAGCTTGGCAGCATAGTCCACAGCTCCAAAGATGATAGCTTGAGCTTGTTTCAGGGTGATTTCTCGGTAGTTTTCATCGAAAGCTAGATAGGCTGCTTCAACTGTTATTTCATATTTTGTCCGATCAAGCTTGCGAGGACCAAAAGTATCTTTAACTCCCAAACACCAGTAGTCCACCAGATAGCTGCCCAACAGATATCGATTACGCTCAACCCTCGTCACAAAGATCTGGGCTAAACCATTGTCTCCCCCATAGGCCAACCGTAAAGCGTTCTCTTCTGCCGATTCCAGGAGATGCTTTGCTGCACTCTCATTGATCAGACAGCTTTCAATGGGGGCCAACTCACCCCTCTCTATCCTGGCAAGGGTCACCTCTTCTGCCTGCTCTCGAATGACGGTGCTTACCTCCGCAGGGCGTAGTCCCAATTGACGAGCAATCTGTTTAGAAGAAAGGTTTAAGCTGCGCAATCGTGCTATTTCTTCTATCTGCTCAGGAGTCATAAGCGTTACTCCGCAGGTACTTGGCCATCCTATCCTCAGTAAGAGAAACCCGCTAGCCGTTGCTGCAATCTCGTTTTCCGAACCGATATGAAGCCCACAACCGCACGCATGGGCTTTTTTTGTTCATTTCAGGCTGGTCCCCGTGCGTGCGAGGCCACCAATTTTCAGGGGGTGGGTTGATTTCCAAACGGATGGTCAAGAAGCAGTCGATGCAGTGGACGCCGCGCAGGGCAGATCTGCTGCTACAGAAGTGTTCCCTGTTCTATAACGGTCACCTTCCTTTTGCAAACACTTGTTCTGCGGTCAATTCCAATTTAGGGAAATTGGGTGAGAGGATGCGATCGTTTCCTCTAAACTGCTTCAGCTCGTATTCCCCTTCGATCAACTCATAAACTGAAATAGTGGGTTGCTTTGGAGAACCAATATATTTTCGTCCCCCCAAGGCTAAGTAATCCGCGACCCAATACTCGCCGATGCCCATCGCTTCATAGTCTGCAAATTTTTTGTAGTAGTCGTCTCGCCAGTTTGTAGAAACCACTTCAATGATTAGAACCGCCGATGCCCTTTTGGTAATCGTGGACTCTTTCTCCCATCTCGGATCATTTTGTAGCAATTCCTCATTCAACACAATTACATCAGGTTCATAGCCCGATTGGTCGTTAGGCTTCACAATGCATTCTCTAGGGATGAAGTAGGGATGATTAAGGCGTTCAATCTCACGATCTAGCTTGCTTCGGATGAAGCTAGCAACTTTGGTATGTGGACCTGTCGGTTTGGGCATTTGAACAATCACCCCATCGTGCAGTTCATAGCGATATTCAGAGTTCTCTGGGTACCAATCCATGAACTCATCGAAGGTGGTCAGTTTTGGTACGGCTTGAATCATCTTTATATTCTCCGAGAGTCCCCTGCTAGACCACACTTCATGACGGGAGGGGTAGGATCGTCAGGGGAGCATCACTATAATGCACCCGGTGAACCCCAAAACCAAAATTCTTTCAAACATTTCACAGGTGATCTACTGCCCTACCGCAAGGAGGATGCGGTCTTTTCGTGGCACTGCACGTTAACAGCCATAGGGAGCGTAATGCACCGATTCTATTCGGATAGTGGGTTAGAACAGGGCTGTGGACGATCGCTACCAATTAATTACCGTTAAAACGTTGACCTTCGCAAATTCTCGATCGGCTGTTACTACACCTGCTGAATTTTGGATCGCCATAGCAGCCACGATCGCGTCCGGTAATTTCAATCGAAACTGTTGGCGAACTTCAATGATTTTCTCAACCAACTCAGCGTCAGTTGACGTTAAATCAACAACCTCTATTCGTTGAAGAAACTCTTGAAAAAGTTGACGATCGGCTTGAGTTAACCCAGAAAACGCCAAAAACTCAATTTGGCTAATGACTGAAATCCCTATCCAATCAGCATTTTTCGATAATTGAACGAGTTGAGAATTTCCCTGGAGCAGCGCTACGATTGCATTTGTATCCAGCAGTTAGCGATCACCACTCATCCCGGAGATTCCTCTGCATTGCGACGGCATCTCCCTGCCAGGTTAATCGACCTACTAAATCAGAGAAATCATACTTGCATTGCGGCTTCTCGACTGATGAAACTGGATTCACCACCACAACAACATTTACCTCAGCTCCCGCTAATTGCGTTGGAATACTAAGATTCAAACAACCATATTCATCAATTTTGGTGGTCAGTTTTACAACGTCCATTATCAGATAGAGTGAATAGGCCTCTTCTAGTTTATCTTAGTGCGATAGCGAAGCGCTGCTGCAAGCAGATCGCCCATCGCCCAGGCGTTTGTTGCATTCCTGGCTGTGACAACCCGAATCATTCCCTCTCGTCGAGTGAGGACTACGAAGATAATTCGTCCTTTGCTAGTACTCCCTATTTTTTCATTTTAGACTTGCCCCTACGCGACCCATGTTATGCTGCTTTCTCAGTGGAGCAGCCCGTAAGACCGACTACGTGCACTTCTTTCTCAGCTCGGTTACTGCTCGATACCACCGAAATAGTTAAGTGAGAACCGTTACATGGGCAGTGGCAATGACTCCAACCCTAGCTTGGGGACGTTTCTAAAGAATCTTAGTACCCCCGTCTCGTCAGTTATCTCGTTTATTCTTGTTGTTTATGGACTTTTCAAGCTTTTCGCCGATAAAGATGCTGGATTGCTTGCGCTGATTTCGCTGACTGTTGGAATTTTACTATTACTGAGTATCTGCCTTTACTACGCCCGCTTATGTAAGCCAGAACAACAGGATAAGGGGCAATCGGGATTTTTGTCGCTGTCAGATGCGCAAGTGAAAGCCCAGGCAAAAGAAAAACAAAATCGGAAATGGATTCGTCGATTGGCCAATACTGGACTAATTATGATCCCAATTCTTAGTCTTTCTGGTGTTGCAGACTGGTTTTATGTCCAGAACCTTCCTCCCAAAGACATTATTGTTCTGGTTGCTGATTTTGATGGCGTTGAGCCGAAGAGGTATCGGGTAGCAAAAAACATTCGGAAAAACCTGGAAGAAGCTACTAAACACTATACGGATGTCGAGGTGAAAGAGCTGAACCAAACCATCACTGAAAAGCAAAGCGCCCGTGCCATAGGCGATCAGCAGAAAGCATCGATCGTGATTTGGGGTGATTATGGTGTCACTCCAATAAATGTACAAGTCAGCGTTCACTTTGAGGTGATGAAACCTCCAGATTATTTTCCTGAGCTAGAAGAAACAGCCAAAGGAAAAGCCCAAACTTCAGCGATTGCTGAACTGAATAGCTTTAACCTGCAAACTCGGCTCTTCAAAGAGATGAGCTACCTTACGCTTTTCAGTCTGGGAATGGTGCAATATGCAAAATCGGATTGAGAAGGGGCAATTGTTCGATTCACGTCTGCGCTGGAGCAGGTGAAGGAGCCAGTGACAACCCTGGGGCAGGAGGCAGTTTACTTTTTTCGTGGAATCTCCTACTACTCCAAAAGCGATTATAAGAATGCGATTGTAGACTTCAACCAAGCTCTTAAGCTCGAGCCGAACCATGCTGAGGGCTATTACACTAGGGGGAGTGTTTACTCTACGCAGGGCAACTATACTCAAGCAATCGTAGACTACAACCAAGCCCTTAAGCTCAAGCCTGATTATGCTGAGGCTTACTACAAAAAAGCTTGTGCCTATAGCTTAAAGAAAGAATTCAAAGCAGCGATCGAGAATTTGCGACGGGCAATTGATTTATATGCAAAGTCTCGAGAGGTAGCAAAAACAGATTCCGACTTTGATAACATTCGGGAGGATAAACAGTTCCGGGCTTTGGTTGGGCTGTAAATCGCTCGGTGTTTTCCTTATCCTCAAAGCGAACCAGACAGCTAAATCAAACCTCGCATCGTGAGAATCGCATACAATAAATTGTGGAATTAGCCTTGTTGTGTTGCAGGCGATCCGAATGACACAAGCACGCTCCAAACCGTTGACATTGCAGGAATTTCTGGAACTGCCAGAAACCAAACCTGCGCGTGAATACATCGACGGACAGGTGATTCAGAAGCCCATGCCAAAAGGAAGACATAGCCGTTTGCAGGCAAAGCTCTGTGCAGCGATCAATCAAGTTGCTGAGGAGCCAAAGATTGCCTATGCATTCCCAGAATTGAGATGTAGCTTTGCAGGGCGATCGATCGTTCCCGATGTGGCTATCTTTCGGTGGGATCGTATCCCTTTCACCCCCGAGGGTGATGTTCCGGACAACTTTGACCTTCCACCAGATTGGACGATTGAAATTCTTTCCCCCCAACAGGGGCCAAACAAAGTGCTGGGGAATCTGCTTCATTGTCTAGAGCATGGCAGCCGTATGGGTTGGTTTGTTGACCCGGATGATCTCAGTATTTTAGTTTTACTGCCTCGGCAACAGCCCATCCTGTGTCAGGGGAATCAAGTTCTTCCGGCCTTGCCCGAACTAGATCTAACCCTCACGGTCAATCAAGTGTTTGGTTGGTTAAACATGGGGCACAGCTAGTTCTATCCTGGTTCATGCAGAAGCTAATTACTTACTGGCAAAGTAAGAAAAAGAGAGAAAAATCCATGACTAATATCTCTATAAAAATATAATTACACCGATTACAACTCACGCCACAACTCGACAACAAATTCGATTTCGTCTAAAAACTGGACGGTTTATCCCAAATGTCTGACAATAAGCAAACATTGCCACAAATGAATTACTTCAGAGAAGAGGATATTCTTCATCTGCTCATCTCCGAAGAGCCAGAATCAGCAAGTGTTGAAATTAGCCCGAATATCACTGCTGAACTGAATGCATCCGGAGAGTTAATTGGCGTGGAAAGCATCAATGCCAGTACGTACATCCGAGATTCCAAAATGGAATCTGTTCAGGGTAAACTGTTGAATCTGGCTCGCAGTGAAGTGTAGAGTGATCGCTAAGCTTGCGATGCGATAGCTGAGACAGAGGATAAACAATTCCGGGCTGTGGTTGGGCTGTAGCAAGATGTAGCCAAATCCAATCAATCCTTCTGTTTCCGGAACAAGCTCCCTTCTCGGCTTCGCCTACCTGTTCAATCTGCCTACGGCAGCAGGTACCTTGTGCCAGACACGACTCCGCTCAGGGAGCTATCACATGAGGGATTAGGGGCTCAAGTTCAAATGATTCAGAATCAGGGAACAGACATCGACAGCAGAGATAGAGGCACTTTGTAAGAGCTCTGACCTCTGTGTAATCACCATTGGCCAGTCTCTTGATGAACCTGGTAGATGGCCGTGAGATCCGCGCACCAAATCGGCATTCAGCGGAGTCAGGTCCATCAGCGATCGCATTCCTAATCTGCGCTTGAGCAACGTTTTCGCAACCTTTAGCTTGGGGAAACGAATTTGGGGATCGAAAAACAGTTCCACAGGGTCATATCCTGGTTTTCGGTGAATATCGACGGTTCGGGCGAAGTCGGGAGCCTTGGTGTCGTCAAGCCAGTAGTAGTAGGTGAACCAGGCTTGCGGTTCGGCGATGACCACTAGTTCACCTGAACGTTCGTGGTTTAGATACTGTTCCTGCTTGCCAGCCTCATCTAATACCCTTGCTACGCCTGGCGTTTTCTCTAAAAGTGCCTTCACCTGCTCCAAAATGGTGGGGTCATTGATGTAGACATGGGCTAGCTGATGGTCAGCAACAGCAAACGCTTGACTAGCCCCTGCATCCAGTAGTTCTAAGCCCAACTCTGTCCGAACTTGGAGGAATCCCGCTGAGCGCAGCATTCGGTTCAGGTGCACTGGCTGAGAAACGGGCGTAATGCCATATTCAGAGAGGACGACAGGCTGTACCCCTCTTGCCTCGTAGAACTCAATCAGATCTCCGACTACGGCATCGATTTCCTGGAGGTCCTGCGCTGGAGTAGAGCCCACTTTCTGGGTGCAATAGTCCAGATGGGGTAGGTATACCAGCGAGAGCGTCGGACTGGCGTTTGTTTCAATCCACTTTGCTGAATTCGCAATCCACTGACTGGATTCAATCGTCGTTGCCGGCCCCCAGAACTTGAATAAAGGAAATGGCCCAAGTTCCTCTTGAAGCTTAGGACGGATAGCGGCTGGGTGGGTATGGATATCCGGTAGCTTACGCCCATCTGCTGGATACATAGGGCGTGGTGTGACGGCGTAGTCGACGGAGGAGTACATGTTGTACCACCAGAACAAGTTGGCGCAGGTGAAGGTGAGATCCCTTTCTCGGGCAATCTCCCAGATTTTTGGAGCCTGTACCAGAGCATTAGACTGTCTCCAAAATTTCACCTCACACTCATCTCGAAAGTACCAACCATTGGCGACAATGCCGTGCTCATTGGGATATTTGCCGGTGAGATAGGTCGCTTGAACGCTACAGGTCACCGCTGGCAGCATCGGTGTGATGTTCGCTTGTTGCCCCCGTACTGCCCAAGCTGTCAGCTTCGGCATATGAGCACCGAGGCAAGCGGGAGTCAGTCCAACAACATTCAGGACAGCGGTTCTTTGCATCATCGGTTAGGAGCTTGGGTGAAAAGGTTAGGTGTAGATTGGCTGTGACGGACTAAACCACGATTGGAATCCGCAATTGCTGCAGCACCCAGTCATACTCGCGTTGAATCGAGTGGGCGAGATTAAACTTGATGTCGGCGGGCAATACGTCCCAGGTATAGGTTTCGATTTCGAGATGGCTAGAGAGGGGAAATGCCTGCAGATAAGACAAGGTTTTTACAAGATGTTCCTGCGTTGATTGCAGCAGCGAATAGTCTTGGAGAAAAATGGGGACATGGAAATGGGTACGCCACTCCGCTGCGTCTGTTGTCAGGAATTCTGGTAGCGCTTGCTCTAAATCACGGTACCGTTTCAGCCTGCCGTCTGTTTTCAGCCTGCCGTCTGGCTGTCTGGCGATCACCTGGTGCAGATAGGTCGATTCGGCAAAGGGCTGTAGTCGCTGTAAAATCGCTTGACGTTCTGCTAGCTCAGCCGGAATTGGAATGCGCACCGCTGAACTGAGTTGAATTTTGCTGACTCCAATTCCTTCCTCTTGCAACTGGCGTAGGGCGATTTCAGGCTCTTCATATTCCACGGCAAAGTGACAGGTGTCGTAGCAGACTCGGAGGTGGTTGCGCAGACACGCTAGAGCCTTGTCGTTAGAGATCCCGAAGTGCTGCATAAGTTCTGTGCTCCCGCAGGGCAAAAGCCAGCGATCGAAAAAGGTCACCACTTCCTGCGTGTTTTCCAAAAGTCCATCTGGCTCCGGTTCGAGGCCCAGATGAATTAGTTTGCCTGTTTTCGCCTGGAGATTGACCAGATCTATCACTAAGGCCGCGAGGGCAACGGCACTCGACTGAAATACGGGATCCAGCGCTTCTGGCGTACCGAAAAACCAAGGCTTGTAGGAGAGCGGTAGGGTGGAAATACTGCCTTCCATCCCTTCCGGCAGCAGCTCTGCTAGAACTTTTACCAATCGCCTTGTGTACTCTAGCCGCTCGACCGTGGTCCAATCTGGAGCATAGACCTGGTCTTTTATGACTTGGTGATGGAAACTGCCGTAGGGAAAACCATTCAGGGTAAAGACATAGAGATTCTCTGTCTCCAGCCACGCTTTAAGCTTCGCCAGTCGGTCGCCCACCAAAAGTTCTCGACTGGCCAGATCTGCTAAGCGCAAGCCAATACCAAACGGTTGATCCGGTGATAGCGACTGCTTCAGCCCAGGCAAATATTGCTGAAGATTGGTCCAAACCGCTTGCCACGTCTCGCCAGGATGAGTGTTTGTGCAGTAGGTAAGATGAAATCGGTCGTTAATACGCATGAGATCTCCTGCGCTGTGCTGGAAACTCTAGAGGTCTCTGGTCCAGTACTTGCAAACAGGCAATCGTCTGCTGATACAGGGCCAGGTTGATTTGATGCACTTCCACCCCAGCGCTGATACCGGCCAATAGCCTTAGGGCTAACTTTCCCCCTCGATGTTCTCGAAATTCAGTCAGCCCTTGGAAAACCGACTGCAGACGCTCTGGTTCTTCTGAAAATGCGCCCAATTTTGGCACGTGTAGCGTAAATCCCAGTGCCTGCAATGCTTTCAAGATCCGCACCCAGTCTTCCACTGGCAGCAGTCCAGCAAAATTGACCAGATTCATGACTAAGGTCGTGAGGGCCACAGTACTCGACTGAAATACCAGAGCCCGCGCTTCTGGGATGCCGAAAAACCAGGGCTTGCAGGAATGCGGTAGGTTGGAAATATGGCTCTCCGTTCCGTCCAGTAGCAGCTTTGCTCGAATCCGTGCCAATCGCCTCGTGTGTAAGAGCCGTCCTACTGTGCTCCAATCCGGTTTATAGACCTGATCTCTTCTCACGTGATGATGGGAGCTGCCATAGGGAGAACTATTCAGGGTGAAAGCATAGATCTTTTCTGCCGCCAGCCGCGCTTTGAGGTCAGTAAGCCGTCTATTGACCAGAAGTTCTTGACTGGCCAGATTCGCTAAGCGCAAGCCAATGCCAAAGGGTTGGTCCGGTGATGGTGATTGCTTTAGCCCGGGCATAGGTCGCTGCAGATTGGTCCAAACCGCTTGCCACGTCTCGCCGGAATCGGTGTTTGTGCAGTAAGTGAGATGAAATCGGTCGTTAGCGCTCATGAGGTCTCCTGCCTGTGCTAGGTCTTCATTTCAGTGCTTTCAAATAGGTAATCGCCTGTTGATATAGTTCCAGGTTGATTTGATGCACTTCCACCCCAGTGCCTATACCAGCCAATAGCATTAGGGTTAACGCTCCGCCTAGATGTTCTCGAAATTCAGTCAGCCCCTGAAAAATCGACTGCGGATGCTCTGGTTGTTCTGAAAATGCGCCCAATTCCGGCGCATAAAGTGCAAATCCCAGTGCCTGCAATGCATTTAAGATCCGGGTCCAGTCTTCTGCTGGCAGCAGTCCGGCAAAGCAGGCATAGGTGCTATCGAGGGCAATACCGATCGCTACTGCTTCGCCATGTCGGAGACGATAGTTCGTCAAATGCTCCAGGCGATGGGCGGCCCAGTGCCCAAAGTCGAGGGGGCGCGATGAACCCATTTCAAACGGGTCGCCATAGCTGCCGATATGATGCAAGTGATGTTGGCAAGAGCGATAGATGACCTGTTGCATGACCGACAGTTCACGCTTGACCAAGGCGTTTGTGTTGGCCTCGATGTACTGAAAAAAGTCCGCATCTTTAATCAACGCTACTTTAAGCGCTTCTATTACTCCGGCTATCCAATCCCGCTGACCCAGCGTTCGCAGAAAGTCCGCGTCATTAATAACGGCATAGGGTGGAGCAAACGTACCTAGGAAATTCTTCTTGCCAAAGGCATTAACCCCATTTTTTACGCCGATTCCAGAGTCATCTTGGGCCAGTACTGTCGTTGGCACTCGGATAAGACGCACTCCGCGATGGGCAGTGGCTGCAGCATAACCGACCATATCTAAAACAGCTCCACCCCCAATCACCACGACATAGGAATGCCGGCATAAGCGGGCCTCACTGATCAGTCGCTGAATCTGCTCCACACAGGCTGGATCGTTCTTGGCTGCCTCTCCCCCGACTACGACCAAGGGCACGGCTTTGAGGCAAATCGCCTGTTGGTAATGCTCAGCGTAGGCTGTTACTTTCTCTAGTAGTTGCGGTTGGGATGATAGGAGACCGCCGTCGATAATGACCAGTACGGCAGCTGGTTGCGTTGTCTGCTCAGCCGCTAATATCTCTGCCAGCAGGGGATTGTGTAACTGAAACAGGCCATGGGTGAAGTGCACTGAATAGTCAAACCGAACCGTTATAGACTGCTGCAGCGGTTTCAATGTTGATTCTAGGAACTGGGGCGGACTGCTCAGGCTGAGATACATCTAGGTCACCGCAAATTGTTTAGCTAAAAATCGAGATAGGGGCAACAAGCTTAAAACCGCTAAACCATAAAGCCAGTGGCTGAAGCCTGCTGCAAGGGCACTATTGAGGACGATCAGGGAGATTACTCCCGAGCGGACTGCATGGCGAATTAGGGCAGCACTGGGTTCACGGCTAGCTTTGACAAAGGCTGGAATCACCGATATTCCCCAAAACACCCCGAAGGGCAGCATCGGCAGTAGTCCATAGCTGGGCAACAGGCTTAGCCCAATTAACCCGGCGCACACCAGGGCCAAGGCCACCAGAGAAACTTGTCCAGCCATTCGATTTCCACCATGCACTTCACCGCGACTGATCAGCGTAATCGCCGCAATGTATAAGACCGGAATCGCTGCCAAAAACCAGCGCTCTTGGAGCATTACAGGCACGGCGCTCACGCCCAGCAACAGGTTTCCACCCCGACACAGCCCCATATTCAGGGGGCCTATCAGAGCGTGGTGTTTACCCACGGAATCGTATAGCAGCGCTGCCAGGGCAATCGCGACTGCTATCCCCGCACTGATCGCTGATACCTGGGCCGCTGCCACAATGCCAAGGGTCAGTAAACCGATGCCCAGAACGATGCCTTCTTGCACCGAACTGCGGCCACTGGGAATCGGACGCTCGGGACGCTCTTGGGCATCCAGCTTGGCGTCGAACACGTCGTTGAATACAACCCCGCCTCCGTACAGCCCGGTTGTGGCTAACAGCAGCCAGAGCAAGGGGTAGATAGCCGTAGGGTCAGGAGTAATAGCTCCTAAACCCGCTGCCGCATAGCCTGCCAGAATATCTGCCCACGCCGTCACAATATTGGCAGGACGCATCATCTGAAGATAGGCCACCAAGCGGTTTGTCGTACTCTGCGCTGAAATCATCTGCTTCCCTCTGATGCAATTCGGAATTGGGCGCGGTCATAGCACCTCTTTCTAGCTCAGAAGTTCAAAACACCAACCTTAGACAATAACGAGCGACTCTGCTTCTTGTGTTATCGGTTCCTGGCCCCGAAGCACTGAGTTGCCATCGAAAAGCTGCCGTTGGTCCACGGGTTCTGGACTGAGCCAGTCCGCTTCGCTCATTTCACCGCTTTGGCTATAGGCTGCCAGCGCGTTGCCATAGCAGACTGCCGTCACATCGGCCTCAGGAATCCCTCGCTCCAGCATCAGTTGAGCCGTTTTCGGTACAGCCAGAGGGTCGCTGATTCCCCAGTCGGCTGCACTATTGACGATGATTCGCTCGGAACCATACTGCCGAACAATTTCAGTCATTCGTTCATTGCCCATCTTGGTCTTTGGATAGATCGAAAACGCTGCCCAAAAGCCTCGATCGAGAATGGCCTGGACAGTCTCTTCGTTGGCATGGTCTATCACTACCAGCTTTGGATCGATGCCATGCTCCAGGCAGACTTCTAAGCTGCGCAAGGTTCCTTCCTTCTTGTTCCGATGGGGCGTGTGGACCAGGACAGGCTTTTTGAATTCCTTTGCCATCTCTAAGTGCAGTCTGAAATACTTGTCCTCTGCCGCTGTCATCGAGTCGTAGCCAATTTCACCAACGGCCACAACGCCCTCCTTGCATAGATAGAGAGGAAGCATGGCCATTACCTCATCGGCAATCGCAGGATTATTCGCTTCCTTTGGGTTGAGGCAGATGGTGCAGTAGTGGCGAATGCCAAACTGTCCGGCTCGGAAGCGTTCCCAGCCCACCAGACTGCTGAAGTAGTCCTGAAATGTCCCGACGTTGGTGCGAGGCTGCCCCAGCCAAAAGGACGGCTCAATAACAGCCACGATTCCTTGCTGCCTCATCAAACGGTAGTCATAGGTCGTACGGGACGTCATATGGATGTGTGGATCAATCCAGATCTTGGGCCGGGAGATGGGAGGAGCGCTATCTGGCATGGGATGACCTGAATAAGTGCGAGGAACTATGCGCCTAAATTGGGAAAAGAACAGGCAAAACCAGCCTTTGTCACCTGCAAGCTCCTAAGAACCTGTGTATAGGGTCAGAGCTGTTGAGCTTTTGCCTTATTTCCCTAAGCCAGAGCTTAATAAGACTTCAAAGACAGTGCAAGGACCATTTTTTCGACATGTTTTCGACAAAGCGTCCATTTTTTCGATAAGCAGGACCGTCAGCTTGCACTGATTTGCAGCTGGTTACGGTAAATGCTCTCCCAAGTTAGCGTTCCTGCCTGAATTAATCTGTTCAAGTCGGGATGCACTTGAAGTAAGTCTAGAGCGCTCGGAAGCGCCGATTGAACACAGGCCAAACCCACCGCTTGGCGTTGAGTCTCGTTCGCTGACTTTAGGGCTCGTGCTAAATCGAGTAGCACCGCCTGGTCGATCTGATCAATAAACGGGGCTAGCAAGCGCCATAGTTCCGGCGTCACTTCCCGATGGGCTGCCCATCGCTCATGAACATAGTCGATCAGCATCCGCGCTAGTTCAGGATTCGCTCGAGCATCCAGTCCCCAGATGGGGTACAAGGGACTACCTACAAAAATGGCCTTCAACACCAGTTGATTCCAGGTTGCCTGATCAAATTGACGAGCCGGATAGGGGTTCCAGAGTGCAACCGCATTAAAGACAGCCGTGATGTGACTCCGAACTCCCTCTAAGGCCCAGTATTCATAGCGTTCACCATGACCTAGCAGGGGCAAAGTCTGGTGCAGTGCCACCGCTTCTGCCATGCCAGCAGTAGCGTACAGTTTCTCAAAGAGCTCGTTCATCGAGCCCGTCTCTGCCTGGGGCAGACTGAGCAAGAGCAGCGCACGCGCCGCCTGGTCAACGCTCCATGCCTTGGGATACCAGCCTGGACACAGGTTATCGGCCTGCGCTAATTCAGCACTAGTAAGCGCCAGATCGTGTTTTCCCACTCGGCGTGGCAGGGTGCTGAAAGCAGTGAAAAAAGTCTGCTCTGAAAATGCTTGGCACGATTGCGAGATGGCAGTCTTCAGCCAGACAAGGGCCTCAGGCGAGAGTTGTGAAGATAACCAGTGTTGCAGCAAATCCCGAATCCCACGGGTATCCTCATGGACCTCAGTAGAAAAAATAAGCATAATCTCCCCTTAAAAATATGAAAGCAATAATTATAATTACAGAGGCTATCAGCCCCCAGCCCTCTTTAACCCTAATTTGCTAGCGGCTGAGAAGGTGTCGTATCCTCATCTTTCGGCCCTATCTCAACAACATATCAAACAATAGTTAGGTTTTGTCTAATGATACGACATCACATATGGATACCCTATCCTATCTAGTAGGATCAACAGATTGTTGATATTAATCCTGCGCTTTTTTAAGATTATAACTTTTCTAGCAATCCATTAATCCTATGACAGAAAATCTTTTAAGGCGACCCTATTCTATAGGCATATAGGAATATATAGCTGATTAAATAGGAAATAAATGCGATAAAACTCACACATGGCCTCAGTAGTCTTGCAGCCCAAATTCCACTCAGATATGATTTCTTGGCGCTGTATTCACTAACACATGCTGTTTCTTTCCTGGTTTGCCCACTGAACATTTTTACGTGTACCACTATAAGGCTCAATAATCAAGCCTCGAATAATAAAATTATTTGATGGACAGCATTAAGAAATAGTCTAATGGATTCCCATGGAATGCTCAAACTTTCTAGTCCTAAACAAAATATAAAATTTTCTAAGATGTGGCAGGCGATACCTAGCGAAACTGAAATCGTGTGTTAACTATTGAAAACAAATATAAATTTAAGGTGACACGTACTTCATTGGATGTGTCACATGCCCTGTCGGCATTAGTAGTTAATCTATTGGCTTTAGCGGCATGGACACAGGACGCGAAGAATTCCTGTGTTTATAGCCTCCTCTCAACAAAACCAGAAAGGATGAACTATGTCTTCTCACCGCGACCACAAGCGCTTTGAACAAGAGCGTTCTCAATCTGATTCAGTGGCCACCGTGATGGTTTTATCTCAAGAAACTCCCAGGGTGGATAGGACTGAAGCGGACCTGGAGAGAACTTTAGCCTTACTACGGGCAAGGGTTGCATCCACTGATATTGGCATTCTTGCGATGGACAGTGATGCTAAAGCTTTCTACTTCAATCACCAATTTGCAGAAATGTGGCAGCTTCCAGATTCAGTAGAGTTGTCACGGGACTGCGATCGAGCGAGAGCTTTTTTTGAGAACCAAGTCAAAAATCCAGAAGTCTTCCGCAACGCCATCTGGGAAGCTTCCACCCAATTGGAGACAGATAGCTCTGATGTCCTAGAGTTGCAGGATGGCAGGCTCTTTATGCACAGTGCTTCTCCGCAACGGTTGGGCCGTAAAGTCATTGGTCGGGTCTGGAATGTGTGGGACATCACGAAGTTTAAACACTTACAAAAAGTGCTACCGCTAGACAGTACAGAGGGACAAGCGCTCGGAGAGCCAGAGCAGATCAACGACCCGAATACTGCTATCTGCCACCAATTCCGTTCCTTACTCAATGTTATTTCCTTCTCAAACAGCTTACTAGACCGCAATCTAAATCAATGGACAGCAGCACAAACTCAGCCCTATCTGATGCATATTCAATCTGCGGTCGATCAAATTGTTCAACTTTTAGATAAAATTTCACTCCTTAGCGAATCAGCTGCTCGGAAACTGGAACCAAATACAAAATCTCTAGACATAGTTGGCTTCTGCCGTGATTTAATCGCTGAGAAGCAGGCAGCGATTGCTGATAGTCAACAGACAATTGAGTTTGAATGCCAATCCAATGGCTTGCTAGAAGACAGGTTGATGTTCAACTTCGACCCAGAGCTGTTTTATATAGCGCTGGAGAATGTACTTGATAATGCAATCAAGTATTCACCCATGGGCAGCACTATTTACTTTAATCTTGCTTGCCATAATCAGTTGGTCAGTATCCAAATTCAGGATTTTGGCATTGGAATGTCAGAAGTCGATCAGGAACATCTATTTGAGCCTTTTTTTCGGGGTAGCAACATTGAAAAAGTTCCAGGACTTGGGCTGGGACTGTCCATTGCTAAAAATCTTGTAGATATGCACGGTGGGGAAATTGATTGGGTTAGTCAGATTGGTGTTGGAACGGTAGTGACTATCCGACTAGCGATCAACTGAAATTGGATTTTAGACAACGGGATTGGCATGTTAGCTGCTGCCAATCATGCCCAACATTTCAAATGCTTGTAGTGAATTTTTAATCCTCGCAACAGGAAGCATATGAAAAAAGTTTTAGTCATAGAAGCCGATGAATGTACGCGAAATCTTTTCACCGTCTGTTTAAAGACCGAGGGTTTTCACGCGATTGGGGCGGAAAATGGTGCTATCGGTATCCATCAAGCGCAACGGCGTTTACCCGATGTAATCATCTGCAATACCTGGATGCCAGAGCTAGATGGGCATGATGTATTGACTAGGCTGCGCAAGCTTCCGGCGACAGCCACTATTCCATTTATATTCATCACCAGTGGTGTAATTGGTCCAAAGTTTCTGCCAGACATGGATGTGGACAAAGACAGCTATCTAATCAAACCCTTAACCGTCGCTCAATTGCTGGAAGCAATCTCGGCTCAATTGAAAAAACAAGTCGCTCGTCAAGATATTCAAGTTAGTGAAATGGGCTTAGGAAAACAGGCTGTGAGCGTCCTTACAGCGTCAGGAACTTCCAAGTCACTCTTTCCCACGAGTACGCAACTCCAGGCAGTCTTCGACTTTATTGAGGCAAATTACCATTTGCCCATTACGCTATCTGATGTGGCTCAGGCTGCTGGCTATTCGCCTGCTTATCTGACAACACTGGTAGGCAGGCAAACAGGACGCACGGTTGCTCGTTGGATTATTGAGCGACGCATGGCCGAGGCACGCCAAATCCTTGAGAATAGTGATCAGTCCGTCGAACAAGTAGCACGAACGGTCGGGTACGTCAATTCCCGCCACTTCTTCCGGCAGTTCCTCCAGTACCATGGCATTCCTCCTCAAGTTTGGCGCAAGGAACATCAGCTCTTGGTCGCAAATTGAAGAGTTCGTCTACAGGGTGGACAGCCTTCGACAATCGCCCCCACCTCGTCGCCGTGAGACTTTCCAAAGGTAGATACCCGAAACAAATGTCCAAAAGTGCTGCCCATGCCTGTTTATCTGAGAAGCTTAGCCCTCGGCCCTTCACCCGCTTTAGGCAATGCAAGGGGCATTTTGCTGTTGGCTGCCAAGTGTACGCTTAGGCTTTGAACGATATGTTGGCTTTCCTGGTGGGCTTGAGGAACGTGCATTTGAAAAACCTGTTTAGTGGACTCAAACGCTTGCTCCAGGGTGGCTTGATCCTCTTGTACAATCAACTGGGCGAGGCGGCTGTAGGTGTCTGCTAAGGTGCAAATAGCTTGACGATGATCTGGTGAACTCAGCATCAGATCTAGAGGCAACGCGGCATCCTGAGCGAATAACCGACTGACTAAATTGAGCTGTAGGCGATAGGGAGCACTGGAAAAGTCCAAGCTCCGGTCAAGGTCGATGCCCGCTTCTGCGAGGAAGACTCCCAGGCCAAAGGCAGAGAAATGGCGGATAGCCTGAACCGTCACCATCATCCGGTCGTGTTCTTCTGGCGCGCAGACCAGCAGTTTTCCTCCTTGACTGCGGATTAAATCCAGTAGCCATTTGAAGGCTCTCAGGTCCCGCCCTGGGCAAACCACCACATTCTGCGCGAGGAACGATGATAGCCCTGGCCCAAACATTGGATGCATTCCGAGCACCGGGCCAGGGTGATGTTCTAACATCGCTTTGACAACGGGCGCTTTGAGGCTGTTGACATCTGCAATGGCCGATGTTGGCGATAGGTAGGGTGACGCCCGCTGAATTACTTCTACTGTTTGTTGCATCGGCACAGAGACAAGGACTAAGTCTGCATCACTCAAGTACTGATCGGCCTTCTCCCAGTCATGTCGCCTTAGTTGCCGGACGCTATGACCAGCGGCAGCAAACTGCCGAGTAAAAAAGCGGCCCATCTGTCCCGCACCGCCAATGATAGTGATCTGCTTAGGAGAACTCAATGCGGCTGGGGCCACTGTTGTTGCTGCTGCGCAACAGGTGGCGAGACTTTCCCAGACAAACTCCGGTAAACCCGTCTGGGCCAAGTGTTGAGAGGTTTCAGCAGGCAAACTGGAATCATACGCTTTTCCTAGAAGGGCAGCTCGCTGATTCAGTAATTGAATCAAGTCATGGTCAAGCTGTTGCAGGGTCTTCATCCTTGTGCGCTCCTGTGAAACAGATGGCAGATTAGGCGATTGCGGCAACAGCAGGCTGTGACCAGCGCCCCACAGCTTTGCTAATCACCGCCATTTGTACGGTGAGCTCATCAAATTGCTGAGGAGTCAGCGACTGTGGGCCATCGGAGAGCGCTTTTGCGGGGTCGGGATGGACTTCGATCATCAAAGCATCGGTACCAGCAGCGATGGCTGCCATCGCCATCGCCGGGACATACTGGGAGCGCCCTGTGCCATGACTCGGATCAATCATGATCGGCAGATGGGTCAACAGCCTGAGCACGGGAATAACTGATAAATCTAAAGTATTGCGTGCGTATTTAGAATCAAACGTGCGAATGCCGCGCTCACAGAGAATCACATTCGGATTTCCGGCAGCGAGCAGATACTCCGCTGCTAGGAGCCACTCATCAATGTTGGCCGATGGACCACGCTTGAGCAGCACAGGCTTATCTTGAGCACCCACCTTCTTGAGCAGCGAGAAATTTTGCATATTGCGGGCACCGATTTGGATCACATCAGCCACGGCTGCCACCTGTTCCAGATCCGCAGCGTCCATCAGTTCGGTGATAATTCCCAGCCCGGTAGCGCTACGGGCTGCCGCCAGCAATTCTAAAGCACTTTCGCCATGGCCTTGGAAGGCGTAGGGTGATGAGCGAGGCTTAAAGGCTCCACCACGCAAAAATTGTGCCCCTGCCGCTTTGACACGCTTTGCCGTTTCTACAATCATCGCCTCGTTTTCAACGGAGCAAGGGCCAGCGGTTAGCACCAGTGGATGCTGCTCTCCGAAAGCAACGGGGCCATTTGGCGTAGAAACCACGACTTCACTCGCTATGCCCTGTCGATATTCTCGGCTTACGCGCTTGAATGGTTGCTCGATCCGTAAAACTTGCTCAATCCAGGGACTGATGGCCTGTATTTGCTGACGATTGAGCGTAGCTGTTTCACCAATCAGGCCAATGACGACCTTGCTCTGTCCAGCGAGCTTTTCAGAAGTAACGCCATACTCACGGTACAGGTCTTTTCCAATACGGGTAATTTCAGCCTCTGGTGCCCCTGTCTTTACGACTATGATCATGACTTTTATCCTCTGTTAGGTTGTTGATTTTGGAGCATATGGAGATGCTTGCCCCCCAAATCCCCCAGAATTGGGGGGCTTTGTATGCCGTTGGCCGTTCGAAGAATTGAAAATAGGGTCTGAAGCGAAGGATGCTTCTCCCCCCAGAATTGGGGGGCCGGGGGGCTTTAGAGATCCAGCGTGTTAATCACGGTTTGCACATCCTTATCGCCTCGCCCAGAGCAGTTGAGCACAATCCGAGGACTGTCTCTCATCTGAGGGCAGAGCGTTTCCAAATAGGCGACGGCATGGGCAGTTTCTAACGCTGGAATGATGCCTTCAAGTTGCGCAAGCTGCTGGAAAGCAGCGAGTGCCTGAGTATCCGTAACGCTGTAATATTCGGCGCGGCGTGCGTCCTTGAGATAGCTATGCTCTGGCCCGACACCGGGATAGTCGAGTCCAGCGCTAATTGAATGGGGTTCGATGATTTGACCGTCTTCATCTTGCAGCAGGTAGCTCATCGCTCCGTGCAGTACGCCGACGCGTCCCAGGGTCAAGGTGGCAGCGTGCTTCTGCGTGTCGATGCCCTCTCCCGCTGCTTCTACCCCGATCAGCCGCACGGTCGGTTCGTCGATGAACTCATGAAACAGGCCGATCGCATTTGAGCCGCCGCCGACGCAGGCCAGCAGAATATCCGGCAGTCCTCCCCAATGCTCCTGGCATTGAACACGGGTTTCTTTCCCAATCACGGCATGAAAGTCACGCACAATCATCGGGTAAGGATGAGGCCCTGCTACCGACCCGAGGATATAGTGAGTCGTTTCCACGTTTGTGACCCAATCGCGGATCGCTTCGGAGGTTGCATCCTTGAGCGTACCGGTACCGGCCTCAACAGGTCGTACTTCCGCCCCGAGCAAGCGCATCCGAAACACGTTCAGCTCCTGTCGCTTCATGTCGTGGATGCCCATGTAAATCACGCAGCTGAGTCCAAAACGAGCACAGGCGGTTGCCGTTGCAACCCCATGTTGGCCTGCTCCCGTTTCAGCAATGACGCGCTGTTTTCCCATCCGCTTTGCCAGCAGCGCTTGGGCGACGGCGTTATTAATTTTGTGCGCCCCCGTATGATTTAGGTCCTCTCGTTTGAGATAGATTTGCGGGCCTGTGCCATCAGGGCGGGCGTAGTGCGCCGTTAGGCGTTCGGCAAAATAGAGCGGGCTGGGTCGGCCCACATAGTCATGTAGAAGCTGATGCAGTTCTGCTTGAAAAGTAGCGTCGGCGCGGCATTGCTGAACGGCGTCTTCAAGTTCGGCCAGGGCAGGCATCAGCGTCTCTGGGACGTATTTGCCGCCAAACGGTCCGAATCGACCGAGGGCATCAGGACGTTGAGTCTGAGCGGTTGGGTGCGTACTGTTAGTTAGAATACTGGTCAAGGTAAGATCCTCCCGAATTGGGTCATTTATGTTTTCGATAGACTCTTGGCGCTCTCATTACCGATGGCCGCTTTCAAATCACGACAGAGCGTGGCTATAGCCTGCAATCCTTCCGTTGGAGAGTCTGACGCCAGGTGCTTGACGAAGGCACTGCCCACAATCACGGCATCTGCTCCCCAGACGCGCGCCTGACGTGCCTGGTCTGGGCTGGAAATTCCAAAGCCTACCCCAATCGGCTTATCGGTAATGCTCCGCAGATTTTGCAGTAGCGTTTCTACACGAGATTCGATGCTTGAGCGTGTTCCCGTCACCCCCGTCACGCTGACGAGATAGATAAAGCCCTGAGACTGCTGCGCAATCGTAGTAATGCGCTCTTTTGAGCTGTTGGGTGCCACAAGCAGAATGACTTCAATACCCAAATCAGTTGCCAGCCTCAGCAGTTCGGCGGCCTCCTCAATCGGTAAATCAGGCACCACCAATCCTTTCACGCCTACCTCAGCGATTCTCTGCAGAAATGTTGCAACACCGCAATTCAAGATTGGGTTGTAGTAGGTGAAGAGAATAATCGGCGCTTTTAACCGGGGGCCAATGGACTTGAGCATCCCGAGCACAGACTCTAGACGGGTGCCTCGCTGTAGCGCCCGCGTAGCCGCCGCTTGAATCACGGGACCGTCGGCCAAAGGATCAGAATAAGGGACCCCTAGTTCAATAAAGTCAGCCCCGTTGCGATCGAGGATTTGCAGAGCCGCCGCCGTTGTTGCCAGATCAGGATCTCCTGCCGTAATAAACGGAATCAGGGCGCAGTGCTGGCGCTCACGGAGTGCCTGGAATCCTTGAGTAATGGTTAGGGAGTGCGCTGTGGTGGTTGTCATAGAAGTGAGACCGTAAGGGTTAACCGTTATCAAGTTGGGTATAGAACAAGTTGCGGATAGCTCGCTCTACGTCGGGTTGTTTGAGCAGCGCTTCACCGATGAGCACGGCCCGGACACCCATAGCCGTGACGAAGGCGAGGTCGGCAACCGTATGCAATCCCGACTCGCTGACCGTGACGATCCCCAGATCGCTGAATTGCTGGCGGTAGGCAGTCATCAACTGCCGGGTGGTACCCAGGTCAACCGTAAAATCGTTCAGATTGCGGTTGTTGATACCGATTAAAGCTATTTCTGGCAGGGGAATAACCCGCTCAAGCTCTGCCAGGGTATGTACCTCCACCAACGCTTCCATACCCAAGTCATGAGCCAGCCGCAGGAAGTCTCGCAGTTCTTGGTCCGACAAGACGGCTGCAATCAGCAGCACCGCATCGGCTCCTGCTGCTCGCGCTTTGTAAATCTGATAAGCATCCACTACAAACTCTTTGCATAGCAGCGGCAGAGACACCTGCTGACGCACCGCCTGCAAATCGTCAAAGCTACCCTGAAAGAACTGCTGATCGGTCAGGACCGAAATGCAGGCAGCCCCGGCGCGCTCATAGGCCTGAGCGATGGCTACGGGATCAAAATCGTCACGAATTAAGCCTTTACTAGGGGATGCTTTTTTAACCTCAGCAATCAAGCTGGGCGAACGCTGGCTGTTTTGCAGCGCGTTGAGAAAGCTGATTTTGCCTCTGGGCGTACTGCTTACTTGCTGCAGCTGAACGAGAGGAAGTTGAGCCTGCTGTTGCTGAACCTCCTCTCGTTTATGGCGCACGATGGTTTTCAGGATCTGGGGCGCTGCGCTGGTTGTAGGCATGGAAGGAATGGGCATGGCTGCACCTCAGCAAGGAGAGAGGAAGGAGGATGACGGGAAGAAGATTAGAGCGCTCTTTCTTTCAGAGACAGAGGACTTATTAAACTCAGCGCACAGGAGTTGGCCTTGCCTCTATGGTCGTAGACGCTGTGGCATAGGTCTGGAGCACGTTCTGGATAATGGCCAAACCCACATCTCCGGCTAAAGTCATGATCGATTCAGGATGGAACTGCACTGCCGCAATTGGTAGATGACGATGCTCAACGGCCATGATTACGTTGTCCTGAGATAGCGCCGTGACCTTAAGATCCCCAGGGAGCCGCTCAGGCAGGGCATAGAGCGAGTGGTAGCGCCCGATTGGAAATACTTCAGGCAATCCTTGGAACAGGGCAGACTCTTGGTCCGTAACCCTTAATTCAGAGGACTTGCCGTGCTGCGGTGGGTTCAGAACGCCCAGCGTTCCACCCAAGGCTTCGACAATTCCCTGCAGACCTAGGCACACGCCAAATAGAGGGATTTGCCGCTGGATGCAATCTCGGACCGTTTGCGGAACATGAAAGTCGTTCGGTCTGCCCGGTCCTGGAGAGAGCACAACTAGATCGGGACGTTCACGCTCAAAGGTCTCTACGGAGAAACCATGACGTAAAGTAGTGACCGTCGCCCCGGTTTGGCGGATGTAATTCGCCAGGGTATGGACAAAAGAATCCTCGTAGTCAATCAAAAGAACGCGCTTGCCTGAACTGGCTCTGGCTTGCGCCTCACTGCTTGCGATGGGAACGCCTCGACGGACTTTTGGCGGAACGAAAGCCCCGGTGGCAGCTTTATTCAAGGTCTCAAATAAAGCTGCTGCCTTGGTCAAGGTCTCTTGCGCTTCATCCTCGGGAACGGAATCGTAGAGTAGAGTAGCACCGACCCGAACTTCTGCGACCGCATTCTGAAAGCGGATGGTGCGCAGCGTTAAGCCCGTATTCATATCGCCATTAAACGTAAGGCGTCCGACGGCACCGCCATACCATCGCCGCGCACTGTCTTCATGACGTTCGATAAACTGCATCGCCGCCCGCTTCGGAGCACCTGTGACCGTGACGGCCCAGGTATGGGACAAAAAAGCATCCAGGGCATCAAATTCCGGTCGCAGAATGCCTTCCACATGATCGACCGTGTGAATCACATGGCTGTATAGCTCAATTTGACGACGACCAATCACCTTCACGCTGCCAGGAATACAGACGCGCGATTTGTCGTTGCGGTCGACATCCGTACACATCGTTAGTTCCGTCTCGTCCTTATAGGAGTTGAGCAGCTGACGAATTTGCTCGGCATCTCCCATGGCGTCTTGCCCGCGCAGAATCGTGCCGCTAATCGGGCAGGTCTCCACGCGCTTGCCTTCCACGCGCACAAACATCTCAGGCGAGGCTCCAATCAGATACTCACCGCCGAGGTTGAGTAGAAAACCATAGGGGCTGGGGTTGATTTGCTGAAGCGTCTGGAAGAGTTGGACGGGGGATGCTTGACAAGCAGTGGAGAATTGTTGACTGAGCACGACTTCGAAGAGGTCGCCCCGACAGAAATACTTCTTGGCTTCTTCAACTTGGGCAGCATAGGCTCCAGATACGGGTGTCGAAGGTGTCGAGGGCACGCTTTGCTGATCGATAACACTGGTGCCTCGGTAGTCGATCACCTCGCCCGTGCGCGCCAAACCAGAGGTGCTGCCATGGGCAGTCTCAAAATCATAGGTGTAGCGTAAAGTCTGCTGCAGGTAGTAGTCGACAACGATTAGCTCATCGGGTAGGTACAGTACCAAGTCGCGCTGATCCGCTGGACGTTGCAGCGCTTGTTGAATCGGTTCAAATTGAAAGACCAAATCATAGCCAAAGGCACCATAGAGCCCCAAGTGTTCATCTTCCGGACTGGCGAACAAATCCAGCAGCGCGCGAATGACGCTGAACGCGGATGGCTGCTGACTGCGTTCCTCTTCGGCAAAGGGTTCTGTGACAGGGACAATCGCGCCTTCAATCGTGTACTGCGCCCTCTGCACGTGCTGGATTTGCGCCTGCGCCTGTAGTCGCTCTGCCAACAAAGGGAGCAGTAATGCCCCGCGCTCGTTGTGGGCCGTCAGCTTAAAGGTGTTTCCGCGCGTAGACAGCTCCAGAGGCGGGTTGATAAAACCGATTGCCCAGCGCTTATACCGTCCTGGATACTCATAGCTGCTAGACAGCAAGGCTCCCCGCTGGACATTGAGCTGCGACCGCACGTGGTCAATTGCCGTGTCTTGATCGACCTTGGAAACGGAGCGCGATATGCGGATCCCTCCGTAAGTCTTATAGCGATGGAAGTCAAAATTCATTAAGAATTCCCTTGGGGTTGTTCTCGTGATCGAGTCGCTAGCTAGATAGAGTGAATAACTGGAAGTTGTGCATCAGCTCAAGCTTCACTGCAACCAGTCGATAAAGTAAACAGTTCGTTTGGGTTGCTACTAGCAATTGCCTTTACGAGTCTCAATACTGGCACTTGCAATTATTGATGGGCAAGGACAAATTTTTTGATGCTTTTCCAACTCGATAGGGTAAGTGTCTATTCTTTAGTATCTCCAGTTGGTTCTCATTCGCAATGGTAGAGCAGTAGCTTAGCTTGTGAATTACTTCAGCATGAGAAAAAATTGTCTTCACTCTTTGGGTATAAAAGCTTTGATGCCAAGATCTTAGTATATAAATTGATGGTGATTTTCGTGTCGTGGAACTCTTGTATAACGCGCGACCTTATCGAAAGAATGGACATTTTTTTAGAGATGTCAAAAAAAATGTCCTTGTGCTGCTTTGTAAGTCTGATTAAACTTCAATTGCTACTGTTACTGAGTTGTGATTGAGCTCTACAGATGAAAAAAGATGATACAGAATGTTTTGCTTTGCATAGTCACTCTGTGAATCTCAATGCATTATTTATGTGTTTTAAACTGATTTCTATCGGTATTTGATGACTATTTTTGTTGACTCATCAAGTTTAAAAGACTGGCTGTTTTAGTGCCTCTCAAAGTTTATTGCAGTCCAGATTTCATCAGGAGAAAAGCAAGGATGAGTACTCAAAAATCTCACAAATTCGCTGAAGCTGTTCCCAGACTTGACATTGCTGCTGCGCCCGTCCCATCCGTAGTGGCCGATCGCATTATTTCCGAAAGAGATAACAGTCATCAGTCTCAATCCGACGAAATGGCAGTTGGCTTCACACCGCTAGCTGCTCCTTTAACAGTCACTAATGCACTGGTAAACGTGCTGGAGAACTTGGGTGTTCAGTCGGCCTTTGGGGTCGCTGGGGGAGCCGTCGCCTCTCTCTGGCTTTCCCTCTCTCACAGTCAAAAGATTTCTGTCATTCACTGTCGCCATGAAGGGGGTGCGGCCTTTGCTGCCACCGAAGCCCATTTTGCCAGCGATTTACCTACGGTCGTATTCACCACAGCCGGTCCAGGAATTACCAATGCGCTTACGGGATTGCTAGCGGCGCGGGGGGAAGGCGCAAAAGTAATTCTCCTGTCGGCCTGTACTTCAGCCGCTCAACGAGGACGAGGTGCGATCCAGGAAACCAGTATTCACAGCATGCCTCATAGCGGCATCTTCACCGCTGGTGCGCTTTTTGACTATGCCATGACCTTAGAATCGCCAGAAGAGTTGCCCCAAGTTGCCCGCCGGTTGGCACTGGGTCTGGCTCAACCAGGAAGTTTTGTCGCGCACATCAGCATTCCAACCGGGGTGCAGTCGAGTCTGGTTTCCCCTGCTCACGTCCCAACCTTCCCAACCCTTGAGACTGCTCAGCCTCATCAGTTTCAAATCATACCCAGTGCGTCAACCATCGCCCACTGTGCGCAGATTTTAGCCTCTGCCCCCTTTGCTATCTGGCTCGGCTTTGGTGCACGGCTAGCCGCAGAACCAATTCGCCAGCTGGCAGCACGGACTGGGGCGGCGGTCATGTGTTCTCCGCGTGGCAAAGGCATTTTCCCAGAAGACCATCCTCAGTTTGTTGGCGTGACTGGAGTGGGAGGGCATGAGTCCGTTCTGACCTACATGCGCGAACAGCCTCCAGCGCACATTCTTGTTCTTGGTACCCGCTTGGGTGAGCCCACCTCTTTTTGGAGTGCCGCCATGGTTCCGTCGGGCGGCTTTCTGCATGTCGATATTGACCCCAATGTGCCAGGGGTGGCCTATCCGCTGGCCCCGACCCTGCCAATCCAGGCTGAGATTAATTTGTTTATGACAGAGCTGCTGCAGCATTTCCCTGATCCAGCGAGCCAACCAGCACCGACATTTCCCCGTCCTCATGTCGCCACCCTGCCCAGCAGCAATGGCTCCCATAGCTCCTTAGTCCGCCCAGAAGTATTGATGGATGTGATCCAGCGACTCGTTATCGACCGCAGTAATGCGATTGTGCTAGCGGAGTCGGGCAACTCCTTTACTTGGGCGACCCATCGACTCCGCTTCTCTCACCCACGGCGCTATCGCGTCAGTACCGGGCTCGGCGCCATGGGTCATATGGTTACAGGCGTGGTCGGTCTCGCTCAAGCTGCTAAACGTAAGGCAGTAGTGATTACAGGGGATGGCTCAATGCTGATGAACAACGAAATTAGCACCGCTGTCAAGCATCAAGTCCCAGCCGTTTGGATTGTTCTCAATGATGCTCGCTACAACATGTGCGTTCAAGGGATGGCCATGCTTGGACTCAAGGGTGCTGATGCGATGATTCCAGACACTGATTTTGTGGCGATTGCCCAAGGTATGGGCGCGAACGGTATTCGGGTTCATCAGGAAAGTGACTTGGAGCAGGCGCTCACGCAGGCCATGTCAGCGACGGGACCCTTTGTTATAGATGTGCTGATCGACCCCGATCGACCTGCCCCGTCCCGAGGCCGGAACGATAGCCTCATCCAGCTTAGAGAACCTACAAGTTCGGCTAAACAGGTTTCTTTTCCGCTTACAGAATAATTTCAGGCAGCAGTAAACGCTAAACCCCCTGCTAAATAAGGGCTTAAGTCACAACCAGCAGCAAAACAAAGAGGAGATCGTACACGTGAAACTGTTTGAAACGACCAGAGAAACAGAGCATCAGCAGGTTCTCTTTTGCCACGACCCAGCGACTGGTCTCAAAGCGATCATTGCGCTGCACAACACAGACTTCGGTTCAGCGATGGGCGCCACGCGCCTTTTCCCCTATGCCAGCGAGGATGCTGCCCTGCGTGATGCCCTGCGCCTTAGTCGGGGTATGACCTACAAAGCGGCCTGTGCCCGTATTCCGGTGGGCGGTGGCAAAGGCGTGATCATTGCCGATCCAAAACAAAAAAATGACCGCCTACTTAGAGCCTATGGCCGATTTATAGAGCGGCTCAAAGGGCAGTTTATTACGGGCCAGGATGTCAATATTTCGCTGCGTGACGTCCATCAAATTCACCGTGAAACCAGTTATGTAATGGGCGTGAAGGCAGAATCTGGCGGTCCTGTTCCCTTAACGGCGGCAGGAGTGCTGCTCGGCATGCAGGCCGCTGTCGAATTCCGTCTGCAGCGGCAAAGCTTTGAAGGGTTAAAAGTGGCGGTGCAGGGGTTGGGCAATGTCGGTCAAGTCCTGTGCCAACTTCTCTCAGAGCGGGGAGCCGAGCTTTTTGTCAGCGATGTGCGACAGGAACGAGCGCAGGAAATGGCTGACCTCTATGGAGCCACCATCATCGATCCTGATGCCATCTATGACCTATCTGTTGATGTCTTCTCTCCTTGTGCAATGGGAGGGGTGCTGAACGATACGACAATTCCGCGCCTGCAAGCTTCTATCGTCGCCGGTGCTGCCAACAACCAACTGGATGATGAGCAAAAACACAGTCGGCTGCTCACGGCTAGGAATATTCTCTACTGCCCAGACTATGTGATTAATGCGGGCGGTTTGATCAATGTCTACAACGAAATGATTGGCTACCACGAAGGGCGCGTCCAAACGCAGCTAAGCAATATCTACGGCACCTTGCTAGAGATCTTTGAGCACGCCGAACAAGCTGAAATAACTACCCAGGAGGCTGCACAACACTTGGCTAAAAAGCTGATTGAAAAATCAAAAAGCGAAGGAATTGGACGGCATCTGCTGCCCTCGTATGCCCTTCCCAACCTTGAACGTAGACAACTTGTGCAGGAGTAACCAAGAAGTAACCGATGGAAAAAAATACATTTGCTACCTCTGCCTACATTGCCACAGATCCCAAAACAGCCTTCGACTATCTGTACGAACTGCAGAACCTGGATGAGTGGACGCTGTTCAGCAACATGATTGAACAGATTGATGAGCAGACCTGGCGGGGCACAGCTTCCGGCTACCAAAACGATCTTTACTACCACGTTCGCAAAATTGAAAATCCACTCTTTTATGGAATCGAGTGGCACTGCGGCTTCGAATACAACAAATACTTTCAGGTTTATCCCGTACTGCTGTTTCCGCCGGGCTATGTCCACCCAGGACTAGACGAGGCGGGCGTTTACTTCCATTGGCTCAGCTTTATCGATCCGCGCCGCCGCACGCCGATGATTATGGAGGGTGTGCACACGGTGCATACCGCCGAATGTCGCTCCCTGAAAGCAATTTTAGAGCGCAAGCAGGGGAATACCGCTGCTGCCGTCGGCCGCTACAAGATTGACACAGATTCAATCTACGTGGATGCTCCCTTAGACCTTGCCGTCGACTATATCGGCAATCTAGATAATCACAAAGAGTGGTGTCACTTGCTTCGGCCACAAGGTGATGTGACCTCAGAGAAAAACGCTCAGTCGGGCGAGTTTTTGGACGAGTACAATCGCACCGTGCAGGTGACATTCCGAGTCCACTCGCTCGGTAAGTACTCCCTGATCGAACAGGACTATTTCTATCCTGACTATCAATTTATGCAGCGCTGCCCAACGCTGCTCGTACCCTGCTCCTATGCCTTTGGGGATGATGCTGCGCAGGGTCTTATTCAGCACCGTATTACCTTTTGGGACCTCCAGAAGCCTATGCCCCACGGCAGACTTCAAATCGAGGACTACGGCGCTGAAAGTATGAATATCAAGCGCTTGCTGGAAGCAAAAGCGGGCAATCTTGCCACGTTTGAACGGGGAATGAGCTATCTCCCCGTTGCCTAAAGAGCAGCAGTGTTTGCTCGTTCCGTTTGGATCGGCGGGATCGTCTTCTCTCCCGCAACGAGTACTCCCGTGGTGTTGCTGGAGTACTGGATTGCCCATGGCCTCAATCAACCAACACGTTCATGTAGTGTCAATTATGGAGAATTATGAAATTCAAGAACTCAATCGTTGCCCTGCTTGCTCTCGGCTTAGCAACGACCTATCCTGTCGCGGCGCAGGAAGTCGCAACCTACAAAGTCATTGCTGACAAGCTAGACAACGCTCGTGGCTTGGGCATCGGTCCCGACGGCAGCGTCTATGTAACGGAAGCAGGCATTGGCGGCGGCGGCGCTTGTATTCCTTCCCCAAGCGTCCAAGGTTTGCCTCTCTGTGTAGGCAATACAGGGGCGATTACCCGCATTAAAGACGGTAAGCAAGAGCGGATTTTTTCTAATCTGCCCTCTCTTGCCTTGCAGCCCAGTGGTAATGAAGGAGCGGGTCCCCAGGACATACAGTTTGATGCCGAAGGGAATGCCTACCTAGTTTATGGATTTGCAGGAGACCCAGCAAACCGCGAAGCCGTTTTTCAAGAACCGACCTTTGGACAGTTTTACAAATTCGACTTAGGTTCAGGCCAGTTGACAAGTCTGTTGGACATCGCTCAATACGAGCTAGATAATGATCCCGATAAGTGCACTGCAGTTGACTTTCTAGGCTGCAAAATCACCAATCCCTATGCGGTGGCGATCAAGGGCCGTGAGGCGTACATTGTGGATGCAGGGGGTAACTCGCTTTACTCGGTGCGCTTGACAGACGGTAAGGCAGAAGGATTTGGGCTCCCCACGCAGTTCATTGATAACCCTGTTTTCCCCCCACCTGACCCTAACCAACCAGCTCCTCCCGGCGGTGCTCCTCCTCCTGGTCCCAAGGAAGTGCAATCAGTACCCACGGGGGTTGCCGTCGGCCCTGATGGCGCAGTTTACACCAGCGAATTTACAGGATTCCCTTATCCCGAAGGTGCAGCCAGAATCCTCCGCGTTGGCAGAGATGGGAAGTCGGAAGTCTTTGCAACCGGTTTTACTCAGCTTGGCGACTTAGAGTTCGACAGCAAGGGCAATCTGTACGTGCTTCAGATCTATAACGAAGCTTCCTGGAAAATGACGCCAGGAGCGATGGAAGGTTCGCTGATCAAAATCGCCCCGAACGGTAAGCGAACGGTGTTGCTGAGTGGCAATGGACTGGATGCTCCGACAGCCCTGGCGATTGCGGCCGATGACACCATCTACATCACCAACAAAGGAGCCAGTCCCGGTCTTGGACAGGTGCTACAGGTGAAGATTGACAAGGTGAAAAAGAGTGAATCGGTCAAATTGAAGTACGAATCGACGATTAGCAGCCCCGGCTTTGGACCTGCGAATATTTTCCTTCCTCAGGGTATTACCGTGCAGCCCAGCACCGGACAGGTCTGGGTAAGCGATGGTGAAGGGGACCGACTGCAAGTCTTCGATGAGCGCGGCAACTTTGTCAAAACGGTGGGTAGCAGTGGAACGGGTCTAGGACAGCTCAATGAACCCGCCGATCTGAAATTCGACGACGAAACAGGCAACCTCTATGTAGGCGATGTCTTTAACAACCGGATTAATGTTTATGACCGTGAGGGTAACCCGATCAAGTCTTTTGGGAGTTTTGGAGCTCCGGTTGAAGGGCGGGCTTTCTCTGGTCCAGGGGGTTTAACCTTCGACAAGAGCGGCAAACTGTACGTGACCGATTTTAGCAGCGACTTTATCCAGGTCTTTAATCGCAATGGCGACCTGATCAATAAGATCGGCTCACCGGGTAAAGAACTTGGACAGTTTCAAGGACCCTCTGGGATTTCCGTTTCCCCAACAACAGGCAAAATTTATGTAGGAGACCAATTAAACAACCGCATCCAAGTGCTTAGTCCTGTAGGTCAGCCCCTGTTTGCGTTTGGGGAGCCGGGTGTTGGACCTGGACAGCTCAATCAGCCGATCGGGGTGGAGGTGGATGAGTTCGACAATGTTTATGTAGCAGACTCGATCAACAGCCGCATCCAAGTCTTCAATAAGGAGGGAAAATTCCTGACGAGCTTTGGTAAACCCGTCCCCAATGCGGGTCCCCAGAACATTCTCCAACCAGGACAACCTCTGCCTGAACCGGGACTCTTCAACTGGACCGCTGGTGCTCACTACTACAAAGGTAAGCTGTACGTCGGCGATTTCTTCAACAGTCGCATTCAAGTCCTGAAGGTCAAGAATGCCGCCTTGCGTCAGCGTGAGGGAGACAGAGAAGAAGAGCATCCTTAAGTCCTCCCCCCTGCCCTCCAACTCACCCTGTGCCTATGCCTCCGGCAAGCTGTCTCTTGCAGAGACGCTACGCGAACGCCAATGGGAAGCAAGCTAAGCGCGGTTCTAGCCCAAAATTCCCCAGAATTGGGGAATTTTGGCTTCCCTGAGCGTCAGCCGAACGGGGGCTCAGCATATTCCGGAGCTTCTTTGGGAGCTGTATCGTAGCTATTCGGCTCATAGTTAGGCATATCATCCCCTTGCCCAAACGACATTGAACTATCGCGCTGATAGTTCATTACCGGCCAACGGGGCTTGTTCACGGGCAATCATCGGCCGTGGTCAATATTTTCTCGTCAGTCATGATGTGCATTTCCTCCAATAATTTTGAGTTCCTAGGTGTCCACTAACTTCACTTCTCTCCACCACCTACTAACGGATATAAACCAAAGAATTCTCAGAAGCCATTACAAATCCGTGCCTAAAGCATACTCAGTACGATTATGATTTTCAAGCACTAATTTTGCGGTCAACTTGGATAAATTTTGAGTTCTTGCTGCTCGGGCCTGCCAGAACTAGATCCGAACCGATGGGTCCCAAAAGCATGACGATACATTTTTTAACACAACGCTCATGGCACAATAAGATACTTTTTGCGCCTGGGATATGCGGATTCTTGAACTTACTTGGGAATATCCTCCACGGATTGTGGGTGGGTTGGCACGACACTGCGAAGGACTCTGTGAATCCTTCGTCGCGCAAGGTCATCAAGTCCATGTCCTGACCGTTGCGCCTGAGGAAGAAAGCAAAGGCAAGACCCAAATCCTAAAGGGCGTCCAAGTCGATTATGTTTTGCACCCACCCGTCCCTACGGAAGATTTCCTGGGATGGGTCCGTAGATTTAACCAGCAGCTGCGGGAAATAGCGCCGGTCTTCCATCAAGAACAACCCTTTGACCTGATCCACTGTCACGATTGGCTTACGGCAGAAGCAGGCATTGCCCTCCAGGAAAAGTGGAAGATTCCTCTGAGCGCTACCCTGCATGCCACAGAATCTGGCCGGATGGATGGGATACACCATGCTCTCCAACGTCATATTCACAAGATGGAAGAATGGTTGGTCCATAAAGCCGATAACGTTATCGTTTGTTCGAAAGCGATGAAAGCAGAACTCCAGACGCTATTTCAAGTTCCTGACTCCAAAATCGGCATTTTCCCAAATGGTATCCAGCCAGATACCCGTCCTCCCTTGAGCCCAGAAGAAAGAGCCCAAGTGCGCAAGCGCTATGTCACCGAAGACCAGAAACTGATCCTTTTTGTCGGGCGGATGGTCCATGAAAAAGGGGCGCGCTACCTAGTAGAGGCCATGCCCCATCTACTGGGCAATATGCCCAATGCCAAGGCCGTACTCGTCGGTCGTGGCCCTTATCTAGAAGAGGTCCAGCGTCGTAGCCAGAAATTAAGAGTAGATCAGCACGTGCACTTTACAGGCTATCTTCCCGAGGAAGAACTTCAGGACCTGATTCGAGTTGCAGATATAGGTGCCTTTCCCAGTCTCTACGAGCCGTTCGGCATTGTCGCCTTAGAAGCGATGGCGTCTGGCGTGCCTGTGGTTGTGTCGGATGTGGGCGGGCTGGCTGAAATTGTTGCCGACGAATACAGTGGGCTGAAAGTCCCGGCCAAGAGTGGCGCCCATCTGGCCTGGGCGATTCTGCGTCTTTTGACTCATCAGGACCTAGCCCAAAAACTGGCCAACAATGCCCAACAAGCTGTCCAGCAGAGGTTTGCCTGGGAGATCATCACCGAACAGACGGTGCAATGGTGGCAACAACAGGCAAGAGTTTGCTAATCTTTCGGAACAATATCCATATCTTGGTTATGCGCGCGTTTTTTCCGCAAAATCTTCGTTCTGCCTGGATCTGCCGTATCGAGAGGATACGCCACTGGACCGAAGTAGATCCGCCTCGGGCCATAGCCCTCGTGATATTCGGACTGGCTTTTTGCTGCGGGGCTATCGGTTTTGGCTATGACTGGTGGGCATTCCAGACGCTTGCCCTGGCCTATTCGATCAATGCCGCACTTCTGGCGATGGTGAGTGAAAAAGTAGCTCCCTCTCCCCTGAGCTGGCAAATCCACTCTGCCAGCTTGACCTTGCTTGCCCTCAATGGCCTCTGCTTCTATCGTCTCTTGTTCCCCGTATCTTAAAGCGCAGAATAGTGGTGATTGCATTGGCTCTACACAGCCTTTCGCTATACTGAGGCTACTGAAGTCTTGGTATCCATATGTTTGGCTTGGGTCCTTTAGAATTAGGCGCAATTGCAGTAGTCGCTCTACTGGTTTTTGGCCCTAAGAAAATTCCAGAGCTGGGAAAAACCTTAGGGCAAGCAACGAAGAGTTTTAGAAAAGCTACTACCGAGTTTGAAGAAGAATTGAAAAGAGGCGGGGATGAAAAAAATCAAGAGGCTAAACCTCTGGAGTCTAAGGATTCTTCTATAGCCGACAAGCAAGCTTAAATCTTTCAGCAGCCTACACTTTGCTCTCTAAAATTCGGAAACCTCCTATAGGATGAAGAAAGCGCCGGGTCCTTCTGCGGCTCTTTACTACTGCTGCGTTTGGGATGCTGTACATGCTCAGTTCAATATTCTCTCCATTCCAGAATAAAGGGGGGGATGAATGGGTCGGGTCGGTAGCTACTGCAGCTATTGCCGCTCTATTCAAAACCACCGACAGCCTGAATGCTAAAGTCCGGGCCAATCCTGTCAGCAAGATCCTCCAGGGGAGTCTGGATGGTTTTGATTTGGTTGGTCGCGGCTTGGAAATGCGCAATGGATTGCGGGTGGCCCGCATGGACCTCCGGGTGCAGGCGGTGGCCATCGATTTGAGTAGTCTGATGGGCGGAAAAATCAAGCTCCGTCAGTCAACCAGTGGCACCTTGAGTGTGGTGCTCAGTGAAAAAGACCTCAGCCGTTCTTTCAACACACCCTTCATTGTCGAGAAACTCCAGCTGCTGACTTTTGAAGGACAATCCTTGAATTTTTCCAATACGGGCGTAGAACTCCAGGATGGAGGAATTTTGCTGCTCTATAGCCAAATTTCCGTCGGAAAAGAGACTGAACCGCTGGATGTTCGCCTGTGTACCAAGATTACTTTGGAAGAAGACCGTCGCATTTTGTTCAGCGACCCCATAATAGAAGGCAGTGAGCGATCCCAGGCAGTAGCAAGAGCTATCTTGGATCACATCAATAGCCTGATGGACCTCGATAAATTCAAGTTAGACGGGGTTGCATTGCGAATGCATCGCTGTGATATCCGTCGAGGACAACTCACAATGGATGGTTCTGCCAAGATTCGTCATTTTCCGGGAATGGGGGCGTAGGTGCGTAAAAACTCGATTCTTTATAATTTGAGAGAAAAGCTTGAGCAGGATTCTGTCGGCGGCAACCTGCCCGAGACCTTCCGCGTATATTTCAAAAACACGCTGGTAGCTATCTGCCATGCGATGGAAGACCACATACTGCGTACGGGGGCCAAAGCAAAAGACCTGCCCTTGCTGATTACGACCTTCCAAAAGGGTAAGTGGTATCTCGAAGAGGCTGAGCGCTATCAAGAACTGGCTCAGCACGCTCAAGATATCGTGATTATGGCGGTGGAAGACAGTGGTTTTGCCCAGCATCCCACAGGCAGTCTCGAAAACGTTCACCTGCTCCGCCTCGCTACCGATGACCCAGTAGCTGAAGAATGGAATTTGATCATTCTGGCTCCAGACTATGCTGCCGCTTGCCTCTGTCAAGAATTAACCGATGAAGACTATGGCCCAGAAGGACGTCCAGAGGAAGACTTAGAACGCAAATTCTATGGTCTTTGGACCTTTGATGAAGCCTTGGTCTATCAATCGGCGCATATCGCTTTGGACCGGATTGGCGTTTATGATCCACAGCTCGAAAAATCTATGCGGGAGAGGATCGAAGCGATCCACAAGATAGATACCACAAAGCAAGAAGACTTAAGCAGCGTCATTGCCCAAATAGTCGCCAATCTCCAAGAGACTGAAGACAAATTATTTGCCTACAGTGCAGAGACCGAGCGTTTACTGCAGCCGACGCCTGCAGGACGCAACCTGACAGCCAATAAGCTGCAGGCGTTCTTGCGTATTGCCCAGCAGGTAGATGCGAAAGACCCCTATAACCCAATGGCTTCCTTGCAGGTGGCAGCTTTGGCGGAAACCTTAGGACAAATGCTCCAACTGCCTCCCCTAGCTATCCGTCGCTTGCGCTTAGCAGCGCTCCTCCATCGCGTAGGACTAGCCCAGGCTTCTCAGACTATATTCCTCAAAGCAGAGGAAGACCGCACGGAACAGGAACAAGAGATCCTAGATAATCATCCGATGCACGGCGTGAAACTCCTGGGCGCTATGCCGGAGCTAAATGCAGTCACGCAGATTATTGCCCGTGAAAAAGAAGCTTGGGATGGCTCTGGCAAGCCGGACGGACTGAAGGGGGAGGAAATTCCTCTGGGGTCTAGAATTCTGCGCCTTGTGATTCGCTTCCAAAAGATGACACACCCTCGGGGCACACGTCCGGCTCTTTCTCTGGGAGAGGCTTTTGCCCGTTGTCAAGAAGACGCAGGCCGTCTTTGGGACCCCAAATTAGTAGAGACCCTGGGCCATGTAGTTCGTCTGGCGGAAATGGGATTTTTGAATATGCCCACCCGTCCGCAAGCCATCCCTTCTAGCTGGCTGTCTGGATATACAGAAACAGCAAGCACCAAGCAATTTCAGGGTGCCGATTTGCGCGAAAGTCGTCTGGAAGGCAAAGATCTGAGCGGGGCCGACTTTACGGGAGCCAATTTAGAACAGGCACAGCTGGCAGGAGCCGATTTAACAGGTATTCGTGCCTTCCAAGCTAATTTGCGGGCTTCGCTACGCGGGGCAGACCTCACGGGCGCACACATGAATAAGGCCGACCTACGCAATGCCGATTTGCGGGGCGCTGTTTTAGTAGGCGCTCAGCTAGACCAGGCTTCACTGGCAGGGTCGTTCCTTGGAGGAGCCAATCTCAGCGGCATGTCTATGCTGGAGACGGACCTGCGCGGCAGTGACCTCAGAGGCAGTGACCTATCTGGGAGTAATTTGGAAGGGGCCGACCTCAGCGGGGCTAATTTAACAGGGGCCAATCTGGAAGGAGCCAATTTGGAAGGAGCCAATCTGACTGGAGCCTGTTTGGTGGGTGCCAGTCTGCGCAATAGCAATTTACTCTGTGCCAATCTGGAATCAACGATGTTGACGGGCACAGACCTGGAAGGGGCGTGTCTCCGAGGCACGAGCCTAGATGTTCAGGCCGTTCCTGCAGAGGTTATGTAATTCACTAGAAAACTAGTGAGGAGAACGTCATGGAGCCCACCCGAGGAATTACCCTACACAATTTCATTCTCCAAAACCAACGCAAACAAAAAGGGGCAACCGGAGAGTTTAGTGCCTTGCTGATTCAAATTAGTCTGGCCGCACGGGTGATCAGTCGTGAACTGAGCCGGGCAGGATTGATTGAAGAAGCCCTTGGCTTTACGGGTGAGATTAATGTCCAGGGCGAAGAAGTGCGCAAGTTGGATGAGTATGCCAACGAAACGTTTATTCGGGCTTTCCGAGACACCGGTTTAGTCTGCGTCTTGGTTTCTGAAGAGCTAGAAGGTCCAGAACATCTGATCCAAACCTGTCCCATCGGCGGCTATTCGCTTTTAATTGACCCCTTAGATGGATCTTCCAATCTGGACTGCGACGTTACCGTAGGCTCTAGTTTTGCGGTGCTTCGGCAACGCAGTGCCAATTCACCAGAAGAAAGTTTACTGCAGCCAGGAGTCCAGCAAGTGGCGGCGGGCTATATCCTCTATGGACCGAGCACAATGATGGTCTATAGCACCGGAGAGGAAGTGAATGGCTTCACTCTGGATGCGGGGATTGGCGAATTTTTGCTTTCTCATCCTCATATGCGCATCCCAGAAAAGGGCAAGTATTACAGCGTAAATGAGGCCAACTACCAGAGCTGGTCTCCCCAAATTCAAGCCTACGTAGACCAAATTAAAAACACCAAGGGCTACAGTGGCCGCTATGTCGGCTCCCTCGTGGCAGATATCCACCGTACGCTCCTTCATGGCGGCGTGTTCCTCTATCCAGGAACGGAAAAAAATCCGGAAGGTAAGCTCCGTCTCCTCTACGAAGCCAATCCTCTGGCTTTTATCCTTGAGAAGGCGGGCGGGAAAGCAACTACAGGCACAGAGCGCATTCTAGATATCGTCCCAACCCAGCTGCACCAAAGGGTACCTGTGATTATGGGTAGCCCCCACGAAGTAGCCTTGGCGGAGCAATACATTGCGGGACCGGCATTGGTATAGGTGTCATAGGGCAATGCTAAGCAGTAAACTGGCGTACGGCGTTTGTTTCGTAGCGATTGATTATGGCAACCATTAACGACAATTACCTCAAGCTCAAAGCAGGCTACCTATTTCCTGAAATTGCCCGCAGGGTCACGGCCTTTGCAGAGGCTCATCCTGATGCAAAAATTATTCGGCTGGGCATTGGGGATGTGACCGAACCGCTGCCCCAAGCCTGCCGCGATGCGATGATCCAAGCAGTGGAAGATATGGGAGACCGTAGTTCCTTTAAAGGGTATGGTCCAGAGCAGGGCTACGCTTGGTTACGGGAAAAAATTGCGGCCTATGACTTCCAAGCACGTGGTTGTCAGATTGACGCTTCTGAAATCTTTGTCTCCGATGGCTCGAAGTGCGATTCTGGGAATATCTTAGATATCTTTGGGAACGATAACACCATCGCCGTCACCGACCCCGTTTATCCTGTCTATGTAGACACCAATGTGATGGCAGGGCATACAGGAGCGGCCAATGAGAAAGGAGAATATGAGGGTTTCGTCTACCTGCCAATTACCGCTGAGAATAATTTTACGGCTCAGATTCCTTCCCAGAAAGTCGATTTAATTTATCTCTGCTTCCCAAATAACCCTACGGGCGCTACCGCCACCAAGGAACACCTAAAGGCTTGGGTAGACTATGCCAGAGCCCATGGTTCGATCATTTTCTTTGATGCCGCCTATGAAGCGTTTATCACCGATCCAAACCTGCCTCATTCCATCTATGAGATTGAAGGAGCACGGGAGTGTGCAATTGAATTTCGCTCGTTCTCCAAAAATGCAGGCTTTACCGGAACACGCTGTGCACTGACCGTGGTGCCGAAAAGCCTCACGGCCAAAGCTGCGGATGGTTCCGATGTAGAACTGTGGAAGCTATGGAATCGCCGCCAATCCACCAAATTCAATGGCGTATCCTACATCGTCCAACGCGGAGCCGAAGCGGTTTATTCCCCAGAAGGACAGACCCAAATCAAGGAGTTAGTCAGTTTCTACATGGACAATGCCAAAATCATCCGTGAACAATTAACTGCTGCTGGCTTACAGGTCTATGGTGGGACCAATGCACCCTACGTTTGGGTGAAGACCCCCAATGGTCTTTCCAGTTGGGATTTCTTCGACAAGTTGCTGCACACCTGCAATGTTGTCGGTACACCCGGTTCTGGTTTTGGTGCTGCAGGCGAAGGGTATTTCCGCATTTCTGCCTTTAATAGTCGGGAAAATGTGAATGAGGCGATGAAACGGATTACGGATCGGATGATTCATTCATCATAATTGCGCCAAAATGGGTTTCCGGATTGTGTGGTGGCATTTTTGGGGTGCGTAGGGGCGATTTGCAAATCGCCCCTACCGGATGTTCGTTTCATATCAAAATCCGGTGCACATGTTTGGGCATAATCATCCATTCATCCAAATCCATATATAGATAATGTTCGGATAACCATCGAAAATTCCCCAACACCAAGCCACAAAAAACCGCCTCCCGAAGGAAGCGGTTGCTGCTCATTAGATCGATGAATTAACAGTCATAGTACAAAGCAAATTCATGGGGATGAGGACGCAGACTCATTGGGATCACTTCATTGCTCAACTTGTACTCAATCCAGGTGGAAATCAGTTCTTCGCTGAACACTTCACCGGCAGTTAAGAACGCATGGTCGGCTTTCAGGGCTTCCAAGGCTTCTGCCAGAGAACCAGGCGTGGAGGGAACCTTCGCCAATTCTTCTGGAGAGAGTTCATAGATATCCACATCCAGAGGCTCACCAGGATCAATTTGGTTCTTGATACCATCCATCCCAGCCATTGTCATCGCGGCGAAGGCCAAGTAAGGATTGCTAGAGGCATCGGGGCAGCGGAATTCCAAACGCTTGGCTTTTGGACTATCCCCAGAAAGAGGGATACGGACCGAGGCAGAACGGTTGCCCTGGGAGTAGGCCAGGTTGACCGGAGCTTCGAAACCAGGCACCAAACGCTTGTAGGAATTGGTGGATGGATTGGTAATCGCCAACAGAGCCGGAGCATGCTTGAGGATGCCGCCGATATACCAGAGAGCCATTTGGCTTAAGCCTGCGTACTTATCACCCGCAAAGAGAGGCTGACCATCTTTCCATAGAGACTGGTGGGTATGCATCCCACTGCCATTGTCGTTAAACAAGGGTTTGGGCATAAAGGTAACGGTCTTGCCATGCTTGCGGGCCACGTTTTTAATGACGTACTTGTAGATCATCAGGGCATCCCCTGCCTGAACAATAGGCAGGAAGCGGATACCGAGTTCATTCTGTCCACCCGTTGCTACTTCATGGTGATGCTTTTCGATAGGAACGCCCAATTCACCCATGGTCAGCAGCATTTCCGTCCGGATATCCTGCAACGTGTCGGTGGGAGGCACAGGGAAATAGCCTTCTTTGTAGCGGGGCTTATAGCCTAGGTTTCCGCCGTCTTCTTTGCGACCAGAATTCCAGCGACCTTCTACAGAATCCACATAGTAGTAGCCAGAGTTTACGGTCTGGTCAAAGCGCACATCATCAAAGATGAAGAACTCAGCTTCAGGCCCGACGTAGATGGTGTCTGCCACTCCAGAATTTTTGACGTACTCTAGGGCTTTGCTGGCAATGACCCGAGGGCAACGGCTGTAGGGTTCTCCCGTCCGAGGCTCACGGATGCTACAGGTCATGCTCAGGGTTGGACCTTCCATGAACGGGTCAATAAAGGCTGAATTGGGGTCGGGGACCATGAGCATGTCGGATTCATTGATCGCTTTCCATCCGCGAATACTGGAACCATCAAAGGCTAAGCCTTCGGTGATGGTTTGTTCACTAATTTCGTCAATGTAAAAAGAACAGTGTTGCCAAATTCCAGGCAGGTCAATAAATTTCAGATCAACAATTTTGACGCCCTTGTCTTTTATCAATTGCATGACGTCTTTGGGGGTCTTCGACATACTCCGTGTGCTCCTTGAAGTCTAAATTTAAAAACCTTGCCCCTAGATAGGCTTTGACCCACTGTGAACAGAAACAAGGATGGAACAGTCTAGTGAAGTTGTGAACCCCAGTTTTGTATTTTTTGATACAGAAATAGGCATGAAGCCCTGCAAACAAGGTTACGTTTTCCTACCAGTGTGGTCCGCTCTGTCTGTAACAACTACTACGGAAATGCCTGGATTTTGGTCGGCATCTGGCTTACAGGCTTACTAGAGTGTCCTTTCCTATGGGAAGCTAGAACTATGTTTACCTACAGATCTGTCCTGGCTTGTATTCTTTTAACTTTGATTGCGTCCTGTCAAAGCGAACCGCCTCTAGTGTCTTTAGAAAAGCCAGAGCCTATAGCTTCTACCCCACTCAAGGAAGATCCGAATATACAGACGTTCCCCTTGCCCAAGGGAGCCCCAGGAGACTATTTCCTGCTGCGGTCCGATGGCACGCCCTACTACACCTCAGGGGGGGCCTCCTTAGGAGAAATCAACCTGAAGCAGGATGGCAAAGACTACACGACTAAGCTGCTGGTCACCGCTCGTCGGTCTTTTAACCCAGCTAATAAAGTGAGTGCCTACTATGTGAATATCGGGCTAGAAGGCACAGCTGATGGCACCCATACCTTTAGCCAAAACCTGCCCACGGTATTTCTGGAAGTCGATGGGGATACGTTGCCGCCGTCCGTTGTCAAAGCAGAAGTGTCCCGCAGTCCCAAGGGTGACACCGCCCGCCTGACCCTCACGCCAGAAGTGGCCGACCTGATCCAGCGAGCAAGCAAAAAAGTAGCCGTGAAAGCCCAACTGCGCACGGACCGGATTGCGAATTCGAATTATTGTAAGGACGATACGCAAGGGGTTCTGGACGTAAAAGATTGCGCGTTTCCCTTTGTTGGCTACACCATCCAGGGGAAAAATCTAGAAACCCTCAAAAAGCTGTTCGCACCCAGAAAATAGGAACAAAGCTACCGAGCTAAGATGCCGCCGAACGGTCGATAAACACGGGTCCATACTTCCAAACTAAGCGGATCGGTCGCAGCAGATAGTAGAGAAAAGAGATAGCAGGCGGGAGGGGAAGCCATGCTTGGTCGACCTCCGTTGGCATCATCATATTCTTGAGGTCAGCCATAGACAGGCGGTAGAGGGGTGCTATGGTCTGCGGGTGGAAAAGTTTCTTTTGAGCAACATCCGTCTGACTCTCTGGCTCAGAGAAGAGATATTCACGCCAATGCTTGACCAGGAATCTCCTCACAGAGCTGGCTTTGGCGTTTTGCAAGACTTCTTCAGGGAGGGTGGTGCCTAACAAGTCGTTCGCGAGCAATAGAGCCATACAGAGAATGTGCTTCATCCTCAACTGTTCAGCCCAAGCGATGAGCTTTTCCCAATCCATCGTGGGATAGGCGTGAATGATGGCGGCCACACCGCAGAGTTTAAACAACTGATTCCAACTTTCCTTGTGTCCATCCACGCACAGGAGCAGCAGGTGGGCTTCCGGAGAGAGCACTTCTATTTTTTTGTCATTCAAAGAAAAGGTCTGCAGGCTTTCCCAGAATCGCTCCGGGTTGAGTCGAAGTTCCTTGGGCGGAATTCCATAATGCAGGTCTACGCTGACCCTCAGCTTGTCATTCCATAGCTGAGCTTGCAGATGAGCCTTCTCATGTTTGCTGTCGAGCAGCATTTGATAACCGCGTTCGAGGAGCAATGCCTTCGCCTGCGGATAATTTTCGGCAGAAACGAGGAGGTCTAAGTCCCCACTCTGACGAAGGGACAGCTTGCCGTAGGCAAAAGCTGCTAGAACGGGGCCTTTGTAGGGAATAACAGGGATGTCCTTTTCCTTGAACTGATCCAAGAGCTTGATTAGTTCTTGGGTTAAGAACAGGTTCTGCATCGTATTGCGACGGAAGTGGGCGTGCAGTTGAGCGAGAATAGCTGGAGGGACAGCTTCTAGACCGATGATGCTTAAACTCTGGTACAGGAGCGGCATCACTTTGTGACAGGTTGCAAGGTGGATTAGATAGGTCCAATCCATATCTTCCTGGAGCAGCGTGCTCATACATTGAGCGGTTGCAGAATCGAGGTAGGTGCGGGCCGCGCAGAGCAACAGCTCGATTTCTGGACGCATAGCCGTCGCGGAGACTTTAGGCGGAGACTGGGTTAGGGAGCTCATCAGACTACTCACCGATAGTTTTGGGCTTGGGTTTCAAACAAATGGGCATAGGAGCCTCTTTGCTGCATCAGTTGATCATGGGTGCCCGATTCGACGATGGAACCTTGATCCATGACATAAATGCAGTCTGCCATTTTTACTGTTGATAAACGATGGGTAATCAGAATAGCCGCCTGGTCTTTAATCAACTGGTGAAATTGGTTGAAGACTTCGTATTCCGCCTTTGGATCCATGGCGCTGGTTGGCTCATCTAAAATAATTAGCTGTGAGGAGCGCAGAAAGGCCCTGGCCAAAGCTATTTTTTGCCACTGACCGATGCTGAGCTCTTCTCCCTGGTCGAATAACTTACCCAACACGGTGTCATAACCTTGCGGTAACTGCTGAATCACTTCATTCGCTCCAGAACGATAGGCCGCTGCTATGATTTTTTCGTCCTCTCGCGGAACCTCAACGTTCCCTAGCCAGATATTCTCAAAAGCAGTGAGGTTATACTTCGCATAGTCTTGAAAAATCACACCCACTTGACGACGCAAATCGGCTATTTTGAACTCACGGATATCAATTCCATCAATGGTGATACTGCCAGAAGTTGGGTCGTACAGACGGCAAAGAAGTTTAATTAAGGTTGTTTTTCCACAGCCATTTTCTCCCACCAAAGCAATAGTTTTTCCTGGTTCAATGCAAAGATTGATATTGCTGAGTGCTTGACGAGTGCTGTTGGAATATTGAAAACTAACCTGATTAAAGACAATACCTGTCTTTATAGTTTCGGGAAATGGCTTGGAAACTGTAGGATCCACAATAGTGGGCTTGAGGTCTAGAAACTCGTATAGATTTGTCAGGAACAGATTATCTTCATAAAGACCTGATACGCCCGTCAGAAGTCCATTGATATTGAGCTGGCCTCGTTGCAAAGCCTGGTAATAAAGAACAAGATCTCCTAAACGGAGAACCCCTTGCAGCGTTTGATAGATGATGAAGCTATAGATAGCAAAGATTAAAATGCCCGCAAAGCCCTGAGCTAGAAAATTTGCGAGTGCTTTTCTTTTAGAAATGTCTAATCTTTCTTCGTAGAGCTGTTGGCGAATACGGAGATACCATGCACTAAAGAAAGAGCCTAGACCAAATAGTCGAATTTCTTTGGCAAACAGGTCTCCGGTCAGCATAAAACCTAAATACATGGATTGCCGATCCATCCCCGTTCTTTTCCGCTGCCACTGATACATAATCCGAGACTGATGTACGCGCACAAAAACAGCAGGCAGGGCCGCAACTATGAGCACCCCGATAATGCCCCAATGGAGTGAGCTTAATAAACCCACCATCGTGATTAGAGAAATACCGTTCTGGCCAACCTGGGCCAAACGATTCAGAATTTGGGGCGGGCGGTAGGGAGCTTCTTGTTGCGCTCGCTGTAGGGCATCGAAGTATTTAGCATTCTCATAGTATTCGAGGTCTGCTTCAATTGACTTAGCATGCATAATGCCCTGCATGTAGTCAGTCACCCGTAGGGAATGGGCTGTATTCACAAATTCGCTTAGGGATGTACAGAGACCATTAATAACTGTGACAACTCCTGCTAACAGCAGTAACTTTAAAATTTCAGAAAAAGTAGCTGCTTTGTCCGTCGCCATCAGACCCATAGTTACCGTATCTACGATAAGTTTGGCCAGATAAATCGAAATTAGAGGCAAGATTCCCAGAATGATTAAAATTATGACGCGTGCGATCGTCCAGCCAGGGCTGCTTTGCCAAACTAAGCGGAGCGCAGGCAGAAAGCGTGAAGCTTTTTGAATTTTACTTTTTAAGAATTGGTCTAGGCGCATAGTTTAAATTTGTACGGGAGCCGCTAAATCTTCTTCTATCAAGTGCGCTATATCTGACAACAGCTCAAGAGAACAGGGTCGCTCAAGTGTATAAATAGGAACATTTTTGACAAGATTCGCACATTGGGAAATGTGCAGACCCGTGCCCTTACTTTGAATAAATTTTTCTCCCACTAGCATTGGAATAAAAGAATTGCCAATTAGTTTAGCGATCGCCTCTTGCGGTTTCAACGGTTTGATATGCACGCTTGGCCCTTCACTGAGTAGATAGATTCGCTCAAGGGGAAGCGGTACCTGCAAGAAACCATTAGCCATGGGGCGGGCTCGTTTTTCAAGGTCTGGATGAACTCTCTTAAGCGCTTCTGGATCATCCCCTAAGGCAGCCGTGACTGCTTCTGGCCAGAGTTTAATTTGAGGAAAACCTGGAATTAACATCGGTCTGCTTATCTTTTCAAGGTTGATGGCAGAGACATCATCAGCCATCAGTCTATGTCCCCGTCCATAGAGGGTTGCGGCCATCGTCGATTTACCATGCCCTGAGGCTCCGGCAAAGATCACGGCATGCTCTTTGATAGCAACAGCACTGCCATGGAGCAACAAATACTGGCGCTGATGAAGCACCATCGCTAAGACTGCCCCTAATAGGGGAAGACGAACGACTCCTTCGTCCACTCCTTCAATCAGCTCGATAGTAATCTCTCTACCCGAACGAACTAGGAATTTGCCGACAATATCCCAATACAAGTAAGCTGTATCACCGTCAAAATGAAAGTACTTCCATGAGGGACAAGGATCGGGTGGCAACCAATTAACTTTCCCCAACTGGATAACTACATCTGCTTCCACAACTGATGAAATTTTTAACTCTGGCAGCAACAGCTCAGAGGAAATATTTAGACCATAAGCGATGTAGTGGTACATTCTTTCGACTTTCCTTAAAACCCAGACTTACTAGACCAAACTTCCTGCAAAGATCCCCCCGCTCCCCCCTTCAAAAGGCTACGGGGTATACAGATCTTGGAACCGCCCCCTAATCCCCCAACTTTGGGGGACTTTGAGCTCAGAACCCCCAGAATATCCCTAGCTTGGATTGCTAGGCTCGTAGAGGGAGAAAGTTATCACGAGAAACTTATCTCTCCTCGAGGAGTCCCTGTGGGAAAGTCTCTATCCGTAAAGTTGCCAATGGATGAGCCCTTGGTCAGGACTTCAACATTGCCATGAACGGTTAACTCAGGCTTGAGATAAGACTTTTTTTGAAAAGCCATGGTTTTTCCTTGATCGATTTGATATGGGGGTGGATACAGTTAACTAGAAGCCACAGGATACGGGGGCAACTAAGCTCGCTGTTTTCTTAGCGGCAACAAGCCAAGAAGACAAGGAGCTTCATGATTAGGACAAGCTATTTCGCAAGGATACCTAGACTGTTATCTTCTAGATATCCTTGATTTATCTAGTCTGGCTCACTCCACTAGGAGAAGGTCACCCCACCCTTCGGAGTGCCTACCGGAAAGAAAGCGTCTGTGCTTCCACCGCTACTTCCTCCTTTGGTTAGGACTTCGACATTACCATGAACGGTTAGCTCAGGTTTGAGGTAAGACTTCTTTTGAAAAGCCATAGTTTCTCCTTGATTGATTTGCTAATTAGCTCTGTGGAGAGCCAGGGATACAGCCAGCTAGAAGGTCCTAAATATAGGTGACAACTAGGCTCGCTGTTTTCTTAGATGCTCTTGAAAGAACAGCCAAGAAGACAATGAGCTTCACTATCAGAAAAAGTATTCAGTTTCTTATCACATTGGATTCAGCTCCTTTGTCTTAACTTTTTCAGGTCTCCTTTGGGCTCTATGCTGCAGCCACAAAGCAAGGGAAACAACTATCCAGATATTGCGCCCGTCTATACCTGCTTCCTGAGATTTTGAGGATAAAAATCGTTGATAGATCTTCTCTAGGACAGGGATATTTAGATACTGTTTAAGATTCCCTAACCCATGCGGGATTAACTGGTCTAAAGACTCTTTCTCAAAGAACAGCAATCCATGAGCAAGATTCGATGAAAAGTCTGTTTTGCCTCTGCGCCACTGTACTTCTACAGGCAGAATATCGGTCATCGCACGGCGCATTACGACTCGGTCCCATCCGAGGTGCAGCTTTTGTTCCGGGGGCAAAGCAAGGCAGAACTCGACCAACCGCTTATCCCAAAAAGGATAACGGGGTTCAAGAGAAAAGGCTGCCATAGACTTGTCCATCGTCTCGGCTGCAAATTGAGGTAAGCCTTGGGTCGCAATATTCCGATAGTGGCGCTCTCTTTCGTCCAAACCTAAGTGGCCTTGAACTTTTTTCCAAGCCTGGTGGCGTTCCTCTATACCGATCCGCGCAACAAATTTTTGGTCTAAAAGGTCGCTCCAATCCGCTGACGATGAAAGTTGACTCTTTGGGCGACGGAAAAATGACGTTAGCAAAGATCCTATCCTATGAAGTAGGCGAAGAACCCGATATCTAGAGACCGTTGTTTTGATGCCGAAGTGCTTTACATAGCTCCAAAGCCACCGAGGGAAGGATTCATCCAGCGCATGAGCGAGGCCCTTGACTTCCTTGATCAAAGTGAGCCAACGTCCGGCGCGGGCTAATTCACTTAAGTATCCATACCCGTGGGAAACGGTCGTATCGCCATCGAAGCCATCTAAGAGAACACGAACTTTTTGCTGATGCGCGGCCTTATTTAAGGCCCATCCCATACACCAGTTAGGAGCATAAAAGGCTTCATCCTGATGCCAAAACATTTGCTCTATATCTTTCAAAGGGCTGATCTGGTCTGCCTGGATGTAGTGTGGTTCGAGCCCACCCTGAGCAACTACAGCGTTAATGTAGCTGCGTTCGTCGCATTCCGTGAGCTTGTCAAAAACGGCTGAGAAGGTGTGTAGGGGTTGCGCTCCCTTTTCGGACAAGAGCCCTCTTGCCACACAGGTAATGGAGGAAGAATCGAGTCCGCCGCTTAAGGTGGAACCAATCGGAAAGGCACTCCGCAGACGACAGCGTACGGCTTCTGTAAAAATTTCTCGAAACTTGACTGCATACGCTTCATCCGAGCTTAGACGTATTTCACGATCGGGATTCAGAGCCCAATAAGGTTGTAGCTGGATGCCACTAGTACGGACGGTCATGCGATGAGCGGGAGGAAGTCGGAAGATATCCTGATAGGAGGTGCTCGTCCCATCATGGAACATGGACGCTAAGTAGTCGCCAATCCTGACCTCACTGATCTGCTGCGGGACTTCTGGCAGGCAAAAGAGGGCTTTAATTTCGCTGGCAAAAGCGAAGGTTTGATTGGACACGTAGTAGTAGAAAGGCTTAATGCCAAAATGATCTCTGGCACAAAATAGCTGTTGCTTGCGACCATCCCAGATAGCAAAGGCAAAATCACCCAAAAGCTTATCGGGACAGTCTTCTCCCCACTGATGGTAAGCCGCCAAAATCAATTGGCTATCTGTGATTTTTTCCGACGGATAGGAATCAAGATTTAGGTCATGGATTAGTTCATCTCGGTTATCAATACGAGCGTCTGCTGTAATAGTCAGTTCGCTAGACGGATCGGCCAAGGGTTGTTTTTCCAACAGAGACTCAGGCGTGGTCCAGAGCATACGATGCCCGAGACCGATAGAACCTTCACACCAAATAGCGGCTCCATCGGGTCCACGATGGGCAAGAATATCAACCATGCGTTCTAGGTACTCACGGCCCAATGGACGACCATCCAGGTAGCGAATACCGAGAATGCCACTCACAGTTTGCTTCCTTTAAAAGAGGGCAGAGGCGTAAATCGCGAAAAGTCTCTGAGATAGCCAATCACCACCTGTCCTTGGTTCTCGACCCAAGCATGGGCTTCTAGATTTCCTTGTGCTCCCTTGGTCACTCCAATGCGCAGTTGGGGCGCATAGCCATAGCTACGCATGAGTACTTGCGTTGTCAAAGCCCGAGGTAAACACTGGACGTTGCCCAGGGTATAAGAACTATTCAGATTCACGGCCCAAACAATTCGATCTAAGGGAATGGATTTCAACAGCTGTTTAGGAGATGGGTGACCGAGCTTTCCTAAAAGGTGCAGCAATTTTTGAAAGGGCAACAGCCACAGACCCAACCTCACTAAGCTAAGCAAGATAAAAGTTTTAAAAAGGAAGTTGCGATCGTTGTTATGCAGGTGCAGGACCTTAAACAATAGCTTCATCTTTTATTTCGATCAGTCCTACAGCGGATAATTCTGAAAGTAATGAGAAAATATCTTGTTCTAATTGGGATGCTTCTACGTCATATTCTTGCAGCAGAGCATCCTGAATTTCTTGGATGGTCTTAGACTGCTGAATCAAATTCCAGATGCTAGCTCCCACTTCATTGAGACCATAGTAAATACCAGCACTGAGACCGAGTATGACTACTTCTCCTGCTAAATCAGAGGAAACTTGATCCGAAGTAGCTACCACCGTTGAAGACAGGGAAAATGCAAATTTTGAAGGCATATCTATTCCAACTAGATTCTCGTACATAACTTTGACTTTATTGCCCGCAGGGCAAGACTCATACCTTCCGGCATTCAGCCTGTTGCTACCCAGTACCCAAACCGTGATTTTTGGCGATTATATCCGTAGAATTACTTATAAATGTAGCAAAAAGCACCAGAAATCACAAGCTTCATCCACAAAATCTACGTATCAGCACTTAGTCTTGTGCGTTTGCTCTACTATAGCCATTTCTGTGCAAGCGATAATCTAGTGGGAGACATAAGCAGGAGTGAATAGGCTATTGCACAAGTGGTCAGGGTTGAAAATAATCACAGTAAGGCTTTAGTAAATTTCAATAAATGCAATGCCTTTAGAATCTTTAATCTCACAGAAAAGAACCATATCTCAACCTTATAGAAAACTAAATTTGACACTAGCTGTCACATTAGACTTTACGGAAAACTAACATAAAGCCTACTTTTAACTTATAGAAAATTTACATTGTCTATAAAGCGCTGGGTACTCTTCCTCTACGCACTTTTAGGGGCAGGTAAATGGGTTCATTAGCAACATTGCATAATCAGCAAAGTACCATTTCTAAAACAATATCTACATCTCTTAAACTCTTACTGTCAGGCTCCTTGAGTATACTTCCAATCTTCTGTCAAGGTCTTATTTCCAAGGCATCTGCAGCAGAAACCACCTATTTTTATGTTGCTACCAATGGTTCTGATACCGCGCCCGGAACGAGTGCTAAACCATTTAAAACGATTCAAAAAGCCGCCACAGCCGTTCGCAGCGTAAATAGCAATATGATAGGAGACATTGTTGTTATTCTAAAAGGCGGAACCTATCAACTCAATCGACCTTTAACGTTGGGCCCTGAAGATTCAGGAAGTAATGGCTATAACATTATCTACAGGGCAGAACCTGGAGCTAAAGTTACGCTCTCTGGAGGTAGAAGACTTGGACGTTGGTCTTTGTTTGATGTAAGTAAAAACATTTATCGAGTCTGGTTTGGCAAAACTACTTATCCTCGCGAATTCTATAATGGAGAGCTAAGAGCTACCCGAGCGAGAAGCCTTGATGACCCAACAGGGTTTACCAGAACAGAGACAGGATATACAACTACGGATTTGAACCTGCAAAAGTGGAAAAATGTCAGCGATGTAGAAATAGTATCTACTGATTTCTTTAAATCGTTCCGCTGTGGAGTGTCTAGCATTGTAGGTAGGGTAATTACAATGGACCAGCAATGTTTCAGTAACTCTCTCCATCTTTCAGTGCAAAAAGATCGCCCTATCTTAAATCCTTCATGGCTAGAGAACGCTTATGAACTTTTGGATACTCCTGGCGAATGGTACTACAACAAAAAGGACGAATGTATTTACTACAAACCCCATCCCTATGAAAATTTAGCCAAAACAGAAGCCGTTGTACCAATATTAGATAAATTGATTGTTGGTTCTGGCCAAGTAGATAATCCAGTGCACAACATTGTTTTTCAAGATCTGAATTTCAAGTATGGGACTTGGTACTACCCTAACTCATCTGATGGCTATGCATCATTAGGAACAGGCTTTTATGTTCAAACAGAGCCATCTGGGAGAACCATAGGTTCTAAATCACCCGGAAATATATCTTTTATCTATGCAAAAAACATTAGTTTTAAACATAATATCTTTAGCCATTTAAGCAGTGCAGCCTTAGATTTTGATGATGGCAGTCAAAACAATACAATTGAAAATAATAGATTTGATGATATATCAGGCAGCGCAATACAGCTTGGCAACTCAGATTGGAAATTTGTGCAAGACTTGGATACAAGAAAATATGTCAGTAATAATTTAGTCGTAGATAACTACATTACCAAGATAGCTCAAGAATATCATGATGCTGCTGCCATTTTTGTTGGCTACGCTGACCATACACGTATAATCCACAACGAAATTACCGATATACCTTACGCAGGTATTTTTGTAGGAATTAGTTTTGATGGCACTATTCTAAGTCCTGCTACAAACAACATCATTCAAGGCAATAAAATTCATAATTTCATGAATTTTCTTAATGATGGAGGAGCAATCTTTACAACAGGTCTTCAACCTGAATCGGTCATAAGTAAAAACTATATTTATAATCAATATAATTCACCCACTAATGGAGGAGCAATCTATCCTGATCTAGGCAGTAGCGAATTTACTATCTCAAATAATGTTGTGATTAATTACAAACATAATTGGCTCTTTATTTGGAATGATGCCATATTTGGCAATACTATAGAGAACAATTTTTCTAATGGAGAAGACCTCTATTATAACTCGTTTGACACAGGATCAGGAGGTGAGAGTATCTCGAGAAATACATTGCAGAATAATACCACCTTATCTTTGCAATCTATTCCCCATGAAGTACAGGATATTATTGATACCGCAGGCATACAGTCAACAGCGCAGCAAGATATTAAGAATAGCTTATTACCTATTTTCCCAAACCTTGCGCTCAAAAAATCTGCCACCGCCTCTTCATCTTTTAATTCTGCATATCTTCCTGAAACGGCAAATGATGATGCAATCAATAATGATGCCTATGGAGGATGGTCTCCGCTTGAGGAGGATACTCTACCTTGGTGGCAGGTTGATTTGGGTGAAATGAAAAACCTCAGAAGTATCGAATTGACTACTCGACACTTTTATGATCAACCAGTTACAAGACAAAATTTCGAAATTAGAGTTTCAAATGATCCAACATTTACTAATTACAAAGTTATATATACTCAAGGCAGCACACCTCTCAGGTTTGACACTACTCTGACAGCTGATGTCGTTTCTGGTAATTCTTATCGGTACGTACGAGTTGCTAAAACAAAAGGTGAATACTTCTTTGTCGGCGAAGTAAAGGTTTTCTAAAAGACTCTATCACTTTAATGTAGTTACATGCTTATACTCTGTAACTTTAGGGGAGAAGAATACACTGATTTTTTGCCTCTCGGTAGTTCATCTCCTTTTCTATTAGTTACTAAGGCATTAATAGTTAAGAAATCCCTATACTCCTAACTATTTTTCCAGCTAGACCTATTTATTGCCAATAATAACTTTGCTGGCTTAACTTCCGCTTCCAATGAATGGGTAAGTTAGGTTCTAACAAACCCATTCTATATCCCATATACTTTACAATCGTTGCAATAAGAGAGTAGGGGATAAGATAAGTTTTCTGTACTGTGATTAGGTACTCAATCTGTTTTTTGAGAAAGCGCATTCCTTCCCCCTCTGCATTACCTGCCATTTCGCGTATCCAAGTTTCTTTTTTCAAAAAGGAACCTGTATCAAAGTATCTCTGAAACTCTTCCTTCAATGTATAACTGTGGGAATGGTAGACCTGTGCATTAGGAACGTAGGCAATTTTGTACCCTTTAGCAATTAAGCGTGCCGCAATATGCTGGTCCTCCCAGGTTAAAGTTCTTTCAGGAAATCCTCCAACTTCATCCCATGCATGGGTCCGATAGGCACAAAAAGAGTCAGAGCAGAAGAAGGTCTTAATACCAAGTTGAGCGATATCAGCTTTACTTTTCACTAAGTTCGTATCTGAGTAGTTAAAAAGTCTGGGAAATGCCTCAAGAGGACCAGCCCCGATACGGGGTAGCTGTCGTCCGTATGCCAAGGCTACGGCGGAATCTGAAAAAGGTTCGACCAGCTTCTCTAAAAAATCCGGACCTGCTGGAATTGCATCCTGGGTTAAATAGATTAAGATCTCCGCATTAACTAAAGAACGCCCTAAATTGCGGGTTCCTCCATGATTAAAACTTCCATGTTCAATGGGATATATATTAACTCGGTACTGCTTGCTAAGTTCAACCGTTTTATCTTTAGAAGCTGAATCAATAATCCAAATTCGGCTTGGATCTATTGCCTCTGTCAAACGGGGTAAAACTTGTTCTAGATCTTGCACACCATTTAAAGTAGGGATAATTACGGCGACATCAAGCATCATGACTCCTAGAAGTGCTAGAGATAGAGACTATTTAGGGCAAACAGCAAATTACTTCTGAACCTTTTTAGGCAAGAATTCTTAGATTTCATATCTGATTTTGAATTAGAAAACTAATCATTATTTCGGAGAAATAAGCTTCAGAGATGAAAGATAGCTGGACATCATGTCAAGCACAGATAATTTTGTTTAAAATTATTTTCAACCATAGCTTTGGCAATTCAACAGCCATTAATCTAAGCCATATGAATCTTTTATGTATCATCTTATTCCAGTCTTTTCCCTGTAGTTCACTCTGATTTGCTAAATGCCTTCGATAGGCAACAAGTTGTTTAGGCAAAAATTTAACTTCACCAAGAAGGTCACAGACCATTCCAATCCATGCATCATGCATGGGAATAGATTTAGGGAAAGGTAAGATAAAAGGTTTAACATCTGAACGGATAGCCATACAGCAGCCAATATAACTATTTCGATAAAAGTTTTTCCAAATGCCAGGACCAGATTGCCGCAGCGTAAAATATGAATCGCATATGACTTCTTCTTGCCCATCAATTACCAAAGCATCAGATACAACAGCACGGCATTGAGATTCCATCATATACTTGCTAATCACTTCTATTTTTCCGGGCATCCAAATATCATCCTGATCTGACAAAAATATAATGTCACCTGATGTTTGGTTAAGAGCTTTTTCGAACGAGCGAACCACTCCGAGATTAGTTTCATTGTTAATCACTGTAATTCTTTTATCGCAGAGCGAATTAATTATATTCATCGAGTCGTCTGAAGATTTATCGTTAACTACTATAACTTCGTCATCAATATTTAGTTGCTCTAAAATGGAAACAAGCTGTTGCTTTAAATACTCCTCACCGTTATAAACAGCTATACACACTGAAAACTTCATTTATCCTTCCTAAAAATAACCCCATTCGAGGCATTAAATATTCATTGGCATTGAATACAGCTTGTCGATACCCAATGAGACATACTAAGCAACCTGAGGAAGTGCACTTTTCTCTACTTTGTGCTTATATCAATCCGCATATCTTTATTTGCTGTGAGAATGAGATATCCCTTCTTTCCTATGTACTGACTCTGTACTTCCTGCCCGTTGGTACGAGCCTGTGGCGGAGCCTTGAAGCCGCTCACAAGAATGTTATATGAGTGTTCTAACCAGTCACCTTTTACGGTAAAAGAGACTTGGCCTGGGTTCTCTTGTATCTCTGAGATTGTTCCTGGTGCGTGGACGATTAGACTGTTTTTACGCAATACACGATAGTCATATATCTCTGGTCCCCCCAAAAGATGAATGGCATTCGCTTGCACTGTTCCAGGGTTGATCACTGGAAAATTGCGTTTCTGGGATTGTAGATTGAAGGAGTCAGGTAAGAGACCCTGAAAATCTTTTTCCGTGTGGGGCCAGCTTTGCTGAATACCTGAAGTAGTAATGCCATCTGCGATCTGTTTCCAGGGACCTTTGGAATCGTACCGAAGTAGACGGTAGAGAGCTTCCGAATAGACTAAACCACACCACTGAACCGGCAGACCTATCCAATTCGGGGCCTTCCATCTAGAAGCCCCCAGGACGGCTATGGTGGAGTAGGGGCCGACAGGCTGTGAGGTCAATTTATCTAGATAGATAAAGGGAACACCAGTCCAAGCCCAATAGATCGCTTCCTTTAGGAAATGTTGGTCACCTGTCAGCTCATACCCCAGCGTGTAGGCTCGAACTAGGTAAGCAGAAGCCAAGATATCAGGTGTGTGAAGAGGAACTTCCCATGTCTGCGCGCCACGTGGTGCACTATCGTGAAACTTATCGAGCGCGCGCAACATACGCAATCCTGCACGGATCAGTTTTTCGTCACCAGAAAACATTGCGTCTTGCAGCAGACTTTCCACTACTCCGGCAGTCAGTCCGTTTGCGTCAGGTGCGAAGTGTGTCTTCCCAAAATCCTGCTCCTTAGGCCCAGGTTTGTAGAGGAGCGTACCATTTGGTTCGAAGCGACCTAATATAGACCACCCAGATTTCTCTGCGCGGTCTGCATTTTCGGCAACATTTCCATAGATGAGAGCGGGCAAAGGATAGCGTACGTGCGAGATGCCTGCAGTGTTGTAATCTGTTGGGCTAACCTTCGCGATAGTTGCCTTTTCTTGAGTGTGCAGGCGTGTGCGCAAGGTCGCGTCCTCTGTTGCATGTGCCAGCCATTTCAAAAAGACAGGAGCATCTGCGACCTTGCTTTTTGCATCAATTACTTCTGGCCAGTAGGCATGCCGAAACTCATCGCCAACTCGAATCTTCGAGTCAAGCCAGCCGCCTGCGGCCAGAGAGATGTAGCCTTGTTTATCCATGCCCGAGGAAGGCATACGTGGCAATCCGCGTAGTGCAATGTACTGCTGCACAGCGGGAACTACACTCTTACCAGTACTTCCGATAATGGTCGCGCGCAAAACTAATGGCTTTCCCTTGACCAGCGTTTCACTGCCATAGGGACTCAGACTACCCTCCCGTAAGTGCATACCCTGGGAGCCAGGAAACAGCACCCCCATTAGGTGTCCCCCGGACTTGAAGATGCGGTCAGGTGAATCAAAAACAGCACTAAACTTCGGGAACTTGTCCCAGATGAGGCCAAGGTAACGGTCATTAGCCTGAATAGCCATTAAGGGGAAAGTCATTAGCTCAGTGTTGGGGAACTGACGCTTGCTGCCCGGCCCAATGATATCGGCATCCGAACTACTTATGTCTGGCTTGTCTAAGTACTCCAATCCAGCGAATAGTCCATGGTTTCTCTCTGCCCCAAAGGACCCAACACCAGGCAATACGACCAGCATCGGCAGAAAGCTAACTATGCGATCCTGATTGACTGTAACGGTTGTAACCACATCGATCGCATTGGGCAGTTTTGCCTGCATGAACCGCTGCTCAATTCCCCAACGCGCGCCGCCAGCGTCAGTAACAACTGCTCTCACGGCCAGGGCATTATCCTGGAGGCTAGTTTTGATCTGTGCCTTCTCATTTAGGTTTAGCCATTGCTGTTGACCCGCTTGGATGTAGCCAATTAAAGGGCGGTTAAAACCAACAGCCATATCCTTCTTTGCGACCTGGATTCGGAAGCTACCAAGTTTCTGCTTTTCGTGTACGAGTAAGAGATCGCCAGAATGGACGCTATAGGATATGTCATCTAGTTGGGGTTTAGTTGGTTTTGGCCACTGCGGTTCCTTCAACTTAACGTTTGGCTCGAAGGTTAGGGATGAAATGAGACACTTGCCTATTCCAACGCCAGGTGGGTCAATGCGGAGTGAAGTCCCAGGTCCAAGTGCAGGCATTGGCACAAGTGCTTCAACCCATTCACCTGCCTTTGGGACCAAGAAGGAAACTGAATCTTCTTCGTTCGGCCCTTTAGCTGATGTAAAGAAGAATATTCTACCTACTCCCTTCTGATCGGACTTAAGACGGATACGCAGTCGAAGGGTGAGATTTTGAGGATACGTACGAGCAGGCCCTAACGTATAAGGATCATTGCCGCTGATTTCAATGAGCATGCCTTGTGATGTTGCTTGAATATTCGCTATATCACTCGTTGGTTGCCACGATTGAACAACAGAAGCCTGCTTAAAGTCAAAACCAGGAAGCGTCTGCGCTCTGGCGATATTTCCATAAAGGAAAAGAACGAGGAGAGCTAGGAGTGTTGATAGAAGAACACTGCTACGGAATAGATTATGTAACATCACAAACTTCCGTAAGAGCTTTATATGATTAGCTCATAATTTGAGCTGCAAATTGTGACTGTGATTTAGGTCTGATTGGTTTTCTAATAATTGAATAATCTACAGGCAACTTTCTCAGAAGTTCAATGGCTAACCAGGGACCAAATAGGAGTAATAATCCACATGGCCTGTCCAGAAATGGATTACTTGAACCCTGCAAGATGGTGGTTACAAATGCAATAACATATAATATTTTAACGCTTAGCAGATAACTAAATTTACTAACAAAGGGTGTTATCAGAATTGCCATGAGAGCAGAGAAATAAAGGAATGAGCCTAAGATTCCTGTTTTCATCAAAAGAGTAAGAAAATATAGCTCATAAAGATATGGCTGATTATTAGATCTAAGAAATCCGTTAATATAATAACCAGAACCTCTACCTAATATTGGTTCCTCCAGGAAAGACTCAAGTAATAATGGTGCCTGCTCAAATCTTGTATCATCCGATGCAAGTTGACTATACGCTGCATTTGGTTCAAAGAAACGAGTGCTCTTTAAACTTGCAGCTAGTATTGGAGAAAGAATAAGAGTAGCCACAAGCAGAGGAGAAAGAAAAATCATTAGATTAGCTGGTCTGTTTTGTAGAGAAAGAATCCTAATAATAAAAGCTGCCGCAATAATTGATAATGTTCCAAGAGCAACTCCACGCGAACCTACAGCAAGAACTGAAATGATATAGAGGGTGATGTAGCTATAGAACTTTAATACACTAAATTTGGGAGAATAAATCGCAAAGATAAAAGCACTGAGAGGGAGCAATACTGTACTAGGAAAATAGTACCTCCCCAGGTCACCTCCCCCACCAATAATAGTTACCGCAGTGTAAGGTTCGAGTAGCAAGGGTAAATCTATGTGATGGATTGGTTGCGTAATCCATAGAAGAGATAGTGATGAGAAGAATATAAGGAGAGGAAGCTGAAGCAGATTAAATAACGTATCTTTACTCGACTGAATATTGAGGACTGAAATTATTATGGAAAGGCAGGAAAGAATGCTTAAGAGTGAGCCGCCACCATCGGCAATAGCAAACTCATTGTTCATCTCAAGGCCATAGAAAGTCCATAGAAAATTTACAGACGCAATCAAGATTACAGAGCTTAGAACTAAATAGTGAATTTTAACTTTTGCACTTCCAATAACAATGCTAACAATAAGCAAAAACACATTAAAGACAGCCAAGAATGCTCTTATTTTTATTGGGCCAAAGGAGATAAAATCTCCGCCAAATCCAAGGATGATTTCCCAAACACTAATGTAAGCAAAGGCAACAGATATTTTCTGTATAAGATTTTTCAATGTCAACTCCTCGAGAGTGAGAAAGTTCAATTTTTCAGAATTTATTAGAATTTTTATAAAGCTTCTCATCTTTCATCTCTCAGCCATACTCCAGTTAAAGACTCGTATATTCTTACCTTGCACAGTAATAAACCAAAAAGCTAAAACTGCAATTTGAAGTGCCAGGACAAACGCTCTTAGGGCAATTATGTTTGGAATAGCTATATGCATTATTGTCGATACAATAAACCATAGGAGAGGGAACTGTGTCCATGCTCCCCAGGCATGAAAGGGAATACCCAATTTTCGCATTCCAAATAAAGTTAATAAATAAGTCCCTATGTATCCTGCATTTCCTGAAACTGCTCCATACAAACCAAAAAATTGTGCTCCGAAGTATATTAATAGTAAAGATAAGAGCCCTGCAGTTAGTTGAGTAAACATACACAATTTGACTGCATTTACACCTAAAAGAGTATAGTAACCAACTGCATTCAGTGAATAGAGGGTATAAATTGTGACAGCAATTTGAAATAACGTTGTGTGGTCATTGTTTACTTCACCAGGAATTATGATAGTTATCACCAAAGAACTTAGTGCAAACAGGCCAATGCCCATGCCCAGAGCAACTACTGCATTGAGCTGAAGTGCTTGCTTTATCTTTTGCAGCATAGCTATGTTTTTTTCTTTTTCTTTTTCTCTTTTTGAGTAATTACTGAGGATTGGAAGGAGAGGCTGCACAGGCAAGGATGAAACTACATTGATCTGATTCGCCACACTGGTAATTGCGGCATACACCCCGAGCTTTTCTACGCCTAATAGAGTTCCTACAATTAGTTTATCAACTTGGCCAAAAAGAGCACCTCCAAGAGAAGTAAACCATGTATTCAGGCTGTAGCGAACTATTTCGCTGCTCTTTTTAGCGCTCCAAGCAAATTGCAATTTTATATTTTTAAGTAGCCAACTACATGCCCCTATATGAGCAATTAGTAAAATAATGGTCGCTAGTGCCGTTAACTGCATCATGGCTAAGGTCTTCCCTCCAAACCATGCAACCATCAATATCCCTAAATTGGTTGATACAGACTGCACTATATTTAGAATATTTATCAAACCATATTGTTGATAAGCCTGTTCTATGCCAACTAGAACTTGTTGAATTAATCTTCCCCATACTACTATCCCCCCAATCTGCAAAGCCTCCACACAAGCTATTTTCTGCGATGCTTCTAGTGTCGGAAAAAAATACATTAGCAGAGATGCTCCCTGCCATAGACCGATTCCAGCCAAGGTTGAGATCAACAACATCGCACCCGCAGTTGCTGTTAGTGTTTGAGAGAGACCATCATAATCATTGTTAGCTAAATCATAAGATACAAAAAAAGTAGTTGATATCGAGAGACCTGCTTCTGCCAAAGTAACTAAAGCTATAGTTGATGAAATTAAGGTCCATATTCCATACTCTTTCATCCCGATGAGGTGTATTAGACCAGGGATAGTTAGGAGGGCAAGCAATATTCGTATACTTGCACCTACAATGTTATAGAATCCATTTCTTAACATCTAACCTCCCAATCTAAACAGTACGTGTAACTTCTAGAAATAGCCGCATAATTCTGGCATGGGCTTAGTCTTTATAACTAGTAGGCTCCATCGCCAAAAACAAGCACTTTGAAGGTCCGAGCCAATATATGAATATCCAGCCAAACGGACCAGTTGCGCACGTAGTAGGTATCCATTCCCAATCGTTCATCAAAGGTTACCGTGCTACGTCCGCTCGTTTGCCAGATACCGGTTATTCCTGGGGGAACCCTTAGAATCAAGTCTTCAGTCCCTTCCATTTGAACGACCTGACTTTTGAGATAAGGTCTAGGACCGACCAAGCTCATTTCCCCTTTTACGACATTCCATAATTGTGGAAGCTCATCAAGACTGAGTTTGCGAGTCCATTTGCCCACACGGGTAATCCTAGGGTCATTTTTTATCTTGCCGTAGATTTTAAACTCTTTTCTTAGCTCTGGGGAAAGGTTATTAAATCGCTCTTCAGCGTCTATATACATCGTTCTAAACTTCAGAATTTTGAAGAGCTGACCACCCATACCAGGTCTATCCTGGGCAAAAAGAATCGGTCCCGGTGAATCTAGCCATGTCAAGAGGGCCACCATAGCAATGAGCGGTAAACTTAGAAACCCTGCCGTCAGAGCAATAGCCAAATCCAAAGTACGCTTGGCCAGTAAAGAACTAGGCATAAGGAGCCTCTGTTGCACCTCAAACCCCAGAAAGCCATCTAAATCTTTAGCACTTACCCACAGACTAGAAAAATCGAAAAGGTTAGGAATGACGAGTAGATTCGGAAAGGTCTGACTATAGCGCTCAAGAAGTTCTGAGAATTTGTCACGAGGCATGGCAGGCATGGCAACAATGGCATAGCGGATGCCATGGAGCTGCGCCAGGGCAGAAGCATATTGCATATCCTCTCGGACGGTAAAGGACTCAGAGTCTCTTGAGGCATCATTCAAAATAGCAACAGGATTAAGACCAAGTTCTGGTTTGTGTTTTAGAATCTGGACTATCTTCTGTGCAGTTCTTCCAGACCCAAAAATAATGACGGGGTACCCCCACCAGCGCTTGCCTGCAAAGAGGGAGCGAACGGCTGCACGACTTAGGGGAATTAGAGCAAGAGAGCAAATCCAAGCAAGGAGAAAAGCACCTCGGGAATAGGTCCCGGCATCTTGAAAAAGAAAGCTTGTAGCGCCCAAAGCCAGGTAAATCAGGGTAGTAGAACGGCTGAGTCGACGCAGTTCATCCGGTCCTGATAGCGCTATTCCGGGGTAGAGGCCCTTAAGAGCGTAGGCAAGAATAAAAGGGAAGAGGGCTGGTAGCAGTTGCCAGTACCGCTCAGGTTCAAGACCTGGATTGAGTATATGGCTGGCATAGAACCCAAGAGTTGCTGAGAAGCTGAGGGACAGGATGTCTGCAGCCATCAGCAGGCCAATCATAGGCCAACGAGGATAAGACATACTTGCAACAGGTGCAATCGCTCTTGGACGCGTTGTAACTGTCATCAATAGACCTTTGGAGAGAAGAACAAGACATCATCGGTTCACAGAGGAAAGCTAATAATCTACGCACGAATTGAAAATCTTAAAACAGGAATCTTTAAGCAACTCCATCCCATCACTGATCTGAATAGCCCTAAACATATTCTCCTCTCATAGATTTTGCGAGAAGCTTATTAGAGACAAACCAAGATTTCAACCACCAATAAATCCAGGTGAATAGAGAATACTGAATGCCATAACTTTTAACCAATTGTGCTAAATCTTGATAGAAACTATAGTCATACCTTGTATCACTGACTCCTCCGCTTGGATAGTTAGCGACAATCAAATCAATAAAATGTGGTTTTGTCTCAGGATGACTAAAGCAATAGATATTAAAAGCCCAATCAGCCAACCAAGGGTATTGAGTATCAAAAAGTCCTAATTCTGCAAACAAGTCACGATGATAAAAAATAGCTTGTTGGCAGATATTTCGATGGCAAAGTTTAGCACGGGTAAATGGGCCATCATATATTCTTTTCCCTCGTGCAACATTGCCATATATCAATCGAGTTAAATGGTTAACTGGAAATATTTGAGCTAAATTATTAATTCCAGCCAACTCATCTCCAGCTCCTAAGAAGTATAGCCATTCTCCTTTAGCAGTCTTTATTCCTTTATTAAAGGCATGATAGACCCCCTCATCTGACTCACTGCACCAGTAATCAATTCGATCTTCATATTGTTTGATAACATTCAAGGTCTCATCTTTAGAAGCCCCATCAATAATTATCAGTTCAATCAAGGGATAGTTCTGCGCTATAACGCTATCCAGCGTTTGGGGTAAGCTCTTCGCTGCTTGGTAGGTTACGATAATGATTGAGATTAAGGGAAGTTGAGAAGAAGATGGTTGATATAGATCCCATTTTCGAGTTCCTCCTTCTTTAATTTTTCCTGTCAAGTAGAACTCCTGAGAATCTATAAAAAATTATTCTTTGTATTAGATCTTTTGCAAAAAGACTGAACTTAATTGTGACTCGAATAAGAGTTCCGCCTACGCCCCCGTTGATATTGGTGCAGCCTTCCTGGAGGGTAGGAGGCAAAGCTGCTTACAGTTCAAAGTTACTTTTCTGACAGGGGAATCTCAAATAACCAGTGGGCTTTGTTAAGTATGTACCTATTCATCTTCTAAAGAAAATTCCATCCATTTGAAGGACTCGGCCTGTTGCATTATCAATAAAGTTAGGAACTACAGAATGCAATTCGTAGTCCAGCTTATCCATTAGATTTATTGTATCCTGGAAAAGTAACTGGTCCTGATAAAGAGGAACTAAAGACAATTCAACTTGAATCCCCTGAATCATCGGCAAGATTCCCTTGGTCCCCTCTATAACTTGTTTTTCAAGACCTTGTACATCTATCTTTAGAAAAACCTTACTATCCTTCTCAATATATTTCTGGGCAATGTCATCTAATCGGTTGAGTTTCACTCTCTCTGAACCACAATAAGCTGACTCAGGAGCGGCTTTCAAGTGTGCCTCTAACATTTTCAAAGCAGAACTACTTTGGCTATTGTTACCTGCAATATTAATGGTGATTTCATCATTGCGGTCTCCAATAGCAACGCGGGGAGCAACATTCCATAGAGGATCTTTCTTACTTAGATTAAGCAACTGAGTATAAACACTAGAAAGGGGCTCGAATGAAATAATTTTTCCAGAGTACCCACATTCACGAAGAAAGCTAGCGTACTGACCGCAGTTTGCCCCGACATCGAATACTAAATCAATCTCATGATGGTCCAGTAAGCGTTTTGTCTGCAGCACTTCTGACGTAATTAGATTCGCTCTGGAAAGCTCAAAACCCAGGCTCCTGATAAAGCTTCGAATTACTCTCTTAATCATTCACCGAATCCTCTATGCAAGGCTGCCTACTTTGCTCTTGACTCAATGTTGCATGCCAACAGTTTATTTAAGAGTTTTAAAGCATCGCTCATAATCAAATTTATGCTGTCAAGTTGTAGGGGATTGCGGAGGACAGTGTGCAGGTTCTATCATTGTTCCCGCCCTGATCGCATAGACCAATCCAGGGCAATTTCATCTTGGTTACAAAAGGCAATCAGATCACCCTCACATAAGCTGGCTGCCCTTAAAAAGTTGTCTGCCAATCCCAAGGGTCTTTCGTTACGGTAGATATAAACAGGAAAGGGTGCTATTTCGGCAAACTTTTCCACCCAGTACAGCGTTCGGTCTACCGAGCCCTCGTCACAGACAATTAACTCTTGCGGAAGATAGGTCTGATTTGCTAGGGATTTCAGTTGGTCCCAAATGTAGGCTTCCCCGTTATAGGCTGCTAGGGCGATAGATATTTTCATCTATTTTTGGCTTTATGCGAAGTCACAAGCTGTTTCCCTTAAAGCTCTGAGAAAAACTACTAGAGCTCGGTACTGACTTTGGTTAGGAGTGCATGAGTACAGGCCGCACACTACAAGAGAAGTGTCTATTGGTCTTCTGTCTGGTCGTAGATGTTAGTGGAGAATGGGGTCAGGGTAAGCTTATTAATAGTGAAGACAAAGGATGTTTCTTGTTTCTCCCTGTACTCCTTAGAATCTACTTTTCTTGCAATAAGCGCCTTCAGGTCTGAATTTGGACACACCATCTCCGTACAATCGCCTTTATTCTTCTGCAAGCAGACAAAAGGCTAGTGGAAGAGAGACCGAGATTAAAAAACCTACGAAGCCCGCTCCTCCTTCTTGAAAAGCTTTACAGCTATGAAGTTGTTGTTTCCATGCAAACTCAGTTAAAGCACTGAGTATTTTCCGTGAAAGATACGGAAAATACTTTCTCAATAGATGCTTTGTGCCAAGCTTATACGTAATTATACTGAAGAACTCAATTTATCGTATCGAAGGCGGGCAGCCACGTATGTATCCCTGGCTACATTTACTTAGTATAAATAGCAAATACATGAGTACCAAATCACGCACACAAGGCATGTAGCTATCCCCTGTAACATACCGTCATGAACCTAAAATTATTTTTTAGATTCAACTATAAAACTTAATTTTCCTCATACAAACTTGATTAGAGCTTTACAAAGGCTAGCAAAAAAAAGGGTGCCCTATACCCACAAGGGTACAGGGCATTGACATGATGAAGCGTTCAAAACAGTGGGGACAAAGTATCGTCTTGGCGCTAGCCGTTATGGGCTTTTGGAGCAATAGAGCGCAGGCTCAAACCCCCCTGCCCCTCAGTGCTGATGAGGTAGTAGCGGCGAGTATTGACACGGAACATCCTTCTCTGTCGATTCCCCGTGAATTCAGCGGCTTTTCTCTTGAATATCCTGACTTGAAGAACTTTACAGGTCAGCGGGCAACGGGTTCTACCTTCAACCAAGTTCTTAGCAGCCCAGGGTTCAACCCTATCTTTACCCAACTGCTCAATAATCTTGGGGCATACCAAAATGGCTGGCCGATGGTGCGCCTTGGCGGCAACAGTACAGATGAGTCATGGTGGAACCCCACCCTTCGCTCCCGTCCTGTTGGGGTTAAGAATGACATTACTAATGACACCCTAGAAAACCTTGTGGGCAGTACACCCAACGGCAGCCGTCTGATGTTGGGCCTAAACCTGGGGCAGAATAATCCTGCCCTCGCCAAAGAGTTTGCCCAGGCCGCTCTAGCTGCACTACCCAGCGGAAAAATCTACTCATTTGAAGTGGGTAATGAGCCTGATATCTTTGCTTCTCACGCTTATTACTCATCTCCGTTGACAGGTCAGACTGTATTTGTCCGTCCTGCAGGCTATTCTTTTGCCAAATACTTGGAGGAGTTTGACACCTTCGCCACCACCCTTCAAGGACTCTCTCATCCAGTCCCGCTGGGAGGACCAGTCTTCACAACCTCGGCTTATGGATGGATGCAATACCTTCCTTCTTTTCTGGCAGCCCAGGCTCCTCGGCTCAAGACTGTCACCTATCATCGCTATCCGCTGTCTGCCTGTAGTTGGTCCACTCCCGGCTCAGCTACATATCCTACTATTGCTAACTTGCTTGCGGACAAAAGCGCACAAGACTTAGCGCAAGCAGTGGCTCCCTTTGCAACCCAGGCCAGCAGCTATGGAAAGCCTCTACGCATCACAGAGATCAACTCAGTTGCCTGTGGCGGCAAGGATGGTGTCAGTAATTCTTTCGCTAGTGCGCTTTGGGCTACGGATGTGATGTTTAATTTGGCTCAGATTGGCGTAGGGGGGGTGAATTTTCACTCTGGGACTGGGGCGTACTATACGCCGTTCCGTTTCTCGCCCCGTCCCGTTCGAAGTGGCACGGGCGATAGCTGGGAGACAGTCTTCACTCCAACAGTTAACCCCCTATACTACGGGATTCTCCTATTCAACCAAGCTACTGCTAACAGTGCCCGTCTACTGCCCGTAAACACAACTACCCAGGGGAATATCAAAGTATGGGCCACCCTGGATGCCCAGCGCGTGGTCCGAGTAGTTCTCTTAAATAAGGACACAGCTCTAGGAGGCAAGGCTCGTATTCAACTCTCCAGCCCCCGCACCGCTGGAGTTTTAACGCGCCTTCGTGCTCCATCGGTCAATGCTACTAGCGGGGTCACCCTGGCTGGACAGACATTCGATGGCACCGTGGATGGACTCCCATTGGGTACCTACACCAACGAAAAGATAATGCCTCAAAATGGCAGCTATAGCTTGGAGCTTCCTCCTGCTAATGCTGCCATGCTCACACTCAATCCCCTCTGATCTGATTTGAGGCCCAGTAGAGTAACCTCTGTTGATTTTTTACTCATGCCCTAGCTCCAGTAGCGGTTGTATTTGCTCCGGCGAGGGAAGCCCAACCGCTACAGGGAGCAGACAGGCTTAATGTCCCGTTTGGGCATGTTTTAACCGATCTTGTTCAGCTTGCTGAAGACGCTGAGCATGGTTGGGATCTTGAGCATTTTTCAATCGGTCTTGCTGAGCTTGCAGCACGCGCTGGGCATGGTTAGGATCTTGGGCATTTTGCAAGCGGTCTTGCTTAGCTTTGGCTAACCGATCTTGTTCAGCTTGCTGCACGCGCTGGGCGTGATTGGGGTCTTTAGCATTTTGCAAGCGATCTTGTTCTGCTTGCTGCACGCGCTGGGCATGGTTAGGGTCTTTAGCATTTTGCAAGCGGTCTTGTTCTGCTTGTTGTAGACGCTGGGCGTGGTTGGGGTCTTTGGCATTTTGTAAGCGGTCTTGCTCGGCTTTGCCTAACCGATCTTGTTTAGCTTGCTGCACGCGCTGGGCGTGATTTGGGTCTTGGGCATTTTTTAAGCGGTCCTGCTGAGCTTGCTGTAGGCGCTGGGCATGGTTGGGATCCTTGGTCTGGGCTAGTACAGGCAGGGGTAGAAGTGTACCTACGGACAAAACTAGAGCAAGAAGAACTTTTCTAGAAGACATGTGTGATTTCTCCTGGTGTGTCTAAACAGTAGTAGGAATAGATAGCGATGGATTGTCAGTTAACAGTCATTGCTATGTCATTGCTATCTATAAGGACGGTGAATCTGTGTTGTTCAACGCTTCCAAATGCGCACTAGAAAGTGCACCAAGCAGTCCTTGTAAATTCTGAGAACTATGTCAGCCAAATCGGCATAGAGCTAGCGAAGATATGGTAGTTGCCTGTCACCAGGGGCAATCTAGCTCAAAAGCCTTATCTTATAACTTTTGTTCAGACTAAAAAATGCCTTTAACAGGAAGTCTTTAGCTAGTTAGATAGCACTAAAAACTGAAGAAGTTTACCTATTAGGCTACTGTTTTAGCAACACGAAACGATAGTTTCCGCCAGAGAACCGTACTATTTCTGTGGAGTCCTCTCCTGAAATCGCTTAAAGGCATGCCAAACATCAATGAGGATAGGTGGCGTCAGGCGTTTCATGATTCGGCGGGTTCCATCGGAGCGTATCGATTCCCCAGGTCGAGATTTCCAAAGCGTTCTATGAAGGTTGCTACTAAGGCCGGAAGAGGGAATTGTGTAGTAGTACGTCGCCAGCGAGCGGCGGCTACGGTCTTTCGGGCAGGTAAGCGGATCAGGATGCCCATGGTAGGAGGTCTCGGTCGAGGTGAAGATCAAACAGCGATTGAAGATAGGTAGGATACGTCGCACACACTGAGACATGTCCCGATTCCAAAGTTCGAGGTGCCCGCCGTATTCCTCGCGCCAGTCCTTATTGAGGTAGATCAGCAGATTGAGGCGATGTTCCAGGGGCAATCGTTTGTGATGATTGAAATCCACATGGATCTTCATATAGCCATCTGGTAGAGTCTGGTGCAGACCACTCCCTAGGAAGTGAGGATCTGGGACTAATCCTTCGATCCCCGTGAGTTCCTCTAGAAAATTCAAAAAAGTGGAGGAATTCAACTGGTAAAGAAGCAGTCTGGTCGCCTCACTAATCTGAAGTTCTGACTTCGAGCGTAGTGTTTTCTCTTCGCTAGTGTCGTAAGTGATCCAGTCGATCTCCTCAGGATTGGGGAACTCCTCAAGGATCCCATCCAGCACCTCAGGTGGCAGAAAATCATCAATGACAAGATGGGGAAAAGGTTCGGCGGCGGCGTAAGCTGCTTTAAGCTGGTGCCCCTTGTCCACAAAATGGCTCAGATCAAGCAACTGCATCTGGGTATATGTTCTGTCCTCTCTAGCATCCCTTTGTTTTCTCAAGACATGTGACCCATAAATGTACAGAAGAGCATCCACATTATTCCTATCCAGTCCTTTTTTGTAACATACTGACAAACTATCTTCTGCAAACCGACCATACGGACCAACCTCGATATCGCTTCTGAGCACCTCCGCTGAGTTGCTCCTACAAGCGAGCGCGGAGGCACGTCCTTGGTCACGACGCTTCCTGCTGCCAGTGCTGCTCTGCTCACACTCAATCCACGCTGAATCTAGAAGAACAAACACAAGTGTCCATGGGCTGAAGTGCTTTCAGAATGTCCAAGTTTCGCCTCAGCCCATGGATGCCGACTCGCCGACTCAAAGTCCCAATGTTATTCACACATCACTGATCGAGAGCAGCAAATTGTTCGTATCCAATTGTAAAGTCCTGACTCTAATACAGGCTATGCTTCTTTAGGAAGCCACTTGTTTGCCAACTCTTTTGACTTCTTGCGGAAAGGATCTTCTACCAATTCAAACAAGAATTTGGCAGCAAGCAATAGCAAAACTAAGTAGATGATGGTTGCGGCAGTACCTGTAACAGAATCAGTTTGCACTATCCATCTACCGCCTGATGGATTTACTGTCTTCGGCACTTTAAGTGCAAAGATCAAAAATGCTTTGAAAAACCACTGAAATGTGAAGCTTAACATGTAAACCGAATAAGAAATCTTACCTAGAAAGAGCAGATAACGATGTTCCAAAAATTGAAATTTCAGATTGGTGTTTGTGCCTACCGAAATTGAAAAAACTAAAAGAAAGCAAAAACCAACAAAAAGATAGTCATTGTTTCCCATACTTACCGTTGTGAGGATGCCTCCTAAGCTTGATCCGATTAGTATATATAGTAAAGATTTGTTTTTCAAGAGTGTCGGAAATTTCGAATAAACAAGGCAGCAGACAACTCCGACGAAGAATCCAAATATACACCTTATAAATCCAAAATCATATTCATGTTTAATCGAAGTCGGGTTTATAGAGAAGAGAAATAGTGCAGTGGCTACTACCATCAAAAAAGAAGAAAGCACAAATAGTTTTCTATTCAGTAGAAGTAAGAGCGAGAAAACTAAATATGTGTAAAATTCTGTAGAGATACTCCAACTTGTTTCATTGAATGTGTATTTATTGAAAAATCCCAAGGACTGAGTCAAGGTTAAGTTTCCAAGAAATGCTGCAAAATTATTAACTGAAAATGCTGGTTGGGGAGATGATAAAGACATTGTCTTTTCAGCAATAAAAGTTAAAGTTTCAATCCCTAATGCAAAAAGAAGAGTGACGAAGTGTAGTGGATAAAGTCTCCCGGCGCGCAGCCAGATGAACCGCTTGAGGTCTGAAAGACTCTGCAGAGTATTACTGTAATTCAGGCAAATCACAAAACCAGACAGTACAAAGAAAAAATCTACCATCAGATACCCATGTCGGATGAATCCCCACGTATAGGTCGGATTTATCCATGAGATGTGGTACATAGCGACGATAAGGGCTGCAATGCCTCTGAGCGATTCAAATGCACTAAAAAACTGGCGCGGTTTTGTGGGGTTTTGCAACTTTTGCGTTTCCTAAATAAAGAGGCCTAGTGAACCCATTTACAACAAAGCAAGACTGCTCGACATGAGGCAGCAAGCCTACAGCAACATAGATGACAGACCTGTAGAAACTTTGGTACATGCGGACCAAAGATGTCGGTTTCAGTCTTGGGGAATAACCTACCTTTCGCTCCCGACTCGAACGAGTGGAGAGATCCTCCTCGGGACATTCCGATCAGCTGAGGGGAAGCTCAGGATTACCTGCGTTTCAGTCGGAGGTCCTTGGCTGGTTTCGCCCGTTGCTTTGGAATCGGCATGGCGAGAGGATACTTGAAGACTACCGCTGAAAGAGGGAGAAACTGGTAGTCAAAACGTTCACGCAGATTGGTTGGCTGCCCGGTGTTGGGCTGTACGCCGTCACGCATTGTGAATAGGGTTGCAGGACCAGCGAGACTGGCATCCCTGATCTCCACATGATCCTGAATTGGCTTGTCGCTGCGATTAATCACTTCGAGGTACAGTTTGTCGCTGTCCTTAGTTGCGGTGACCAGTAGATTTGGCTGCCCACTGATATTTAGGTTGTCTGTAGTCGTCTGCGCGAGTACTTGGGAACCATGCAGTTGGTTTGCTATCCACAAGGCCCAATAGTTGTAGTCCTTCTGCTTGTTAGTATCATAGAAACCGAACCCACCCTGTTGCCGACCGTAATCATCGAAGACGAAGGCTGTAGTTATCTGGCCCAAAGGATTGTAGAGATAGTAGTGGATCAACGCGAGGTTCCAAAGACCCGAGCTGATTTCGTGCTGAAATGAAGTGGCGTTGTGCTCCGTAACCCCGACACCAACATGGGGTCGACCAAACTTTTCCTGCTGCATACGAGCTAGCAGTGCTGCCATCCCATAGTTGGTCGTGCTGGTAAGAGGTCGGGCACTGTTTTCTAAATTGTCCAGTTTGTGCGGGACATTCAGTAGCGCGTTCGTTGTCAGGCCCCCGGAATAGCTATGGTAGGTCACAACGTCTACGCTGCGGCTATTGTGGCTGAGGAAGTAGTCCATAATCTGAGTGCCATCGCTATCGGCTCGGGGCCAACGATAGGGATAGGCCACCACCGGACCAGCCAGTACTACGTTCTCGCGTACCTTTGCTTTGACTAGGGCATCGTGACAGCGGTTAAAAATATCGGAGTACTCTTGGGGATTTGAGACTTTGTAATCGATTCCCAGATTTGGCTCATTGCCGATCTCCCAGTACTGAGTCTTCAGATTGAAGGGCGGCTCCATGTAGTGCTTGACTAGGAAAACCAGATTCGACTCGACGGTGCCTCCAGGCGAACCATCCTCTGTCAGGTAGGGCAGGCCGGGCTTGATGTACTGAATAGATAGAGGAATAGCGCCTGCTGCGATGATTGCCTTGGCATTGCGGTCGAAATAGCTCAAGTCATGTTCAGGCTTACGCTTGTCTGGATAGCTTAACGAACGGACCAGTTTAATGCCTGCGGCCTTGAGATCGCCCTGATAATTGATATCGTTGCTGTTAGTGGCAAAGTCAGGACTGTGGGCATTGATGCCAACCCCACCGATGGTAAGAGGACGGGAGCGCAGGACTTGGGCCCCATCGACCAGGATCGCAGCGTGTAGTGGGGTGGCATGAAGGCAAGCGAGGGTCGCTAGCGTAAAGTATAATCCAGCAAGAGGAGATTTCAACAGGGATAATTCCTTGAAACGAAGAGCGCCCTGCATAGGGCATAACTATAACCAAATGCTTCCACAGTAGTCCCCCGTTTTTTCCAAGCTCGACTGGAGCCATCAGTTTAATAAGCTCCCTCTTTCCGCAGCACTACAAGAATCGTCCGTAGCAGTATTTTGAAATCTAACCATAAAGACCAATTCTGAATGTAGCTAACATCCAAACGGACGACGTGATCAATATCCATCGCGTCAGAACGACCTGAAACCTGCCACAAACCTGTTATGCCAGGGAGTACTATATGCCGATCAGCGTGATGAGCAGACAACTTTCCAGCATCACGGGTGGAAAAAGGACGAGGACCAACTAAGCTCATCTGACCAAAGAGTATATTGAAGAGCTGGGGTAGTTCATCAAGACTGTATTGGCGCAAAAAACTTCCTACTTTAGTTACTCGCGGGTCTTCCTTGAGCTTGAAAAGTACTCCATCTTTACTCTGATTTTGGGCTTCAAGCTCCTTGAATAGTTGTTCAGCATTACTCACCATGGTACGGAATTTCCAAACCTTGAATGGTTGACCATGGAGCCCAATGCGAGTCTGGTTAAAGAAGACTGGTCCTGCTGAGTTCAGCTTAATACATAGGGCAATTGCTATCAGCAATGGAGATATCAACAGCAATAGAAGAGAAGCTACAAAAAAATCAAAGCAGCGCTTTACCCAAAAATTGGTCCCTGTAATTAGAGGTGGACGAAAACGCAGCGCTGGTAAGCCTGCCACCATAAGCATTTGTGAACGTTGATGGGGCACTTCTAAACCGATAGGACCAATCGGCAGAATGGTTAGCGAAATACCGCTAGTTTGCAAGTTCCAGTAAAGAAATAGAGGGTCTTTAATAGCACTCCAATTGGAAACAAAAACTTCAGTAACACCGAGGCTTTGGATTCTCTCGAGCGTTCTATTCCAACGGTTTCGATCCACATATAGAACATCTGCTTGACCCTGTAAGACATATCGTCCATCCTGCTCCAGTAGTTTAGCCGTCTGAGCAAGGTCTGCCGATGTTCCTATAAGAAAAGCAGGGTAGCGAGCTTCACCCTGACTCCGCAGATTACCGACGATCGCATCTAGCCCAAGACGACCTGCACAAACAAAAACAATGCCCAATAACCAACTGCCCCAAAGACTCAAACTTACCAACGGTATGTTCAGGGCTTGCGCATAAAAAAGGTGAATCAGTTGTACGAGGGTCAAGGGCTTAAAAAGGCTGAAATAGTTGCGTCGAGCGTTACCTGACTCGTAAAGTCCGCTGACGGCGAGAAGGCTGATACTTAGAACAAGTAAGAGACTCGACATAATACCGAGTGAGCCTTTCACCATAGCCCAAGCAGTGAGAAGCAAGATACTATCGAGCACGATGAGCGTCATCACTCTAAAGCCGCTAGCACTCATTCCGGACCGAAAGCGGGCAATCATTGGGGAACGAAGATCTGTAAGTGCGTCTATGGGCGACGAATTAATCGAAGAATTAACCATGGGTCTATCCATTTTGTTGAAGTAGCACAGCGGACAAGATATCAATTCAACGCAGCGACTGTATATCCGGCGAGGAAAGCCCAATCGCTTGCGGAAGCAGATAGGCTTTGCATGACAATCCTTTGAGTATGCTTAACGTCCCGTCTGAGCATGTTTTAACTGTTCTTGTTCAGCTTGCTGTACGCGCTGGGCATGTTTGGGATCCTTGGTTTCTGGGCGAATAAAGATGAGGATAAAAGTGTACCTGTGGCCCAAACTAGGGCAAGTAGAACTTTTCTAGGGGACATGTGTGATTTCTCGTGGTGCTTGTGTCTAAACGGCAGTAAAAACAGGTAGCTGCGGAATGTCCATTAATAGTCATTACTATCTATAAGGACAGTGAATCTATTTTGTTCAATGCTTTCGAAGGCGCACTAAGTGGTCCTGAAAACTGATGGAATCGGTGCATATTCTACTGCCCTATTCATCACAATTTGAGAAACAAACTGCGCAATCTTCTTTTGAAATACCTCTGGACTGAAACGCTCAGCGTGTGTGCGAATTGCTCTGGGGTCCCAGACTATCTCTAAACTGGCCAGTACTGCCTCTTTAAGCGCTGGTACTGTTTGATCGCGAAAAAACACACCGTTGAGCCCTTCTGTGATGCTGTCTAGAGCCCCTCCTGCGCCATATGCAATGACAGGTTTGCCACAAGCGTTAGCCTCTAAGGGCGTGATCCCAAAGTCTTCTTCTCCTGGGAAAAGAAATGCTCGGCAATCTTGAAAATACTGAGTGACTTCCTGATCGGGTAGACGACCCGTAAAGTGAATATTTGGTTTTGCCATCGCCTCTAAGGCCCCACGGTGGGGACCATCACCGATAATCACCAAGGGCAAATCTAACTCGTTAAAAGCCTGTACTACCAGATCTATACGTTTGTATGCATTCAAGCGAGAGACAATCAAGTAGTAACCCTCATCACGTTTACTAACTTGGAACCGCTCTACATCAATAGGAGGATGAATAACACAGGAGTCCCGGTGATAGATTTTGCGGATGCGCTTTTGTACCGCTGAAGAGTTGGCAATGTAATAGTCAGGTCGATGGCAAGCCACTAAGTCCCAATTGCGTAGAAGATCAACTATAGGCATGAGCAATGGTTTGATGCTAGAAACATGCTTTTCCAAACGCACGTATTCGTCATAGAACCACAAAAAGCGGGTTGGAGAATGACAATAACAAATGTGAATCGTTCCTTCATCACACTGAACCCCTTTGGCGAAGGAACTGGAGGAAGAGAGAACGACATCGTAGCCAGAAAGCTTCATTCCATCGAAAACGAATGGATATAGGGGTAAGAGGAGCTTGAAATACTTATGACTAAGGGGCAAGTTTTGTAACCAGGAAGTCTGGATGGAAGCCTCTTTTAATTCTGGCCAGGTAAACTCTGGGTGGTAGAGGGAAGTGTAGATAGGAGCTTCCTGGTAAAGGTTAGCTAGTTCACAAACGACCCGCTCGGCACCTCCGAATTGATTCAGATAATCATGAACGATTGCAACTTGCATGTTGAACACCTATGGATAAGAAGAACATTGGACGGACATTAAAGATCTCCAAAGATCCGTCACTCAATAGGCCCTTAACGGGCTCCTGCCAAGAAAATTCTAGTGCTCACTGCTGATAGAAGAATGATCTGCTTTGCTATTACCCTTGAGCCAGTTAGATCTAATTTCTTAGGCAGTCACAAAGCGTGAGGAAAGATAACTAGCCAAAGAAGGTGCCTGTAATAATTCACCTTTGAAAGGCCGGGGTGGGTGTTGTATATATCGGGTCAGATCTTCAATTTTTATACAGTAGTTCACTCCCAGTTTCTCTACCGCCGTAGCAAACAGCAATTGATGGTCATCTATGTGTTCTCCAAATTTTTTCAGTCGGGGTAAAAGTACAAAACTAGCCCCCCTTTGGGCTAACATACGCGTTGAACCCTGACCCGCGTGAGATACGACCAAAGAGGATTTGCTCACAGCCTTATACATCTCATCGGGACTGAGGGAAGCCACTGCAGTCAAGAGAGGATGTTGTAAACGAACTGGAGTTATTCCATGCTGTAGTAATACAGGCTCCTTAATAATTTCTTGTGTTAGTAATTTTTCTAACCAAAGAATAGAACGATCAAAGGGGAAAGAAGCAGTTCCCAAGGTAAAGAAAATCATAGAACCATCCCCCTGTATTGAGCTTTTGGATAACTTTGAGAACACTCCGGCCATTGAACATAAATTTCATCGACTATTTTGTAAACTAGTTTCCCTGCCAGACTTAAGTCATAGGAACGTGAGATACTTTCCACAAAAATAGTCTTGATACCGAATAACTTGCTGGCAAATATAAAGGGAACGGCTAAGCTCGACCCTGTTGAAATGACTAAATCTGGCCGACTCTTGTGCAGAATCCATAGTGCTTTCCAAAAATTCACTAGGGTACTGCCAGTTTTTCTTGCTTCCTGTTTGATGACCCAGTGGACTACTTCTTTACCCCGAAGTTTTTCTGTATCAGCTCGGGAATACGTGACCCACTCACGCTGATGTTTAGACCATAGTTCTTCGAGCCCCAGCATGGTCGAAAAATGACCCCCTGGATTGCAAACCAGTACTAGTTTCATGACAATTGATCTCTAATGAAGAACAAAAACTAACGAACGCAAACACCCAGACCCAAGCGGTCCAACAGTATGGATAGCCCGAGTGAAACAGTAAGAAGGAAACCCCAACCTGCCAATTTCAGCAAGAAGATAACAGGAAAATCGAATGTTGCCCCAGCGAATGCGTGAGTCCCGAGTGAAAGGAAAACCTCACTTAAGATCCCGTTGCAGCAAAAGATCCCAAGGCTATAGTTCGCGAGTAGTGAGACCGCTTTAGTCACTGGTGCGGGTAGCTGCGTTTCTTCTACACAGGCAAAGCAAAGAAAGGCGACTAGAACGCTCAGCACACAGGTTACTAGGACATAGTCGAAGGGTGGGACGGACCCCTTCGTAGCCGATAGTAACCAGTGATACTCAAGGCCCATCAGCACAGCGGTACCCCCCAGCAGAAGTGTTTTTCTCTTCTGGGAAAGACGCCTAGAGAAGTCTATAGCTTGAGGCAAATGCCTAGCAAAGTATACCCCCAGAGCCATGTAAACTAACCAATAAATGAAATTGGGTCGCCCGATACTTTTGAGTGCTATGAGTACCTGTGATTCGTTGTCCTGTAAAAGGAGCGCATAGATGGAGAGAAAGACTGAAAATTGGAGAAAAACCGTAATCACAACATTTCTAAGTTGACCGAACCAGTTCCTTATCCAGGGAAAGACCAGTACAAACTGGAACAGGACTAAGAGATAGTAGGCTCCCTGGAAAATGTTTCCGCTCAATACTTCACCGATGAGTTCTTCTGGGGTGCTGCCCCTAAATGCCTTTAAACAGAGCACTAAGCTAAACCAGAAGACCGTAGGAATGGCAAGCCGCATGAGGCGCTTACGCAAGGAAGGCCAGACAGGGCCAACCTGACGTGCCATCCCCCGCTCGAATAGAAGAAAGGAAATGGTGAGAAGAACTGGCACACAGAATCGTAAAGGTGCAAAGAGTACTTCCATCAGATTTAGACTGTCTGTATAGCTTGTCCGAGGAACAAAGACAGCATGGTACGAAACCACGGCTGTGATACAGACTGCTTTAAGTAAATCCAGGAAGAACAACCTCCGGCTTGCTTGGCTAGAGGGTTGTTCAAGCACTGCAACTGAACCTATCTCAACAGCTTGATTGTCTTTATTTGTCTGCAAGAGCGCGTCTCCCTAAGGTGAAGAGCATCTGGGGAATCCGACCGGAAGAAAATATAACTAAGCTCAGCCCATAGATGCTGAGGACAATCAGAGGTTGCCAAATAATCGGTACGGAAGTCATAGTCACCGTCGCTACCGCAATCACCACAACTAAGCTGGGCAGTAGAACCGGCTCTAAGAAAGTGCTCAGTTTCCAGCCAGCCACGCGACAGGTCGCTATCCAAAACCAGATCGTTGCTCCAATGCCCATAACGATAGCTACGGCAATGGCGACTCCTGTTGTTCCCCCGAGCCAGGCTCCTAGCAGGTAGGAAGGAATCGAAAGGGGCACGAGTGCCCAGTTAATTGCCGCATTGGTATCCGGTCTATCCAGAGCATTCAAAGCTGTTCCTAGAATGCCCATAAACCCCCGTGCATAAGCAAAAACCAGTACTAGCTGAAAAATTAATACGGCTGCTGTCCATGCAGGTCCATAGAGCCAGGGAATAAGTAAGGGAGAGAGCACAAAGGCAACTCCATAGATTGGAGCAGACAAGATGGCGTATAGCTCTAGGGCCTGACAGACGTACGCTTGTTTGGCTGGCTTGTCCAGAGAAGATAGAACGGAAAAGCTCACCCGATTAATCTGCGATAGCGCAAAGACAGGTAGCATCGCTAGTTGATAGGCAAGGTTGTAGTAGCCGAGTGCCTGTGCTCCGAGCAAGCGACCAATAACTAAATTGTCTCCGTTTGTATTGGCCTGAACGGCCAGATTTATCCCCACCATGCTGCTGACAAAGCCCCGCACCTCGCGAAGAGCCTCTGAATCTGGAATCAGGTGATAAGTAAAGCGGTAGCCACTCAGCCAACGCTTGAGGAGGGAATCAGTCAATGCAGCGGCCAGTTCTCCCGCCGCAAAGGCCCAGACTCCACCACCATAGAGTGCACAGGCGAGGGAACCTGCCAGTCTCGCCAAACTGGCTATGGCATCACAGATCGCAATCTCTTTGAAGCGCATCTGCTGCTGCATGACAGCTGCATGGGAGCCAGTCCCAGCGCTGATCAGAAAAACCAAGCCGGTACAAGCAGTGAGAGGCCATAGTACAGCTACCCCAAGAAACTGGGATAGAGGAAATCCAGCCAGCGATTGCAGGACAAACATGCCAACGGAGATGTTAACGCCCAGGCTATAGACCGCATTCACCCGCTTCTGGTCACCTAACCCTCTTTGGACCAACACTTGGGCGATAGACGTGTCCTTGAACAGGGCAGATAAAGTCGTCCAAATCAGAACCATGGCCCAGATACCGAAATCTTCGGGGGCGAGGAGGCGGGCAAGAACAACCTGAGAAATAAGTTGGAATCCTTTGGCAAAGGCAAAGCTTCCACCCAACCATAGGCTGCTGCTAGCAATTTTTGATGTGGCGATCCGTGTCATGAAAACTTCAATTGGGAATTTGATCTGTATAGAAAGTAGGAGGCTAGTTCAACGCACTGCTCGAATTAATCGTTCAACTGTTTTGGTGGCTACAGACCAATTTAGGCGAGTTTTATACTCGTTGAATGAAGATAAAGCTAGATTTGTATATCTATTGTTATTACCAAAAAACTCTGTAATAAAAGAGCAGTATTCATCGATCGAGGCATCAAGAGCATAGGTATGCCCATTGATATTATTTTTAATAATGGTAGGTATACCTCCTGTCGTAGTAGCAAGGCAAGGCAACCCATAGGAATTCGCCTCACAAAAGACGATTCCATAACACTCAGCTTTAGATGGAACAATAAGAAAATGTGATTCCTTAAACAGTTGATGAAGGCGATTACGACCTTCTTCTGTCGACTTACTAATAAAGCCTAAAGGCTTGACATAGTTTGGCAATGGGCCATCTACTATTGGCTCACAGCCAACAATAGTCAATTCGGTTTTCAATCCTGATTCGTTTAATTTTCGAGCAACCTCAAAGGCTACAGCGCCACCTTTTCTATTCCATTCAATGCCAATAAATAGCAGATTACATTGATTTTGAGGCCGAGACCTAATGATATCTTCTATGTCTTGAGTATTTCGATTACATTCAAGATTTGCACCCATAGGCACAACATGAACTTTGCTCGCATCTAGCTGATAATCATCAATGGCGCTCTTAGCAGCCCAATCAGAAGCAAATATAGCTAATTTTGACCGCTGATAAATAGACTTATCTAAAGCCAAACCTGTTTCAATACTTTCAGAAGAACAGTGTTTATAAGTCTGGTAATAATCGAGCATAGCTGCATAGGTTCCATCACACCAGAATCCAAATTGAGCATCAGATTCGAGGAAAGCAAACGGATAGCTAATTGTACTTAAGATAAAATCTGCTTTTTTTTGTGAAAGGATTTTTGATATCTGTTGAGCATATCCTTTGAGAATTGGCTTATCCCAATCAGTGAGATACTTTTTGCCTAAGAGTTTATAGGCTGCCTTTTTAGAGCTAAGAGCAAGCTTCGAGAATAATTCTTTCTTCAAGGGTCCAATATATTCAACGGCAGAGCCCCCATGGGTGAAAGCCTGAGACATATGGTACGGAATACCTGACCAACTTCTTACATTTCTAGCATCGTAGGGCGTAACGAAAGCGAGTTGAAGCTGCTGGTGGCTATTTAGAGTCTGTGGCTTCATAGTTAGTCCTTATGTAGAACAGTTGATGTTTAGCTAAGGGTAGAGACAACTCGATCTTTATAGAGGATTCGATGAGGTATCTTGCGATTGGCTAAAGCTTGACCATTGAGACCAAGTCGTTCCCGCAAGGGTTGATCCGTGCAGAGTTGGAGCAGAGCGTCAGTAATCTCCTCCTCAGCATTCGGATCAATCAGTAGACCCGTCTCTAAATTGTGGACGGCATCTTCTACGCCTCCGACCCGTGCAGCGATTACAGGTTTTGCAAAGTAACCTGCTTCCAAATAGACGATGCCAAAGCCTTCAATACTTTTGTCTTCTGCATCGAAGAACGTAAGCATCGAGAACAGGTCACAGGCAGCGTAATAACTGGCGAGCTGCTCATCCGGTACATAGCCTGCGAAGAGAACGCGATCCTGGACACCGAGTTGACTAGCTAGTGCCTTAAGTTCAGCTTCTAAAGGGCCTCGACCGCAGATTAAGTAATAAACATCTAGTCCTTTAGCCAACAAAGTTGGTAAATTTTCGATGACCCGATTGAATCCCTTGCGGCGGACAAGACGCCCGACGGACAAGATGACAACCGCTTCTTCCGGGATATTGTACTTGGCTCGCACTGCAGCACGTAAGGCGGGAGCTTTCTTTAAAAGATCTCTAGGGCCAAACTTTTCTGGTCTGACCGTTGGCGTGATCACGTAGGTGGGAGCATCAAATCGAAAATGGTCTTTCAGGTAATCCCGAGTGAAAGAACTATTGCAAGCGACCCCTTCTGCTCTGCTCAGAGTCCATTCAAACAGCGTATGCAGCAGTGGATTTTTGGCTGGGCAAAGGACATCGTTGCCGTGTAGATAGACAAAAAAACGAATCGGGAGCACATAGCTCAATAGCAGCAGCGCAGGAAAGTCATAACCATGGCACCACTCGATGTAGCGATAGCGATAGCGCCCATAAAGTTGGACCGCCATAATGAATGACCAAACCATATTGACGATCTGTTTGAGCAGACTGCCGAGTTTACCCACAGAGCGGAGGTAAGACGGCATAGGCCAGCGGTGTACAGGAAAAGATTGAGCCTGATCAAAAGCCTCTTCTCCTGTACAGGATGCGGTCAGAACAATCACCCGGTCTGGGTCTTGCAGGCAGCGGTTATAGGCATATTCCTCAATACCACCAACTGCGGGGGGAAAGACACGGGAAATTACCAGGATGTCGGCAGTTGAAGAAGTTGCCTCAACGAAAGTCGAGGCCTGAAGCTGTGAGTTTTGCATTAGGCCCGTTCTCCTATGGGGTCAGGGTATGGAGCATGAATTGGAGGGTGTTCTGGTTGGGTGACCTTATGGGTAATGCCCGTAACTTCCATCACCCCACGGGCATACTCTTGAACGCTGCACCGTTGCTCGACCCAAGCTCTGCCGTGGGCAAGAATGCCTGATGTCATAGGATCAGAAGCAACCCGGAGGATCGCCTGCGCCACTGCTAGAGGGTCATTGGGTTCAACGGTCCAATGCGGTGCGAAATGATTGAGAATTTCACCAATTCCTCCGCTGCGGCTACCAATGACCGGGACGCCACAGGCAATTGCCTCGACGACAGTACGACCGAAAGGCTCTCGTGGGGCAAGCGTCACAACAATATCGGCATGCTTATAGCAGTCTTCAATCTTGTTCATTGGCGGCAAGATGGTGAAACGGTCTCCGACGCCTGCCTCCGCCGCTTGATCGAGCAAGACACGAGTATTGGCCAGGTCGGGAGAACCATCTGGACCAATCACCACGCCGTGGTAGTGATGCCCCATCGCTTTGAGTTGAGCAATTACGGGGATAAGTGCCCGCAAATTTTTGTCATTGACAATTCCCACTTGATTGATGCGGGAAGGGGTCAACATCAAACGAGCCCCAGACTGCACGATGGGCTTCAATCCTTCAGGAACTGGCTGGGTAGAGGGGCGCTGATGGAACTGTTCCAGGTCTACAGGCTGGTATAGAATTCCCCGGATATCAGACATCAGACTGCAGACGTTCGTAGCGGTGAATTGCGAATTACAGAGGACGTGCGGGGAGAGGCAGGTGAAAGCAATTTTCCGCAGGGCATAGCCCAGCGCATTGTGAGATAGGCATAAATCATGGCAGAAGTGATAGACAGGACGGCCACTTAACCGCAGTGCTAGAGTCGCTTTCAAAATGGCTGGTATTACTTGCTTGTCAACACAGTTATCTAGAAGCAAAGGCCAATCTCGGGGTTGCTGATTCACCCAGCGAAAGGAGCGCTGCATGAATTGGGTCCTGTCTTTTGCTTCGACTGGCTGCAAACAGAATCCGTGACCTGCATCCCGCAAGTATTGCTCCATGAATGAGTTAGATTGAACTAGAATCTGTAGTTGCTCAGACACACTACTTTGTTTAAATCCCAAGGCCAGCATCGAGCGAGAAACCAGAGTACCGCCCAACCCATCATTTTCTCCCGCTAGAACCAGAAGCTTACGCATGGTCCAATCCTCCCTTAAGAGTTATCGCAGTCTCCCTTAATAAGGTGCAGAGTAAGACGAGTAAAACTGTTACTATCTCAGGCTCTTCGACCAGTAAATTCAGTCCAAAATACAGAAATATAAAAAAGCAACAGGTAGGCCTACCTGTTTTAGTTCTAGCGAGCCATAAGAAGAGAGAAACTAGAAAAGTTGTAAAAATGGCTGTGCCCAATACGCCAGCTTTATAGAGCAGCGTTCCAAGAAAGAAGCTATGGGATCCAATACGTCCAGCATCGAACCCCGGTAGAACTGTTGGTCCATTGATGCCATGTCCTAAAAGTAGTTCTTCTGGAATACGTTCCAAGGTCCGCGCATAAATTAAATTACGAACCTTGCTTGAATCTTTGCGGAGATGACTCGTTGCTTCTATAGCCCCTGTGTAATTACCAAGGAGTGAATCAGTAATTGGAGGAAGCGACAATACGGCAAGACTCACCACTGAAACGAGGGCAAAAAGGAAAACTTTACTTCTATTGAAAAAGTAGCGAGCTGCCAGCGCCACGGGAAAAGCAAGCCAGGCAGAGCGAGTTTGGCCTAACAATAATAAGAAAGAACACCCCAAAACCATGTATGTTGCCCAGATACGGTTTTTCATATCTAAGCTCAGCAGGGCGGCAAAGCCTACCCACAGGGCACAGGTAGATGGGTGAGCGAAGAAAAAGCTGTAACGAGCCAAGCCCCCTAATCCTTTCTCGCTCGGCTCATAGGGTTTTAGATAATTAGCATTACCGGCACCGGGGATAAACTGCTCACCCTTATCTGTCAGGAATCCAAAAAGAGTACGGTATGGAATATAGCTATGCTCTGACAGGCCAAAGTGAACTATTAGCCAGAACACAATCATCTGGATGATGCTAACCGAGAAGGCCCAGGCCATAACCTGCGGACGTATGCGGATGTCGTTGCTCTGTATGTACCAAAGCGCCAAACCAGCACAAATCCACAGCGTTGTCGGACCGATCACGGAGTTCAGATTGAAAGTAGGACTTCTAAGATTTGAATTGATGAGGGTATAAAACCCGAAAGCCAGTAATGCAGCTGCTGATAAAGTTGGACTCTTAAAACGGAGATTGCCATAGCGAAAAATATCGTGGGCTATTATACCCAGCATCCACACCGCAAGCGTCCAGCTCCATCCCAATATCCACCAAAGGGGCAGCAGAGCAATGCTTGCGCAGACTAACTGCTCCGCTCTGGTCAGGGTTTTCCAGCGAATCCCATACCCTTGCAAAGGACCTGTAGGCTCCTCTGGTTTAATAGGTCGAGTAGCGATAGACAGGGATGAATCCCACAGTTGAATCATGTTCCTACCTGAGCTTCACTACGTCCATAGCGGTATCCTTCCGTCCGTGTCTCTAGCCCGTTAATGCATAGACCAATGGTGTGGGCATTCTGCCGCGCAAGCTGCTCAAGACTCTCTGTTACCGCATAGCGGTCACTGACGCCAGGACGGACCACAAACAAAACATTTTGGAGGTACGTAACCATCAGCGATGCTTCACTGGTTAGGCTCATCGGTGGGCTATCTACCAGGACGTAGTCGTAGTGATTGTTAGCCTGCAATCTATCGATAGTTTGTTCTAAACCGCCACGGAGCACAAATTCTCCGATTCTTTCCTGTTTTGCTTCGGTACGTAGCAGATCAAGACCATCGCGTATCGGGATGGGCTGCCCAGCATCGGCTAACTGTTCCGTCATCTTTTGCATTGCTGCAAAGCGACCACTCAGGTCTGCTTTGCGGAAGTCCCCATCCACAAGGAGGACCCGAAACCCCAGGGCATTCAAGGCTAGAGCTAACCCTAGCGTTATACTCGTTTTCCCCTCCCCGAAGGTTGAGCTAGTGACCAGTAGACGCTGGTTCTCTAACGGCATGACGCTGACCGCCGAAGCAAGCCGTTGGAATACCGAATCTTCCCTAGCAAGAGCGAGTTCTGAATTTGATGCGGGATTTGCAAACTTTGGCATACGCGCAAGGACGGGCAACTCCGTTCTCTGTAAATCTCTTGGGCCAAATAGGGGGTTGCGGCTTTCCAAACCCAGGGCCAGCGCTAGGCTTCCAAAGATTGAACCCAGCGCACCCCCCAGGGCAATCAGGAATATTTTAGGACTCGTAGGTTTGGGGTCAACATGGGGCTGGTCAAGCGTTTGCACATTCGGATAGCTGTTGAAGGCATTGACCTTGGCTTGCTCTATCTGAGCGACTAAGCCCTTGTACACACCCTCAGTGATGTCATATTTGCGCTGTAGTTCTAGTAGTATGGCCTCATCTTTTCCAAAGGACCTGAGATTGGTATTGAACTTATCTAGCTGCTTCTGAATTTGGGCAGCCTGCTGCTTATCTCCATTGCCTGTGCTTTCTGCTTCGATAAGTTGCACAATCAGGTCAATCCGGGCATCCCTATAGTTGTTTCCCCCCAAGGTTGTATCCATCCCTTGCGTTGCTCCTTGGGGAAGGGCTTTGGTAACTTCTTGCTTGAGCGCATTCAGGAGTTCTTCTCGGCGTAAGAGCAGGGACTGTACCCGATCATTCTTGTCGGTGTAGAGTCCACGCGCATCGGTCAAAGCAATTTCAACTTCCGATAGCTTCTGCCGGATAGCCTGGTACTCTTTGTTCTCGCCAAGACGCAGTGAACCGAAGGCTTGCTCAGGAGTCATGCCAATGCGCGATGCTAGAACCTTACTCCGAATCTCAGCAGCTTTGCCCTCCCCTAGAGCCTGTGTCTGTGCTGCAGTTAAGGTGCTGATAGAACTGGCGAGTGCTCTGGTCTGCTCATTGACATTGACCAGTCCCGTAGCCTGCTTAAACTTGGAAAGGGCAAGCTGCGCTTGGGATAGATCACGCTGACTTGCTTCGAGCTCCTCTCGACTGAATTTTTCGCGTACCGCTGCATCATCCTTGCGTAGTTCGTTCAAACGCTGTTGGTATGCTGCAAGGAGCGCCTGTGCGCGTGCCTGGACACCTTCTGCGCTGGAGCCCCGGACCTCTATATCAATCACGGTAGATTGATCCTTAGGAGACACCTTGAACAAACTGGCATACTGGTCCAGCTTTTTGTATAGGTCTTTCTCGGGATCATCCATCCATACGCGCTGAATTACATCATCACTTTTGAGAATCGTGGCTTGAATTGTAGGGGGGTTCACTTCTTGAGTGAATCCGTTTCCTGTATCACGGAGATTTCCCAAGGTGCCCAGGCTGGCATCTAGTCCTCCCGTCACATTGGGCAGAATAACTTTGGCAGTAGCTGTCCATGTGCGTGGCCAATATAGAGCAACACTCACAGTGGCGGCGAACAGAGCACAGTTTAAGGCCAGCAAAGGCTTCCAGTGTCTGCGGATAATGGCAGTAACGTTACTCATAAACTTTGGTACTCCATGAACAGTTGATTACAGTTGATGCAGAAATGGGTGCTGAAGTTAGCGGAGTAAAAGCTTGAGCGGATTGAAAAGAGGCTCAAGAAAGCCCAAAAAACTAGCCGTATTGGCTGTAGAACCCGCATTAACTAGAATGCTGTCATCCTGTAGTAGCTTTGGGTCCGTCTCCCCGGTCACTATTTTGTCGAGTCTGTAGGACATTAGGTCTCGTTTGCCCGTGGTTGGATTGCCACGGATAAGTACCACTTCTCGGTCACTACGCAAAAAGCTTTGTCCGGTCGCTCCTGCAGCAGTCAAGGCTCCAGATAAAGGAGTGCCCGGTTTGACTTTTACAGCACCAATGGCAGCAGGGGGCAAATCTTGCCCCGAGACGTAGACGCTGATTTCGCTAGGTGCTAGTTGCGATGGCACATTATTGGCATCCATTTGTGCTGTTCCCAAGCTGGAGATAATAATCCGGTCCCCCGTGATTACAGAAGTATCCTGGCCTAGCGCAAGTGTTTTTCGCTTACCTTCATGCTCAATCTCGATACCTGCCAGGTTTGCATCTGGACGGACCCCGCCTGCTTTTCTAATCGCATTGAAAGCGGTGCGCAAAACTCCTACATCTTTAATACTGGCTTGGGTGGCTGCATCCGGTAGAAGGGTGACCGTCCCCGGTCGGTACACCGCACCACTCACATCAATAGACACAGGACTGACAGAGACTAGACGTACCGACACGCTGGGCACTCTGATATACTCCCGCAAGCGATCGACAAGATCCGACTGGAGTTCTGACTCTTCCCGCCCAGCGGCTCGCATCTTGCCCAACTGAGGGATAAAAACCTGACCATCCTCTCCAATGAGAAACCCTTCATCCACAGCTCCTCTTGCCGAGCTGAATTCCTCTCCATTGATAACAGCAACCGAAATGCGGTCGAAAGCACTCAGCGTATTAGCTGAGACCTGTGCCGTTGAGAGGATAAAAGCGGTGCCTAGAAGCCCCATGGATAGGCCGATATGTGCGGTCGAAGAGCGCTTTTGAAAGAGCATGGACTTGTTCAACTCCTGTAGCATGGGCAACTTTCACGTTGTTTGGACACACCATCTCTGGACTACGGCCCTTCTTTGCTTTAAACAGCCAAAGGGCTATTGGAGGAGAGGCCGCGATTTAAAAACCTGCAAGGCCCGCTCACTCTTTCCGAAATTTATTGCTGGGGATTACTTTTTGTTGCATTCAGCAGGCGGCCCTACTGCAATGTCTACGTACTATTACGTACATACCGTCACTAAATGTGCTTTTTGTTACATAAATAAGTATTTACACTGAGACTACTGGGCAAAATTGTAGCGAAGACGAATTGGTCTCATTATGAACTTTTGATAAATTCCTAATGAGATTACTGTAAATTCCCCTTTTATATGCTCTGTTTATTATGTTTGTAAGATGATTTCATATAAATTTCCCTGGCGTATGGTAAAGAATTACGCAATGTAAACAGAGAAGGAGCTGAGCAAAGACAAGCAAATTTGCATAAAATTGCTTCCTATCTTTTCCTAAGCAAGATATGTGTATTTTCTGAGTTTCTATGAATATCTCAGGGCGACCTTAGGCCTAGACTACTTCGCAAGGGCCAGTACACCGGGGCTGATCTGAATCGGCAAGACATCTACCGTATCGAATTCGGCACAGTAGGCCAGGTCTTTACGTTTGTCCAAATTCAATAACCGTTTTCCGTGGCTGGCTAGTTCAAAAAGTCCTACCAGGTTATCCGCCCAAACTCGGTATAGGGCTGCTGCTGCCACTGCTTCGTCATTACCAAAGTCGCTGTCCAGAAGATGCACCAAAGCCCCCGCGCATACGGTGTCTTCTAGAGAAAAACTGCCCTCCCAACCGGAACCGACAAACCAGACGGTCTCAAAGGCGCGTTCATATAAAAACTTCTTGACACTACTAATGTTAGAGAAAGAAGCGGTTACAAGTACGGGGCTTTTCTCAACCCGACTCAAAGAGCGCGTCCCATTGGTAGTACTCATAAAAATTCGCTTTCCCGCCACCACTTCGGGCGTGAACTCAAAGGGAGAATTACCGATATCAAATCCATCTACCTGTTTTCCACCCCGTTCGCCACAGCGGATACGCTGATCCGCAGGCCAGTGCTCACTCACCTGATTCAGTTCTTGCAAGTCTGCAAAAGTTTGGACTGCTTCTGCCCCATTCGCTAAGGCGGCGGCGATGGTAGTAGTAGCCCTGAGTACATCAATGACCACCGCACAATCCGGCATCGGCTCGGACGGTACTAACTCAGGAGTGTGATAAACGAAAGAACGCATGGGGCGGATACTGCTCTCAATAAGTCTTGATCGCAGTATCCCACGGTCAGGGAACCGCGTCTTCATGAAAATTCAAAGTTGGTTACAGGCTGGGTTTGTAGGATGTGTCTATAGAAACTTTAGCCGAACTTTAACCAGCTAATGACTTGCTCAGCAGTCATTGTCAACCGGATGCTGCTATTTATCCACATAAAATCTAATATTTCGACCAAAATAAATAAATTTTAGTGAAGTCAACAATCACCTAAGAGCTGACAAAATTCACCGAAAGATCTTCCAATTGACATTCTATTTTTGCTAAGTATATTTGTCCTTAGATGTTTGTGCATTAAGCCAGATGTCTAAATAGTATATAGAAACTTAGCTCTTCAATAGGATCTCTGCATTCCGGAAAGCACACTCTTTTCTGTCTTTTTTTAAATGACTATGAGTATGTTTGCAATATCAATTTCAGTTTGAGTAAACATCGAAGGGAAATTCCAATCCTGGCTGCTGAAGGGGAAAGTAGTTCAATGTTCCAGTGCGTCAATATCTTGTAACCGTCATGGCGAGTTGGTTATTTCATCAAATTTTAGGAATTCAGTAAAGGATGTGATTGCAATGAGCCGATTGTTTAGATATGCTACATTTTTTTGCTACATTGCCTTTCTAATTCTTCTGCCAGGGCTGATCAAGCTTCCAGTCTCAATCCTCTCAGCACAGACTCCACAAAAACAGACTCCCCAAAGTTCAACCTCAGCAAATCGAATTACTTCGATCGCATTTTCCTCTGATACGAAGTCCTTAGTCAGCGTCGGTAACGATACTGTCATTCGCTTGTGGGATCGTCCAACGGGGAAACAACGCCAGATTTTTTTGGGACATGAACATCCCATTAGCACCGTCGCCTTCAGTCCTGATGGAACCACGATCGCGAGTGCGGGACTAGATACAGTGGTCGGATTGTGGGATGCAAAATCTGGTAAGCTACGCCAGTTTCTAGAAGGACATAGAGACTTCGTCAATAAAGTGGCCTTCAGTGCTGATGGAAAACTCCTAGCGAGTGGAAGTAATGATAATCAAGTGATTGTGTGGGATGTCGCAACAGGTAAGAAGCGTCAGATTCTGAAAGGACACGCTAATGGTGTAGTAGGCATTGCCTTTAGTCCGGATGGAAAAACATTAGCAAGCGGAAGCTGGGATGCCACAGTCCAGCTGTGGGATGTGGGAACAGGACAACAGCGCCAATTACTTCAGGGACACACGCAACCCGCCAGGGCACTTGCGTTCAGTCCAGACGGAACAACCCTTGTCAGCGGGGGGGATGACAGCCTCCTCATCCAATGGAACAGCTCAACTGGGCAACAGCGGCAGATTCTTCGTGGTCAGCCCCGTCCGATCAAAGCAGTTGCTTTCAGCCCCGATGGTAAGACGTTAATCAGTGGAAGCGACGACAATTCAATCATTCAGTGGAACTTAAGAACGGGGCGACCGCTCCCAGGTGCCCAAAGACAAAGACAACTCGTACGAGCACAACCGAATTCTATTACCGCACTTGCTTTTAGCCCAGACGGAAAGGCGTTTGCGAGTGCAGGTAGAGATGGGAAAATTATCTTGCGAGATTTGGCAACGAGTCAACCCCGCCAAAGCCTTCAGGTTCCCACCCAACCCAGCTCATCGGATAGGAGTCGTCGATCAGCAGCTCCCCGGATATCAGCGAACGCTATTCAACGGCTACCTGATCTAGGACCGGGAGGTCCTATCCTAGTGATTACAAATCCTGGAAATCCCTTCAGCAAGTACTACGCCGAGATTTTGCGGAATGAAGGATTCAATGCCTTTAGTGTCACGGATATTAATTTAGTTTCAGAACAAACGCTCAATAGTGCTGATATTACGCTCTTGGGCGAGACCCCTGTGGATGCTAGTAAGGTCACTTTGCTGAACAACTGGGTCAACCAAGGTGGCAATCTCATTGTCATGCGTCCTGACAAGAATAACCAGCAGCTGACTGATTTGATTGGACTGATTGCTTCAGGTACAACCCGTTCGGATCAATATGTGCAGGTCAATACTTCGATAGAACCGGGTAAAGGTATTGTCGGTGAAACCATTCAGTTTCATGGTCCTGCTGATCCCTATACGCTAAAGAATGGTGCTGCTAGTCTCGCAACCCTGTGCACCAGTGCAGACGCAGGAAGCTGTGCTGCGAATCCTGCGCTAACCTTACGCAGTGTTGGTCCGAATGGGGGACAGGTGGCAGCATTTACCTATGACTTAGCGAAATCGATCGTTTACACACGCCAGGGAGATCCACAGTGGGCAAATCTGGAACCGCAAACAGCACGAGAACGCGATGGTTGTGAACCAATCCGCTCAGACGATGCATACTACGGCGGACCTAAAGCAAATTGTGCTGATGTAAGTAGTCCACCCGATACGCTTTTCGCTTCTAACAAAGATTGGGTTAACCCCGATAAAATTGCCATTCCCCAGGCAGACGAACAACAGCGCTTGTTGGCAAACTTGATTTTGAAGATGAACTTGGCGAAGAAGCCGCTTCCACGTTTCTGGTATTTCCCAAATCGCAAGAAAGCAGTTGTAATCCTGACAGGAGATGATCACGCGAGAGGAGGCACTGCTGCTCGCTTTAATGAACATCGTACCGCCAGTCCTGCCTCCTGCTCTGTGGAGAAATGGGAGTGTATACGGAGTACCTCCTATGTCTATCCTGAAACCAGTGCAACGAGCTTCAATAATCAGACCGCAGGCGACGCCGTATCTGACAATTTTGAAGTAGCGCTGCATCTCACGACTGTCCCCGATCAGCCCACAACTCGCGAATGTTCCAATTACACGCTTGAATCGATTACAACTAGCTTGACCACTCAACTCCTACAATTTCACAATAACTATCCTAGTGTCCCTGCACCCACTACAAATCGAAGCCATTGTCTTGTATGGAGCGATTGGGTCAGTCAGGCTAAAGCTGAGCTTAATAACGGGATTCGTCTTGATACGACCTATTACTACTGGCCCGGTCCTTGGGTGAATAAGAAACAGCCAGGAGTCGATAAACAACCAGGTTTCTTCACAGGCAGTGGAATGGTGATGCGCTTTGCAGACCTTGATGGCACTCCGATCGATGTTTACCAAGCGACCACGCAGATGACAGATGAGTCAGGGCAGGTGTACCCATTTACGATCGATACTCTGTTAGATAAAGCGATTGGCGCGGAAGGATATTATGGTGCCTTTGTCGTCAATGCACACACCGATCGCGATCGGTCAAAATCGGACGCAGTTGTGGGATCTGCCAAAACGCGTGGGGTGCCCGTCGTTTCCGCTCGTCAAATGCTAACCTGGCTCGATGGTCGCCAGGATTCCTCATTTAGCTTGCTGTCCTGGAATGGCAATAGTTTGAGTTTTAGGATTACTCCAGGCAGCAATACAACTGGATTGCAGGCAATGCTGCCCCTACAATCGACAACGGGCACACTGATCAACGGCATTACACGAGATGGAAGCAACGTTGACTATATCCAAGAAACCATTAAAGGGATCAAGTATGCCTTCTTCCCAGCCACTGCTGGAGCCTATGTGGCAACCTACGGTCAAGATACAGTTGCTCCAACCGTAAGTTCAACAGTTCCTGCGAACGGTGAGGCAAACGTCGCTGCTGATACGAGTGTAAATGTGACCTTTAATGAGGCAATCGATCCATCCACTGTTAATGCCAGCACTTTTACGTTACGCGATCCAGCTAACGCTGTTGTAGCTGCGACGCTTTCCTATAATGCCGAGACGCGCACAGCGGTGTTACAGCCCAATGCAACCCTAACTGCATCCACGGCCTACACGTTTCAAGTCAAAGGAGGCACCACTGATCCGCGCATTAAAGATCCATCTGGTAATGCACTAGAAGCAAACTTCAACGGCTCGTTTACAACCGCTGGCGGACCTAACTGTCCATGTAGTATCTGGAACAACTCAACGACTCCGGATCAAGTAGAAGTCAACGATCCGAATGAGGTCGAACTGGGCCTCAAATTCCAATCCAATGTAGATGGTTTTATCACAGGCATTCGCTTCTTTAAAGGTGCCAATAATATAGGTACTCATATTGGAACCTTATGGAATAGTTCAGGTGAGGAGTTAGCCTCGGTAAAATTCATGAATGAAACCGCCTCCGGTTGGCAGCAAGCTAGTTTTAGTAACCCAGTGCCGATCATGGCAAACACGACATTGATTGTGTCTTATCACACCGAGGTTGGACTCTATTCTGTTAACAATGATGCCTTTGCAACCGCAGGCGTAAATAATCCACCCTTACAAGCACTTCAAGATGGTGCAAGCAATGGTAACGGAGTGTACAAGTATGGTAACAGAGCGTTCCCAATGGATCCTTTTCGATCGAGCAACTACTGGGTTGATGTGGTCTTTACACTTCAATAAGTAGATAGGCGGAATTAAACGTGGAATAGTTGTCTGGGCCATGTCATAGGGACAGCAAAGATGAATATGCAACAGCTAAATCATACGATGGAGATGAGTGATTATGGCAAACCAAAATCCGATTGTTGTCGAGAATGCTAAACCGGGAAATGATGAAACTGAATGGGACATTCAAGGTGCAGGAGATGATAACCTCCAGGGTTTCGCGACTCAGATTAGCGTCAATCGGGGGGAAACTGTTTCCTTCAAAATCAAAACCCCTGCCACCAGCTATCGTCTCGATATCTATCGCATGGGCTATTACGGTGGAGCAGGTGCTCGCAAAGTTGATACGGTTCCAGTTAACCGACAGCAGCCTCAGAATCAACCGAAGTGTTTGAGAAACGCGACTACGGGCCTGATCGATTGCGGTAATTGGGACGTTTCTGCGACGTGGGACGTTCCGGCAGATGCAACCTCTGGCATCTACTTTGCGAAAGTTGTTCGCACCAGTCCTGCAGGCGCGAGTCATATCTTTTTCATTGTTCGCGATGATGCCAGTCAATCGAACATTTTGTTTCAAGCGTCAGATACTACTTGGCAAGCCTACAACAACTTTGGCGACAAATTAGGCGGTAATTTTGGAGAAACTAGCCTTTATGTGGGAGCACCGGGTGTGAACCCAGGGAGAGCCTACAAAGTGAGCTACAACCGTCCATTCAACACTCGCGCAGTTGATGGTGGTCAAGATTGGGTTTTTAACGCGGAATACCCGATGGTGCGTTGGTTGGAAGCAAACGGCTATGACGTCAGCTACTTTACTGGAGTCGATAGCGATCGCCGGGGCAATCTCATCCTCAACCACAAGGTTTTTCTATCGATCGGTCATGATGAATACTGGTCAGCTCAGCAGCGGGTTAACGTCGAGGCGGCTCGAGATGCTGGGGTTAACCTAGCTTTCTTCAGTGGTAATGAAATCTTCTGGAAGACCCGATGGGAAAACAGCACGGATCCATCCAATACGCCCTACCGCACCTTAGTTTGTTACAAGCAGACTTTTGAAAAAAATGGGGTTGATCCTAATGCAAAAGATCCCCAGGAACCACCCACTTGGACAGGTACATGGCGCGACCCCCGCTGTAGTACAACATCAGATTGTAATCGCCCCGAAAATGCCTTAACGGGCACTTCCTTCAAAGTGAACGAGGGCACGAAAGCAATCGTCGTTCCTGAGGCAGATGGCAAGATGCGTTTCTGGCGCAATACTGATATTGCCAATCTCACCCCCGGCAGCAGCCCGATTACACTCCCTGATGGAACATTGGGGTATGAATGGGATGAAGATGCAGATAATGGATCTCGTCCACCTGGTTTAATTCGCTTATCCACAACGGTGGCAAGCAATGTTGACGTCCTACAAGATTTTGGTGGAACCTATGCATCTGGCACTGCCACCCACCATCTGACGTTGTATAGACATAGTAGCGGTGCCCTTGTGTTTGGAGCAGGGACGATTCAATGGTCTTGGGGCTTAGATGAAAAGCACGATCGCGTTGGCCCAGGGTCAGATCGACGGATGAAACAGGCCACGGTCAATTTACTGGCTGATATGGGAGTTCAACCTGAAACCTTGCAAACAGGCCCAGCGGGGCTAGTCCCAGCGACTGCTTCTACCGATACGACGGCCCCAACCTCAACCATTACGTCACCTACTGATGGGGCAACTGTTCAAAATGGTAGTCTCATCCTGATTACAGGGACTGCAGCCGACACAGGCGGCGGTGTGGTAGGGGGCGTTGAAGTCTCGATTGATGGTGGCACGATCTGGCATCCGGCGAACGGTCGCGAGAGTTGGGGTTACAGTTGGCTACCCACAACCACCGGTACTGTGAACATTAAGAGCCGTGCAGTAGATGATAGTGGCAATCTCGAAACAGTTGGAGCTGGTATTTCAGTCACTGTCACGCCACGCACCTGCCCCTGTAGCATCTGGGATGCTACGGCTACCCCAGAGGTATTATCTGAGGCGGACGATCAGGCTGTTGAACTGGGTGTCAGATTTCAAGCCAATACTAATGGTTTCATTACAGGCATTCGCTTTTTCAAAGGCAGCGCGAACACAGGAACGCATGTCGGCACTTTGTGGACAAGTACTGGTCAGCAATTGGCCACAGAAACTTTTATCAATGAAACCCCCTCCGGTTGGCAGCAGCTTAACTTTGCCACTCCTGTTCCGATCACAGCGAACGTCATTTATGTCGCGTCCTATCATACGGATGTTGGACATTACTCGAGCGACGAAGGCTATTTCGCCGCTACGTTCACTGAAAACCCACCCCTCAGAGCGCTCAAGGATGGTGATAGTGGTGGTAACGGAGTTTACAAGTATGGCGGCAGAGCGTTCCCAACGGATACGTTCCAATCGACCAATTACTGGGTTGATGTTGTTTTTACAACCAGTAGCTAATCGTTAGTAGCGGGTTTTGGGTGCCTGAGCAGGTACAGGTGGAGCGCGTCTGGCGAGAGCCGGACAAGTTTAGCCTACACATTGGTTTTTTACGGATAAATTTATATGAATTTATCCGTAAAAACCGAACTTTTTAAGTATGCTACCTATAGCTACTTCAGTGTAATTACGTAGGAATATAGTACAAAACGCATTTAAGAGGATTTTATGATAAAAAGTTTGATGTTGCCTACCTCTATTTTATTTTTTTCTTTCCTGTTTTTGCCTATTTATAGTGCATCAAGCGAGCCTATTCTGATAAAGCGTTCGCCTATAGCTCTAAATAAAGTACTTGCATCTGATGCAGCCCTAAGGTTTGAGTCAAGGGTACGAGATGGACAATTTATAGAAGTGGTAACCAAGTTTAGGCGCAAATCAGGAGTTTTACAGTACTACAATGGAAAGTCTTGGAAAATCCCAAGTGAGCAAGCAATACTCCAGAAAGGATACAAGAGATCTAACTGGACCGGAAAAAAACTAGAAATATAGAAGATTTCAAGGTGAGCGCCCATATAAATCGCTTGGCTATCAAATATCGCCAGAGATATTCTTCTATAGGCTGTCAGGTACTGTTGCCCTTCAATCTTGAACTGACTGCTTTTATTTTTCGTAGCAGTCCTAGGAATTTTCTTGAGGCTATGTAAAAATTCCAAGGGTTAAACAAATATTTTAGATAGAAGCGAATTCTATTATTTTGAGAAAAAGCTAAAAATTCATCAATTTTATGAATATCCTCTAGGTCCTTAAGTGCTCCTTTATTCTTTTTCATGTTCTTAATGATATCTAAAGTAGCAAACTTCAGTCCATTATAATAAAAGTGGTTTTCAGGGTTATAGATAATATCATCCACTGGTTTTGCATGATAAGGCTGCTTGTCATTATTACTTTCTATGTCATCTTTGTCTGAGATTATCTGCTCATATCCGTGATGTAGAAAGTCTAGGTCTCCAGGTGCTCGAATCCCATAGGCTGCCATGACTGCGCTGCTATCAATACAGAAGCATTCTTTGTCTAAGTTTTTTTCTGCCAACCACTCTTGATAGTTTGCTAACAATTGATAAAATTTTGCATAATTCTTTGGGCGAGCATAGTTTAAAAAGTGAATACTATTATCATTTAGCAAAATCTGCGCTAGATGAATCGTCTCTTCATGGGTGTCATTGATATGGACTGAGTGTTTGTCGATATTAAATAACTTTCTTATTTTAGCCTTGGCCTTCGTAACGTTCTCTAAATTATCCGATTCAACGATAAAAACTCTGGCCAAACCATTATACCGAAAGCAGGCCGCAGCCTTTGCCCGTGCTCCCCTAAAGTCATCGCTCCAATTTCCTAGCCAATTTTCATTTCCGTATATTTGCTTGATTAAGTTAATTGGGCCTTCATTCAACAAGTGAACAGATTTTTCATAAATAATTTCGCCATACTCCTGAATTACCTTTTTTACTTGTTCATCTTTGCCCACTGCAGACGGAAAAACAGTGACTACATAGGTATTGCTCTTAAGTCTGCAATATTCCAGGGCCATCGCATCAGAACACGTGTTAGCCAGACCCTTCTCTCTAAAATAGGAGTAGCTGTATTCAAGAACCGCTCGATTGACAAGAGGATTAATATCCACCCGTAGACAAGCAACTTCTTTATCGTACAGAAGGCAAGCTACCGTTCGATGAGAACCATCCAGAATCAGATTTTCATCTAGTAGAGGTACGATGGATGTATCTTCATCAAAACCCTCTTTTTTAATGGATTCCAAAATATTGTGAAAGGCAGCAATAAATGCGTCTTTCCCCGTCTTTTCCTCACTGCCCGGTTCTTGAAAGTTGTTGAAGGCGCGAATGTGCTCATAGTATACATGCAGTCCCCAGCCTGAATCGATTCCAGACTTTCGAAATTTGGCATATATATACTTTGCCATTAAGTCAAATCTGTTTCGAGTTAGTAACAGTCTTGGATGCATTTTCCCTGTTAAGTCTCTGTCCCTAAACTGGATAAACTGCAACATATGAGGATTTATTTTTTTAATAACTTCCGGTCTGACTTCCTGCCTTAAACTCTGTATATCCATAGGGAGTAATCCATACTATAGTTCAGCTAATTTTCCTCGCTTTTCTAATGCGAAGTAGGGAAGAGTAAGTTTAATATAGGGTTAAGATTTGTTTATCGTAGCATAAAGATATGAAAATGAAACTCATCGGGGAAATCTATCCACTCGTCTAGTTCCTGGAAAGTGATATTGCCTACAGGTATTAGCTTTACCCCCGAAAAAGAGTGTCTGAGTTTTGAGATGCTGTCTTAACTTGACAATCCTTTTGAAGTTCTTTTTTGGACATAATACATTTAGTCCACGTGACGCTGAAATATGTCTAATGTAGGCGAAGCATGGTGCTACAGGTTGAATATACGTAGAAACAAATGTAACTATCAAAACAATTTTCTTTGATGCAAGATTATAGTCTTGCGTCTATAAATTGAAATAGCGAAAGCAAGTAAAGTTCTTCTCCAGAAACTAAGTAGGCTTGTACGTATATTAATCTACGTACCGGTTAACAAAAATAAGCTTGCCTTTTTTATGGAAGAGGACTTTGACGGTTTTTAAATCTCAGCCTCTCCTTCGCAGCTTTCTGATTCCAAGAAGGCCGGAGAATGGAGAAGGTGTGCCTGGGCAATGGGATTCAGCCATTTCCTTAATTGCTTTAAACGTGCATTGCGAGGGTTTTACTGATGAGGGGGAGTTGTCTACATAAGACTATAGCCAATACTTTTCATCATCTATTTGCCCTATGCTCGTACGATACGTGAGAGGATTTTAAAAACTGAAAGTTAAATTTTTCTGCCAAAGGATGAGGAAAGTTATTTAATGACGCAGCCTACTTTGCTGAAATTTAAGGATGCGGTAAGAGGCAATAAACGCCTAGTCGAAAATATTTTCTCTCTTTCTGTTTTACAGGGAGCCAACTATCTTCTACCCTTAATCACCGTGCCCTATCTAGTGCGCGTGCTCGGACCAGAGCACTATGGTCTTCTGGGATTTGCTCAAGCTTTTGCCCAATATTTTGTCATCCTTACGGACTATGGTTTCAACATGAGCGCTACGCGCCAAATTGCCTTGAATCAGAATGACCCACAGGCTATTTCTGAAATTTTTTGCAGTGTGACGCTGATTAAATGTGCCTTGATGCTGGTTAGCTTTCTGCTGATGGTAGGGATTGTTTCTTTTCTGCCAGACTTTCAGCAGTATGGCCCGGTGTACTACCTCTCTTTTCTCTTAGTTTTAGGAAATGTGCTCTTCCCGGTCTGGTTTTTCCAGGGTATGGAAAGCATGAAATATATTACTATCCTGAACCTCAGTGCCAAGTCACTCAGCACCCTTGCCATTTTTGCCTTAGTCCATAGCAAGGAAGACTACCTCATGGCTGCAGGGGTTCAGGCTTCTGGGTCCGTAGTAGCTGGGTTATTGAGTATGGGCGTGCTTGCCAAATTTTTCCCTTTACGCTTGATTTGGCCCTCTTATAAGTCACTTCTAGCGGTCTTAAAAGATGGGTGGTATATCTTCATGTCCAGTGCTTCGATAAGCTTGTACACCACAAGCAGCATCTTTATCCTCGGCCTGGTCACCAACCACCAGACGGTGGGTTACTACAACGCGGCAAATACTTTGACTAGGGCAGTCCAGGGTCTTCTCAGTCCTGTTTTTCAGTCCATTTATCCCCACATGAACGCCCTAGCGAAGCAGTCGCGTGAGGCTGCTCTTGGTTTCATTCGTAAAAGCCTACTTTACTTAGGGGTGGTTTCTCTTCTATTCTCAGTGGCCCTCTTCTGTTTGGCAGAACCACTGGTCCGGATAGCACTGGGAGATAAGTTTCTAGAATCTATTCCCCTAGTTCGTTTGATGGCTTGTTTACCTTTATTAGTCGCCTTAGGCAATCTATTTGGTCAAACGATGCTCACCTTTTCGCTAAATAAGCCTTTCAGCCGAATTCTATTATTTTCTGGCCTATTTAACCTTGCGATTATCATCCCGATGACCCATTGGCTGGGCGCGGAAGGGACAGTTATATCGGTATTGCTCACGGAGATTTTGGTCACAGGGAGCATGGGCCTCTTGCTGAAAAGAAGAGGATATAGCCTTTTTCAATTTCAATCTTGGAGATAACTCCTGAGCGGGGGGCTCAAGAAAAGAAGTACTGGACTGCCATAGATAGTAGGAGAACCACCGCGTGAAGTTCAAATATGTCCTTATCGGGTCTGGCCCCACAGGCTTGGGTGCTGCCTACCGTCTCAAAGAATTAGGGGAAACAGATTTTATTGTTCTTGAGAAAGAGGAGTGCTGCGGAGGCTTGGCGAGCAGTTTTGTGGATAACCAGGGCTTTACTTGGGACATTGGTGGGCATGTCCAGTTTTCTCACTATGCCTACTTTGACCAATTGATGATTGAGGCTTTGGGAGACGAGGGTTGGCTACACCATCAGCGCGAATCTTGGGTATGGATGAAAAATCGCTTTGTCCCTTACCCGTTTCAGAATAATATTCGCTACCTACCAAAAGAGTCGATGTGGAAGTGTCTGGAAGGAATCATCAACGTCTACAAAGCTCCGCTGGGAGCACAGCCACGGAATTTTAAAGAATGGATTTTTGCGACCTTTGGGCAAGGAATCGCCCAAGAATTTATGCTGCCTTACAACTTCAAAGTATGGGCTTACTACGCAGAGGAAATGGCCTATCAGTGGATTGGTGAACGCGTCTCCGTAGTCGATCTGCAGCGTGTAACCCAAAACATTTTGTTTGAGCAAGATGATTTATCTTGGGGACCGAATAAGACATTTCAATTTCCCCGGAGTGGGGGTACAGGAGCTATCTGGCAAGCGGTCGCTGAGCTGATTGGCCTCAACAAGTTTCGCTTTCATGCCAAAGTAGCCGAGGTTTCAGCGCAGAATAAAACCTTGACCTTGAGCGATGGGCAGCGTATCACCTATGAACATTTACTATCCACCGTGCCACTCGACTGCTTCGTAAATATGGTCGAAGCCTTCCCTGAAGATCTGAAAGAAAAGGCGCAGGGCCTCAAGCACTCATCTTCCCATATCGTCGGAATTGGGCTTAAAGGTCAGCCAAAACCTGAACTGAAATCGAAATGTTGGATGTACTTCCCGGAATCAGACTGTCCTTTCTATCGGGTCACGGTGTTTTCCAATTACAGTCCGAATCATGTTCCAGATCCTAAACAGTACTGGTCCTTGATGACAGAGACGAGTGAATCTCCTCAAAAATTGGTGAACAGAGAAGATCTAGTAGAAGAGACCATTCAAGGACTCTTAAATACCCAATTGATTGAGGATCGGGAAAACATCGTCTCTACTTGGCTCTATTCAGCTGATTATGGTTACCCTACCCCTTCTGTAGAACGGGACGATATTTTGAACCAGGTTATCCCGGCTCTTGAACAGTTTGGGATTTGCTCACGTGGACGTTTTGGGGCCTGGAAATATGAAGTCAGCAATCAGGACCATAGCCTCATGCAAGGGGTGGAGTGGGTGAATAGAGTTGTCTTAAATATCCCTGAAATAACCTATATCTATCCTGAGGTTGCTAACTCTAATTGGGGTAAACAAAGTTTGCCTATGACAATATCTAGTAAATATATTTCAAAGGTCTAGAAGTATTTCCATGTCAAACACTATAGCTGCAGTAGTCGTTACTTTTAATCGGAAACAGCTCCTTACAGAATGTATAGATGCACTGCTGAATCAGACGCATCCTATTCATAGAATCATCGTGATCGATAATGCCTCTACCGATGGAACGCCAGAGTCCCTCCAAGAAAGAGGCTATCTAGATAATCCATTGATCGAATATGTACGACTAGCTGAAAATACTGGAGGTGCAGGAGGCTTTCATGAGGGAGTCAAACGAGCCTATGCCATGGGTCATGAATGGATCTGGTTAATGGATGATGATGCCGAACCTGAACCGAACGCGCTCAAATTTTTGGCCAAAAATTTTGAACTAGAGCAGGTCAGCGCTTTGGCTAGCATGGTAGTGGATCCAGTTGGTATTTCTCTTTTACACAGAGGACATGTTTCCTTCCAAGGAATTTTCTCCCTATTTCATCAACCGCTCTCTTTAGAGGCCTATTATCAAGAAGTTGTGGAAATTGACATGGCTTCTTTTGTGGGAATTCTGGTCAATCGGAGGAGTGTCGCCAAAATAGGATTACCAAAGAAAGAGTTCTTTATTCAGCATGATGATTTAGAGTATTGCATCAGGTTAAGACAGACAGGGAAAATATTATTAGTAACGGATAGTATTATTTTGCATAAAGAACAGGCGAAAGCTGCGATTACTAAAGTAACATTTATGGGTAAAAGATTTTTGAAAACGCCCTACGAGACATATTGGCTTAAGTATTTTATGCGTCGAAATTTAGTATGGACAGGCAAGAAATACACGAAAAATATATTCATTTTTTATCTGAGTCTTGTTTTGGTCTATCTAAAAGATCTTGTTGAAGTACTTCTCTTTAACGACCAAAAACTAAAGCGAATCTATTTTTTAATAGAATCTTGTCGAGATGGTTTAATAGGTAACTTTGACAACTTGAAACCGAAACTCCTGCTATACAAAGCAGCTCCCCCTATACGCGCAACGTTAGGGTGTCCTGTCAGTTCAAAGAACGTATAGCTTTTTATCAATATCAATTCCCCATAATAAAGCTGCTTTCCCAGCCTTCGGTCTACTCATTGGTTTTCGTACAGATAGACCCAGAGTGGGTTGGGGGATGAGGGCGTCCTAGTTCTTTTTAGAACGCAAAAGCAATCTGCACAAGCAATCCAAAAGTTCGAAGGTGCATTGATGACAATCACAAAGTTACCAGAATCCACTCTTCCGACGGTTAAGGTCTTTCAGTCTCACTGGCTAATGGTGAGTTTGTTGATGTCTGCTGACATTCTCGCCCTCATGCTCTCAGGCATCTTTGGGTTCTACGTTAGCTCTGTGTTTAATCCAGGGATGAACCCTATAGTTTACTTAAGCCTTCTACTGGCTCTGGTCCCCTTTGTTCTGGCTTATGCACTCAAGGGCCTTTACCCTGGAATCGCTCTTTCAGGACCGGATGAACTGCTCCGTCTTAGTCGAGCAACTACACTGATTTATTTGGCCTTGGGGGCGACCAGCTTTCTATCCAAAGATGCAGGCACCTATTCCCGCACGGCCTTCCTACTGGCCTGGGTCTGCTCTTTAGTCCTAGTTCCCCTGAGCCGAGCGGCATTTCGTTCCCTTTTCATCCGCAAGGCTTGGTGGGGATATCCGGTTATTGTTTTTGGAGCAGGCGAAATTGGAGAAAGGATAATCCGAACGCTAAAACAAAAACCAGAGCTTGGTCTCAAGCCTGTAGCGGTCTTGGATGATAACCCCAAAGCCCTAGAAACTTTTCCCGTTCCCTTACCGTTGATGAGCGAAATTGAATCTGCCGGAGCGCTGGCTGAAAAGTATGGTATCCGCTATGCCATTTTTGCGATGTCTGGCATGTCCCGCGAGCAGCTGACCCAACTGCTGGAACGTTATGGTCAAACCTTTCAAGACTTACTGGTCATCCCTGACCTTTTTGGCTGTTCCAGTCTCTGGACGGTGGCAAAAGACTTAGATGGTTTGTTTGGGTTTGAAGTTCGCCAAAGGCTACTTTTGCCCAGCTCACTACGGACCAAACGTATTTTGGACTTAGCTATTGCCCTGCTTGCAGGGGCTGTGTTTTTGGTTCCGATCGCTATCGTGGCGCTCTTAACGCGCCTGGATTCATCAGGCCCGATTCTTTTTGCACAGGAAAGGCCAGGAGCAGGCGGACGTTTTTTCAAGATTTTTAAGTTTAGGACTATGTATCTGGATGCAGAAGAGCGATTTAAAAATCTCTCTCCGGAGTTGATCGAAGAATTTAGAATCTACGGCAAAATCAAAGATGACCCTCGGATTACCCGAGTCGGAAAATGGATTCGCAAACTCAGCCTGGACGAATTACCACAGCTCTGGAATGTCTTGAAAGGAGAGATGAGTTTGGTAGGCCCTAGACCCTATCTGCAACGGCAGATCACCCAAATGCAGGGAACCCAAGATTTCATTTTGAAAGTGCCGCCTGGAATAACGGGTATTTGGCAAACCAGTGGCCGGAGTACGGTGACTTTTGAAGAGCGCTTGGCGATGGATACCTACTATGTACGCAATTGGTCTGTTTGGCTTGATATCTATCTCTTGGCCCAGACCTTCAAAGTCATTTTGTTTCCCGATGATGCTTACTAAGCTGCCTTCTCTGTGGTACGAGGGATAGCCCTTAGTCGTAGCGGAAGCCGCCGCTCGGAGCATTCCCATCATTGTTTCTGATACCTGTGCTAACCCTCTCACGCCTGAAAGACATGTAGCGAATCACAGCGCGTGTACGTAGCAATGCTCAAAGACTGAGAAATTTTCAACTTAGCTTATCATCACGGAGATCAGAAAAAGATATGGACCTCCCAGATTCCCATGGCCAATGTAGACCCATAAGAGTCTTGCATTTAGTAGAATCAACTTTAGCCGGAGTACGCCGCCATGTTATCGATTTACTCAATGGTCTCAATCAAGACTATCCAGATAAAGTAGAACTTCACCTTGGCTATTCCCTTCGCCGAGCAGATGGGAACTTCAAGGAAAATCAGAAAATACTCGAATCTCTTGGAGTGAGCTGTTTTGAGTGTGATATGACACGGTCTATCAATCCATCCGTGGACGCAAGAGCCGTGATAAAAGTGGTTGACTACATCAAGCGACATGAAATTGATATTGTTCATACACATAGTGCGAAGGCTGGCTATATTGGCAGACTAGCAGCAAAAATCTCTGGTCGAAGCAAGTCGATTTATACTCCCAATGCAAGTCCCTTTAGATTATCTTCTAAATATCACGTTTTAGAAGTATTAGCTGGATGGATGTTAAGCGATGCCATTATTGCAGTCAGTAGCACAGAAAAAGAAGAATTAATCAGTCATAAAATTGGCCCCAAACAAAAAATATATATGATTAATAGTGGTATTCCAAGTACAGTTTTCACTCGTTCTTCAGCCGCAATCAATCTTAGTGACCCGACTAGAAAATTCGTAGTAGGTACGGTCGGTCGCCTTAGTCAACAAAAAGCGCCTAAACGATTTATTGAAATTGCAGAACGAACTTTAGAGAAGTTTCATAATGTTGAATTCCGGTGGATAGGAGATGGTGAGATGCGCCCAGAGATTGAGCAGATGATCCAGTCCAAACATTTGACTGAAAAGGTGCAGATTACAGGCTGGCTAGATAATGTTGAAACAGCACTTCTAGAGTTGGATGTTTTTTTGCTGAGTTCAGACTACGAAGCCTTAAGCTATACTCCGATGGAAGCGATGCGTGCGGGTCTTCCCTGTGTGTTGAGCAATGTGACGGGTTCTAGTGATTTGGTCAAGGAAGGAGAAACAGGATTTATTGTTTTTCCTCCTGATATTGATGGCTATGTAGCCTCTATTCTCCAGTTATTATCAGACCAGGATCTCCACAAAAAAATGGGTCGGGCAGGCTGTAAACGTTGGCAAGAAAAGTTTCATCTTAGCTCTATGGTTCGTAGAACAGCTCATTTATACCAAGATTTGCTGTTTACATATTCTGATAAAGTTACCCCGTAAGTAGCTAGGTGGAATTAAAAGACCCTCTGTAGTTCCCCTTGGCACTAGGCGTAGCCTTCCCGGAGGGTGGGGGACGGCGATAGCCGGGGTTAAGCCCACCCACGTAATATCTCCGACTGTTTTTAGAAGGCACCGTGAAAATGCAGGAACAGAATCCTCTCATTTCAGTTATTATTCCTGCATACAATGCAGAAAATTTTATTGATGAAACTATTGATTCTGTTTTAGCTCAAACCTATCAAGATTTTGAAATAATTGTTGTCGATGATGGTTCTAAAGACCGGACGGTAGATATTGTTCGGCAGAGAGCTCTGGAAGACAAAAGAATTATACTCTTGCGTCAGGAAAATCAAGGAGTAGCAGCGGCTAGAAATCTTGCTATTCACCATGCTAAAGGAGTGTACATCGCGCCGATTGATGCAGATGACATTTGGTATCCATTGAAGCTAGAGAAGCAAGTAGCATGTATGCTTGAAGGCGGTAGTCAGGTAGGCATTGTCTCTTCCTGGTTTGTCTTTATCGATGAAGATGGCGAATTGATGAATGGTTGGGTAGCTAATCGTGCTGACGGGTGTGTTCAGGAGTTGCTGATCTATCACAACCCAATTCCTGCCAGCATACCGCTTATCCGCCGTGCCGCTCTAGAAAAGGTTGGCTTTTACAATCAAGAACTCAAGCAAAGAAATGCTCAGGGCCTTGAAGACTGGGAGTTGGGCCTAAGAATTGCACAACATTATGAATTTCGAACGGTACCGGAAATTTTAATTGCCTATCGTCAAGTTACCGAGAGTATGTCTAATGATTGGCAGCAAATGGAACGCTCCTATCATCTGGTTATGGATATCGCGAAAAAGCTTTATCCTGAAGTATCCGCTGAGCTATATCGCTGGTCTTTGGCAGAGATGTATTACTATTTTGCTGGAAAATGTCAACAAGTAGGAGCGCATAGAGATTCCCTTCTTTGGATGATAAAAGCCTGTAACGTAGATTCTTCTCTTCTATCACGCCCAGAAGTTCGTAAGCTGATATTCCGGCAATCCATCTATCTTCTTGTGCAACCCATTGCTTCCTTATTTTTAACTCATCAATCTTGGATGCAATGGAGAAAAAGATTTAGAAAATCTAAAATTGATTTGGAAATCATCAAGCAAGCTGCCGAGCAAAGCTATAAGTTGTCTAACGACTTGTATAGCGTACGAGTAAAGCAACTCAAAAGTTCTCTATAATTTTGAATCGAATATAGCCTCAGTCCTTATGTTGTACATCCATTGGGCGCTTTTGTTGAGATTATGTTTTTTGTAAAGCTCAAGGCTTTTTATGTCTAGAAGGGATACTCAATGCTTGCTAAGCCACTAGTTTCTTGTGTAATTATTTTCTTGAATGGCGAGCAGTATATTCGGGAAGCCGTAGAGAGCGTTTTCAGCCAAGTATATGAGCACTGGGAATTGTTTTTGGTAGATGATGGTTCTACAGATAGCAGCACACAGATTGCCCTGCACTATGCCCAACAGCATCCTGATAAAGTGCACTATCTAGAGCACCCCGGTCATCAAAATCGTGGAATGAGTGCTGCGCGCAATTTGGGAATTCACCATGCTCAGGGAGATTACCTTGCTTTTTTGGATGCTGATGATATTTGGTTATCCCAAAAGCTAGAACGTCAGGTCGCAATTTTAGAAACTCGCCCTGAAGTTGGAATGGTCTATGGTCCTGCCTTAATGTGGTATGGCTGGTCAGGACACGCTGAGGATAAGTCATATGAGCGTAATCGAGACCTAGGAGTATCCCCGAATACCTTGGTTTATCCTCCTAAGCTGCTTTCCCTCTGTCTCAAAAGAAAAGCCGAGTCACCAGCTACCAGTTCGTTCTTGATCCGGCGAGCCTTGGTCGAAAAGATTGGTGGATTCGAAGAATCTTTCAGGGGTATGTATGAGGATCTAGCCTTTTTATCCAAGGTCTTACTCCAATTTCCCGTGTTTGCTGATAGCGAATGTACAGACTACTATCGTCAACATGTGGATAGTTGTTGTTCTGGCGCACAGGACACAGGACAATGGCATCCTTTTCAGCCAAATCCTACGCATTTAGTTTTTTTGAACTGGTTGGCTGAATATATTGCTACGGATAATCAGAGTAACGAAGTCAAACAAGCCCTTCGAGAAGCTTTATGGCCTTATCATCATCCACGTTTATATCGTTTATGGGCTAATTCTTTACAACTCCTGCGCTACTTAGGGAAATGGGCTTCGCCAGTTCTTCCCCACCGATGACAAATAACTCGTCACTGTACATAATTAGTCACTGTACAACTGACCTTGAAAAGCTGGAGCGGGTAGCGAGAATCGAACTCGCAACTGAAGCTTGGGAAGCTTCCGTTTTGCCACTAAACTATACCCGCAGGCAGCAACGATACTACCATAGCCCGCCAGGGCAGGTACATAGGCTATTCTAACTGCCTAGTATTCGTCATCTTCATCTGGTGCCAGGATTTTGCTGAAATCCAGGTTCGCAATCGTGACGCCTTGGCGGACAATCAAACGGGTAATTACCTCTTCACGCTTTGGCGCTTGAATGCGAATGAGATAGGCACCCTCTGGTACCCCTTCAAATTGGTATTGGCCATAGGTGTCTGTGGTCACGGTCTGAGGTGGATTGCTGCGCAAGGTAACTTTTGCCTGGGCCAGAACTTCGCCTTTTCCGGCGTTGCGCAGCGTATCGAAGACGCGGCCGTAGATGGTTCCTGCGGAGGCTGGGTTCTGGAGGAATCCCAAAAGTCCGAGGCTAATGAGGCCTACTGAATATTTCATGACATTCTCCTGAACTTAATAAGAGCAGGCCAGGAGAATATTCCCCTGGCCTGTAATACACACACTGGCTGCTTTTACGGCTCCACGAATTCTTTGATGTTCATTACGCCTCTATACCTTTCGTTCTCTCTGCGTCCTCCACCAGAAAGGGCGGCGGCCAAACGCTCTAACGTATCTGAGTTCTCGAACGTCCCTCCGAACAAATTACTGCCTGGACCAGAAGCACTCAGCACCACATCATCAGCAGAGTGAGGAGCAACCCCAACATTGCCTTCATCCTTACTGATGGGAGGAACGTTGCGGGTCGGCATGTTCCCCGTCATCAGAAGGCCTTGGGGATCTCGGAGCGGATTTGGAATCGCTGCCGTTCTACCCGAGGGATTCAAGGGGATGGCATTGGTCAGGAAATCCTGGCTATAGGTTGGTCTACCGCCATCGTCGAGGACAAGCTTGACCGTTGCATCTGGGTCGTCGGGAAAGCCATCATTATTGGCATCAATATAGGTCGGGAAGGTGCTGTCATTAAACGTGCCAATAGCATCCTGGAGGGCACAAGGACTGGTTGCAGCCCCTGCTCCAGCAATTGAGAGATTTAGAGAACCTGTAGTGGCATCCGCAGAGAGGGAGTTATTGAAGCAACCTCCTGGCGAGATAGGAGCACCAGGGCCGCCATTGATAGCACTCGGTATCGTGACGCCAATAATGCTCTCTGGTTGAGCATGGTCTGCCGTTACTACCGTCAGCGTTCTGCCATCTTTGGCTTGCCCGTTCAGTACTAGTCCCAAGGCCCCATCAAGCTCAAGGGCTTCGTAGACGACCCGTTCATATTCCAAGGGATGAGCCAACTTATCGATTTGGGACTGCTCAACCAGCAAAATCCAACCTTCTGGATTCTTAGCATTAAGAACTTGAATAGCCTTTTGCACCATTTCCTGTTTAGAAGGAATGTTTTGGAAACACTGCTGGATAGTACTGCCACACGCTGTACCCACGGGTGGGCTGGCATTCATGCCCACTGCAGCAGCATCCTTGCCGCCGATTTTTGCGTCTCCCCGAGCAACTAAACGATCCAGCACTCCGGGAATATTATCGCCCCCAAGCGCATTACCAGGCCGGAAATCCCCAGCAAAAATCCCCAAGAGTGGCTTGTTGGCTGGGGCACTAGCCAGTTCGTCCTTATCCTTGACCACAGAGTAGCCCTGGGCAAGAGCCGTATCGAATAGGTTTAGGGAATCTGTGCGACCTTGAGTGCTGGTGGCCTGATAGAAATTGAGCAAGGTTGGGTTGCCTACAGGAAGCCAATCGCGCGCTGCTCCCCCTAGAATCACATCCAGCGGTTGGGTGAGATTCTTCAAAGCTTTATAGCCAGCGGCAGGCTGGGCTGCGCCATCTTGGTAGAAGTCTAAAAATTGCTGAGCAATGGCCGTACGATTGCTGCGGGCTCTTGAGTGCGCTGCTGTAGCGGCAGGAGTTGCATCCGTCACAAAAGCATCACTGACAACGCCCGTGGCCCAACCGTGACGCCGCTTCATGTATTCCCAAAGGGTCTCAATGCGCGGATTGTCGAGGCCACTCTCCGGCGTATTGTCTGGTGAAACATTTAGGGCATTGTTCGGTTGCTTCATGCCTGTGACATAGCTCGCCATACCAGGAGCTGAGTCTGTAATCGTACTATCGAAGGATGAGGTAGAGACGAGGCCATAGGTGCCCATCTTGTCCATATTCAGTCTGCCCTTAGCGCGACCCTCAAAGATGCCCTTGCCATAGATACGGGCCGCCGTCCGAATCGGGAGACCCATCGCATCTCCGAGGAAGAAAACTACATGTTTTACTTTTGGCGAGAGCGCAAACTCGGCAACATCATATTCATTTTTAACCGTGTAGTCTATCCCATCCACGGTCACAACAGCTTCAACAGTGTACTTGCCACTCGAGAAACTACGGTTACGGGCGGTGGCTCCATAAAGAGTGGCTAGAGCAGGAGTTCCACTTTCAAGTCCAGTTCCCTGTTGTTCAATCTTCTTGGTAAAAGCATCCGTTATTTCAGCACCATTGATTTTGACGCTTTTGAGAACAGGCGTTGTGGCTCCAGGAACTTGGGTTTCAATCCGCAAATCGAAACGCTGTTTTTCAATCAGTTGCGTATCGGTAGGAGGAAAAATCCGCAAACCTACGGTCGGGCTGGCATTGGTCGGGTTATCCGAAAAAGGAGGTGCACCCAGGACAGGCGCAATATTGGCCTTCTGTGTATCATCATCTGCACCCGCAAAGGCTGGTAATCCCATCAGGAGGCAACCCAAACCAAGGGTGGTTGCTAAGGCAATGCCTCTATGCAACCGCACAAATTTTTTCATTGAGCAAACTCCATATCGGCAGTGAAACGAGGTTTTGAAGGCGTCAGTTGAAACGCAAAAAATATTACGTTCAAGTGAAAACAGCAGTATTTCACTCAAAAAACTACCGCTCGACGAGAATCCTAAAGGGCTGAGTTTAAGGTTTGGTTAGCGGACTAACCCCCGGCTATCGCCGTCCCCCTACCCCTACCCTCCGGAAAGGCTTTGCCTAAAGCAAGGGGGACTATAGGGGGTCTTCTTAATTCCACCTAGCTACTTACAAACTTATCAAGTTGTATATTCAGCGTTGATGCGCACATAGTCATAGCTCAAATCACAGCCCCAGGCTGTTCCCTTACCTGCTCCAGAGCCCAAACCAACTCTGACCAAGACCTCTTCTCTACGCAGATAGTCTGAAGCTGCTTCTCGGTCAAATTCTAGAGGTTCTCCGGATTCCATTAGGTGAAAATCGCCCAACCAAACGGCTAAGTCCTTAGCTTCAAAGGGCACCCCTGCCCGCCCCGCAGCGGCAGCAATTCGTCCCCAGTTTGGATCCATGCCAAAAAAGGCAGATTTCACGAGAGAAGATCCAGCTACGGTCCGAGCCACAAGACGAGCAGCTGGGTCATCCTCGGCTCCCATTACTTGCACTTCCACAATTTTGGTGGCCCCTTCCCCATCCCGCGCCACCTTCTTGGCGAGATCGATACAGACTACGGTGAGCATTTGCTCCAGGATATGGGCTTCTGGACTCTGAGTATCGGTAATCACAGGATTGCCCGCTGCCCCGTTCGCTAGTGCCAAAATCATGTCATTGGTGCTGGTATCTCCATCGACCGTGATTTGGTTAAAAGAAATCTCTACGGCTCTGGAGAGCAATTCCTGCCAAAGGGATTTTTCCACAGCCACATCGGAGGTGATGAATCCTAAGAGGGTAGCCATGTTTGGATGGATCATGCCTGATCCTTTGGCGATGCCACCGATACGCACGGTTTTTCCGGCAATCTCCCCTTCCAGAGCAATGGTCTTCTCGATTAAATCAGTAGTCAAAATGGCTTGAGCAGCCTCTTCAGAACCATCCTCTGTAGAAACTGCAGAGACCAATCGAGATGCACTTTTGCGAATCTTTTGCATGGGCAAAGGTACGCCAATCACACCGGTAGAAGCGACAAGAATTTTTTCTGGGCTAACTTCAAGCAAGCGTGCAAAAATCTCTGCCGTTTCATAGACAGCTTGAATCCCTGCTTCTCCAGTTGCGGCATTAGCATTTCCAGCATTGACAACAATAGCCCTCATCGTGGCCTGTTCCCGCACGCGTTGTTCGTTGATATTGACGCAGGCGGCTCTGAAGGCGTTACGAGTAAAGGTGCCTGCGGCCACGGCGTCCACTTCAGAGCCGATTAGAGCGAGGTCTGGTTTGCCTGAGGGCTTAATGCCCGCAGCGAGAGCGCCTGCATAAAATCTTTTCGCTGCTGTAACCCCATGGGGGATGGTGCGCCACATTTTGTTTGTACCCTATATGCCTACATATAGTACGTCTGAGGAGGCAATAGCGCATGCCTTCGATTTTGATCCATAAGCCAAAGCCGATTACAAGATAGATACTGAGTTTTTTTCGAAACGTTGTAGCAACCGATCTCGAATCGGTCCATCAACATCGTTGATCGCTCGGTTCACGGCACTGAGAATGGCTAACAATGAAGCCGTAACGGTATTGACATGAATGCCGACGCCGTAAAGGGAGCCTTGCATCCAATCTCCTGCAAGCTCGATATAAGCGATCGCTTCGGCATCACTGCCTTGATCAAGGGAGCGCTCTTCATAAGCATGAATATGGACACCGAGGCTCAGCGCATTCAAGAACGCATCAATAGGACCATTGCCATGTCCATAGACCGTTTGCAGGTTTTGACCGATTTGAATCTCTGCTGAGATCATTTGTGTTTGTGTTTCTCCTACTTCGGATAAGTGATGGGCGACATAGTTCAACGGTGAATGGATTTGTACATATTCTTGATGAAATAGTTGCCACAGGTCTTCAGCAATCATTTCCTTGCCCGTTCTATCCATAGCCTGTTGTACAACTTTACTGAATTCAATCTGTAAACGACGAGGCAGATTCAAGTTGTAATCGCGTTCTAAGAGAAAGGCCATTCCTCCTTTTCCAGACTGACTATTCACACGAATGACAGACTCATAGGTGCGACCAAGATCTGCCGGATCGATCGGCAAATAGGGAATCTCCCAGACGGTTTCAGATTCCTGGACAGCAAACCCTTTTTTAATAGCATCTTGATGAGAACCGGAGAAGGCCGTAAATACTAAATCACCAACATAGGGATGACGTGGATGAATGGGAAGCTGATTGCAATGCTCAACCGTTCTTGCGACGTCATTAATGTTCGAGAAATCTAATTTTGGATCGATGCCCTGCGTGTATAGATTCAAGGCTAAGGTTACTAAATCCACATTGCCCGTACGTTCACCGTTACCAAATAAGCAGCCTTCAACGCGGTCCGCTCCTGCCATCTGGGCTAACTCTGCAGCGGCCACACCAGATCCTCGGTCATTGTGCGGATGCACGCTCAAAATCACATGCTCTCGGTGTTTGAGATTACGATGCATCCACTCCACCTGATCGGCAAAGACATTGGGCGTGGCAACCTCAACGGTCGCAGGCAAATTAATGATCGACTTACGTTCTGCAGTAGGTTGCCAAATATCCAGCACCGCATCACAGATCTCTTTTGCAAAATCTAATTCTGTAGCGGTAAAGGTTTCAGGCGAATATTCAAATTGCCAGTCCGTTTCAGGTTGTTCCGCAGCGAGTTCATTCAACAAGTGCGCTGCATGGGTCGCTAACTGGACGGTTCCCCGCCTATCGAGTCCAAATACGGTCCGTCGAAATACGGGAGAGGTAGCATTGTAGAGATGGACAATGGCGCGATTTACGCCTTTTAAAGATTGGAAGGTGCGGCGGATCAGGTCTTTACGGGCAGGCGTTAGGACTTGAATTACAACATCTTCTGGAATGATGTTCCGTTCAATCAAATGACGAACAAATTCAAAATCCATGAGCGAAGCGGAGGGAAAAGCAACTTCAATCTCTTTAAATCCGATTTTTACTAGCAGATTGAAGAGTTGCAACTTGCGCGTACTATTCATCGGTTCAATTAAAGCTTGATTCCCATCGCGCAGATCGCTGCTTAACCAGATGGGTGATTTTGTAATCGTTTGAGAAGGCCAAGTTCTATCAGGCAAGTCAATGGGAGCGAATGGACGGTATTTAGTTGCAGGATGCTTCAACATGATGGATAGTGCCTCAATTTGTGTTTATACCGATGGGTTATTGCGGCAAAAATAGAGCTGTCAGGATGCCACAGATTGAGTCCCAGACAGCCCACACAAAGTCGTAGCGAAGGCAATAGAGCAAGAGCCAGTTTCATAGAATTCTCCATGGATAAAACTAAAGGTTAATGCGCATAAAGATGGCTCTGACAGGAGAGAACCAGTTAGCTATGCGAATTAGGAAATCTTGAATAGCAGCGACGAAAAAATGCTTATGATAGTCGCAGGAGCAGCCCTAGACCTAGCTGTAGGTCAAGATTCATGCGTAGGGATAGCTGCTGTGACCGAAACATAGTGCGAGTCAAATGCTTTGGAGTCATCATAATCACAGATGAACTGAGGAGTCAAGATCAACCCCTCAGTCCCTACGGGACAGCTCCCCTCAAAGGGGAGCCCTTTCTGGGTAGAGAAAGCTATGGGTACACGATTACAACTTAAGGGGATGCGAGGACAGTATATGAACATGATTCTTGAAGTGGATGGCAAAAGCCCCGGAAAAGCCTCAGACCTACGACACCTGCCATTTAGAAAGTTTAGGCTCCGTTTCACAAATGATGCAGTAATCTATTGCTTTAGCATTGTCTGTAGCTAAATCCGGTCAATCCTTTTGCTCCCAGAATAGGCTCCCTTCGACTCCGCACGTGAGCTTCTCGGCTGCCCCTCGGCACGGCTCGGGGACCACGCCTGCCGGACACGCTTACAGGGAGCTCTCTGAGCGGAGTCGAAGGGACTGAGGGGTAATGAATCAGCCAAACCACAGTCGGCTATGGTACGATCACTGAACCCGGAGAGATGGCTGAGTGGTCGAAAGCGGCAACCTGCTAAGTTGTTACACGGGTTAAACTGTGTCGAGGGTTCGAATCCCTCTCTCTCCGCCAGATTTCACCCTTTTTTATGACCGAATGACCATCGTAGAATCGCCCTTCTTCTATACGCGGTTCCTCAACGGATTGGACCGCTTTGGCATCGAGCTAGGCTTGGAGCCGATTCGGGAACTGCTGGCGCTGATGGGCAATCCGCATCAGTCCTTGCAGGTTATTCATGTAGCGGGGACGAATGGGAAAGGTTCTACCTGTGCCTACATAGCGCAAATGCTGCACAGCAGTGGCTATGCCACTGGACGCTATACCTCTCCTCATCTCATCGACTGGCCCGAACGGATTTGGGTGCGCGGACAGTCGATTACTCCAGATGCTTTGAATCAAGCCCTGCAAAAAGTAGCGACTATTTTAGAACAGCATCCGCAGCTCCAAATTACTCAGTTTGAAGCCTTTACGGCAGCGGCTTTTGGCTATTTTGCCCAAGAAAAGTTAGATCACGTTGTAGTGGAAGTTGGCTTGGGAGGACGCTTAGATGCCACCAATGTCTTTGATCATCCGGTCGCTACGGTTATCACCAGCATTGGTTTTGACCATCAGGACCGCTTAGGAGATACGCTGGCGGAGATTGCCAAGGAGAAAGCAGGGATTATCAAACCGGGTGTGCCTGTAGTCGTCGGAAATTTGCCGATAGAAGCCCTAAAAGTCGTCGAGCAAAAAGCTAAAGACCTGGCAGCTCCGCTTTATTGGGTAAATCCTGCCAAAATGGCCCAAGAAGGCTGGTGCGTGGGGAACTTTACATACACGACTCAGCTCCTGGGATGTATACAGGGACAGAATAGTGCCCTAGCCCTCCAGGTCGGGCATGTATTAGGTTTGCCAGAAACCTCTATGAAAGAAGGATTAGCGCAGGCACAGTGGCCCGGACGCTATCAGGAAGTGGTCTATCAAGGTCATCCCCTCTTGATCGATGGAGCGCACAATACAGAGGCAGCACTGGCCCTCCGATCCTACTTAGGAGAACAGCCTATCCACTGGATCATGGGCGTTCTGAATACTAAAAGCTACAGCGCTATGCTCCAATTGCTGCTGCGACCTGGAGACCAATTTTCTGCCGTTCCGGTGCCTTCTGCCGCAACCGTATCTCCAGTCAATCTAGCTCAAGAAGCGAAGCGCATCTGTCCTGATTTGGAGCTATATGAGGCGTATCTAACCTTGGAAAAAGCTTTGGCTACTCTTGAGAAAGAACAGCCAACAAACAAACGAACAGTACTATGCGGGTCTTTGTACCTGGTTGGGTACTTTTTAAACCTTCTAAACCCGTCTTCGCCTATTTAATGCACTTGGATTAGCCGACAGAACCCTTCTTGAGCCACCAGAAGAAGATGACTGCAGGTCCCATCGCCAAGAGGACAAACAGAAGAATTAAAGAAATAATAGTGCTAGGCATACGCCTGGTCTCCACTGCGTAAGAGGATGGATGAGCAACCATTGTACGGGAAACTGCCTATTCTGCGCACAGTTAATCTGACTTAGGCTGTCTCAAAGTCTTCCAGGCCGCTTTTGCCCCAGCAGCCCAGGCCCTGGAGCGCACATTGACCTGGGAAACACCCGTCTGAAAAACACCCAAGCCAGTACCCACCGCATCAACCGTTTGGTTGACCCGCTTCAGTCCACCGCCTACCTCTTGGGAAATATCGGAAACTTCGGCCGTGGTTTGCTGCAACGCATCCAGGATGGGAGGCAATTCCCGTTCTACCAAGTCCAAAAGTCGCTCCGCACTGCGGGCCGTACGGGTCAGTTGGGCCAAAAGGGGCAGTAGGGATAAGACCAGGGCCAAAAGTGCCGCCCCTAGAAGTCCTGCTGAAATTCCTATCCAGAACTGAGGATCCATCACGAAGACTCAATCTCCGGCATGATGTCAGCCCCTTCAGGTGGGGGAGCCCCTGGGTCTAGTTCACTGCGTTTGCGGGCCGCAGCGACCCGAGCTGCATCCACGGCCTCTTGGAGTCGCTCCATTGCTTCATCCAGGCTATGGCGGGTTTGCTTGACCAATCGGTCTGCTTGCACTTGCAGGTTATCCAGCGTATCTTCGGCTGTGTCAGGCAGAGTGTCGACGGAATCGCGCAGGATGCGACGGGTTTCACTACCCGCTCTAGGAGCAAGGAGCAGAGCTGTCATCCCACCCAGCATGGCTCCGAGCACAAAGCCCCCCAGAAAATTTCCAGTACTGTCGTCAGCCATAACGGTATCCATTTTCTCTTACTTTAAATCGTTTATTTGCTCTTGTCTTCCTTCCGTTATCTTCTATTACGCAGAAAATGGTAAACCTTTGGTAATTGCTTCAGCACACTGCCGACAACTTTACGCACTTGCTGAAGAGCAAGCAGTTTATCGTGGCCCTGTCGAATTTGGAGCTGGAGCTGTGGAAGCGCCAAGGTCAGGGTCTCCACTGTTTCTTCTAATTCCTGAGCTTTAGCACTCACTACCTGCAGCAAACGTAAGACTTGGAACAGAAGAACCAAACAAATAAGCGTCAGGGTGAAATTCAGCAGAATAACTGTTTGCATGGAAATATTTTAAATCCTGTTCCATAGACTGCTGCTGCAAAAGACAGATCTAGCAAAAACTAGCTTCCTGTACCGTCGCCCTTTAGGATAGTCCAAAGGGTTTTTGGGAGACTATGGTCTCAGCTTTGGGATTAGATGTAGGAGACCGTCGCATTGGCTTGGCAGGCTCTGACCCGACGGGTCTAGTGGCAACAGGCCTAGGCACGATTGAACGCCAAGGCTTGGAGCAAGACTTGGCCAAGCTTCAAGATTGGATTCTTCTCCGTCGTGTGGATGCGTTGATTTTGGGATTGCCCCGAAATATGAATGGTAGTGTAGGTCAGCAAGCTCAAAAAGTCCAACGTTTTGGCGATCAATTAGATGCAGCTTTCCATCTTCCCATTCACTATGTGGACGAACGACTGACCACCGTTCAAGCTAAGCGAACCCTCCTCACAAGGAACCTCTCCGCTGCCAAACGGCGAGCCCTCGTAGACCAAGAATCCGCCGTGCTCATTCTCCAGCAATGGCTCGACCAGCGACGCTGGCAATCATCTCCTGCTATTTCAGAGGACCCGACACCATGACCAGTGAAGCCTTAGTCTTAACCGATGAAAAAGGGCGCACCCTAGACTGTGAACTCCTGCAGCAAATCCCTATGGAGAGCAAGATTTATGGTCTGGTGATGCCGAATCTCACTCCTGTGCGGGTAATGGCCTGGAGTGATGACGAGGAAGAACCGACACTCGAGGACTTAGACGATGATGAAGTGATCAAAGTCTTTCCAAATGCCCGTGCTGTGCTTGCCGAGCAAGACCTCAGTTTGCTCGATTCTGCCTACGTTTTGGTCGTAGAGGGGGACGTTCCTGGTCCGGACGAGGAAGATGAAGAGGACGAAGAAGATTCTATCTACACTATTTGTGAAGAAGAGGGCGAAGAAGAAGAGTACCAACTCCTTGCATCCTTCTTAGAAGATGACCGGGAATACGCCGTATTTACCCCGTTGGAACCCGTTATTCTTTTTGTAGAATTAGACCAAACGGAGGGGAGCAAATCAGCTCGTCTTCTTGCTCCTAAGGAGACAGAGGAGTTGATGCCTGTATTTGAAGAATTCCTCCGTCAACAAGAGGATGAAGAAGAGGACCACGGCCATTAAAAAGCGTGCTATTGGAATCATTGGCGGTTTAATTGCTGCCCTGATGGGTGCCGGAGGTTGGCTTTGGTGGCAAGATATTCTCAAACCCAGAGGCGGGGAAGCCGTCACGATTGTGATTCCTAAAGGTTCTGGGACCATCGCCACCGGAAACTTGTTAGAGAAAAAAGGCATAATTCGCTCTGCTAACGCTTGGCGACTGCTGGTTGCGCAAAAGAATTGGGATAAGGGGCTGCAGGCGGGCACTTACCGTCTTGATCCCAATCAGTCGCTAGACCAAATTGCCCTGCAAATTCATGAAGGCAAAGTGGTCACCGATAGATTTACGATTCCAGAAGGCTGGAATCTCAGACAGATCGCTGAATACTTTAAACAAGCTAGCTATTTCCCAGCGGAAGTGAACTATACGCCAGAGCAGTTCCTCGCTTTAACCATTGGCCCAGAGCGGCTTCAACGCTCCTGGATTCCTGAAAATGTTGACCGCTTAGAAGGATTTCTCTTTCCCGATACCTACGAACTCCCTCACGATGGTCTGACGCCGAAAGCGGTGGTGAATGCCATGCTCGACCGCTATGAAAAAATCGCGCTGCCTATGTACAAAGACAGTGGCAGCAAATTTTCTTTAGTCGAATTTACAACCCTGGCAAGCATTGTGGAGAAAGAGGCAGCAGTCCCAGAGGAGAGACCTTTGATTGGTGGGGTCTTTCTGAATCGCTTGACTAAAAGGATGCCCTTGGGCTCTGATCCGACGGTGGAGTATGCCTTTAACCTCAAGCAGACGGCCCAAAAAAATCTTACCTATGCTCAAGTCCGTCAGAAATCTCCCTACAACACCTATATCACCGCTGGCTTACCGCCGACTCCGATTGCTTCTCCAGGAAAGGCCAGTCTGGAAGCGGTGGCGAAGCCTGAGGGCACAGACTACCTTTATTTCATGGCCCGCTATAACGGCACCCATATTTTTAGCCGCACCAATGAAGAACATGAGCAGGCTAAAAAGTTGGTGCGCTCTGGACAACAGGCTGCGCATAAAGAGAAAGAATTGGTTAATTGACTGTTAGTAGACTTCCAGATTCTTGCTATTTATTGCGCATAGCACCCGTGCCTCAATACGTAATGCACAGAGGATGAACTCGGCCACTACTGAAGACGAACTCGGTTATTTATGTGAAGCTGGGCTCATCTAGAAATACGGTCTGAGCCAAGCAGCTAACAAAACTCTTTGTTAATTGAAAACTTTATTCTATGGTTAGCTCCAGCAAAACAGTTCTGATGCTAAATCCGCTGAGATTCCAGGCTGAAATCTGGAGAGCCGCACTGGCATCTCAGAAAATTTCAGTGATCTGGGCATCTTCAGAGACCAGCCTAGACCAAATGACTGGCTATCTCAAGGAAGCCAGAACGGCTCGGCCAGACTTGTTGCTCATAGATCTGGAAATGCCTAATTTGCATGCCTATGACCTCTGCCAATGGTGTCACACCCACTGCCCTGACCTAAAGATTGTTCTGACGAATGGATCAAAGGAGGAAATTTCAGAGGCAGAACACCGTTAGGCACTTCATCAGGGAGCTGAGGACCTGTTGCCAGGATTTCACTTTGACAATCTGGACACGGGAGTCATTGCTGCCTTTCTGGGCGGAGGACTCTTCTGGATCTTGAGCACACTCTGGGGAAACAGGCAGAACCCGACCGTTTTAGCTTCAGCGACTTTTCAGGACGTGGCTGGGGTGCCAAGCGGTCTGTTAAACTATGGCGGGAGCACCACCTGGGCTCCCATTCGCAAAAAGGTCAACCCGCAACTTCAATCCGTTTATCCTCGACTGCAGCTACGCTATGTAGACCCAGTGAGCGGCCCTCCCAGTTCGGGAGCGGGCATCCGTTTACTCCTCGATGGACAGCTCGACTTCGCTCAATCTTCTCGCCCCTTAAAGGATGCAGAATATGCGATAGCCAAGAAGCGCGGTTTTACAGTAAAGCAATATTCGGTAGGCATTGATGGTATTGCCGTGGCCGTCAATCCAACGTTGCATGTGCGTCATTTAACCATTGAACAGCTGCAGCAGATCTATTTAGGGAAGGTTACCAATTGGAAACAGATAGGAGGGCCTGATTTACCGATCACTCCCTTCTCCAGACGACCACAAAGTTCAGGCACTGTAGAGTTTTTGCAGGAAAGTGTCTTGCAGAAAAAACCCTTTGCCGCTTCTGTAAAGTTTGTTTACACCGTCACAGATAGACTGCGTCAACTCAGCAGAACGCCGGGTGGCATCTACTATGCATCTACCTCCAGCGTCATTCCCCAGTGTCGAGTCAAAGTGCTGCCTTTGATCGGGCAAGCGAATCAATTTGTGCCCCCTTACCGCGAACCCCTAGTCCCGCCCCAGAAATGTCCACAGCAACGCAATCAGGTGAACATCACAGCCTTTAGAAGCGGTAGCTATCCTCTCACCAGGAAGCTCTTTGTGATTGTTAAACAGGACCAAGGAAAAGCGCAACAGATGGGTGAAGCATATGTCAAACTGCTGCTAACCAATCAAGGGCAGTAGGCCATTGAGCAAGCAGGGTTTGTTTCTATTCAGTAACTCAGTCTTTCCAAAGCATCGTTAGGCAATCTGCTCTAAACCTCCCATATAAGGACGTAGCGCCTTAGGGATTATTAGACTGCCATCGGCATTCTGATAATTTTCTAAAATTGCTACTAAGGTGCGGCCTATCGCCAAACCAGAGCCATTGAGGGTATGGGCAAACTGAGTCCCTTTTTGATTTTGGTCTTTGAAGCGAATACTGGCTCTACGCGCCTGGAAATCTTCGCAGTTCGAACAGCTAGAAATCTCTCGATAGGTGTTTTGACCGGGGAGCCAAACTTCAAGGTCATAGCATTTCGTGGCAGAAAACCCCATATCGCCCGTGCACAGAAGCACAACTCGATAGGGTAATTCCAGCATTTGCAAAATTGCTTCTGCATCCTGCACCAGTTTTTCATGCTCTTCATAGGAAGTATCAGGATGGGTAATTTTCACCATTTCTACTTTGTTGAACTGATGGAGGCGAATGAGCCCACGGGTGTCTCGTCCGGCACTCCCTGCTTCTCTGCGGAAACAAGGCGTATGCGCTACATGATAGATAGGCAGTTGGGCCACATCTAAAATTTCTTCTCGGTACAGATTGGTGAGGGGAACTTCGGCCGTGGGAATCAGCCAGAGGTCATCTTCAGAGCACTTAAACAAATCTTCTGCAAATTTAGGCAGTTGTCCGGTTCCTTTTAAGCTCTCGGAGTTAACCAGCAGCGGAGGGGAAACTTCGGTATAACCATGATCCAAATGACGGTCTAGCATCAGGTTCGCCAAAGCTCGCTCTAGCTTGGCGCCCAGACCGACTAAGGCAATGAAGCGAGTCTGTGCTATTTTTACGGCTCTGCTGACTTCAAGGATCCCAAGCTGTTCTCCTACTTCCCAGTGGGGTTTCGGTTCAAAGTTAAAACTGCGGGGAGTGCCCCAGCGACGGACTTCAATATTTTCTTTTTCATCTGCTCCTGGGGGAACGGATGGATGAGGCAGGTTGGGCACGGTGAGCGCTAGCGTCTCAACCTGTTCTTCAACCGCTCTTTCTTTGGCTAATAGTTCTGCAATCTGGTTTTTGAGGGCCGTACCTTCTTCTTTTAGGGCCACAATCTCCGCATCCTGAGAATTTGTGCGCATCCGTTGGCCCACTTCCTTGCCGATAGCATTGGATTTGGCTTCCGTTTCACTGCGCTCGGTTAAGAGTTTTCTACGTTCTTGTTCCAGGGTGAGCAGGGTGTCCACCAAAGGACCATAGCTATCATTCCGGCTCAATAGTCTGGTCTTGAAGAGTTCTGGGTTCTGGCGTAGGGCTTTGAGATCAATCACGGGGCTTCATCTACTGGGGTTTGTTTAATTTAAGAGATCTTAGTCTCTAATCTACGGCGAAAATTGGCCGTAATTGTCTACCAATCTGATCCCCTCTCCATCAATGAGTATAAGTTCCTATCAGTTTGCTGCTTCATGATTTCCTTATAATCAGGCTAAAAATATGCTGTCAATTACGTAGAAACTGTGATCAAATAAGTGAGTTATATATAAATGCAACAAGATGGAGATCTCAGAACCTAGCAACGCATTTGGACAAGCCTATGGCAAACTTGCAAGCTGTCCGTAATTATGTTGCCTTTCATGTTCACCAGGGCAAGAAGGTAGTAAGTCCTGTGCATGGTGTTTTGTCATTCCAATCCCATGTAATTGGTTCAGAAGGGCTAAGTGTAGCCTTTCTGTTATATTGGCGTTCGCTTCGCAAGCATCAAGATTTCCAACATCTGCAAATAGAAGGGGATGAATTTTATTTTGGGGAGCTTTTGAAGCCTCAATGGGAATTTAGCCTCTGCGCACGCTGTGATTTGATGATCCCTGTACCAGAAGCAGGGGCCTACCAGCCGTCCGCTTGCTTCCTCTGCCAAGACACTTCCTGCCTTAGAGACCATACGATGATCTCGTCGCCTTCATACAGAAGTGATGAAAGTCCTCAGGCTCTAATCGATAGAGGCTAGATGCACCAGGGCATTCACGATGGCGGCTGCGATCGTTGATCCCCCTTTGCGTCCACGTATTTGAATTTGGGGAATATCTAGGGCGGATAGGGCTTGTTTGGCCTCTTCAACGGCCACAAACCCGACAGGGACTCCAATCACTAAGGCAGGCTGAACTTTTCCTGCTTTAATCTCCCCTACTAAGGCCAGCAGAGCAGTAGGAGCATTACCAATGACAAACAGACCTTGAGGATAGGTTTCCGCTAGGGTCAGCATTCCCGCAGCCGTCCGGGTAGGGCCTTCTCCTGGATAGTCTAGGGCACAGTAAGCTTTATGCTTTTCTGCTTTGGCTAAAGTACTAGCAATCCCTACCGCTACCATCTGCACATCTACCATCACGGGAAGGTCTTGGCGAAGGGCTGTAATCCCCGCTTGTATCGCTCCGGGACTGAAGTGGAATAAGTCTTTCAGTTCAAAATCAGCGGTCGTATGGATCGCTCTGCGGACAATAGCGTACTCTTCTGCTGACCAATTATGGGGACCAATTTCCTGATCGATAAGGGCAAAACTTTGTGCAGTAATCGGATGAATATCCATAAATTATTGAATCGCCCTTTCTACTTCTGCTTCTGCTTCTAAAAGTAGATTTTGCAACTGGTGAATCATCACTTCTGTAGTTTGCCACATGTCTCGTTGATGCGCTTCCAAAAGTCGTTCAGCCATATCTCGCAAAGCCCAAGGATTTTTCTCACATAGAAAATCTTTTACGGTTGGATCTAGCAAATAAGTCTCGGCAATACCTTCATACATCCAGTCTGTGACGACTTGAGTAGTTGCATCGTAGGCGAATAGATAATCTACCGTCGCAGCCATCTCAAAAGCGCCTTTATAGCCATGACGCATGACGCCCCGAATCCATTTGGGATTGACCACCCGTGAACGAAAGACTTTGGCTATCTCTTCTTCCAAGGTTTTAATCCTCGGTTTGGCAGGTTGGCTGTGGTCCCCAAAAAATGCTTTTGGCTGCTTAGTAGATAAAACTCGAACAGCGGCAATCATCCCTCCCTGAAACTGATAATAGTCATCCGAATCCAGAAGGTCATGCTCTCGATTGTCTTGATTATGGAGGACCAGTTCCAACTTGGAGAGTCTGCGCGAAAAAGCAGCATGGGCCGTTTTGCCTTTGCCTCCACGTCCATAGGCATAGCCTCCCCAGTTCACATAGGCTTGGGCTAAGTCTTGACTGGTGGTCCAGTTTTGTTGGTCGATCAATCCCTGCAAGCCAGCTCCATAGGCTCCTGGTTTAGAACCAAAAACTCGATAGCTGGCCTGTTCTTTTGCCTGCTCAGGACTCAAGCCTTCCTGCTCCCAGAAGCTTTGGTCTTTCTGGATAGACATACGTAACGGATTATCAACGGGAGATTCATCCAGTTGGGCCACCGCTTCTACAGCCTGATGAAATAGATCAATCACATGGGCAAAGGCATCTCTGAAAAAACCAGAGACGCGAAGCATGACATCCACCCTTGGTCGTCCGAGGGAAGCACGGGTAATCACTTCAAAGTCAATCACTCTGCCACTGGCTCGGTCCCAAACGGGTTGTACGCCCAGCAGTGCAAACACTTGGGCAATATCATCGCCGCCGGTGCGCATGGTAGAAGTGCCCCACACAGAAAGTCCAAGGGTTGTCGGATATTCTCCATGGTCTTGAACATGCCGTTCAATCAAAGCTTCTGCTGCTCGCCGACCAATATCCCAGGAGGTTTGTGTCGGAATCGCTCGGCTATCTAGAGAATAGAAATTGCGTCCCGTCGGCAGTACATCCAATCGGCCACGGGTAGGAGCCCCAGAAGGTCCTGGTGGAACATAGCACCCATCTAAACCCTTGAGCAGATAGTCAATTTCTTGGTGGGTTTTCTGCACTTTCGGCAGTAGATTACTGAGGAGGCATTCGAGGCCCTCACCCCGCCCTTCGGGCACCCCTCTCCCTAGGGAGAGGGGGTTGGGGGGTGAGGGTCCAGCCACCAATCGAGCCGCCAGCAGTTCCAGCGCTTCCACTACATCTCCTGCGATGCGCGGTTCTTTTTCAAGAGCCAGTATCTGTCTCACTTCTGAGGGAATAGGGTGCGTCCAAGGAGTTGCGAAATCAATAGTCAACGGGTCAAAGTCCAGTCCTAACTTTTCTGCTAAAAACTGAGTGATGCCCTTATTGCCGAGGAATGGATTGGGATTACGGGCCAAGGCAACAAGTAAATCTACAAGCGCAGTCCCTTCTGGAGCCTTGCCAAAAATATGGAGCCCATCGCGGATTTGAGCCTCTTTCAATTCACAAAGATAGCCATCCATTTGCATTAGCCAGTTATCTACGGGCGTAGCAAGCTCGATCCCTAAATCTTGATGCAGTGTATGCTGAGTAATTAATGCTCGGACATGTTGTTCAATTACTTTTAGACGGGTGGGATCTAGTCCCAACGCTTCGTAATATTCATCAATCAGTCGTTCTAGTTCTTGGAGGGGACCATAGGTTTCAGCACGGGTCATCGGCGGAATCAAATGATCGATCACAACCGCTTGCGAACGACGTTTAGCCTGGGCTCCTTCTCCTGGGTCATTGACAATAAAAGGATAGAAGTTAGGCGTCGGGCCGAAGATGGCCTCAGGAAAACAAGCTTTACTAAGGGCAATCCCTTTGCCAGGAAGCCATTCCAAATTGCCATGTTTGCCCACATGTACGACGGCATCGGCTTCAAAAATATGGCGGAGCCAATGGTAGAAGGCAAAATAGGGATGGGGCGGAACCAAATCGGGGGAATGATAGTTCGCAGCAGGGTCTTCCTCATAGCCACGACTGGGCTGAATGCCGATGAAGATATTACCTAACTGGATGCCTGGAACTGGAAAGACTTTTTGCTGATTGAAATTACGTAGTTTATGAATCCCTGGCGCTTCTCCCCATTGAGCTGTGACAGCGTCTTGGACGGCCTGTGGTAACTGAGAGAAAAACTCTTGATATGCTTCTGTGGTGACAGCTTGCCCAATCTTGCGTCCCTCAAAACTCTCTCGGTCATTGGTCACTCCTTGCGTGAGGGTGCGAATCAGATCATCCCCGTTGCTCGGAATTGCTTCTACGAAGTATCCTGCTGCTGACAGAGCTTTTAAAATTTCAATACAACTATTGGGCGTATCTAACCCAACCCCATTCGCCAGTCGTCCATCTTTGGCAGGATAGTTGGACAAAATCAGGGCGATTTTACGTTGCTGAATCGGCGTGCGCCGTAACCGAATCCAATGATCGGCTAGTGCTGCGACAAACTGTACCCGTGAAGATTCTGATTGATAGGTAACGACAGAGGTTTCTAGTTGAACATCCTGCGCGGCTTCCGCTTTAAACGAAATGGCACGGGTAATAATTCGGCCATCGATCTCAGGAAGGGCAACATTCATCGCCACATCCCGAGGGCTTAGTCCTTGAGTTCCTGTTTCCCAGATCACTTGACTACTGCTGGCAAGAATAACCTGAAAAATAGGAACATCTAATGTCCGATAAAATCGATTCCCGACTACAGAATCAATCGAAAATCCGGTAGTGTTTAAGAGCAAATCAATGCCTTGAAAATGGTCTTCTAGAGCCTCTAGAATTTCTGGCTCTTTTAGGCTTTGAACAAAGACGGGAAGAGCTTTAATTCCTCGTTCTGCCAGCGCATATACTAAAGCCTCAATCGGTTCCAGGTTTCCAGCAAGATAGTGGGCGCGATAGAAAATAAGACCACAGGTTGGACTGTCAGGACTAAGGGGTATTCGGGATTGAAGTGTATAAATTCCCCAACGGTTTATCTTTTGAACAGGAATATTTTCTATGGATTGTTGACGTTGGAAAGCATGAACATATCTAAGTCCTTGTAGTAGATTCTCTGGTCCACCCTCAATCAAATAACGCCATAGGGTGTGCACTTGTGTGAGGGGAACAGTGGAATTTTCCATCAAATCCAGGTCTACCTGTTCATCTCCAGGAAATAGATAGAGATGGATTCCCAGTCGTTCTGAGAGTTCTTTAATAACTTCTAAGCCGTAGGACCAGTAGGACCTGCCGCCTAACAGACGAATAATGATCACCTTCGCTTTTTCTAAGACTTCTTCAGCATAGGTATCAATCGTTAATTGCTGTTGCAGATTTAAGAGATTGACCGCTCTCACAGTGACTGGATAGGACCACTGCTTGAGCGCTACTGACAAAGCCTGAATTTCTGTGTCGGCTGCAGTTAGAAAGATAATATCGCCTGGAGTTTGCTCAATGAATACAACCCCTTCTGCATCAGGAGTCCAACCACCGGGAGCAACTTGTAGACGATGCATATTAGACCGTTTGCAGTGCCGCTTGAAGCGTAGGAATTTCGTTCAAAGCTTTGCCAATCAGTACTAACCGAGTGCCGCGTTCTCCTTCTTGCCAGGGACGGTCATAGTATTGGTCAAAGCGATTACCTACACCCTGGAAAACTAAGCGCATCGCTTTTCCAGGGACTTCGACAAATCCTTTTACTCGATAGATTTCATGAGCTTCTACTAATTGCTGTAATTGCTCTAATAATCTCACTGGATCTAGAGGACCCGTTTCAAAAACAATGGAATCGATTTCATCATCATGTTTGTGGTCTTCTCCTTCTTCGTCATGATGGGACTTACGGTTATCAAGGTCATCTTCCACCCGATGATTGAGTCCTAAGAGAATATCGGGGGATAGCTTGCCATAGTTAGCATGAATGATTTTCACATGACTGGGAAGTTCAGCTCGGAGCGAAGCTTCCACTTGATTACGGCTGTCTTGATCAATGGAATCAGCCTTATTCAGAATCACTAAATCAGCGACGGCTAATTGGTCCTCAAAGAGTTCTTCGAGGGGCGTTTCATGATCTAAGCTTTCATCGGCTTGGCGTTGAGCTTCTACTTTTTCCCGGTCGGTCAGCGCTCCAGAAAATACTGCTACTGCATCCACCACTGTTAAAATTCCGTCTACCGTCGCGCCATTGCGAATTTCAGGCCAGCGAAAGGCTTTCACTAGTGGTTTGGGCAGAGCAAGACCACTGGTTTCAATCAGAATTTGGTCTATCTCCTCTCGGCGCTCCAGAAGTTGGAGCATGGTGGGCAAGAATTCTTCCTGAACGGTGCAGCACAAGCAGCCATTGGTCAGTTCAATCACGTTATCTTCGGGACAATCGCTGCAGCCTTTGAGCAGTTCCCCGTCAATACCCAAGGCTCCAAACTCGTTCACCAGAACCGCTATTCTGCGGCCCTGGTTATTCTCTAAAAGATGGCGAATCAGGGTTGTTTTCCCACTGCCGAGGAAGCCTGTAATCACGGTCACGGGGATTTTTTTTGCCATAGCTAAAACTCGATTCCTATTTGCGCTTTGATGCCCTGCTCTCGAAAGGGATGTTTCACCAGTTTCATCTCAGTCACCAAATCGGCGACTTCTATTAGTTCCGCCGGGGCACCCCGTCCGGTCAAAGCCACATGCACTTGATCAGGTTTGCTCTTGAGACCATCTATAACCACGTGTGGATTCAGATAACCAAGGGACATCGCCACATTAACCTCATCCAGGAGAACTAAATGATAATCACTGGATTGAATAAGCTCCAGTCCTTGACTCCAGGCTTGTTCCACCATTTCGATATCTTTCTGGCGGTCCTGCGTTTCCCAAGTAAACCCGCCGCCCAAAGCTGCAAAAAATACCTGTTCGCCAAAACGGTCCAAGGCGGCTTTTTCCCCTGGTTGCCAGGCCCCTTTGATAAACTGAATAACCGCTACTCGTTTGCCATGGCCAAGTGAGCGGAAGATCATGCCCAAGGCGGCTGTGGTTTTGCCCTTTCCGGTCCCAGTATAGACAATGACTAGACCCTTCTCTAGGGTTTTGGCGGCCAGCCGTTCATCCTGAACCTCTTTCCGGCGCTGCATTTTCTGGCGGTGGCGGTCGTTCTCTACTTGGGGTTCCAACTCAGGCATAAGGGTGATCCTAAGGAGTTTGGGGGCAGGCTTCGTATCGTAACTCTTCGTGACACAGCATAGTGCCTCCTTAGGGATGAATGCTATATTAGCCAGACCTGAGAATCGGGAAAGTCCGGTGTGATTCCGGTACTGTGCCGCAGCTGTAATGGGAATTCCTAAGTCAGAATGCCGATTCATTAGGTGCTCATCTCTACTCTCTGCGTCACACAGGGAAAGGAACCCAAGTGAATACTGCCCCCCATCCGCTTCTGCTCATCGGGCATGGAACCCGTGATGCAGATGGTCGGCAAACATTTTTAGACTTTGCTACGGCTTTTCAAGAACAAGATGCTTCTCGTCCGGTGGTTCCCTGCTTTTTGGAACTCACTGAGCCCTCTATTCAGCAGGGCATTGACCAATGCGTGGCTCAGGGCTATCGAGAAATGACGGCCTTACCCGTCTTGCTGTTCGCTGCCCGACACAACAAATTTGATGTCACCAATGAGTTAGATAAGGCGCGTCTGCGTTACCCAGAATTGACTTTCCACTACGGCAGACACTTTGGCATCACGCCCAGCCTACTGGAGCTGTGGCAGGAGCGTCTGGCTCAGTTAGATGAAACCAGTGATATTCCTCGCGCTGAGACAGTACTGCTCTTCGTCGGACGCGGCGCTTCAGACCCCGATGCCAATAGCGATGTCTACAAGATGGCTCGTCTTTTGTGGGAAGGCAGCGGCTTCAAAGGCGTCGAAATTTGCTTCATTGGCATTACCCATCCGCGCGTGGAACAGGGCTTTGAAAGGGCCTGGACGTGGGGCGCTAAAAGGGTGGTAGTACTTCCCTACTTCCTATTCACAGGCGTCTTGGTGAAGCGCATTCATGAAATGGCCCATCTTCAGCAACAGCTTCATCCAAAAATCCAGATCCAAACGATGAATGAAGTGGGTTTAGACCCTGTGTTGTTTGACCTAATCCGAGAGCGTGAACTAGAAGCACGCTCTGGCCAGGTAATGATGAACTGCGAAATGTGCAAGTTTCGCAGGGCCGTGAGCCAGCAGCTCGTAGGTTTGGGACAAGCTAATGAGCATCTGGTAAGTGCCCATACCCATGACCATCACAGCCACGAACACCACAGTCACGGTCACACCCACGGACATGGCCACGAAGCCGAAGACCCTTATGCCGAGCCGATAGAGTATCACCAGCGCGTTTGGCAAATCCCTTAATTCAGCTCATTCAAGAGAACCATTATGACTACGAATGTATGGCGTAAAGCCTCTGCCCTAACTTTTTCCCCTACGCTACAGGCCCTACTTTTCTTGGGCTTGTCCAGCACAGTGCTCTGGACCATCTACTTTTCTACTTATCCTCCAGTGCACAATGCGGTCCATGCCCTTCGGCACAATACCCTGATGATTTCTTGTCATTGATGAGACCCTCGCTCTCACCCCCGGCCCCTCTCCCGCAGGAGAGGGGAGTAAGGAATCATGGTTCTGTTCCCCCTCTCCTGCGGGAGAGGGGGCTAGGGGGTGAGGGCGTTTTAATCCTTATCATCACCTTGCTCTTTCTCAGTGGGCCGCCCGCTTTTGCGCAGACGGGCCAAGGCAAAGTTTTACTGACCCTCGATCCGCCTGTACGCCAACTGATCCCTTTTGAAGCGGAGGCTGAGCAACAAAAATCTCCTCCCCGCTTTCGTTTTGAAGCTCAAGATAGCCAAGGGAAAGTCTTATCCCGTGTGCGGATGCAGATAAAGATTGTGACGCCTAAAACTAATCCTTGGATTTCAACTGATTTTCCGATCGTTGAAGGAACTGAGCTGCTCAGTCTGGATGTACCTGCTGCCCAAGGCGTAGTCGAATTCGAACAGATGCTGCCGATCCGGGGGGTCTATCAGGTATTTGTCAACGTACTGCCCATGCAGGATGCGTCGGCAACTCCCCTAGTAAAACAAGTCTTGACCGTGGATGTTCCGGAAAACCCAGTAAAGTTTCGAAATTTCGCTATTCTTGCCGGGATTTGCATTCTCGTTGGTGTTTTAGGGGGAGCCTTTATTGGTAGATCGGGAAGAACTGACATCCTGCCAGAAGCTATGCGTCTATTGCTGATCGGACTTACGCTTACGGCTATGGCAGCCCTCATTTTTATCAATGTTTCGGCTGAATCTCAAGGCGGACATACTGATATGGCAGGGATGGCCAATAGCATGTTACCCGTGAGCGCACCATCCATAGCACAGGATAGAGAACGGGTGTTGAACCTGGATGGAGTCAAAGAAGCTAGGGTCGGCACGGCTGAGTCTTTTCAGGCTAAGCTTACGGACCGACACACAGACCAATCAATCCCTTCAGCGTTTGAAGTTTCTGTAATCAATACAGAGAAAAACTGGAAACTGTTCTCGATCGCCACGCCTGTGGATGATCAAGTGCGCTGGAGACAACAATTTTTTGATGGTTCTGCCCATCGCATAGAAGTTCAAACTCCACCTTATAGTGGGCGGCCAGCCTTAGTCACTAAATCCTCAGTCTCGGTAGAAGGTATTGCTCCCCCTCTATTCGTCCGCCTGAAAGCGCTTGCTTATCTAACAGGATTCGTGGCGCTGGGCCTCTTTGGAACGATCGGGCTAAAGCTAAGATCCGCTCGAACTGGGGTATCCTCTTGATGGGAACAGAGTTTTACTGAATTACTTAAAAGGTTTATCCAGGATTGGGTTTTAGGTTGGCCTCTATATCTAGAGGTGGTGTGGTACTATAACCCCAGCCATAGCGCAAGAAGAGTGAGCGGCTTCATGAGGTTCTCCCCCAAATTAGTGGCTTTGGGTTTGTTGGGTTGTTTTCTGTTGGAAGGATTCCCGGCGATCGAAACCGTCCAGGGACAAACACCGGCCATCATTGCCCTACGCAATAAACAAAATGCCTTGCACAGCAAGCTGAAAGTAACGCGCCAAAAGAAGCTAGCCGTACTGCGCAAAGAATCGTTTGCCAAAGGCCACCTGAATACGCTCAATACTTCTGTTTCGACCACAGGCGTCAAGCTTGATAATACGAAAGAGCGTTTGCAGGGTGCTCGTCAAAAGTTAGTGCGGCTAGGGCATGACCTCAAAGGTTTAGAAAAGGATTTTGCCGCCCGTAAAACAGCCACTATGGAACGGATGCGCTATCTACAGCAACAGGGGGCAGAGCCCTGGTGGACGACGATGCTGGCCAGTGCTGATATGAATGATGCCTACGACCGTCAGTATCAATTGACGCGAATTTTGGACCGGGACCGTACTGCACTCTTGGATTTGAAGAAAAGAGCGGACGTTATTGGTCATAAAAAAGATGATATGGAAGACCAAAAGGCCCAGATTGCACTTTTGGCGGAGCAACTAGCAGACAAGCATGCCGAGTTCAAGCAAGCGGCAGCGATGCAGGTCAGTTTTGTACAGCGCGTTAGCGAAGAACGGCGGGCCTATGAAGCGGCAGAACGGGAATTAGAGCGTAATACCTCTGAATTGACGGGATTAATCCGAAATTTGATTATTCAGAGACAAAAGGAACTAGAACGCAAGAGACGTTTAGTGGCTGAAGCCCGAAAGAGAGCAGCCAGAGAAGCGGCTAGGGCTGCGAGAGCGGCTAAGAACCAACAGCGTGTTGATACCCTTGCCTCCACTCCCACTCCAGAGCCAGAAATTGCCGATACCGTAGGCACGGGTCGGTTTATCGCTCCTGGTGGGGGCCGGATTACCAGTCGTTTTGGCTACCGTATCCATCCCATCTATGGAACCCGTAGATTCCATGCAGGGATTGATTTTGGCCTTCCGATTGGAGCGGCTATCAAGGCAGCGGACAGTGGGGTCGTTATCTATAGCGGCTGGTATGGGGGCTATGGCCGGACCGTCATTATTGACCACGGCAATGGTCTAACGACGCTCTATGGACATACCAGTGCTTCCTATGTCAGCGCCGGGCAATCGATTCAACGGGGTCAAAGGATCGCCGCCGTTGGTTCTACGGGACTTTCTACCGGTCCCCACCTCCACTTTGAAGTACGGGCCAATGGAACTCCAGTCAATCCACTGAACTACTTGCATTAGCGATCCCTACCCTACCTACCTCTCAGTTTTATTCCTGCACCCTCAGCTTTCTCTTCCCAGAAGAGGCTCCCCTCCCTAGGCGAAGCCTTCCCGAAGGGTGGGGAGCTGTCCCGTAGGGACTGAGGGGTGAGTAAGAGCTCCCATGAAAAAGCCCTAGGGGAACGGGGGATCTTTCTTATTATTTTGACAGCAGTTTTAACTGCAATTGATGGCGATCCCAAATTGAAATATTATCAACAGCTGCCGATCATAAATAGAGGCCTTGTTTTGTGGAGATTCGTTAAGCGTTTTAATCTATTACCAGTTTGTTGATCTCTGGAATTGCATGTGCAACGGGCTTAAAGCTTAAGAATGGATATGTTTTTCCAGGGAAAATAAACCCGTAGGTATGATCAACCTATATTTAAAACATAATTTTGGACTCAGACTACTTTGCGCTTCACAGTGACTACACCCCTCTACTACGTTAATGCACTGCCACATGTTGGCAGTGCTTATCCGACAATGGCTGCTGATACTTTAGCTCGCTATTATCGGCTCAGAGGACGCGAGGTGCTCTTAGTTACAGGTACGGATGAGCATGGTCAGAAAATTCAACAAACAGCAGAAGAACAGGGTAAAAGCCCACAGGTTCACTGTGATCAGATCGCTCCAGAATTTGAGCGTCTTTGGCAACTATTAAATATTCATTACGATCGATTCATCCGTACTACTAACTCCAAGCATGAAGTCATTGTTAAAGAGTTCTTCCTGCGGGTTTATGAAAAAGGGGATATCTACAAGGACTTTTATGAAGGTCCCTACTGTGTGCAATGTGAAGAATACAAGGACCTCAAGGAGCTGCTCGAAGGAGACCTCTGCCCTATTCATCTGAAGGCCGTAGAAACTAACCGAGAAGAGAACTATTTCTTTGCGCTCTCTAAGTACCAGCAGACACTAGAAACCTATTTTGAACAAAATCCTGACTTTATCCAGCCAGATTCTCGCCGTAATGAAGTGCTGGGTTGGGTCAAAGAGGGCTTGAGAGATTTTCCAATTTCCCGTAGTTCTGTGACCTGGGGCATCCCCCTCCCCATCGACCAAGCCCAAACTATTTACGTCTGGTTTGATGCCCTCTTGGGCTACATCTCCGCTTTGCTAGGACCGGACGAAACGCCCAGCTTGGAAAATGCGCTCGCTCAATGGTGGCCTGTAGACCTCCACCTGATTGGTAAAGATATTCTCCGATTCCATGCCGTGTACTGGCCTGCCATGCTCCTATCCGCTGGATTACCCCTGCCTAAGAAAATCTTTGGCCATGGTTATCTGACGAAGGATGGCCGCAAAATGGGCAAATCTTTGGGCAACACCCTAGACCCCTTTGATTTGGTGGAGCGCTATGGGTCCGATGCCGTGCGCTACTACTTCCTCAAAGAACTTGAATTTGGTCGGGATGGAGATTTTGCCGAAAGTCGTTTTATCCATACCGTCAATGCTGACCTGGCCAATGATTTTGGCAATTTGCTCAACCGCACTCTGCGCATGGCCAGCAAGTATTGTGAGGGAATCGTTCCTACGGTCCAAACGGATGAAGATTTATCTGTTTTAGCGGCCCAAGTCGTAGAACCTACTGCCCAGGCCTACGAGAACCTTGCTTTCTCCCATGCCTGTGAATCGGCCCTTTCCCTGGTACGGCGAGGCAATAAGTATCTGGATGAAAAAGCGCCATGGACCCTCTATAAAAATCAGGACCAAGCGAGTGTAGAACGCGTTATTTACTGTGTACTGGAGTCGGTTAGAATCGCAGCTATTTTATTGGCCCCGGTGGTTCCAGAGATGAGCCGGGGGGTTTACACGCAACTGGGATTTTCCCCAGAAACCTGGAACCAAATCAACTGGGAAGAAACGGTATGGGGGAAACTTCCTCCAGGCCAAATTCTTAGTCTTGGCGAACCCTTGTTCCCTCGTATTGATACTTAAAACAACTAACTACTTGATTGAGAGGCCCATCATGACAAGCTCTAATAACAACTCGATAAACTCTTGGGATCAAGGAGGTAATGACAATCGGGGCCGTGTAGCGGTATTTATTGATGGGTCTAACCTGTTTTACGCCGCTCTTCAACTAGGCATCGAAATCGATTACACCAAACTGCTGAGTAGTCTCACTGGGGGCTCTCGTCTACTCCGGGCCTTCTTTTACACGGGAGTAGACCGAGCCAACGAAAAGCAGCAAGGATTTCTGCTCTGGATGCGACGCAATGGCTATCGCGTGATTACCAAGGATTTGGTCCAATTGCCCGATGGTTCCAAAAAAGCTAACCTCGACGTAGAGATTGCGGTTGATTTGCTGTCTTTATCGAGCTGGTATGAAACGGCCATCTTGGTTAGTGGAGACGGTGATTTGGCTTATGCGGTGAATGCCGCCAGCTATAAAGGGGTGCGGGTCGAGGTCGTATCTCTACGCTCTATGACCAGTGATTTGCTGATCAATGTGGCAGACCGTTATATAGACCTAGAGCAAATTCGGGATGATATTCAAAAAGCACCCCGTCCAGCCTATGCCTACCGGCCCAATGGAGTAAGTAGCAACGGTCATCACATCGACGACGAAGATGATGAGCTCTAAGACTTGCCCCTCATAGAAATAGCCATCAGAATAGGGAAAAGCCAGATATGTATGAGGTATTTAATAGTGCTGCCAACACTATACGAACGTGATAGCTGTGGGACGCTTCGGGCTGCAGTCTCACCGCTAGCACCCGTCAAAGACCCCGCTGAAAAAACTATTCCCAAAAAGTATCGTGACGGCCGAGTAATTCTAGTCAACGATGATTGGAATACCTTCGAGCATGTGATTACCGCCCTGGTGAAGTGTGTCCCTGGCTTGGGGATAGACGAAGCCGGTCAGCTGGCCTATCAGGCCCATAGTGAGGGTAGCAGTGTGGTCTATAAGGGCCATCCTGAAGTATGTGAAATGGTTGCTTCCCAGTTACGTTCTGAAGGCTTGACCGCTCATTCGGATGAGGGTGAGTAAACCTTCGTGCCCAAGGCGGTCTTCTTTGAATTGAGTGGGGTTGTGGTTGAAGACCAGGCCCTGCGTCGCATGCTCACGGATGAAGTGCTGCGCGATGCGGGTCTGGTTCTAGGCCCAGAAGCTTATCGGGAAGTCTGTTTGGGCCGTACGGATACGGTGGCTTTGCGCACCCTCTTAGAAATGAGAGGCCGTACGGTCACCGATGCTCTGCTCCAAGAACTGGTGGATAAGCGCAGTGCGCTCTATCTGTCGTGTATGAAACAGCTCTGCAGATTCGTGCCTGGGGTACAGGCATGTATAAAACAACTCGCTCAGCAGGGCATTCCTTTGGGCTTAGTGACCCACGCGCCACGCCGAGAAGTACTTCCCGTTTTAACTACAATGGGGTTAAAAGATACATTCTCCGTCGTGGTTTGTGGGGATGAAGTTACTCAGTCCAAACCCCACCCAGAGAGCTATCAAATCGCCCTGATGCAGCTCAATCAACGGCTGGGCCAAACGATAGAAGCTCCTGACTGTGTAGCCATAGAGAGTACCTACCCAGGAGTTCTCTCTGCACAAGCCTGTGGCATGCAAGTAGTCGCCATACCCACCATCCTTCCCTATCAAATGCTTCATCGTCGAGCCGATTGGGTCGTAGACCACTTCGATCAGATTGAATGGGAGCGAATTGCCCAAGTGGTTAAGTAATCAGGACTTTGCGCACCAAAAAGCTAATCCCAGTCACCAGAAATACCCCTAGAATTTGTCCAGGGAGCGTTAGCAGGGAGTATTGATAGGCTGTGGTCGACCACTCTGGGCTGAAGCCAAAGCGAAAGACCAGGCCAACTAAACCACACAGATGAACTACACTTAAACCCGCTAAAGCACTGGTCAAAAGCCGACGCAGGGTAGCAAGTTCAGATTCTTGGAAAGCAAAACGCCCTGTAATAATCGCGGCTGGAATATACCCTAGCAAATAACCGATAGCCGGATGGGTTAGATAGTCTAGGCCCCCGCCTTCAATGAAGACAGGGAAACCATACAGGCCTAGGGCTAAATAGGCTATCTGCGTAAGGCCTCCGGCTACAGGTCCGCCCATGCAGGCCGAGAGAAAAACTGCAGCCGTTTGAAAGGAAAAACGGTAGATAGGCTGCCAGTCCCATTGCATGGAAGGTGGCCAATGGGAAAAATCAAAAGTTTGGGGGAATCGGTCGGGTACATCCAGATGGAGGAGGGTTCCAGCCACCATCAAACCCACTCCAACCAGGGTCCAGAGTAATTCTGTAGGGCTAGGAAAAGGAAGGCGTTTGCGCCTACGGGGTGTACCTGCAGAAGGATCACTTTCTGTAGTGGGTGCCTGTACCAAATAACTATCCCTAGTGTCTCCACCATAGAGCATAGCGAAAAACGGCTGAATATCGACAGTCTTCGTATCCAGAAACAGATTTCAGAGAAGTATAGACAAATGCAGATGCTACAATGCAGCACCGAGCATAAAGAGAAACGCTGATGGCGACTATTGCCGAGCTAGCAGATGTCAAAGGATTGGACTATTTGGTCGTAGGTATTGCCACGTGCTTGCTGCGCAATGAAGACGGAAAAGCAGACCCCGTTCTTGTGGCAGAGCCTATCCCCGCCACAGCCTTAGAATCTGTACAAAGAGGGATCAAGACTACGTTTAAGTTGGTTTACAGTGGGACTTTTACTGAATTTGTCCAAGACGATCAAGTTTCTTTACCCAAAGATATTTTTCCCGTCGAAGTAGTCCCCTGTGATGACTTTATTGAGCGCGCCCGAGCAGCAGCACGGACCTATAAAGCAAAACCCCATCTCAAATTGATTCCTGCAGGAGAGATTTGTACGCCTGAGGCAGGAGCTTTTGTGCTTGCGCACAGCCCAGATGTCAAGCGAGTAATTAATCCTGTTCGCAATGTCCGTGATTCAGACAACGTGAAGCAGCATACAAATACACACAAAGCGCTGGATGAGTTGGTTTAGCTGGGACTAAGCGCAGCTTTCTTACTCTTTTACTTCTTTTTCGCTGCTAGAGAACTCAACAACAACTGCTTGGTAACTATTCTCTTGCTGATCAAGGGACGGCGGGCTATTTTCTAATAAACCCTGTAGATACGATAGCAATGCGTACATAAAGATCACGATCCCAAACATTTCAAGGGATTCTTCTAGCGCTACAGCCAGTTGGAATGCAAAAGTCTCTATTCCTGAATCTCCCAGAAGATAACCCTCAATCAACTCTGATCCAAGGGCGGCCCCCACATAGATAGCTCCTGCTGCAAGAAACAGCCACCGAATTTTGGGTGTGAGGTGACCCAAGAACTTCAGATAAGAAAGTAAAACGATGATTACGAAAATGGAAAAAGGTATAACCCAGGGGAATGCAAGGGGACCCGTAGTGTGGATTAATGGGTGCAGGAGAAAATTCCACTTTTCGTGAAGCTCTGCTGCTTCATCTGCTGATAGATAGACAAAAATGGAGGAAAGTACTTTCCAATGTCCACTATAGGAAAAATCTTTTTTGAGATACGCAATATTGGCAAGTAAATAAGCACAGAAAAGTAGAGCGCAGGATGAGTACCAGCTGGGAATATTGCTCTCACGATTAAGATCAAAAAGTTTCACAAAGCCCAGTAATCTTTCATGATTCCAAAAATATTTAGAGGCTTGCGTGAAGGTATGTGCAGCAGTAAGGAGCACTACTATGTAGGACAAAGCCCTAGCTATTCTCTGAGGCGAGTAAGGAATTCTTAGATTGATCATTACTTACTCTCTAATGGCTACTTGATTAGCCTTAATCTCAACCGAGGCTCCTGTATATACCTTCTCGTGTTTATCAACGGAAGCAAGACTATCTAACGATATGTTCTCTATATAAGAGAGCAGAGCATAAATAAAAACAACAATGCCAAACATTTCAAGAAATTCTTCTGCAGCTACAACCATTTGAGATAAAAAAGTATGGATCTCTGAGTCTCCTACAAGATAATTACCAATCAGTTCTAATCCCACAGCCCCTCCTACATAAATAGTTCCAGCAGTAAGAAAAAGGAACTTAATTTTATTGGGAATATGGCTCAAGAATTTTAGATAGGTAAGTAGAATGGTCATTACAAAAATGGAACCAGGGACAACCCAAAGGATGTTCAGAGCTCTACTGTCATGAATCAGTGGATGTATGAGGTAGTTCAATCTTTCATGAAGTTGTGCGGATTCATCTATCGATAGATAGATAAAGACAAGAGAAAGTGCTTTCCAGTGAGAACTGTATGGTGAGTCTTTTTTTACGGAAGTAATATTGGCAAGTAGAAAAGCGCAGAAAAGTAGAGCAACAGATGAGTACCAGCTGGGAATATTGCCTTCAAGATCAAGGTCAAAAAGTTTCACAAAGCCCAGTAATCTTTCATGATTCCAAAAATATTTAGAAATTTGGCCAAGGATGTCAGCAGAGGTCAAAAATAATATGACAGAAAATAAAATTCTTGTTGCTTTTTGGGGTGAGTAAGGAATTGTTAGATTCATCGATGTCCACGGAAATCAAAGGAGGATGAGAAAGACTAGGTTGATACTGGCGCAATTTCTCTGCTTCATATAAGTACAGTGCTCTCAATCGGTATGGATCAAAGGTAATTTTTGTACAGGAAAATGTCAGCAGAAGGCTCTCCAAAGAAAAAATGCAGCTCCTTTTACAGGCGAGACAAGAATCAATGGACTTGCTTTATCCGTTTAAGGATAGAGTAAGCCATGATTAAGTATAGTTTAAGAAAGATATGCCAATTTTGAAAGAAGTAAAATCCGTAAACTCACTGGATTATGGCTTTCCGCGTTGCTATACAGTTATTTGCCCTGCGTGTAAATACTAGGTTTTGGTAGTTATTACTGTGGATTAATTCAATCAATATGAGAGGTGCTGCTGACGCTGCGCCCGAAACCGGAATGGCTAAAATAGAGGCCTATCAGCTCAAAATATGCATGCTTTTTCAGTAATAGATTTCTGAAAAACTCGCCTATAAAGCTATAAACAAGGCAATCCAATGTCTTATCTTGCATTTTGGCTGTATAGGGTTGCACCTGATATAAAAATTAAGTTATCTTGCGAAAGGTAACAAACAAGTATGAATGGAGTTTTACACGATGTTGGGTAAGCAAGCCTTAGGTTTGGGAGCTTCTTTGTTGTTGATCGTTTCTGCTCCCGCTGTCCAAGCAGCAGATCTGGTCGACACTGCTGTGAAAGCAGGATCTTTTAAGACCCTGACAACCGCTTTGAAAGCTGCTGATTTGGTGAAAGTTCTCAAGGGTAAAGGTCCCTTCACAGTTTTCGCTCCCACGGATGAAGCCTTTGCCAAGCTCCCCAAAGGCACGGTAGAAGATCTTCTGAAGCCTGAGAACAAAGCTAAGTTGACAAAAATCCTTACCTACCATGTGGTTCCGGGGAAAGTTCTGTCCAAAGATATCAAGACTGGAAATGTAAAAACGGTTGAAGGTGGCAACCTTGCCATCAAGCTTGAAGACAAGAAAGTGGAAGTTAACGATGCCTACGTTACTAAAGCTGATATAGCCGCTGACAATGGAGTTATCCATGTAGTGGATAAGGTCTTAATGCCTAAGTAAATGTCTACTGTACAAATTTGTATAAAGGGGGCTTCGGCCCCTTTTTTGGTCTATATTCCCCAAACACTTCTCCCCAGGGAAAGATCTCGAATGATTACGAAAGAGGCTACTGAATCCCAGTCTTCAGAGTTAGTCTAGAGGTAAAAGCAACTTTTCAAAGATGTCAGGTTCAACTTCAGGGATAAAGCAAACGAAGATCCACGAATCTTCCTCACTCCAATCGCTCCAGCGCGTAGTACAGAGTTTGAATGCGTACCGCTGGCTTTCACTCGGCGCTCTAGCCAGCTTGCTACTCCTGACAGCGGCCAATGCTGTGACTCCACAACTGTTTCGGTGGGGTATTGATCAAGGCATTGCGAAAAATGATCTGCAGATTGTGCTCTACAGCGCAGGCGCGATGGTGGTTACAGCTATTAGCCGTGGTTTATTTAACTTTGGTCAAAGTTTTTGGGCAGAAGCAGCCTCTCAGGGAGTTGCCTACGACCTGCGAAACAAAATTTTCAGCAAAATTCAAAATCTCAGTTTTAGCTATCATGACCAAGCGCAAACCGCTCAACTGTTGACCCGCGTCACCAACGACATTGAACAAGTGCGCACGTTCCTTGGGACCAGCCTGATTCAAGTGATTGGTTCTGTGGTGACCCTGGTAAGCGTCGCTGTGATTCTGCTGGTGATGAACTGGCAGCTGGCATTGATCACCCTGACCGTGATACCGATGGCGGGATGGTTATTAGCCCAGTTTCTAACGCGCAATGACAAACTATTTCGGCAAGTCCAGGAGCAATTGAGCAATCTCAATGGGGTTTTGCAAGAGAACTTGCTAGGCATTCGGGTAGTGAAAGCATTTGTGCGGGAGTCAGTAGAAACAAAACGCTACACGATCCTGAATGACGAACTGCTCCAGGCAAATATGGAAACGATTCGGGCCATTCGCAATACCTTTCCCGTGATCTTTTTGTTGAGTAATCTTGTGACCTTGGTCGTTTTTGGCTACGGGGGGGCAGAGGTGATTGGAGGCCGATTCTCCATTGGCGAGCTGGTGGCGTTTAACTCCTATCTAGCTCTTATTCTGCAACCCATCTTGCTGATCGGCTTTGCTACACCAGCGATCGCGCAAGCCGCTGCTTCCGCCGAACGGATTTACGAAGTGGTGGATGCCGAGATTGAAATTCGCGACCGCCCCAATGCGATTCCCTTTCAGACCTGTGTTGGCAGAATCACGTTTGAAGATGTCTCCTTTTCCTATCCAGGAGCAACTACCGAGGCGCTGAAAGCGGTGTCCTTTGAAACCAGACCCAAGGAACTAATCGCCGTACTGGGCATGACCGCTTCCGGAAAAAGCACGATCATGAACTTGATTCCGCGCTTTTATGATGTCACCGCAGGAGCCGTTCGCATCGATGGGCAGGATGTGCGGGATTTCACCTTAGCGAGTCTGCGAGCGCACATTGGCCTTGTCTTTCAAGAAACCAGGCTCTTCTCTGGCACACTCCGCGAAAACATTGCCTATGCCAAACCCAAGGCAACCTTAGAGCAAGTAATGGAAGTCGCAAAAACGGCGCAAATCCACGACTTTATTATGGGCTTGCCCAAGGGCTACGAGACGGTTGTCGGGGAGCGTGGGGTGGGCTTATCGGGAGGACAAAAGCAGCGGATCGCAATCGCCCGCACCTTGCTGGCAGATTACAGCATTCTGATTCTGGATGACAGTACTTCGGCTGTGGATGCCCAAACAGCCGCCCAAATTCAAGCAGCGCTCGATCACCTAATGAAACAAAAGGCGTGCACAACCTTTGTAGTTGCTCAACGCATCAGTACCGTTCGCAATGCCGATCGCATTTTCCTGATGGACAAAGGGCGACTCGTTGCCCAAGGCACCCATGATCAATTGATGCGCACGAGTCCTCTTTACGGGGCGATTTTGGAATCACAGGTGAAGCTGGGAGCGAAGGCATGAACACTATATGAGAACTATCGGTCCTATCGTCGCTGCCGAGCAAAATGCAGGTCGGCCAGTCTCCACGCTGCTGCGTTTTTTACAGTACCTGCGCCCCTATCGCCAAGAAATTCCGCTCGCTCTTACCTTCATCTTGATTGGGGCTGCAACCCAGGCTATTGGACCATTCTTTATCGGCTGGTCGCTAGATCGTTTCATTGCCCAGGGAGATCTGCGGGGATTGCTGCTGCTCTTAGGACTATTGGCACTGATTTACCTGACAGGTTTGTTAGCCATCCGGGGTCAAATTTTGCGGGTTGGTTCGATTATGCAGCGCGTACTCGCGCAGCTGCGGCAAGACATTTTCACGAAAATTCAGAGTCTGCCCCTGAGCTTTTTCGATCGGAGCGAGGCAGGCGACTTGATGAGCCGTCTACTCAATGATGTCAACACGGTCAACCAGGCCTTTGGACTGACGATTGCTCAAATGTTGGGCAATTTATTTAGCTTAATTGGCATCGTTATTGCCATGCTTGCCATCAATCTACAACTTGGTCTGGTGAGCAATCTGGCCATACCGCTGATGATTTTTACTACGGCCCTGTTTGCTCGTTGGGCAAGAACGAGATTTCGGGTCACGCGCCAGACGATAGGCAACCTTTCGGCCCGACTAGAAGAAGATATTGGCAGCGTGCGGGAAGCCCAGGCTTTTAATCATGTCCAGCTCAACATTGAAGAATTTGGCATCTTGAACGCCGCCAATCGGGACGCCAATGTGCAAGCCGTTGTAATTACGGCCGCATTTTTGCCCTCGATTGATCTTCTCAACACCCTGGCGACAGCAGGTGTACTGGCCTATGGAGGCTATCTGGCAGTGACCGGAGCAATTACCGTGGGTGTGGTGACCTCTTTCTTGCTTTATGTGCAGCAGTTTTTCCGCCCGATCCAGATCCTCAGCCAGTTTTATACTCAAGCACAGTCTGCCTTTGCCGCATTAGAGCGAATCTTTTCATTACTAGATGAGTCCATACAGCTCCAAGACGCTCCCACCGCTACGGAGATGCCAGCGATGCGGGGGGAGGTAACGTTCGAGAACGTCACCTTTGGCTACACTTCCCAGAAACAGGTGCTCAAAGAGGTTAATCTGCATGCTCAACCAGGACAGATGATCGCGCTGGTCGGTCCGACGGGCGCAGGCAAAAGTAGTATTATCAATCTGATTTTGCGTTTCTACGATGTGTCTGGGGGTGCCGTCAAAATCGATGGGATCGATGTGCGCAGCGTGACGCAGGCGAGTTTGCGCCGCCAAATTGGGATTGTTCTGCAAGACAATCTCTTGTTCAGCGGTACAGTGGCTGAAAATATTGCCTTTGGCCGTCCACAGGCGACGCAGGCAGAGATCGAAGTGGCGGCTCAAGCAGCCAATGTCCATGAGTTCATCACCTTGCTTCCGCAGGGCTATGCGACTCAGTTAGGCGAACGGGGTGCGCCGTTTAGTCAGGGGCAGAGACAGTTGATCAGCATTGCCCGTGCTGTATTGATCGATCCACGGATTCTGATTCTCGACGAAGCGACCAGCAGCATTGATACGCGGACAGAAGCGCTGGTACAAACGGCGATTGCTCGCTTGCTCCAGGGCCGTACCAGCTTTGTGATTGCTCACCGCCTCAGCACTGTTACCCAGGCAGATCAGGTGTTAGTGATTCAGCAGGGGCAAATCGTGGAGCACGGTACCCACGATCAGCTGATCACACAACAGGGTATTTACGCGAACCTCTATGCTATCCAACTAGGGGCAGCCACAGCTGAAGTTCATTAGACTAACGAACCGCTAGCTGCGCCTAACAGTGATGATCACCTAGCTTAATTGTTGAAGCTGCGGTTTAGATTGGCAAGCCCATATGAATTGTAGAACACCGTTTTCAGCCTGAAAGGATGCTCCAATTGGGAAATGCCTGCCCATCATTCATTTCATGACACCCGTAGGGCCACTCTATCGGTCGTCGGCTTATAGGCTAAGCTCGGCAATTTTAGGGTTGCGGGCAGCATCCGAACTAACCTCATCGCTAGTCGAAACAGGACGTGAAGATGCTTTTGACATTATCGTTTTTGGCATTGAGCCTAGTCTTAGCCTGGGTTGGAATTTATTTCTGGTACTTTCGACGAGTCGCTCACTCACGCGCTTACGTTCATCATCTTGACGGAAGAACGGTGCCGGGTGAAACGCCTAAGCTGCTGGTCGGGAATTTAATGGACGTTTATCGGTCCCAGAATCAGTTGTCTGCCTATCATGGGTTCCACGAGAGATTTGGTGAGATTGTGCAAATCTTCTGGTTGTGGCGGCAGCAAATCTCGGTCACCAACTATCAGATGGCACGTCAGATTCTGGTCACCCAACAAAAGAATTACCAGAAATTTCCTCCTAATTCTCTGCTGCAGCGTCTCTATGGGGCCAGTGTGCTGACTGAGCACGGAGAACCTTGGAAACGCTCTCGCCTATTGATTCAGGCAGTGTTTTCAAAAAAGCACACTACGAATTTTCATGACATCTTTGTTTACCAGGTTGAGCAGTTGGCAACGCAATGGGATAAAGCCATTCAGCAATCCGATGAGGGCGCATCGCTCAATATCTACCCTGATTTGATGGCGCTATTCCTGGATATTATCGGGAAAACGGCGATCGGGCACGACTTTGGCGCGTTGAGCGGAAATGCTACTCGTTTGTTCGATCATCTCCAATACGTCATTGACCAAAGCACTCGACCTGTCCACCAATTTACCTCTTGGTGGAAACACTTGCCCTTGGCTTCTAACCGCAAACTGGCAGAGGCGTTCGACGAAATTGATCAGTATTTATATGAAGTGATTCGACAAGGACGAGACAGGGAGCCATCTGCCCTAAATCCAGCAAATGTGCTCGATTTGTTGCTCCAGTCAACAGAGTTAGTCGCGGAAGATGTCCCGCCTTTGACAGATCAGGAAGTGCGGGATAACCTGCTTGCTCTGATCGTGAACGGTCATGAAACCGTCGCTATGAGTGTGGCTATGTCTTTGTATCTTCTAGCGCAACATCCTGAATGCTTGACTCAGGTACAGGCAGAGCTAGATCGTGCGATGGGAGGTAGACAAGGGCAATTCAGCCAAGAGGATCTGCTAAACCTTCCCTATTTGGATGGAATTCTGCTGGAGTCGCTGCGCCTGTATCCGCCCATGGCAGGCTTGCAAAGAATCAGTGTCGAGGGAGATAGTTTAGAGGGTTGGTCTATCCCTCAGAAACAGGTAGTTGCGATCACGCTAACGCCCCTGCACCAGAATGCTCAATACTTTGGAGAAGCGCCAGAACAATTCTGTCCTCAGCGCTATTTGGAGGGAGGGCATCCGCTAGTGCAGCCAGATGCTCAGTTTGAAGAGCAATCTCGTGGAAAATGTCCCCTGAAATGGCTTACTGCCAGCACGCAAGAAAACAATCCAAGAAAAAACGATAAGCCTTACTTGCCGTTAACCTTTGGGGACGGTGCTCGCAGATGTTTGGGCGAGCACTTTGCCCTGTATGAGATGAAAGTTGCCTTGGCCATGCTGCTATACCGATTTGACTTTCAGTTAGTACCTGGCTTTGCCCTTAACCCTGAACTCAGCAAATTTGGCTTATTTATTTCCATGTTCCCTAAGGGAGGCGTTCACCTCATGATCCGTCCTCGCAGCCATTAATCCTAGAGAATTGAGAGGTAATCCCGTGGCAATTGAGACCAATTTCTGGATTTATTGGCTATTCTGTACAATCGCAACCCTTTTAGTCATTAATGGACGAAAGTTTGCCGATCAATTGCTGAGCCCTCATTCCACCCCAGAACAAGAAAAAAAAGGCTATCTCCGCACCCTGCTTCTAGGATGGATAGCAACGCTTTTGACAGCGGGAATTTATGTTCTATTTACGGTGAAGCAGGCAGCGGGGTATTACCATCTTGCCGATCTCGTCGCATTTTCGACCCTGAACGGTGTCCTTGAGCAATTTATGTTCATTTTTTGGTTCTTGCTAGGGTGCTACGTTGGACGACAAAAGTTCCAAAATCACCCTATCCGCATCTTTATCTGTGGATATATAAGCTATGTCTTATATTCTGGCTTGATCCATCCTTTATTTTGGTTTCAGGTGCTGCCAAAACATGAACCTTTCCTGCCAATGATCTTTATCCTCCCGTTGATGTCTGCTGTTTGGATGTGGCTATTGTGGCGATATCGTGCGGTTACTGCGATTGTTGCCATGCACATTGCTATAGACTTTCTGACCATTGGTCATCTTCATTTCCCTTGGTTTGAACCATTCCAGTTTTGACGGGGTGGCATCGACGGCTATAACTTCGCCTGTAGATCACTCCAGTGAACCCCTATCAGGTTGGGGAGAACAAGGTGGGCAGCTTTAACCCGCTCGACGGGGCCGAGCCCAATGGCCCACATCCCTGCTGCGAGGGCAGCTTCAATACCCACAGCAGCGTCTTCCACTACGACACATTGGGCAGGTTTGAGTCCCAGCAACTCAGCGGCATGCAGAAACAGATCTGGGTCGGGTTTAGGACGCTGGACGCTATTTCCGTCAGCAATCGCATCCACATACTTGACCAGGCCCAGCTTCTCAATCACGCTGCGTGCATTCTTGCTGGCAGAGCCGATCGCGATTTTAATCCCCGCTTTCCTGAGTTCATCTAACAGATCAACCGCTCCTGGCAACACTTCTTTAGCGGTAATGGTTTCGATCGATTCCAGGTAGTAGCGATTTTTCCGCTCCATCATCTCTTGCAACTGTTCTTCTGAGTATGGGCGGTCGCCGACGATATGCAGGAGTGATTCTCGCCGAGAAACCCCCCGTAGCGCTTCATTCGCCTGCCGACTAAAAGGCAGCCCTGATTCATCCGCTAGCCGTTGCCAAGCACGGTAGTGAAATTCTGCGGTGTCGGTCAAAACGCCATCGAGATCGAAAATAAAGCCGCGAATATCGAGGGATGGAGTGCGTGAGGGGGATAGATCAAAGCTGTGCCAAGTACCGTGCCAGTGGAGCTTGAACTTTAGCCGGGTCCAGGTAGGAGGGAGCTGGGGAGTCGCAACGGGACCCTGCTCGGTGAGTTGAATGCCTCCGAAGCCAAAAACGACGGCTTGCCAAACACCGCCTGCTGAAGCTGCATGAATGCCATCGCTGGTGTTATTGCGGGTGTCTTCGAGATCGACCAGAGCTGCCTGCATAAAATGGTTGTAGCTATCTGCCGCTTTACCCACATCAGCAGCCAGGATCGCGTGAATGGCTGGACCAAGGGACGAACCATAGGTGATGTCTGTACGGGGGGCATAGTAATCCCAGTTTTTTTGCAACACGTCACGACTGTACGGAAATTCCTGTGTACTGCGCAGCAGATAGAGGAGCATCAGGATATCGGGTTGCTTCAGGACCTGCCGCTTATTAGTAGCTTCAATGCCCAAAATGGCTTGAATCGAGCGATCGCGGGGTTCATAGTCGCTCAAGTTGATATCTTCTAACTTAAAAAAGCCCTCGAATTGTTCGATTAATCCGGTTGCGGCATCATTAGGAATATATAAACTCGTGATAATTGTTTGCCAATGCAATCGGTCCTCTGGCGTGAGTTGCAGCGTTTGGACTAGCTCAGCAGCGCCAACGGGAAACGTCTGACATAGCCACGCGTAGACTGACAGCGCTTTTTGCAGATGCCACTGCACCATCCGATTGGTGAATGCATTGTTATTGACCTGCTCGTGATATTCATCGGTGCCAATCACATTGCGCAGTTCGTATCGTTCTTGGCTGGTATTCCACTCGACCCGACTCCCCCAGAAGATCGCCGTATCCAGGATGATTTCGGCTCCATAGTCTCGCATCCAGGCATCGTCACCAGTGGCCTGCCAATAGCTCCAGATCGCATAGACAATATCGGCACTAATGTGAATCTCACGATCGCGGCACCAGATCCTCACATCTTCTGCATAGGGATCATTCGGCAGCGACCACCGAGGCGTCACCTCATCCCCAGTCGCCGCGCTTTCCCAGGCAAACATCGCGCCCTTATAGCCGCTATGGCTTGCCTTGCGCCGCGCTCCGTTTAGGGTGTGATAGCGGTAGGAGAGCAAGTTGCGAGCCAAGTTTGGTTGGGTAAAAATAAAAAAGGGCAGGATAAAGATTTCGGTATCCCAAAAAACATGACCTCGATAGCCGAATCCTGAAAGGGTTTTCGCGGGCACGCTCACCCGATCGCTGTGCGAGGAAGCCCCGATTAGGAGTTGAAACAGACTGTAGCGAACCGCCAGTTGAGCCGTGAGATCGCCCTCGATCACAATATCACTGGACTGCCAAACGGTATCCCAAGACTGCTGGTGAGCATTGAGTAGAGCGGTATAGGTTGGCAGGGTTGCCAGTTTGTCCTGAGCCGCCTGAACGGGCTGCTCACCCTCCTGCGAAGTAAAAACCGTCACCACTTTTTCCACCGTCACCGTCTGCCCCGCCGTTGCCAGGTAGGTAGTAGTCAAGGTGGGATAACCAGGAGTATTCGTAACCTGTAGCGAGGCATCAGCGCCGACCAATGACATTCCAGTCGCTATTCCAAGTTCAATGCGGGAACTCCGGGTGCGAATCTGTAACCAAATTCCCTGCTCCGTCTTTCCCTGGTCTAGTCGTTCCCAGTGATTAAAGCCCTGATTTTCGGGATAGCCGTTGATACTGGACTGAAGTTCGATCGTCCCCTCAAAATCGACGGGCGTTAGATGACAGCGTAGGCTCAGCACATGCTCATCGGCCAAGCTAGCAAAACGCTCAAACCGCAAATCTAAGGTCTGTCCAGTGGGGCTACGCCAGCGCACAGAGCGGCTGAGTATTCCGTAGCGCAAGTCAAGCTGTCGCTCATAGTGAATAATTTCACCTCGATCAAGCCGAAACCGTTCTCCGTCGACAATCACTGCTAATGACAGCCAATCAGGGCAATTTGCCAGTTCGGTGTAAACGACTGGCACATCGTCGTATACCCCATGGATTAGGGTTGCAGGTATGGCATGGGGATAGCCTTCTTCAAAGGTGCCCCGTGTGCCCAAGTAACCGTTGCCGATCGTAAATACGGTTTCCCTAGAATGCAATTGCTTGACATCAAACTGAGGTTCGATCAGCGTCCAGTCTGTGTAAATCAAATGATAAGGGGCTAGGGGATCCATAGGTATTGAGTTGGGGGGAAAGGTGGATTATCGTTGCATATGCTCTGCCAAAATTCCATCTGCTCTAGGTTTATAGAGTAAATAAAATAAGGCTTCCAAATACTGGTGCAGGGCTTCTCGACGATCGCTATTCGTGTAGTTCCAAAAGCTGTAAATCTTGGTCAGCCGGAGCAGTCGTTGAGTATGCTTCTGCCAGTTATATTGCTCGTGAATCCGCTGAATCGCTTGCTCAGAAATGTCGTGCCAGAATTGAGGATCAGTGTCGCACTGATCAAGAAAGTTCAGAATTTTCTGCGCTGTCCCGTCTAAGTCTGTGGGGTTGATATGAAACCCATTCTTGCCGTCTTGAATAATTTCTAAGGCACCGCCAAATTGGGTGGCGAAGGTCGGTAATCCAGAAATCATGGCTTCGAGAATGGTGCGCCCAAAGGCTTCAAAGAGGGCGAAGTGAACGAAAATGCCGCTACGATCGGCGATCGTCCGGTAAGCTTCGCCCAAGTCGCGGGTTGGCAGGCGGAGTCCTAACCAGCGGATATGTCCGTGCAGATGATATTGGTCAATTACACGATGGAGTTGTGTAATCGCTTGGGCTTCCTCCGGATTTGCGACTTCTGTCTCATCCAATGCATTCGTCAGGAAGACCAGGTTACACCGTGCTTGCAGTGCTTCGCTGCGTCCAAAGCATTCTGCCAGACCCTCCAGATTTTTGATCAGGTTGATCGGTGCAACTGCCAGAATCGGGCGTTTGTTAGGGTCGTCCAAGTGCCCCAAAATACACGGATTCTCAGCGGTGAAAATCAATTCCTGAATTCTAAAAGATGCTTCTGCATCCCGATGCTCGCGCTGACCGAAAGGGAAGAAAATCTGCTCATTGACACCCGGCGGTACTCGGTTGAATTTAGGATTAAACAGATTAATGCCATCAACTACATGATACAGATTAGGCATTGTAAAGCACTTGTAAGACTCATACTGGCCCATACTCTCCGGTGTTCCCACAATCTCTTGGTCCGATGACGTAATGATGAAGTCTGCCGCATTCATGCTAATAAGATCGGCAGTAAACTGCGCGGAGAAGTGGTATTGTGCCTCCATCTCTTGCCAATAGATGTCGCTGAACAGGTATTTTGGCTTCTCCAACGAATGGGCAATGTTGCACTGGATAGCTCTAAAGCGACGCGCCAGGAGCGAAGCAACCAGATTGCCATCACTATAGTTACCAATAATTAAATTCGGTCCTCCACCCAGCTTTATCCGCAACTCCCGTTCTGCATCATCCGCAAAACTTTCCAAATAGGGCCAAATCTCGAATTTAGAAATCCAGTTCTCAGTCACCTTAGGATTGAATTCCTGAAATGGCACACGCAATATCCAAGCGTTTTCTGTCCCTTCAACCTTCTCAAAGGGAAGACTGCACTGCATTCCCGTACAGTTAGGAATCAGGCGCGTCAGAATGATCACCTGGGGATGGATGCCCAATAAATCCAGACCGGCTAGGCTAACCTCTGCGCGCAGTTGATGTTCTAGACTGCAAGCTTGGTCAAGGACATAGGCGACTTGACTGCGGGTTTCCGGTCGTCCCAGCACGTTTTCTTGACCCACCCAGCCATGGATCGAAATGAGCACCACCCGAAAGACTGCGGGAACGCGGGAAACAAACGCTTCTAGAATGGCGGGTTCAGGGTCATCAATCAAGCGGTTTAGCAGTTCGAGCGTTTCGCACACACGGGCAATCGTATTGCCCCAACCAGGTTCAAAGCCAAATTCTTGCAGATCAAGGTGTATTCGTTCATAGGGGTCATCGGGCGCATACTCACCTAGGAATTTGAGGGTGTGCTTTACCTGTTGCGATAGTTCGACACCCGAATGAATCCGCTCGTTGATTAATAACTGCATACCGTCATATTTGAGCATGTGCAGAGCATTAAACAGTACCTCTAACCAGTACTGAGGCTCAATCAGCAGCTTGTCGCATAGGTAATGGTTGAGAAACGCTAGACCCTGACCGATATTTCTAGGGTCGTCAATCACCGGAAACGTTTGGTCAAACACTGAAAAATCAAGGTTTAGGATGTGGGACTGAAAGCGATTAACCTGGCGATCGCGGACATCAAGGAATGCCTGCGGTGTCATCTGCTCCCCACTGGAGAGGTCTGAGGCTAACCGCCAAGCTTGCTGACTGGCAATCCAAGGACGCAGCAACAGCCAAATATTTTCCTGATCTAGGATGATTTCATGGGTGTAGTGAATCAGTTGACTCAGGGAAGAACCGTTATAAGGATGACCGATTTGCTGCGGGTGACGGCAGTTGTCAGCAAATGCTTGCAGAATCTCATTTCTCAGAAAATATTGCTTACCTGAGCGGCTCAATGCGTTAATTAGCTGATGTAGATCGGTTTTCTCATCACTTTCCAGGACGGTTTGAATCAGTTTATACATAGGAATCAGGGGCGAGAGAATATCTTGAATCTTATGGGTGGTAAACAATTTTTCAAGTCAAGACTGAAATGATTCAGCCGTACCTGAAGATGCGCGGTTTCCTGCGCTATATCTAAGATCATCGTCGATCTTGATGTTTCCATGACTATCGTGAGCAACTTTGTAAGAAACTTAACTCGCCTCGTGAGTAACTTCGAGATTATGCAGGTCATGTTGTTAGATAATTCAACAGATCGTCCAATTTTTTAAAATCCGAATTCAATAAATAATTTTGCTTATTTGCTACTTTGAGTGATTGCCGTTTGATTTACTGTATGAATTGATTGAGTACGACATAAGATGTCCTTGCTTTGTCCTTGAGCCCCGTCTTAGTGCGTGATTGGAGCTTTCGCTTTTGCGCCTCCCTTCCCCAAAAATAGAAGCAAAGGCAGCGAACAGAGGAATACAACACCGACAAACCGAAAGATATCCGCATAGGACAGAACGGCTGCCTGTGTATTCACCAGTTGTTCTAAGGAAGCGAGGGCCTGTTGGTGAGCAGTTACGCCATCGGAGCCGTGACTTTGGAACGCCCCTGTAAGCAGGTCGAGGCGCTGATTCGTCTCCAGATCGTAAGGGGTCAGTTTTGTCATCAAGATAGCTCTATGGAAAGCTTCTCGTTGAGCGAGTAGCGTCGTTAAAATCGCAATGCCAATGCTGCCTCCAAGCTGGCGCATCAGGTTGTAAAAGCCCGATCCCGCAGAAATATCCTGTTTGGGCAGGGAGCCCAGCGTTGCCAAACTAAGGGGTAAAAACATCAGGACTGTGGCGGCTCCGCGCCAGAGCAGGGGAAAAAATAAATCATCCGTGCCCGTTTGGGGCGTAATATTTGCCAGTTGGAACATGACTAAGGTAGTTCCCACCGCTCCGATCCCAATCAGAATTCGGGCATCGACTTTTGAGGAAATCTTGCCCAGGATAATCATCACGATTGCCGATGCCAAGGCGCCTGGAGCCAGCAACCAACCCGTTTGCGTTGCGGTAAATCGCAGCACTCCCTGAGCAAACAGAGGGACGGCGAACAGCGCACCGTACAGCCCCATGCCCAAGATGCCAGAGTAGAGACTGCCTGCTGCCAGCGATCGGTTGCGCAACACGCGCAAATCAACGGCGGGATTAGCAGTGGTCAGTTCTCGCCAAATGAACAGGGCCAGTCCGACCACAGCCGTGACGGCCAGGATTGTGATGAAACTGGAGTTAAACCAGTCGTTTTGTTCTCCCTCTTCTAAAAACGTCTGCAGGCTGCCCACAGCAACGACCAAGAGTGCAATTCCGAGCCAATCGACTTTCTGCTGCGTCGTTTTGTCTTTAACCCGATCGGCTGGCAAAAATAATAGGGCCATGATCACGGCGGCAATGCCGATTGGTAGATTGATAAAGAAGATCCAGCGCCAGCCTAAGGTATCGGTGAGATAGCCGCCTAATGTCGGACCGATCGCCGGACCGGCAATTACTCCAATCCCAAACACGGCTTGGGCCAGCCCTTGTTCTGCCGGAGGAAAGGTTTCAAAAAGGATCGCTTGCGCTTTGGCGAGCAATCCTCCGCCAAATAAACCTTGAAGAATACGGGAAATTACCAGCATTGGTAGATTGATTGCAAAGCCACACAGTACAGAAGCCAGCGTAAAACCTGCCATTGAAAAGACAAAGTAGGTCTTCTTGCCAAAAGTGTCTCCTAGCCAGGCAGAAAGAGGAATGAGAATCACGTTAGCAATGGCATAGCCCGTGACGACCCATCCGACTTCGCTGACCGTTGCCCCTAACGTTGCTTGAATGTCCGTCAGGGCAACATTGACAATGCTGGTATCGATGACTTCGAGAATAGCGCCCAGTGAAGCCGTAAGCGCTATTGCCCATTTCAAAGATCCCTGCACATAGCCAGGCTGAAGGCTGTCACTTTGCAGGCTGGAACGCTCAAGAGTAGTTGTTGCCATAGTTGACTAAATCAGAATTAGTGAGAGTTAAGAGTTCGGATGAGATGATGGATGGGGAGATAAACGCTCCGGATTCGCGCTTGCAGTACCGATCCCCCGCACAATCAAATCCACACAGCTTTCGACATAGTGATCAGGGCGATAGCCTCGTTCAACAGGCATCACATGACGGCGCAACATCCCAGCAAGGAGCATTCCAGTCAATTGATCAACAGCGAGAAATAGGTCTACATCTGGACGGACATTGCCTCGCTCAACACCGTTACGCAGGTAGTTGGTCAGCTTTTCGCGCAGAGGCAGGAATGCTTGCTGCAAGACCTGAAGGGCTTCGTCTGGATGTCGTTTTGCTTCGCCAATAAACATGCGAATCAGGGCCTCGTTTTCTTCCAACATCGCATTGTGCAGTCGGGCATAGTGCAGAAGATCGCGCGATAGGTCTTGCGTCCATTCGTCTAGGTGATCCAGGGACTCCACTTGCATGGCCGTAATGTGCTGAGTAGCCGCTGCCAACAGTTGCTCTTTGCTTTGAAAGTGGCGAAATAAGGTGACTTCGTTCACGTTCGCAACGCGAGCAATCTGACGAGTCGTTGCACCAACCACGCCCTCAGTGGAGAACACGTCGATCGCCGCTTGCAGTAATCGCTCTCTCGTCTTGGCTGCCTTTCGATTTGAATCCATCATTTATAATGCAAGTGCTTACTTACATTTTGAACGGTAGTACGAGGAACGTCAACCCATCTGCGGCGATTCTTTCTAGCAGTGGGTCTACCGTCTAGCTGGAGCAAAGCGGCTGCTACGCTTCTCTAAGCACCCTGCAAGGATTTCCAGCTGCAATCATATTGGCTGGGATGTTTTTAGTTACAACGCTTCCTGCACCGATAGTCGTATTGTCTCCGATCGTCACGCCTGGACAGACAATGGCTCCGCCACCAATCCAAACGTTATCCCCAAGCGTGATCGGCGCGGCCATCTCAAGACCAGATCTTCTAGTGTCTGGATCGAGGGGATGATATGCCGTATAGAGTTGGACTTTAGGTGCAAGCAAGACATTGCTACCCAGATAAACTTTGTTGCAATCTAAGATGACGCAATCGTAATTGATGTATAGATTGTCTTTAGCGTAGATATGGCAACCATAATCACAGCGAAACGGCGGCTTAACTTCAAAATTTGCCCCCACTGCCCCAAACAGCGCTTGAATCATCTCGCGTCGTTTTTCCGCTTCATCGGGCAAGGATGAATTGAACGTGTATAGCAGATGTTGTGTCTGGGTCTGCATCCGCTCAAGTTCAGGGTCAAGCGCGATGTATGGCTCGTTGGCCAGCATCTTTTCTAGTTCTGTTTTTTGCATTCCCAGCGATCCTGAATGTTTGCGATTTATCTTCTCCAGAGCACCCGGACATCAATCCAGCGCATTCCAGCCCGTCGTGCTGCTTCTAGCCCCGCATCGTTATCTTCTTTCATACACGATGCATCCATAACCCGGTGCACAGGATTGTGGCATCAAACCACCAACGTCGTAGGGGCGATTTGCAAATCGCCCCTACGAACGCCGAAAATGCCACCATACCATCGGTAAAAATGTCCCAACAAAACGTTCTAATGGTTTGTGTTTTGACATGCAAAACCGTTTTTTCAAAATGGATCAATATTATCTGGTATTGCCTCTAACAAAGCCAGAAGTATGTCAAGGCTAAAGTAATGGCCGTCAACGGCAAACCAAATCGCAAATGCTCCCAGAAGGTGAGGCGATATCCTTATTTTGCCACGGCTTTTGCCACAATCAAGTTTGCCACTGAACCCAGTAGAGTCAGGTTTCCTGCTAGCGTCGATCCGGCAGGAGAAATAATCCAGAAAACATAAGCAGCAAGTCCCAATCAACTTTCTGCAAAATTCGTTCTGGTTTGACGCGGCGAGTTACCAGCAATAATCCGGCGGCAATGAGTATGGCCTCTGCGGTTGGAACGCCCATTAAAAAAGCCGTTAACCATCCGGCTGTAATCAATAAGCTTTTGATGAGTAGAGTCTTGAAGTCGATCGCTCCCTACGCGACTCTCAGATCTAATACCCCTAGAACCATCAGAGCGGCTGCACTAACCAACGCATCGGTTTTTGGCTTTCTGGTTGCTCAAGCCTTAGCATGCTGAAAAATTCAATTGGAGCAAAGACTGCTTACAATAATCCCGCTTCTGCAGTGGCAATCGCCGTCACTCTTTGCTGCCTATAGAAGAAGCAGGCTATGGAGCGATCAATTGTCGTTCCATAGCATCAATTTAATAGACTGAGTTTAACGGGCAAAAGAACGAGAAACGAGTGAGAGAACAAATACTAGAATTCCTGCGCCTAAAATGGTTGGAATCAAAGTAACTCCATAGATTGAAGGACCGATCGTTCCAAACAAGTTTCCGCCAATCCAAGCACCAATGACACCGACGACAGCCAATGTTAAAAAGCCGCCAGGGACCTGTCCAGGCACTAGATATTCAGCAATACCCGCACACACAGCAGCTACGATCAAAAACAGCAAGAAGCTGAGAATACTCATTTCAATGTCCTCGTAAAAAGTGAAGATTAAGGGTATGGTTGCCCACACTTCATACTGGGCTAAACAGTAGTACGGCCAGTAAAGAAGCTAAACACCGCCAGCACCAAAGCTGCCACAATTAGGAACCAAGCAATACTTTTCAGAGAAGCAACGACACCACCAAAGCCAAGTAGTGCAGCAATAATCATCAAAACTACAACCGTCCAAAGTAAACTAAGCATGTTTGTAAATCTCCCAACTTAACTGTTACATTGATCCTAGTACTGGCTGTCATGCTTCCACCTCTACCCAGAGGAGGAATGCTCATTTTCTTAAAAAGAGATTTTGGCCCATAATCCTAGTCAGATTCTATCCCAGGTCAACGATTGCCGAGGAGAGTGTCTTCTGATCTTGGCGCATTTTTAGGCCAGGTGAAATAAAAGGTGCTGCCTTCTCCGAGCTGCGACACTACCCAACTTTGGCCGCCCTGTCTTTCGATGATCCGTTTGACCAGGGCCAGACCGATACCCGTACTTTCACGTTTGTCACGGGGCTCCAGCGTTTGAAAAATCGAAAATATCTTTTCATAAAAGCGCTCGTCAATTCCAGGTCCGTCGTCACTAACAGCAAACTTGTAGAAATTCTCCTCATCCGAAACGGTGATCTTCACTTGGCCTTCGAGACGATCGTGATGGGTGATGGCATTGTCAATCAGGCTTGTAAAGACTTGCCCCAGCAACATCCGGTCTGTGTTCAGCACAGGCATGGATGGCTCGACTGTAACCGTAAAGCCAGATGGCGGGCCGAAACGGTCGATTACTTGCGTTAGCAATTCAGCGACCGGGACAAGCCCGAAGCTCATTTTGGTCTGGCCTAGACGGGAGTACTGCAGCAGCCCATTGATCAGGGCTTCTAACCGATACACGCGCGCGCGCAACAAGTTCATATTGCGTCGAGATTCATCGCTCAATTGGTATTGCAGGTCTTCTTCGATCCATTCGGAGAGACTACCAATCGCCCGCAGTGGTGCTTTCAGGTCATGGGAGACAACGTAGTTGAACTGCTCCAGTTCCCGATTGCGTTCCTCCAAGCGGACAGCAGTGGCACTTAAATTTTTAGAGAGCCGTACTTGTTCTTCCGCTCTTTGAACAAGCGCCTCTTCGGCACGCTTGCGTTCATCGATGTCCGTGTGAATGCCTACCCACTCGCGCACTGCGCCGTCCTCTCCGATGAGCGGTACACCCCGTATCCGCATATAACGATAAATGCCGTCGAAGCGGCGCAAGCGATGCTCATCAGCATGAAGCCTACGCTCACGGACTGATTCAGTCCAAGCGATAGCAGTGCGCTCCTTATCTTCAGGGTGGATAGCATTCAGCCAGCCCCACCCTTTATACTCATCGAACCTCTGGCCCGTGAAGGCACCCCAGTCGGGCAGTTCAGTGACTACTTGGCCATCTATATCAGTACTCCAGACAATCTCAGAAACAGCTTCTACTAGGGAGCGATAGCGAATTTCCCCATCCTCTAGAGCCTCTGTCTGCTCACGGACGGAGGCGAGAGAGTCTTCATACTTTTGAGAAAGGTAGCGCAACTGGTTGCGTGAGAGGATGGCCAAGAGCCCAGCCCCTGTCAGAAAGGTGCCAATGATGATCGTTAAGCTAACAGGAACTTTCTGTTCTATATTCTGATTGCGCTGGGCGCGTTGAGCAAGCACACGTTCTTCCATTTTCGCGATGGAGGAACGAATAAGGTCCATTTGTTGCTTGCCCTGGAGGTTAAGCGCAAGAATTCGAGCATTATTTAGTTTATTCTTTACGAGAAGGGCCTTCTGTACAAAGCTCTGCCACTTTTTATACTCACTGCGAATGTTCGCCACCTGAGCCTTTTCTAAGGGAGTGCTATCCCCGATTTGCCGATCCAACTCCTCAAGGGTCGGAGTAATGAGCTGCTGTGCTTCTTGATAGGGTTGCAGAAAATCTTGGTTACCCGTGATTTGATAGCCACGCACTCCTGTTTCTAAATCAATGAAAAGCTTTTGGGTAAGGGAGAACTTCAAAATCAACTGATTCGCATCATTAAGAGCCTGGGCCTCGGCAAGGAGGAACTTTACCTGCCAAGTTAACAAGCCTGCAAGTGCGGCCATTAGCACGAGCGGCCAGATTAAGGCAACCGTAAATAGCCTACCAAAGCCCTGCTCTTGTGCGGGGAATGACACTTTTAAACGGGTGCGAACTGGTCGAAACATATTTAGTTGCCAAGTACTCCAGCTCTGGCTACTACACCATAGGAAGCATTGAGAAGAATGAGATCCATGGATATCTTAAGGCTCACCATTAGCATAGACATCTGTCTAAAGACAAGTTTTGCATAGACATTTAGGTGAGCTCTCAGTAGTCAGATGCTAATTATGGTTGAAATATACGATTAAACTGGCTAATACAATTAAAACGCCAGATCCTTCCTTTGGTAGATGTTTTAGTAAATGCAATCTACTACATTGTTGGTGAGATAAAACCGTTGGAATGTGTGGGCGGCATGAGCGTACCTTACGGAAACGTCGCTAGGCATTCCAAAACGAGAACGATACAAAGGAGCAAATTATGGTGTACTCCCAAGATGCTGCCGAAAATTCCACAAGCTCACAGCAGCATGAGATGCAGGAAAAAATCACTGGGCAAATTGATCATGCTCTTGAAGGGACTTCTGAGAAGTTGAATCAACTGGCAGAAAAGATTGAAAGCACGGGTCACGGTAGCAGCGAATCTGTTGACCGGACAGCTCAAAAGGTTGCAGAACAGGTGCGCCGTGGTGCAGACACCTTGCAGTCCACTAGTGCAGAACAACTTGGCGAACAGATAGACCAAGCAGTTCGTAAACAACCCTTGCTAAGCATGAGTATTGCTTTTGGTGCTGGCTTTGTGATCTCTCAGTTACTGAAGAGGTAGAGAGCATGCCGCAATCTTCTCAGGCGAATCTGGGTGACTTGCTAGCGCAGTTGGTTCTTCAGATAGAAGAGTTGCTGTCCGCACACTTACGTTTGGTGCGGGAGGAACTGACTGCTGATGGCAAACGCATGGCCGCCCAATCGGTCGGCATTGTCACAGGCGTAGTAATGGCTCTTTTAGGGCTAGTTTTCATTGGGATTACGCTCATGGAAGTGCTGAAAGTATGGTTGCCTTCCTGGGCAGCCGCTTTTGCCGTAGCCGTGGGATTGATTGGTGGAGGCAGTTTACTGGCCTTCTTCTCCTTGAAACGCCTAGGCAAGATTAACCCAGTGGATCGCACCGCATTGAATACGAAGGAGACCGTTCTATGGCTAACGCGCAGATAGTTCCTGTTAATCAGAATGGGACACAGAAAAACGAGGCAGAAGTGCTTGAGCAGCGCCTCCCCGCCGAGGAAGAAATTCGGCGTACGCGCCAGCAAATCGCTGCTACCACTACTCAAATTCAGCAGCAGGTGCGTTCTAACCTAGACTGGAAGCTATGGGTCGATAGGCACCCTTTGGCTAGCGTGACGATTGCTACAGCGGCTGGCTTCATCGTTGGCTCTGCACTACCTTCACCGTCTGGAACAAAAAGTGCACGTAGCGGTAGCAAGAATCAAGACAGCCTAGAGAGCCCAAAACGCGAGAAGGAACTCATTGAGGAGACTGGCAAGAATACTGTGTTCGCAACAGTACTTACCAGCGTAGCGATGAATGTCCTGCGGGAAGGCTCCAGCTATATGGTTCGTAAGTTTTTCACGGATAAGTAAGGGCATAAGTATTATAAGACCCCCTGTAGTATCCCTTGACACTAGGCGCAGCCTTACCGGAGGGTGGGGGACGGCTATAGCCGGGGGTTACTTTCATGTTAACTAAGCCCACCTACTTAGAATACCAAGTCTCTAGGAAAACGTCTTGATCAGGCCCATTAAACGCGAGTCCGTTAGAATCGCTGAGGGTTGAAGGCAGGAAAATGTTACCAGAGACATTTATGACAACAAGAGACTCGATTATTCGGGTCCTTTTTTCATCAATTGCGGCAGGGTTGCTTGGTTCCTGTACAGCGCAGCAGAAAGAGCAAACACCTGCATCCGATAAGCCGCCACAGGTAGAGGAATTGACGCGACTACCACCGACATTTCCTGGTGAAGAACTCTCTCCTTCGCCCCAACCCGCCGGAACGGCAGCGGAGATAGGACAAACTATCTATGTGCCTGCCTATTCCCATGTGTATTACCGCAGCGGACAGGAATACCTTTTAGCCATTACGCTCAGTATTCGCAATACCAGCCTCACTGATTCAATTCTAGTAAAATCAGTTCGTTACTACGATACAAAAGGCCGTTTAGTCAAAAAATACTCCAAGAATAGTTTGCAAATTCCTCCGATGGCAACGGCTGAATTTTTTGTGCAGGATGAAGACACGAGCGGTGGTTCGGGAGCTAACTTTATCGTAGAGTGGAAAACAAAAAAAGGTGTAGACGAACCTATTGTCGAAGCGATCATGATTGGGACATCTTCGGGGCAGGGTATTTCATTGATTAGCCCAGGTCGTGCCATCAACAAAAATTGATAGATTTACATATCTGTAGATATTCTATGTCTTAAGCGAGATGCTTCATTGTACAAATATTTTTAAGATATACAAGTAATCTATATTTGAATCACAAATAGGTGAAAACTATAACTCAATTTGTTGGAAGAAATGAGCAATCTAGTAATTGCTCAAATAATCCTAATCTTGAGCTTAAAAAACTTTGATGTGTTCCAGAATTTGCTTACTTTGCTCAGTGCAGCTCAATTGAGATTAAACCTTTCAGAATTTTTCAATAATTAGGAAATGTAATGCAGCTTAAGCAAATCGCCAATCAGATTGTTGTTATTGTTGGTGCTTCTAGCGGAATCGGGCGAGAAACAGCTTTGCGATTCGCTAAGAAAGGTGCAAAGTTAGTAATTTCAGCGCGTAGTGAATCCGGGCTTTCATCTTTAGAGGAAGAGATTCGCCAGATTGGAGCGGATGTTACTTCAGTAGTTGCTGATGTTTCTGAGTTCGAGCAAGTACAGACTATTGCTGACAAAGCGATCGCTGTTTATGGGCGAATTGACACCTGGGTACATTCCTCGGCAACGGCTGTTTTCTCGACATTTGAGCACTTGACTCCACAAGAGTTTAAGCGTGTCATTGATGTTACTTTGATGGGACAAGTTTACGGTGCAATGGTAGCTTTGCCACACTTAAGGCGAGAAGGACGTGGGGCACTCATTCATGTTTCTTCGATGGAAGGTAGAAGGGCGTTGCCCTTCCAAAGCGCTTATTCATCTGCAAAACATGGCATTGAAGGCTTTTTAGAATCTCTGCGCGTTGAGCTAAAACATGAGGGAGTTCCAATTAGTGTCACCAGTATTAAACCCTCTGTCATCAACACGCCCTTCTATAACAAAGGCAAAACCAAGCTAGGCGTTAAACCTACAGGAATCCCACCTTACTATCAGCCTAGTCTGGTTGCAGAGGCCATTCTTTATGTATCTGAGCATCCAACTCGTGATTTCATTGTGGGTGATGTGGGTAAGGTTCTAGATATATTGCAGCGGCTTTCTCCCGAGCTAATCGATTATCTATTAATGAAAATCGGATTTCAGGGGCAGAAAACGAATGAACAGAAGACAGAAGATGCATCTAATAATCTTTACGAGCCAGCACCAGAGTACGACAGGGTAGAGGGAGACTTCCGCCAGCTAACCGTTCCCAGCATAACTGACTGGATTGATCGCCATTTGCCTGGCGGTAGCACAGCAGCAGTTTTAGGTGTGGCAGGGCTAGGCCTATTAGCTTTACACGCGCTCAAAAACGACAAGCAAACTTAGATTTATCTCGTGCTTACCAAGCACAGGAGTGATTCATGGAAGAGATTACAAATCCAAAAAATCCATCGGACAAATCAGAAGAATCAGAAGGGAAGCTCAGTGATGCTGAACGTTGGACATCCTTACTTGGAGGAGGGGCGCTCATCTTAATGGGATTGCGGCAGGGTTCTTTACGGGGTGTATTGACTGCACTGACGGGTGGCAGTTTGCTCTATCACGGGGCAACGGCAAAGAAGAGTATTACAGAAACTGTTACCGAGGCAGTAGGAGCTTCTCAAAGTATAAAAGTTGAAAAATCAGTATCAATTTTCAACAAATCGCCAGAAGAACTATATCAGTTTTGGCACAACTTCGAGAACTTGCCTTCTTTTATGAAACATTTAAAGTCGGTTGCGGTAATCGATGAAAAGCTTTCGCACTGGGTTGTAAATGCACCTGCAAATACCACTGTTGAATGGGATGCAGAAATCGTAATCGATGATCCAGATAAAAAATTGATTGCCTGGAATTCAGTTGCAGATGCTGAAATTGACAACTCTGGCTTTGTTCGTTTCCAAGCAGCTCCTCCTGGACGGGGAACAGAGGTCAAAGTGGTATTGGAATACAATCCGCCTGGTGGCATTGTGGGAGCAGCATTTGCCAAACTGTTTGGGGAAGAACCTGAACAGCAACTGGGCGATGATTTGCGACGCTTTAAACAATTGATGGAAGCGGGTGAAATAGCAACTACGGAAGGTCAGTCTTCAGGACGTGGCCGAGAGGGAAGCACCGCTTAATCAGATGGCAATACCTAATCTTCTACGTTCATTTATTACTGCGAGGAAAACAATTCATGAAGGCTCTTTGCTGGCATGGTACCAATGATGTACGCGTTGACACAGTCCCTGATCCAAAAATTCTCAATCCACGGGATGCGATTATCAAAGTAACCTCTACGGCGATTTGTGGTTCAGATCTGCATATCTACAATGGCTACATTCCCACGATGAAATCGGGCGATATTTTGGGTCACGAATTCATGGGGGAAGTGGTAGAGCTAGGAGCAGGGGTTAAAAACTTGCAGATAGGCGATCGTGTCGTTGTCCCCTTCGCCATTGCTTGCGGAGGCTGTTTCTTTTGTAATCGCGATCTATGGTCATTATGTGACAATAGCAACCCCAATGCCTGGATGGTAGAGAAATTAATGGGTCACTCTCCCGCCGCTTTATTTGGCTATTCTCATTTGTTTGGTGGATATGCGGGCGGACAAGCTGAATACGTGCGCGTTCCTTTTGCCGATGTTGGACCTTTAAAAGTTCCTGATGGGCTGGCTGATGAACAGGTTCTCTTTCTAACCGATATTTTTCCAACTGGATATATGGCAGCAGAGAACTGCAATATTCAGCAGGGCGATACGGTAGCAGTTTGGGGATGCGGTCCTGTGGGGCAGTTTGCGATTAAAAGCGCTTACTTATTGGGTGCCGAGCGAGTGATTGCCATCGATCGGGTTCCTGAGCGCCTGCAGATGGCTAAAGAGTGGGGTGGGGCAGAACTCATTAACTATGAAGAGGTCGACGCCGGGGAAGCGGTCAAGGAAATGACAGGTGGACGGGGCCCTGATGCTGTGATTGACGCAGTGGGTATGGAAGCGCATGGTACAGGAATGGACGCTTTGTATGACAGGGTGGCACAAACGGTGAAATTGGAAAGCGATCGTCCTACTGCACTCCGGCAAGTCCTTGTAGCATGTCGTAAAGGGGGAAATGTTTCGCTGGCAGGTGTTTACGGCGGGTTTATAGACAAGGTGCCGATGGGTGCTGCCTTTAACAAGGGTCTAAACATCAAAATGGGACAAACCCATGTTCATCGCTATTTAAATCCACTGTTGGAGCATATTCAAAAAGGAGATATCGATCCTTCTTTCGTGATCACGCATCAGTTAAAACTAGATGATGCACCCCATGCCTACGAAATCTTTAAGCACAAAAAGGAAAACTGCATCAAAGTAGTGCTGAAACCATAAAAGAAGAGACCCTGTCTTAACAGACAGGGTCTCTTCTTTTTACTGCCGTCTTTAAAGTAGCTGTCGCTAATCTCCTTGACGGCTACTGGTGCCAATCACTGCAATTTTATGACGGTAAGCTAGTTCCGCTCCATACCATCCCGTAAGACCCAGTAAGGATGCCACAATAAGGGAAAGAATCAAACCTAGAGGCAAAACTGCATCACTTGGATTGTTCAAGCGGGTTAACCAGTTAATTAAGGTAAGAGACAAAGCAGCGACATTACCTATCATATGCACCCAACCAGCACGACGTTTCCGAACTCGGTCAATTCGCAAAAAATCTAACATTCCAGTTAGTGCAGCAACAATACCACCAACAAACCCTGATCCAATCAACCAGATCGATGCTCTAGCCCAGAAAGGATCAGCGGTTAACCAATATCCCACATCCGTACCCAAAGCACCGACTAAAAAGGCGATCGGAAAAGTAACCAGCAGAGGATGCAAGGGATGGGATGCAATCGCTACCGTGCTTACAATGCCGCTATCTCTATCTTCACCTTCGTTAATTTCAATAAGAGGTGACATGTCAGAAGACTGTTTAGACGTTTGTGCCATAGCTTCATCCTAATTTCGTAGATTGGCTATTTTCTATTTTAAATAGTCTAGAAACCACGTCGATTATCCAAGAAAATGCATCATTAAAGCATCTATCTTGAGGAATAGATCATGATTGTCAAAACTTGTAATCCCCATCCTAAAAAGACATCTGTTCACCACAGGAAGCTATTTCAGGAAATAGGAATTAATCCATAAGAAATCCCAATTTACCTATTTTCAAAGGAGAGAACTTACGCAAATTAATCCAGGCAGAAGAGATTGCCTGCCTGGATCGGTTGATTTATGAGCTCGCTTTATCACTTACCGTACTGTCTGTATCGGAGTTATATTGGGCTCCCGAGTACCAATAGAAACACCAACCAGCGTTGCGCCTAAGCCCAGCAAAGAACCAATCGCAAATGCCCAGCTACCCTTTGACAGATTGCCAGCAATGTCACGGGTTTGCTGTGCCGTTGGCCTAGGGACATTTGAAGGAACGTTAGGAACATTGATGCCATTCTGCTCTGCCTGATTAAGCAGCGGTGCGGCATTGGATGCTACTATGCCAAAGGCCCCAGACACGCCGCTAGAAAGCAGCCAGGCGCTAATGACCAAACTAGTTGCCCAGAGAATTGCTCCGTTCAATAAACCGGTTCTCTTCTTCATGGGTCCACAGGTGCGGGCAGTTATCCAGCCGCCAACCAAAAGTGAAATCAGCAAACTGACGGTAGACGCGACCCCAACGGCCAAACCCACATCGTCAGCATTGGAACGCGGTGCTCCTGAGCCAGCAATGTTGGTTGCTCCAATAGCTGTACTTAGTGCACTTAATACCAGTTCTGCGCTTAAAGTAATTGCTAACCCAGCGAAGATTGGACCCCAACGTACTCGGTCATGGTAGTCAGCTACTGCAACAGTAGAACGTTCAGCATCGTATTCCATGGGTCTATCTGGTCTGTCTGTATATTCCATTACCTGTTTTCTCCTTTCTTCAATGAGCGTGCATAAAAAATCAATTTCTAGAACCATTCATAGTATTTATCCCTAAGACTTCACCTCTATCTTTATGAATAGGTTTAGCGATTGCCATCATATAAGATTAAGAAATGTATTCATTTAAACAATTTGCAATTTCTGTCAGCCTCACAAAGCTCCCAAATCATCATATAGATAGAGGCATGATTTTAAATCGTTTTCTAAGGTTGACCTGTAGCTAGAAATAGGAAAGAACATGCCTCTGCAAAAAATTAAGGAATTTGATCCAGATTACCGTACTCATTTTGAGGACAAGGACATTGTCGGCTACGACCTGTATGCAAATGGTGACAAGGTTGGCTCCGTCGATGATCTGTTGGTTGATGACACGGGTAAGATTCGGTACCTAGTTGTCAACACTGGATTTTGGATTCTAGGAAAGCAGGTCTTGTTGCCCATTGGTCGCGCTCAAATTCAAGAAACTGAGCGCCGCATTGTTGTAGATGGGCTCACCCGTACTCAAATCGAGGCATTGCCCAAGTACGACGGCAGTATGCCTGTAGATTATGAGCATGAAGAGAAAGTACGCGGTGTGTACCGCCCGATGGCCATGGGAACGGAAACGTTAGATACCGCTACTCCCCTGGATACAGCAGTGGTGAATACTACCACTCCCTTGAATACAGCAGCAGTGGATACTACCACTCCGATGAATCGTGATAATTATTCCTATGATCACGATCAGGCTTTGTATGGTTTGAAAGATGACACCCATCAAAATCTGCGGCTATATGAAGAGCGGCTAATCGCTAGTAAAACTCGTGCCAAGACTGGTGAAGTGACGATAGGCAAGCGCGTGGAGACTGAAACCACCAAAGTCTCTGTGCCGATCGAAAAAGAGCGTGTCGTGATTGAGCGCACGACTCCAACGGGCGAAGGTACAGCAGTCACACCAGGTGATACAGCTTTTCAGGAAGGAGAAGTTGCGCGTATGGAAGTCTACGAAGAGACTCCAGACATTCATAAGGAAGCTTTCGTGCGTGAAGAAGTTAACGTTAGAAAGCAAGTTGATCAGCAAACGATTAACGCAGAGGAAGCCCTGCGTCGCGAAGAGTTAGATATCAAGACCGAAGGCAGCCCGGTTGTGGATAAAGGGTCTAATATACCCCGCCCTGAAAATCGCCCTTAAGCAAGCCAATGCTGAGACCTCTGTCCGTAAGTCTTAGCATGTAAAACAGCTCAGGCAGAGCTTGAAACACTCTGCCTGAACTATCTTTTAGGAGAAACAATCGTGCCGCTTTCAAAACCTGAGGAATCTGATGCTCAGATGGTTTCCGCGCCTAATGTGCTAGAAACAGAAGAGACCGTTGGGCGTTCTGCTATCAATGTTTCCTCAATTGTCGCAGAGGAAACCATCCAGTTGTTGGAAGAGCGGCTGGTAGTCAATCTCCACAAGCGCAAAGTGGGCGAAGTGATTGTCCGTAAGGAGATTGAAACACGAATAGTGGAGGTGCCTATTCGCCGCGAAAAGTTGATTGTTGAACAGGTTAGTCCAGAAGCTAAACAGCTTGCAGTGATTGATTTAGGGCAGACACAAGAAACCGAATTTGATGCACAACAAGTATCTGATAATATGCTCTCACCAACTGTTGAGGGGAGGTTTACCTCTGCCAACGCAGCTATTCAGTTTTTGCAAGCGATCGCTGATCAGTCGAGTCCAGGTCTACGAAGTGTGCACGTGATCATTGCACTGGAAGACGCTGGTTCCCGTGCGATATATCAACACTGGTTAGAGCCTGGATCAAATGAGCCATCACTTCAATAGCCGCTTAATCAGCTACTTTTGAAGGCAGCAACGTTCTACCGATGCTAGCAAGATATACTTTAAGACATCGAACTTGAGGAGTTTGAACATCTAAAAAGGGAAAGATTGCAAGATGTTCATAAGCACTTTGCTTTGACGCAATACTTTCGCTTAATAGTGTAGTCATTTCCTCAAGGAAATCTAATATGGAATCTCGTCGCCTTTATCTACAATGTGTAAGTACACTAGCAGGAACTCTCCTTTCTGGAGGCTCGCTATTCTCCGTCATCATGCCTCAACAGTTTTTTAGTATGCCGTCTCAACTGCTTAGTTTCGGCAGCATAGCCTTACTCCCTTTGTTGATTATCGTCGGGACTTGGACTTTTGCCGAATGGCTTTCTGTGGATAGTTAAGGTAGAGCAACTAAGAGTTAAACAGTATTGCTTCTCTTACTGATTACCAGTGTTCACTTATAGAGATCTCAGGTTAAAGCACAAGGGAGTATGCAGCCCGCGCAAGGCAGCGGACTATCATCGTGGTATTGTCAACTAATCGTAGATGCCTTGCACTTCTTCACTGGTTACTTTCAAGTCATAGCCACCAGGGACTTTCTTTGCTGTCAGCAAACCAGTTTTTGAACCGTTAATCACTGCTGCTTGCCAAGTTTCTGGCTTATCGCTCACCTGTTTAAATTGCTGCAGCTGGCTACCTTCACCAAGAGCTGCTTGCGCATAGGACTGTGCCGCGTGCAGCAGGTCAGTCGGAGTAGGCTGCGTGTTTAGAGATTCGGGAGTAACTTTATATCCTGCATCTTCCCCCTCAGACTGCAAAGCTTCATAGGAGTTAGTCACTTCTTTCTCAGAGGGCTTGGGCGGTTGTGCAAATGTCATTTCGACTATCCATGAGAGTTCTACACCTAAGATAAGAATTATAGCTTTTAAAATAATCTTCCTGAAGGAAGATTATTTTGCTATTAATCTCCAAAAAACTTCCTGGCTAATCATTCACCAGGAAGTTTTATCCATCACAGCCAGATGTAATATCTAGAAGAGATAGGCAATGAATTGCAATTCAATAAATGTTCTTCTGCAATGAAGATTAGCGCTTTTTCGCCGCTAGCGGTCTAGTCTCGGCAGTTGCTGGTAGAACGCCGTCGGGCTCAACTGCTTCGCCCTCGATAAAGGAGCGCAACATCCAAGCCATATCTTCATGCTGTTCCATCAAGCCAGTGAGAAAGTCTGCCGTCCCCTGGTCATGGAACTGCTCGCTACAGGCATCGATGTCCTCACGCAGAGCGCGAATAACCTGTTCGTGATCAGTCAGCAGTTGGGCAACCATGATCGTGGCGGAAAGGATTGTATCCTCTTGCTCTTTGATGGTAGCCAACTGCAGAAAACCTGCAGCACTGCCAACGGGATAGCCACCCAAAGCCCGTATACGCTCTGCACAACTATCAATATTGAGCGTCAGAGCTTCATACTGCTCTTCCCACAGTTTATGCAGGGTACGGAATTGGGGACCAATTACATCCCAGTGATACTTCCTGGTTTTGATCAGTAGGAGGGAAGCATCTGCAATGTTGCGATTGATTAGAGTAATTACACCCTGGCGCTGCTGATCAGTCAAGCCAATGTTGATTTTACGTCGTGAACTCATAACATCCTCTTGTGAAACTACTCTTCTTTTATCAAGGTTGGCAGAAGAAAAAATCGCCATAAAGACAGATTTAGTTAGTCCCGAACCGTTCTTCCTTGACTTGTGGTGTCGGATTCACGGGGTTCGTTAGGCCATTCCTTTTGGTCAAGGGTCAGATCTGGCACAACATCAGGTTTTTCAGCATCTTCCCAACCAGGTGGGCGCTTCGAGTTGTACCAAGCTATCGAACCCAATGTCGCAGCGGCGATGAAACCGACGACAAGCAGAATAATGGGGATTTCCATAAGCTGAACCTTCTTTTCGTTGACATCAGGATGACAGAAAGCACTTTCCTATCCATCCTCCCTAAGAAATAGAATTGAGTCACCCTTATGAATAGATTTAGATAATTAACTTACGGGCACTTAATATTGGGCTGTAATTTTATGATTATGTATACCTTGATAGTTTCTAACTTAAGGAAGAGGTGACCCTTTTTAAAAAACTCTATTCTTTTGGAGTGTACTAAGTGGAGAACACATAATGTCTGATGCAAACAAGGAATTTGAGTTTGAGACTAAGCCTGCTGCGGGAGTTTCCCCAGAAGAGACTGCTGAAATAGTTTCACAAATCGTTGCTGGGGTTCCTGCTGAGGAAATCCGTACTCATGGTATTAAAGAAACTGTTCAGCAGTTCAATGGATTAGAAGTAGATGCAAAGCTGGCAGTTCTGTACTATCTATATGATGCGATGGGTGACTCAGTTACACCAGCGGCTCTGGGTTCTGCAGACCTAGACCTGACAAAGAATTTTTTCGATGAATTCGATGCTCTACCTTTTGGAGACGCTCAACTAGATGCTATGCGTGCGCTGGTGCGTTGTGATGACACGCCCCTTGGTAATCTGTATGGCAATTTAGTTGAAAACAATAAACTTGCTGTATGGTACGTTCTAGCCGAACGCATGGGCGATAGTGTAATTGGCATGCCTAAGGATTACAAACTGGCTGATGCTGGAAAGCAGAGTCTTGATGCCGTCAAGCAACTTGATTTTGAGCAACAGATTACTTTTCTGCGCGACATTGCCAACGATATGGGCCGAAACGCAGTCTGAGATTCCCCTAGCTAACAAGAATTTAAATTCTTTAAGGGCTTTGCCCCCCTTAATGAGGGGGGTTAGGGGATCTTACAAACCTAATTTTTTCTATCATGAACCGACAAACTGCTTTAAAGACTCGTGAGACTATTATCTTGCCTGAGCAACTGATTAGCTATTTCGAGGCTGTCAATGCCCATCGAAATCTGTCTGCGGCAGACCTCTTTTGTGAATCAGGCGCACTGGTTGCTCCTCTTGGGGTCCAAGTGCGCGGTCGAGAAGCCATTGCTGCTTACCTGGCTGATAAATGCAGTGGCATGACACTGTATCCAGAACAAATAGAAGTCTTAGCTCCATCGGTAATTGTAGTGATGGGTCATGTTAAATGTCCCGCATTTAACGTAAACGTTGAGTGGAAGTTTCATTTAGTTGGTACTGAAATTGCTGTGCTACAAGTACGACTTCTAGCCTCGCTTCAGCAACTATCTCATCTGCGCAACAGCAAGTATGCTACTTGATTAGGCCAGAGCGCAGAGCTAAAACTGCTGCTTGAGTGCGATCATCAGCGCTTAGCTTACTGAGGATATTCCGCACATGAGTTTTAACAGTACCAACTGTTACATATAGTTTTTCAGCAATGGATGAGTTGCTTTGACCCGCAACGATTAGCTCTAGAACATCCACCTCACGGGATGTCAAAGGAGAGGACTCTAACAAATGTACGTACTCTGGTTCTGCGGCATCAATGGGCACCGTTCTATGAATCGGCTGCTCCGACCTAGAGCGCATCTGTCGTAGCACTATGCTGGCGATACTAGGATCAATCCAGGATTGTCCGCCATGCGTGGCGATGATTGCCTCAGTTAGTTGGTCAATGCTGATGTCCTTCATGCAGTAAGAGTCCGCCCCTGCCGCAAAAGCAGCCAACACAGAGTCTTCGCTATCATGCATGGTCAAAATCAAAATCTTGGTGTCGGCCCCTACGGCCATGCTTCTAAACTTTCGGGTCAGCTCTATCCCATCTATATCGGGTAAGCCAATATCTACAATGGCCACATCAGGCTTCATGGTTTCTAGCAGACGCAGTCCGTGATGGCCCTGGCTTGCTTCCCCAATCACCTTAACTGTTGACTTCTGCTGCAAGCCAGCGCGTATTCCCACCCGCGTCAGATCATGGTCTTCAATGAGGACGACAGAAATTGGTTCCATAGGCATGCCTTGACTGCACAACATTTGCGCTGAGCTGTTCCTATATATTGTAGAAGATTGTATTATTTTTGCTATCTATCTTTAGAAATACTACACTCTACGCATCAGCCTCTATAAACCCCCAAAGGGAATAGGTTGTAAAAGAGAGTTTGTTTATGAAATGTCTTAACCGCTGGGAATTATATATCTAGAACATCTCATCTGTACATTTGTGTATACATTAAGGTAGAAGACAAAGAAATCGTTAAATTGTTAAATTGTATGCATAGTAAACTCCGTTTGTTGCCATGCACGTTAAATACATGCCCTTAAAAGATACTAAGTCGTACATAATGGAAGATAAGAAACTTAACATTTTATTGGTCGAAGATGATGAAGTTGATGTGATGAATGTCCAGCGGGCATTCAAGAAAAATAACATCCGCAACCCTTTGTTTTGTGCATCTAACGGCTTAGAAGCCCTTGAAATGCTGAGGGGCAAGGATGGCAAGCCATCGGCAATTCCTGATGGTCGGCGGCTGATCTTGCTGGATCTGAACATGCCAAAAATGGGGGGTATCGAATTTTTGCAGCAAATACGTGCCGACCCAGCCTTGAGTACTATTCCGGTTGTTATCCTAACTACTTCGAACCAAGATTGCGACCGCATGGACGCCTATAAGCTGAATGTAGCAGGCTATATCCTCAAACCCGTCACCTTTGGAAATTTTGTAGAGATGATGGATACGCTTAATCGCTACTGGACTTTCTCTGAAATGCTTTGAGTTTTGAAAGGCTTTGAACTAACGCAGATATTTTTTGGTGAAATTGTGATGGAGAAGCCTCTTAAAATTTTGATCGTTGACGATGATCAAGTCGATCGCATGATGGTGCGACGGGCTCTGATGCGAGCGGGTGTGCCCGTGAAGCTGGAGGAAGCCTGCGACGGAGAGACCATGGCGACGGCTCTAGAGCGCCAGATGTTTGATTGCATTTTTCTTGACTATCAGTTGCCAGGGCAAGATGGATTAGCACTACTGCAGCAGTTGCGCTGCGGAGGTATTCGCATTCCAATTATTATGCTGACTGGACAGGGAGACGAGCAGATCGCCGTTGAATTGATGAAGGCCGGGGCCTCCGATTATCTAGCCAAGACTATGGTCTCCCCAGAAAGTTTGGAACAGATGCTACGCAACGCAATCCGGCTATATGAGGCGGAAAGGGAAGCAACGCTAGCTAAACAGCAACGAGAGCAGCTGCTGCGCCAACGCGAAGACTTTGTCTCACGCCTAACCCACGACTTGCGTACACCCCTAGTTGCGGCTGATCGCATGCTGCACCTGCTGCAAGAGGGCGCATTCGGTCCTACTACTGCCGAAACCCAGGAAGCGTTTACCTGCATGGCGACTAGCAACCAGAACCTTTTACAGATGGTCAATACATGGTTGGAAGTATTTCGTCATGAGGCTGGCTATAAAACACTTAACCTCACTGAGTGTGATTTGTGTGATCTGCCTGATCTGATACAAGAAGTGGCGCGTGAACTGATGCCGCTAGCCCTAGAGAAGAGCCTGAAATTGGAGGTAGCCTATCCGGCTAGCGACCAGACCCATCCCGCACCCTTTAATATCCTGGCTGATCGTCTGGAGTTAAGGCGCGTACTGGTTAATTTGGTAGGCAACGCTATCAAATTCACAGATAGCGGCTCAATCTGTATTTACTTAAGGGACATAGAGACGTCAGCTAGTGAGATCATCCTCAGCGTTGAAGATACGGGTTGCGGCGTCCCTCTAGAAGAGCAGACCATGCTCTTTGAGCGCTTCCGCCAAGGCAAGCATAAGCGCTCTGATAGTGGTTTGGGACTATATCTGTCGCGATGTATTGCTGAAGCGCACGGCGGCAGTATAGATATACAGTCCACACTTGGCGAGGGCAGCTGCTTTAGTATCCATCTTCCCATCCATCACCCTGAGACTGTGGCTTCTTGATCGAGGCTAGAAGAGCTGAGTTGCACGTTAGAATGGCGAAACCGCTCCCCTATAGTGACTCTCATTCCTATGACACAGCCGCACGTTAAATCCGACGATCTGCTGATCACACGCGAAACGGTAGATGTAAGTAACTGTGATCGCGAACCGATCCATATTCCAGGCTATATTCAACCCCATGGCGTTCTGTTTGTCCTTCAGGAACCTGCCTTAAAGATTGTGCAAGTCAGCGAGAATACGAAGGAACGGCTCGGAAGACCACCGAAGAATTTTTTGAATAAACCCTTAAGCAGCCTATTGAGTAAGGCTGATATTCACGCCGTTCGTCAGTGCTTAGCTGGAGACTTTGAGTATGTAAACCCGTTACAGCTCACCCTGAGCACACCTCATGGCCCAATCACCGCTCATAGCATTGTGCATCGCGTATCTGACATGGTGATCCTGGAGGTGGAGTTTGGGCAAGACGCACCGGCTAAAGACGATATAACCTATTTTGATTTCTACCGCCAGGTCAAGGCTCCGATTGCAGCACTGCAGAACGCAGCCACCCTCGATGAACTGTGCACCCAATTGGTCACCAGCGTACGCCACATTACCGGATTCGATCGGGTGATGATCTACCGCTTTGATCCGTCGGGATCCGGAGAGGTGATCGCCGAAGCCTGTCATACTGACCTAGAACCTTTCCTGGGATTACACTATCCCGCCTCCGATATTCCCAAGCAAGCGCGGCACCTGTATACCCTCAATCATCTACGCTTGGTCCCGGATGCAACCTATGACCCCGTTGCGCTGGTCCCAACCCTTAATCCCATCACCAAAGCCCCCTTAGACCTAAGCTGGTCTGTGTTGCGGAGTATCTCTCCTATACACACCGAGTACTTGCACAATATGGGAGTGCGGGCATCAATGTCGATTTCGTTAGTCCGAGATCAGCAGCTATGGGGGCTGATCGCTTGCCATCACCGTGAACCAAAGCTGCTTCCGTACTTCCTGCGAACCGTATGTGAATTTATTGGTCAGATGGCTGCATTTGAATTAACTTCTAAAGCCGATCATCAGGATCAAGCCTATCAAATAAAGCTCAACACCCTAAAAACATCGTTTTTTGAGTCAATCTCGAAACAAACTGATGTTTTGAAAGCTTTAACTGAATCTCCCACAAATTTATTGAACTTGGTGGGAGCAACTGGCGTGGTCATCGCACTTCAGGATGAGTGCGTTGTTTTAGGGAAGACACCCAGTAACGATCACCTGAAGACTCTGATTGACCATCTAACGCCCCGTCTTCAAGAAGAGGGCGTCGTGCAGACCATTTGTCTGGCCCAAGAGTACCCGGAGGCAGAATCCTACAGCGATGTTGGCAGTGGATTGCTGGCGATGATGGTCTCCAATGCTCAAAAATTTTACATCCTTTGGTTCCGCCCGGAAGTGAATCAAACGGTCACTTGGGGAGGCAACCCCAATAAGCCCGCGATCGACCAGGAAAATGGGGAGGTGCGACTTTCTCCTCGCAAATCCTTCAGCGCATGGCAAGAAACGGTGCATCAGACAGCGTTACCGTGGAAATTCTCTGAATACGAAGCCGCCCTAGAACTTCGAAGTGCGATTATTCATGTTGCTCTACGCCACGCGGCGGAAGTGTCAAAACTGAATTTAGAGTTAGAACGAAGCAACATAGAGCTGGACTCCTTTGCCTATGTTGCCTCCCATGACTTAAAGGAACCCCTACGAGGCATTCATAACTACTCCAGTTTTTTGATGGAAGACTATGCCGAAGTCCTAGATGCCGAAGGCGTGTCAAAACTCCAAACCTTGACCCGCCTTACCAGCCGGATGGAAGATTTAATCGACTCTTTGCTGCATTATGCTCGGTTGGGACGAGCCGAACTGGCCTGGCAGCCTATTGACCTAAATCTCCTGGTTCAGGAGGTGGTCGAGCTATTCAAAATCACCTCAGGTAATGCCCTGGAGGTCGCCATACACCCCCTGCCTACCATTCAGGGCGATCGTACTCAACTGAATGAACTGCTCACGAATTTAGTGAGTAATGCCATTAAGTACAATGACAACCCCGTCACAAAAATTGAAATTGGCTGTCTTGAGCCAGCTATCGCCCAACGTACCCGACGCGAACGTCCCAAGATCGATTTTCAAGAAGCGGCTCATGTCATCTATGTCCGTGACAATGGCATTGGGATTGAGGCCCTACATCTAGATGACGTATTTCGAATTTTTAAGCGTTTGCATACCCGCGAAGCCTATGGCGGTGGAACCGGGGCAGGTCTGACGATCGCTCAAAAGATTGTAGAGCGACACGGTGGAAAAATTTGGGTCGAGTCAGCCAAGGGTCACGGGAGCACGTTCTACTTTACCGTTCGCCAGAATTCTGTTTAATGCTTGCGTTTTACAGTACTTCGGGGCTCAGACTCAAGATTCCTAAACTCAGATTTATACTAAACTGAAGTATTCTGTATGCTCTCAAGTGCTGGAGTATGACCCCTGTACATTGGGTTTTTGAATCCATGGAGATCACACGCATTGATGAATATTCCGCTTTCTAGCAACCCGTCCAATAGAGCTCTTGCACGAATCAGGCTGGAACTTTTAGGAAGCGTTCAAAATTGGAGATCCCTGCTATCAGATTCAAACGCAATCCAAATCGCCGTCGTCGATTGCGATACGGTCCAGCTAGGATTCGAAACACTTTTAGCACT
>JBBRSB010000002.1:0-333587 GCA_038245785.1 Gloeobacterales cyanobacterium | reverse complement strand
TTAGAGGAATTAGAGGCCCATATTGAAGACGAGTACAACGTAATTTTTAAATCGAAGCAGAGCTACTATGAACTATTCAAAGAGGCAGATATAAGCTGGAAAAAGTCTCAAAAGGCGAATCCCAAAAAGAATTCCGAATTAGTGCAAAAAAAAAGAAGAAATCACAGCACAGCTAGAGCAATGGAGGTCAGAGATAGAGTCAGGGAAGCTAGTTGTTCTTCTGATGGATGAGAGCCATCTACTCTGGGGTGATGCCTGCGGATATATCTGGGGGAAGAAGGGTATACGAGTTGAGATACCAATGGAAAATGAACGGCAAAGACAAACGTATTATGGTGCACTTAATTATCAAAATAAAGAGTTTATTGTACAGGGTAAAGAGACTGGGAATTCTCAAAATACAATTAGCTTTATTGAATATAGCAGGTCTATATATCCAGGCTGTAGGCTGGCTTTAATTTGGGATGGAGCCAGTTATCATAAGTCAAAAGAAATGCAGGAATACTTGAAGTCTATAAATCATGGATTGAAAAAAGAAGAATGGGAGGTGACATGCATATTATTTGCTCCAAATGCTCCTGAACAGAATCCTGTAGAAGATATTTGGCTACAAGCTAAAAACTTTATCCGGAGATATTATCATTTGTGCAAAGACTTTAAAGCCGTTAAGATATTATTTGAGTTTTTCACAAACCGCCAAAAGTTTAATTTTCCCAAATTGCATACATATGGAATATTTTCATGAACTGCTTAGGATAGCTATAGAAAATTATTGGCTAAAAATTTTGAGGAGGCTACTCGTGGTACATCAAAAGGCAAATACCATAAGACGCAACATGCTCCAACGCTTCTAGGGCAGTTGGATGCTAAAAGAGTGAGCAGTGCAGCTCCTCATTGTGCACAGCTCTTCACTACACTTACCGAAGTAATGAAATGAATAGTTCAGAGAGTAGAGTTCTATTCCTATTTAGTTCATCTTGTTGCTATGGTTAATTAGGATCAAAAGAAGCCCCTCTTCTTTGGGAGGGATCATAGATCAGAACTGGGGGACGGGCGGGGCCGTAATTCCTGAAAAGTTACGAGGACCAACGTAATTTGTGAATATTTGCCAACTAGTAGTTACAGGTTTAAACCTTCCACCACTAACTCCACCATGGGTTTTGAAATCATCAAAGTTACTCTCGGGACTTGCCCAAGAATCAAGACCGACGTTAGCAATGTAACCGAGTTTATTACAATCACTTAAGTCTTTTCCTATATTAGGAATACAACGCATGGCTTGAGAAGCTACTACAGATTTAGCGTCTGCCCAGTTGATCTTAAATCTGCCGGGGAAGCCATGGAAGTTATAGCCAACTGTGCCATCTTCTACTTTACGGCCAGTTGAACCTCCAGCACCAGAAGCAGCATTCCCAATTCCAGACCGCACAGATTTATGCCCTTGTGCTTCATCCCGAATATCGGCTCCAGTAGATTGGTTCTTTAAAAAATCTTCAGCAAAGGCAGCTCCACCCATAGGCTGTTTTACGAGCTGGACCCATTTGTTTTGTTTAATTGAATAGTAACTTACCACAAGGTTAGTAAACTCAATTCGAGCATTAGGTATTGATTTGCGAGTATTAGGTTTAGGGCAAGCATTAAATATCTGGTTATAGCCAGCTCCGGCTAACTGTTGACCTCTCCCTGCAACACCCTTAGCAACATCCTCAAGGCCATCACCGCCTCCAAACTTCCATGAATAGCTATTTGGGACTCCGCAGGGGTATCCTACGCTTGGGGCAGAAGAATTAGATTGTAGTTTGCCATTCTCTCCTCCAACATCAAAAGCAATAGCTGCTTCAAATTGAGCTTGAGTAAAAGAAACTCCACTTGAAGCTGCAGGTTTTTGTGCTAGAGCGGGTACTGCTTCTGCGAGAACCTCAGAGGTTTGAGGTACATTATCTAACAGTTCTAGATGCTGGTAAGCCCCTTCGCTTTTCCCGCTGACTGTATGGCTCCACATTCCCGTCTGCAGAGCAATGAACAGCGGTGCAACATATAAAACGCTTGTTAGATTCATGGTTAGACCTGAGTTGGACCTAGTTTACGGGGATAGGAAAAGTCTAGCTAGTTTCTGAATGGCAAATTTAAGTAAAAATACTGGAATCAGGGATATTTTACCATCTATAAAGGAATAACCAGATTTGCGATTTACCCATTACAAGAGTTGTATTTCTATTTAGCTCAGCTTGCTGCTGTGGTTAATTAGGATAAAAAGAAGCCCCTCTCCTTTGAGAGGGGGCACAGATTAGAACTGGGGGACAGGCGGGGCCGTAATTCCTGAAAAGTTACGAGGACCAACGTAATTTACAAACACCTGCCAATTAGTAGTCACAGGCTTAAATCTAGAACCACTAACTCCACCATGGGTTCTGAAACCATCAAAGTTACTCCCGGTACTTGCCCAAGAATCAAGACCAACGTTGGCAATATAGCCGAGTTGGTTACAATCACTTAAGTCTGTTCCTGTATTGGGAATACAACGCATGGCTTGAGAAACTACTACAGCTTTAGCGTCTGCCCAGTTGATATTAAATCTATTGGGGAAACCATGGAAGTTATAACCAACTGCACCATCTTCTACTCTACGGCCAGTTGAATCTCCAGCACCAGAATCAGCATTGCCAATTCCAGACCGCACAGATTTATGTCCTTGTGCTTCATCCCGAATATCGGCTCCAGTAGCCTGGTTGTTGACAAAATCTTCAGCAAAGGCAGCTCCACCAACAGACTGTTTTACAGCCCGAACCCATTTATTTTGGCTTATTGAATAGTAGTCTGCGACAAGCTCAGTAAACTCAATTCGAGCATTAGACATAGATTTGCGAGTATTAGGTCCAGGGCAAGCATTATATACCTGGTTATAGCCAGCTCCTGCTAACTGCTGGCCTCTGCCTGCAATAGCTTGAGCTATATCCGTACCTCCAGAGGTATCGTCGTACCATTTCCAGCTATAGCTGTTGGGGACACCACAGGGGTATCCGACACTAGCAGCCGTTGGATTAGACGCTGGGATGCCATTATTACCAGGACCTTGGTCAAAGCTAATAGCTGCCTCGTATTGAGCTTGAGTCAAAGAGGTTGTAGTTGACTGAGCATTTGCCCCAGAACTTAGATAGGCGCATAAAGCTAACAGCAATCCAGTGGAGACTGCTGCGCGTTGGACAAGTTTTGAATTCATGGACTTGATATTCCTCAAAAATTGCATAACAAATTTGACAGCCCTACACTGATGTGGCGAGCCATCAAACAACTTATTAAATGATTACCATGCTGCGGTGCACTGGATAGGCGTATCGACAGTATTGAAAACTATAGAGCAATGAAAAAACTTCCATTACATGGAGATTTTTCGAGCAAATATTTATTGAGTTTAGTTTTTCTTACCTGTTTAGTATTTTTATTAGATTTGAGTTATGAAACCCTGAAGCAATAGATTGCAGGCAGAAGCTAAATACCCTTTTGAGGGCTCTTTTGGCTGCGGAATGTGTCCCAAGGATAAAGTTCCCCATTTGGGTTAAATCAAAAATATTTAATGATTTTGGGGAATAGAGCAACATAATCAGGGATCGCTAAATGTACTTATTTGGAAGTATCAGTAGACGTTTTGCTAAATACATTTAACAAAGGTATGTGGACCTCTATTTTTCGGAAATATGAATTGAATCTTCTGGGATTTCCCTGTTTTTGAGAATAGCCAGGATGGGCTGGAACGATAGAGTTCCTTTACTCTGTCGAGCTTAGCGAGGCTCAGAGGCTCAGGGTGCGATACAATCACTCCTACTGTTGCGTTTCATAGCTTGCGATGATTCACGAAATTACTATGCCTGCCCTGAGCTCCACGATGACCGAAGGTAAAGTTGTTGCCTGGAAGAAGAGCGTGGGAGAAAAAGTTGAAAAAGGGGACATTATCGCGGTTGTTGAGTCCGACAAGGCCGATATGGACGTTGAATCCTTCAACGAAGGTTATCTCGCCAACATTTTTGTTCAAGATGGAGAAACCACTGCCGTTGGCGCAGCCATTGCTCTCTTGGCCCAAACTAAAGAAGAAATTGCTCAAGCTGCTGCAAAAAGCGCTCCTTCAGCTCCTAAGCAGCCTGTAGAGCCGACCCCTGCTATTAAATCAGAGAAACCTGCAGAGGCTACAAAAGCGAATGAGTCTAAATCTGCTCCTGCACAGCCCAGAGAGGACGGCGCTCGGATTGCGGTAAGTCCTCGGGCCCGCAAATTGGCGCAAGATATGGGTGTTGACCTTTCTAAGACGAAAGGCAGTGGCACCAATGGCCGCATCGTAGAAGCTGATGTCCTGCAAGCAGCCCAAGCCGCTCCGGCTACCACTCCTGCCATTTCTACTGTCAGTTCGACTCCTTCCCTAAAAGAAATAGCGGCACAGGGATTTACGACCATGCAGAAAGCGGTGATTCAGAATATGGAGCAGTCGCTAGCGATTCCTTCCTTTCGGGTAGGATATACCATTACTACAGACCGTTTTGATGGACTGTATCAGCAGTTGAAATCCAAAGGCGTTACCGTAACGACCCTATTGGCAAAAGCAGTGGCTACCGCTCTGGTCGATCACCCACTGGTCAATAGCAGCTATACCTCAAACGGGCTCAAGACCAATGCTCAAATCAATGTAGCGATTGCAGTGGCCATGGATGATGGTGGTTTGATCACGCCCGTATTGCGCGATGCCGCGAATAAAGACGTCTACCAGCTGTCCCGCGAATGGAAAGACTTAGTGGCCCGTGCCCGCACCAAAAAATTACAGCCAGAAGAATACAATTCCGGAACGATCACCATTTCCAACTTAGGTATGTTTGGCGTGGATCGTTTCGATGCGATTGTCCCTCCTGGTATGGGAGCAATCCTGGCAGTGGGTGCTTCTAAACCGACGGTTGTGGTCAACGAGGACGGCTTCTTTGGCGTAAAACGCCAGATGCAAGTGGTACTTTCTGGAGACCATCGCGTCTTCTATGGCTCTCATGCTGCCCTATTCCTGCAACATTTGGCAGGGTTGATTGAGAAAGAACCAGAGAAACTAACGCTCGTCTAAGACTCTGTAATCACTATGTGGGCATCCTCAGATTGCGGAACTCCCTTGGTACGATAAGGACATTCCTCCTCGCGCTTCCATGCAAAGTACGCCTAAACCAATCAATCAACCAGCCATGACCGCTGGGAATCCCTTCGACCAAAAGAAATTAGATGCCTGTATTGGCTGTGGGCTCTGCCTGCCTGCTTGTCCAACCTATCAAGTCACAGGGTCTGAAGCGGATTCTCCTAGAGGGCGTCTGTACCTGATGAATGCGTGGAATCAACAGGTTCAAAATCAACAGAATCTTGCCGCTACCCCAGGGACCCAGGACCATCTCAATAAATGCATTCAGTGTCATGCCTGCACACAAGTGTGCCCTTCAGGGGTAGAGTACAGCAGCCTGATAGCCCAGAGTAAAGTTAGGCTAGCAGAGCAGATGCCCACTTGGGCACGGGCACTCCAGCGCTGGCTTGTAGGAAAAGTTTTGCCGTCGCCCGTGGGGCTCACGATTCTGCGACAGTTCCTGAGAACCTATCAAGTCTCGGGTATCCAATTTTTAGTACGTCAGGCCCAAATTTTAGGCAGAAATCGTCTAGCCCAGACGGAAGGCCTGCTGGCGTCAGTACCTTCGATGCGTCCAGTAAAAGCAACGATTGTGACCGATGAACGGGACCTTTATACCAGTGGCACGGCAGCGCTATTCTTGGGCTGTTTGGCGAATACGCTATACAACTCGGTCAATCAGGCTTCCCGTCGTCTGTTGCTTACCTCTCAGTACCAAGTGGCTATTCCTCCCCAGACTTGCTGTGGGGCTATTGCCGCACGGGTAGGAGAAGTAGACATCGCCCGCACGCTGGCAATCCGCAATCTCAAAGGATTTGCCAAACAGCCGACAGAGTACATCGTGACCAATAGTGCTTCCTGTGGCGCTTTTCTAAAAGACTATGCTCAACTACTGGCCGATGACCCTGAATACAGAGAGCTGGCTAGGACCTATGCCAGTCGAGTGGTAGATATGGGGCAATTTTTGTCTCGGACTAAACGGGAACCAATGACCCATGCCATCAATATGCGGGTGGCCTATCAGCATTCTTGCCATCTCAACTATAAAATGAAGGCCAGTGCCGATACGCTCAATCTGCTCCAAAAAATTCCTGGCCTAGAGTTAGTCCCCTTTATTGAATCGGAGATGTGCTGTGGAGCGGGAGAACTTTTTAATATCTTTGAACCGGAGATGAGCTTGCGGGTCGGAGAGAGAAAGATGGATTACCTTGCCGATACAGGAGCCGATGTGGTGGTGGTAGGAAGCCCTGGCTGTCTTTCGCAACTGGCTCGGGGTGTGCATGAACGCCAGCTGAAGATGAAAGTTATGCATCCTGTAGAACTTTTAGATTGGGCTTATTCTGGTCCTTTTCCCGAAGAGATTTGAACGAAGAGATTTGAACAAGGTTAGGAAATAGGCTCCTGCCCCGTAACCGTTACAATAAGACATACAGAGATGTATCAAAAGCATCAGGGATATTCATGGCCGACCAACTGATTCGAGGAACTGCAGCGAACGGGAAAATTCGTGTGGTAGGGGTTGTTTCCACTAAAGCCGTAGAAGAAGCGAGGGTCAGGCATCAGGCGTCTTTTGTTGCCACGGCGGCTTTAGGCCGGACGATGACAGCTAGCCTATTGCTTGCGGCCAATCTCAAACTAGACACCGCTCGGATCAACATTCGGATTGATGGGGACGGTCCGCTGGGGGGTATTTTGGCCGATGCTGGAGCCGATGGCACAGTGCGGGGTTATCTTTCAGACCCAACAGTGGAACTTTCTCTCAATGCTCAGGGCAAGTTAGATGTGGGAACAGCCGTTGGGAAGGGATTTCTCCATGTGTTGAAGGATTTGGGATATGGCTATCCCTATGCTGGAACCGTGGAACTAGTGACGGGGGAAATAGGGGACGATATTACGGAATATCTGTCTGTTTCCGAACAAACTTCTTCTGTAGTGCTGCTAGGCGTTTATGTCACACCTGAAGGGGTGGACGCAGCCGGAGGCATTCTTATCCAATTTATGCCGGGAGAGGAAGACACAGAGCTCGAAAGAGTCCTTAACCATAATTTGGCTGGGGTTACAGGCATTACAAACCACCTGCGTGCCGGGAGAAAGCTGCCCGACATGCTCGAAGAAATTTTGCTTGGACTTGAGCTCCAGCTAGCCCAAGAAGTGCAAATGGTCCGTTTCCAGTGTGGTTGCTCCGTAGATAGAGTGCGGGGTGCTCTAAAAATGCTGGGTTCTAATGAGCTAAAAGACATGATTGAAAAAGATGGAGGGGCAGAAGCCACCTGTCATTTCTGTAATGAGATTTACCAGCTGAGTGGTCAAGACTTAGACGATCTTGTGCAAGAACTGTCTGAGCAGTGGAGTAAGGGCTAGACATTAGACATACTCTAACCGGACCACCCAAGTAAAAAATCTTCATGATTTCTTCACAATTAGTCTCTAGTATGAAAGAGCAGGCGATGAAGAGATGTCGCAGGCGCTGTCAGGAGGGTTTTATGAAAACTTTACGTGCTAGGCATCACCCCCAAAAAAGTGCGATTGCTGAAGAAGAGTATATAGACCACCTTTTGGGGGAATACGACGAGCCTCTTCGGCTCTACGAACACCTCTGTTGGTATATGCACACATGGGGGCCTGCGGGCGTAAAACGCCTGGTCAATTCTGCACAGTCCCCGAGAGTGCGCCACATAGCTTCGAAAGCTTTGCAGAGCAGTCCGAATGTTTATGAGCCGCTGGCTAGATAGGCTCCTGAGTATCTTCTGGTCCTGTGCTAACAAGCGCTACAGAACTGGGTGCTTATTGAACAGGTGCGGGAGCGTTCCAAAAATTTACTCGTCCCAACTTCATGTTTTGTACTTGCCATTGGCCTTGGACATTTTTCTTCACGATCAGTTTAGCGTCTGCCACACCGGTGAAGGAAAAAGTGGTCGCTGCTTTATTTTGTACGGGGCTATTGTCTAAAATGAAGCCCTGGTCCCATCTGGCATAGCGTTTTGGTTGGAATGGGGGAAGATTATTCGCCTGACTGCGGAAGCTAGCACTCAAAAATGACTTGGCCCAAGTGGGCGTCTGTTCTCGTTTTTTGAGGTAGACCAAGCCCGCGTAGTTGGCATTGTCTGCTGTATTCAAGGGCGTATTTTCTACAAGTTGATATCGTCCTTCCTTCCACTGAAGCCTTGTTCGGTAGGCCAACAGCCCACAACTGTCGCAAGGGGCCATAACACGCTCTGGGTCCAGAACATAACGTTCGAGCCGTATGTAGTTGCTAGGTTGAATAGCCGGACTGGCTCCAAGCGTATTATTGAAAAGACTTTGAGGAAAGACTTGAGCGGTCTTGTTCTCTAAATGGTCTTTTTGGACTTGGAAAACTTCTAACCAGGGACTGACTCCTCCTAGAGAAGCTCTTTTCCCTGCTACCACTAGGAATCGGTTAGGGGTATCAGGTGTATTCAAGAGAGCCACTTGCTCTGCGATTGTATCTGGATCTTTAGAAAAATCATTGAGAACGTAGGCTTGGGGTTGTTCTCCTCCTGAAAGCCAGAAATTTAGATGACGCTGATTCCATTCATCTGGAGTTTCTGCAACCTGAAGCTGAACCAAGCGGCCCACTCCCTCAAAGGACCGGATAGTGACTTGTATTTTTCCTTGGGTGTCAGCACCTTCCATCTCCAAAGTCCCGAAGCGTTCAGCCATTTCTTTATCGGGTAAGCGGGCAATCGCCACAATATAGTCCTGGATAGCCTTGACAAAGGCTTGGCGGTCTTGGGTCAAAGATTGCTCAATACGCGCTACTTTATCGGGGTTAGCTTCGCGAATCGCTCGTTCTCTCGCTTCAACCGCTGTGAAATAGCGGGTAATGACTTGATGAGTGGTCTGATAAGCATCGTTTACGAAGAGCGTCTGTTCTTGCCATTGGTGTATCCTAGAGCCTCCGAGCACCAGTGTGGTTGCTGCGATCAAGGCCAAAGCAGGCGTCAGCCAGCGAGGAGAGGGAGACTTGCTAGGAGTGGAGGGTGAATAGAGTGCTATAGCAACACCGCCTATCTAGACCTACTCTTAGGCTAGAACTTAGATGTGAGGAACTTGGGAAGAACAAACTTTAATCAATCAGTTTCTATCTAAAGGAAGTTTCCCTTTGGGGAAAAATCGTGCGAGGCTGTAAGTTGATAGAGGGAGTTCGCACCTTCTCTCTTCATCATTTCTTCACAGTTGGTCTGTAGTATAGGATCAAGCAAACATAGGGTGCAAAAAGGGGTCTTTGGCTCTTTTGAGAACAGAAGTTTAGAGGGATTAGGACATGAAAAAGCAACAAGTTCAGTCTATTTCCAGAGAATTAGTCGTAGGAGTTGCTGCCCTCTTGCTTGGAGTGGGTGGGGCCACTTGGTGGTTTACGCAGACCCCAGAGATAGATCAGCCCTCGCCTCCCGGTATGCAGCAGCCTAGACCGACTATTAATATTCAACCCCAAATCTATTGGCTGCAGGGTGAAGGGACCTTGGTTCCCCAAAAGATTGCTATTCAATCAGGGGCAACGCCAGAATTGGCGCTCAAAGAAGCATTTAGACAACTCCTCGATCGGCCTCGGGATGCCAAGTTGAATACCGCGATTCCTGCAGGCACACGCCTACTGAGTTTGAAGGTGACGGAACAGGGCATCTATGTCGATTTGTCCCAAGAATTTGCCCAAGGGGGCGGCAGCACGATTATGACGCATCGCGTTGCCCAGGCCATTTACACGGCCACAAGTCTCAATCCTGAGGCCAAGGTCTATCTATCGGTAGAAGGCCAAGCCCTTGATGAAACGCATCCTTTAGGTGGTGAAGGTTTGATCATCAGTCAGCCCACAACCCGGCAAAAGTTTACGGAAGATTTTCCTGGCTCGCCTGTATAGGTTGTGTTGGATATACAAATTGGTTACGGCTGCAACAGGTTCTACATATCTAGGCTTTAACGTAAAAAAGAGTTCTAAGAACCCCCCTGTGAATAAGTTTTCACAGCATTACAGTATGTATAAATTCAGGAGGGACTAAATATGAATAGTCCAAATTATTCATTAAACATGGACTTTGTTCCCAAAAGTCTGAAAAATCTTTTGACTAAAGATGAGTATGCAATGGTGGAAAATGTGGCGGTTCGCAGAAATGCCTTTGATCAGATGCCTTTGATCGCCTGGACTATGGGATTCCTGAGTATCTATGAGTTGGACGCGCTCCTGTCTTATTGAAGTTAAACCTTGAAAAGGATGTACAAGAAGAGTTTACGAAAAGGATTCACACCATGATACGCGCACTTGTGAATGCATTAGTTTCGGTGATTGATAAGTTGTATCGAGGTCGTCCTTTTCCTCGTTTTTATATACTAGAAACCCTGGCATGCGTACCCTATTATGCCCATCTCTCAGTACTCAACTTTTATGAAAACCTGAGTTTTTGGCGACAGGTTGACTGGCTCAAAGTCCATTTTCCAGAATCTTGGAATGGCGTACATCATCTTTTGATTATGGAAGTCTTAGAAGGAGATGAATACTGGTATGACCGTCTATTAGCTCGGTCTGTAACCGTAGTTTGCTACTTGTTTCTCGTGTGTATTTACATAGTAAATCCTTATAGTATCTACCGCTTCATAGAGCTTGTGGCCAGCCATGCCTATGCTGACTATGGTCGGTTTATAGAGGAATGCAAAAAAGAGCTTATCCTGCGCCCTGCTCCTGAACTCGTAATGGAAGCCTATCAAACGGAAGACTTCTCCCTGTTCTCTGAATTCCAGACTACTGAACACCGTTCTAGCATTACTAATCTTTTAGAGTTATTTTCTGCGATTCGGGATCAGAAAATGGAGCGCATCAAAATGATGTTAGCTTGTCAAGAATCTAATGCTAAAGTAGAGGAAAAGATCCCGCATAGACTTGCTAGGCTATAAAGCTTTCGCTTGTGATAAGTCGAATCTTAAACATAGGAAAAATAATAGCCTAATCTGTTGGTGCTGGTCTTAGTTCGCACGTCTGTATTAAGGACAGAGGGGAAGCTTCCGTGTTCCAGAGAATTTTAGTTGCTTTGGACAGTACGAAAGGCAGTGACCATGTCTTTGAAAAAGCGCTCTCTTTAGCTAAGAACGATCAGGCTACGCTGCTTCTATTACATGTCCTCTCTGGTGAAGAAAAAGGGAGTCCCAATATCCCCCTGTCTCCGATTCTTGATTATTATCCTCAGGCAAGCAGTAAAGCTGTAGAGAATTATCAAAAACAATGGCGTATCTTTGAAGAAAAATGTTTGCATCAGCTAAACGCTTACCTCGATGAAGCTATGGTTGCGGGTGTGGCCAGTGAAGTTAAGCAGCAATTGGGTAGTCCAGGATTGACAGTCTGTGAAGTGGCTCAGACTTGGGAGGCAGATCTGATTGTAATGGGCAGTAGAGGACATTCTCTTCTTCGACAGTTGGTTTTAGGGAGCGTAAGCAACTATGTGCTTCACAATTCCCCTTGTTCAGTCCTGATTATTTATCCTGCACATGAGCCTAGTGTACACATTGCAAAAGTAAGCGGCTCTTAAGGAAGGAGATGTTTATGTTTCATAGAGTTTTAGTCGCCATCGACAATTCTGAAGATAGCGCTCAAGTGTTTAATGAAGCACTCACTTTAGCCAAACAAGATAGCGCAAACCTGATGCTACTGCATGTCTTATCTCCAGAAGGAGAAGGTTATCCAACCCTGCCTGGGATTGAAATGGGAATGGGATTAGGATTACAGGAAAATATTATCAAAGACTATCTAGAGCAGTTAGAAATATTTAAGAAACATGGAATGGAGGTACTACAGTCTTATGCTGAAGAGGCTATGGCTGAGGGCGTAAAAATAGAAATCATCCAAAAGCTAGGAGGTCCTGGTCCAACCATTTGTGACATGGCCCACTCTTGGAAAGCCGATTTAATCATTACAGGCCGTCGGGGACGTTCTCATCTGAGTGAGTTGATTCTAGGGAGTGTCAGCAACTATGTGCTCCATCATGCTCCGTGCTCCGCCCTAATTGTTCATCATCAGTTTGTTGACCCATAGATTCATTCCTATGCTTTTGTCTTATGTACAGCGCTGGTTTTTGGGTATTTCGCTTACGCTTGTTATCAGTGCTCCTCCTCTAGCCGCCCAACCAACTGCTATAAAAACGATTTCCTGTGATGTTCTTGTCGCCGGTGGAGGTCTTGGTGGCGTCGCCTCCGCGCTTGAAGCACTTCGGTTAGGAAAGAAAGTTTGCCTCACTGAAATCACAGACTGGATTGGAGGACAGGTCAGTCAACAGGGAGTCTCTGCGCTTGACGAAGGCCCGATTGAGCGCAAAGTAGACCTTTTCTCTAAGCAATACTTTGAATTTCGAGAGCGAATACGTGAGCATTACTATGGGGAGAAAAATCCTGGTCGGTGTTGGGTAAGCCAGCTTTGTTTTCCCCCTGACATCGGAGCCGAAGTTATCGAAGAGATGCTCAAAACCTACAAGCTCTCTGGACAATTGGTTCTTGTTAAAAACACTGTAATCAAAGACCTTAAGGTTCAGGCAAACCAAATTCGCTCGGTTACAGCGATCACTCATATTGAAAAAGATCCGAAGCAAGGCGTAAACAGCCTACCGCTTTCGCATTTTATCGAAGACTGGTATGACCCAAAGCCTTCCTCTCAATTTACAAAACAGCAGCTGTTGTTTGTTCCTACTGCTACGCAAAAGAAGCGTTCATTACCCTGGATAGTAATTGATGCCACTGAGACTGGAGAATTGCTGCCTTTAGCAGGAGTTCCCTATCGTTTGGGGACAGATCCACAAACACCTCGGGAACCCAGTGCGAGTGCCCGAGGAACCGATCCATACTGTACTCAAGCCTTTACCTACAACTTCATAATCGAACATACGTTTTTTCCCCAGTTTCCCCGCAAACCGGAGGGCTACAATGCTCCTTCCCATGGCCCTTCCTATAGTTTTGAAAAAGAGAACTACACCTTTCCGGTTATCTTTTCTTACCGACGAATCAAGAGTGAGTTTTTTATCGGGAATTTTGATGCCATCCATTTCGGCGATCAATCTTTGCAAAACTGGCTGTGGGGAAATGATTGGCGCTTGTCAACAGCAACTACCAACTTGGTCTTGACGCAGCAGCAGCTAAAAGCCCAAGGACAACTGGCGAAAGGAGGTTGGCGTGGAGGTCTGCGTACCAGTGCTCTATCGGATGCTGAAACCCATGCTTTAGGTTATTACTACTGGCTCGTACTGGGCACGAGGGACCACTTAATCGAGAAAATCGATCCTGAGTATCGCAAGCCTTTTTTCTTCCAATATGCTTTCCTCAAAGGCGTAGACAGTCCGATGGGGACTGAACATGGCCTATCTCGCTATCCTTATATCCGGGAGGGCCGAAGGATTATTGGACGCACGTCAGCTAGCTATCCCGAAGGTTTTACAATCTACGAAATGGATATCAAAAGTTCAGGATTAACCGCTACGAATCCAGGACAACCCACCCTGTTTGCTGACAGTGTGGGACTAGGGCAATACCGCATTGATTTTCATAGTTGCATTGTGGATCAGAAGTTCACAGAATCACCCTACGAAGCCCGCACATTCCTTTCTGCTAAATATGATATTTACCAAATACCCCTCCGTGCTTTGATTCCCCAGAAAGTCGATAATCTATTGGCAGGCAATAAGAACATTGCAACAAGTCACATTACGAATGCAGCCTATCGAGTACATCCTACAGAATGGGCTATCGGGGCGGCTGCTGGGAATGCGGCTGCTTTTGCTCTGCGCAATAATGTCATCCCTGCTCAGATAGTCGAATCAAATTCTTTGCGTTCCGATCTGCAAGCACAGATGATACAACAAGGGAATCCTATTAGCACTTCAATTATTGCTCGAAAGTAGCGTTGATCCTACGAGTCCGAATGGATTTTCAAAGGCGTGGACGAACTTGAAATCTGTTCAAAATGCTCAACGCTTGGGAAGGGTTCATAAAAATGATGAAGCAGCTTTTTCCAATCCTCGTATTGTGGAGACTCACGGAAGCCTATAGTATGAGCCTCTAGAGTTTCCCAGTAAACAAGCAAAACATAGCGATTTGAGTTTTCAATACAATGCTGCAATTCATGAGAAATGTATCCCTGAATGCTGGAAATGATCGGCTCAGCGTTTGAAAATGCTAATTCAAAGTCAGGAGCCAGACCTGGCCGAATATCAAGAGTGGCAATTTCTAAGATCAAAGTTCGTTTCCTATTTGCTTATCTTTAAGATTGAAAATCATGATGAAGTCATCCATCACATGTCCACCTCCAATATCATTGATGATCGACTCTGACAGGATAAAGCCAAACTTTTCATAGGCTTTTATCGCTTTCTTGTTATTTTTATTAACGGTTAGATATATTTGCTTGACATTATATTGTTGACTGACTTCCTCAGCACGATTCAGCATAGCTTGGCCGATTCCCTGACTATGATATTCTGGCAATAAGTAAAGTTTGTTGAGCTTGATCCTGCTTTTATTCTCTTCATATTGATAAGAGAGATAGCCTATGGATTCCTGATTATATATCACCAATTCATAGATTATGTGAGTGAGCAATTCGTTATAAATAACAGATGTACTGTACATCATCGGAAGCATGTAGTTGATTTGCTCAACTGAGATGATACCAGGATAATACTTGTGCCAAATTTTACGAGCTAACTCTTGAATTATAGGGATATCTTCCGTTGTCGCTTTTTTAAAAGTAACCATGTTTAGCCGAGTCATCCCAACGAGTTGCAGTTTAATACTGATTTGGTCGAGATGCGCCTTGGGCAGAATTGCCTTCAAAGAATAGACAATTCTTGCCCAAAATGGCAGAGGTGCTTACTGCAGGGTAGCTTCCTCGGCAGTGGAAAGAGCCGCTTGGTTTTCTTCTCCTGTCCGAATGCGCACAATCCGGCTCACGGGAATGACAAATACTTTTCCATCCCCAATATCCCCTCTACGAGCAGCCTTCACAATCACGTCTACCGCCATATCTGTCATCTCTTGAGAAACGACCGTTTCAATTTTGATCTTGTTCAAAAACTGCGCGGTGTACTTGGCCCCTCGATACATCGTCGTTTGGCCTTTCTGGCGACCAAATCCACGCACCTCGGTAACGGTCATCCCAACAATGCCCGCCTTGAGCAGTGCATCTTTCACGTCTTCGAGTTTGTCGGGCTGGATAATGGCTTCAATCTTGTTCACGGTTACCTCCTCAAAAATTGCGCATGGACACGGGAATTGCTGGAGCAAGTATAGGAACTGTCCGGTTTAAAAATTGTTACCCTTAAACTTTTATGAAATCAATGGGGTGCTCGAACTTCTTCTGCCATTGGGTTTAGGCTGCTCAAAAACCTCTGTATCCCCTATCAGACAGACCCATAGGCTCTGAGCAATCAGTCAAACAGTATCTGAACTTTTGCGGGCCTCGTTAGGTTAAGGATGTTAGGTTGACAATGTCCTTGCCTTGGAAGTTGAATTAACAACGGAAATATTGAAGCACCATTCAGCTAACGTGCGAGATTCATAACCTTCCCCCCGGTGTGTACTGGCTGGAGTGGGCACTTAAACCGACAGGAGACTTCGTTCGATGAATTGGAGAAAGCTTGCCGTAGTGATGTCCACGTTCTGCTGCATATTAACCTTCCCGGCTGTAGCTAGTCCAAAACTGGTGAACGGGCTGGTGCTCGACGGAGCAGACTTCGACAAGGCGGCAGGCAGCACCGTCAATGAGCGGAGGCTGGGCTACTTCTCCGACTTGTACTATGACCCTATCCGAGAGGAATGGTGGGGGCTTTCGGATCGTGGTCCCGGCGGTGGGCTAATCTCGTACGAGACCCGCGTACAGCAATTCCGGTTGAACGTGAACCCGGTTAATGGGCGAATCACCAATTTCAAAATCAAGCGGACGATCAAGTTCACCGATGCTGCGGGCAACCCCTTCAACGGGTTGAATCCTCAGTTGCTAAACGGTAACTCCAGCGTACTCGGTGGTTCGTTCGATCCAGAGGGTCTGGTAATCAACCCGCTGAACGGCAACCTGCTCGTCTCGGACGAGTATGGCCCATCCTTGTACGAGTTCGATCGCAATGGCCGCTTCTTGCGTAGCTTTGAAACGCCCAGCAACCTGGTGCCTAAGGTTGGGAGCACAGTGAACTACATAGCCGACCGCGACAGCGATCTTAGCGCAGGCAGGCAGGACAACCGTGGCTTCGAAGGCCTGGCGGTTACGCCTGACGGCAAGAAGCTCTACACGGTGATGCAGGATCCCCTGATCAATGACGGCGGCGGCAACAACGGCAGGAATGGACGCAATGTCAGGATCGTTGGCTTTGACAACGATCCTGCCAGTAGCACGTACGGAAAGAGCTTCGCGCAGTACATATATCAGATTGAGCTGCAAACAGAAGTGGCACAGCGCATTACCGACGGTGGCGGATTCACAACAGCCACTAACCCTCGCCAGGGCCGTAACCTCGGTCTGTCTGCGATCGTGGCATTGAACGACCGTGAGTTCCTGGTAATCGAGCGCGACAACCGAGGTCTAGGGGTAGACGACCCGAGTGGGATCGGTGTGATAGGCAGCAAGCGGGTCTACAAGATCAGCCTAGAGGGCGCGACCAACATCGGCCAAGCGGTTCTGCCCCTTGGCGATCTGCCATTTGGGTTGGTGCCAGTGCAGAAGTTCGGCGACTCGCCGAATGCCGACAGTCCGTTCATCGACCTCACCGACCTTTCTGGCGAGAAAGTCCTGCCCTCCGGCAGACAGCCAGAGAAGTGGGAAGGGCTGACCATTGGGCCAAAGTTAAAGGATGGCGGTCACATGATCCTCGCCGGCACAGACAACGACTACAGCGTGACGCAAAGCGGTGCAGGTGAGCAGTTCGATATCTACGTGAATTTCAAGCACGCGGCGTATACATGCCCAATTGGCTTGACCAGTGGCTGTTTTGAGCTGAGCGGTTTCACTCCGGAAAACCCCCTTGGTGCTCCGACTGGCGCAGCGGTGGACTTACCGCAGAAGTTCGAGCTAATCCCCAGCGTGCTCCACGCGTACAAGGCTTCTGCCGTAGACCTTGCCGGATATACTCGGCCTAAGCGCAAGTAAAGAATAGGCAAGATGCCGCGTGGGTCACGCTTGAAGTTTTCTGAATTGGGGGTCTGAATCGAAGGCTTCATCCCCCTAATTCCATTGATTCATTGAAATCAATTCAGATGAGTAAAATCTATTCTGTTTCGAAATATCGTTTTCTTATTGCCAGAACCTAACTATTACGGGTAAGCTACCGAGTAATCTAATACCTGTTTCAGTTGAATATCATGGTCACTCAAACTGATAAACCAAGAAATAATACACCCGATAGCGTTGCCCGCATTATGCCCATCCTCGAAGAGGCTCGGACAACCTACGAACAATACTGTGATACCCATCGTTACCAGGCTCGACAGCCCCGTGGAGTAGCCGTTCATTACCCAACAGGTAAGTTGACCCTGCTCTTTGCAGAACCTGTTTTAATGCCTGAAGAGCTATTTATCTCCATTCGTGACATCTTGCGCGTGCATGGCAAAGGATAACGAATTTGGTACCCAGATGCCTCTAGTTGAGGCTCTATTTAACTTTCTTCAGCATGAAAATATTGCCTTCCATACCCCTGGACATCTTGGTTTTGGATCTTGCGCAGCGATTCAGAAACTTTTGGGGCATCAGCTTTTTCAAGCAGATCTAACCGAATTAGAAGGACTTGACAGTCTACACGAACCGACAGGACCAATTCAGCATGCCCAGGCTTTAAGCGCTCAAGCCTGGGGGAGTGACCAAAGCTACTTTCTTGTGAATGGTTCTACAAGCGGAGTCCAGGCCATGCTCTTGGCAACCTGTGCTCCTGGCGATAGCGTACTGCTCCCTCGGAATAGTCATCGTTCTGCTCTTCACGGCCTAGTTTTGAGCGGGGCTATCCCCGTCTGGTTAGAACCTGACTGGAATGACTTTCTGGGAACGGCTGAAAGCGTAAGCCTAGCTTCTATAAGGCAGGCTATTGCTGCGCACCCACAGGCTAAAGCAATCTGTTTGGTCTATCCTACCTACTACGGTCATACGGGAGTATTGGAAGCAACGATAGAGCTGGCGCATCAAGCAGGCCTGATTGTCTTAGTAGACAGTGCTCATGGTGGTCATTTTGCGTTTCATCCCCAGTTGCCTGACTGTGCTGTGGCTTTGGGCGCAGATCTAGTCGTCCATTCTGCCCATAAGACCCTAGGCGCTTTGACCCAGGGGGCGATCCTACACGCCAAAGGCCAACGCGTGGATCGGCAACGTCTAGCCCAAGCCTTGCGCATCGTCCAAACCAGTAGCCCCAGCTATCCGATGATGGCTTCTCTGGATGCCGCTCGTGCTCAAATGATGATGGAAGGCTATGCAGGTTTAGAACAGTTGTATCAGCAGGCGCAAGCCTTTCGTCAAAAACTGCGAGAGACGACCTATACCTGGGTTGAGCATTCCGACTGGACTCGATGGACTGTGGCCTTAGACGGTTCGGGCTCTGCTTTGGAAACATGGCTCTGCGAACAGCACCATCTCCACGCTGAATTGGTTGGCTGGAATCATTTGGTGTTTTTAACTTCTTACTGCACGCCGAAAACCCATAGTGAGCAGTTATTGCAAGCTCTAATGCACTACCCAAACAGCATTCCTACGCCTATCCCTAAACCGATCGCTTTTCCAAAACTTGGCGCTCCAGCATGTAGTCCACGGGAAGCCTATTTCTCTGTACACGAAGAGGTTTCCTGGAAAGAGGCGGTCGGCAGGATCGCTGCCTACTCTGTAGAGCCCTATCCACCTGGGATTCCTGTGCTCATTCCTGGAACCATAATTAGTCAAGAAGCACTGGATTATTTAGAAGCCGTTGTGCACGCTGGTGGAACTTTGAGCGGCGGTGTCGCTAAAGGACCGCTGCAGGTTGTTGTAGAGAAATGTTAATTAATGGTCATTAATCAGACAGGCTCTGTATATTTGTATACACTTCATTCCCAAATGCAGCGTACGATGTGGCTCTTTAAACAGGATCTTGAATGTCCTATTTAAAGAGCCACTTTTATTTGTGGAAATCCCTATAGTTACGCTGAAGCTGTTGAGATACCCGTTCTCAAGATAAGCGCAAAGTTTTACGCCGGACCCACTGAAAACCTTCCTCTGGTGTGATGACTGCTATATCGACAGGCCCGCCACAGCTTTGAGGCTGACTGGCAAAACGCTGAAATTGAATTTGTGTCTGCATGAGGAAGTATACAAAATCTATGCCTTCTTGAAGGCTCATCGCGTAATAGGGTGGATTCATTTGTACCGATTTGTCCAGGTTCTTTAGATGGGCTTTGTCTATGTGTGAAGCAATGCCCTCGAAATAGGTCGGGGAGCGCCCCAATAGCAGTCGAGTTACAGCCTCAAAATCTCCATCCCAAAAACTGACCGATTCAGAGAGATCAAAAAAGTTTTGGTCTCCATTTTCAAAAGCAGTGATCTTATACACCTCCGCTTCAAATCCTTGCACTGCTTCTCGATTGAATCCAGCTAAAACGAGCGTCGTTGTTGTGCCTGGATCGGCTGGAGCTAAAAACTTTTGTAGTCGTTCTGCGACATGGCGAATGGAAAGACTATGGGGCAACTCACTATCAAAAGCCCTAATCCAAGAGGAGAGTGCTTTGGATTGCAAAAAACCGCTTCCACAGGTCAAGATGGCTGCTGGATAGTCCTTTAGGGGAAATAACTTTTGGACTTCAGAATAGTAGACCGGAACATTTGCTTCACTGATTGTCATACGGCTTTCTGCTGCCAAAACCAGTCCTTCTGCTACTTTTAACGTAAAAATTAGAGTCACAGGCTGCTTTAGATATATGGCTACTTATCTATACCCTACAGAAAACAGAAGAGAAAAAGCTAGAATTTGATCTAGACCACTTTCTGGTGAAGTAGATTTATGAGCTTCTGGACACAACGCCTATCTACACTTGCTCTTATGGCTGCAGTTGCAGGAGGGAGTTTCACGGCTGGTTCTCTGCTGGTGCGGGAGCTTAACGGAGCTCCGACGCAAGCAGCCCCGCAGAAGTTTCAGACGGTCCAGACAAGCGTAGAAAGCGAACAGCAGTCTATCCCGACCCAGTCAGCGAAGGTTGAGCGAGCGATAGGCGCTTTCGGTCCGAACTTCATTGCAGATGCCGCAGAAAAAGCATCTCCAGCCGTAGTGACCATAGACACCGAGCGGAAAGTGACGAAGCAAGAACAGGAGGAGTCGCTCGACAAACTAGACCCTCTATTTAAAGAATTTTTTGGCAATCGCATACCTAAACTGCCTAAGAACAATCTTCAACGGGGTTCCGGCTCAGGTTTTATCGTCTCTGCAGATGGCACCATTTTCACCAATGCCCATGTGGTAGACGGGGCAGATTCAGTGAAGGTGACGCTGCAAGATGGTCGAACCTTTACAGGCAAGGTGAGGGGCATAGACCCCCTCACAGACCTCGCGGTCATTAGGATTCAAGCTCCTGCCTCTTTGCCCTTCGTTGAAATAGGTAGCTCTGCTAAACTGCGTCCTGGTGAATGGGTGATTGCCCTAGGAAACCCCTTGCGCCTGAGGAATACCGTGACGGCTGGTATTGTCAGCGCCTTAGCTCGAGGTAGTGATGAAGTGGGCGTTGGCGACAAGCGCGTAGATTTTATTCAAACCGATGCGGCCATCAATCCGGGTAACTCGGGCGGTCCCTTGATCAACATCTATGGTCAGGTGGTGGGCATCAATACGGCGATTATCCAAGGAGCTTCCGGCATTGGTTTTGCTATCCCGATTGATGAAGTTCGGAGCATTACCGACCGCTTGATTGCTGATGGTAGGGTGATCCGTCCCTTTATTGGCGTCCAGATGGTTACCCTGTCTGTAGATGTAGTCCGTCAGCTAAAAGAAGAAAAAGAAAACGCCAAAGCGATCTCTGCTCAAAAGAATCCACGCAACAACGCTCGTCTACCCAAAGAAGACTCTGAGATGGCCAGTCTCGTAATTCCCGTGCTGGACAAAGGAGTCCTGGTACAACGGGTAATTCCTAAATCTCCTGCGGACAAGGGTGGGCTGCTAGCCGGAGATGTGATCGTGGAAGTAGACAATGCTAAGGTTCTTACCGCCAAAGATGTACAAGAACGAGTAGGGGCGCATCGTGTTGGCGAAAAAGTAACGTTCAAAGTACAACGCAAATCAGAGATAAAAACCTTGCAATTAGAAACAGAAGAGCTCAAAAACCAATTTAGTTAGCCTCAGTATAATTACGCAAATCCATGCGTATAATATCTTCCTAAGAGCCACTTCTAAATCTTAGGAGGAAACGCTATTAATAGACATATCTGCAAACGCAAACTACACATCTAGTGGTTTATGTAGTGGTTGATACGGAAGTTTTACTTCTTGATATAGAGTCTTTTTGTGGTGGGAACACTATAGGTAAGGTCTATGTCATGAAAAAAAAGTTAAGCCCTCCACTACCACGAAATATCGCTCTCATACTGAATCCATGGCCTGAAATTCTATCTGCTCAAAATGCGAGGAGTTTAGCAATATGACCACCAATCCTATCTGGAATCAGGCGCTCGGGCCAGAGCAATTCCAGCCCCCTGAATTAGAAGAGTTAGATGTTTTAGAGTCTCTTACGGAAGAGCCTGAGCGCACTGTGGTTGTGGAAGGTGAGCTCAGTGCCCGCCCTGCCGCAAAATCGGGAACGGATGATTTGATTCGGATGTATCTCCAAGAGATTGGCCGTGTCCCTTTGCTCAAAGCTTCAGAAGAGATTGAATTAGCCCGTCGGATTGCTGATTGGTTGGTCGTAGAAGAGTCCAGACTCACCTTAAAAGCTGAGTTGGAGCGTACGCCCACGGATGCGGAGATGTCTGAAGTGTTAAAGCTGACGGTTCCAGAATATCGCCGCAGGGTCCATGAAGGTAAAAAAGCGAAAGCGCATCTAATCAAGGCGAATCTGCGATTGGTGGTTTCCGTTGCCAAGAAATATCAAGGCCGGGGTTTGCCTCTACTGGACCTAATTCAAGAAGGCACCTTGGGTTTAATCCGAGCCGCAGAGAAGTTTGACCACACTCGAGGCTTTAAGTTCTCGACCTACGCTACCTGGTGGATTCGTCAGGGCATTACCCGTGCGATTGCAATGCAGGCGCGGACTATTCGTCTCCCGGTTCACATCGTCGAGAAAGTAAACAAGATTAAAAAGGTGACTCGTCAGCTATCTCAGCAGTTTGGCCGTGCGCCAACGGAGCGGGAAGTAGCCGATGCAGTAGAAATGGAGCCGGAGCAGTTGCGTTTTGTCCGCAAGGCGATTCAGCTTCCTGTTTCTTTGGAAACTCCAGTCGGACGCGAAGAAGACACTGCGTTGGGAGACTTGATTCAGGCTCAAGGCGATATGCCTGAGCAGGATCTGATCCGCTCCTTGATGCGGCAAGATTTAGAATCTCTTCTGCAAACCCTTACCCCCCGTGAACGGGATGTATTGCGTCTACGCTATGGTTTGGCCGATGGTCGCACCCGCACCTTGGATGAAGTCGGTCAGCACTTTACCCTAACCCGCGAGCGCATCCGCCAAATTGAAGCAAGAGCGCTTCGTAAATTGCGTCATCCTCAACGCCTGCAAAAGGTTCGGGAATATTTAGAAGGCATCGAGCTGACATAGTCCGCGATAATAGGACTGATGAGCATCGTTACTTTGCAATCAGTCCAAAAACAGTTTGGTCTCAAGACCCTGTTAAATCAGGCCAGCTTCAGCTTGGATATTACCGATAAGGTCGGCCTTATCGGTACCAACGGTTCTGGCAAATCCACCCTCCTGAAAATGATTGCCGGTCTGGAGCCGCCTGATGGCGGTCAGATTCTGGTCAACTCTGGGATTCGGACCGTGTATCTACCGCAAGACCCTGACTTGGACGAGAACCATACCGTTCTGGAACAGGTGTTTGCCGATAGTGGCGAAGACATGAATCTGGTCCGTGACTATGAGCAAATCTCAGCTCAACTGGTACACGATCCTGAAAATGCGACCTTGAGTGCGCGTCTCTCTGAGATTGCTCATCGGATGGATACCTGTGGAGCATGGGAACTGGAGACGAAGGCCAAAATCATCCTCACTAAGCTGGGCATTGAAGATATGGATGCCCGGATTGGAACGTTATCGGGTGGATATCGTAAGCGGGTCGCGTTGGCGGCGGCACTGCTCTCTGAACCCGATGCCTTGCTGATGGATGAGCCGACTAACCATTTAGATGCCCTATCGGTGGAGTGGTTACAAAATTATTTGAATCGCTATCGGGGTGCGATCTTACTGATAACCCACGACCGCTATTTTTTGGACCAGGTCACCAATCGGATTTTTGAAATTGACCGAGGAGACCTCTATCCCTACAACGGCAATTACTCCTATTACTTAGAAAAGAAAGCCTTGGCGGAAGAGTCGGCAGCGAGTACGCAGCGGAAACATCAGGGCATTCTGCGTCGCGAATTGGAGTGGCTAAAGAAAGGACCTAAAGCTCGGAGTACAAAACAAAAAGCGCGGATTGAACGGGCTCATGCGTTGAGAGATACAGAGTTTAAGCAGGCTCATGGCAAGGTGGATATTGCTACGCCTACCCGCCGTATGGGCAAAAAGGTTATTGAACTGACCAATGTTTCCAAAGCCTACGAAGGGCGCACCTTCATTAAGAACTTCACCTATGAATTTAGTCCTGAAGACCGCATTGGAATTATTGGCGGTAATGGGGTCGGCAAATCCACCCTAATGGATATCATTACAGGCCGTCTGCAACCGGATTCTGGAAAAGTTGATATTGGCAGTACGATTCATATCGGTTACTTTGACCAAAATTCAGAAGCCTTATTCACTGCGATGAATGATAAGCAACGGGTGATTGACTACATCAAAGAAGAAGGCGAATTTATCAAAATTGCCGATGGTAGCCAAATCAGTGCCTCTCAAATGCTGGAGCGATTTTTGTTTCCAGGCAGCCAACAGTATGCGCCCGTTGAAAATCTCTCTGGTGGGGAGAAGCGCCGTCTATTTCTGTTACGTGTGCTGATGGGTGCCCCGAATGTTTTGATTCTGGATGAACCGACCAATGATCTCGACGTACAGACGCTTTCTGTTCTTGAAGAATATCTAGAAGATTTTGCTGGCTGTGTTCTGGTGGTATCCCATGACCGTTATTTCTTAGACCGCGTTGTAGATACGATTTTTGCTTTTGAACCTGGAGGGACACTCCGTCAATATCCGGGAAACTATTCCACCTATCTAGATTTCAAAAAGGCAGAGGAAAAATCGTCTAGTTCTACGGCTACGGGTAATAGTTCAAAAGCGAAACCAAGCGAAGCTCTGGCATTACCTCCTGCCCAAAAAGTTCGTAAGCTTTCTAATAAAGAAAAACGTGAATTTGACACCCTTGAAGGAAAGATTGCTGAAATAGAAGTTCAAAAGGCTGAGATAGAGCAAGTCCTCACTTCACCTCCTAGTGACTTTGTGGAAGTGCAAGCACTCTATGAAAAACTAGAATCTCTGAACCAATCAATCGAAATAGCTACAGAGCGCTGGCTAGAATTGGCAGAGATTGAATCGTAGAAGTTTGGACTAAGCATGGTCTCGCGATGACGAACATTGGCACCTTCGTCTAAGGCTTGGTCCAGTCTTCTAGACACATGCGTTCAATGTGCCAAAAGGCTTGGTCATTCGTCACAAGAACAGCCTTACTAGCCAACGCGTGGGCCGCAATCATCATATCCATATTTCCCATCGGCTTACCGTCTCGCTCAAGATAGGCACGAATTTCAGCGTATTCCTGTGCCGCTTCACAATCCCAAGGCAGTATCTCAACCCGCAGCAGGAATTCATGGACAACGGTTTTAAGCCGTGTTGCCTCGGGTTTCTTGGCTACCCCAAACAGTAGCTCGGCTTGGGTCACTGTTGAGATACATATTTGGGCCATGGGTATACGAAGCAGCCGCTCCCGCACTGAGGGAACGTTGCCTTTGATGATGTAGCTTGCCGTGTTCGTGTCGAGCATATAGCCTACTTCCACCATCAAAACAAATCTCGCGTCTGGGGTGGAGCATCCTGGCGGTCAGCCATAAAGTCGTCAGGTACATCGGCGTCTTTCACCAACTCGAAGAAGTCCTTCCATGTTCCTGGCTTGCGTGAGAGGATCACATCCCCAGTCTCTGGATCTCGACGGATATAGACTTCTTTGCAGTCGAACCGATAAGCAGACGGCAACCTTACTGCTTGGCTGCGTCCATTCAGAAATATCTTGGCAACTTGAGCCATAGCCCCCTCCTTAGCTATTTACATATATCATAGTATATACCATTAGCTATTTAACTACTTATTGAAGGTAAGACTCCTGAAAGGAGGGAAACTCAAGATACGGAGATATGGAACTTTTCAACGACCTTAATTCCAAGCGCTCGGGATACTTCGAGCACTCTTGAAAAATTAGCGGAAGCATAGTCATTGGCTTCGTAGCGTTGTACTTGTTGCTCGGGTAAACCGAGTCGATTCGCTAGGTCTTTTTGGGTAAGTCCGGCGGCAATGCGTGCTTTGATCAGGCTGAAGGGAAGTTCTTCTAAGGATTGAAGCTCAAGGACAGACTGTTTTCCTGAACTTAGTAATTCGTACTCTTCAATCTCAGCGTGCAATTGAGCTAGTTGACTTTGGAGTGCATCTTTTTGTACATGCCAGAGTAGCGCCTGGGGTGCACCACTCTTTTGAGCAGATTCCGTTAACCTTGCTAGTGCCGCTTCAAATTTCTCGGCAGCGGCTTTAGTAATTTGATATTGATGTTCATTTTTAATCATGATGAAAGACTATTTAGATCAATTGCAACGATGCCTTTTGGATTCCCTTCTCTATCTTGTTGGAAAAATTCTTCAAAATCCATGGAAGGGAATAATACACCACCATATTCAGCTTTTTGCTCTTCCTGATCTATTAACTTAAGTAAAGTGGGTGCATTTCTTCCTAAGGCCGCTAAGTCGACGCCTAGAGGATCCCAGCAGCCATCAAAACCATTGGGCTCTGGCTTATTTGTGATAAAACTGCCACCGATATAAACTACTTTGCAATTAGTTTGCTTGAGTTCTAGCAAGGCCGATTTTAAGCCAAGAAGGATTTGCTGTTGTTTCGTTGTAAATCCAAAATGGTTTGCAAACTCTTGCCATGTAGTTTGGTGGATCCCTTCGCAGAGATTTCCATTGGAACTAAAAGAAGGAATGGTCATAGCTCTTCTCTACGCGCTAGAAGTTGAGTTTCATAGTACGCAGAAACGGTCCTAGTTACCAAAAAAATGGGTTTAAAGCCTCGTTCCCTTCGACAAGCTCAGGGACCACTTCAGAACGACTTTTTTAGTTGCTGTTAGGCTATAATCAATAAATGCTAGTTCTAGAAGCCAAGTTGAGAGGACAAAAACAGCAGTTCGCTGAACTTGATGAAGCCATCCGCACTGCTAATTTCGTCCGCAATAAAGCTCTTAGATTTTGGCAAGATAATAAAGGTGTTGGAAAGAAAGAACTGTCTGCTTTATGTGCTGTCTTAGCCAAAGAGTTTGAGTGGGCCAAAAAGCTCAACTCAATGGCTAGACAGGCCAGCGCTGAGCGTGCTTGGTTTTCTATCAGCCGATTCTATGCTAATTGCAAATCAGCTAAAGCAGGAAAGAAAGGATTTCCTCGATTCAAGAAACGGGGCCACTCTGTAGATATAAAACCTCAGGCTGGAAACTCTCAGATGATAGAAAAGCTATCACATTCACTGATGGTTTTGAGGCTGGAAAATTCAAGCTCAAAGGTACTAGAGATTTAAGTCTCTATGCACTGGCTCAAATTAAAAGAGTTAGGGTCGTGCGTCGTGCCGATGGCTATTATGCGCAATTCTGTGTGGATATTGAGCGTACTGAGAAGCATGAGTACAACGGCTTAGTGGTCGGTATAGACCTTGGCCTTGAATCTTTCTATACCGATTCTAATGGGGTACAAGTAGAAAATCCTAGACTGCTACGCAAGTCAGAGAAGAGCTTGAAGCGACTACAACGGAGGTTATCCAAGAAAAAGAAAGGGTCCAGCAATAGAAGAAAAGCGATTCAGGGCATGGCCCACAAGCACTTGAAGGTCTCTAGACAGCGTAAAGACTTTGCCGTGAAGGCAGCAAGGGCGCCCGTCCAATCTAACGATTTGGTAGTCTACGAGAATCTTCAAGTACGCAATATGGTCAAGAACCATCATCTAGCTAAGTCTATCTCGGATGCCTCCTGGGGGCAGTTCACACAGTGGGTGGACTACTTTGGGAAACTCCATCAGATACAGGTGATAGCTGTGCCGCCGCAATATACATCTCAGGATTGTCCTGGGTGTAATGCGAGAGTCAAGAAGGCGCTATCTACGCGCACCCATCAATGTGCTTGTGGATTGCGACTGCATCGGGACCATGCGGCAGCTATCAATATCCTAAATAAAGGCATGACGTGTTCTACTGTCAAGCAAGGAATACAAGGTACTGCGCCCCGTAGGGGCATTGAGGCAGTAAATACCCTAGGGCATAGGGAATTTCAAGCTTGTGGAGAGCAGACCTCTTTTGGATTAAGCGAGAGCTTAGCCCAGAAAGTTAGCTCGTTGTGTCCGGCAGCCGGAGGCGAGAAGCAAGAATCCCCGTCTCTTCAGAGCGGGGAGTGTCAACTAAGTACTTTCTGTCCCTTGTCGCGGAACAGGAGTCACAGAGACGAGAAACTTTTCTATAACCTTCATCCCTAGAGCATGAGTTACCTCTAACACTCTTGTGAGATTCGCGGAAGCATACTCTGTCGCTTCATAGCGCTGTACCTGCTGTTCTGGTAACCCAAGTCGAGCAGCAAGCTCTTTCTGAGTAAGCCCTGCGGCAATCCGCGCCCTGATAAGACTTTTTGGGAGTTCATCTAAAGATTGAAGTTCAAGCATGGGTTGTTGGCCAGACTGAAGTAGCTCGTACTCTTCTATATCTTCACGTAGGGAATCTAGATAACTCTGTAGAGCATCTTTTTTTACTTGCAGAAGAAGGGGGGGAACTTCCTCACTCTGAGGCAAAGTTTCACTCAACTTTGCTAAGGTGAGCTCAAACTTCTCCGCTTCAGCCTTTGTAATGCGATATTGTCGTTCATTTTTGATCATGGTGGTAAGCTCTCTAAATCAATGGCAACGATGCCCTTCTCTCTTTTTTCTCTATCTTTATCGAATGCTTTTAGGAATGCCATGTCCGCAAACAGTTCACCCCCATACTTTGCCTTCTGAACTTTACGATCACTCCTAAGCAGCTCAGGAGCATTCTTCTCTAGCTCGACTAAATCGACATACGTAGGATCCCAAAAACCGTCGAAGTCACCAGGTTCTGCTTTGCTTGTTACAAAACTGCCCCCGATATAAACTACTCTGCAGTTAACTTTTTTAAGTTGAGATAAGACAGACTTTAAGCCAAGAAGAAGTTCCTGTCGTCTATCTGTAAACCCCAAATAATTAACAAACTCTTGCCAAGTAGCAGAATGAATCCCCAGGGGGAGATTGCCATCGGAATTGAACGGAGGAATGGTCATAAACGATTCCTAAATTAAATGTGTACATGATTCGAGCTCCCTCCTTGTATGGTTTGTACATTATTTAATTTTTTCTCCGCAAATCAGTTATTTGGTTTAGTGTCCACACCGATCATCATAACACATCAATTTTGTTTTGTTGGTTTACCGACGGGCCTCATCGTACACCTTGCGAATTCTGGCGCGGGAAACGTGGGTATAGAGCTGAGTGGTGGTGATATTGGCGTGTCCGAGCAGTTCTTGGACGACGCGCAGATCGGCTCCGCCTTCTAAAAGATGGGTTGCAAAACTGTGGCGCAAAGTGTGTGGACTAATTTTTTGGTTAATTTGGGCACGCTCGGCGCAGGTTTGAATCAAGCGATAGGCAGTGAAACGATTAAAGTTTTTTTGCTTTTCGGTATGGAAGAGGAAATCTCCAGATTTGAAAGGTGCTTTTTTGGAGAGATAGGCCTGGATCGCGTCTTGGGCTTCTTCTCCCATTGGAACAACCCGTTCTTTATCTCCTTTGCCCAGACAACGCAGATAGCCACCCTCCAGATTAAGGTCTTCGTGGCGGAGGCTGCATAATTCAGAAACGCGCAAACCGCAGCCGTAGAACAATTCCAGTACCGCCCGTTCCAGTGAAGTGGCACAGGAATCTAGCATTTTCTCCATTTCTTCTACAGTGAGTACACTCGGTAGCGCCTGTCCTGTTTTAGGGAGATTCAATTCAGCGGCAGGATTGGCTTCGACCCAGCCCTGACGATTTCCAAAACGATAGAAAGAACGCACCGCCGCCAGTTTGCGCACCATCGAGCGGGGACTAATTCGCTGTCCATGCAGATAGCGGAGGAAACGGCTCAAGCCACCCCGTTCCATTTTGGTCCAGTCTTGGTCTGCCAAAAATGCAGCGAAATCTCGTAAATCTTTCTGATAGGCCTGAATTGTATGGTCGCTGAGCCCACGCTCTACGGTTAGATAATCCAGCCATTCATCGATGCACTCGTTTAGATGGTCTTGAACTGTTAGATCTGTCATTGGATTAGTGTACTGACTCTCCGAACAGGCACAATAGAAGAAGTTATGGTTACGTTGCTATTTTGCTCATCGGTACAGTCACGGCATTACTCGCTAATTACTATTGGGTCACGCTAGATTCTGGAGCTTGGCCCTGCGAAAAGCTTTTATGTAAGGTCCGCAGTCGCTTGCGCAAGACAGGACAACAGGTTTTTGTCGGAGACCGTGTAGAGGTCCAAGAACCGGATTGGGAAGATGGACGGGGAGCGATTGCCGGAATTCTCCCGCGCACTTCTTCGCTGGACCGTCCGGCGGTGGCTAATGCTGACCAAGTGCTTGTGGTGGTTTCCACCCAGCAACCTGCTTTTGAGCCCGTAGTATTAAGTCGCTTTCTGAATTTGGTGGAGAATAGCGGACTCAAAGCGCTGGTTTGCATTAATAAAGTAGACCTAGTGGATGCGCTGCAAGAGAAGGAAATCCTGGCTCAGGTGGCTCGCTGGGGCTATCAAGGTCTTGCGGTCAGTGCTGTCGAAAAGCGAGGTTTTGAAGCTCTAGAATCCGCATTCCAAGGAAGTATTACAGTTTTGGCCGGTCCCTCTGGAGCTGGTAAATCGTCGCTGCTCAATCGCCTCTGTCCTGGTTTGAAGCTGAGAACAGGAGAAGTTTCTGACTATATGGGCAGAGGCAAACATACTACCCGCCATGTGGAACTTTTTGCGCTACCAAAAGGGGGCTATGTCGCCGATACCCCAGGATTCAGCCAACTAGAACTATCCTGTGATCCCCAGCAAGTAGCCCATCTGTTCCCGGAGTTCCGTCCCTATGTGGCGGACTGTCGTTTCCGGGACTGCCTGCATCGAGATGAGCCGGATTGTGCTGTACGCGCAGCAAAACTAGAACGTCATGAATATTATCTGGATGCCCTGAAAGAAGCAGAGCAGAAATGGCAAATCCAATCGGATACAGCGGATGTGGAATCTGCAGAAAAAGTCTTGTCTCAAACTTCTGGCAATAAGGCTATTCCCAAGCTGAAGAGTATTCATCGTGCTCAGTCCAAACGAACGGAACGCCAGAAATTAGCAGCCCATACAGGCCAAATTTGGGTGGATGAAGAGGAAGATGCGTAACACCATACTATGGTTGTGGAGATAAATATTTTGGTCAATCCAAAATGCTTACATTGGTATTTCTTTTCAAGGATTTCCATTCATTTTTCTCAAGATCAAAGAATGTGATTACATCGTCACTCGGTTTCTTTGCACCTTGAGGATGCTTATTGAAGGGAACAAAGTCTAAGACTTTGGTGCCATAGGCCTCCCTTAAACTCCCGTCTGCCTTTATGAATGTAAACCTGACTTTTCCCTTTTGAAGTCTCTCTATTAGTTCCTGGATTATTGCAGAGTACATTTCTTCTCAGACTCTAATTGACTCAATTAGTTTACCCAATCGGTTGCTCTATTTATCGTACAGATTTATGCAAAATGCCCCCCAGCCCCCCAACTTTGGGGGGAGAAGCATCCTACTCTTCTTTTTAGACCCTATATGCCAATTCAAAGTCCCCCAGTATTGGGGGATTTAGGGGCAAGCTCTGTAATGAAAGTAAGATATTTTCTGCTGGAAAAGTTAGGAACGCGCAAAAGTAAGTAGCGGCATAATATTGCCTTGGTCAGCAGTTTGGAGAGCTTCAATATAGCTTTTTCGGGTGTCACTTGTTGTAGCCAGACTTGTTCTACCCCATGTAAATCGTTTGCCTTGTAACTGGACAATAAGGAGGTCGGTCATCAGCCGTGCATGGCGTCCATTCCCATTGGGAAAAGGGTGAATGAACACTAAGCGGTGGTGAAAGCGTACAGCGATTTCATCACATGGATAAGTATGTTTGTCTATCCAGAAGTGCGCATCATCAAGGAGTAACCTCAAATTGGTGGAGATTTGCCATGCATCTATCCCGATACTCCTGGCTGTCTTGCGATACTGCCCTGCCCAATGCCATACATCTTTAAACATGCGTCGATGCAGGTCGCGCAGAAGCTTCTCGCCAAGTAAATCTTTGTGTTGCTTACTAAAGGCCCAACGCTCGGCAGCAAGGATGCCCTGTTGTTCGGCTTCGTTAAGTTCACTTCGTAATGTGATATACGTAGGGATTAGCGCTTGCATTTCTTCTGGCGTCAGAGGTGTGGCGGCATCATCTGCTTCCAACAAGTCGCTCATGAACGGTCCCACAACCTTCGAATCTCATCACGTAAGATCTGCTCGATCAATTGGTCTAGGTGCCTTTTTGAATCGCTAGTAGGAACTGCTTGATTTTCAAGTTGCATTGAATGCTCCACCGCAGCCAATCTTTCTGAGGCAATAACCCTAGCCTGGTCGTGAACTATCTCTTCTAAAGTGCGGTTAGGAACCAATGTATAGATGAGGGTACAGTCTAATGCCTCAGCTGCTCTTTCCAGGGATTTCAGAGTTAAGCTGCCCTCGACCTCCCCTTTTTCCATAACCACAACCCGTGTCTTAGAAACACCCAAACGTACAGCCAGTTGGTTTGCTGTCATCCCTAAACTGTCTCGGATCGCCCGAATCCAGCCACGGGGAGGTCGGGTGAAAAGATCGAGCGACATTCTGGCAAAGCGCTTATCAAGCTGCTGGCGTGCGATGGTGGTGTCTTTAAGCATCAGGCAACAAAAGATATTATCTTCATACACCTATATGATAACTTAAATGTGTCCAAGACGGCTAGTTTAAATAACTTTTAAGTTATCCAAGAGTGTTCAATCGGAGATATATGCAAATTCCTTTTTCATTAGCTCTCATTAAGCTTCAAGAAATTAAAAGGGATGCATCAAAGCAGAGCCAATAGGGACTAAAAGTACAAAACTATTTATCAAGTTAGAAGACAATAAACTATTGACCAGAGTATATTTAGTTGGTGGGTTTCATTCTGACTGACAAGATAAGGTTAGGACTTCTTTCTGCGTTCAGTTTTATTTATCCTCCCATTTATAACTTCATAGAAGTAGGAAAGTAATTTGCTAAGGTGTCCAGAGCTCCAAATTCTTGAACCAACTTAAGTCTCGATAGTCCAACGTCCATACGCTCGCCTCATACCGTTGGGCTGTGATTACCACTGAAGCATCTTCTAAACTGCCCTTCCACTCAGGCATCTGCAGTACAAGGTTATAGATTTCCTGAAACATTTTCATCTCCAGCGGTACCACTAAAGTCTCTTCATAAATGCCCGCCAATGCAGTTTGAGCTACTTTAGAAGACTGTTCCCGACATATGAATTTATAGACTTCGAATAGAATGGGCAAGGGAGTCAGAACCTCGTTAAATAAACCAGGCAGTTTGCCAAAACCAGCCTTACACTGCTCGTGGTAATCGTCCTTGGCGGAAAACAGAGCAATGAGTGGTCCAGCATCTAGAACGAGCCGTTTCATCTCAGATAGTCTTCGTTAACCGATGCATCAGGTGGTGCATTTTCTACAATGCCTGCCAGTTCCAAGAGTCTTGAAGCATTTTTAGGGCGTAATTTCTCCTCAAGAGCCACCTGTATCAGACTAGATGGGTTTTGCTCTGGATGGTTCTTCAAGTATTCCTCAAGCTGGCTCCAGAGTTCGTCTGGAATGTATAACGTTCGTTTCATAGCAGCCTCTCTGATAGGTACAACCTAGGTTGTACCTATATATGTTGGCATATCTAGCAAGATAGCAAGTGGGTGATTTACTAGAGCTCAAAGTCAAAAGTCATATGTTTTAAGAGAATCGCTGACGACGAAGCCCCCCCTCACTAGGCGTAGCCTTCTCGCAGAGTGGGGATGTGCCGTGTCCGGCAGGCACTAAGCGAAGCAGGCACCCAGCAAGCTGTAAGCAGAGCTTTTGTACACGTGCCGACAAGGCGGAGGGGTCTATAATGCTTCTAGCTTTACCCCATTCCTATGACCCTGAACCTTGTGACCCTCGTTGGCCGTGCCGGAAGCGATCCGGAGATGAAATATTTTGAATCTGGTTCGGTGAAGTGCTCCTTTTCACTGGCCGTAAACCGGAATACGAAAAAGGATGAGCAGCCTGATTGGTTCACCTTAGAGATGTGGAGTCGAACAGCGGAAGTGGCGGGCGAATATGTGCGTAAAGGCTCTCTGATTGGTATCACGGGTGCTTTGAATATGCAGCGCTGGAATGACCGAACCAGCGGCGAAGCCAGAGAGCGGCCTGTGATTAAGGTAGAGCGTCTGGAGCTTCTGGGTAGCCGTAAAGAAGGCGCTGGTGGAGATGATGGCTCCATGCCCAGCCCCGATATGGACGATTTCTAGCCGCCACCAACTACGGTGACGATTTCAAATACATCCCCGGCCTTGACCTCAGTTTCGGCCCAATCTTGGCGATGAAGAATATCGCGATTGTATTCAATAACAACCAGTTGGGGCGGGAAGGAGAGTTGTTCTAGAAGGCCCAAAACTGTGGTGGATGGGGGGCATTCGTGGGATTCACCATTAACCTTGAGGCTGACCATGGAGCTTCTCTAAAAACTGTTGGGTAGTGTGTTTAGGGTCGGGGGAGTCCATGATAGCGCGGACGACGGCAACCCGCGTCCCACCAGCCTGGAGCACCTTATCTACATTTTCTAAATCAATGCCGCCAATGGCAAACCCTGGTAAAGCAATCTGTTCTGCACAGTAGTGCACATATTCCAAACCTACAGGCTCTCGACCCTCTTTCGTTGGGGTTGCATACACAGGCCCTATCCCAATATAGTCAGCACCTTCAGTCAAAGCCGCCTTGGCCTCAGAAGGATGATGGGTAGAACGGCCCACTAAGATGTCAGGACCGAGAATGCGCCGAGCAATAGCCACCCCTCCATCCTCCTGACCCATATGAACCCCATCACATGCAAGTTCCAAAGCTAAATCTGGACGGTCATTGATGATCAGGAGGGCGTCATGCTCTGTACAAAGCTTTCGAAGGGAGCGTCCCAAACGGAGAATTTCAGTGTCTGTACTATTCTTTTCCCGCAACTGCACCATACGGACACCGCCGATGAGAGCCTGTTCTACAACTTCAAGCAGGTCTTTGCGGGGTGAGGTTACTAGATAGAGAAGGCTTTGGGAGAGTATGTTCCGAGAGCGAGACATCGTTTCGCTAAAGGCCTGTTCAAGGCTGTAGACGCGATAGCGTAGATTTTTGATGCGCGTGGTGAACGAAGCATCATAGAGTTTGCCATACTCTTCTAAGACTCTGAGGGCTTCCTGGACACGGACAAAGTTGGCTCGGATCACTCCATGAGGACTCGCACGCTTTTCTTCCCCTGGATGGGTCAAGGACGTTCCTGGATCGTCTGGCGTATTGCGACCCTGACAAATCTCTCGGGATTGAAGAATGGCTAGCTCATGGCGGAGAGACTTACATTCTCCTACTAAAGTCCCATTTTCTAAGGCAAATCGAGCCCATTCTTCTACAACGCGAATACCTTCACGAGCGCGGTCTAGATTGGCGTCAAGAATACGCAGGAGAGCTTTTTCGGGAACCAGAGGAGCCAATACACTGTCCTTTTTAAACACATCGTATTCAAATTAACCTAGATTCTTACTTTTAAGAAACTCAACATTTAGTTTAACAGGGTGCTAAAGGCCCTGAAACTTTAGCTATGCGATTCATCTAAACAGACAGCTATGAATCGATTTTAGCCTAGATCTATCAACTCATTTCATTCAATGAAAGGTTGACCCAGAGCAGTATTTTGCCATGCAGAATACATATTATCTGGTAATATTAATTGCATAACTACTTGTCTAATCCTATCGTAAAACCCTGTGAGGATTTTATGCGTACCCGTTCACTTCTGATTTCTTCTTTAGCGCTCAGTTTCTCTCTTGGAATCTCCTTCGTACCTGTGCCTCACAGGGGATTGGAAAACTTCCAGCAAGTGCAGGCTCAAGCTGTAACTACCCTTTATGTAGATGCAGTAAAAGGCAATAATGCTGGCCCAGGAAATGCCCAAGCGCCCTATAAGACGATTACTGCTGCACTGCAAGCTGCTGTTCCAGGCACCGTCATTCAAGTGCAACCGGGAAAATATGATGAAGTGAATGGCGAAGTCTTTCCTCTTGTTGTCCGTTCTGGCATAACACTCCAAGGCAATGTCAGTGATCGTGGCAAAGATACGTTGGTACAAGGGGGTGGGAAATTCCTCAGTCCTACGGTCGCAGGCCAAATTGTTGGTATCGTTGCCCAAAAGGGAACGACGATTCAAGGATTGACTATTTCTAACCCGCAAAAAAGAGGTTATGGGATTTGGGTCGAAGGAACAGACCCGACAATCAATCGTAATACCCTTACAGGCTCCGGGAATGATGGCATTATGCTGACAGGTACGGCCGGGGGTAAAATCACAGAAAATTTCTTCTACAAGAATCCATCCGATGGCGTCACGATGCTACGTATGGCTAATCCACTGATTCAGGGAAATGTCTTTGAAGACACTGGATTTGCGCTCAATATCGATGAAAAGAGCAGTCCTGTGGTCAAAGACAATGTGGTTGTCAATAATGCCGATGGGATTGTCATTTTAGGGAAATCGACGCCTACCCTCCGAGGTAACCGTATCGAGCGCAACCGCCGTAGTGGGATTGCAATTGTGGGTGAAGCTCAGCCTAATTTGGGTACAGCAACAGAACGAGGCGCTAACTATTTCCAGGGCAACCTCAAGTCAGACATTAACAATGCCACTCGCCCACAAATCTCTATTACGGCGCTTGGCAACGAGTACACGGCTAAACCGAAGCTTTTGGGCAGCATTCAGGGAGATAGCAGTACGGTTTTAATAGCAGCCAAGAGTGCTCTTGCACTTCCTTCTGCGTCAGTGGTCGTTCCAACCACTGCACCGACCGCTACAACTACAACATCGCCTAAAGCTGCCGGTCAGAAGCCTCTTCCGCCCAAGCCTCTTTCTCTTCCCCCCCAACCTCCTAGCCAGTTCCCTCTACCCAAACCCCAAGCAGCAACAACGCCAACGTTGCCTGCCCCAACGACCCCTCCTCCCGCTCCTCCAATACTTCCGAAGCCTCTGCCTCCTGCAATTCCTGGAAATGCCCAGGCTCCAGCGGCTAAGCCCCTTCCTCCTCAAGCTCAACCTGCTGTGACTCCTCCTGTTCGCCAGTCTCAAAGTCCTGCAGGGACTTTCTCTGCGCCGCCAGCGCCACTCAACAAACCACAGCCACCACAGTTTGGCAACACTTCGGTTCGTCCGGCCCAACCTCAACCGACACAACCGACAGCCCAGACGGTCACTTTCAAGCCCACACCACCAAAGTCTGAAGTGGCTGCAGTCACACCAACACGCGTGGGAAACGGTAAATTTAGAGTCTTGATCACGAATGCTTCTCCAGATTTGAAGAAGCTCAAGCAATTCGTGAAAAATCCCTTTCATCGGGAATATGAAGGGCGAAAAGTACTCCAAGTTGGCGTATTCTCTTCCCAGTCCAGCGCTCAACAGATTATCAAACAGCTCATTGCTCAAGGCTTTACGGCGATTGTGACCCGCGCTTAAGTGAATTTGAGAATATGCAAAAACCTGCCCAAGAATGAGCAGGTTTTTTGGGCCGTTTGCCTGTCTGTGCAGGGCAGGCATTTATGGGTGTTATCCCATAGGGGCACAAGACCTTGCGCCCCTGTAGATTTGGTATCGGCTATTTTTGGTTTGATGTTTTTTTCTTGGGAATCCAGACAGAAACAGAACCAGCCTTACACCGAAAATCAGCCCAACCCTCTTTATTGGTAGTGACAGATTTCTTTATGTTTTTGGTGATATCAACATAGGTGGAATTGGGCTGTTTGACCTCCATCCACTTAGTACCCTCACCTCCATTACTGAGAACGACCGCCATTCCTCCAGGATGTTCTTCATCTCCCAGTCTTGTCCAGCCAATGGTATTGGCATGGTCAAAATAGTCGTACTGTTCACCGTAGGCATTGTGCTGACGCGCATCAAGCAACTGATCGAGGATATCTCGATGACTATTTAACCAAATTTCGTACTCATTCCCATCTTTTCCTCTGTCTTTGTAGTGGGCGCCATAGTAATCAGCATAGAAAATACAGGGATATCCCTCATTGCGCAACAGAATCAGGGCATAGGCCAAAGGTTTAAACCAATCTTCAACAACAGATTCTAGCGATTGCAAGGGTTGAGAGTCATGGTTGTCGACTAAGGTAACAGCCAGAGAGGGCTGGTGTTGGACCAGGGTGCCATCGAAAATTTTACGGATGTCATAGTTATTACCAGCCTTACTGGCCGTGGAGAAATTGTAGTGGAGAGGAGCATCGAATAGGCTTACTTTACCATCAGTAACTTCCACAAAGTGGTGCAGAGCTTCGACTTCATAGGACCAATATTCACCAACGGCGAACAAGTCGCGCTTTACATAGTTTCGAGCATGTTCTAGCCACTCTTGGAAAAATTCTGCCTTGACATGTTTGACAGCGTCGAACCGGAAGCCATCTACATCTGTGGTGTCGAGATACCACTCACTCCAGTATTTCAACTCCCCGGACACTTCAGGATGATTCACATCCAGATCGCAGCCCATGAGATAGTCAAAATTACCTTTTTCCAGATCAACAGTACGGTCGAAATCTTTCCCTTTTAACAAAAAGACCGCTTTTCCACTGTTGTTGTAGGCATTGTAGTCCGTTGCTGTGAAATGCCACCAATGCCATTTCATTTTGGAGTATTTATCGCCCCGGCCAGGAAAGGTAAAGCTGGTCCATGTTTTGACTTTTTGGTATTCACCAATCGGAGCATTGCGGTCATTCATATCGAAGGGGGTAGCTTCGGCTTCTTCCTCTTCATCGGCTCCTAATTTGTGATTGAAAACAACATCAGCATAGACCCGAATACCTGCTTCCTTTGCTGCTTTGATCCCCTTAAGATATTCATCTTTGGTACCATACTTTGTTCGTACGGAGCCTTTCTGGTCGAATTCCCCCAAATCGAATAAATCATAGACGCCATAGCCGACATCCATGCCACCTGCCGTTCCCTTATAAGCAGGCGGTAGCCAAACAGAGGTGACTCCAACCTTGGCCAAATCCGCAGCAGATTCTGCAAACTGATTCCATAGTTTGCCGTCCTGCGGCGTATACCAGTGGAAGTACTGCATCATTACACCATTTACATTGGACACAGTGGACCTCCAGCTTTTTTCTCTACTCAGTGTAATCAGTTAAGCCAAGGAAGACAGTATAAAATCTGCTTTGGCTAGATGCATCCCTGCTCATCTGGATAGCTCTTTACCAATTATTGCTAAACTGTGGGCAAGCACTGAATATTCTACGTGTATGCTCTGTGAGCGTTGGTAGGAGTGCCGTTCAAGCTTTAGCTGAGGCAAGATGTCTACGTACGTAATGAATCTCCTGCACACCCCAACCCAACCAAAATGGCTTACTCAAGCCCTAAACCACCTGGATTTGATTCTTCTGGATCATGCTCAGTGTGAGAAAAAGGCAGCGGGTACGGCGATGCGCTACCTGTTTCAGTATCCCAATCACCAAATTTTGGTGGAAGCGCTGACGACGCTGGCGCGGGAGGAATTACAGCATTTCCAGATGGTCAATCGTCACTTAGAATGTCGAGGCGTAGTCTGGAAGACCCTCAAACCGTCTCCCTACGGAAACTTGCTCAAACAGGAGATTCGCACCCAAGAACCTAATCGTCTGTTGGATTCCATGCTGACTTCTTGCTTGATTGAAGCCCGTAGTCATGAGCGGCTAGAACTCTTAGCCAAAAATTGTCCAGACCCAGAGCTGCAGGATTTTTATGCCTTCTTGAGTATTGCCGAAGAACGTCATAAGCATCTCTACTTGGACCTAGCCTATGAATACTACGCAGTATCTCAGGTAGAACAAAGACTTAGTGAACTCAGTCAAAAAGAAAGCGAAATTCTAGAAACACTTCATCCGGAGCCAAGAGTTCATAGTTGATAAAACACCTGAGCATGAAAAAAGCAGCGATAAGATAGATCGCTGCTTTTCAATTTTCACGTTAACTAAAACTAGCTAACCCATTTTTTCGCCATTACTTCAGCGAGATCTACAACGCGTTGAGAATAGCCCCACTCGTTGTCATACCAGGAGATCACTTTTACCATGTTGCCATCCATAACCATGGTCAGTTCAGCATCTATGATAGATGACTCGTCGGTTACACGATAGTCAATAGAAACAAGGGGCTCTTCCGAGACTCTGAGAATACCTTTGAGACGGCCTTCAGATGCTTCTTTTAAGGCAAGGTTGACCTGTTCGGGGATTACTTTCTTATCTAGTCTGGCTACGAAATCAACCACGGATACATTAGGCGTAGGAACGCGGAAGGCCAGGCCATTCAGCTTACCTTTCAGCTCAGGGATGACCAAACCAACCGCTTTAGCGGCTCCGGTACTCGTAGGAACGATGCTTACGGCAGCGGCGCGAGCCCGACGCAAATCACGGTGGCTAGCATCGAGGATTCGCTGGTCTCCCGTGTAGGAATGGATAGTCGTCATCATACCCGTGACGACCCCAAAGTTATCGTGGAGGACTTTGACAATCGGAGCCAGGCAATTGGTCGTACAGGAAGCATTAGAAATAATTACTTTGTCATGGGTGTATTGGTCTTCGTTGACACCCATCACGAACATGCCATCGTCATTTTTGCCGGGAGCCGTGATCATCACCTTCTTGGCTCCAGCCTCAAGGTGTTTAGAAGCGCCTTCACGGGAAATGAATACACCTGTAGATTCGATAACGACGTCAATCCCTAAAGCGCCCCAGGGAAGATTGGCAGGATTGCGGTCTGAAAAGCACTTGATCACATGTCCGTCTGCGGTGATCGAGTTGTCATCATACTCAACTTTGCCTTCATACTTACCCAGCATGGAATCATAACGAATCAGATGGGCATTGGTATGTGGGTCTGAAGTATCATTAATGGCAACTACTTCAAAGCCGGATGTTTCACGGCCTAACCAACAACGCAAGAAATTCCGCCCAATTCGGCCAAAACCATTGATAGCTACTTTAATTGTCATGGGTATCTGCCCTACCTTCCTAACCATGGATGCGCCCTTCATCATATCGTAGAAGCGGCAATCTAAAAGGCAGCTCTGCATACCTACTATGGTGATTTCCTCTCCCCCGACCAATAGCGTTCCCTGTGCCCCTGTCGGCGTGGTTCTCTATACGCCAGAGATCCCTCCGAATACAGGCAATATCGCTCGCACCTGCGCAGCTACAGGCACTAAACTTCAGCTTATTGAGCCTCTAGGGTTTAAGCTTTCTGACCGCTATCTCAAGAGGGCAGGCCTAGACTACTGGGATGCAGTTGACCTGGTCTGCCATCCAAATTGGGAAACTTTTTTAAACGAAACGCAACCTCAGCGGATTATTTGCTTCAGTGCCCATGCCCAAATTTCTTATCGAGATTTTTCATATCAGCCAGGAGATTGGCTACTTTTTGGCTCTGAGACCCAAGGATTACCCCGAGAAATTCGTGAAAATCATCTCCAGGTGGTGATTCCTACCTACGCGACTGTAAGGAGTTTAAACTTAGCCGTTAGTGTAGGGATTGGCCTTTACGAAGCATTGGGGCAACTGAAGGCATTACAATAGTCTCTACTAAGTTTCTTAACGAAATATGGCCCAAGACCTTTACAACCTGCTAGGTGTCAGCCGAAGCGCCGACAAAGAAGAAATCAAACAGGCCTACCGAAAGTTGGCGCGTAAACTGCATCCGGACATTAACAAAGAACCTGGAGCCGAAGAGCGTTTCAAGGAAATCAACCGCGCCTATGAGGTGCTGTCTGATGAGCAGACCCGTGCCCGCTATGACCGCTTTGGCGAGCAAGGGATTGGTACTTCTGCGGCTTCTGCCGGTGGCGATGCGGGCGGCTTCAGCGATTTTGGTGATTTCTCTGACCTCTTTGAAGCTTTTGGCAGCATGTTTGGAGGTGGAGGAGGTTTTGCAGGGGCCGGGCGAAGGGCTGGGGGTCCCCAGCGAGGGGATGACCGCCGCGTGGATGTGGTCCTAACTTTCACGGAATCTATTTTTGGGGTCGAAAAAGACTTAGATGTCCAAACCTTACAGAGCTGCGCCACATGCCAGGGCTCAGGTGCTAAACCAGGAACAAAGGCTTCCACCTGCGGAACCTGTGCAGGGGCTGGTCAAGTTCGTCAGGCTACGCGTACCCCCTTTGGCACGTTTACCCAAGTCGCCGTCTGCCCAGAATGTCGTGGTTCAGGCCAAGTCGTAACCAACCCTTGTACGGACTGTGGCGGTAAAGGTCGCAAGGCTGAACGGAAGAATATTGAAATCCAGGTGCCCTGTGGTGTAGACAATAACACCAGACTACGGGTGGGTGGTAAAGGCGATATCGGTATTAAAGGCGGCCCAGCGGGAGATCTCTATGTTTTCATTGCCGTGGAGCAAGATTCACACTTCAAAAGAGATGGTCAAAATCTCTACTCAGAGGTGGAAATAAGCTATCTGCAGGCGATCCTCGGCAGCAAAGTCAAGGTCAAAGTCCTCGATTTTGACCAAAAGAATATCCAGGAAAAAGAAATTGATGTCGCTCCAGGGACTCAACCAGGCAAGATAATCACCCTCGAAAAGCAAGGGGTGCCCAGACCGGGTAATCCGATGAAACGAGGGGACCACATGATTACCCTGAAAGTAGCTATTCCCCAAAAGGTTAGCCGTGAAGAACGGGATCTTCTAGAGAAACTGGCCCATCTCCACGGAGAGAAAATCAAAAAAGACGGTATCGAAGGATTTTTCAGCAATCTTTTTGGTCATGGAAACGATGGGGATCAGAAATAGACTGAGGTCTTGACCAAGTGCCGCTAAATATGGGATGCTCCCCGAGTATCTTTTATAAGTCTTTGAGGGGTAATGGGCCGTCGCATCCCGGAACGTTACACTGTGCTGATCACGCGGACGGGCAAACCACCTATCCAGCTGTCGTTTTGGCCTGCGACTCTACTAGTGGGCCTGATGCTGGTCTCTGGATGGAGCGGCATCGCTATCTACCGTTATTACAACCACGCCATAGAAACCGCCCGTGGCGATGGTCAAGTCCTCGCAGCGCAAGCCAGTGATTTGCTGGAGCGCGTCGATACTCTAGAGGCTGAACTGAAAGACCTCAGCGCGCGCGCTGGCGTAAAAGAAGCAGCTTTGCCTAAAAAATCTACGGTAGATCAAGGTGGAATTGGCATAAAGCCAAGTGCTGAGCAGCTTCTAACTGCTGCCCATGACCGTCTCCTGCTCGTGTCATCTCTCAAAGAGAAGGTGATGCCGACAGTTGGGGAATTTGTGGCCCGCCGGAATGCTCGTCCTCGGGGGATGCCGCTCCTAGTCTCTGTGCGGTTTTCTTCTTTCTACGGTCTGCGGCCTAACCCCTTTGGCGGCAGCTACGAATTTCATCCTGGCATGGATATGGCGGTGGCCTACGGTACGCCTATCTATGCAACGGCTCCTGGCACTGTCCTAGAAGCTAATTTTGCAGGAGGCTATGGCAACCATGTACTCATCGAACACGGCTATGAGTTACGGACACTCTATGGCCACATGTCTAAAATGGCCGTGGCTCCTGGTGCTCCTATAGAAAGGGGACAACTGATTGGCTATGTTGGCAGCACAGGACGTTCCAGCGGTCCCCATCTGCACTATGGGGTCTATTTTCAAGGAAAAACAATAGACCCTAAACCATACCTAGCCCAGGACGAATGATATACTCTGCTCCAAATACGTAGCTCTAAGGTTTAGGAATATATTCTTATGTTCAAGAAAAAGCCGAAACCAGGGACTGGACTGACCTTAGTTGGTAGCGGAAGCAAGATCCAGGGAGACCTCGATCATGAGGGCAATCTGCGGGTGGATGGTGCTGTATTAGGCTCCATAATCGTCACGGGCGATATAGAAATTGCAGCATCTGGTTCTATCGAAGGAGCAGAAGTCCAAGCCCGCAATGCCATTGTGCATGGAACGGTTAAGGCAGCCATCGTGGTGCAGGGTAAGTTGACCTTGAGTCAGACGGCTCGCATTGAAGGAAATGTGATTACTAATGCCTTAGATATGGCAGCTGGGGCTACTTTTCATGGCCATATCATGACCAGAGACCCGAAAGAGGTGAAGGCAGCCTCGCAAGTCGCAAAGACCGCCCCAGCGCCTAATGCAGGTTAAACTCCGCTACCGTTGCTCAAGATAGCGCCTTCACCAGGTCGTTTGGTGATTACTTGGTCTATCAATCCATACTCTTTCGATTCTTCCGCCGACATGAAGAAATCACGGTCCGTATCCCGTTCAAGACGCTCTATCGGTTGCCCCGTATGCTCTGCCAACAGTTTGTTAATCAAACCCTTAGTATAGAGAATCTCCTTAGCCATGATTTGGACATCGGTAGCTTGTCCTTGGGCTCCGCCTAAGGGCTGGTGAATCATGATCCGGGCATTGGGCAGAGATAGGCGCTTGCCTTTCTCCCCAGCAGATAATAAGAACGCACCCATCGAGGCTGCCAGCCCAAGGCAAATGGTCGATACTTTGGGACGGATGTGCTTCATGGTGTCATAAATGGCCATGCCCGCAGAGATAGAGCCACCAGGAGAATTGATATAGAGGGAAATATCCTTGTCGGGGTCTTCTGATTCCAGGAAGAGCAATTGAGCTACGACTAAGTTGGCGACCATATCATCGACGGGGGTTCCCATGTAGATGATGCGTTCGCGTAATAGCCTGGAGAAGATATCAAAGGATTTCTCTCCACGAGAAGATTGTTCAATAACGGTGGGGATGACACTCTGAATATTGAAATCGGTGGACATTTTACTATTTAGTTGGTTATTGATCATTTTTGCATTCTCCAAAAACAGCAAAATCTCAGTAAACTCAGCTTAGGTTGAATATATACACTCTATCGCAAATCCTTCTTTCAAGCATCCGTCGGGAGAGGTCAGCTGTTTGATTGTTGATTGAGTTAATCTATAGCCTGTAAGCATGGTCAATGTTTTGATTTTTGATAGCACAAATCAATCCCAATAAAATAACAAAACTTAAATTTTACGTAATAATCAAAGAACCAATCTCCATTAAAAGGGGAGGCTATCATGCCACGAGGTGGAAAACGTCCAGGGGCAGGGCGTCCTAAGGGCAGCAGCAAGTATAAAGAACCTACCAAGATGGCGCGTATTCCCGAAAGTCTGGCTCATGCGCTTGTCAGAGTAGCCGCTCATGGGCATCAGCCTATAGTCGCTGATGTTAAAGAATTGGAAGTGGCTTTGAGTTCTTTTGAAGACGCCATGCAGAAAATGCAAAATCTTCCGCTAACACATGACCTGACTGTGGTTATGAATGAAATTCAAGAAGGGATTCAGCTGATTAGAAAAGTGCTTGGCCTTGATGTTTCTACAGGTGTTGACACTCAGATATCGATAGAGAAAACAGAGCAGGCACTGACTTTAGAAACGTTTCATGATTTTTCAGAACAGTACATGCTAAGCATGAATCGAAGTCTATTTAAATCAAGATACTCTTTAGAGACATGCTTGCTTCCCAGAAAAAACTATCTTGCCTTGAGCAATTTATCCTCTGTCCTAGAAATCGAAAAGCTTCATCATGAATTGGGCTTCGTGGAAGGAGAAAAAGGAAGAAAACGATTAGTTTTGACTAAGACTATCTTGCGTCTCAAAAAAACAAATCACAGACTATTTAAAGTAACGCATGTTATTCACCGACATCGGGCTGCCTATGAGTGAACTAAGTAAGCCGCTCCTCTGTGAAGAAGCTTGCCACTGTGGAGCTACCGTTTCTGTCCTGGAAGGGGTCATTACAGTCTAAAATTCAATACTTAGTAGTAGTTGATTGAGAAAACTATGCAGATCTCGCGGCAGGACTTTGAGGCGGTTGAAATTCGAGTTGGAACTATCATAGAAGCACAGGAATTTCCAGAGGCAAGAAAACCTGCTTACAAGCTCAACATAGATTTTGGTGAGTTTGGTATCAAAAAATCTTCTGCCCAAATAACAGCTCTTTATGCATGGTCTGAGCTTGTCGGTAAACAAGTTATTGCCATTACCAATTTCCCACCTAAACAAATTGGTTCTTTCATGTCTGAGTGTTTAGTAACTGGTTTTGTGCAGCAAGATGGTTCAGTGGTGCTAGCTATACCGGATAAAACAGTAACTAATGGTTTACGATTAGCGTGAATCGGCACGACGATATCATAGAGCCTTGGGATAAAGGCTTTACCGAAATGTCCCAACATGGACCGTGAGAAGCAAAGTTATCTGCGTCCGATGAACTTAAGCAGGGGAGAGAGAATGTTCGCCCATCATGCAGAAGTGGTCCCTTGTAGACTTATTGTCTCTGCGCAGAAATTAATTTTGTGGATCTACGCAGGGCAACCCAAATCAGTCGGCTTGCTTCATATATTCCTGCGGCGACCACGAATTTGCTGGCAATAACCGTCGGCAAATAATATCTATCAAAATTAACTGTCATAAACAACAGAATAAACATAAAATTTGCGCCGAAATAAAAGAGAGGGAGAACACTCTCAGAAAGTTCTTTTCTATAAATAGAGTTTATTAGTTTCCCCCCCAATAAGACAATTCCTAGAACTAAGACATAGGATTCTTTGGGAAAACTAGAACTTTCTCTGAAAAAAGTCTCCTTAAATGTATCGAGGCGATTTTCTCCCCATTGGGCAGATTTAATTCCTTGCACCTGTTCCTCTCCTATTTGTTTTATCCTGACAAACATAAGAGGAAACTCTAATACATGAGAAAAATTTGAAAGTTGCGGATATTCACTCCTAAAATTGTCCTTCTGCATCTCTCTTCCTCCCTTTTCCTTGGAGTAGTTTGCTACTTCCTGGATAGTCTCTCCAATGTTTATCTCTTTGAAGGAAGGCCAAAAGTAAGGATTGATAAGATAGATTATGAATAGAGACGAGAAAGAAAAAGCAGCCAGGCATTTTACAGTATCTTTCACTTTCAGGTCGCCGACGAATTTTTTATAGAGTATCACCAAAAAGAAGTATAGTCCTCCAACTAGTACTCCTATGATTTTCACGGAAGAAGCTAATCCAATAAGACCACCATAGAGAAAACTGATCAATACGATATGACGGAGTTTAGATTGGCGCAGTAAGAATATACTGACTAGATAAGCACAAAGGAGAAAGAAGTTATATGAAATATCTGTCATCGCCTGTGTACTTAAGGTAACGAATAGCTTATTAAAGATTAAGAGCATTGCTGCTATGCTTCCCATCCATAAATTATTGGAATAATAACCAATAGCAAAAATTAGTAAGCAACATAAAGTTCCAATTACTACAGATATGCTTCTAGCACGCGATAAAACAGGCTGTGGTGGAAGATTTCCCTCTTTTTTGTTTTCTTCTAAAGATTTGTCAAAATTATAAAAATCAAAGAATTCTCGTTCGCCTTTTACTGCAAAAGTTTTCAAGGGAATTCCGATAATCCATTGTCCTAAATGTGGATTGTAGTTACTATTGTAAAATCCACATTGAAAAGCTCCTGGAACATCGGGACATTTCGCCCATTGTTGCCATTCAAAATTACTGTTTAATAGTAAATTGGAGTAGTAATATCCTGATGCAATCCATCCGGGTTCGTCTGGATGAAAATTGGTTTTATTTACATTTTTAAGTAGCAATAAGCTTGCCAGTAAAGCTATGGAAATGAATAAAAAAGTAGAAATTATTGACTTGCTACTGTTGAAATTTCTCATTGCTTAACTAACTCCTGTTAAAGGTTCAAGGCGATTTGCGCAACAAATATGCTTGATTTGGTTTATGCGTCTCGCTTTCGGAATATGTTGCTGGGGTTTCAATATTGGGAAAAATATATCGCTTGGCTGCAGGTAAGCGCCCTGTGATATTCATTCGCGTTTATTAAACGCTATCCTCTAGGACACACAATCCTGTGTCTGATTCGATACATTCAAAAAATGAGCGGAGAAGTTGGTAGTTTGGAGCCAGTTCTTTAGCCAATGAGAACTATGATAAACGCATATAAGCTGCCTAAAATCCTAGAACTGAGCGTTTTGCTATGTACCTACGACCGAAAATTCTCGTACTTGATGATGATCCAACAGGTTCTCAGACCGTTCATAGCTGTCTGTTATTAACCCGCTGGGATGTGGATACGCTGAGACTAGGTCTGGCCGATGATTCCCCGATTATGTTTGTGTTGACCAATACAAGGGCAGTTTCTCCAGACGAGGCTGCTGCTATCACACGGGAAGTCTGTCACAACCTGAAAATAGCGATTGAGCAAGAAGGAATTCAGGATTTTCTGGTGGTTAGTCGTTCAGACTCTACCCTACGCGGTCACTACCCGGTGGAGACGGATGTGATAGCCGAAGAATTAGGGCCTTTTGATGCCCATTTTCTGGTGCCAGCCTTTTTTGAAGGGGGACGCACTACACGAGACAGTGTTCACTATTTGCTGGTGGATGGGGTGGATACCCCTGTTCATGAGACAGAATTTGCTCATGACTCAGTTTTTGGCTATAGCCACAGCTATCTACCCGACTATGTGGAAGAGAAAACCAAAGGCAGGATTCCGGACAGTGCGGTAGAACGATTTCTCCTATCTGATATTCGCGCAGGCAGTTTAGACCGTTTGCTCAAACTGAAAGACAATCAATGCGCCGTTGTTGATGCCGAACGGCAGGAAGATCTGAATCGTTTTGCTCAGGATCTACTTCAGGCTGCTGCCCATCGCGAAGACGGAACCGGATGCAAGCGTTTTCTATTTCGTAGTGCCGCCAGTTTATTGACTGCTTTAGCGGCTTTGCCTCCGCAGCCAATTCAGGCCGAGGATATGGCGAACTATGTGCGGGGCAGTAAGCCAGGAGCGGTAGTGGTTGGTTCCCATGTCAAAAAGACCACAGAGCAGCTCGAACAACTCCTGAAAGAACCGGGAACGGTGCCTGTAGAAGTAAAGGTGGCTCGCTTGTTCGATCCAGAGGAGCGCGAAGCCGTTCTGGATGAAACACTGCAAGAGGTCTATGAAGCCCATGCCCAGGGGAAAACGCCCGTAGTGTTCACCAGCCGACAGGAATTAACGTTCCCCGATACCCAGACTCGTCTAGATTTTGGAGAAGCGGTGTCAGGACTGTTGATGGATGTGGTGCGTGGCTTGCCTACGGATATTGGCTTTTTAATCAGCAAGGGCGGTATCACTTCTAATGATGTGCTGAGTAAGGGACTAGCTCTGGATGCAGCCCGACTCCTAGGTCAAGTCTTAGCTGGCTGTTCCGTCGTCTGCACCCCTAAAGTGCATCCTCGTTTTCCCTTACTGCCTGTCGTTCTTTTCCCCGGCAATGTAGGAGATGCTGATGCTTTGGCAGAAGTTTATCGTCGCTTGAGTAAGAATACTCATCCCTGAAGGAGATAAAAATGGGCAAAACATTGGAGGAGATGATGAACCGACTGCCAAAAGAGCGGCAGGAAAGAATCCAGGCAAGGACCGCTGAATTGATAGCCGAAGAGAGGAAGGCAATGTCTCAACGCTCCAAAAACAAGAAAAAATGAACCTTATGGGCAAAACCTGGCTAACCAAAATATCCCCACGCTCGTGCATCAACCTCATCCAGTTTGATATCGTTCAAACCATATTCTGCCCAGCGTCGAGAAACCAGATTTTTTACATCTTCATCCATCGCTAAAGGTTCACCCCAAGGATGGTCCGTTTCTGGAGGAATTTTGGTGGTGGCATCAATACCCATACGAGAACCGATGCCAATCTTCGGGCAGGCAAAATCTAACGAATCAAAGGGCGTATCGGCAATGATAAACACATCTCGTTCGGGGTCTACTTTCGAACTAATCGCCCACAAAACCTGGGCTGGATCGCGGATATTGATGTCTTTATCGACTACGACTACAAACTTGGTATAGGTGAACTGAACTAAGGCGGTCCAAAAAGCCATCGCCGCTCTGCGGGCTTGACCTGGATAAGCTTTGTCAATAGAAATGACCGCCATTTTGTAGCTCAAGGCATCCATCGGCAAGAAGAAATCTTTAATCTCCGGTACCTGCTGGCGCAACAGAGGCGTATAGATCCGATTCAGCGCAATCGCCATCATCGCTTCTTCTTTTGGAGGCCGACCAGAATAGGTGGTCATGTAAATCGGATTTTTCCGATGGGTGATCGTGTGGAAGCGGACCAGAGGTGATTCTTCCTCTAGGCCGTAATAACCCATGTGGTCTCCAAAAGGACCATCGACCGCCATTTCTCCAGGGGTAATCGTCCCTTCAAGAACGAACTCAGCATAAGCAGGAACTAAGAGGTCCGACCCTTTGCACTGAGTCAACTTGACTCCTTCTCCCGCATAGAGTCCGGCGAAAAGCCACTCGGAAAGCTCCACGGGAATGGGTGTGGCCGCCGCCATGATCAAGAGGGGGTCTACGCCAACGGCAATGGCAATATCCAGCTTCTTCCCCATCTGCGCTGCTTTGCGTAGATGTCTGGCTCCCCCGCGCACCGATAGCCAGTGGACGGTCATCGTGTTTTTAGATTGCTGCTGTAGGCGATAAATGCCTACATTGGGCGTGCCGTCTTCAGGGTCTTTGGTCATGACTAAGCCTAGGGTCAGATTCCGTCCCGCATCTTTAGGCCAAGGGCGCATCATCGGAATCAAATTCAGATCTACTTGGTCCTTGGTTAGAACCACTTCTTGACAAGGAGCATTAAAGAGCACCCGTCCTGGTTTTGCTTTCACCACATCAAAGAGCACCGATGCAAAATCGAGTGCTTCCTGAATGCCTTTGGGCGGTTTGGGTTTCTGGAGTTTGCCTAACTTCGTCCCTAAATCTTCTAGTTCTTGCTGGGAGTCCATGCCCATCGCTAAGACGACCCGCTGTACTGTCCCCATCACGTTGACCGCAATCGGAAACGGAGAACCTTTTACCCGCTCAAAGAGCAAGGCCGGACCTCCACAGCGAAGCATCCGTTCTGTGATTTCAGTGATTTCTAGTTCCCCATCGACGAGGGCATCAATGCGGCGCAGTTGGCCTTTGCTCTCAAGAAGCTGCAGGAAAGAACGCAGGTCGCGGGTCATGATCGGTCTATAACGTTACGCTATCCATCGTAGAGGTATCCCCATCCCCCACGCCAAAACTTCTTCCGGGGAAAGTAGCGGCATGCCAGAGAAATACGAATGCAGAGAAAGTTAGCAGGACCTTACCTTCAATAACCTTCTTATAACTTTTCCACCCTGACTTTGCTTGGTTGATGATTTAAAACATAAGTGCCTACAGAGAATTCGGGGACTTTCTTAAGTCCTATGTAGTTTTTCTGCAAACCATTCCTTTAGGAGATGCCTGATATGTTAGTGTCCCAGTCTGTAGCTGATGTGCGGTCTCCCGTCTTCCTGCCAATTCAAGTGCTTTCTTCTGGGGAACAGCCTGTACAGGCGCATATCCATCCCTACTATGAACTGCGCTTCATCGAGGAAGGAGAAGGATGGCAATACCTAGGTGGGAAGAGAGTTCAAGCAATGCCTGGCGATCTCTTTATCATGGCACCTGGGGAGATTCATGATTCGAGTGGCTTAGTCAATACAAAGAGCTGGACTATCAATTTTAAGGTAAAGAATCTAGATAGTTTGTCCACGCCTGTAGAAGAAATGCTGTGGGAATTTTTACAGCCCACAGAGCCAAATACTAGACATTTCCATATTGCTCAAGAACAATATCCACAATTACTCGCCAATATTCAACATCTATATGATGAATTTCATGGGCAGTTTTTAGGCTTTGGAGAAGCTATCCACGCCCTGCTGTTGCTACTCTTGATTGATACTACTCGATTAATTGCTCCTCAGTTAAAAAAGGCACCCTCTTTACCCCTGCCTTTGCTCCAAAGAGTGTTTCATTACATCAAATTCAACTATGCTCGTCAGATTAGCCTCTGCGATGTAGCCAAAGCCGTGGGGCGCTCTCCTGCGTATCTAACGGACTTAGTACGACGAGAGACAGGAAAAACTATCCTGAACTGGATTATTGAATATCGACTGACTGAAGCACAGTTCTTGCTGCTAAGCACCAACCAATCTATTCGTCGAATTGCTGAGGCGGTGGGATATCTCGATACGGGGCATTTCATTCGGCAATTTCATCGGATCTATGGCTTTACACCACAGGTATGGAGGCACCAGCAGAGTCTTCTGAAAATTTCCTAAACGTTATCTCTAGGTCAACTCTTAAAAAAATGGGCTGTGCTTCCAAGTTGAGAAGCACGGCCCATCGCTTTTGTTAATAGATCAGACATGGAACCCCCGGCTATCGCCGTCCCCCACCCTCCGGGAAGGCTATGCCTAGTGGCAAGGGGGGACTATAGGGGGTCTTCTTAATTTCACCCAGCTATTTATCGTGCACGAGGAATAACAATGATCGGATCTGGAGGAAGTTTGACGGGAGGTGGAGCTGGGAATGGCTTGATCGGTGCAAGGAAGATCTTGCCGTCAGCCCCTAGCTGAGGTCCTGTAGTAACAGTGACCGTAGGACGAGGGTTAAGGGCAGCTTGAATAGCACCACCTGCCACCCCACCAATACGGGTGTAGGTCGTTTGCGCTGTCCCACCGCCACGTGGAGAACCATCTCGGCTAAAGTCATTGACAAGGGCACTGCCTACGGCATAACCCAAAGCTTCTCCAGCGACAGAGTCAGAGTAGTAGTGCACCCCACCTTGTCGACGACTTAGAGAAGATTCCCGCCCAAGGGCCACAAAATTTTCTACGGGCTCATTGGTGAAGCATGATGGACCGATGGCCATGAATACGCCAGCAGAAGTGGAATGGCCGGAGGGATAAGCAGGGTGAGGAGGAGAAGTGACTTTACCTGTTGAATCCGTTCGTCCCCCTGCCCCATTGGTGAACATGGCTGGGTCCGGGGTGAAGGTAAAATTAGTGACTTGGTCTGGGCGAGGACGCAAGTAGGTGAATTTGTTATACCAAGCAGCGATCAGCCCTTCATAAAGGCCCTGGTTCAACATGGCATAGCAGCGCGCTGCTAATGGAGGCGTAAATCCGGCCGTCGTTTGAGTTAGGTAATCAAAATACAAATTGAAGTACTGCGGAGGTGGATCATCATTCCAGCGGTTGATGTTCGCAATCACATTCGGGTCATTACGGGTTGCGGCTAGAGCGTTCAGCTCGCGGATTTCACGCTTGGTTTGTGCAGACTGATTCTTAGGAGGAGGAGGCAAGATGAAGCGCCTCGGATCAAAATTGCGGCTAGGCACACTCCAATTCGGTGCCGTAGGCGCAATAAGCTGATTGTCTAAAACCCGTGGGTCAAACTTGGCATTATTAGGAATAGATGGGACTGGTTCACCGGGCGTTACGGCAGCGTTTGCTCCATTGTCAGGAGCCCCTTCGTCAACAGCAGCCTCGGCAGCCGCTGGCTCAACGGCTGCCTGCTGCGCATGGGCAGCGGGCAGCGTAGCTGCGAGGAGAAACGCAGCTACAACAGAGCCCCTCATAAAAAGTGGAAAATTCATGTGAATAAAGTCCTGTTAGTCGGAGTTAGCTGATTTATCCACCAAGAAGTTTCGATAACGTGCAGTTGCGTCTACAGATTAAAACTTGATCTCTCTCGAAGGTCTTCTTATGTGGAGTTGCACAGAAGGCTATCATTCAAAATCAACATTTGCTTGTATCTTTAAATACACGCAAATAAGCCCTTTCATGCCTTTTGTATGGAGCTTTACTTTAAAGCAATAAGTAATCGCAAATACCCTTAAGTGCTTAGCCTGGAAAATTAAGTATATTAATACTCTAACTCCTCGAAGAGATACGCAAACCTCTTCGAGCATTGACTCGATTAATAGGATTTACTTGCGCTTTCATCAAACTCTTCTCAAGATATGGTTACAGGCAAAACGCTTTACTAAATCATACGGACAAGGTACGGAAATGAATTGCTTTGTTGCAAAAAATCTGTGAAGCCAAGCCTTTTAAGCATCTAACCAGTTGTCTAAACTAAGACTAGATGCTTGTTTGGGGCATTCTTTGAGTAAGGGAATGCCTTGCAATCCTGTATTTATTTAATGATTTGTAAAGTGTTGCAATAAATACGTTAGCTTGGAAAATACTTGTTCGTCGTTTTGCTTATGGTGGCTGAATATTTCTACTGTATGCTCTGGTCGCTATTTCTAAATTGGCACAGTTTATATCTGCGCCTATGTCTGCACAGGGTTGGCTTGGATTATCTCCTCTAAGGATGAGTTCTCCTCCGGCAATAGTTCCATCTTTTTGCTCTTCTAGAAAGCGGAGCGCTGGTTCACCTCCTAACGCTGGTGATGAGCGCAAAAAGGCTGTTACGAGTTGGGGTTGTTTGAGGTCAGGAGCAACTTTTTGGGGAAAGATAGGGTCTTTCGGATCAAGATCTAAAGGCACTGACTGCCAACGATAAAGGGCTATCGGTGACTGCAATTTGGCAAGATAAGATTGGAGTACGGGGGACAATTCTTCGGTCGGTGCCGATAGGGCATACACGACTAACGAATAACCTTGGGCAGAAGGTAGTAATAGGCTAAAGACTACTTTGCCATTGGGTAGTTCTAAGAGTTTCCCACTGTCTTTGGAAATCCAAGCAGCCTCTTGGATTTCAGTGCTCATCAAATCTAAGGCTAGATGATTTTCTTCTTGAATTTCAGCTAGGCGTCTTTCTTTGACACTCTTACCTGCTGTGGTGACAAAGGCTCCAATCATGGCGGAGATAATAATGCCAGAGATAACCACCGCCACCAAAAGTTCTACAAGGCTTACTCCTGTTACCCCACGATTTTTTCTGAGCTTGAATATTCTATGAGGCATTGGGCACGCTCTCATTCTCAGGAATGGCGGCGGCTGGAGCATCCCAGGTTGTTCCTAAAATCGAAACGAGGTAAATGCTACGAGTGAGATTCAGATTTCGGGAATGTCTGAGCGTAATCGGCTGTAGGACATCTTCGGGGGTAAGCAGATATCCTCTAAAGTCAAAGGCTAGACTGCGGTCAGGTTCACCCTTTGGGCCTTGCAAAGCACTCTTGATGAGTTCTATTGAACCTAGCTGTAGCGTCTGGATAGTTCGCCCATTGCACTGAGATTCAAGCGTGCTTTCACAAGCCGTGATCGTGTTGTTCTGTTCATCAAACTGAACGGAAGTAGTCACTCCTTGACTGAGTGCATACTGACGAGCCTGATGAAGTAGCGATTCTACTTGCCCAATGCCTTGCTGTAGCTGCTGGCGCTCCAGTAAGCCTACGATATTGGGAATGGCGACACTGGCAAGAATACCCATCACACTAATAGTAATCAGGACTTCAACCAGCGTGAATCCTGCGTTGAGACGCTTTTTATAGCCATAGTCCCAAAGCTTCATGACTTACCCACGTAAATATCATTCACGATTAGGGCCAGAGGTTTAGGTGAATCTTCTGGTTTGAGGGGTGCTTTGTAGATACGAACTACCGAACGTTGGGTTTGAGAACCTACTTCCGTGAGATTGGGCGACTTGCCCGCGAAGCATTGCAGGATAAAATCAGCTTTCCCATCTTGATTTTGGTCAATACCAACGCTCTGAATATCAGGATGGTCCATAGGCACTAAGTTTGGATCACTCAAGATTCCGAGGCGGGCGTCTGTAGCAATGGCCCTGAAAGGGGTTGTCTCATCGCTTCCATAGGATGGCAAAAGGCTGGGATTGTCTCGCCAAGTGTGCTGTACCAGTTCCACCTGCTCTTGGGCCAATTCAGTTGCTTGTGCGATCTGGTCACTCTGCAGACGGTTGATCAAGGCAGCACTCAAAGGGCGTACCAGGAAAGCTAAAACAAGCGTTCCCACCACCACTGAAACAATGACTTCTAAGAGGGCAAACCCTTGAGCGGGGCGCTTGGGAGTGTTCATAATTCAGATTAATTAATTGAAGACCTGCTGCACCTGTTGTAAGTTTAAGACGAAAGCTCTGACCCTACCCGATCTATATTTCCACTTAATTTCTACCTAACCATAGGGCATCATTACCGACGACGATCAGGGGCTAAATGCGTTATATTTGTCCGTCACAAGTGACGCAAATTACCTGGACCCTTGAAAAAGGCCTGTTAACCTAGACAGATGTCAAGGAACTATACAAAGTAAACAATAAAGTTTTTGATCTATGACTCCTCCCTCTCCCCTACAATCTACGCGTGCATTTCTTCGTGACTATGCACTAGATGACCGACTAATCCTCTCTCTGCGCAATATTCTTGGGGAGGCTTTGAGGGACATTGTTCCGCTGAGTTATGTTGCTCCGACCTTATATTTGGGGCACTTTGAACCAGTAGACGCTTTTGTACAGGCGAACTTGAGCCAAAAACTAAAGAATCCTCCGATAGAGTGGACCCTCCTGGATATGGAGGACTACGCACTCTGGCAGGAATGTTGCTATGAGCATCTGAAAGGAGTAGCAGATTCTGCTGCCTCTCTCTCTGCTCCTCCATTTTCTTCTATGCGCTCCCCTGAGCCATCGAACAAGCCATCCAAAGTGATGACTACCGTTGGTGCAGAGTTGGATGAACGTCAGATCTCTGAACAGGTCCGCCAACTTATTCTGGATGCTCTCGAGTGTCGAGCTTCTGATATTCACTTTGAACCGATGCCCCAGGGATTGCTGGTGCGTTTTCGTATAGATGGCTTGCTCAAAGAAGTAGCTTTGATGTCGCCCAATTTAAGCAAAGTGGTCCTGGCGCGCGTAAAAGTTTTGGCAGAACTCGATATTGCGAATCAGCGGACACCTCAGGATGGCCGCTCTACAGAGCGTTTTGGACAGGTGGAAGTAGACCTGCGGGTGAGTACCTTGCCTTGTCTCCATGGGGAAAAAGCAGTTATCCGTCTTTTGCCCAAAACTCAATCCTTTCAGATTGAAGAAGTCGGTTTTTCCTTTGAGCAACTCAAACGGTTTCGCTCATGGTTGGGCTATAGCCAGGGCTTGGTATTGATCACAGGGCCTACAGGTTCAGGAAAAACCAGTACGCTCTATGCCGGATTGATGAATGTCCTGACGCCCACTAAGAACATCGTTACTATTGAAGACCCGATAGAGTATCAACTTTCTTCGGTCAATCAAGTCCAGGTGAATCCAAAAGCTGGTTTGACGTTTGCCTCTGGATTGCGGTCCATCCTGCGTCAAGATCCAGACGTGATTATGGTGGGAGAAATTCGTGACTTAGAGACGGCCCAGACGGTCTTTCAAGCTGCGGTCACGGGTCACTTGGTTTTGAGTACTCTACATACCAACGATGCACCCAGTACGGTTAATCGTCTCTTAGATATGGGAATTGAGCCCTATTTGCTGGCGGCCTCTTTGCTAGGGGTTGTGGCCCAGCGTCTGGTTCGTAAGATCTGTCCTCATTGTTGTCAGGAATATGAGCCTAACCCCTTGGATATTCGCCGTTTAGGCATAGAAAAGGTCCCTTCTGCTACCCGTTGGCAAAAGCCTGTGGGTTGCGATCTGTGCAATCATATGGGCTATCTCGGTCGAGAAGGAATATTTGAAATGATGCCTGTAGATGGACCGCTGAGACAGATGATTCGTGACCGTGCGAGTGAGCAACAGATGCGGGACCATCTGGAACAAAACTTGGGTGAGCGTTCTCTTAACCAATCAGCAGTACAAAAAGTAATGGAAGGAAAAACCTCTATTGAAGAAGTTCTCAGGGTAGTGACTATCTGACTATGAGCCAGCCGTTTCCCACAGAAGATCCAAAACGCCCCCGCGCTCCGTGGGAAGAGCCTTTTATAGGCGATGATGCTGATGCGTCGATCTCTTATGGAGAAGACGTTTTCATGAGCGGTGAGATAGCCGAAGGCGAGACAGAACAACCCTCTTCCAGTCCTCAGCTACCTAGTGCCGATGATGCTTTCCCGTGGCAAGCGGGAGCAGGAGCAGCCAATTCGAGAACCACTTCCTCTGCGCCTTTGCCCTGGGAAGACAGAGATACACCCGCCCCATCTACGTATCGGGACATAGCCGATCAATCTGCTTATCGGTCCCCAACAGTTCCCCAGACGCCCTCCCCACCGGGTCCCTCGAAAAATTTACTGCAGCCCAAAAAACTTACCTCTGATATTTGGCAAAATGTCCCATCGTGGGGCTATGTTACGGCGGCAGCGGTCGTTGTTCTGGGTGTAGGGGTGCTCTGGACAGCCAATAGCATTCCTAAAAATTTAGATGCGCAACCGAGTGCCCTAGCAGGGAAGAATAATACTACGGCAACATCCACCCCTCCTGCGACCTCAAACTCCCCTATCCCGGTACGGCCCATGCGGTCTCGAGTATCACCTGGGGCACCCTCAGGCGATTCCTCTAAGCCTGGGCCAGGGTATGTGCCAGAGGCTGCTCCTGCGGATAGTCCAAGTACAGCGAGTCCTAACAATCAAAAGGGAACAACTGCGCCAGAGACAACCTCTCCTCAATCTCCCAGCGAATCCTATATGTCTCCTCTTGCTTCTAGCTCCGAAACCGGAACTGCAGCGGGTGGTCCCCAAAATCCCTTTTCGCCCGCTTATCCTAAAGCGCCAAAACCCAAGCCAGTGGTCGCGCCAAAACCAGTAGCAGCGCCAAAGCCTCAACCTTTGCCGCCGCCGCCCAAAGTGCTGCCAGCAGTACTTTCTTTAGAGGGAGTGGCCACAGACGGAAAAACAAAGTTTGCCATTGTGCGGGTTGGAGATCAGCCCCTTACGGCAGAAGTGCAAGTAGGCGCGGCCATAGAGGGATGGACGGTCGCTATCATCACGGATGAAACGGTCACCCTCACCAAAGGTAAACAACGACAGGTGCTCAAGCTCCCATGAACAAGACAATGCTCAGTTCTGCACTGACGGTATTAGGAGTACTTCTTTCCACTCAGCTTCCTCTCCTGGCGACCCCCACCCTGACGCAATTGAATCCAACCAACAATGGCTTGGAACTATCGGCCAATGAAACATTTGGCTATCGCGTGCTGAAGCAAGATGCCAAACAAGTAGTCGTGCTCCTACCTGGAGCCAAGATAGGTTCTCTCAGTCCCCAATACACGGCCAATGTAGGCCGCGTGAACCTAGCTGAGAATGCTCAGGGGGTACAGATGACCGTGGACTTTTCGGGCAATGGCTTGGCTTATATCTTTAAGCAAAATAAGCAGAATTCTGGGCTAGTGCTGGAGTCTATTAAGCCAGCAGAACCGATTGCGAAGTCTTTGGATAACCCATCTTTATTCGTACAGCCTGCTTCCCAGCCCTCGAAAACAGGTCCTCGGGTCAACCTTAAGGTGCGGGATGGGGATGTGCGGGATGCTTTGACGCTTCTGAGTCGAGTCTCTAAAACCAGTATTGTCACTAATCAAGAAGTAAAGGGGAAAGTGACGCTGAATCTAGAAAACACCACTTTTGATGAAGCGCTAAAGTCTTTGACCAGTGCCGCCGGTCTCCGCAGTGAAAAAGTAGGAGATATTTTTGTAGTTAGCCAGCCTGGGGCGCCGCAGCCTAACGCTTCTGGTGGTGGCGGGAGTAACCCTAATCCCTTGCGGTCTTTGAACCCCAAAGAATTTCAAGGAGATCCCGCCCGCAGATTGGTTTCTGTTGTTGCCAATTCCACCCCGCTCAATGTAACGCTGCAGGAAATGGCGAATCAAGTGGGGGTTGATATTGTAATCAACGGTGAGTTGTCCGAACCTGTAACGGCCCGTTTGGTTTCAAGACCGTTCGAGGATGCGCTCAAGCAATTACTGCTCGGGACTAACTTTGGATTTATTCGGGATGGCGATACCTATCGAGTAGGAGATGCTACTCCTGGTTCTCCCACCGCTCGCAATTTTGATGATGTGCAAGTGCTTAAGCTAGTCCATAGTGATGCTAAAGATGTATTGGCTTCTCTTCCTCCGGATACCCGTTCTCAAGGGATTAAGGTGGATGCTGCCCGTAATGCCCTGATCGTCTCAGGTCCCTCAAACTTCCAGACGAGTATAAAAAGTTTTGTGCGTTCTGTAGATACTCCAATCCAGCAAGTTAGTTTTTCGGTCAAGGCTTATCAGTTAAACGATGATGGTAATAGAGACTTCAATATTCTAAAAGCTGCTGCCTCGAATGCAACAGGAGTTCAAGGTGGTGATGCAAATCCTATCAGTCTAGCTAGCTCGCTCGCGGGGGCAGGGGCCAATGGCTTTTCTTCCTTGAACAACATAGCTCGTGCATTGAGCATTGTCCAAGGCTTGGTTACAGAGAATAAAGGGAGAGTTCTAACGGATACGAAGCTGACTACCATGAGTGGTCAAAAAGCCTCGATCGATGTTAGCCAAGATATCAATGTGCGTATCACAACGCCTATCAGTACAGGAGGCACTTCATCTGTCAGCAGTCAATTCCAGACCATTCGAGCTGGAAATGTTATTGAGATTGAGCCTGTTATTCGTGGGGATGGCAAAGTATTTGCTTCCCTCAGCATTGAATCCTCCGTCCCTGGAAGAAGAGACAGTGTAGATGTAGCTCCTGATGTAAACCGGAGAAAAGTCACTAATAAATTGATTCTAGAAGATGGTCAAACCTTAGAAATTGGTGGATTAATCCAAGAGAATGTTAACGAAGTAAAAACGCGCTTGCCTCTGTTGGGGTATTTACCGCTAGTTGGAGAATTCTTCAGCGATACTAGAGAGGAAAAGACCCATAATCAACTGCTGGTATATATCACACCCTATCTAAGCCGGGCTCCTCAAGCTTCTGTGCCGACCCTAGATCCAGTCGATAAATCGAATTCTCCGGCGCTGCAGCAACCTGCATCTACTCCGCAACAACCTGCAGCTCCCAATAGCCCTACATCACAACAACCCGCCACCAGTCCTCAAAATTCTCCGACTTTTAATGTTTCTCCCCCGCCGTCGCCTGCGCCTGTGAAGGTTGTGCCGGGAACTTGATACCCCTCAGTCCCTGCGGGACAGCTCCCCTAGGAGGGGAGCTGTCCCGCAGGGACTGAGGGGTACAGGGAGCCTAGGCTGCTGTGCTTGAACTTGGGGCATTCTCGCCAATATGTTGTTGGATAGCATAGGCTTGCATACCCTGTAGTACTGCAAATTCAGAAAAAGTCTCCGAGAGTTTCGCATGGACTTCGTCACTGACACTTGAATCAATGTGCTTTAGTAAGCCAGACACCCGTTCTCCTTGCGCTTGAATCTCTTCCGGGTCAATCCGACCATCAGCAACAGCCCTTTGCCATGATTCCATGCGCTGGAAAAATTGAGCCGAATAAATTTCATTAGTCTCTTCATTAAACCAGGCTTTCGGTAGTTCGTCGGGAGTTAAAGAAGTAGGAGCTGCTTGCTCGGTGGATACGCCTCCCGTAGATAGCGCTGACTCAATGAAATCCCAGACTTCTCTGTCGAGATGATATTGCTCCCATGTGCCCCAGGCCGCCGGCAAGATTAAAGGTAAAAATAGCAACAGTCCAATACCGGCCACAAAAAGCTTGTCTCCCCAGGCTCCTGCACCAATAGTAACTTCGAGAGACTGGTCGGGTAAAGACTTGATCTGGATGGTTAGTGCAGCAGCGAGACCGAAAGCTACACGCCAGATATCATCTCTGTAACCTTGGACTACGATGCTTTCATTCGGCAGGCGCAACAGCTGAGTTTCGTAATCATGGCTTACGAACCAAAGCCGCATTTTCTCTGCAAGTTCCTCGTCTGTCAGCCCTGGCGCATTATAGGTACGTGTTTGCATGACTATTCTCCTGAGGGCGCTAATTTAACAGGTTGGAAGGGTGAAGCAGGTACCTGGACTGCCACTTCAACAGCACCAGGAAGACGCTTGACAATGTACAACCAGAGCTTCTCTTCAAGGTTATCCTGCTGCCATACGCCGTAAGCAGCTGTAAAAGCAAAGGGCGCAAACAGAAAAACACCCGCAAAGCCCGCTAAGTATTTGTCAATCCAACTCCCAGAGCCAGTAGCAATAGTTAAGGCACCGTCAGGTTGTGTACCAACAGTAACCGTGAGTGCTGCTGAAAGCCCAAAGAAAAATCGGATTAGATTGTCCTTTCTGCCTTGAACAATGAAGGTATTTTCAGGACCTGATAGAGTTTGGGTTTCGAAGCCTTCAGTGCGAAACCATGACTCTATAGATGTTGCCAAATATTGAGGTGAAGTATCTGGAATTTGATACGCTTTGACTTTCATAGTAGTGATTCCTTACTCGCTTTTTTGAAGGGAACTGGTGACAGCAGAAGCTTGCATCGCCTGTAGTACCGCCATTTCATAAAGCGCTTCTGTGATGAGCTTGTGTTCAGCCTCGCTTACCATAGGCTCCACTTCTTTAAGCAATGCAATCACATGACTGGCTTGGTCCCGCATCTCTTCTGGAGTAATCTTTCCATCTGTCATAGCCCTCTGCCAAGAATCCATTCGCTGAAAGTATTCAGAGAGATATGTAGGGCCTCTATCTTGATCAAACCAGCTTACACGCGATGATTCCTCTATCATTTCTCTGACTTCCTTGGAATATTCGTGACCGTATACCAGCAGGTTAACATTGCCTGCCTATGGGGCTCTCTACCTAGAGGAGGAGACTCTCTACCCACTGAGAAAAACAAAAGCTACGCTAGCAGTTAGCAGTGAGCATGAGGCTCTGTAGTTCTTACAAACAGGTCCAAAGAAAATTGTGATCAACAGAAACCAACTACCCACCTTGTTATTGACGGTACTCCTGCTCTGGGGGGCGCTGTTGGTTTTAGCTCCTTTTCTGAGTGCTATTTGCTGGGCCATTATCGTAGCGGTGGTCACTTGGCCGCTCTATGAAAAACTACGTGACCTGCTGGGAAAACGCCCAGTCTGGTCTGCACTGCTGATGACGCTTCTGGTCTTCCTAGGGGTCTTTCTCCCTTTGATGTTTATCGGACTTCTTCTGGCCCAGCAAGTCACGGATATAGCAGAAACGTTCAGCCTCGATACGCTCTCTAAACAGATAGATGCGCTGGTTTCTAGTTCTCTCCAAGTGCCTTTTGTCGGTCCGCAACTCCATGCTTCTCTGAAAGACTTGGGACCACAGATCCAAGATGGCTTGCGTAGCCGGATTGGTGGAATATTGACGCTGCTTGCCAGTGTGGGGCAGCAAGTTACTCAAATTTTTATTACGCTGGGTCTGACGGTTTTTATTGCTTTTTTCTTCTATAGTCATGGTGAGACTTGGGTAAGCCAGTTACAGCGGAGCTTGTACCGCCTTGGTGGAGAAGCCTTGGCTTCCTTGCTTGACCCTTTGGCCAATACCGTACGGGCAGTTGTTTTAGGTTTGACGCTGACCGCTGTAGTCCAAGGATTTTTGGCTGGTTTGGGACTAGGGGTGGTGGGTATAAAGGGGGCGGTGATCTGGGGCTTGATCACTACTCTCCTGGCAATTATTCAGATTCCTACGTTGATCGTGTGGTTGCCTTGGGCTCTTTGGCTACTTTTCACAGGCCAGCTCTGGCAAGGAATTGCACTTCTTCTTTGGGGCACTTTGGTCGTAAGCACGATTGATAACGTCTTGAAACCTGCCTTCATCAGTCAGGGCGCAGGGATCCCTTTTTTAGTTGTGCTATTCGGCGTTTTGGGAGGAGTGCTCGCTTTCGGCCCCCTAGGTGTCATTCTAGGGCCTGTGATTTTGTCGGTTCTGCTCACCCTCTGGCAGCGCTGGGTGGACGCTGGAGAGACTGGAAATGGAAAAAAGGACGCTGCTACCCCTGAATAGTGGATACATCATGGTCTAAACTTCCAAAATCGTATGATAAGGCCATCAGGTTGAATGGGTAGCCTGAAATCAAGCCTATCTATAGAGGAGTGCGCAATAGAATCATGAACCTACGTCCTATGGCAAAAGGTGTATTAGGAATCATGTTTCTCTTGACCGGAGGGGAATTGTCCCAAGGCTTAACAAAGCCGATGCCCACCCTCGCTCAAAATGTTCTAGCGCAAGCTCCCTTAAACAGCACAGGAACGACGATCACAGCACTACCCGGAGAGAAATTTCCGCAACTTGTCCGTCGAGGAGAACAGAGCGCTCGTTCTCTGTTGTTACCACTTTTTGCCTCAGGAGCAGGGGAAGGCTATATCCAAATCGGGGTGAAAAGTCGGAGCAGTGTATTTCCTTTGATGGATGTACGGATATCTCGTGCCGATTGGTCCCGCCAACCATCTTCTTTGTTGCCCTATAGCCGAGTGTTTACCGAAACCGCAAGCTTACTGCAAGACTCATCCCAAACCACGATTCCAGCTCAAGCTCCTACCAAAGATAAAAATACGACCGAAGGCAAGCCAACTTCCCCAGAAGCTAAACCAACAGGGACAACGGCTGAACCGCAGAGCAGCCAACTTCTCTCCAGCACTCCAAAAGCAGATAGTAAGAGAGTTCCAGTCAACACCCCGATTGCACTTAGTTTTAAAGACTTAGCGGTGCCGGATGCTAAGAGTTTAGGGGTCCAAATTACACCTCCACCCAAGGGAGGCAGTGAATCCCTTACGAATACAACCTATCAATTTACGCCTCAGTCTCACTTAGATTACAGTACTGAGTACACTGTCACCGTGGCTGGCCCTAAAGAGGAGCTCCTTAAAAAACCGATTAAAGTCAAGTTCACTACAGAGCCTCAATACACCTACAAGAAAGATATCCAAGCGATGCTGGCAAACACCTGTACCAGTTGTCACAATCCCAATGGTAGCCAACGAAATCGCTCGGAATTGGATACCTATGCGAAAGTCTTGAAGTATGTCACTCCAGGAACAGGAGGTGAGCTTCTTAATCCCAAGTGGCTAGCTCTCCATTCTAGTGGTGGAGGGACGGGAGGGCCAGGCATTCTTCCTAAGGCCGGTCTCCGCCAACGAGGAGATAAAGTGATTGGGAGCGGGGCAGGAACGCCCACTGCCGATCCCTTTGGAACGGTAGCTCCTCCCACAACTACGGGCTCTACGGGACTTGCGAGTTCCGCAGACAGCTTGCAAAATAATGCAGCTTCGTCTACCAGTACCGATGCCAGCAATCTTTCACGGGGCAATCGTAACGGAGCGCTAACAAATGAACAAGCAACTATCTTGAAAACCTGGATCATTCAAGATAAGGCTATAGAAGAATAGCTTTCAGGACTACTTAACTTAATTATGATAAATGTATAGACTCAAAGGAAATGGCCTCTGATTGTAAGGATGGACTAGGGTCTGCTAAACAACCGATCAGCTGGGTGAGGTCCGGGTCTGTAAATAGGACAAACTCACATTGGGCACCCGTCACTCCACTCACTTTAATTTGAGGAGATTTGAAGGTTGAGAAATTGCGCAAAGTTTCCTCAAAGCCAACGATGGAAGAAGGCTTATTTTGAGTAGCGGCAAATCTCATTTTGTAAATGCGCTGAATATGCAGAAAATTAGCTAATCCAGGGTGAATATTAATGCTAGCCCCCTTGCTAATTTCATCTAAACACATATGTGCAGACTTGCTCGAAGGGGCACTTCTTCCTAAAAGCTTTTTTAATTTCAAGATTGCTTCTATGTCTTTACTATCTCTACCTAGATTATTCATATTACTATTGTCCTAAGAGAAGAGGTGGTTATTGTAGATATCCATATGAAGTCTATTTTAAATACTAGACTCCGTAGAAATTCTAATACATCTTCATAGTTAATAACAGTATTTTCAGCTTTAGTCTATATTATCTCTTGGCTGGAAGGATCAAGTTCCTCGATATGAATATCAATGGGAAACTTGCTTAGCCCCGTCGCGACTTGTTGCGCTTCTTCTTGGGTTAAGATTCGAAAGAGACTATTCTTTTGCTCATCAAAATCCCAATCCACAGAATCTTGTTTTAAACGCTTTAGTTCATCTTCTAATTTCAGAATACGCAAATCTAATTCTTCGCCAAACCACCGTTCATTACTCATTTTTTTAGGACGACGGGGACTCAGATCCATGCGGCATCTCTGCTCTAGAGGAATTTCTGTCATCTTATTAGGACCGCAAAATTTTGCTGAGCTGGCCTTGATGTTCTTGCAGAAGCGCTTTGGCCTCGGCTTTATCTAGCTGCTTATGGTGCATCACCAAAGCCAGTTTCACTTGATTATCTGCTTTTTTGAGTAAGTCTTGTGCCTCAGATAGTGAGACTTTTGCCAAGGTACTAAGAATGCGTAGAGCCCGTGCTTCAAGTTTGCGGTTAGTAACCGCTACATCCACCATCAAATTTTCATAGACCTTCCCCAGGCGAACCATAGCTCCCGTAGAGAGCATGTTCAGGACCATCTTAGTAGCGGTGCCCGCTTTCAGCCGAGTCGACCCTGTTAAAATTTCAGGCCCGACCAAGACGCGGATGGAAAGATCATAATCATCGGGTACTTGCTCCTTAGATACACAGCAGAAAAAAATAGTTTTTGCACCCTGCGCGCGCCCTGCACCCAGAGCCCCGTGAATATAGGGAGTTGTGCCTCCAGCGGCAATGCCCAACACCACATCCTTAGGCCCGATTCCTCGCTCTATGAGGTCTGCAGCTCCGGTACTCGGACTATCTTCTGCCCCTTCGATACTGCGGACTAAGGCTTCTGGACCACCTGCGATCAATCCCTGGACCATCGTGGGGTCTGTTCTAAACGTCGGAGGGCACTCTGAGGCATCCAGGACGCCTAACCGACCACTGGTACCTGCACCCACATAAAACAGCCGTCCCCCTTGAGCAAGCGCCTCAGCAATCAGAATGATCCCTTGAGCAATAGATTCCTGAGCGGCACTGACCGCTTGTACCACCTCTAAATCCTGCTGACTCATAAGCTGAACTAGTTCTAAAGCAGACAGTTTATCTAGATCCATACTCAGAGGATTACGCTGCTCTGTAAGAAAATTGCCTCGATTATCTTGTTTGCTTTGGTCTGTCATCCTCTATGCTCCTAACGATTAGACAACCAGGCAATTGCCGAGCGAATCCATTCTTCTGCAGCAGAGCCTGGATTTTGACCGCTGACCTGTTGAAGGGCCTGTGCTACTTCTTTCGGCGAAAACCCAAGGGCTAAAAGCGCCATTTGGGCTTCCTCATAGACTTGAGGCTGAATGGAAACCCCTGTGGCTACGCCTAACCCCGCTTCTTGACGGAACTTTTCCATTTTGCTCTTCAGTTCTAAGGTAATTCGTTGGGCCGTTTTACTGCCTACTCCTGGAGTCAGGGCTAAGGCGCGAAAATTTTCTCGGACTACGGCCTGGACGAGTTCCATGGCACCCAAAGTATCCAAAAGAGCCAAGGCAAGCCGGGGACCGACCCCTGAAACGGAAGTCAGCAGGGTAAATAGTTCTCGCTCCTGCTCTTCCAGAAAACCATAAAGGGTCATGCTATCTTCGCGGGGAACCAGAACCGTATGCATTTTAAGCGGGCTACCGACGGCTGGAAGTAGGGCCAAAGCTCGACTATGGGTCCAAACTTGATAACCCACGCCTTGCACATCGACCACAACCCATTGCTGGCTTTCACGGGTGGAGGCCGAGACCAACATCCCATAGACAAAAGCGATCATTCGGACTTGTTCAACGAACTGTAATAGCGCGCTTTTCAAGCTGAGCTATTTCTGCTAACTTGTCAGCACCCACAAAGCGAATCTGAATATCTTCAGGGTCCGTCCAGCCATAGGATTTTTTGAGCATCGGCTCAATCTGGCGGGGATCAAAGGCATAGGTAAAACGTTCCTGCACCTTCCCATAGTTTTTCTTGGCTACGGTCAACTCTTGCGTCAGAGCTTTAGAACGCTGTGCCTGCAGCGTACTGAGCTGGGTCAAATGCCAGAGGCTATAGAATGCCCAAACACACAGTCCTAAGAGCAAAATCACCAATCCCAATTGGACAAAGACCTGTCGAAACTCCTCACCAGAGAGTGTTTTCAGGTCCTGAAAAGATTTCGTGATCGCGGGTGTAGGAGGAATAGGATTCATTCGCAGAGAGATTTGAGTTGGCAGAGTACAGGTTTCATCCTAAGGCCAAGTCCTCTGGGCAGCAAGTTAGCGCGGATTTCTAACTGAAGAACTAGCAAAGGCAAAAGCTCATTAAAGGCATGCAAGGAATCCTGGGTTTGACATTCTACCCAGTCCAAAAATTCCTCAATGTTCAGCACTGAGTAGGGACTATCGATATAAAGCAAAACATCCGACACCACTCAGATCCTCCGTAGAGCCGAGGTGGATATAAGCTACTTAGCCAAGGTCGTACTTAGCATCAGCGCAAAAACCCCAGCAATTAGAGCAACTACAAAAGCGACAGCCACTTCACCATTGCCAATGAGCGCAGCAACAAACACATCATGTAGATTACCTATTATCATTGTGCCCCTCGTGCTTCAAAGAATATAAATCACGCCTAATTATACCGAGTGAACTAGGCCCCCACCTTTCTCCGTCAAATAGCTTAATTTTCTGCAACATAAGTGGGTGGGCTTAGTTAACCCCCGGCTATCGCCGTCCCCCACCCTCCGGGAAGGCTACGCCTAGTGGCAAGGGGGACTATAGGGGGTCTTTGGCCTAAACGTTGAAGCGGAAGTGGAGGACATCTCCGTCTTTCACCAGGTATTCTTTGCCTTCAGAGCGATAGGTTCCTTTTTCGCGGGCGGCAGCATAGGAGCCTGCCGTGACCAAGTCTTCATAGGAAATGGTTTCGGAGCGGATAAACCCTTTTTCAAAGTCTGAGTGAATGACGCCTGCCGCTTGGGGAGCAAGAGTCCCTCTGCGTATAGTCCAGGCCCGTACTTCTTTTTCTCCTGCCGTGAAGTAGGTAATCAATTCCAACAGACTGTAGGTGGCTCTGATCAGGGACTGCAGACCTCCTTCTTCAACGCCGAGCGAGGCCAGGAAATCTGTTCTATCCTCTGGAGGCAATTCAACCAATTCTGATTCAACCTGCGCAGACATGACGACTACGCCTGCATGCTCTTTCTCTGCGATAGCCTTGACCTTCTGGACAAAGGCATTGCCCGTGGCTAAGTCTGTCTCACTGACATTGGTGGCGTAGATTACAGGCTTACTGGTCAGCAATCCTAGATTGCTGTTGTCGATCAGCTCCTGCTCCTCTAGCGCAAGGGTCACCAGGCGAGCGGGAATCCCTTGGTCTAACGCTTCTGTCAGGCGTTCTAGAACCTTCAGCTCTTCTTGATAGACTTTTTCGGTGCGGGCTTGTTTCGCAATTTTCTGCTGACGCTTTTCTATCTGAGCAAGGTCGGACAGGGCTAATTCCAGATTGATGGTGCTAATGTCTCGCTCCGGATCGATAGAACCCTCCACATGGGTAATATTCGGGTCTTCAAAGCAGCGCACGACGTGGACGATCGCATCCACTTGCCTGATATGGGAAAGGAATTGGTTGCCAAGTCCTTCTCCTTGGGAAGCTCCCCGGACCAAACCTGCAATGTCCACAAATTCAATACGGGTAGGAATTACTACTTTCGTATTCACAATCTTCTGAAGCTTCTCCATCCGCTCATCTGGGACGGATACCAAGCCCGTATTCGGTTCAATGGTACAGAAGGGGAAATTAGCCGCCTCAGCTTTCGCATTGTCTGCGATGGCGTTAAATAGGGTGGATTTGCCCACGTTGGGTAAACCGACAATTCCAGCACGGAGCATAAGATAAACGCTGAACCTAATTCAGGATGGGAAAAGAGCTTATTCATGTTAACATGCAGCGCTACCCAAAACCAAGGCCAATCTAACATCCTACAACCCGCTAATATCACTGAGATGACAAGTGTTTTACTTCCCGTGTGCACACTGATGCGATATCTTAACGTTGAATTTATAGTTAGGATGTAAGCTTTAAGTAAGAGCACCGCAAGGAACGCCATGGTGATGTCATTTGAAAAACCAAGAGCAAAAGTTCTTCAGTTCAGACAAGTGAACTTTCTCAAAAACGGCAATTATACCTATAGCTCCCCTCGAGATGTGATTAGACTAAAAGGTACAATTACGCATAAGGCTAGCCGCATCATTGAAGAGAAGATATTAGGCAGCATTGCCCGTAAGAAGATTAATCTGATTATTGACTTTACGAATGTTACCTCTATCGATAGTGATGGAGTTCGCGTTCTGAATACGGCGTTGCGGATGAGTCATGCCTTTGGCAGAATACTAACCCTGTTTGGTCTGTGCGCTGAAGTTAAGGAAGCTCTAATCGCAGCAGGTATTGATGCCAAGTTCACCATTTGCAAATCAGAGGCTGAGGCCATTCAAGAAGTTGCTTAGCCCGCTTCGGCCGCTAACTAACTCAAAAATAATTCCCTTAAGAAAGTTAATGCACTGGCACCTAGTTTGGAAAGCTCCAAATTAGGTGTTTTTATAGGCGCAACTTTTGACTATGAAGGAAAAACGGCTTCTAGGAGAGTATCTGGAACGCTGACATATTCTGTTTCTGTCTGTGCCCAGCTGATTAAGGCCTTCTGTAGTTTGGAAATGCCTGTTCCTGTCGCAGCAGAGACAAAGACAGCTTGGGGATAAGCTTCCAGAGCAAGACTTAGTTCTTGAGGGGCCACCAAATCCACCTTATTAAAGATTAATTGGGTAGGGCCGCAGACCACAGGCATCTGGGAGAGAATCAATTCCACCGCTTCGATATGCTGTGGCCAAGAAGGATTGGAAAGATCTACTACATGCAGCAGGAAATCTGCCTCTGTAACTTCCTCTAGAGTGGCGCGAAAGGCATTAACTAGAGGCTTGGGCAAGTCATGAACAAAGCCTACCGTATCGGTGAGCAGTACCGTCGTGACCCTCCTTTCCTGCTTGAGGTCCAGACGACGCGTCGTAGGATCTAGGGTGGCAAACAGTTGGTCCGCTACGTATACTTCTGATTCTGTTAGCCGATTAAGCAAAGTTGATTTCCCCGCGTTGGTATAACCAACCAAAGCGAAAACGGGGAGGTCTTTCCCTTGACGACGATGTCTTAGACGACTGCGGTGTGCTTGTAGTCGCGTAACCTGCTGTTCCAGTTTGGCAATCCGCCCACGAATAGCTCGTCGGTCAGTTTCTAGCTTGGTTTCTCCAGGTCCACGGGTACCAATACCGCCACCTAGACGAGATAATCCTAGTCCACTTCCGGATAGCCGGGGGAGTAGATATTCCATCTGGGCCAACTCGACCTGGAGCTTACCCTCGTGAGAGCGAGCTCTACGGGCAAAAATATCCAAAATTAACTGTGTACGGTCTACTACCCGAACGCCAATGGCGCTTTCTAAGTTGCGGCCTTGGGAAGGGGTGAGGTCCTTGCCAAAAATAATCAGGTTGGCCCCCTGTTCCTGAGCCGCCAAGGCGACCTCCGTTACTTTCCCTTCGCCAATAAAAGTAGCCGGATGGGGCCGTTCTCTTTTTTGCCAAAAACTATCGAGGACTTGCCCACCAGCGCTTCGGACCAACTCTTCCAGTTCCGCCATTTCATCCAGCAGGGCTTGTTCTTGGATCTCGGGAGAGAATACGCCGACGAGCAGTGCTCTCTCCAGGTCCCTATCCACTGCTCTTAGGGCATCTTGAGCGGCAAAAGCGGTTTCTAAATCTCGAATAAAGGTCTCTAGGTCTTGGGCTGACAACTCGTTCAGAGAGTCCACGCTAGCCACGGACCAGCGCATCGGGTCTGCCACCAAATGCGCCAGATATACCTCCTGCACAAAGCCTGTAGGAGCCGCACTGGTACGCTTACGTCCTTCCGAAGAGACGCTCAGACTGACCAGCGCATCCAAACGTTGCATCGCAAGCGCAGTTAGCGCTGACTTTGGAGGTTCGCCCGTATGCAGCTGCGTAGAAAGGCAGCGCAGGCCAGAGAGTCGTTCGGCCCCTTGTCGAGGCAGCTCATGGGGTGCAAATTGGGTCTGGTGAGGGGTGCCCACGGCCACTTTAACAATCTGTCCCCGACGATTAACATAGACGCACAGAGGCACCTTAAGCTCCGCACTCAGCGCTGCAAGGCGCTGGGCAAATTCTGGAGTTGTAAATACATCAGCCGGAAGGGAGCGGCGATACAGATGGCTCAGACGGCGCACCTGGTCGTTTTTAATTCCCTTAATATCCCCGTAAATCTTTTCTATGGCTTATTCTAACGGAACCTCTACATAGCCATACTAGTCTAAGAACCTAATAAAAAATACAGGGTGCTTCCTATGATTCGTCGGTGGAACGTGGATTGGAAAACATTTCTGTTGAGCAGTCTGCTATCTATCAGCTTGACCAGTGCACTCAGTATGGTCCCCTCATTTGCCGCATCCAAAGGCTATAAAGAGGCTCAAAAAGTACAACAATTACCACAGGCACAACAAACTCCAGCAACTCAACCAGTTCAACAAGTGCCACCAGTTGAACAAGTACCTCAGACGCAACAGGAGTCTCAAGCAAAACCGGACGCATCGGCACAGACCCCTCCCGTAAAAACTTTTAAGCACCAGAAATGGTAAGTTGACGTCTGCCCAGGGAACATTAGATCTTGGTTCTTTCCAGAGAAATTAATCGGTCGCAGGAAGAAAGTCGGACAAGCCTCTTTTTCAGACTCTTAGTTTCTCGTAGCGCAGGCTAGGCTGCAGATTGGAATAAACACAGAGAGGCACCTTGCGCTGTGTGTTCAGCGCCGCAAGACGCTGGACTTCTGAAGCTGTACATATATCACCAGGAAGGGTGTGGCAATACAGATGTCTTAGAAGATACAACTGGTCATTTTTGACTCCCTTATAGTATGCCTGTAAAGCTTTTCTACGGCTTGTTCCAAGGGAATCTCTACATAGTCATAATAGATTAAGAACTCGTAAAGGCATGCAGGGTGCTACCTATGATTCACTGGATTAGCCTGGACTGGAAAAAACCGCTGATAACTGCTCTTCTGTCCATCGGCTTTACCAGTTTGCTCAGTACATCCTCACTGCTTGCAGCCCCCAAAAGTCATCAGGAAGGTTCTAAAGAGACTAAGTGGACGGAGTATAAAGAACCCAAAGCATGGCCAGAAACAGCTTTTCCCTTAAAAGTATTTATTCAACCCTTACCAGAAAAAGCAGCACAAAAGCAAGAAGAATACAAAGCAGCCATACGCAAGGGAATGGAAGCCTGGAATGCAACAGGTCTCAATGGTAAACCTATCTTTCAAGAGACTGAAGACCAAAACAACGCTAATGTTTTGATTGGTTGGGCGCTAGATGTAGATGGAGAACGAGTTGGATTTGAACGATCCTTCACTATAAGACCTATCAATAGCAATGAGAAGTTTCGCAGGTTTAACAGGTCTGAAATCACTTTGATTGTCAATCGTGTCACGACCAACTACGTTCCTTTTATTGGTTTCCAGACAGACCGTACTGTGGGGTCCGCAGGCGCCGGTGAAATCGAAATAGTGGCCACCCATGAACTCGGTCATACTTTAGGATTGGGTCACAACGACAACAGCAAAGATATTATGTATCCCGCAGAAACCTCTGAAGTCGTTATTAGTGGTTTCAAGTTTACAAACACTACGACTTTTACGGATGTCACAAGACAAAAGCTAGCCGCCCACTATGATGAAGCCCTCCAAGATTCTTTGCGAGCCGTGACAGCTACTTCTCCTGCACCTCAGGCTCCATCAGCATCACAGATCCAACAAGTCCCAGCGGCTCAAAAGAAGCCCCAAGCAAAACCCAGTAAGCTAGTCCCGATCATACCTATGCAAATACCGATATCGACGAAAGCTGCTAAGCGACAAAAGTAGTAGAGTGACGCCTTTTTAGGAAAGCTTGGATATTGTAATCCTGATGTTTAAAGCAATCAATTAAGCTAAACGAACTGAGCCATCTCGAGCTTTTATACTCATCATATTGAGTTGTTAGGAAAAATCGTTGTAGATCAACGAGTTAGAGAACAACGAGATACATGAATCAGGCGACGTATCTAGCCAGTTTTAATTCCCTTCATATCCGCGTAAATCTCTTCTATGATTGATTTTAAGGGAATTGCTACCTAGCCATACTAAACTTAGAACCTATGAATGAATACAGGATGCACTAATGACTCACCGGATTTACTTGAACAGGGAAAAGCCGCTGATGACCGTTCTTCTGTCTATCATCTTAACCAGTTTACTCAGTTCGTCCTCACTGCTTGCAGCGCCCAAAAGTTATCAAGAAGCTCCTAGAGAAACTAAATGGACGGACTACAAACAGCCAAAAGCTTGGCCAGAAAAAGCTTTCCCGCTAAAAGTATTTATCCAGCCCTTACCGGAAAAAGAAGCGCAGAAACAAGAAGAGTATAAGGCAGCTATACGCAAAGGGCTAGAAGCCTGGAATGCAACAGGTCTCAATGGCAAACCTATTTTTCAAGAGACTGAAGACCAAAACAATGCTAATGTTTTGATTGGCTGGGAACTCGATAAGAATGGAGAACAAGTTGGGTTCGAAAGATCCTTTATCTTAAGGTCCAGCAATGATGAAGGGAAATTTCGCCAATTTAGCAAATCTGAAATTACATTAATCGTCAATCGAGTCACGACCAGCTATATTCCATTTATTGGTATCCAGACAGACCGCAAAGTGGGACCCGCAGGTGCTAGTGAAATCGAATTAGTGGCCACCCATGAACTCGGTCATGCTTTGGGATTAGGCCACAACGACAATAACAAAGACATTATGTATCCTATAGAAACCTCTGAAGTAGTCATTAATGGCTTCAAGTTTACGAGTACCACCGCCTTTACTGATGTCACAAGACAGAAGCTAGCTGCACAATATACTGAAGCATTTAAAGAATTTTCAAAAGCGGAGACAGCCGCTTCTCCAATACCGCAGACCCCACCAGCACAACAGATCCAACAAGTGCAACAATCTCGACAGAAACCCCAATAATCTGGACCCTATAGTACCCGTGCCAGCACCTGCACCAGCGAAGGCTCCTAAACCTCAGAAATGGTAAATTAATCCCTGCGGAGGGAACATTGGATCTTGGTTCTTCCCAGAGAAGCAGGAGTGAGAAATCAACAAGTTAAAGATCGCGAGGGGAAAATCTGGCTATCCTTTTTTCAGCTTTTTAATTTCCCTCAGCACCGTCTCGTTCTGGGAGCACTTTTAGCCATTGGCCTGTCTGGGCTATTGAGTGGATGTACTCAAACTAATAGTTCTCAAGCTACTCAGTCAAACAATAATCAACTCTATACTTTATTATTCACCGACCCCAATAAAACCAGTCAAAATGACAGTTTAGATCCAATCGGAGAGACTGTTGCTCAACATATTAATCAGGCAAAAGTTAGTCTAGATATAGCAGCTTATGAATTGAATAATCAGACCATCGCTGAAGCGATTAGCCAGGCTAAGTACAGAGGAGTCCAGATACGCATTGTCACAGAACATAGCAATCGTCAGAAAGCCCTGTTGCAAAATCTAGAACAACAAGGAATTCCAGTAGAAGATGATGGGGAAGAGAATAGAGGATTGATGCATGACAAATTTTTGATTATTGATGGAGAAGTCTTAGGTATGGGGTCGATGAACCTCACCCGCAACTGTACACAGCGCAATAATAACAATTTCATTTTTTGGGATAGCCAGAAAGACCCAGCTATCGCTCAGCTTATCGATAACTATCAGATCGAATTTGAACAACTTTGGTCTGGTAAATTTGGTCCGATGAAGGTGCCCCAAACGCCTTATCCCAAAATACAACTCAAAGATGGCACTATCCTTGAAACCTACTTTAGTCCAGAAGACCAACCGCTTACTGCTTTGGAAAATACTTTAGCGGAAGCAAAATATTCGGTAGACATTTTGGCCTTTAGCTTCACGGCCAAAGCTCTTGAAAAAATACTACAGCAGGATATGGCCCAAGGCGTGGCTGTCCGTGGAATCTTTGAAAAAAAGCAGAACTCTACGTATTCTAGTTTTTTGCGTTTATCTTCTTTGGGAGCAGATATGCGGGAAGATACTAATCTCTATATGATGCATCACAAAGTAATGCTGATTGACCGAGATAGCGATACTCCTACCGTAGCTTTTGGCTCTTTTAATTTCTCCAACGGGGCTAACACCCGCAATGATGAGAATCTGTTAATTGTCCATAACAACAAAGCAATGAGCCAAAGGTTTGGACAGGAATTTGATCACTTATGGTCTGAGCGATAGAAAGTTCTGATTCAGCTGGTTTCGATTTCTGGACTAGTCTTCTACAAGCTCTACAGCATCCATACTGCCAATTTTGGGTGTCAGAGAACCTAACATAAACCCATCGACAGCTTCTACGCGACCACGCCAGAAAGATCCGTCGTTAGAAGGAAAAGGAAGCCCTTCTGGGTTGAAGATTTTTACATTCTTTAAATGAACAAAATGGGGATTAGGTGGTGGTTGGGCATCTGGAGCTTTTTCTTTAGGATAAAAGCTTTGTCCCATTTCTCGGAACATGGTTTCTATTTCTTCCCGTTCTGATTCTTTTACAGCAGAACCTATCTTCTGAGCAAATTCTTCAAAATATTGAAGACCGCCCACCAATTCTCCAGACACCAGAAGGCCGCCCACATTGAGGGTTACAGGACAAGGGATGCCTGTACTATTGGTAACACTAATTAAGATTTGCAAAAGCCAGTCGCAAGCGACGGGCTCATCCACAACGCTCGGAGCCTGTTCCAGTTCTGCCATGAAACGCTATTTCCTAAAATTTTCACACTAGCGTATCATCGCCGATGACTCGCCCCTAAGTAAAACAGATCGGCTTAGATTGAGACGACTCACTCACCCTGAGGTTGCACTCTCGAAAATACGGCCGTAGAAGTTGATACTTCCTCTTGCTCCTCTACGGTGGCAATCTCAATGTGATTAAACAGCGTAGTTACAAAGGCGAAAAGCAAGAACGGTAGAGACACTACCCAAACCAGCCCTACGGTGACTAGAGCAAATATAGGGTTGTTGGAGCCCATACCCGCTAGAGCAGCAGCCAAACTTACAAAAATTACCCCCAACCAAACGATAATCTGACCGTAGATATCTCCATAGGAGAGTGTGCATGTAAAGCGGTATTTTTTGAAGTCGGCCATAACACAACCTTTAGAAGTATGAGGAATCCTACAATCAACCAGCAAGGAAAAAGCAGGACTTTCCCTTACTAAGAATTATAGATAAATCCTACATTCCTGCTACGGATTGTTGCAGTATGTTTACTTGTTCTAGATTACTGAGCCGAACGTTAATTTTTAAGTGATTTTTCCGCACGTGTATTAGGAGCCAGCAAGCTTCCAATCTCCAGACCAGCGGTAGAGCTGTCCTTCTTTTTTACATACCTCTGTCGCTTCCAAATGAGCTTTATATTTAGCATCTTCTTCATTGGCAGCAGAAGCGGTCACAGTCCGTACGTTTGGAGCTGCTTGAGCATCTGCGACCTGCTCTCCTAGACAGACAAAAGAGCGGGATACAGTAGTAGGCTGAAGTTTTTCTGCTGCGGTAGCAGGGACGATACTCAACCCCAAAAGCACAAAAGCAAGAAAGAAAGTGCGCATCGGTTCATCAGAGAATCTATATCCATAGTACTGAATCTAGAAAGCGGATGTGTGGACTAAAGCGCAAGAGTATGTAAAGGAATGATGACGAGAGGAAACCCTGCGGGTCGCTGCTTTTAACGATCTCGCGCAATTCCCCCTGCGCGATATGCCCGCCTCCTAGAGGTAGTTCATACTATAGGCATATATGGGTGATGTCTAAGCTGTGGAAAAAACTGTACTGGTTTGTCAAAATCGTACTTGCTTGAAGGACGGATCTGCTCAAGTGCTGGCTGCCCTGCAAACCTATGATATTTCTGAGGTGACGGTTTCTGGCACAGGCTGTCTGGGCCAATGCGGTTCCGGACCTATGGTTTTGGTTATGCCTGAACAAATCTGGTATTCGCGCGTGCACTACAGCGAAGTGCCCGTCCTCGTGCAAGAACATCTGGAAGGGAATAAACCTGTTCCAGCGATGATGTACCCAAAATTTCACCCGCAACCAAAGCGCTTTGGCCTGTTTTGAGGTGTAGGGCGAAAGAATCTAATAAACTATGCGCTGTGACGACGTTTTCCCAATCGGTCCTTGGACTCAAAGAAAAGAATGGCTGTAGTTTCAAAACGTCCCCAGCGGCAATTCACAAGGGGGAATGTTGCTACGTTAGTTCTACGGGAAGGCTCAGGTGTGGGCATATACTTACATTCGAGGCGCAGGTAGGCGCTTGGAGCAAGAGGTTCCGTAAGCTCCACGGTCAACACCTGATCTTTGCTCCTGACAGACTCGATATCTATGGATTTCCCATTCTGGTCAAAGGCCCGAACCATGTCCCAACGAATAGCATCATCAGGGATTCCCTGAGGAAGCGTTACATGTAGTCCTTGGAGACCCCCCAGGCCAATAGTGAATTCTCTTTCGACAGAAGGAGTATACACATCTAATAAATAAGTCACGTGGCCCCAATCCACATCGTTATGCTGAGTTTCCTGCGGGGAAACGTAGGTACTAATAAGGGGAATTAAGACATACTCCTGCCCACGTTGTGCTAAGCCCATAGGCTTTACCTGAATTTGGTTTGAACTTCTGGCAGAGATGAAACGAAACCTTGTAAACATATACTTCTATATTGAAGCAGTTTTGTTAACTTGATTAATGTAAGTATACTCAATTCTAAAGAAAATGTGAAATTCTATTTGAAAAAACTATTCTGTGCATGAAGTTGGGCGGAATGTTGGAGGAAACAGGAACTTAGTCGTAAAAAGTAGAGTAAATCAGCTTCATTTCCACAAAAGCAGGTAGGTAGTCTTGAGTACAGAACAAACAAAGCTCATTGTTCCCTTAGATTTCTCAGAGATGTCCGCTGCAGAAACGGTAATCCAGTCCTTGAGCCCCGAAGTCAATTTCTGGAAAATTGGTTTAGAGCTTTTTATCCATAGCGGTCCAGCAGGAGTAGCTCAGGTCAAAAAGCAAGGAGGACGGGTTTTTCTTGACCTCAAGCTGCACGATATTCCCAATACTGTAGCCAAGGCTTGCCTGGAAGTCTGCAACTTGGGCGTAGACCTCTTGACTATTCATAGCAGTGGAGGACAAGCGATGATGCAAGCTGCCGTGTCCGCTGTCCAAAGTTTTTCGGAAAAGACGGGCAAACCTAGTCCCAAGCTGCTGGCGGTTAGTCTACTGACAAGCATCGATCAATCGGCCTTGTCCACTGAGCTAAGTGTTTATTTGGACGTACCGGACTACGTTGTACGAATGGCTGAACTTGCCCGACGGAGCGGAGTAGCAGGGATTGTTTGTTCGCCTCAAGAAATTGAATTGGTCCGGCAGGCCTGTGGACCTGATTTTTTGATTGTTACTCCTGGAATTCGTCCAAGCGGAAGCAATGCCGATGACCAACGGCGCACCCTCACGCCCGGTGAAGCGATTGAGCAGGGTGCTGATTACCTGGTAATAGGTAGGCCGATTACCCAACATCCTCAGCCACGACAGATGGCCTTGAAAATTTTGGCAGAAATTGCAGGCCCAGAAATTTCAGGTAAGGATCATGCACCTTCCTAAATTCCTAGTTTCTGTAGGATTACTCAGCTTTTTCGCACAGCAGGTCCAAGCCAGTCCACTCGATGACTTGGCGAATACGTTACAAACGGCCCTTCCTGATTATGTCAATCGAGCTTATGGTTCTGTGCCCACATCCAGCCGACTTTTGCGCACCAGTACCCCTAAAGTAGAGGGATCAGATGTCCGGCTACTCACCTTTGAGCGATTCTGGGAACGCAAAGAGATGAAACCAGTCCTGATTGAGCGGGTCCTGCGCATCGAACGTTTGCAGAACCGCTGGGTTTTAGTCTCCGTCAAAGCTCGTTTTAGCCCAGTGCCGAATACGGTACGCGATATTGGTCCCTACTTTAGTCAACTAGAAAAGCCCTACAATGGGGAGTCCTTGGATGTTTCTATCCACGCTTTGCCTGCTACCGATACCTCCGCAGGCGCTTTCGCTACTGGAGTACGGACGCTCCTTAGAGACTATGATTTGGGCCTTGTACGAAATAAGTCTTAGTTATGAACTACCCCAAGCTGCTTCGCGTCTGTTTCAGACCATCCTGTAAGTAATTGTCGGTGCTAACAAGGTTCAAATGCCTGGCAGAAGTCGTCGACGAATCAAAAACGTTCTTCTAGACTAGGCATATGAAAATCCTTCACGGTACCTGGATTCCCCAAGTAGAAGATGGATTTATCCAAAGGGGTGCATTTTACCTTTGGGTAGAAACGAATGAGGTGACGAAGAAAAGCAAAACCACCCAGCATATTCATCCGTGCCAACTCTTCAAGAACGACCTTGAAACGTTTTTGATGCAGGAGCTAGGGATTAAGTCAGAGCTGAGATTGCATCCTATCGCTGAGCGGATTTCACCACAATATTTTCTGCTGCCGAGTCATGGCGATCGTCCTCTCCCTTCCCTAGAACTGGCGCGATATATAGAGCAGGACCTTCCAGAAGCATTTGAACTGAAATATTGGCAGGTGGACTGCTATGCGGCAAAAACACCCATCCACATGATTGGATCCGATTATGAGCTGGTAACGAATGTTATCAAGCTGCTGAATGAGTTGCATTTCATCGCCATGAACAATTTGGCGGAGGTGCAGCTTGGCGCTGACCTCCTGTTTTGGTATCACTACACCCAAACCTTTAAGCAAGTTATTCTGAAAGACCAGTACATTCCGGCGCTGAAGTATCGAGAAGTTGTTCACCCAAAACAAACCGTTTCGGCTAAGAGTAAAAAATCTCAGCCAAAAAATGAGCCGAATTTTGAGGTTTATCCTGGATGGGAAATCACCAGTGATCAATATGAAACTGACCTGAAACGTTATGTAGACTATATGCCCCTGGCCTGTGTTGCGGGCTTTGCAGAACCCCACGAGACACCAGAATTTTATGATCGCGAACTGCTGCTGCGGCATTTTTCGGAATGCTTACTCACTGAAATTGCGACGCATACCCCCTCTACTGCTGGGTTTGAGCAAAAGATTGATGATACTCTTTTGCATCATTGCCTATCAGCCAATGACTCATCCTTGGGCAAAAATTCGAGACTGGAGCTGTATCAGCAGTGGCGGACTTGGCGTGATCGCATTAGTCATATCCAAACCGCAATCCCGTTCTACCTGTGTTTTCAGCTTCAGGAGCCGGGTCAACCAGAAGCCCCTTGGGAACTTCAGTTTCTTGCTGCACCTAAACAAGATCCGTCCCTGCGTGTTCCTCTAACGGAGTATTGGTCATCAAAGGCTACGCGCCAGAAAGAACTACAAAAGCAACTGGGTGAGCGCTTTGAACAAAATCTGCTGTTGAATCTAGGCTACGCCGCAAGAATCTATCCCAAACTCTGGCAGGGCTTAGAGACCGATCAGCCCGTGAGCATTGCCATGGACTTAGCGGAAGCCTTCGAGTTTCTGCAAGACTCCGCCTGGGTCTTAGAAAGCGCTGGATATAAGGTGATTATTCCGGCTTGGTGGACGCCGAAGGGTCATCAACGCGCCAAGGTGCGGCTACGGGCAAAGGGCAAATCTCTTTCCCGCGCTCAAGATAAATCCAAAAGCTACTTTAGCTACGACAACCTGGTTCAGTATCAGTACGACCTCTCGATTGGGGGTGAACAGGTTTCTGAAAAGGAGTGGCTGGAACTGGTGAAAGCTAAATCCCCGCTGGTGAAGTTTCGGGGACAGTGGATGCACCTGGACCAAGACAAAATGCAGCAAATGCTGGAGTTCTGGAAAAAGCATCAGCAAGAAAACCCAGAGATCAGTCTGATCGATTTTATGCGGCTGACGGCGGAGGGCAACGAAGATCTTGAGGTGGAGTTTGATCGCGGTCAAACTTTAGCAGAAATGCTGGATAAGCTGCATGACAAGAGCCGATTGGAGGCGATCTCAGACCCCGTGCACCTGCAAGGCACTCTGCGGGAATACCAAAAGCGGGGCCTTTCCTGGCTCTCCTATCTGGAGCAACTGGGACTCAATGGCTGTCTGGCGGATGATATGGGTTTAGGCAAAACCGTCCAAGTTATTGCACGACTCGTGCAAGAACAGGAGCAAGCCAAACAGGCAGCCATGCCCCTGAAGCCAACCTTACTGATTGCGCCCACCTCTGTTGTAGGGAACTGGCGCAAGGAAATCGAAAAATTTGCGCCTCACCTGTGCTCCATCGTCCACCACGGCACCGAACGCGCTAAAGACACCACGGAATTTCAAGCCATGGCCCAGCAGAACCACGTGGTCATCACCTCCTTCACGCTGATTCGCAAGGACCTCAAGCTTATCGAGAGCGTGGATTGGCACCGCTTGGTCTTAGACGAAGCACAAAATATCAAAAATCCCAAGGCAGAGCAGACAAAAGCGATCCTAAAGCTGTCTGCCCCTCATCGCCTTGCCCTAACGGGAACCCCTGTGGAAAACCGTCTGTTAGATCTGTGGTCCATTTTCAACTTTCTCAATCCGGGCTATTTAGGCAAAGAAGCCCATTTCCGCAAAAGCTTTGAAGTACCGATCCAGAAAAACAACGACCCTGTGCGCTCGGCGACCCTCAAAAAGCTGGTGGAGCCGTTCATTCTAAGACGGGTCAAGACCGATCAATCGATCATCAAAGACTTGCCCGATAAAGTGGAGCAAAAGCTCTACTGTAACCTCACCAAAGAGCAAGCCTCCCTCTACGAGGCAGTCGTCAAGGATATTACGGGTGAACTGGATGAGGCTGAAGGCATTCAGCGTAAGGGTCTGATTCTGGCTACGCTGCTGAAGCTGAAGCAAATTTGCAACCACCCCCGACAGTTTTTGCAGGACGAGAGTGACTTTTCGCCAGAGCGCTCGCACAAACTCAGTCGCCTTAGCGAAATGGTGGCGGAAGTGATGGCAGAAGGGGAGAGCCTGCTGATCTTCACCCAATTCACCGAGCTTGGGGATGCCCTTGAAAAGTACCTACGCCAGACTTGTCACTACAACACCTACTATCTTCACGGTGGTACCAACCGCAATAAACGCGAACAGATGATTACCGAGTTTCAAGACCCTGAGACCGAGCCATCGGTGTTCATTCTGTCCCTCAAGGCGGGCGGCGTCGGTATTACCCTCACGAAAGCTAATCATGTGTTCCACTTTGACCGCTGGTGGAACCCCGCAGTAGAAAATCAGGCGACAGACCGGGCTTTCCGCATTGGTCAGAAGAAGAATGTGTTTGTCCATAAGTTTGTGGCAATCGGCACCCTCGAAGAGCGGATTGACGAAATGATTGAAGACAAGAAAAAACTAGCGGGAGCGATCGTGGGTTCGGATGAGTCGTGGTTATCCAATTTGGATAACGATTCCTTTAAGCAGCTTATTACTTTGAATAAGAGCGCAATTTTGGAGTAAAAATTATGGCTCAATTTAGTCGGACTTGGTGGGGGCAGCGCTTCATTGCCGCCCTAGAAAAAATAATGGATTCAGGTCGTTTAAGTCGTGGCCGCTCCTATGCCCGTGGCGGAAAAGTCAAAAGCTTTGAGATTAAAGATGGAGTGATTTCGGCCCAAGTGCGTGGATCTGTGAACCCCTACTTTGGGGTCTATACAGAACCGCTTTACACTACCACCATCGAATTTAAATCGATTAGTGCCGCGAATTGGTCAGCGGCAATTGCCTACGTTGCCTCCAAAGCCAGCCTCATTTCTCGACTGATGCTTAATGAAATCCCCGATAACATCGATAATGCCTTTGCCAAGCTCGATGTACACCTACTCCCCCATCACGAAGACGACTTCAAAACCGAGTGTTCTTGTCCCGACTGGAGTAATCCCTGTAAGCACATCGCAGGGGTTTACTATCTCCTCGCCGCCCAGTTAGACCAAGATCCATTTTTGCTATTTGAGCTAAGGGGATTATCGAGAGAGGCACTCCAAAAGGAACTCGCTAAGTCACCCTTAGGTCAGGCATTATCGGCAGAATTGACGCTAACAAAATCTGCACCTGAACCCGACCTGAGTTATTTCACAAAACCCACAGTACAAACAGCGGTTGCCGTTGGAAGTTTGAAGGACTTTTGGCATGGGGCAAAACGCCTGCCTCAGACCATTGAAGCAGCTCCACAAGCCAGCGTTCCAGCAATTCTAGTGAAAAAGCAAGGCGATTTTCCGCCCTTTTGGGATAAGGAAAGTTCATTTGTCGAGACGATGGAAGAACTCTATGGACGAATCAGAACCAAAAATACACAGCTTTTTTAAAGTGCGCTCGATAACTGTAAATTACCAAAAAAATAAGACCGCCTTACGCCAGTCCAATCACATACTTGCGCCACTCATCCGTCTTGGAAAATGTCCATATCTCCGTATTAGTCTTCTCTGACAGCCCATGAAACTGAACCAGACTGAAATTAGGGAAAAAATCCGCTAAGCGAGTTATGAGCTTGCTACTCAAATTTTGGTCGAAAAGCAGCTTCAATCAGCGCCTACGAAAGCAACTAAACGATGTTCACGGTCAGCAGCAAATTCTAAACAAGCCCTAATGTCTTCTTCGGTTAATTCAGGAAAGTCTTCTAAAATTTCAGCATGGGACATACCAACCGCTAGCCAGCCCAGAACATCGTACACAGTGATTCGCATTCGTCGAATACATGGTTTACCGCCACGCTTGTCCGGCTCAATGGTAATAATATCGTGATAGCTCATAGGAATTATGGGTTGTATAATTCCCTTAGGTCTAGAGCAGACTGACACTGCGCCGCAATGGACAGAAGATCTTGGGCCTATGCACTCGAAGTCGCAATAAAATAATTCAGGATGTAACGATATACATTAGCCAACTGTGTGCAATGGTTCTAATGATGCGCTTAGATAGCGGTCACCTTTGCCTTTCAGTATGAGGCTTGACCTCTAGTAACAGTTCTTTATCACTTTGGGGTAGACTAATCAGCATTGACGCGTCAGCCACCAGTTCTTAAACATGCCAAAAATACCTGCAGGACAAATCAAGCTTGAACTTGAAAGCGTGATAGCAACTGCAACTCGACTCGAACCACAGCTAGCCATGAGACTCCGATGGTTTTCGCGATGGATAAATGATAAAAAGACAGGCCTGCTCACTAAAAAGCCTCTGGTTATAGACATTCTAAACGAACTCATACTGGACGCCAAAATATGGCTTTTGATTAAAGACCCTAAACAGAGAAGAGAATTTTTGCAAGAGGCTACCCCTACGGAACAATACTGGTACGAAATACTATACCCAGCATGGTTCGGGCAAAAAGATCCCAAGATGACTACTTGGACGAAGAAACTCATGTCAGAACAGTTCCCAAAAAGCGACCAAGCCCTTGTGGACCAGTCCATCGAAGAAATTCACAGTCAGGACGGGACAAGTTTTTTCAACTACATTCTTGACCTAGCAATGGCGACCGATCTCCTCCTCAGTGGATCTCAAAACAAGGCTCTGTCACTACAACTAACAACCAACGCTCCAAGTTTGCTAGCAAGGAAACAAACCGACTGGGAAAAGACACTTATATCTTGGGGTATCGTTCGGGGTGTGTTATTGAGTTACGATCCGAGGCATCCTATGAGTAAGTCAGTCTCCTCCTTGCTCTTGCAAAGCAACTCTTTATCTGAAGGTTGCTATATTGTAGTTAACTCGACCAGATAATCATTTCAGCCCATACGACATTTGTGCCACTCACTCACAGAAAATCATGAGTCTTGAAGACGCTATTCTTAATCAAAGCCAAAAAGAAGCCAGTGCTACAGATTTGCTTCGTGCTGCTCGCAAATATCGTAACGATAAGCTTACTCATGGTTTAGAACGTGTCAACTTATATGTTGAAGACGTTGAAGGCCCATGGTTAGAAAATTGGTCTGATTCTGGTGAAATTGACTTTTCTGCAGCTGATTTAAGTAAAGATTCCATTAGCAATGTCCTTCTAAATGATCTAAGCGATGCCAAGTTACTCAGTGTCAGCTCTAGGGGTGTTAACCTTAACGGGGCCAAACTCATTAGGGTCATTTTCAAGAGTCCCGACCTCAATGATGTCAAGCTCACAATGACCATCCTGAGCGGTGTCGACCTTAGAGAGGCCGACCTTAGCGAGGTCATCATCAACGGTGCCGATCTTAGAGAAACCGACTTGAGCGGCATCAACCTTAGAGGTGCCTATCTTAGAGGTGCCAACCTGAGCGGTACCATCCTCAACAGTGCCGACCTTAGTGGTGCTTACCTCAACGGTGCCATCCTCAACGGTGCCAACCTGAGCGGTGCCGACCTCAGTGGTGCCTATCTCAGCGGTGCCGACCTTAGAGAGGCCGACTTCAGCGATGCTATTCTCAGTGGTACTAAACTGGATGAAGCTCAATTTGGATTTAATCCAGGGGTTGATGAGGATATGAAAATTGATCTGAAGAAGCGAGGAGCAAAATTTGTAGACTCTCCAGGTGATCGCTCTTTAGCTATTCCAGGGAGTCCAACTTGAATACCTCAAATAAAAGATAGAAAATTTGAAACAGATTAAATTAGTAACACCCCAAAAAAGCCTTATACATAGATTCTTTTCCAATTACCATAGGATGATATCTTATCCAAAGATCTGGATCTTCAGGTCTTGCCATCAAAAAATCGCCAGGATCAAATGGACTGTCAAATTTTGCTATTTTTGTCAGCAAAAATAGTGCTTGATTATGGAGCTAGGTAAACCTCAAACTTCTGGCGAAGCTCAGGACTGGGACGAGTAGGGCGGTTTGTGGTTGTGTTGATAAAAACACCCCTTTGCCGTCCTGTGGCAACGAGAGCTCCGTCATTATTGAAAAAGTGAAAGGCCATCCAGCAAGAGGCTTTTGCTAATTCAGAGAGCCACATTTCAACTTTGATGGATTGACCAAAGAAAACAGGTTGCTTATAAACAATTTGTGTTTCGGCTACTACAGGGAGGCAGTTCTGTGCCGCTAAAAGCTCTTGGGATAATCCCAGTACCTCAAATAACCTATTGCGGCACAATTCCATCCACCGCACGAACACTATGTTGCTTACATGCTGGTTGTAGTCTATATCAAACGTGTAAACAGCGATGTCAACTATGAGTTTTGGCATTCTATGCTCCACTAGCTCGGAATATAGTCTTCATTCCGTTGAGTGATATAGAAACTAAAAAATAAGACTGCCTTACGACAGTCCAATTACATACTTGCGCCACTCATCATGAATTCCCCCTCGAAGGTGTTTTGAAATTTCGAAGTTGAGGGGACTATGAGGTCGGCTGGGAATGCGGCGGAGGGTCATTGCTGCTTCCTGGGGTGTGCGATTCCCTTTGCGGATATTGCAACGAACACAGGCGGCTACCACGTTTTCCCAAATATCTTGGCCTCGGCGGGACTTTGGCATTACATGGTCGATGGTCAGGTCATCCTTAAAACCGCAGTATTGACAAGCATGTCCATCTCGATGCAGCACATTGCGGCGGGTCAGAGGAATTTCTTTATAGGGGACTTGGACATAGCCCCGTAGACGAATAACGGTCGGCAGAGGGAAACCGGGGGAAAGCATTTTCCCGTTGTGTTCTATCTGTTCTGCTTTTCCCTTGATGACAAGAACAGTCGCGCGGCGCCAAGACGTGATGTTCAGGGGTTCGTATGATGCGTTGAGGACGAGGACCTTAGCCATGGGGCGCACAGGCAAATTTTCGTTGCCAGCATATTAACATAGGCAAGTGGAAATCCGGCATTCGTTTAGCTTAGACCGTCAACACTTGTGCTGGTAGTTGCTTAAAAGAGAGCCGTTCATTTTCGATATCAACGAATATGGTATTCCCATCCTGGAAGGTACCCTGCAAAATCCGTTTGGCAATAGGGGTCTCCAGTTCTTTTTGGATAGCACGCTTAAGCGGACGGGCGCCGTACACAGGATCGTAGCCCACTTCGACGATGAAATCCAAGGCAGCATCGGAGAGCTTGAGTGTCATCTTCCGCTCTTCCAAACGCTTCTCCAAACGAAGAGCCTGGAGTTTGACAATATCTCGGAGTTGTTCTCTGAGGAGGCTATGGAAGATGATCATCTCATCAACTCGGTTGAGAAATTCAGGACGGAAATGACCGCGCAAGGCCTCTGTCACCCGTAGGCGCATCTCTTCGTACCGAGAATCATCTCCGGCCACATCCAGAATAAATTGAGAGCCAATATTGCTGGTCATGATGATGACCGTATTTTTGAAATCGATCTTCCGCCCCTGAGAATCCGTTATTCGACCATCATCCAGCACTTGTAAGAGGATATTGAATACATCAGCATGGGCTTTTTCAATCTCATCAAAGAGAATCACCGCATAGGGCCGACGACGAATAGCCTCTGAAAGTTGACCTCCTTCTTCATAGCCCACATAGCCTGGAGGGGCACCGACCAGCCGAGATACCGAATGTTTTTCCATGTATTCCGACATGTCGATGCGGACCAGAGCCTCTTCCGTGTCAAAAAGATAGGCAGCTAGCGCTTTGGCGAGTTCTGTTTTGCCTACACCTGTTGGGCCAAGAAAAATAAAGCTGGCAATCGGACGATTCGGGTCTGAGAGCCCTGCCCGTGAGCGTTGGATAGCCTCGGCTACTGCCGTAACCGCTTCGTCTTGACCAACCACTCGTCTATGCAGTTCATCTTCCAGGTGTAGGAGCTTATCCCGTTCTGATTCCACTAATTTGCTTACGGGGATGCCAGTCCATTTGCCAATGATTTCTGCAATGTCCTCCTCACTAACTTCCTCTCGTAGCAAGGAACGTCCCGTAGTTTGGACTTCAGATAGCTGGTTTTCTGCTTCTTTAAGAGACCGTTGAAGCTCGTTGTACTTGCCATACTTTAGCTCTGCGGCCTTACTCAAGTCATAATCCCGCTCAGCTTGGCTGATTTCGATATTTACCTGTTCGATTTCTTCACGGATACCGCGAATTTGCTCAATCGCCTGTTTTTCCGTTTGCCAACGAGCGTTAAGGCTAGATTGGTCCTCTTTGAGGTCTGCCAGTTCTTTTTCTAATCTGCCGAGCCGCTCTTTTGAACCAAGGTCACTCTCTTTTTCTAAAGAAAGACGCTCCATTTCCAGTTGAAGCACTTTGCGGTCTATTTCATCAAGCTCCTCGGGTTTCGAGGTAATCTCCATTTTCAGTTTGGCAGCTGCTTCATCTACCAAGTCAATCGCTTTATCGGGCAAGAAACGGTCACTGATGTATCGATTGGAAAGTACCGCTGCTGCCACCAAAGCGCCATCGGCAATACGGACACCATGATGAACAGCATAGCGTTCTTTGAGACCCCGTAGAATCGAAATCGTGTCTTCTACCGAGGGCTGGTCTACATAAATCTGCTGGAATCTACGCTCTAGAGCGGCATCCTTTTCGATGTACTTGCGATACTCATCAAGCGTGGTTGCGCCAATACAGCGCAATTCACCCCGAGCTAACATCGGCTTCAGTAAGTTGCCTGCATCCATTGCTCCTTGGGTAGCTCCGGCCCCGACGACCGTATGGATTTCATCAATAAAGAGAATAATCTGGCCTTCAGATTCTATGACTTCTTTGAGGACCGCTTTCAGCCGCTCTTCAAATTCACCCCGGTATTTCGCACCGGCAATCAGCGCTCCCATATCCAAGGTGATTAAAGTCCGGTCTCGCAGGGATTCGGGCACATCCCCATCAATGATGCGCTGGGCTAACCCTTCGGCTATCGCCGTTTTACCAACCCCTGGCTCTCCAATCAAAACAGGGTTATTTTTCGTACGGCGAGAAAGGATTTGAATAGTGCGACGAATCTCATCATCTCGACCAATGACCGGATCTAATTTCCCTTGTCGAGCGAGTTGCGTCAGATCTCGCCCATACTTCTCTAAAGATTCGTACTTTCCTTCTGGAGACTGGTCCGTCACTTTTTGATTCCCACGAATTTGCTTAATCACTGATTCCAGCTTGGATTCATCTAATTTTAATTCTTGCTTGAGCACTTTCCCCATGCGGTCATCTTTCACATAGGCCAGGACTAAATGCTCAATCGAAATATAGTCATCACCCCATTTTTTACGTAGGTCATCTGCTCGGTCTAGGAGGCTATCCAGGCTTTTGCCAAGATATACAGAACCATCTACCTTCGATAGTTTGGGTTGGCGATTGATGAAGTCTTCGGTGCGGTCGCGGAGCTTCTTAACATCTATTCCCGCTTTTGTGAAAATACTAGTGGCAAGTCCTTCTTGCTCTAGCAGCGATTTTAATAAGTGCTCTGTTTCAAGGTTTTGCTGTTTTGCTTTTTTTGCGACTTCGGTAGTGCTAACAATTGCGTCCCAGGCTTTTTCTGTAAATTGGTTAGGATTGGTAGGTTGCATAAAGTGTGTACCCTCGCTGCACAGAAACAATAGTAAGCCGTCTATTCTCTATGATAATGTCTCTTCTGCCTCGCTCCCTGATTGTTCGAGATCGTGACTTGTTTAGAGCCTCGGTTCATCCTAGCTAAGGATAGGGTGCTTGCCTAGGGCAAATTTCTGTTGACAGACTGGCGCGATAATGGAATCATGTTTATTCACGCGGGTGTAGCTCAGTGGTAGAGCGTCACCTTGCCAAGGTGAATGTCGTGGGTTCGAATCCCATCACCCGCTCCATTTTAAAGCCGCTCTTAGGGCGGCTTTTTAGTTTTCAGGCTGCTCTGAGGGTGGTTGTGTGGGCAGCAGCTTTTTGCTGGTTGCTCTTTGCACCTTGCTTGGCTTATCCCCCAGATACACGCGAACCCGCGCCCTGCTCCTATAGGTGATAGAGGGTTCGTAGCTGTGCTGGAGAGCGTGGCTGTAATCCTCTTCGGCTCTCTGATAGTCTTGTTGCTCAGTCCATACCTGTGCTCGTGCATAGTAGGCTCGACCGGAGGCAGGCTCTAGCCTGAGGACTTGGGTGTAGTCTTCAAGTGCCTGTGAATAGTCTTTTAGGGTATGGTGGGCTTCCCCTCGTTTGAGATAGAGGAAGGCGTCGTTAGGAGCGAGCTTAAGCACTTGGGTGTAGTCTGGAATCGCTTTTTTGTATTCTTTGAGCTGAGCATAGGCCTTTCCGCGTTCGGTATAGCCACATCTCAAGCAAGTCTGGTCCGCATAAAGGTGGATGGCCTGGTTATAGTCCCCAATCGCTCCTTTGAAATCTCCTAGGGCTTGACGGAGGTTTCCTCGATTAATCCAGGCATAGCCATAGTTGGCATTTAGATGGATCGCTTCGCTGTAGTCTCTAAAGGCTGCTGTTTGCTTGCCCATACCGTTGTAGGTCAGGCCTCGATTGAAGTATGCCGTGACGAGTTGGGGATTGAGTTGGATTGCCATATTGCAATCTGCTAAAGCTTTTGGATAGTTCTCCATATCAGCCAACATTCCACAACGCTTGCTATAGGCCTCTGCGTATTGAGGATTGAGTCGGATAGCTTCGTTGAGGTCCTGCACGGCTCCTTGATCGTCTCCGGCCTCCTTTTTGCGGATACCTTGCTGAAAATAACCGATGGCTTGCTTGCTGTGCGTGGCTTGTAGCATATCAAAAAAGTTAGTGTGCTCTTGCTTCGCTCGATTGAATAAAATATTTTCTGCAAGGATTGCACTATCAGCACTAGCTTGTTTATTTAGCCAGTTAGATACAGGTTGAGTATAGGCTAAAGCAACAGCCAGGGTAATCGTTAAAATATCAGTAATTTGGGAAAACCTGATTTTATTCATAATAGGTAGCTTAGATGGATTCGTAGTTTAGAGTTCCCTCATTTAGGAAACTATCTCTAGGTAAATATTAAAATCCTGGGGAAAGGTTTAACTTGCCTACCGTACTAGAATATAGCGGTTGAAAATTGATTAGCAATGAACAATCTTTCGGTTCAATCGGCTATTCTTTTGTTTAAGTCAGTATAGGCATTTGTGATTATTATTCTGCTTGGTGTTTCAGGGAGTGGTAAGACAACGGTCGGTCAGGCTCTAAGTGCTCTGACAGGCTGGACGTTTTTTGATGCAGACGATTACCACCCTCCTGCCAATGTCGCAAAGATGTCTCGTGGGGAGCCGCTCACGGATGCTGACCGTGCTCCCTGGCTGGAAATCTTGCGTACTGAAATAACTGCACGACTTAAACATAGTGAAAATGCCATCCTTGCTTGCTCTGCCTTGAAGAAAGCCTATCGACGGCAGCTCCAAGTAGATCCTGCACAGGTACGCTTCGTCTACCTGAAAGTGTCTCCCGAACTACTTCAACAACGACTGGAACAGCGAAAAGACCATTTTATGAAGTCCTCTATGTTGCGCAGTCAGCTTGAGATCCTGGAAGAACCTGACAGCGACGAAGCCCTGATTATTGGTGTTGAAGCAGAGAGCACTCCCGAAACCCTGGCAAGCACGATCCAAAAGAGCCTCTCAAACAAATTGTCTTAGGTCTTGCCTTTAAGTTCTCTTAGCTCTTCATGGACTTTAGTCCTCAAATACTCCAATCGCCCCTTTCAGCCTTGCTCACAGGTATCTCCATCGTTTCGATCCGTAGATCGGGCGTTTTTGGAGCCTCCCATTTCTTGCGCCATGCCATGTAGTACAAAATAGGGACGGCTGAGCGAGATAGAAGTAAGGAGGCCACTTCTCCTGCCATCAGTGAAATAGCTAAACCCTGGAAAATAGGATCGGTCAGAATAATCGCGGAGCCCGCTATGACGGCTGCTGCTGTCAAAAGCATGGGACGGAAGCGCACAGCCCCGGCATCAATCACTGCTTCTTTCAGGGGCATTCCTTCTTTCAGGCGCAGCTCAATAAAATCAACCAGGATAATTGAATTGCGGACTACGATTCCTGCCCCCGCGATGAATCCAATCATGGAAGTGGCTGTAAAGAAGGCCCCCATCAACGCGTGGGCTGGCATAATTCCCACCAAGGAAAAAGGAATAGCAGCCATGATCACGAGGGGAGTGATAAAAGATTGGAACCAGCCAACGATAAGGGCATAGATAAGAACCAAAACCACCGCAAAAGCAATGCCTAAATCTCGGAAGACTTCATAGGTTACCTGCCACTCTCCATCCCATTTGATAGCATAGTTCTCCGTATTCATGGGTTGGTCTGTAAAGTATGAAGTGATCGAATAGCCCGTTTGTTTAGAAAGCTCGGTAATCTTCGGTCCCAAGTCAAGAATGGAATACAGCGGGCTATCTACTTTCCCCGAGACATCGCCGATAACATAAACCACAGGCTGTAAATTCTTGTGGTAGATACTGTGGTCTGCCGTCGTTTTTTCGACGTGCACAAGCGCACTGAGGGGTACTAAATTGCCGTTGGTTCCCGCTAGTTTCAAGGCCTGCAAATCTTCTAAACGGGTCCGATTGGCCTGGGTGAAACGGAGATTCAAGGCTATGTCCTCACGGGCATTTTCATCATGGAGAAGGCCTGTATTGCGACCAGAAAGGGCAGACTGCAAAGCTTCTGATATCTGGGCAGGACTGATGCCGTTAAGCGCTGCTTTTTGACGGTCGATTACAAAGCGATACTCGGTTTGGGGATCCTCCATGTACCAGTCCACATCTACAACACCAGGGGATTGGCGATACAACTGGCGGATTTGACGGGCTAAGTCAATTTGTCCTTGATACTCGGGACCATAGACTTCTGTCACCAGGGTTTGCAGCACGGGGGGACCGGGAGGGATTTCTGCCACTTGAATCGTGGCTCCATAGCGACTGGCAATTTTCTGAATCTCGGGCCGGATCGCTTTAGCAATGGTGTGACTTTGACGGTCCCGCTCATCTTTCGGAAGAAAATTGACTTGAATATCGGCCACCTGAGGACCAGACCTCAAGAAGTAATGGCGGACCAGGCCATTGAAGTTATACGGAGAGGCGGTACCGACATAGCTCTGGTAATCGGTTACTTCAGGGACGGTGGTTAGATATTGACCCATCGCTTTTGTCACCCGTGCCGTTTGCTCCAGCGTGGTTCCCTCAGGCATGTCGATCAGCACCTGTAGTTCACTCTTGTTGTCGAAAGGCAACATCTTCAAGGTCACCAGTTTCACACCAGCGAGACCAACAGCTGCCACGAGTAAGAGCAAAGTTCCCCCTAAGAACAGGTTGCGCCATAGGCTATGTTCGATCAGCGGAGTCATGAATCGACGGTATAGGCGGCTTAGGAAATCCTCTTGGCCATGAGCAGTGCTGTGATCCGCAGAGTCTCTCTTGAGAATACGAACTGCAGCCCAGGGAACAATCATGAAAGCAACTAAGGCCGAGAAAATCATGGCTGCCGATGCGCCCAGTGGAATCGGACGCATATAAGGTCCCATCAATCCACCCACAAAAGCCATGGGGAGGATAGCGGCGATCACCGCAAGGGTTGCCAGAATTGTCGGGTTTCCCACTTCATCTACCGCTTCAAGCACTACCTGATGTATAGACCGATTTTTGTTCTCTGTCATGTGCAGATGACGAACTATATTTTCGACCACCACAATCGCGTCATCTACCAAAATCCCAATCGAGAAAATCAGGGCAAAAAAGGTTACTCGATTTAAGGTGAATCCATAAAATATAAAACTGGCTAGGGTTAACGACAAGGTCACAGGAATGGCAACCGCCACCACGGCTGATTCTCTTTTACCCAGAGCAAACCACATCAAGGCGGTGACCGAAGCAACGGCAATCAGCATGTGTATCAGGAGTTCATTAGAACGCGCGGCAGCGGTTTCTCCGTAGTTTCGGGTGACAGTCAAATGTACATCTCTGGGCAGATAGCGAGCCTTGATTGCATCCATTTTGTCCAGTACTTTTTGGGCCACTTCAATAGCATTGGCTCCCTGGCGTTTGGCGATAGCAACGGTGACCGCATCTGTTTCAGCCTCAGCTTTAGCATTATGCTCAGGACTTCCACGACCATAGAATACATAGCTAGAAGGCTCTTCAGAACCGTCTCGAATGTTTGCAACATCTCCTAGATACACAGGACGATTACGGGATACAGCAACTACTAAGGTCTTCAAATCTTCAGGCGAACGTAAAAAACTTTGGGTGCTTACCAGAAAAGATTGATTCTGTTGATTAAAAGACCCACTTTTTAATTCCACATTTTGGTCTTGTAAGGTCTGAGAAATCTGAAGGGGAGAAAGCCCAAAAGCATTGAGCCGAATGGGGTCAAGTTCAATTTGGATTTGCCGTTTCTGGCCACCGAGGATTGTGGTTTCAGAAACATCCTTAACTTGTTTAATTTGTTCATCTAGTTGAGCAGCTATCTGGCGCAATTCAGAGCCATTGGCCCGTTCGCTCCAAAGGGTTAGCGCAAGCACAGGCACATCATCAATGGACCTGGATTTTATCAGGGGTTGGGAAGCTCCCGCAGGAATCTTATCGAAGTTCGAATAAAGCTTGTTATAGAGTCTGACGATGGCATCTTCTGTTTTCTGTCCTACGTAAAACCGAACGATGACTAGAGCGGAACCAGGACGCGAGGTCGAGTATACATATTCCACCCCCGGCAACTCTTTGATTAGTTTTTCCATCGGGTATGTAACCCGTTGCTCTACTTCTTTTGCCGAAGCTCCAGGCATATTAACGGAGACATCAGCCATTGGTACGCTGATTTGCGGTTCTTCCTCTCGGGGCAAAATGACCGTCGCTCCTATCCCCAAGAGTAAGGACACCAAAATAAGTAAAGGAGTTAGCTTAGAATCAATAAAATACCTGGCAATAGTGCCTGCAATACCAAGCTTTTTTTCTGGATGCTGATGCATAGATTTAGTCTCTAGAAGTTATGGATTGCCCATCACTGAGCTGCTGAAGATGACTGCTAATGATGCGGTCACCATTCGTCAAACCAGAAACAATTTCTATCTGACCATCCTGGACACGTCCTGTTTTAACCCAACGCAACTCCGCCAGATTATTGGCGTCAACAACATAAACTCCTTCTAGCTGCCCTCGTCTTACCAGAGTATTGACTGGAATCATGATCCCTTCTCTAACACCACGGGGAAGTTCTATCCTTCCGAACATGCCAGAAATCAGATGGCCAGAATTTTTAAGTGGAACTTTGACGATAAAACTCCGAGAATTAGGGTCAGCCGTAGGAACAATCTGCCTCACGTTTGCGGTTTCTTCTTCTCCTAAAGCATCAATTTTGACAACCACTGCCTGGCCAATGCGGAGAAAGCGCAGATCCGCCTCGGGGACAGCAATTTCTAAGCGCAAGTGGTCTGTATTTTCTAGCTTCAGTAAAGGAGCGCCAGGCGTAGTCATTTCTCCTGTGTAGGCCAGTTTTTGAATCACGACTCCATCAAAGGGCGCTCGAATGACACCATAACTAATGTTTGCAGAAGTGGCGCCCAATCCAGCCTTAGCCTGAGCAATGGCCGCCTGGGATTGAGTAATCGCAGCCTCTCCCTGACGGAGGGCCGATTCTACTTGGGCTACTTTCGCCTGGGCGACATCCAAAGCCGTGTTCGCCTGATCCAGTTGCGATTGAGAAATAGCTCCTTCGCTATGCAATTGGGCGGTCCGTGACTGGTTAATTTTGGCCAGATTTAAGGAAGCCCTTGCCTCTACCTGTTGAGACTTCAACTGGTTCAAAGTAGCTTTTGTCTGGGCAAGCCCCGCCTGGGCTTGCCCAACTCCGGCCAGCGCCTGTGCACTCTGGGCGGTTATATCAGCGACATCAATCTGGGCAACAACCTGTCCTTTTTTGACCCGGTCGCCTTCTTGTAAAGCCAGGGTTTTGATACGTCCCATGACGCGGGTGGATAGAACAGCACTGTCAACGGCCTGAATCGTTCCTGATAATTCCTGCCTGTCCGGGATTTTCTTCAGTCGCACCGTCAAAGTATCTACAGCCAAAGGAATAATCGGTGTTCTTAGGGTCGTTTTCTGCTCCGTGGGGCTTTGACTGAAATGTTGTGCCGTCCAGACTCCTCCTGTCAATGCCAGAGCAATTCCAGCGACAGACCACCAAACTTTATGGGGTGGGAACCGTAACCGGAATTGCTCTCTAGTTGGTGATTCTGAAGTAACTTCAGACATAGCGCTCCCCTCTTTGTTTGCTTACTAACTCATGAAAACGCTCAACTTCACGGCTTTACTTCCTGAAGTTCAGTCTTCTCCTCTGGTAACGCTTCTGTCATTTCCATTCCCAGCACTTTCAGGCTGAGTTCTTCATAGAACGGCAAGGCAATTCCTGCCTTCATCTTCTGCAAGAAGTAGTGCTCAAAAGCTACTTTGACCCAATGAACCCAATGACCTTTCGCAGCATAGGATTTATTTCTGGGGGGAATCACCGGGTCTGCCAGAAAAGCAATTCCTTGGTCTCCCATATCCGCGAAGCAAATCGCAGACAACGTCGGCGTCACTTTCTTTCCTTTAAGGACTCCCAAATCCACGGCAATATTGTGGGCAACGGCAAGGGCCATAGATTCATTCATCTGTCCGGTTTTAGGTGTTCCTACGGGGATGGGCGTTTCTTCCACAGGTGCCAGGGCTGTGATCACGCCGACGGAGTGAATATTGGGATATTGGGGATGCTGCCAGACTTTGTCAACGGGCACAAACCCTTTAGCATTTCCGATGTCGGCAGAATGGCGAACCACCTCAGGACCGAGAAAAGAAGGCATAACCATCGCGTATTTGTAGGGCAAAGCCTGTCCACCTGCCATCTTTATTTCTGTGGGCGTGACTTCTTGAATCGCGACATTGGACAGCCACTTAATCCCCCGTTCACTAAAGGCATCTTCCATCAGCCTGCGGGAATTGGCCATGCCACCAATGCCCATATGACCGATGTAGGGCTCTGGGGTGACGAACGTGATCTCAACTTTCTTACGGAGTTTCCGCTTCTTGAGTTCATGGTCTACCAAGAAGGCAAACTCATAGGCAGGACCAAAACAACTGGCACCTGGTGCTGCTCCGATGACAATAGGACCGGGATCTTGTAAAAAGGCCTCCCAGGCTTTAGCAGACTCTAGGGCATGGGGACCTGTGCAAATAGAATGGGTGAAGCCCTCTTCTGGGCCCAATCCAGGCACTGCTGCAAAATTGAGAGCTGGTCCGGTGGCAATTACTAAGTGGTCATAGGGTAGAACCTGACTATCCTTAGTGACGACTGTTTGGTCTACCAAAGCAATATACGAGGCTGCCTGGGAAATAAAGGTAATTCCCTGTTTCTGAAGCACGGGGGCTAAGTCAAACTGGATTTTATCCAGAGGAGAAAGGCCTAAGGCAACCCAGGGCAACGAAGGCGTAAAGACAAATTTGGGGGCCTTAGAAACTACGGTAATGTTATGGTCTTTGCCCAGTAGTTTGTGCAATTCATAGGCGGCAGGTAACCCTCCTAACCCAGCACCGATGACAACGATATTGGCCATATTGCATATTCCTAAATACGGAAAACATAAACACAACTGAGCTCATTGGCCTTATGCAGTCTCAGGAACTTTTAAAGCTTTGAGCAGAGCCATTAGAGGGCACCAATTCGTAAACGCTGATTGCAGCAAATTAAGCCCGACAAAGGCCGTAAATAAGTACCATCCTGGATGGACCAAGTATCCCAAGGTCAGACTGATCAAAATGAATAGACCAGCAAATAACCGCAAGTAACGATTGATGTTCATCAGAGTGAACTCCTTGTGTACTAAATTCCACGCTAAGACTCAATATTGAAGAACTTGTGAGGGCCGTGCGAGCGGGATGAACTCTCCTGTTTTCAGGAGAGACCTCTCGGTCTTCTCCAATATACAACTATACAGTTATATATTGTCCAGTCCTGAATTTGGAGTCCATGAGTTTCCTTTCCCAGACTGTTATTTATCCTTGGGGTAGGTCTTATGCCGCTACTGGAATAATCATGGAACCCATTCGTATCTTTTACTTTTCCGATGTTCTCTGCATTTGGGCTTATATTGCTCAAATCCGTTTGGATAAGTTGAAATCAACCTTTCAAGACAAGATTGCGATCGATCAACACTTTGTCCCCGTTTTTGGGAATGCCCGTGAAAAGCTGGAGAATCGATGGCGCGATCGCGGTGGCTTAAAAGGATATAGCGACCATGTTCAGGAGGTCGCGAAAAAGTTCAATCACATCACTGTTCATCCTGATATTTGGACTAACGTTACGCCACCCTCCTCCACATCCTGTCATGTGTTTCTGCATGCGATTCAACTACTGGAAATGAAGGGAATCGTTCAACCAGCAGAGAAGGTTTTTGAAAAAGCAACCTGGGCATTTCGGGAGGCATTCTTTACCCAACTGGCAAACGTTTCCGATCGCAAGGTGCAATTTGAAATTGCGGAGAAGTTAGGATTCCCGATCGCCGCCATCCAAGATCAGATCGATAGTGGCGAGGCTTATGTTCAGCTCTCCAAGGATTTTGAGTTAGTCAAAGAGCATACGGTGTCTGTCAGCCCTACCCTAATTTTTAATGAGGGACGACAACGGCTCAACGGCAACGTAGGGTATCGGGTGATCGAAGCCAATATTCGAGAATTGCTACACAATCCCCCCGATGAACAATCTTGGTGCTAAACAGAATTAATTGTAGAACGCCCTAGGATGTTTGCCCTTAAGTACAGGAGTGGACGGGCTGTCGCTCGCAGGTACAACGGTGGTTGAGGTGTGCTGCATCTCTTGCTAATGTTAGGTTTTGCAGCATTCTTTATGAAGTTGATGATTTGATTGAAGAGTCGTGTTCAAATCGGTCTATACGTATGAAGGGAGAGGAACTATTAACTAGAATCAAGGCGCATCAGAAAATGTTGAAGTCGCCAAACCTACAACTGTCTTACTTAGAGTGGAACCGGGGACAGGAGCCATTGCTCTTACTGCATGGTATGGCGGATCACAGTATGGTCTGGGTAGGGCTGGGAGAAAGTCTGCAAGACCGTTACCATATCATTGCCCCTGATTTGCGGGGACATGGCAACAGCAGTAAACCTTTGAATGGCTATCGCTGTGCTGATATTATTGCCGATCTGGAAGCATTGATGGCGCATCTGGGCTTCTCTTCTGCCCATGTAGTTGCTCATTCTTGGTCGGCTAAAGTAGCAGCCGTTTGGGCAAAACAGCACCCCCAGGCTATTCGGAGTCTGGTGTTGGTCGATCCCTTTTTTATCAACCAAATTCCCCGCTGGTTGAAACCAACCTTTCCCTTGTTGTATCGCATGCTACCGTTTCTCAAACTGTTGGGGCCCTTTGAGACCCATGAACAGGCTGAGCATCAGGCGCAGCAACTGAAACAATATAACGGCTGGAGTGACTTGCAGCAGGCAGTGTTTGAGGCGGGTATTGAACAGAAACCAGATGGTACATGGGGAAGTAAGTTTGTGGCGCAAGCCAGAGATGAGATCTTTGTTGATGTAATGGAGGTTGCCGGGTTAACAACCGCGATCGCGATTCCAACATTGTTTGTTCAGCCAGAACGGGGACTGAACCGCACTGCATGGCAACTCAAACCCTATCGAACCTATCTAAAAGACCTGCAGATTGTCCTGGTTCCTGGTAATCATTGGTGCTTTCTGGTGGAACCGATCGCGTTTAATCAAGCGGTAACAACATTTTTAGAATCCCAACGCAAGGATTATGTCTAGCGGATCATTTTATTATTCCGTCACTGTCTAAATACAAATTTACAACTGAAATTGAACTCTACCCCTAGTTGGTCTTGCTCTATGGAGACGCTATAGGTAGAATTCTGCAAGAGACAGAGTATATCTGTCCATATGCGAATAGCCTGGGCTGGTCTATGTACCTTAAGTGTTTGGAAGTTGACCACTTTAAGTCTTTCGGTTCCTACGTAAAGATCCCGCTCCATGACGGCTTTACGGTAGTTTCGGGACCCAATGGTTCAGGTAAATCGAACGTTATTGACTCACTGCTCTTTTGTCTGGGCCTTTCCACCACCAGGGGGATGCGGGCTGAAAAACTTTCGGATTTACTCCATCAAGGGGCAAGCCGTGGGGAAGCGATTGTAACCGCCACCTTTGGAATTCCTGAGGAAGATGGCTCAGAGCGAGAGTGGCAAGTACGGCGCAAACTTCGAGTCAATGGTCAGAACTACGCCAGTACCTACTACATGGATGACCAGCCCTGTACGCTTACGGAGCTGCATGAAGCTTTGGCCCAGCGGCGAATCTATCCGGAAGGCTACAACGTCGTTCTCCAAGGGGATGTCACCGGCATCATCTCGATGAACAGCCGGGAACGTCGGGAAATCATTGATGAAATGGCTGGAGTGGCGGCCTTTGACCGCAAGATTGAAGCAGCCCGTCGCGAATTGGATGAAGTAGAAGTCCAAGAAGACCGGCTTAAAGTCATCCAACAAGAGCTCCAAGATGCTCAGACCCGATTAGCCGAAGAGCAAAAAAAAGCCCAAGCCTACAAGCTGTTGCGTTCTGATATTGAACAGCTGGACCGCTGGGAAGGCATCCTCATGGTCCGGGAACGAGTAATGCATATTGTTCGCCTGACTACCCAAATTGCCCAAGATGAAGCTCAGCTCAAACAGAAAGCTAAAGAGCTCAAGCAGCTTGAGGTCCAGATTGCTGAGCAAGAGACCACCTTAGAAAAGGCCAATCAGCACATTAAAGAGATCTCTGAACAGGAACATCTCCAGCTACAAACCCAACTCGCGCAGCATAAAGCTCAATTACAACAGTTGGAGCAATCTTTCCAAAGTTTGGAGCAGCAAAAACAGGAGCGCCAGAGACTGTTGCGCAAGTTCGCTGCCGACCGAGATGAATTAGATATTCAGCAGATTAGCTACCAAGAGCAGATGCAAAACCAGTCCGCTCTGTTGGTTACCTGTCAGCAAAGGGTCGAAAAAGATAAGACGCGCTTAGACCAAACTCGTCAGCGACTACAGGAAGTCTCTAGTTCTTCGGCCCAGTGGCTCCAAGAACAAACCCAGCTCCGTCAAATCTTGGAGGAGCAGCAAGCCCTTTATCAACCTCTTTGGCAGCAGAATACGCAACTAGCCTCTCAGATTGAGCAAGGTGCGGCAAAGTTAGGAGAATATGGCCAAGAGAAGCAGCATTTAACCAAGGTCTTAACTGAGCAAAGTGAGGCCCTTAAACAGCTTCGCCAAAGCCATAGCAAGGTCACGGAGCGACTGGAGCTTCTCCAGAAAGAACTGACGGAGCAAAAGCAATCGTCTCTCACCGAAACTACGACCCTCCGCCGCCTGGAGCAAGAACAACAGGAAAAGCGCCGCCAGCTCGACCGCTTAGAAGCACAACTCAATCTCCGCCAAGAGCAAGATGGCGACCGGGCGATGCAGGTGATCCGCCAAGCCAATTTGACGGGCTTTTTAGGGACGGTCCGAGAATTGGGCAGGGTTGAGCAAGCCTATGAATTGGCCCTATCGATTGCAGCCGGTAGCCGTCTGAACTATGGCGTAGTGACCGATGAAGAGTCTGCCAGCCAGGCAATTGCCCTGCTGAAGCAGCAACGGGCAGGACGAGCGACCTTCCTTCCCCTCAAGCGGATGCAGCCCGCACGCTATTTGCCTGCCCTGAGGGAAGAAGGACTCGTCGATTACGCTATCAATCTTCTGGAATTTGATGACCATTTCGCTGATATTTTTGCCTTTATTTTTGGCGATACCCTTGTCTTTGATGACCTTGCCCGCGCCCGTCGTCACTTGGGCCGCTATCGCATTGTCACCCTGGAAGGAGAATTGCTCGAAAAATCTGGGGCGATGACCGGGGGCAGCATCCAACGTCAATCTCTGCGGGGATTTGCCAAAGTAGAACAATCCGATGAAGTGCAACAGCTCAGCAAACGCTTAGAAGATATCAATACGGTGGTGCAAGCGCTGCAGAATCGGTTGCGTCAGCATAACGAGAAGGTGGAAAGCCTGCAGCAGGATATCTACGCGGCCCAACGAGAGCAAATGCAGCTAGAAGGGAGAAAAGACCAACTAGAGCGAGAAGTTCAGTCTTCTACTAAACGCCAGGAAACTTTAGCTACCTTGCTCCAGCAGCAAGAAGTGCTCTTCACCAGCCAGCGGGCCACGCAAGAGGAGCAGGAAAATACGCTCACTCCACTGGGTGCAGAAATTGGCCGCTTGCAAGAGGCACTGAAAGCCTTGGAAGCGGATGCAACTCATCAGTCCTGGCAAGCGATTCAACAGCAGGCTCAAGAGCTAGAGCTAGAACTGGAGCGCTCCAATGCGCAAGCGCGGAATATAGAAGCACAGCTCCAGGCGTTACAGCTTGACCAGAAACTGTGCCAAGAGAAAATTCAGAACTTAGAAGAACGGGTTGCTCAGATCAGCTTGGATGAAACCCAGAATGCACAGAAGTCCCAGGATTTCCAGAGCCAAAAGCTGCAAATCCAAGAACGAATCCAGGAACTGCAACAACAGGCCAATGCTTTAGAACAACATCTGCGCGATATTAAACTCCATCGAGACGAGCAGGAGAAGCAACTGCGGATCTTAACGAAACAACGTCAACAGGAGGAATGGAACCAGCAGCAACTTGCAGAGAAAATCCAGCAGGAGCAGCAGCAGTTAGCGCAACTCCAGTCTGCAGAAGAGGAAGTGGTAGCGGCACAAGAAGAAATTCCTGAAGACTTGACCCTAGAAGAACTCCAAAATCAGCGTCAGAAAAAGCAACGCAAGATGGTCTCTCTAGAGCCAGTGAATATGTTGGCAATTGATGAATATGCCCGTGTTACGGAGCGTCTAGATGGCTTGACCGAGAAGATGGATACCTTGCAGCGAGAACGGACAGAACTACTCTTGCGCATTGAAAACTTTGACACGCTCAAATTCACTTCTTTTATGGAAGCTTTTGATGCTGTAAACGGGCACTTCCAGATGATTTTTGAAAGGCTTTCCGATGGAGATGGTCATTTGCAACTAGATAATCCTGAGCGTCCTTTTGAAGGTGGATTAACTCTAGTGGCCCATCCAAAGGGTAAAAAAGTACGGCGCTTAGAATCGATGTCGGGAGGGGAGAAATCTCTGACAGCGCTGAGTTTCATTTTTGCCCTCCAGCGCTATCGTCCTTCTCCTTTCTATGCCTTTGATGAAGTCGATATGTTCCTCGATGGCGCGAACGTGGAACTCTTGGCGAATATGCTCCAATCAGAAGCAAAGTCTGCTCAATTCTTAGTTGTTTCTCTTCGCCGCCCAATGATTGAGCGGTCTGACCGTACGCTGGGCGTCACCTTGGCCAGCGATGGACGCTCCAAGATTCTAGGAATGAAGATACGGGCAGAATCTGCTCAGGCTCTAGCCGTTTCATAGTGCATGTGTAAACAAACATCACGATTGTGGGAATAAACATTGAAGTTTATGATTTTTTCATTATCTTTGTAGGATGCGCCATTTGTTGAATGGCCTTTGTAGACGTAACCAGCGGAGAAATTAGAAAGTATGTATAGCCCTATCGACCGCGCCTACACCGAATTGTTTAGTCCTTCGCTGGACCCTGAAGCTCCCAGTTGTGAGCTGCTTCATCCTACCTGTGAGTTATTTCCCGCTAAGCGCTCTGCAGCCTGGATATTTGGTATTGGAGCCGTGTTGGGCTTGGCTAGTTTCCCCCTCAGCGCTATGGGCCTTGGGATGTTCGCTTGGGTGAGTCTGGTATCGGCTGCTGTGGTCATGCTGTTTGCTGGAACCCAGGTTAGCGCTTAATCAAGTTTGTCCACTTAGAATAAACACAGCGCTCTTTATTCCCGTATGGGAGAGCGTGTAGACTGTGTTACCATTGCTTGGCTCAAAGCTTGAGTCGATAAGGCGGCATGGCCAAGTGGTAAGGCAGAGGACTGCAAATCCTTTACCCCCAGTTCGAATCTGGGTGCCGCCTAAATTTTTGAAACCCTGAATAGTAGAGACTCAGAGCCTTATATAGAAGCAGAACGTAGAATGACAGGACTGCTTAGAAGGGTCTATGACCAAGGCCATTTTAAAGTGGACAAGTGCTAATTTGCTGGACCTACAGGAAAACGGGAACCGTTACGAAATAATTGACGGAGACCTATTCGTGACCAGAGCACCACACTGGAGGCATCAAGAGGTATGCGGCAAACTTTATACGCTCTTAGATTTGTGGTCAGATAGTTCCCAATTGGCGGTCCCTGAGGCTTCTCGAAGGGCTAAAGCTAGATTTATATTCGGCGCAAAACGTCACGGAGTAATGGATCGCAGATTGGAGAAAAAAACAGATTGAGGTTTATCGCCAAAAAGATAATGCCCTTCGTCAAGGCTCTGGGACCGCCCTGCAACTTGCTGAAACCTTGACCGATTCTGACATCTTGAGTAGTCCTTTACTCCCTGGTTTTGTTTGTTTAGTGTCACAAATTTTCAAGTGACCTACCCCGAGACCTAGGGCACAATCAATTTCACTGATGGAAAGTAAGTCTTGTAACGGTTGACATCGCGGGTTAGTAGGGGCATATCTGCAACAGCAGCATGAGCGCCAATGTAAAAGTCAGGTAGAGGCGATCGCCGCTCACCACCGCGACGACGGTATTGCAGAAAGCTCTGTCCTGCGAGAAAAGCTGCGGCGTAAGGTAAAGGATCTCGGCGAAAGAATTCTTCGGGTTGATTGAATCCCATGGAAATTTCGGCATAAATGATAGGGTTAATCACCAAATCTCCCTGATCGGCGTAATCGGCTAGCATTTGCGCTGACCATGTAAACCACTGGGGATCTTCGGTCAGAATGTCTAGGACCACGTTGCTGTCAACCAGAATATGGGTCATGGATCTGCACGAGTGAGTTGCATAATGTCGTCAGTGGTCAGTCGGTTTGTTGCTTTACCTTTCATTGCCGCGATTACTTGCGCTCCTCGACCGGGGCTTATGGGTTTGCGGATTTGCAGCGTATTCCCTATGACCTCAATTTGGATCTCTGTACCGGGCTGTAGACCAAGCTTTTCTCGAATTTCGAAGGGAAGGGGAATCCTTCCTTCAGTATCGATTTTCATGATATTTATCCTTTGACCATCTGCTCTAATCCTATGTTCTCCTTCTTGGTTCATCACCACGTTCCCATAATTCTTTCCAGCCATAGTTCACATATATATTGAAGCCGAGCGCAAAGAGAGGCCCAGAAGCTGTTGGATGCAATCAGCAAGTATTCCCCACAGATGCAGACCACAGGCTGATTCGCATAGCGTGGCTTTGTCAATCACAGAGCAACCGTTCAATCAAAAATGGGGGCCAGCTTCGCCAGCACTTCATCCATGATCGATGCGGGTAAACTTTCAAGCTTGCGGGCACGGAGCGAGTCAAGATTGAGGGCGCGGGGTTGATCACACCGTACAACACCCGTTGTTTTTGTCCCGGCATCTTTCAGCGACACAGCAAAGCCTGCCGTGCGAGCAAAGTTCCCCTTGCTGGTGATCGGTAGCACTACAGGAGTTTTCGTTAAACGGTTAAAGGCAGCTGGTGAGACGACTAAAACGGGCCGCGTGTCTTGTGGCTCCTGAGTCTTATCGAAGGGCTGTTCATGGACAGAAGTCGGGTCAAGAGAGACCAGGTAAATATCACCGCGATCCATTACAAAAGCTCGTTGCCGACTGGCTTAGCATCGAGCCATTCCCGATCTTCCTCAGTTAGTTCAGCCGATGCGTCACATTGGGCCAGAAGCTCATCTAGACTGTAGCGCGGGCGCGGTAGCGGTTCAATCATCAGGCAGCCGCTTTCGACAGCCATACGAACCGTTGCCCCCGCCTGTAGATGCAGCAGTTCGAGGATCGCAGGCGGCACAGCCAACATGACCGAGCCACCGACCTTGCGGAGATTGGCTGTATGCATATTGCACCTCGTTAAAGTCTCTGTTATATAAAAATATAACATAAAAGTTGGGTGAGAGTGTCAAGCTAGGAAGAGGGAAGAGACAGAGGATAAGAGATAAAAAGAGGTGGATAGTATGGGTGGTTATTGTTAGAAAGTATTGAGGCTAATGTGCTAAGCCGCTGTCAACACTCTGCAGATCTGGTTTGTACGAAATCTTTGATGAGCTTACCAAGGTCGTTCTAGTACATGATCAATATCGCTTCTCGAAAGAACTTTGGTGCAGAGTTCCCACCGTTCACGATTCACGTCGAAGTCAGAGCCATATCTCTCAGCGAATACATCCTTCTGCTGTTTACGCATCTCGATGTACTTATCCGCCTGGCGTTCGAATTTTTCAATGTCGTCAATCCAGTCATCGTCAATGACATCCGGCATGCCCCCAAAAATATCGAACTTGTCTCTCATACGCTCTGAAAGCTTTTGATAAACTTTCTCGTCCATGGTCTCGTGATAAACGAGGTTGAGCATGTCCACAGACTTTCGTGCCTGTCCAAAGCGTTTGATACGCCCAAGTCGCTGTTCAAGGCGCGATGGATTCCAGGGCAGATCTACATTAATGAGCGTGCCAAGGGTCTGTAGATTGAGCCCTTCGCAGGCTGCATCCGTAGCAACGACCAGGCGAATGTCTCTCTTTTTGACAGACTGTTTAATTGCTTCGCGTTCTACGGCAACGGCCCGTTCGGCTCGATAAAGCTTACTCTTTCCCACTCCCGCATATACCGCTACCACCTCTTCAGGGAAACGCTGGGCAATTTTTGAGGCCACCCAATCAGCGGTGTCATAGTATTGGCTAAAAACAATACAGCCATGTTCACGCCACGTTTTGCCCGCTGATTTGACCTCAGACAAAAACGTTAGCACTGCATCCAGCTTGGGGTCAGTTGCCTCAGGCCTTGAGAGCTCAAACGTAATGGCCGCTAGTTGCTCAGCCTCGGCTGGTGTAAGTTTCGAAAGTTCTTCTAACACGAGATGAGCATTCTCTTCTTCTTCCAAAAGCCTTTTGTCGAGCATTGCCTGAGCCGTTGAGCGACCCGAAGCAAAACTGCTGCAAATCCGCTGCAGAAGCAGAGTTTTCATGAACCCGGCTGCCTTAGTTCGTTTTTGTAATAGTTCGGTAAAACGCTCTGCCGCTTCGTACGCATTTTGAAAGGGTGCGTTGGTCAGGAGGCCCAGGCCATCGATGAAGGCAATACCCGCATAGGCATGGTTCTGCCCATTAGGATTTGGATGGATGTCCACCGCTACTCTTTCCAGCAAGCCCTTATCCTCAAGATCTCGCCGCCGTCTAAGAACGGTATGACGAGCAATCGGGTTGTTGCGACGAAAGAAATCGCAGTCACCTATAAGCTCATCGACCCGGTATTGCTCGATGGGCGACAGATCACCATAAGGCAATGAACTGAAAAATTCACCGCGTGCCAGGCTCAGGGCATTCCGCAGCATGTCAAACCTTCCGTTATCAAACCCATCCGAACAAACCAGTGGACTCCGCAGGAGTTCCCATGTCTCACGCGCATCGGACGGACCTCGCTTGCCAGTCACTAAGTGCAGCGCCTGATCGGCATTTTTCCAGGGACTTGCATACCCACCCAAAACAAAATCTGCGCCTTCATTCAAAATAGACAACAAATCCCAAAGCTCTGCGACATCTGTCTGAATCGGTGTGGCCGTCCCTAAGATCAAATGGCGGCAGCGTAGTGCAACCTTGAGCATGAATTCCAAAAGATTGTTAGGTGATTTAGCACCATCCCCAAAACCACCTTTACGTCTGGCTTTATGGGCTTCATCAAGTACCAAAGTGCCATATTTGGCGGTGAGTAAAACCTCGCGTTCTCTAGTCGGCTGGATGATCAAACCCGTCGAAACAATCGCGATCTGATAGGGGCAACGAATCACATCTTCAGGGCCACGCGTAGGAATCACATGCCCATCAGGGTCAAGCCAGTGCTTTTTGTTAGAGACCCACACCGCACTGGGGATTCCCAATCGGTCTTTGAGCTCTACCTGCCACTGTAATGTCAGCGTCGATGGACACAAAATCAGCACCTTGCCATCGTTCAAAAGTGCCGAGACCAAGGCACTAGTGGCCATTGATAGGGTTTTGCCTAGACCCACCTCATCAGCAATTAGCAAACGCGCCTTGCCATAGCGCTCACGATGGTCAAGAAACGTGCTCACGAATGCCCGTTGCCAGGGCTGAAGCTGCTCACCCTGTCGATAAAGCGGTGATTCCACCATCACGGCTCCAGGGATTTCGCGATCTTTTAGTTCAGGGAAACGCACCTCAACCCGACTGGCAATACGCCCAACCTCTTCAATGATGGCGTCGGGCAGGTCGTGGCCATCCTTCCAGAGGGCTTCAAACTCTTCCTCTACCCAGGCCACCGCCTCAGCCGAGTTGTCCTCCCAGAGGATTTCGTAATTGGTGGCAAAGGCCGAGCGGCTTTCGTTGACGGACCCCAAAAAGCTGGTTTTGGTACCGTCAGCAAGCTCAATCACACCAGCCTTGCCGTGCAGAAAAACTTTGTCTTTGGGAACTACCTTGATTTTGAGCCGCCCACTCCGTAGTAGCTCATAGAGTCGTTGGTATCGGTCCTGATGAAAAATCGCTTCAGCCTGAATCGGCGTTTCATTCCATTTTTCTTTGAGGGCGGCTTCACGGGCAGCCTTGGCAGCCTGGATATCCCTTAGGTCAAGTTCGCTATTGCAGACAATGCAGACTACGGGAATATCGCCGATTTCTTCGCCAACCAGCTCAAGGATGGATGAGCGAAAATAGCCAGCAATCCGGCGGTACGATTTGGCACCCTGCAGCTTCGGTGCCAGAAAAGTCGTGTCGAGCCTTTGTCGGCGTGATGAAAACCGTTGTAGTCCCATCAAGAGTGCTCGTTGCGAACCAAGTCGCGCAGTATGGCTGCGTTACGTGACTCTTCGGGGCGGATGGATTCGAGCTTGCGGCTCAGGTAATCGGCTATATCGATAATTCGCTCACGCGAATGGTAGTAGTCGCTCAGGTTGCCGCGTAAGCCTTCGAGCACCACGTCGGATTCTTTGTCTTTGACCAACTGCATGATGCCATAAAGGCAGCCACGAACCACGGTGTTGGTGAGTTCAGCTCCGGGTGACATTTCGCTGCTGTTAAACTCTACGGCTGAACGCAAGCGGGCAGTATTTGCCTTCTCAGAGCCCATCAGGGGTTTCCAGTTCGCAACTTTGAATGCCTTGGCAAAGTTTTGGTAGTTTTCGAGTTTCTTTTCGCCTTTGGCTTCAAGGTCGAGCATCTTCAGATAAAAACGCTCGGCACCATTGAGGTTATCCCATACCTGGGCCTCGATGCCCTCTGGAACTAAGAAACAGTTGGCAGTGCTGACAGCGAACTCTACCAGCTCGTCCACAATGGTCTTGACGCCTTTTTGCCTAGGACGAAGGGCTTCCTGGGGCATCTCACGACCATCAATTTTCGCGTATTTGGTCAGCACCCGAAGGGCTGCAGCATACCCTGCCATTTGCAGGTCGGCATCATTAAACAGATTCATGCCCCGCTGCTTGGCTTTGACCTTTTGATCCAGCCCAGTGAGTGTCCCAATTTGTCGCTTCACTTCGTCGGCTAGTTCCCAGGCAAGATCATCCTGAAAGGTACTCAGGTTTTCGGTGCGTTTGCGCAGCACTAGTAGCACGGTGCCTTTGACATGACTGCCTTCCCTCAATGCGCTATCGGTCTCGGTAACCACGTACCATGCCGCAGTCACACGCAAGCCTGATGCCCAGACAATATTAGCCATGTCAGCCCAGATGGTGCCACTCTGGTGAGTAAACATGATGACCTGGATACCGTTGTCAGGCATGCACTCGGTCATACGCTTATAGGCGGCTACCATGGCCAAGCGAAAATTGTGATCTTCGCCCTTGATCGCTAGCGCTCGGCGGCTGTCCCAAACCCAGTCAGCAAATTCAGGGGGTAAATTTTTTTGGAACCAGGCAATGAAAAACTCAAGAATCTCTTCGTATTTAACTGCATCACCATAAGGTGGGTCCGTTACAAAAATATCCGAATGGCTTGAGATACTATTTGCTTCGATATTTTCTACTGTTACTAATGTATTGATAGGGTTTTCACTGTAAAGAAATTGGTCTTTAATAAATTTTATAAGAGTCCAAGATGCACGGCAGGAATAGTTTAAAGTTGTATTTAGCGCTTGATTGTAAAAAACATCTAGTGCGTTATCTCGAGATTTATTCCATCTACATAATCTTGATCCATAGTTTGCCATATAAGCCATCTTCAATGCAGTTGCTGCTGTGCAACTAGCTCTCGCAAGACCTATTACCAACAACTGCCGTGGATTAAACAAATGATGCCAATGGGTCCAGCCCCGTGTACGAATGGGCTCATCAGTTTTATCACCAGGTTCGATTCGCATATCCGGCACCCAGCCTTTCTCCTGCCATTCAGCAAGGTGCTTATCCACATAATCTTCGACAATCTTTTCACGCTTAAGATCGTCTTCAGTGACTGACCGGAACTCATAATCAAACAACTTTCCTGATGCTTTAGCACGCATCCATTGCACTGTATATAACCGCTCCTGAAAAATGTCGTCAGGTCTTGGCTTAAAGTCAGACACCTCCCACCTGCGCAAGCGGTTGCCATTAGCTCCGTCATCTTTACGATAATCGCCCCTTAAGGTCGATATTTTGGTTTTGTAGGTGACGCCATCGACAGAATGGGTCATGTAAGGATCAGAACCACGCCCATCCGATTGCACTGTACCCTTTTCGGCAGCGCTTAGTTCCTTTTCGCTGACACCTGAAATAATTTCGATGTCGTAACGTGTGTTAACCACATCCGGCATTAGACGTGCAATAACTTTGTAACCCTTGCTGACAACAAAAGTCGGCAACAGAGGCACCATCCAGCCTGTTTCAGGGCATCTGACCTCGACGCAGTAAAGGTAAACCTTGGCCGCCCAGCCTTTCCCATCCTGCTCAATGCCCAAGGCATCAATTGCGAACTCAACTTTACTAGCAAGTGTTGTCTGCTCAGCTTCGATAAGCTTTCGTTTTTCGGGACTGGCACCCACAATATTGAAAGCCCCCCAGGACAGCATGCAGGCAATCGGATTGAGATCCGAGGCTTGCACATCACAACCTAGTCGCGCGGCCTCAAACGGGATTTGCCCAGACCCTGCAAAAGTATCTGCAACCCTTGGTCGATGACCGAACCGCATGATGCCCAGCTGTTCTACCAACTCGGGCATTGAATTAGCCTGGGTACCCAGATGGGCATTCACAATGTCCCACACATGGTCATAGATGGTATCGCCGATTTCTTCAGCACGGTGCCCTTCATCTACCAATTGGTGAAATGACTTCTGTGCCAAAACTTTGGATTCTAAAATGCTTTTCTGTTCCTCAGAAGTGCTCGCTTTCCAGGTGACTTTGGTACCTGCGTAGTCATTAACGTTAACCGGAGAATGCAACGGCAGGCTACCCTCTGGCTTAACATCAAAGTACTGGTAGATGTTGTCAAGCTTTATTAAGGAAAGTATCTCTGCAGGCTTGAGTCGAGTCTTCAAACGCTTGGCAAAAGATAGGTTATCCATACCCATCAATAGCTCGTAAATCTCGAGATCTTTTTCGGGATCATTAGTGGCAGGCAGAAGGCAGCCTAGAATACATGCTTTGTTGAGAACTAGGGACTTACGGCCTTTCCAGTAGCTACCAAGGGCTGTAAGAGTTTTGCCGCTCCCTGCCATCTGCTCTTTGTACGATTCCAAGGAGATTTTCTGGGCGGGAAACAGGCTTTCGATCAAGGCTGGAGCATCTTTGAGCGAATAAGGTTCAACGGGCATAGAGCAGCCTTTTAGAATAGTGATGGGGTTTCAAAGGCGACGGACTGGCGCTTCAATTTGCGGTTCACCTGCTCAATTTCGATGCTGCCAGGATCTGAAAGCGCAGCATGTAATGCTCTACGCCAACCGCGCCCAACATCATCAGCGCAACCAGCCTCAGAAGCGGTCATCGAATACAACCACCAGCGTTCTTCGGGGCGTAGCGCCGTCCACTTTTTGCAAATCACGGGCAGTTCTGCGCTGTCGGCTTTTTCAGCGGCCCAGGCTAGTACACACAGCTCTTTACCCAAGATGCGGTCAATCACCACATCGCCAGTTTTCCAGCTTCCTGTGAGCACTTTTTGAGCTTTGAGGCGCTGGTTGAAGTCTTTGCGGGCGGCTTCGGCAATACCTGACCAAGCAAATCGTGGCAGTACTACCCGAATCACCTCACCACCTATCAAGCCATAGTCTTCAACTACACTCACGCTTTCGGCCTTGGCAGCCGGAATCACCACCCGAAAGATATGGGCACCAAATTCGGTAGGCGCTCCAAAACCTGCTGTGGGGGTCTTTAGGCGCATTGTTCAACCTCTTCCTGGCTGAGTTTGATGTTCCACTTATCGCAGAAGGTCTTGAGGTCATAGCCAGACGAAAAATTGGCGGCACGAAATGAGAGAGTGACTTCGTGTTCGATAGGTAAATCCTGACCAAGCGATTCAATCAACTGGGTCACACGCTGTGCCGATAAGGTCTGCCGGACGGCAAGATAGTTGATCGTGGCTCCATTTTTTGCCGTCAGCCTGATGTCCACATCTTCGAAGCTGGCACCTACCTCTGCTGCCTGCTGCAATCCCTGGTAAGCATCGGTACGAGAGCTCAGGCGGGCACACCGACTGGCCTTGAACTTAGCGGGTGCCTGAGGATCGATTTTGATTTGGTTATCGCCCATGCGTGGGTAGGTAAAATTCTGGCGTGCCTCTAGGCCATCAGCTTCGGCAAATACCAGCAGACGCACCTCGTTGTCGCCAATCTCGATGGGTTCGCTGTAGGTCTGGCCATTGCGGGGCTCTGAACCATCAAGCGTGAATTTAACTTTGGCCCCTGCTGGTGCCACAAGGATTTTCACCTTGCGCTTACCATTCTCGATGTATTGGTTTGCGCGAATCGTCAGTTCATTGGTCCAGGTATAAGGTTCACCTGTTATGTAATGGTTGCTCGGATCGTGGACGATAAACCGTACCCGCAAGGCTTTAGTCTTTAGCCTATCGTCATCAAGTACCGAGGATGATTCGGAAACATTTGCATCCTCGGCATAGTAAATTTTGGGTGCGGGGCCACCGTTTACAGTACTTATTTTTAGGACTACATGGCCATCGTCGTCAGGCCGTGATTCGGCACTTACTTGCACCCCTGTTGTTTTGGGGGCTGGAGACTTGGAGATATAGCCACCGCCTTTGTCTTCCCAGAGACCCGTGGCGATGGCATGCTTCTTGATATCTTCGAGGCCAGAGGAGGGTAACCAGGGCATCTTGCAGTTTTCGGCAGCGCTCGAAACCACATCGGTCCATCGGGCTGGGTCCGAGTTGCCCCAAATCCGCTGCTCGACCATTGCACGGAGGGTGTCCATGTTGCTCGAAACTTCGACATAAAGCTTCTTCGGGTTTTCTGTCAAGGTTTCTTCAACCCGACGGGCACCTTCAGTGGGCTTAAACCCTTCTTTCTTGAGGGAACGAGACTCCAGCACTGGCTCTGTGTCACCAGGCTTCAGAACAGGCACCAACAACTTGTCGTAGACACCAATGATTACTTGGGTCAGGTTAGAGTCATATGTCGCTTTTTTGGAATCGAACTCGGCCCACTGGGAGCTTTTGCAATCTACTTTGTGTTGGGCCTCAGCCTGCATTACCGCGTAAAGATTCCTTGCCGCTTCAGTAAGTTTGCCTTTAGCAACAGCCGCTTGTTCGCCCGTCAGGATGCAGACGTTGTTGCGTTGGCTGAGGCTTTCAAAAAAGCGCTTCACTTCTTCCGGAGGAAGCTTGCCATCGGGCTCAACAACCAACAGCACTCGACGGTTCCGCACTTCGTTGATCACCTCGTCGAGCTGCGGTAGCGGCAAAACGTCTTCATAGGCAATCTTCGACTGCGGCTTGAAGAGCTCTTTGATGCGATTGCGCTTGAGCTCTTCAACCTTGTTTTCTGGGGCACGACGCGCCATGTCCTGGAGCATCTTGCCGAGATTTTCCTGCTTATCGAAGTAGTACTTCTCGTCAGGCGTCCGGTGGATGTACCAAGAGCTCTCGCAAAGGTCACTGAATGCCTTATTGCAGCGGGAGATATCCACCAACGGGGCAACCAAGTACTCAAGCACTTCTGCGCGGGTTAGACCCCTAACTGAATTAACGGCGGTCGAGAGGCTGGAGGTGAAGAGAATGGCACCGACATCTTTTGCTTCAGAGCCATTGGCATTAAGGTCGATCACCTGAGCATGGGCAGCAGAATTAGTATCCCAAAGGTCTTTAGCGATCACATCGGGCATTGCTGAAATCTCAATCAGCTTATCCCGTACATCGTCCAGACCTAAGTCAAAGTGCTGCGGGCCGATCAGAAACGCACTTGAGCTGCGTCCTTCCCAAACTGACTTAAGTAACCGCGAGGTTAGCTCCATCAGACCGCGAGTTTGCTTGTAATTAGAGTTTTCTTTGAAAAGCGCAAAAAGGTTTTTAAGGCGCGGGTGAAACGGATAGGTGGCAGAAATTTCTTCGGCAATCGACTCGGCACTACGGGCAACAGTGTTAGATTTAGCCGCATCCGTGAGGAGCTCACCGTACTTGGCGGCAATGTCATCGATGGTGGATTGATCGGGCAGCTTCTTGAAAAGCCGTTTCTTGAGAATTTCATAGATCTCGTTCCCTGAGAGATCCACTGGCGTAATTGCCACTTCCTGACGCCCAGCCTCAGCCCTAGCGTCATCCAAGGCACGGTTGATCAGATGACTCGCACTCTGATACTGACCTTCGAGGTCAGAGATAACGATGCAGACCTTTGCTTTTTGCCTTGCCGCCGAGAGCATGTTGGCAAAAGCACGGGTAACCACATCCGCAATGGTCCCAGATCCTAAGCTTTGAGTTAGATAGTAATGAAAGTAGGGCGGCATCTCATCTAGCAGGATCAGGATGGGTTCATCACCAGAGAAGAGTTTTAACCAACTTTTTTCATCAGGAGCTTTTGTACCAGGCTCAAAAAAGTTAGGTTTGCCTAGTTGCTCTGAGATCTCGCCCCAAAAGAATCCTGCGGGATTATTTCGGCCATTGAAGAACGCTAGCTTGGCAGCTCCAAATTCTCGACCGGATGCAACATCAGCAAAGTAGCGCTCACGGACCTTCGGATGGCGTGCAACCAGCCCAAAACCTGAGAGCAAGTGGGTTTTACCACCACCCATCGCCTGCTTAAGATGATAAACTGCGCTGCCAGAACGACCTGAGAGCCTTGCTAAGCCATCAGAAACAAGCTTATGCATTCCGGCTGTGATGAACGAAGCCTCGAAAAAAGAAAACCCCTGGGCTTCATCTTCAGTGAGCTTGTTTAGATCCTCAATACCATCACTCACCCGGAAATCGAGGGCATTGCTTTGCAACTCACACAAATCACGGACTGGCTTCATGAGAAGAACTCTTTTTGGGTTTACAGAGCTATAGAGAATTTAAGGCAGAGTGAACAAAGTTATTTTGTATTAGGACAAAATTTAGTCGTAATTTCGATTTCGCTGTCGAACTTCTCCAATCAGTAGAGAGGTGTCTTTATGTAGTCGAACAGGCATCATCATTGGGTGAATACTTTGACTCTTCCATAAAGATATTTCCCTCTTAAAAGGCGGGTCTAACAATTTAGTTATGACAGTCAGGGACGCATCTCAAAAAGTTTGGGTAGAAGCTGACTCTAGCGGTTCTCCCAGATAACAAGATCCCAGTTTGTCTGCGCTCGGTTGGCTTGCAGAGCAGCACTGCAGCTTAGTTCGTTCAGCCGAGCAATCATCCCATGCTATAGACCGCTGTAATAGTAGAGTAGAGGCTCCATGTAAACTAACGTTTTCACTAGAATTTACAAAGGCTTGAGCATTTTCTTCCAATTTTTATCGGTATCTTTCTGCTGGAATGCTTGATTTTACTGGGGGTTTTGAATTTTCAGAGACGACTAAGTAGATCAGAGCCTGTGACAGTTAGGTACAGTTACTGGGCACACTAAGCTTGACTTCTTCTTAGGTGTTGGCATGGTTCATAGTTTTCATCCCAACCCTCCTGAACAACGCCGGAACGTGGCCAAAGTCGATCAACTAATGGTCCTAGTGGACTAGTTGGAAACCCACCTTGCCGCCGTCCGCACTAATGCCAATGCCCACACCCTCCAGAAGGCCCTCGTCCCTGAACTCGCTGGTGTCGGCAAAAAACGTCGCTTCGATGAGGTCATCGACGATATGCAGTTCAAGGAAATCTCCCTTGCCAAACCCTAACCCTTCTATCGACAAAACAGCATGGCCGTCCCCACCTACGATAAGTTTATCGAACCAGTCCTTCGGTTCCTGGCTACTCACCCAGGCGGTGCGCCCGCCCGCGAAGTTCATGAGGCTGCTGCACAGGCACTCGGTGTGTCCGATTCGGACCGTCAAGAGCTTCTCCCAAGTGGCGCGCAGCCAATCTACAAGAACCGCGCTGGCTGGGCTCATGACAGGTTGAAACGCGCTGGTCTATCGAGCAGCCCGCGCCGGGGCTTCTGGCAACCAACGGAACTGGGCCTTGACTTCGTAGCTAATCACCCTACACAACTATCGCCGAAAGACGTTGAGCAACTGGCCATGGGTTTCAATGATGTGCGGCTGAAACTACCGCTCAGTGGCGAATCTCTCGCCTCGTCGTCTTTGATCCAGATGCAGGCGGTGGAATCGGCTGTAGCTAGTCCCGATGATCGGCTTGGCCAAGCCCTCTCCGAGTTGCGTCGCTCGGTCGCTACTGAGCTACTTGAGTCCCTCGCGTCCGTACTGCCCTCGTTCTTTGAAACCATTGTTCTTGATCTACTCCACCGTATGGGATATGGGGCAAGTCGTACTGATCTTCAGCGCGTTGGTGGGTCTGGCGACGGCGGAATCGATGGAGTCATTTCACTAGACAAGCTTGGCCTTGAAAAGGTCTATGTTCAGGCGAAGCGTTGGCAAGGTACGGTGGGTCGTCCAGAAGTCCAAGCGTTCTACGGTGCTCTCGCGGGACAGCGTGCAAACAAAGGCGTCTTCATTACGACTTCGGGCTACACTGCGCAGGCCATCGAGTTCGCGAAGTCAGTCGAGCGTGTTGTCCTCGTTGATGGTCCGCGCCTTGCCGAACTAATGATCGATCATGAGGTCGGGGTTTCTGCACGCACCGTTAAGATTCCAAAGATTGACAGCGACTACTTTGATGAAGAATCAACCTAACACCCTCCTCGTTCACCTCGGGATTTTTCTTCAAATGAGATTCAAACATAAAATTTTAATTTCCCTCATTTTATCAATGTTAGTAACGACTTCAGCCATAGCTCAGAAAAGACCTTCACAGGAAAAGCTATCAGCACCTCTGCCAACTGATCCAGTTACTAAATCAGAAGCTCTGACTGTAGTGAAAGAAGAATTTGAAAAAGTTAAATTAGAGAATAATCTCGAAATTCGTGAACGAGTCCAGAACGAAGTAGATCGCTCTTTCGGATGGACAATGGGTTTAATTCAGATCTTATTAGCAGTTTTAGCAGCTTTACCTATATTTGCCAGTATTTTTCTGCTTTTATTGCGTGGCAGTATTAAAAATCAAATTGTAGAAGAATTTAAAAAAGAAATAAAAGAGAAATTAGAAAAAGAAGTTAAGCATGCCTTAAAAGAAATTGACGAAAGATCGAAATTACAGATAGATAATCTTTTGAAAGTATCTAATAAGAGAGTGGAAGATCTCCTTACAGAAGTTGCAAAGAAAAAAGATGACATTATAGAAAGAATAGATAGACTAGTCCCGGAAACATCTAAAAAAGATGATTTTCAAAAATCCGTTGACTCAGACATCTTGGCACAGGTTCAAGAACTTACTGCTAGACTTGATATGCTTCAAGATAGTTATCCCAATCTTGTATTGACAGCAACTGATTATGTCAAAAAAGGTAAAGCTTTATTATACAAAAGCTCTTATGAGGAGGCACTTACTGACTTCGAGAAAGCTATTAAACTGAAACCAGATGATCCTGAGGCTTGGCTCAATAAGGGCTTTACGCTAGGGAAGTTAAAACGTAATAATGAGGAAATCACTGCCTATGAAGAGGCACTTAATGCCTATGAGAAAGCTATTGAACCAAAATCAGATGATCCTAAAACTTGGTTCAATAAAGGCTTTATGCTATTGGAGCTAAAACGCCATGAAGAGGCACTTAATGCCTTCAAGAAAACTATTGAACTGAATCCATATGATCCTGATGCTTGGTTTAATAAAGGGATTGTTTTAAGTAACTTAAAGCGCTATGAGGAGGCACTTGTTGCCTATGAAAAAGCTATTGAACTGAATCCACATGATCCTAAAACTTGGTTCAATAAAGGCATTACGCTAGGGAATTTAAAACGCAATAATGAGGAACTCGCTGCCTATGGCAAAGCTATTGAACTGAATCCAGATGGTCCTGACGCTTGGTTTAATAAAGCTTGTTGTTTTAGCTTAAATGGAGATACTAGCCTTGCAATTCAAAATCTAAAACAATCAATTGACATTGATTCTACTTTTCGAGACAAAGCAAAAAAAGATCCTGATTTTGACAATATTCGGAACAATACTGGGTTCAAGGAGATAATTGAGAAAAATTAAAACTATTGCAAATTTACATGTAAAAGATTAATTAACGTGAGTTCGTGTTAAGAAAGTCCATTAGATATTGCGTATCAAGCTGCAAGTAGTCCCAGTGTCCAGCAGGTGGAGCCGAGATTAGACGTCGTTCATTCTGGCAGAGTATTCGTCTAGCCACTTCACTAAGTCTGCGGGTTCCGAAAAATCCAACAGCGCATCACCCAAAGCCTCAAGTTGAGAGAGAGACAAAGCTTGAACCTGGGCTTGTAAAGCTGGAGCACTTCACTAGTACGACGGGTGAGCTGGCGCAGAATGAGGGATTGGGCTTCTTTGAGGGCACCTTCAGATGTGCCTCTGAGAATGCCCCTTTCTTCCCCAACTTGTTCACCTTCCTGCCGAATTTCTTGATACCAAGGCGATTCGCGTAATACTGCCATATTCCACCTGAGAATTTGACTGACTAATTCCGTATCTAAAACAAAGTTAGCTTGTTCGTTAGCTGCTTAGGTCCAAGCGGGCCATTGTTGGCGATAAGCATGAGCCCTTTGCCCGGTTCATGTCGTACCGTCCAGCACGTGACAACCGCTCCCGACCAAGCACATGAGCTGCGCTTACAGGGGCCACCAGTCCTTGAGGAAAGACTTTGTATAATCCGAAGCACGCAGCAGAGTGGCCCCTAAATCTTGTCGAAGGGTAGCGCGCTTACTTGCCGCTGTTTTTTTCGAGGTCATCGAACAGTTCAACGGCATTAGCAAAGCGAGTGCGGCGCGTCCGTATAATCTCGTCGGCCTCTTCTATTGCAGCGAGCGTTTCGGTGTTCGGCACCTTGAGCGTGAACGGGAGCTGTTTCTCGGCGACGACGCGCATCAGGAACACACGCACTGCATCGGAGACAGACAACCCCATCGCAGCAAGCGTTTCAGTAGCCTGCATCTTCAATCGTTCGTCCACGCGTACGTGAACCATCGTAGTGGTCCCTGAGCTTGTCGAACGGGTAGCCATAGCGACCTCTTTTTATTGGTTGAGATACGTTGTATCTCATTTACTTGTTGCACGCAATGGAGACGAACACTTCTGGCTACGGAAATTCTTTTGTCAAAAACAACGGACACATCGACTTGCCACAACAGATTGATGCCCCGACAATCCAGCCTAGCCTGTAAGCTCAGAAAATCAGTCTCAAAGCGTTCAACTCTATTGTCCCAAAATCGCTAACCGTCACTGTTTCCGGTAGGCGTGTCTGGCAGACGAAGCCGAGAGAAGCCTACACTGTAGGAGTATGTCACCGCAGATTGAGGGAATCTAGCCATGAATGCGCACAAGGTGGAAACAATTTTGGCGGAAGACGGTACTTTGATTTTGCGAGATTTACCATTTCATGCCGGGGATGCCGTTGAAATAATTATTCTGGAGCGTCCCAGTACCTTGCCAGAAAAAGTGCTAGCGAATCAGTTAGAGTCCACTTTGTATCCACTGCGTGGCAAGCAGCCATACCACTATGAAGGCCCTTTCGAACCAGCTGTCCCTCCGGAGGAGTGGGAAGTGTTGCAGTGATTGTCCTTGATACGCATATCTGGGTTTGGTGGGTACAGGGAGATGCAAGACTGACCCAACAACATCAACAATGGCTTCAACAATATCAGTCTCCCTTCGACTCTGCTCAGGGGACACAGGGATTGGGAGTCAGCATCTTCTCCTGCTGGGAAGTTGCCAAGTTAGTTGAAAAAGGCCGCCTCACTTTGCCTGTTTCCATTGATGATTGGCTTGTAGGTGCTTTGGCCTACCCAGGGGTGCAGTTGCTCGATTTAACGCTTCCCATTGTGGTTGAGTCAACCAAATTAGTTGGCTTTCACAATGACCCAGCAGACCAAATTATTGTGGCTACAGCCAGAATTCATAGTTGCCCGTTGTTAACGGCTGACCGAAAAATCCTTGTCTACCCTGATGTTCAAATCCTGAATTAGTAGAAAATTAGTAGACGGTGCCTTTGACTCTTTCTGAAATCTGCTCCCTGAGCGGAGTCGAAGGGAGCAGAGACAAGACTGCAAATCCTTTACCCCCAGTTCGAATCTGGGTGCCGCCTAAATCTTTCAAACCTATATCCCATGATACTTTCACTGGACACCTGCTAAAGTGGCTTTTTTAGATGTGTGCTCTATCCTATATGTCGCGTCCTCATGATTGAGCTAATCGCGCTGCTGCCTATAAAGCCTAGTTTTACGCAAGTTGAAGGACAAGCGCGGGAGGCAGGGCACGACCTTCCTGCTGGTAAATTTCCACATAGGTCTCTAGGACTTCCTAACTGTAATACACCCTTGGAATTGAACACAGAGGAAAGTCAAAAAGCGATGGAAGAAGCCTGTACGATTTGTGAAGCACAAAGGGCTGGTTCTAAAGAATGTGCGGTGCAGTGGGCTAGGGTAGAAGAATTCCAGGCAGAAGCTTCTTAAGCAACGGTCGAAAAGTGAACTTTCTTGATAAGCTCAACAATGCTGTCGAACGCAACCAGAGTCTGCTGTGTGTAGGACTCGATCCTAACCCTGAGATACTACCTGCTCGTTATAGTTCTATGAAGACGAACCGTGGTCTCCTGACTTGTTTGGATGAATGGCTGCAATACCTGATTGCCCAGACTAAGGATTTAGTATGTGCCTACAAGCCAACGCTAGAATTTTATAGGGCTCTAGGACCTCCAGGCTTAGAGCTGTTGCGTAAGACCTTGGTCTCTATCCCTATTCATATTCCGATTATTCTAGATGCAAAACATGGAGACCTTGAAACGGCCACAGTCTTTGCTGGGACAGTTTTTCTCAATGGTCGCGTAGACGCAGTAACACTGATTCCCTATGCTGGACAGGATCAGGTAGCTCCTTTTTTGGTTTATTTAGAGAAAGCTGTCTTTATCTTGTGCACGACTGCTAATCCTTCTGCTGCTGTTGTGCAAGAGTATCCGACTTTAGAATCTCCTCTCTATTTACAGATAGCCAAAGAAGCTAAAACCTGGGGAACGCCAGAACAGTTGGCCTTTGAAGTAGGGGCAGTGGTACCTGAAGTTCTGGCGCGCATTCGAAAGATAGCTCCAGAAAGAATTATTTTGGCTCCTACTATTTGGGCCGATGACAGTAATCTTGCCCAGATATTAGCTGCTGGTTTGACGGCGAGTGGAGATGGACTGATCCTTCCTGTACCGCAAAACCTTTTAAATAGTGAAGATCCAGCAGAATCGATCAAGGTTTTGCGAGAAGTGATTAATCACGAAAGACGTGAGATTGTTAATGGAAATCCTGCCTGTTCGGTATGGATGTCGAATGTCTGTTTTCTAGATAAGCAGTCTCATAGAGATTTAATTCTCCAGCTTTATGACCTTGGTTGCATCACCTTTGGTGACCATATAAAAGCTTCTGGAAAGACCTTGCCCTATTACATTGACCTGCGCAAAATCGTCTCGACTCCCCAGATTTTTCACCAAATTCTTAGTGCTTATGCCGATATTTTGAAAGATCTTGAGTTTGACCGAATTGCAGGCATTCCCTATGGTTCTTTGCCGATAGCGACAGGCTTAGCCCTGCGCCTTGGCTGTCCAATGATTTTCCCAAGGAAGGAAGTCAAATCCTATGCCGGTCGTCGCTTGGTTGAAGGGAATTATCGGGAGGGAGAAACAGTTGTCGTAATCGACGATATTCTGATTACGGGGAAAAGCGTCATGGAAGGAGCAGAAAAGCTCAAATCAGTTGGCCTAAAGGTCCATGACCTCGTAGTATTCATCGACCATCAGCAAGGAGCGAAAGATATACTCCAAGAAAATGGCTATCGCGGGCATGCCGTATTAACCATTCCTGAAATTGCTGAGACACTTCATGATGCTGGGCGGCTAACTGAGGAGCAATTTAAAGCTTTAGCAGAAGAAAAAAACTTATCGGCTCAACAAGTTCAAAATTAAACGTCCATTCGTGCAGCACAAACCTTGCAATAAAGATTGTTCTACACTTGACTAAGTGATGAAACCACTTTTATCCACACCGTTTTAATAGTTCTTCTATGGCTCTTTGAATTTATGCATCGTTTATGGCACTTTGGGCAATCTGTGTTGGGCTTCCTCTTCCGTCATCCGGTTACGGGTACTAATATTATTCCAATTCTCCCTGATGGTCGGATTGTGCTGATTCAACGGAGAGATAGTGGCAAGTGGGGATTGCCAGGAGGGATGGTGGACTGGGGTGAAGACATTCCAACCACCGTTCACCGGGAGATAGAAGAAGAGACTGGTTTGAAGGTTGAAAAAATCCGCCGTCTGGTTGGGGTGTATTCATCACCAGAGCGAGATGGCCGGGTCCATTCTATTTGCATTGTTGTGGAAGTGGAAGTAGCAGGAGTAATGTCTGTAAAAGACCCCATGGAAGTGTTGGATGTGCAAGCATTCTCTCCAGAATCCTTACTCATACATACCCTCACCCACGACCATGAGCGCCAACTTCAGGACTATTTCAACGGCTCCACCACACTGGCGTAGCCACAGGAGTCCTCTAGATACAACAAAACCCGCCTGGATAGCGGGTTTTTAAATGGTGGGCATAACTGGGCTCGAACCAGTGACCTCATCGATGTCAACGATGCGCTCTAGCCAACTGAGCTATACGCCCTCAGGCTTAAACAATATAGCAGGACTACCTACGAGCTGCCAATCAGCTGCCAATATTAAAGCTTTCTTATTCCACTAAAGCCCTATAGGAAAGAGGGTGTATTGTTAACCCGCAGTGTATATTAAGTATGCGGAAAAAGCCGTTGTGACCGCAGGAGAACTAGGACATGACTCTTCGTTTAGGCGATAATGCGCCTGATTTCACCCAAGATTCTACAGATGGACCTATTCATTTTTACGATTGGATGGGCGATAAGTGGGCTATTTTGTTTTCTCACCCGAAAGACTTCACTCCCGTATGCACCACAGAGCTGGGAGAAGTAGCTCGCCTCAAGCCAGAATTTGACCAACGCAATATCAAACCCATCGCCCTCAGCGTGGATGATGTTGAATCTCATAAGGGCTGGGTGGGTGATATTCAAGAAACTCAAGGCTCTGCTTTGAACTATCCAATTCTGGCAGACCCAGACCGTAAGGTTTCCGACCTCTACGATATGATTCATCCCAATGCCAACAACACCTTAACGGTTCGTTCGGTCTTCATCGTTGACCCCCAGAAAAAGCTCCGTCTAATCTTGACCTATCCAGCCAGCACGGGCCGCAACTTTACAGAGATTTTGCGGGTTATCGACTCCTTGCAGCTCACGGATGACTATAGTGTGGCGACTCCAGTCAACTGGAAGGATGGAGATGATTGCGTGATTGTGCCTTCGATTACAGATCCCGAAGAACTGAAAGCGAAGTTCCCTAAAGGATACAAGGCCGTCAAGCCCTATCTGCGCCTGACCCCTCAACCCAATAAATAAGGTTCAAGGTCTTTTAAAAATGCCTCTCACGATTATGTGGGAGGCAGTTTTTTGTAGGGTCAACCCTGCGAAGATTGGCTAATCCGCTGTAAGTCACGCTCAATCTCAAAAGCTAAGGCTTTATTGTTGGGTTCGGTTTGTAGCGCCTTTGCCAGATAGGCACGAGCTTGAGAGTATTTTTTCTCGATAATCAGGGCATTCCCCCGACGCTGATAGGTAATGGCCAAAAGGTGTATAGCTTCCGGATAACCAGGCAAAGTGTCGAATAGGCTCTCGGCCTGAGACAAAGCATAGACCCAGTCTCTGCTCTTCAGCGCTTTTTTAAGGTAAAACACTCTTTTCTCAAAATCTTGCTGTTCAGGACCAGAGAGCTTTCTCGCTTGCGCATTCGGTGCTGGCATAGGCTTGGGCGTCAAGGGAGAAGATGGTGAGGATGGAGCCCTTTTGACCTCCATCCGGATAGAGGCCGGAGCCGACTTGGTTGGTGTTTGCGGCTGAGGCTTGGATGACGGGGTAGGAGGGGCTTGCTGCACTTCTTGAGTCCATGTGCAAAGGACTCGATAAGCCTCATTGACCTGTTGGAAGCGCTCCTTAGACTGTTCACCCGCCACATCCGGGTGATATTGCCTTGCTAGCCTTCGGTAAGCCTGCTTAATTGTGTCTAAACTAGCCCCTGGCGAAACGCCCAAGAGGCTATAGGATTCTGAAGGGTCCACTAAGTTCATCTAAAGCACTTCATAAAAGTTTGCATCACAAGTTGATGTTGGCGCAAGTGGAAATATAAACTCTTCATCGGTGATTTTCGGGATGCCCTATGAGATTCGCCTGAATAGCTCTGGATCCATTCATATACATCTTTGTAAATATAGCTTAACAAAATAACTGAAACCTTAATCTTTCTTTCAAAGAATAAAAATTCTTTTTACATCCTTGGAACGCTCTTCTGATAACGTCTGCATCCATCCAGGTTGCCCTTCGGAAGGATATTCTGGGTTTCGTTGAGGATTAATTAACTAACTGTATAATTCCAGGAGATTCAATCTACCGATTGCAGGAATAAAGGGAGCAGATGTTGCTTCCGTTACGTGTCGAAAGGTACCCACTCAGGAGAAAACAGTGAAACTATCGATCTACGGCAAGGGTGGTATCGGCAAATCCACAACGAGCTGCAACATCTCTGTAGCTTTGGCTAAGCGCGGGAAGCGCGTATTACAAATCGGATGTGACCCTAAGCACGACAGCACATTTGCTCTGACTGGTTTCCTAATCCCTACCATTATCGACACCCTGGAAGAGAAGGATTACCACTACGAAGACGTGTGGGCAGAAGATGTCATCTACAAAGGCTACGGCGGTGTCCACTGTGTAGAAGCAGGCGGTCCTCCTGCGGGTGCAGGCTGTGGTGGCTATGTAGTCGGCGAGACGATGAAACTACTAAAAGAGCTGAGAGCCTTTGAAGAGTTTGATATTATTTTGTTTGACGTCCTTGGGGACGTGGTCTGCGGTGGATTCGCCGCGCCTCTCAACTATTCTGACTATTGCGTCATCATTACGGACAACGGCTTTGATGCCCTGTTTGCGGCCAATCGGATTGCCGCTTCTTGCCGGGAGAAAGCGCGTACCCATCCCCTGCGTCTAGCTGGTCTTGTGGGCAACCGTACCTCTAAGCGAGATTTGATTGATAAATATGTAGAAGCGGTGCCGATGCCCATCCTAGAAGTCTTGCCGCTCGTGGAAGATATCCGGATCTCCCGCGTCAAAGGCAAAACCATTTTTGAGTTGGCGGAAACAGACCCCAGCGTAGAGCCCGTCTGCCAGTACTACTTGAACATCGCAGACCATCTCCTCTCTATGCCTGAAGGAATCGTCCCCCAGGAAAAACCAGACCGGGAATTGTTCTCCTTGTTGTCTGACTTCTACCTGAATCCTCAAGTCCCTGCCTTGGTTTAAGAGGCTCTAAGAACCTTAGAGGTCCCAAAGACCTACAGGTCACCCGCTGCTAGAAATTTCGTTGATTAGGAGCTTACATGGAAACCCTTGTTCAGCCTACATTTGATTGTGAAACAGGAAATTACCATACGTTTTGCCCTATCTCCTGTGTGGCATGGCTCTATCAGAAAATAGAGGATAGCTTCTTCCTGGTGGTGGGAACCAAGACCTGTGGCTATTTTCTGCAGAACGCGATGGGGGTCATGATTTTTGCAGAACCCCGCTACGCGATGGCCGAGCTGGAAGAGGGAGATATTAGCGCCAAGCTCAATGCTTATGATGAGTTGCGCCGTCTCTGCCTGCAAATCAAGAAAGACCGCAATCCTTCGGTCATTGTCTGGATTGGCACCTGCACCACCGAAATCATTAAAATGGACCTGGAAGGCATCGCGCCTCAGCTAGAAGCAGAGCTAGGAATCCCAATTGTAGTTGCCCGCGCCAATGGATTAGACTATGCCTTCACCCAGGGTGAAGATACCGTTCTGGCGGCCATGGCTCGTCGTTGTCCAAGCGAAGAAAGAGTAGCTAAAATTGAGTCCAAGGCGGCTATCGAAGAGCGAGAGAAGAAAGGCGGACTGAAGAGTCTATTCTCCTTCGCCAAGAAAGAAGAAGTTAAAGAAGAAGTGGAGACGCCTGCCGTTTCTCATCCTCCCTTAGTCATTTTTGGCTCTCTGATTGACCCTGTGGTCAACCAACTGACCTTAGAACTCCAGAAGCAGGGCATTACGGTCAGCGGTTGGCTGCCTGCAGCTCGCTTTGGGGAATTACCCGTCATCAATCCCAGTACCTATGTGGTCGGGGTAAATCCTTTCCTCTCTCGTACTGCCTCAGCGCTGGCCCGTCAGCTACGCTGCAAATTGATTACCGCTCCTTTCCCAATTGGTCCCGATGGTACCCGTGGCTGGATTGAAGCGATTTGTAAAGCTCTGGGTATTGAACCGAAGGGGCTTGAAGAGCGGGAGCAGAAGGTTTGGGAAAATCTACAGGAAGACGTGGATGCGATTAAAGGCAAATCTGTTTTCTTGATGGGCGATAACCTCTTAGAAATCTCCTTAGCCCGGTTCCTAATCCGCTGTGGGATGAAAGTCCAGGAAGTAGGCATTCCCTATATGGATAAACGCTATCAGGCGGCAGAACTAGAGCTTTTAGAGAAGACCTGCACGCTAATGGGTCATCCTGCCGTGCGGATTGTTGAAAAGCCCGATAACTATCTGCAAATCCAGCGCATTGGGGAGTTGCATCCTGATTTGGTAATTACGGGAATGGCTCATGCCAATCCGTTGGAAGCCCGTGGGATTAATACCAAATGGTCTGTGGAATTTACCTTTGCCCAAATCCATGGCTTTACCAATGCCAAGGATGTCCTCAAGCTTGTGCGTAAGCCTTTAGACCGGAACAATTCCCTGAAAACCTTGGGTTGGGAAAAGTTAGTTCAGGAAGTGTAAATCCTCAACCCTCAGTTCCTAGGAGACAGCTCCCTTCGACTCGGGGCGTCGGGAGACATTCCTAAGAAGGGAGAGTCAATGCCCAAAAATGACCGACGGGACCTTGGCCTTTGCCGATAGCAAGGCTATGTTCTAGGGCTTTTGTCAGGTAAATCTTTGCCTGTTGGGTTGCTTCAAGCGGGCGGGCTCCCTTGGCGAGGTAGGCTGTGATGGCAGCAGAGAGCGTGCAGCCTGTGCCGTGGGTATGGGGAGTTTCTATCATCGGACTAGTAAGGACGATGGGGGGTTGAGCTCCATCGAACCAAAGATCCGTGCCGCGCAGATTTGGTAGACCGCCTCCTTTCACAAGGACGGCATGGGTACCGGAGCCTAAACTAAATATTTTTTGAGCAGCCTGCTTCATATCTTCTAGAGACTGAATCGTGAGACCACTGAGCAGCTCGGCTTCATAGCGATTGGGCGTAAGGATGAACGCCTTGGGAATAATTTGTTCTCGCAGGGCTTGGATGGCTCCGGGTTCGAGCAGCACGGCTCCTGTGCGGGAGACCATCACCGGATCTACCACCAGTAGCGTGATTGGATCTTCTTCTAGCGCTCTGGCTACTGCTTCAATGATGCCTTGATTGAGCAGCATCCCTGTCTTAGCAGCGGCCACGGGCATATCATCACGAACTGTTTGAATCTGTTGGACTACGTCTTCAGGGGCTAGGGTTACAACAGCAGTGACTCCCTGAGTGTTCTGGGCCGTAACGCAGGTAAGGGCACTGGTTCCGTGGACTTGAAGAAAGCTAAAGGTCTTCAAATCCGCTTGTATCCCAGCACCCCCACCCGAATCCGATCCGGCAATGGTCATCACAATAGGAACGGACATAAATGTTCCTGTTAGATAGACCTGAAGTTTAGTAGGTCTCTACGTGCCAGAATCCAGCCCGCTTCAACTCAGACTGCATCGTCGGCCACTCTTTGCCATGCTTCTCAGCAAGCGGGCTATAGACTGCATCAATCCCATCTTCCATACCGCGCAGACCGCAGATAAAGGTGTAGGTATTACCCTTCGCCATTAGGTCCCAGAGCTGGTCAGCCTTTTCGGCAATCCGGCCTTGGACATACATCTTTTGGCCGTCCGCTGTTTTTTCTTCGCGGGACTTGGCCAGATGGATATGGAAATTGGGGTGCTTGGCCTTGAGTTCTTCGTACAGATCTTCGTATAGGACGTCAGTAGAAGTCTGGACTCCAAAGAATAGATGAACCTCTCCGGTCCAAGGCTGCGCTAGTTCTTGAAAAATGTGGATCAAGAAGGCTCTGAAAGGAGCAATTCCCGTACCCGTAGCAATGAGGACTAAATTGGTCGTAGGGTCCTCAGGCAGCAGGAAATTTTTTCCCACAGGTCCGGTAATCATCACGTCTTGGTCTACTTCGAGGTCACAGAGATAGTTGGAGGCGACCCCTTTGATGGTTTCACCAGCTTCATTCTTGTACACCACTCGCTTGACACAGAGGCTAACCGTTCTAGCGCCACCTTCGTCCCCTGTGCGGGTAGAAGCAATGGAATAGAGACGTAGTTTGTGGGGCTTGCCGCTGGCCTGGTTTCCCATTGGGATGATGCCGATACTCTGACCCTCTACATAGGTTAAGTTTCCCTGAGAAAGATCCAGCACAATGTGCCGTACATCATTAGGGGAGTCATCTGGGGTTAACCGTTCAACTTCTACAGCCTTACCCACGAAAGGTTCGTTTGGGCGATATGTATTGACGGGAATTTCAACGCTGCTTGCGGTCTGGGCCATGATAGCTCCTCTCCTAGGCACTTAGGGGCGATATTTGAAGGTTGTGACGGTTTGTTAATTAGACAACAGGATACACCAATATAACCGTCAGCCTCAGTAGGTGCCAGGTTAGCGCACGTATTAGCATACTCCTATGGTGGTCTGTCCAGGTTCTTCAGACTATCAAAGATTGCCTCTGGAGGCTGAACATGGTGAACCTCAGAATTTCTTCCAGAATATTTTGCCTATCTGAAGTAGAAGAGAAAATATAAGCTTCGGCTTTTTTTAAGGAAGTACTTCGAATATTCGAAATTCGTCCTATGATGAGGACGCGACTAGTAGACTGCAGGGTACTGTGGCCGTCGCTGTGAAACAGAACGCAGAGCTTCCTTTTAGGGACTCTGGCCATGGCGTTAACTTCTGGTAGCATCAAGGGAAGTATGCCCAGTTTTATCTGGAGCTAGCTCTTTTACTATCTGCGTATCCTCTATTTTGGACTGTTTGGAGAACCAAGCCTTATGACTAGTAAGCCGGAACGGGTTGTGATGATTGGAGTAGGCGGGGATTCCGGCTGTGGAAAATCCACCTTCTTGCGTCGTTTATCAGACCTCTTTAGCAAGTCCCTGATCACGGTGATCTGCCTGGATGATTACCACTCCCTTGACCGTAAGCAGCGCAAAGAGACTGGAATTACGGCTTTGGACCCCAGAGCCAATAACTTTGACTTGATGGCAGAGCAACTAAAAGCGCTCAAGAGCGGTCAGGCCATCGACAAGCCTATTTATAATCACGAAACCGGCATGCTGGATCCGGCCGAGGTTATCGAACCGAACCACATCATCGTGGTGGAAGGACTTCATCCTTTCTATGATGAGCGGGTCCGCAACCTCCTCGATTTCAAGGTCTACTTTGATCTGAGCAATACGATTAAAATCCAGTGGAAGATGCAGCGCGATATGGCAGAACGGGGACATACTCGGGAAGAAGTAATGCAAGCGATCAATTCCCGTAAACCCGACTTTGAAGCTTATATCGACCCCCAGAAAAAATTTGCGGATGTCGTTCTTGAGATTCTGCCCAGCGACCTGCCCGAAAAAGAAGGCGGCAACAAAGTCGTCAAGGCTCGTATGGTCCAGAAAGACGGCATTCCTCACTACGAGCCTGCCTATATCTTCGACCCTGCGATTGCAGACCTCTGCTGGCGGCCTAAGTTCCCCAATTCTCACCCTGAAATCACGTTTTGCTACGGACGCACGGACTACTACGGATCTCCTTCTTCCTATCTATCGATTGATGGAGAGTTTGTACCAGCAGATGCGCCCAACGTTGAAGAAAAATTGCTCAACACCTCAGAAAAAGAATACGGCGAGTTGTCTTCTCTGTTGCTGAAGCATACGGACTATCCAGGGTCTAATGATGGTACTGGATTCTTCCAGGTCCTCATGGGGCTCAAACTGCGGGCTATCTACGAAGTCTTGACAAGTCAAACCCCTGTCGGTGCCAAGAAGTAGTCCTTCCACTTTTGTTCTCGTCTCAAACGTCTCCCACTTTAAGGATAAGGAACTCCGCATGACTGGAACCCTCGAACGCAAAATGACCCGCTTAGATGAACTATGCATCAACTCCATCCGCTTTCTGTCGGTTGATGCAGTTCAAAAGGCAAACTCCGGCCACCCTGGTCTCCCTATGGGCTGTGCGCCTATGGCCTACGTCCTCTGGACCAAACTTTTGAAGCACAATCCCAAGAATCATACATGGGTAGACCGGGACCGCTTTGTGCTCTCGGCCGGCCACGGTTCGATGCTCTTGTACTCTCTGCTGCATTTGACGGGCTATGGTCTGCCCATGGAGCAGCTACAACAATTCCGTCAATGGGGTTCCAAAACTCCAGGCCACCCCGAAAACTTCATGACCAGTGGGATTGAAACCACCACTGGGCCTTTGGGACAAGGGGTCGGTAATGCCGTTGGGATGGCGATGGTCGAAGCTCATTTAGCAGCTCGCTTCAACAAGCCTGGTTTCCCGATTGTGGACCACTACACCTATGTCATTTTGGGTGATGGTTGCAATATGGAAGGGGTCGCTTCAGAAGCAGCGTCTCTTGCAGGTCACTTGGGCCTCGGCAAGCTAATCATGCTCTATGACGATAACCACATTTCCATCGATGGTTCCACAGATTTGGCCTTCACCGAAGATGTTGCTAAGCGCTATGAAGCCTACGGCTGGCATGTACAGATCGTCGCCGATGGCAACACTGATTTAGCGGCTATCGAGAAAGCGATTTCTGCTGCTAAGGCCGTCAAAGACAAACCCAGCATGATCAAGATTCGGACCACAATTGGCTTTGGTTCTCCCAATAAGCAAGGTACAGAAGGGGTGCACGGGGCTGCACTGGGAGAAGATGAAGTCCGTTTGACCAAAGAGAATTTGGGTTGGCCTGTAGAACCAAAGTTCCATGTACCCGATGAAGCTTTGGCCGAGTTCCGCAAATGTGTTGAGAAAGGCCCAGAGGCTGAAGCGGCTTGGAACAAGCTATTTGAAGGCTACAAAGCTGAATATCCAGAACTCGCCGCCGAATATGAACGTTTCACTTCTACTACGCTGCCCAAGGATTGGGAGAAAGCGCTGCCTTCCTACACCGCAGCAGATAAAGGCAATTCCACCCGTAATCACTCTGGGATCGTGCTCAATGCTCTTTCGAAAGTGATGCCAGAACTAATGGGAGGGTCGGCTGACCTCGCTCACTCCAACATGACCTACCTCAAAGGACTTCCTGATTATCAAAAGAGCTCCTATGAAGGACGCAACCTCCGCTATGGAGTGCGTGAGCATGGTATGGGTTCTATCCTCAATGGCATGGTGCTCCACAAAGGCGTAATTCCCTACGGTGCAACCTTCTTGGTCTTCGCGGATTATATGCGTGGCTCGATGCGCATTTCTTCCTTGGCCGGTATTGGTGTTCCCTACATCCTGACCCATGACTCAATTGCTCTGGGAGAAGATGGTCCTACCCACCAGCCTGTCGAAACGATTGCTTCCTTGCGGGTGATGCCTGGCATGCTAGTCATTCGTCCTGCAGATGGCAATGAGACTTCTGGGGCCTGGAAAATTGCGATTGAACGTCGTGACATGCCCACCTCTTTGATTCTTACCCGTCAGAATCTGCCCAACTTGGAAGGCTCTTCTGTCGAGGCAGTAGCGAAGGGTGCTTACACTTTATTAGACAGTAAGGGAACGCCTGACCTGATTTTGATTGCTACTGGTTCTGAAGTTTCTCTAGCCGTCGATGCTGCGAAAAAACTGAGTGCTGAAGGCACTAAAGTGCGTGTGGTATCGATGCCTTGCTGGGAGATTTTTGAAGAGCAATCTCAAGCCTACAAAGATTCCGTCCTTCCTCCTGCGGTCACGAATCGGGTGTCGATTGAGGCAGCGACCAACTTTGGTTGGCAGCGCTACGCCAAGGCTCATGTCAGCATTGAAACCTTTGGTGCTTCGGCTCCTGGGCCTAAGTGTATGGAAGAGTTCGGCTTCACGATAGACAACGTCTGCGCGACGGCTAAGGCCCTTTTAGAATAAAAGCCTAAGTTGACTAAAAAAGGCGGCCTTAAGGTCGCCTTTTTTGTTGCTCACTAGAAGAAATCCGTTAAACCAGAAGAGAAGATAATTCAGTTCGCGGCGTACCCAGGGACAGAGCAGTATGGGGCCTGATGTCGAGCGTTGAAGGAGCAACAAGAAAGCGGCCTCGGGCAATACGTCGACAGATCCCCTGTTGTTCAAGATCCTTGAGCGTCCGTGTGACAGTGACGCGGGTTGACCCGACCGCGTCGGCTAGATCCTGATGGGTTAGTTGCATATCGAGCAAGTATCCCTGCTCGGTCAGGCAACCAAAACGTTTAGCTAGCCACTTAAAAAGTCTTGCTAAAGAAATTGGCACCCGACGACACCCAACAACTTCTACATATTCGCAATTCTCTTGCATCTGGAGCATAAGTGCGTTGGTACAGTGGGGCCAGGAATCCGGGGGAAGCGACTTTGCAGAAACCGAAGTCAAGCACTCAACAAAGAATGGCTCGCCTCCCTTCAAAGAACAACTGATCAGTCCACCTGGGCCCCAAAAGCCAAGCGTATTCACAGTGCCATCTCCATTCCAAGTCGAAGCACGGACAATACCCGTATCGATTTTCCATAGACTGCCGGGTTCCATCGGTATCTTGCTGCGACGTCCGAATAATCTATATCCAGGAGTGGGTTGGCGAGCAAGGGAACAGGCTGATTTATTACTATTTGTACAACCAGCGCAAGACGTACAAGCATTAGTGGGAATGCGATTCATAAGCGTATTTCTCCGATTGGATGTGTTCGATCTATGTCCTCAGCTTTCCAAAAACCTGCCTCAGGGAAATCGTGCTTAACGGAGAGACAGGCATTACGAATAGAGAAAGGGATCTTGACAGCTTTTGCCCAACCTAACCCGCGCCAATATTCCATTTGTCCTGGATGGCGGGCGAAGTGAACAAGCCAGTGGTCATGACAACGCACTAACGGTAATACTTGGGGCATCACATCTAATTCGGAAAGATAACTCCAGACATAGCCACTGATAATCTGGGTGTTGGCTGTCTCGAATTGTTTAAAGTCTTTAGCTAGTAACAAAGTGCTATTCTCCGATGAGCTTAAAGACTAAAATCTTTTTTTAGTTGTGCAACCCATTCTTTAATGCGCTGTTGCGTTAGCTCCGGTTGATTATCTTCATCGATAGCGAGCCCAATGAATTTGCCATTCTTTACCGCTTTAGAAGCACTGTGCTCATAGCCTTGGGTCGGCCAAAATCCGATAGTAACACCCCCCCGGCCTGAAATTTTCTCTTCCAAAATGCCCATGGCATCCTGAAAGTTTTCACTATAACCAACCTGATCACCTGTGCCGAAGTAGGCGACCTTTTTTCCAGAGAAATCGATACTGTCTAGCTTTGGAAGAAAATCATCCCAATCACTTTGCAACTCGCCAATATTCCAGGTCGGACAACCGATAATTAAGTGCTGATACCCACTCAAATCGGTGGCCTGCGATGAGGAAATATCATGAAGCTTGACCAAGTTGGGGGCGAATTCCTCGCGGATTATCTCAGCGACATCTGAAGTTTTACCTGTTGTGGTTCCGTAGAAAAGACCGATGGACATGATGTTCTCCTGTAAAACTTGAAAAAGTAGACTGAGTAGATAGGTGACAAAATTTAGATTCGGCATGCGTAATACTCAACAACCAGCGGTTTGTTGATAGATCCGGTCGCGGCTGTCTATGGCAGCCACCGAAACGCCGTCAGAAAGAAGACTACGGTACAAGTCATATTGCCCCCGACTACAATCACAGAGGCCAGACTAAGGCGTAGGGGCAAAAGCTTGCCAAATGAATACATGGTTCGGTTTCCTCATCCTGGAGTGCATAATTCTCACTTAATGAGAATTACTTGCAATAACTAGGGAGTATAAAGACCAACTTCTAAATTTGTCAAGCAAGTTCTCCTCTGTTCTAGCTAGAATGAGCAATCTACTATTGACACTAATTCTCAAATTCTGCCATACTCTTGTAAGCTTGTAAGAGCCTTCAGCGTTGCCATGAATGATCGTTTTCTGCAGGCAGCTAGCTTTCCGGGTCTGGGTTTGCTGCCGGGGCGGGTACTATTTTGCACTATCAGGGGTATTGATACGGGAAAATACTTAGGGCAATCTCTCCTACGAAGCTTAGATATTGAGTAAGTTCAGCGGTATCCTGTTTCTCTCCGTTATTTCAAACTTTTCAGGCTTTAGGTATTCATGAAAGAACTCGATGTTGAAAAGACGAACCATTTGCTCAATGCAATTATGGAAGCAGAACTTTCCGGGGTGGTGCGTTACACGCATTACTCTCTAATGGTTACAGGGCCGAATCGAATTCCGATTGTCCAGTTTTTGAAAGCTCAGGCCAGCGAGTCCTTGCTCCATGCCCAACAGGTGGGTGAAATCCTGACTGGATTAGAAGGACATCCAAGTTTGTGCATCGCGCCAATTGAAGAGACCCATAAGCACTCCATTTATGACATTTTGCTAGAGAGTCTCAATCATGAAACGGCTGCCTTAGGACTGTATAAAAGTTTGCTTGCCGTGGTTACCGATGCCAGCATCTATCTGGAAGAATTTGCCCGTTCGATGATTGGTCAGGAAGAACTGCATGGTATGGAGCTAAAGAAAATGCTTCGGGATTTCAGTCAGAATTGAAGGCGAGATCCCCCCGCACCCCCCTTAATAAGGAGGGCAAAGCCCTTAAAGAATTAGAGTTCTTGTGAGCCTGGGGGGATCGCTGACTGAATCTCAGCTCTCCTAGAACTGATAAGAAGCACGTAGGGTTCCAACGGTAATCGTTGGGTTGCCTGCGACACTTCCAGGCGTGAAGTAGAACTGGAGGTCTGGAGTAATTGAGAGACGGGGATTGATCTGAATACGATAGAACAGCTCCAAGTCATTCTCAGTTCCAGAATCAGCTCCTACAGGACTGCCCGTAATCCGAATCGGCTGACCATAGGCTACTCCAGCCAGATTCCCTTTGGCAAACAGGTCCGGGAAGGAGAAACCAACGTGATAGCTGTTGCTGGTCACATTGCCCGTGCCTGTGATTCTCGTCTCTCCCGTGGCAAATCGTCCAAAGATCCCGACGGAAGGCGTAATTGCCCAGTCTGCGTTCACCCCAAAGACGTTTGTTTGGGCATTAACTGCACCCGGTGCGCCTACAGAAGCGAATGTGGGGTTCGTACCGACAAGAACCGCATTGGTACCACCGCCAAAGATCGTACCGCTATCGGTGGCTTGAACATTGATAAAGGCATACTCCAAGCGAATCGCAGCATCAGGAGAAGGTTTAAACTCCAATTCACCGGATAGCTTGGTGGTTCCCCCTGTCAGGCCACCACTGCCAAAGCCGAAGGATTGGCCGCCGTTGCGCGCTATGTAAAGTCCACGGAAACTAAACTGGTCGCCGATTTTCCAATCAAAAGCACCTCCTGGTCCACTGTGGACAATACCCGAAAGCAAGGGGCTATAGCTATGCATGACCGTAGAGAAAGTATTTTCATCATCTCCACCCGCAAAACGGTTGCCATCGATGATGTCAATTCCCTGGAGATTGGGACCTACCCATATGCGCACGTTGTCCGCGAAGATAGGCGTTGTGTAGTACACCTTGTCAAAGGCCGGGATCGTAAGGCCATTCGTCGGGTTTCCAGACCCAGAAGTGAATAGGGTACCGACCCCTGTGCCAGCTCCTAAAGTTCCTGAGATGTCCTCTCCCGTGAAGCCCCGGAATCGAATCCGCAGTTGGTCTTTGCCTGTAAAAGAGGTTCGGAAGTTGAGGGTAGTCCGTCCCGTAAAGGTCGTATTTGCAGAATTGCCTGGAGTGATGGTTCCAGCCGCTGTGCTAAAGGGATTGGATACAACATTACTGCCGCCAGCACTACCGCCTGTGATGTTAAAGACGGCAGAACCATCTAACTTAGTCGTAGTAGAGAACTGATGGGCTTCCAGTTCTTTGACCTTCGCTTCTAAAGCATCGGTACGGCCTCTCAAAGTCGCCAACTCAGTTTTAAATTCTTCTTGTAAGCGCTGAATCGCTGCCAAATCGTCTTTAGTCGCTGAGTTACTGGTAGCAGCTGCAATTTGTTCACCGATTTTGTCTAAGCAAGCGTTTAAGCCTGCGGCGAACTCATAGCGGCTCAAGGGGCGATTACCGAGATACTTCTTACTTGGATAGCCTTCGATACAGCCATAGCGTTCCACCAGCGATTTAAGCGCTTGGAACGCCCAGTTATTGGGGTCCACGTCGCTTAGTTCAGCAACAGAACTGACTTGAGCCGTGGAGGAATTATTCAACATGCCAGAGACAGAGGTGTCAGGCACGGCGCGAGCTTGGGTAACAGTTCCTAACAAAAGCGCTGTGGCGACCGTTAGGGTTTGGGCTATGGACAGTTTCATGAGATCACACACTCCTTCACAGAAAGAAAAGGCACAGAATTTCCGGACCTTAACGTTAGGTTAAATACGCCTAATCAGTACATTAACGGCAGATTTATGGCGCTGTAGTTCATGGAGGACAGTTTTAGGCCTTTCTCGACCGTTCTTGAGCGTCTTATACCGTCAGATAGCGAGCTACCAGGTCTTGCTGGAGTTCTTGGATAGCTCCACTGGCAACTAAACGACCTTTTTCCATGACATGAAATTGCTGAGCTAGCCGACGAACAAATTCCAAATTTTGCTCTACGAACAAAATCGTCAGTCCTTGCTCACGGTTAATCCGGCCCAGGGTCTCTTCAATCTCCTGAACGATGGAAGGCTGAATCCCTTCCGTCGGTTCATCCAGAAGCAGAAGCTTGGGTTCGGACATCAGGGCCCGACCGATGGCTAGTTGTTGTTGCTGACCACCACTTAGGTCTCCCCCCCGGCGTTTAGCCATCGTCTTGAGTACGGGGAAAAGTCCATAAATCGTTTCCAGGCGGGCATTGCCATCCCCCTTTTTTTTCGGGGCAGCTTCTAAGCCCAGAAGCAAATTTTCATAGACCGAAAGCCCAGAGAAGATCTCCCGCCCTTGGGGAACATAGGCGATACCGCTTTTAGAGCGTTCGTCGGGAGGCGCTTGAGTCAGGTCTTTGCCTGTAAGGGCAATCCGGCCTTTTTTAGGCTTCAAGAGACCAATAATGCTTTTGAGCAGGGTAGTTTTGCCTACCCCATTGCGGCCAATCAAACTGACCATAGAGCCCTGAGCAATTTCTAGGCCCACGTTCCTGAGGATATAACTCTGCCCGTAGTAGACATCCAGGTTTTCTACTTCAAGCATGAACGGCCCCCTCTGGATAACCGAGATAGACTTCGATAACCTTGGGGTCATTCTGCACTTCTTGGACCGAGCCCTCACAGAGCAAAGATCCTTGATGCAGCACCGAAACCGTAGAAGCAATTTCTCGCACAAAGGCCATATCGTGCTCAATGACGATAATCGAATGGTCCTGATTTAAGTCCTTGAGCAATTCAGCCGTTTTTTCGGTTTCGCGGTCTGTTAACCCGGCTACAGGTTCGTCGAGAAGCAATAGGTCTGGATCTTGGGCAATCAACATGCCAATTTCCAGAGATTGCTTTTCGCCGTGGGAGAGCAAACCAGCCTGAGATTGAGCTTTGCTGGCTAAACCCACCCGTTCCAGGATGTTTTGGATACGGGTGAGGTTGTCCGTAGACAGGGGGTTGAAGAGAACTTTGAAAATTCCTTTTGCTCGTTTGAGCGAAAGCCCTAAATTCTCTGTGACCGTCAGGTTCGTAAAAACCCGTGGTGTCTGGAACTTGCGCCCAATGCCTAAATTGACAATCTGGTGTTCTGAAGACTTCTTGGCGAGGTTGTTTCCCTTGAAATTAACCTTGCCCGTAGTCGGTTGTACTCTGCCCGTTATTACATCCAGAAAAGTGGTTTTTCCCGCTCCGTTTGGGCCGATGACAACCCTCAGTTCGCCGGGGGCCATGGAGAAATTGAGCTGATTAAGAGCTTTAAAGCCATCAAAATCGACGGTAACATCTTTGATTTCTAAAAGTGCTGTCATTTGGCAACCCCCTCTTCACTAACCACCAGTTCTTCCGATGGTTCTAATGCTGTTTTTTTGGTCATAAATTGCTGAAACAAACCGACTATTCCGTTGGGCAAAAAGAGTACAACCCCTAAGAATAAAGCTCCTTGGAGATAGAGCCAAAAATCGGGGAAGGATTCACTCAAAAAGCTCTTGGCGGCATTGACTAACACAGCACCCAGGACCGCCCCTGCTAAGGTTCCACGACCACCAACGGCCACCCAAATCACAATCTCAATCGAGGGGACAATGCCCATCATCGAGGGCGAAACAATGCCGACCTGGGGAACGAACAAAGCTCCTGCCAAGCCTGCTAAACAACCTGAAAGCGTGAAAACAAGCACTTTGAAGGCCGAGGGGTCATAGCCAGCAAAGCGGACTCGAACTTCATCATCCCGAATCGCTGCCAGTACTTTGCCAAAACCACTCTTGGTAATCCAACGGCAGAGTACATAACTGGCTCCAAGACAAAGGGTTGTTACGACATACAGTCCTTTTTGAGTGCTTTCTGCATTCAAATCAAAACCAAGCAGGGTCCGAAAATCAGTGATGCCATTCGTGCCTCCGGTATAGCCTTGTTGCCCAATAAACAGCGTCACAAAAACGATGGCTAAAGCCTGGGTCAACAGCGCAAAGTAGACTCCTTTAATCCGGTTTCTAAAGGTCAACAGACCTAAGAGAAAAGCTAACAAACCAGGAATCACAAGCACCATCAGTACGGTAAAGCCAAAGTTACTAAAGGGCTGCCAGAACCAAGGCAATTCGGTGATTCCGTTCCAAAACATGAAGTCCGGCAAGTTGGTCCCAAAATTGCCTGCATCGCCGACGGATAGTTTGAGATGCATGGCCATCGCATAGGCCCCAAGGCCGAAGAACACCCCGTGGCCCAGGCTCAACATTCCGGTATAACCCCAGATAAGGTCCATGCCTAAGGCGAGAATGGCAAAAGCCAGGAACTTACCCAACAGATTGAGCTGAAAACCTGTGAGAAAGAACGGTGCTGCTAAGACCAGGAGCACTCCTAAAACGCCAAAGATAATCCATTCTTTGGATGGGGTACTAGTATTAATTACAGTCTTATTGGTAGTTTCAGTCATTTAAGAATCCACTCCTCTCCCCTTTTGGGGAAAGAGCCCAGAAGGCCGGAACTGTAGAAATAGAATTATCAGAGAAAATACTAGGGCCGTAGACAAACTGGAACTCGTTAGCACTTCCAGATAGGTCTTGAGTTCCCCAAGGGCGAACCCACCCACTACAGCACCAAAGATTTTGCCTACTCCGCCTGTAATCACGACCATGAAGGCATCAACGATATAGTTCAACCCAGAAGAAGGTCCCACCGAACCTAAAAGGCTAACCGCATAGCCAGCAACTCCTGCTAAGCCAGAACCTAATGCAAAGGTGTAGGCATCCACCTTACGGGTGGCAATGCCTAAGCAAGCACTCATCTCACGATTTTGGGTGACGGCCCGAATTTTCAAGCCCCAGGAAGAGTAGTTCAGAAACCAATAGGTGCCAGCAACGCAGAGAGCGGCCAAGAAAATAATGAAAAGACGGCGGTAGGGAAATTGCAAATCCTCTCCAAGGCGCAGTCCCCCTTCTAGCCAGGAAGGGCTTTGGACATCGACATTATTCGCCCCAAAGATATTGCGGAAAGCCTGCTGCAGAATCAGACTCACGCCCCAGGTAGCCAGCAAGGTCTCCAGAGGACGTCCATAGAGGAAACGGACCACCGTAGTTTCTAAAAAAAGTCCGACAAGCCCTGCGACTAGGAAAGCCAAAGGGAGCGCAATCACAAAAGACCAATCTTGATAGGTCGGTAAATAAGTAGCAAAAAGATTCTGGCAAACGAAGGTGGTGTAGGCTCCGACCATCAAAAGCTCTCCATGAGCCATGTTGATCACGCCCATGAGACCAAAGGTGATTGCTAAACCCAAAGCCGCTAAAAGCAGGATTGAACCTGTGCTGAGGCCATTAAATAACTGTGTGATTAATTCTGCCATCGCTGAGTCTCCATCGAAATCTCCGTTTGGCAATACTGAACTGAAGAGAAGAGTAGTGAGAATTGCCATCTCAAACTGTCAAATTAGTAACCGCAGCTTAAAAAAGCTGCGGCTGAGAACTTTAGCGCAAAGCAAGTGGATGGCTGTCTAGAGAAGCACGCTTGATGTTGCCTCCCTTCGTCCAATCACAGCCACTAAAAGGAGTCTGAATCAAGGGCGTCCAAGGCTCAGGCTCAACGGGTTTCGGTGTTGCATAGACTACCTTGAACTGTCCCGTCGGCAAGATCTCGCCAATCCGGACGGTCTTATAAATGTGGTTGTTGGTGTCTACGGTCACTTTGCCTTCTGGAGCGTCAAAAGTCATGCCATAGGCAGCATTACGCACCTTAGCGATATCTACTGTTTTTGCCTTCTCCACCGCTTGTTTCCAGAGGTAGACGGCAATGTAGGCTGCTTCAATCGGGTCATCGGTTACGCGGTCTTTGCCATACTTGGCTTTGAACTTCTTGACGAATTCCTTGTTCGCAGGCGTATCTACACTCTGGAAATAATTCCACGCGGCATAGTGGCCTTCTGCTGTTTTACCGCCAATTCCCCGTAGTTCATCTTCGGCTACACTCACCGCCATAACTGGAATCTCTTTAGCGGAGATGCCAGCGTCTTTCATCTGCTTATAGAAGGCGACGTTGCTGTCTCCATTCAGGGTGCTGAAAATACTATCCGGCTTCGCTTTCTTGATTTTGGCAATGATCGTGTTGTACTCAGTGGCTCCCAGAGGAGTGTATTCTTCTCCGACTAGGGTGCCTCCTTCTTTTTTAAGTTGGGCCTTGATGATCGCATTGGCCGTGCGAGGGAAAACGTAGTCTGAACCGAGCAGATACATTTTCTTGCCCTTGTTTTTCAAGAGCCAAGTGACGGCAGGTTCAATCTGTTGGTTAGGAGCAGCTCCGGTGTAGAAAATATTCTTTGAACACTCCAGTCCTTCGTACTGAACGGGATACCAAAGTTGGTGGTCTAGCTTTTCAAATACAGGCAATACCGCTTTACGACTTGCTGAAGTCCAGCAACCAAAAACGGTAGACACTTTATCTTTTTCAATCAGTTTTTTTGCTTTTTCGGCAAAGTTTGGCCAGTCAGAGGCACCATCTTCAATCACAGGTTCAATCTTCTTGCCCAGCACTCCTCCTGCTTTATTAATTTCTTCAATAGCCATCAGTTCCACATCTTTTAGGGACACTTCACTGATTGCCATCGTCCCACTCAAAGAATGGAGAATACCTACCCGAATAGTAGACCCTTGCGCATAGGCAGGCTGACTTCCTCGGATAAGGATCTGAGGTCCAACAACGGTCCCAGCACCCGCTGCAAGAGCATACTTTAGCAATGTTCTACGTTCCAACGTTTACTCCTCTTCTGCTTGATTCTGTTGATTGATTGCGTAGGTGAAGTTGGTTCAGATAGCTGACTAACTGCACGTATGCAAAACTGTACAAACACTTACTGTCGTAAGGAGATACCAGAACGCTAGTGCGCGATTTGTATTAATGACTACAGGAATAACGCTAAGTCCCACTGGTTAGGAGTTTTAGCGCTTGTACGCATGTGAACATTTACAATGAAGTGCCCCCATTCTTTCCCCCTCACCTCATGAATCCCAAAAGTAGTCTCAGAGTTGGTATCGGCGGTCCGGTGGGCTCTGGCAAAACAGCACTTTTAGAAGCTTTGTGTAAGGAGCTATCCCCTCGTTACTCTATTGCCGTGGTCACCAATGACATCTACACCAAAGAAGATGCTGACTTCTTAATTCGGAGTGGGGTATTACCGGCAGAACGGATTATCGGAGTGGAAACAGGAGGATGTCCCCATACGGCGATTCGGGAGGATGCTTCCTTGAATATGGATGCGTTGGAAGTTCTAGAACAAAAATTCAAGCCAGATCTGATGTTTTTAGAATCCGGTGGAGATAATCTAGCGGCAACCTTTAGTCCTGAATTGGTAGACAGTTTTATCTACGTGATCGATGTAGCTCAAGGAGATAAGATTCCGCGCAAAGGAGGCCCAGCGATTACACGTTCTGATTTGTTGGTGATCAATAAGATTGATTTGGCACCCTATGTTGGTGCTGATTTGGGCATTATGGAGCGAGATTCAAAACGGATGCGTCAAGAGCGGCCCTTTATCTTCACGGACCTCAAACATGGCATCGGTTTGGATTTGGTAGTGGACTGGTTGTGCAAACAGGTGCTCTTTGAAGACTTATCTCATGCCTAATCTGGGAATTGCCAAACTAAGCGTAGCTAACCGAGATGGAATTTCTGTCGTTATCCATCAGTACGGCCAAGCTCCACTCCAACTTCATCGCCCCCTTTATTTAGAGGATAACAACTATCCAACCGTGTATATCCGCACCCCTTCAGCCGGTCTCTTAGCAGGTGACATTCATGATTTGGAGGTGCACGTAGGTCGTAACAGCACCCTAGAATTACGAACTCAAGCATCAACCTTGATCTACCCAGGAAAATCTCAGCAAACGCTCAAGATCCAAGTTGATGAAGGGGGGAAACTAATCTTTCTACCCCACTCGATTATCTTGGCTACTGGAGCTCACTTTATCCAAAAAGTTAATATTGCGCTGGCGAAGGGAAGTCTCCTGCAATACCAGGATATTTGGTCTGCTGGCCGGATCGCCATGAAGGAAAAGTGGCAGTTTCAATACTTTTCTAATCTGATTGAAATTGCTGTGGAAGACAACTTAGTTTATAGAGAACATTGGATCCTTGAACCGCAGAAACTGTCTTTAACCCATCCTGTTCTCTGTGCTGAACATACAGAATTTACCAATATTTATCACTTTGGTCCTTGGGATTTTGAACAGTTAGTTCTTGATATTCCTGCGACCAGTACTTCTTGGTCTCTATCAAAACCACAGGGTCAGGTGTGCCGTGTGCTCACCTCTGCTGGCTAAAGCAAAATAAACGAAAACTTTATATTCCAAAAATTTAAAGAGGTAAAATTAAGCAATACAAAAATAGCGAATAAGTAGGTGGGCTTGATTAAAGTGAACATCACCCCCGGCTATCGCCGTCCCCCTTGCCAAGGGGGACTACGGGGGGTCTTCTATTTAGTTTCACCTGGCTACCTAGGCTTGATAGGTGTGGAGTTATAGCTATGTCTTCTGAGAATTTATATAAACTGTTAGGGATAGCTCCCCAGGCTAGCAAAGAAGAAATTAAAGAATCCTACTTACTGATAGTAAGTGAATATCATGCCCAAGTGAATCATTCTCCTGAAGCTGAACAGCACTTTAGACAAGTTTCTGAAGCTTATATTTCTTTGTCCAAGGAGGGTGCCATTACGCTGTACAAGCCTCCTACCTCCGAAGTTAATTTAGTAAAGCCTGGGATGCAATTCTGGCAAAAGCAGTATTCCCCCGCCTTCATGCTTGGAGCCTTTTCCATCGGTATAACGGGAACCTTACTCGGTTACAGTCTGCAACCAAAATCGATCATTGTGCGTGAAGTCATTCGGGAGGAAACAGCACAAGAAACTATCAATAAATCTAATTCCACTCAACAGACTATTGCAGAAAAGTCTTCGGCTCCAAAAATTGATCTTATTAAACGTTCTGAATCTCTGCAGAAGAGCAAAGAGATTGCCACAAATCCTACCCGTATTCCGCCTCAAGCTCCATTAACGCAACCGATACCGACACTTCCGATGATTCCTCGGTCTATAAAAGTGGTGAGGATTCTGACTGCGCCTGCTCCATTGATGGTAGAGGTTCCTATAAATAGAGGACCGAAGCCAGAGCCAAAAAGAAACTTGATGGCTCTACCCTTGTTCAATCCTAAAACGTTTAGCCCTAGATCTGTTTCTTCCATTCCATCCGTTCCGCCGCTTCCCTCAAATCCACTTCTCCCGCTAGCTAAACTGAGCCAGCAGCCTGCTCTCCATAACACGTCCTATAATCCACCCGTTGTCGCCGAGGAGCACGAAGCTGATGAAAAACTACTTACAAGATTGAATGCTTATGGAGGGGCTCAAAATGCGCCCTCAGAAGATGAAGACATCCGTATATTATCGGGTTTAAATAGTTTGTCCAGTGCTTCAAAAGCTCCATCTGCAACCATGCCTTAGCCAACAGCTAAAGCACTTTGAACTTCAGAAATTTCGTTGGTCCAAACGGTGAACTTTTCCAAGTTAAATTGACCGAAGGAGGTAGTGAATGCGATATCTACCGCATCACGGCCTCGTGCCATGACAATGCGTCCAATCCGAGGGGTATTGTGTCGGGCATCGAAGGTGTACCACTGGTGGCTCAGATAGACTTCGAACCAGCCACTGAAATCCATAGGAAAGGGCTGCGGGGGGATACCAATATCACCGAGATAGCCACCCACACAGCGTGCTGGGATATTCAAGCAGCGACAAAAGGTGACCGCCAAATGCATAAAATCGCGGCAAACCCCAGTGCGTTCGAGGTAAACGTCATAGGCTGTTTTGGTCGGACGGGCATACTCATAACCAAACTTAATATTGTTATGGACCCAATCACAAACCGCTTGCACCTGCGCCCAGCCTGCAGGAATCTGGCCAAAAAGATTCCAGGCGATTTCTGAAAGGCGGTCGACTTCGCAATAACGACTCGCTAGTAGATAAGGAAGCACTTCTACGGGTAGATCCTGCACAGGATGACGCTGAGCACTCCAATCAACAATGTCTGGCTGACCGCTATCCTCGACTATGGCCTCATGCCATAGCCTTACCTGACCAGCTGGCAAAACAAGACGGCCCACCCGATTACCGAAACTATCTGTAAATTCTTCAATAGGAGTTTCTGGCTCAGTACGTAGCTGTGCGCAATATTCTACCTTTGGCCCATAGGATAGGTGTAGATAGAGTTTTAGGAGCGTAGGAGTAGGCGACGGCACCCCCAATATCAACTCATAGCCAACTTGAATTAACATTTATTTTCGGCTCCCTGCATTTTCCATTCTCTGCTCTTTTTCAATTTCTTACAGATGAAGCAGCGTTGTAATCTTCCAAAAGGATGAAGCTAAGAAAGTAGACTCCTAGCAGTTCGCGCCACTCGACGCGCCACTCATAGGTACAATGCAAGGGATCCTTAAGCATTTTTCGGTGAAAGAATTCATTTTGCTTGGCTCTACAGGGTCTATCGGTACCCAGACTCTGGAAATCGTGGCTCAATACCCTGAACGCTTTCGGGTCACAGCCCTCAGTGCCAATCACAATATTGACCTTGTGGAACAGCAAATCCGCCAGTTCAAACCTGAATTGGTGGCCGTCGGCAGTGAGGTCGGACGCAAGGAACTTATAGCAAGATTAGTTGATTTTCCTCAGTCGCCTGAAGTCCTTGTCGGTCCAGAAGGCATCGTGCAGGTAGCGGCCTATGGCAGCGCCCCCATGGTGATTACAGGGATTGTCGGGGTGGCTGGTCTTAAGCCGACGCTGGCGGCGATTGAAGCTGGAAAAGATTTGGGTTTAGCGAATAAGGAAACCCTAGTGGCCGGGGGCCCTGTGGTTCTGCCCCGGATTCAGGCCAAAGGTACTAAGTTAATCCCTGTAGATTCAGAACATTCGGCTATTTTCCAGTGCTTGCAGGGAGTACCGACCGATGGACTAAAAGGGATCATCCTGACCGCTTCTGGAGGCGCTTTCCGAGATTGGCCTACGGAAAAACTAGCTCAAGTTACCCCGAAAGATGCCCTCAAACATCCCAACTGGGTTATGGGCCAAAAAATTACGGTCGATTCTGCAACCTTGATGAATAAAGGATTGGAAGTTATTGAAGCGCACTGGCTTTTTGGCCAGTTGAGCTATGACGATATTCGGATTGTGATTCATCCTCAGAGCATCATCCATTCTTTGATTGAGCTGAAAGACACTTCTGTATTGGCTCAATTGGGTTGGCCGGATATGCGTTTACCGATTCTCTATGCCCTTGGCTATCCGGAGCGAATTGAGACCCCGTGGCGTCCCCTGGATTTGACCACCTGCGGAGATTTGACCTTCCGGGAGCCAGACCATCAGAAATATCCATGTATGGACTTGGCCTTTGCCGCAGGAAGAGCAGCCGGTACGATGCCTGCAGTTTTGAACGCTGCCAATGAAGAAGTGGTCGGTCTCTTCTTGGAGGAGCACGTCACTTTTCTAGATATTCCTCGACTTTTAGACGCGACTTGTGAAGCCCACGACAATATCAACAGCCCATCGCTAGAAGATATTGTGGAAGCAGACCTATGGGCTCGTCGGACGCTTAGAGACCTGGCCCAAAAACAGGCCGCTGTTGTCTAGTTTCTAGGCTATCCCGTGCCCAACCAGTTCAATACTCCTGCCCCCTAATCCTCATGACGCTCTTACCTCATCATCTTTGGGCCGATACGCTGCATTGGCAGCCAGATACAAACCAAATCCAGCTTTTTGACCGTTTTTACAACTTAGTCATCCAAGCCAACGAACAACTCAACCTCACCCGTATTGTTGAACCAGAAGCCTATTGGGAAAAACATCTTTGGGATTCGCTACGCGGCATTGTCCCACTGCTAAAGAATAAAGATATTGCGGTGCTGGACCTCGGTACGGGAGGTGGTTTTCCTGGAATGCCGATCGCTATCATGCAGCCAACCTGGTACGTGATGATGGCCGATAGTACCCGTAAAAAAACAGCCTTTATCAATAATGCGATTCAAAGCCTAGGGATTAACAATGCCCAAACGATTACAGGTCGAGCAGAAGAGTTGGGCCATAAGCGGCAGCAACGAGAAGGCTATGACCTGGTTGTCCTGCGAGCGGTCGCCCCTGCCAATGTTTGTGCCGAGTATGGACTGCCTTTTGCGAAAGTCGGTGGCCGCGTAATTCTTTACCGAGGCACGTGGGAAGAACGGGAAGCCCAGGAATTGGAACGAGCAGCCTATGCCTTGGGCGCTAAGGTTGCCTCCGTGGATGAGTTTACCTTGCCGATCACCAGAGCTATCCGGCACTGCATCCATCTTCTCAAAATCAAGCCCACGCTAGAAGTATTTCCACGAGAAGTAGGCACGCCGACGAAGTATCCCATTGGTGCCCTAGAAGATCCAAAACCTTCTAGTGAGCCTGAAGCGACGGAAGACCCCCCTTAATCTCCCCTTGCCAAGGGGGGAAATGGAGATGCAGTTCTCTCCCCTTGATAAGGGGAGGGCTAGGGTGGGGTGGAACAGGGGAGCGGGGGATCTTTTACTGCATCCGGTCCAAAGCTCGATATTGAATAGCTTCTGCCACATGCGGTGTGTGTACGTTCGGTTCGTTGGCAAGGTCTGCAATTGTTCGAGCAACTTTTAGTACTCGGTCCAGTGCTCTAGCCGATAGCCCCAAACGCCGTACGGCTACTTCCAAAAGTTGACGACTAGCATCTTCTAGAACAACATGCTTGCGTAGATGTCGAGAAGTCATTTGGGCATTGCAGTGTACGTTCTCGCCTTGAAGCCGCTCTTTTTGATGCTGACGGGCCTTGCTTACGCGGGCGCGCACTACGGCAGAAGATTCTGCTGGTATATGCGCCTTAATATTCATTTCTTCTGGCTTGAGTCGCGTCACCACCACTTGAAGATCTATGCGGTCTAGAAGCGGACCAGAAAGACGATTCCAGTACTTTTCTCTCTGTAGAGCGCTACAGCGACAGGCGACCAGCGTATCTCCATAGAATCCACAGGGACAAGGATTGGTGCTGGCGACCAGCGTAAAGCGAGCTGGAAATTCCAGAGCCATCCGGGTGCGGGCAATGGTGACCTTCCCATCTTCTAGCGGCTGCCGCAGAAATTCTAAAACTTCTCGTCGGAACTCTGTTAATTCGTCTAGATAGAGAATTCCGCCATGGGCCAGAGAAATTTCTCCAGGACGTGGATAGGAACCACCCCCAACCAAGGCCGGACCGGAAGCGGAATGGTGAGGACTGCGGAAGGGTCGACGACTGACCAATCGACCTTTATGCTGCAAAAGTCCAGAGACAGAGTAGATCTTGGTGACTTCCAGGGCTTCTTCAAAATCTAAGGGAGGAAGGATAGAAGGCAAACGGCGGGCCAGCATCGTTTTTCCAGAACCAGGCGGTCCGACCAAAAGGAGATTGTGTCCTCCTGCGGCTGCAATTTCTAGAGAACGACGAGCCAGATTTTGGCCTTTGACGTCTGCAAGATCCAACCCTAGCTCTAGCACCTGGTCTTCCAGGTCATTTAACAGAGCGTTGGCATCTAGTTTAAGCGGCGTGAATCGGTGGGGATGGGCCAAGAAATCTCCCACTTGGGCCAGATTCTTCAAGCCATAGACGGCAAGACCAGGAATAATCGCAGCCTCTGGGGCATTCGCTTCTGGAAGAACAATGCCTTTCATCCCAAGCGCCTGCGCCCGTAGGGCCATCGGTAAGATTCCAGCAACAGGTTGTAGAGAACCATCTAGAGAAAGTTCTCCCGTGAAAAGATATTCCCCTAAAACTTCCTGGCTCACCTGTTGAGAAGCACTGAGTATGCCAACAGCAATTGGTAAATCAAAGGCTGGACCCTCTTTGCGAATATCCGCCGGAGCAAGATTAATCGTCACCTTACGCATTGGGACGGCATAGCCTGAGTTCTTGATGGCGGCTTTAACCCGTTCTCTCGATTCCTGAACGGCAGCATCGGGTAGACCGACGACTATCGTTTGGGGCAACCCCCCACCAAGGTCTACCTCTACACCCACTTGGACAGCCTCCACGCCCAAAGGAGTTGCACTCCAAACTCTCGCCAACATCGCTTAGATTCCTCAGTATCGACCGAGGATAACCCATCATCTTTTGGATTCTGGCTACACAAACTTTTTCAATAATTCTGCCGTAGCCTGCCCTGTACTTGCCCAGTTGAACTGAGCAGCTCTGGCGATACCTAGCGCAGAAAGACGAGAGCGGAGCGCTGAATCATCAGCGAGCAACTGCATGGCTTCCGTGATTTCTTCTGTTTTGTAGGGATCAACGAGGAGGGCTGCATCCCCCGCAACTTCTGGTAAAGAAGAAATATTTGACGTGATTACAGGTGTACCACAGGCCATAGCTTCTAACACAGGAAAGCCGAATCCTTCCCAAAGACTGGGGAAAACGAGAGCTAGGGCTTGGTTAATCACTGTGGGCATCTGAGATTTTGGGAGATAGCCATAGAACTTAACCTGCTCAGATATTCCCAGCTCATCAACAAGCGCCATGAGACCTGGAGTGTAGCGTTTGTCCTTCGAACCAACCAACCAAAGTTCATAGTTATGGCAATTGGGTAAGGCGGCAAAAGCCGTGACTAGACGGAGTACATTTTTGTGGGTTTCGTGGCGACCGATATAGAGAAAGTAAGGACGCCCTTTATATTCATCCGGCAAATTGAGCTTTCGGTAACGATTAGCATCATGGGCTAAAGGGATAGAGGTAATCTTGTCTTCTGGGATATTGAAAAAGTGAGTAATATCTTGAGCAGTCGCAACAGAATTACAAATAACATGTTGGGCTTGGGCCAGAACCTTCGGTATGTAGTAGCGAAAGTAAGGGGTCAGCGGTGAACCAGCTCTGGGGAAACGCAACGGAATGAGATCGTGAACCGTAACGACATAACGGCAATTTGAGTACAGAGGAGCCTCTGGTACGGGAGAGAAGAGAAGGCTTGGAGATAGTTCTTGGTAGATCCGAGGCAGTTGTAGCTGTGTCCAGAGCAGACGGTTGAGATGTCCTTTTGTACCCTGTTCAGGCGTCAGATTAGACGGGACAGGATGACATTTTTGGTTTGCAATAGTCTGTGCAGTCAAAAGTGTTGGATTTAAAGATTTGAGATAGGGAAAAAGATTTGTCGCATAGTTCGCTATGCCGGTCGGTTTCTTGATGAGGAAGGATAGGTTCAGTAACAGCGAATTCATTAAGATACTGTTGAGAGTGTTAGGAATAAAAGTCGTGGTGAGACTCTTACAACGGCCAAGGAGAGAGAATGAGTTTTCCTTCTATTTGCGCAGAACTAAGTATCTAGCAGCTTTTTTTCCCCGCATTTTAAGCATTATAGTCAAAATTCGGCTGTTTTTCCGTCACTCCTCATACTGGACGGAGAAAGCACGGGGAACATCTGTCTTGGGGTAGAGATAGCGTAGACATGTCTGGCCAAATAAATGTTCCAGCTTTGAAAATTTGTAAAATAGTGTTCAGGATATATTTCAGCCTTTCAGCACACACATAGATTTATACACGTGCAAAGTTTCTCTTGCTGTTCTCTCCCAGGAAAATAAGCTGGCCTGGTGCTTACCTTTTTTGACCAATTGAGCGCGTATCTGAGAATCACTAATGATTTGCAAAATGACAGTGGTTAGTTCTTCTACATCATCTGGATTAATCAGGAGTGCAGCATCTCCTGCAACTTCGGGTAGTGATGAGGTGTTAGAGGTGACCACGGGGGCTCCCAAGGTCATGGCTTCTAGGACAGGAAGACCAAAACCTTCGTAGTGGGAAGGATAAACGAAGACATCGGCTCTTGAATAGAATAAGGCAACTAGTTCATCAGATAAGTAATCCAGATGATAAATTTTTTCTTTCCACGGTGAACGCTCTATTTCCTGGAAAATGGGTTCATATTTCCATCCCTTTTGGCCAATAAGTACAAGATTATGAGGGATTTTATATTTACTCTTTAGAAGATTGAAGGCAGATAGGATGGAAGTGATATTTTTTCTAGGCTCGATGGTACTAACAAAGAGAAGGTAAGGCCGAGAGAAATCATAATTAATATTTTTATCAAGCTCCTGAATGAGTTCATCAGCCAGATAATTAACATGATATCGGCTAGCGAGAGGGGTTACATATATTTGCTCAGGAGGAATTTGCAAATACTCTACAATATCTTTTTTGGAGCTTTCAGAAATCGTTAGAATAGCATCAGTCCATTGCAAGGATTGTTTAACCCTCTTGGTATATTGCTTGACAGCTGAGTTTACGTATTCAGGATACTTCATAAAGCTGAGATCATAAAGGCTCATCAAATTCAAGGTGCCTTTGCATGGAAAAACTGTGTAGTTAGTCCCATGCATGACATCTGGAGATCCTAAATAATGCTCAAAGTGAAATAAGGGTGATCCCGGAATTAGACTTAGTAAGTTTGAAATTCGAACGGGGATGGGTAAAACATGAAGATTAGAATATGAGCTGATATTCTCTGGAGGGGACAAGTTGTTAGAAAGCCAATTCTTCAAACTAGGCTGATAAGAAATCCCTATACTAAAATCATTTTGTGATTGTAATCTATAAAGGGACTTAAGCAAATTGAAGATATAGAAACCGACCCCACTTGGCTTTGGTAAAAGTGGTGTCGCATCAACTACAACTTTCATCATAGTGATTTTTCATTGCTCAACTCTTTCAGGTCACAGTCGACCATCAGTTCAACTAATTGCTGAAATGAGTATTGTGGCTTCCACCCAAGATCACCTCGGATTTTATCAATACATCCAACTAGTTGTACGGATTCATCCGGTCGGTAGAAACTAGAATCTACGGAGACGTAATCTTGCCAATTGAGGCCAACATAATTGAAAGCGCATTCAATGAGCTCGCGAACAGAGTGAGCTTCACCACTAGCAATGATATAGTCATCTGGTTTTTCTTGTTGCAGCATCAGCCACATGGCGTAAACGGCATCTCCGGCATAGCACCAATCACGACGAGCTTCTAAGTTACCTAGTTTGAGTTCCTTAGCAAGACCAAGCTTTATCTTGGCAACGGTACGCGTGATTTTGCGGAAGACAAATTCAGTACCCCGTCGCGGAGATTCATGGGTATAGGTAATACCGCAGCAAGCATAAAGATTGTACTGCTGCCGATAATTGATGGTCATCCAATGAGCATAAGCTTTGGCAACGCCATAGGGGTTGCGAGGACGGAAAGCCGTGCGCTCATGTTGTGGAGATTCATCTGGCTGGCCGAAGACTTCGCTGCTTGAGGCTTGATAAAATCTGGCGTCAGGTTTACAGCGACGGATGGACTCAAGGAGACGAGATACCCCTAGAGCAGTATATTCAGCAGTAAGGGCAGGTTGGGTCCATGAGATGGGAACGTAGCTCTGGGAAGCGAGGTTATAGATCTCATCCGGTTGAGACTCAGCTACAACATCCATCAAAGAGGATTGATCCAGAAGATCTCCAGATAGAATTTGGAGATTCCCCGACAGGTGACTAATGCGGTCAAGATTGCTAGAGCTAGAACGACGTACTAGGCCAAAGACTTTATATCCTTTACCGACAAGAAGTTCCGCAAGATAAGAGCCGTCTTGCCCAGTTAAGCCTGTAATGAGAGCTTTTTTCATTGTTTACTATCAGATTTTACTACCGAGAGGTTTTCGCAATCCTTGTGTATAGTTCAATATGTTCCTTCCCTATGTTACTCCATTGATTAGACTCGCAGTACTTTGATGCATTAGCAACTAATTGCAATCTTAGATCTTCATCGGTAGCTACTTCTTGGATTCGGTAAGCTAGTTCCCCCGGAGTGTCAGGGGTAACAGTACACAAACAATTACTGTCTTCATTCAACTCAGCAAACGCTGGAACTCTGCTAGCAATAACAGGTTTGCCTGATGACAAAGCCCATGTTATTGCAGCTGAAGATGATATATTCGCATCAGCTATATAAGGGGCCAAGCTAATATCTACAACTTTATAGTAATTCTGCAATTCTTCATACTGTACATACCCCGCCAACTTAACTCTTTTATATAAGGCTTTAGAGTTGGATAATTTGCGCAAAACTCTTGAATTAACCGATCCTTTGGAGGCTTCTATCACTCTTACGATATCATTGAAAGCCGTATCATTAGCCTGAGGATGAGGCATACCAATAATTAGCAAGTGATATTCTTCCGGCAAGTATTCAAGAGCTTTAATCGCAGTCAGATAGCCTTTGTACGTAGAGATGAACCCAAACATTGCAAGGACAACGGAATTTTCAGGAAATCCGTAATGTTTTTTCAAAGCAGCTTTTTGCAGATCGTCAACATTATCTTTAGGGGTAAGAGTTACACCCTGTTTTATTAAACAAATCTTTTCTTTCTCAAAGCCACTATCCAGGAATTGTCTCCGAGAATTCTTTGTATGAATAATTGAATATAAATTTTTCTTAGAATTAAATAACGAAGCGACTTGCAATTCCCAGAGGTATTGAAGTCTCTTCTTCTTTGCTAGACCCAATATACCTGAAGACCCACTTTTGAGAAAGCTCGGTTCACTATGAAATGTAACAAATATAGGCTTTCTCAACTTTGAAATAGATTTTATCCATTTATTAAAGGAATACATTGATACATCTGGACCATAAGAACCAGAGAAAAAACCGAACTCATGTTGGATATGAATAATATCGTATGAACCAGAGGACAACCTCTCTTTATAAAGATTAAAGTATGAGGTTACTTCATTCCTACTCATGTAGTTCAGCTCTTGCCGATCGATGGGTAGAACATCACAGTCAATGCCGTGTTTTGACATGCCATTGATAAGACCTTTGGTATATCCAGCAATGCCACAGGGGACATTCCAAGTGCTAATTTGAACTACCTTCATAGACATCACTCTTGAAAAGACAATATACAATTAGACACTTTCTCCTCCTCCTAATCTAAATGCTTAGGTATTGGTTCTGCTTTAATCCCTCTAGATAGTTGCTAACTGTTTCACTAGCTTCTCCTATAAATTTTACCCTACCTCTGTCTAACCAGACTCCTCTCTCACATGATTCTTTTACAAAATTCAAATCATGGGACACGACTAAAACAGTTGCATTTGCATCCCAAAATTTCTCAATTCGCTGCTTGCATTTGTTCTTAAAACTTTCGTCTCCCACCGAAAGCACTTCATCTAAAATTAGAATATCTGGTTGAACATCTGTAGCGATGGCGAATCCTAACCGAGAAATCATACCCGAAGATAAAGCTTTGACAGGGGTTAGCGTATAGTCTTCTAACTCTGCAAACTCCAAAATTGAGTGAGATTTTTCTTTCATTTCCTTCCTGGAGAATCCTAACAGTACTCCATAAAAAATAATGTTGTCCCTGACTGAAATTTCTGGATCAAAGCCAGCCCCAAGTTCAATCAGTGGTGCAATCTTACCTCTAACTTTTACTTGCCCAGATGATGGTTGTAGAATTCCAGAAATGACCTTTAGCAGAGTTGATTTCCCAGAGCCATTTGCACCTATTATTCCTACTTTTTCCCCTACGTTTATAGTAAAATCTACCTGATCAAGGGTTAGCTTTTTAGTCGGTGCTTTATACTTTCCCTCTATGAAAGACAGGATTGTCTTCTTTAGGTCATAGGAAAACTCTTCCTGAGTCCTTCTTAGTAAAGAAACTTTATTTAGCTGTATAGCTTCTGTCATTTAGAGTAAATCCATGAGCTGAGCTTGTCTCCAGCGGAAGAAACCCAATCCTATTAACAGCATAACTATTCCACCAATGCATGCGTTGCCAATTAAATAAAAATCCGGGGAATTACCTGAAAGTGCTATCTGCCGAATACTCTCAATAACTGGTAATAACGGATTCAGCAGTAAGAACGGCTTTACTTTTGCCGGTAATATATCTGGAGGATAAAATATCGGAGTGCCAATAGAAAGTACAAATATAATCAGCTCGTAGAAATAAGGTAGGTCTCTGAAAGATACATACAGTGCACTTACTAGAAAACCCACTCCCATACAGAACATAACTAGCGCCAGCAATGGGAGAGGCAGGGCTAGTACGTTTAGAATGTTTTTAGAAGTAATCAACGTTACAACAGCTAACAGTGGTAATGCTCCCGATATAAATTGAAATATGTTTGCTGCAATCATTGATACTGGAAAAATGCTTATCGGTATACGAATCTTATTTAAAAGTGCTCCATTGCCAACTACACTGCTTAGTGCTTGCATAGTAGAGCTGCTGAAGAAGTTGAGAATTATTAGTCCTGTAAATACTGCTAATACATACTTAGGAATTGAATTATTGTAATAGCGCGAGAATGCTGTTCCGAAGATAGCGGCATACAGACCTGTCAGCACTAGCGGATTCAAAAGTGACCAGTACATCCCCAGGAATGAACCTCGATAGCGGACCTTTAGGTTCCGGGTAACTAGGACCTGAATTAATTCCCAGTAGCGTTGGGCCTGTAACAAAGCTGAACTGTTTTTTAGGGTAATATCCACAGTGATCTCAGTCAACTCCTAATTAGCCAAATCGTACTTATCTGCAAGCTTAGCCAAAGAGTCAGCTACTCGAGCAGAGTCGAATAATTGAGGCAGCTTGTTCCGTAAACATACCTTAAGAAGGGTGCACTGTTCAATCCTGCGCCTCATATGATGAAATTCTCTAGGTTGCTCTCTATGAACAGACCGCAGCCTTTCATGCATGGGGTTCAGTATTATTACGTAGCCAATTGCCGAGTGTGAGTCCGAGCAAAGATCATCTTGCCTGCAGAAGTTTGTAGGGCGCTGGTGACGATCACATCCATCTGTTCGCCAATGTGCTCTTTCCCTTCCTCGATGACGACCATCGTCCCATCTTCTAAATAGGCGACCCCTTGATGGGCCTCCTTTCCTTCCTTGAGGATTCTCACCTGGAGCAGGTCACCGGGAATATGCCTGGCACGCAGAGACTTGGAAAGCTCATTGATATTGAGGACGGCCACTCCCTGTAAACTGGCCACCTTATTCAGGTTGAAATCATTGGTAACCAAGGCCGCTTCCCCATCCTGGGCAAGCCGAATCAGCTTGGCATCAACCGTCGTCAGTTTGGGATAGTCCAAATCGTGGAGGACCAGACGGTCGGGATAGGCTGCTTGCAGCTGATTGAGGATATCTAGACCTCGACGTCCCTTGGCCCTCTTCTCATCATCGGAACTGTCTGAGATGAGCTGCAATTCTTCCAGGACAAAACAAGGAACAACAACGGGACCTTCCAGGAACCCTGTGGACATCAGTTGTTCGATGCGACCATCGATGATGACACTGGTATCCAGAATCTTGCCCAGGACATGACTCTGGGGGAAAAAGCTGGCAGCCTCCTCTTCGCCACTGGCGTTAAGCGTCCTGACCGGGAAATTGAACCGCTTGAGTAAGCCCCTACCATGACTATCAGCCAAGGTCATGCCCAGATAGCCAATCAGCAAACTCGCTAAAAGGGAAGCCAGCCACTTCACGAAGTCCAACTGGCTGGGGAAGGGCAGCAAGAATACAGGACCGAGCAGGAGGTTCGCGATAATCAAGCCACCCACTAAACCAACGGAGCGAGACACCAGAGAATCGGTGGGCATTTCTCGAATGTTTTGTTCCAGACGACGGTAAGTATTGCTCACCAATACGCCTAGGGGGAGCGCAATGAGAGAGCAAATCCCCATCGCTACCCAACGGGAGCCATTGGTCAGGTCTGCGCCACCAAGCCATTGGCGGGGCAAAAGTTCCACACCAACAAATCCTGTTACTGCGCCTGCCGCCACGAATATGAGAATGATTAGTGCATTGAGCATAATTGAAGTACGGATGGGCAACGATGGAAAACAAGGAGACAAAACTATTAAAAGTATAGCTTTCGATACAGACAGCGGGCGGGATTTGCTGCGTCCGAGTCAAATCCAGTCCCTTCCCGTCAGTCTTTATCTTCACATTCCTTTTTGTAAAACCCGTTGCCACTACTGTGACTTTGCTACGGGCTTGGGTACCGCTGCCCTGATTGAACAGTATGTCCAGGCCCTGATTCAAGAAATCAAGTTTACCCCCACCGCTGAACAGGGACTCGAAACGGTCTATTTCGGGGGCGGCACTCCTTCTCTTCTGACTCCAGAACAAGTCAACCGAATCATGACCGCTTTGGAAAAACGCTTTCGGACTAGGGCTGGGGCTGAGGTGACCATGGAATGCAATCCAGGCACGGTCAGCCTTGCAACCCTCCAAGGCTATCGCCAGGCTGGCGTCAATCGCATCAGTCTTGGGGTCCAAGCTTTTCAAGAAGAACTCTTAGCGCTGTGTGGGCGTTCTCATGGCGTTAAGGAAGTCTACGAGGCAGTGGAGGCGATCAAGCAGGCAGATTTTCAGAATTTTAGCGTGGACCTTATTTTTGGCTTGCCCCATCAAACCATGGAGCATTGGTATCGCTCGATGGAAGCGGCCGTAGATTTAGAACCCCATCACATTTCAGCCTATGACCTGATCTTGGAAGAAGGGACTCCTTTTAACCGGGATTACCAACCGGGTACGACGCCGCTGCCTTCCGAAGACCAGAGCGTAGCGATGTATTGTGAAATGCTGCAGTTCCTGCCAAGCCGAGGCTATGAACTCTACGAAATTTCTAACTTTGCCAAACCCGGCTATGCTTCCCAACATAACCAGGTCTATTGGGAGAATGAAAGCTACTACGGGCTGGGTCTGGGAGCGACTGGCTATGTCCAGTACCAGCGGGTGACGCGCCCTAAAAAATTGGTGGATTACTTCAACTTTGTTGCGCAAGGTACTTTTCCGGAAGAGGCCCCTACTTCTGTAGAAGATCAGTTGTCAGAAACTCTCATGCTTGGATTACGTCTCGTACGGGGGATATCTCTAGAGCAACTGGAAAAAACTTTTGGGAAAAAGGCTGTGGAAAAGTTGATGAGCCAATGTACAGGCTTCATTCAGCGAGGCTGGCTAGAAATTCGCGGAGACGGTCGACTCTGTCTGACGGTGCCCGATGGATTTCTTTTTTCAAATGAAGTGTTGGCTGAACTCCTTTGAATAAAGGGAGCCAGTATATATACTCATGAGAGAATGTCTCTCATGATACCTCCAACAAAAGTTCTAGGCACTAGAGTTCCTAATATAAGCTCCATGTAAAGGCTTATGAAGATGCTGCCCTTGTTTCAGGAGTGAATGCTAGCGATGAAAGCTTTTTTGTTGGCCGCAGGGAAGGGAACCCGTTTGCGACCTTTTACCGATGAGATTCCTAAACCCCTAGTCCCTGTGCTAAACCAGCCTGTCATGGGGGGGGTGATGAACCTCTGTCGTCGGCACGGATTTACTGACCTAGTCGCTAACTTACACTACAAGGGCGAAAAGATCGAGCGCGCCTTCGGTGATGGCAGCACCTGGAATGTAAACCTCCAGTACTCCTGGGAGGATAACCTGTTGGGCACCGCAGGAGGTGTTCGCAAGCAGGCAGATTTTCTAGGCAGTGGGACCTTCGCGGTCATCTCTGGCGATTTGGTGACAGACCTAGACCTGAGTAGTCTTCTGGCTTTCCACAGGGCCAGTGGAGCAGTAGCCACCATGGCAACTAAGGAAGTAGGCGACCCTTCCCGCTTCGGAATCGTGGTCACTGATGCCTCAGGACGGATTCAGTCTTTCCAAGAAAAGCCTACCTTAGGAACTGAAAAGTCCCGAATGGCCAATACGGGCGTTTATATTTTTGAACCGGAAGTATTAGATTACATCCCCGAGGGGGAAATGTTTGACTTCGGGAATCAACTCTTTCCTCTTTTAGTGGAGAAGGGTGCTCCTGTCTATGCCATGAAAACCGAAGCCTATTGGTCCGATGTCGGGACGCTAGCGCAATACCTCTATACCCACTGGGATCTTTTGACCCACGCCAATCTCAAGGACCGAGTTGGCAAGAACACGATCATTGAGCCAGGCGCTATTATTTCTCGCAATGCGGTGATTGGAGAAAATTGCCATATCCATTCAGGGGCTGTGGTAATGGGCTATAGCTGCATTGGTCATGGCACAGAGGTCAGAAAGGGAGGCCAGGTTTTAGACAGTATCGTTTGGGCAGCTGAGCATTTTAGTCAAACGGTGGTGGATGAGGTCGTCCGTTCCGTTCTAGGAGATGGGCAGCGCGTAGCTATCGGGACCCCTTCTCTATAAGCATCCTGGGCTTGTCCTGTTCTCGGTGTTCAATCCTCGAGTTAGAGTGGGGGCAGTCTGCATGCTGTTTCCGCTTTTTCTATGGCTAAATCCAATTTCATTACCAGGCTTCAAGCTGCTGTTGAAGCTCACCGAGAAGAGTTTGGCTATCCCTACGTTTCGCTCAAGGTGCTGCGGGCAGAGTTAGCGATAGAGCCCGAAGCGTTTCAGGCAGATCTGGCCAAGGCTTTGAAGGCCGCCCAGATTCGGATGACTCCTCTACCTGAGCCAGTACAAGCGGCCCTTCCTGCCAATGCCGAACCGACTATCATCGATGGACAGGCATACGTTAGCTTGGCGATTAATTAATTATCCCTAGATGAAAAAACGTAACGATTCCTATAGGCTTGTGGCTACCGCTGTACAATGCTGCCCAGTGCCAAACCTGCGATGTATAGGAGAACCTGTTTGTGAAGGACACTATTTCGGCCATCATCAACGAATATGATACCCAGGGGAAGTATCTAGATAATGCGGCTATCGAAAAGATGAAAGGGTACTTTAGTACGGGAGCACTGAGGATTCGTGCAGCCAGCACGATAGAGTCTGAAGCCAGTGCCATCGTCAAAGAGGCCACAGCCAAGTCACTCTTGTATACCGCTACGACGAAGCCCGGTGGCAATATGTACTATACCCGCCGTTACTCCTCCTGTATTCGGGATATGAGTTACTTCTTGCGCTACGCCACCTACGCCATGGTTGCCGGAGATACGGCGCTTCTGGAGAACTGGGTTTTGAAAGGGCTCAAACCGATGTACAAATCGCTTGGGGTTCCTCTGCCTGAAACCGTAAATTCGATCAATGCTTTAAAAGCAGCGGTGGCCAATCGCGTTGAACCTGCTGCTGCTCAAGAGATGGCTAAATACTTTGACTACCTAGCCAAGGGTTTGTCCTAGAGTCCTATGAGTGAACTTCCGAAAACCTACAGCGATGCCTTGGAGGACTGTCTCCGGGGCGTCCAGCAGGCAGCACAGGCGGGAAAATTTCGTCAGGAAATTGTGCTGCGCTCTCCCGGTCTAGATGTTCTAGATGTTGTTCGTTATTTGGCGGAAAGTTTAGCGGAGGATCCAGAGCGTCCTCCGCTTGTGCTTTATCCGGATGCAGGGGCCGCTGCTCTGGCCCGTCAGCGTCTGGGGGAAGTGAGCTATCCGATACAGGGTATCAACCAGCGGCTGACCAATTCTGAAGCCTATGGGGCCGTTCTGCTGGTGGAAATCAGCATGGTTGAAGTCGAGTCCCTAGAAAAGCTGGCAGAGTCCTGGGGAACTCGGCCCTATATCATCCTTAATTCTCGTTTGGGAGAAGCCGGGGCTGTTGGTATCGGTTTAGTCGGTAGACAACTAAGGAGCCGTTTTTTAAGTACCTTAGAGCCTGTTTTTTATCTGCAGCCTGTTGAAGGGGGAGCGATCTACCGCCGTTATCCTTCAAACTGGCAGGTCTGGAAAGAGAGCTCCAAGGATGATGCGGAAGACTACACTTTGGTCAGCGAGAAGGGGTCACGGCCTACAGCCGAAGAACTTAGCCAGGACCTCTATACGGCGGCGGATGGACAGAATCTCTTAAAGGCTGCATGGCAAGCAGGCAATCGTCTTTTAAAAGCGCTAGGCCGTTAATGACCAATTATCAAGAATATTTATAATCTGCTCCATGTGAGTGTTTTGGCATTTTGGCATTATTGACTAAAGTGGGGATAGTCTACTAAGAACTCCTCACGCATGATGCCAGACCCTGTGCTAATAGCAGCCGCTGTTGCCCCAGCCCTAATTTTTTTGACTGTGGTTTCAGTCCATCTGGAGAATAGAAAGCGGTTGCTGATCCCGCGTCCTCTGTGGACGATTGCGCTAGCTGTTTTGATGGGGGTTGGTTCAGCGCTTTTAGCCTTGGGCATTGAACAAGTGCTCATGGTTAAGCCCTGGGGCGTCAGCAGTTTGGGGACCCTGGCCTTCTTTACGGTGATTGGAGTTGGACTGGCGGAAGAGGGAGCCAAATTTTTGCTTATGCGTTCGTTCCTCTGGCGACTTGACTGCTTTAAAGAGCGCTACGACGGCATTCTGTACGCTACCGCTGTTGGGCTAGGCTTTGGGGCGACGGAAAATATTATCTATGTGCTCAACGGTGGTATGGATACAGCCATCGTCCGTGCTTTTACGGCTGTACCGATGCATGGGCTTCTGGGAGTTGTCTTGGGCTACTACCTGGGCAAAACTAAGACAAGCACTGGCTGGGGCTTCACAGCTCTGTGGTGGGCCGTCGTTGCCCATGGGTTCTACGATTTTCTCGCTTTTCAGAATGGTCCTATAGCTACCTTCAGTTTGTTTAGCTTTATCCTTTGGCTGGTTTGGTGGAGTTTCAAGGCCAGCAAGAAAGCTCGGCAATACTCGCCCAGTTGGGGCGGCAGCGAGGAGGAACTTTATCAACCCTATACCCCTCCGCCTCTGCAGGAAAAAAGTCCCTGGCGGGCTGCCCTGTTGTCTCTCATCCCTGGTTGGGGTCAGTTCTATAACCAGGAGCCTGAAAAGGGTAAGGCCTTCCGCAGGGTGGGGATTTCCAATGGGCTATTATTGCTCGTCCTGGGCATCTTGCTGAGTTATCCTCTGCCGACACTGGCCCTGTTGGAGCTGGGAGGGCTGACCTTAGGCAAAGATTCCCTGAAGTTTGTCGAGGGTCTACAGAATTCGCCTCTTTTAACGCTTTTGGGCACTGTTTCTGTCCTATTTCTGCTCTACGGCATCTGGGACGCCTATGCCACGGCCAAAAGTCAACAATTTGATTATCTGCTGCCGCCGGAAAAGCGCAATCAGATGGTCCAGAATCTGGGCAGGTCTTATCTTGGGCATATATCCGTAGTGCTACTTTTGGTGCTCGTTCCTATTCTGAGCAATGGTGGCGGTCGCCCTAGCGCTAAGCAAGCAGGAGAAGGGCAAACCCCACCCATGGTCTTCGATCTCGTGGAAACTCCAAAAACGCTCACAGGGCATGGTAGTAGCGCGGAAGGGACCAAAGACGGCAAGGATAAACTTAACAGCAAGGAGCAAAAAGAAATCCTTGCTTCCTCCAAGGGAGACGGAGCCTCCACCAAACCGCGCAAACAGAAACAAGCAAAACAAAAGCAGGGAATTCCGCGTTCCTACAGTGACTATCTGTCATATCGTTTGAGGATAGACCCTACGAGCTATGACATTTACTTTAGTCAGCTAGGACAGGACCAATGGACGGTAGTACGCTATCGCATTGAAACCGATGGTTCGATTGGCTCTGTGGATATCTTAGAAGAAAACACTACGGCGCCTCGAGAAATTGCCCAAATCGCGGTGGATGATGTCTATCGCATGGGTCCCCTCATTCCTCCTCCCACAGGAGGAAAAGCGATTGTGGTCACAGAGCTATTCTGGAGACAGTCAAAAATTGGGCAAGAAGGAAGCTTAGAAAATCGTCTAAGCGAATTGCCAGACGGTCGGATGATTGAATTAGAAAGTTAGAGGGTCGGTCGCGTGCGGTCTGTTCTCTAGAAGAGCATGGCGAGCTGGTCTGTGGTGATGAATCCCAAGCGCCACAGGATGATCTCCAGAGGACCTTGTTCTCTTTTCTGAAACTTTTTGGCTAGATTGAGCTGGGCGAGGGAAACGAAGTCTTCTACTTTTTGCACGGGTTTGTTAAGTAATGTAAGGTTTCTTAACGATAACATGACCATTGTCTGCGGGGATCATTCAGGCAGAGTATCGTGCAAATTTTTTGTTGTTTGTGTACTGTCTAAACAGCAGGCAGGCTACTAGCTTGAGTGGATTCACCCTAAGTAGCTTAATCGGTTCAATTCGTGGCTACTATAGGGAGGTGGCCTTAGACCACCGAGCAACGAGTCGCTGAGCAACAGTAAAAAGATGGATAAATAAGTTGCGATAGTATCTTTTTTTATGCTCAAGTATTCGAGCTAAAAATATTATCGGAATAATGGTTCCGGCATATACGAGACCTCTGTAAAATGGATCAAAGCCATCGGCATTGTGATTAAGCATGGCCTTCCAAAAAGTAATCAATGGATAATGAAAAATATAAAGACTAAAAGTATAGCTTGCTACTCGGCGTATCGAATTAGAAATCACAGGATGCTCTAGGAAATGCAGCATACTCCCTAAGCGATTAACTGCAAACAAGTGGACAGCGACGAGCGGTGCGAGAATATAAGCCCAGCCAAAATTAGCAGCCCCATCCAAGCCGTGCCCCAGCCAACGCTCTATATACTGCCCAGCCAACGGATAGGACCAATCCCATTGTGAATTTAGCTGGATAGCACAGTAAGTGATAACTGGCCCGACGCACATAAGTGAAAGAGCACTTCGAGAAAGTGTAAACCTATCACGCAAATGGTAGGCGAACGACCCAGCAAGCCAGACCGGTAGGAAAATTATCTGCTTGGGTCCCGTAGCCAGTAGCGCCAATGTCACCCAAATAAAGCGCTGACGCCCACGTACGAATAAAGCGATCCCGTATATGACATAACACCAGACCTCAAGTGCAAGGCTCCAGTAGGGGCCGTTACCAAACGGCCTAACATCATTCCACCAAAACTCATTAACGAGGGACACTGTCAGCCCAAAATAATAAGGAATATTGTGAAGTTGACTAACATCAGGATACAAATCAGGTCGATACAGCTGGCCAAAATACATAAGAAATAGAGACAATAAAACCGCTGCAGTTGACACTGGCAATATCCGTGCAGCACGATTAACTACATAATTAAGCCATGTTTTTTCTATTTGAGCTGCTGCATAACTAATAACATATCCGGACAATACAAAAAACACGACTACGGCATCATAGCCGAGGTTGTAGCGGCTAGTGATATCTGATTGCCAGGTTCCAACCGGATAATGACCAATCACAACTACCGACGCAGCTAATATCCTAAGTAAATCCAAATAAATAGAGAATGGTGCTGAAATTTTTGTCGTTATAGCGCGCCCTCCTTGGACCATGGTCGCCTTAGCTAACTGACGGAAAGTTAATTAAGATCGATATTTTTTAATCTCTCCGGGTCAATTCCTCCGTCGCTTGCATCGTCAAGTACAGAGTCAAATATTATATTTCCACAAGCGTCACATGTGGAGAGGGGAGTTTTGGTCGGGCGGCTATTTTGTGAGCACAGTGGGAACACACGAGGATAAGAACTCGATTATGAATTATGTGAAGCAGCTCGGAAATGAGTATCAAAAGTTATACAAAGACGGACAAATCAAACTCTTCAATCTCTAATGTCTAATCAGCTTGTCAGGGTTATTTAATAATTCCTTAACATTCCTCCTTTAAGATTCCGGCCAATAACGCGCGGGGAAAATGGAGCTATGGCATCACCTTTCTATCAGGTTATCCAAGGTAATTTTGTGATTGTGGGGAAGGAGCCTGATGGAGATTCAGTGCGCTTCATTGCCAATAACTCCAAACTCTATCGCACGCTCAAGCGCTCTTTTCGGATTAAGCCATCGAATGTGGATAAGAGCGTTCAGCTTCGCTTTGAGGGGATCGATGCTCCAGAATTGCATTACGGAGCTGCCGTTCAGCCTTTGGGCAAAGAAGCCCGTGACCAGCTTTTGGACTGGATGGGCTTCACCAACATTAAATTCACAGGCAATAAAGTAACGGCTTCGGATCCAGAGCAAATACCGGGAGCCATTCTCTCTGTCGCTGCTGAAACCAATGGTCGTCCTGTATCCTATGTATTACTTGATGCCAAAAAATTGGACGATGGACAGTGGATAAAAGTCGATGATGCCCTTTTAAAACGAACTCTTAATTTCCGCCTTTTAGAAGAAGGTCTAGCCTATTACACCGCCTACACTTCTGCGCCCTTGAGTCATCGAGAATTTCTACGTCAGGTTGCTTCTGAAGCACGGGATAAAAAGCTGGGCGTTTGGGGAGAAGACCGCACCAGCGAATTCGTTTTAATTGACCAAAAATCTATCAGTCCTCCCGATGGGCAATTGATTTTATCTAAGCTATTTCGGCGTTGTACCGATTACTTGAAAGCGGTAGAAAAGGGCTTTCGAGGCAATTTGGGTGACTGGCTGATTTCAACAGAAGGTAGTTCTCGTATGGAAAATGACCGGGTGGTTGTTATGGATGTGATGGAATTAAAGCTTAGTGATCTCTTAGAACAGAGAAATAGCCGTATTGCTTTCCAGGCCGATCTCTTAGATATCGTCTTTGTAGAAAAGTAAGGGCAAGTCATCACTAAATGAACGGAGCACTATGATGAGAGTGCCGTTAGCACAGGTGCTGACGCAACCGGAGCAGGGACAAACCAAATCTTTCCGGAGGATACTCTAATGCTTCGTAAAATTATGCGCCCTTCCAGTCTTTTTGTGATGCTTTTGGGCGTATTGCTGGTCTATAGTTTTGCTCTTGCTTCAGGAGCTTCCGCTCCTACGGCAGGGACTTGGTTAAGCGGTGTGGTATTTGTTCTCTGTTTGGGGTGGGTCTATACCTACTTCATGGGGCCTCGGATAGCAACGGATGCCAAAGAGGTCACAGAAGAACAGGTCCAAAAGCTTCAACAGGTCGTTCAGGAAGAAGATACCAAGATTCATACCCAAGAGATTCAGATTTCCCAACTGAAGACAGAGGAAGAAGCTTTAGAAGCCAAGGTTCTAGAACTCGAAAAGCAGATCGAAGACCTTTCTCATACCAATCACCCTTCAGTTTCTTAGCTGCGATCCCTGCTTCGGCCAGGCTAAGTAGTTTCACATACTGCATTTAGGCCCCTTCTAAGGCAATCTGAAAGACAAAATACACTTAATCAATATGCCGAATCTGTTTTTTGGAAGTCCTGCCAAACGCTTTAGTCTATTGGTTATGGGGCAGAGGGGTGTGGGCAAAACCGTATTTCTTGCTGGCAGCTATGCAGCACTGCAGAGCCTCAGTCAGAAAGAACGGGGTCCTCTATGGTTTGACTGTCAAACGGACCAAGCCAAAAAGAATATCGAGCTTATTTTGGACTACGTTGCACGTGCAGGAGAATATCCCCCAGCAACGATGAAGACGCTAGATTTTGATTTTAGCCTCAAGCAACGTGGTCTGATAGGGAGTCAGACCCTTTGTCATTTTGGCTGGCACGATATCCCTGGTGAAATTTGCACCCCGGAGAATGAATCTTTTAGAGATATTGTCCTCTCGTCCCATGGCTGTTGCTTCTTTGTCGATGGCTACGCCCTTGTCCATGAAGAAAGCTATATGGAAGGACTCAATGAATTGATTTATCAGCTCCAGATCATTGCCTCTTTGGCCCACCTAAATGAGCTCAAATATGCTTTTTCTTTAGTAGTCACCAAAGCAGATTTAATTAAATCGGATGCCAATGGAAAAGATTGGAAAGAAAAAGTCGAACAAAATTTGCAGCCCCTATTCGATGTTCTCCAAACTGGAAGGGCCAACTACAGAGTGTTCTACTCAGCAGCATCGATTGATGCTAGTACGGATTCCATAACGCTAAAAACCGATGGAGCAGCAGCCCCTGTTCTCTGGTTGATGGGCGAACTTTTCAAGGCGCATGACCCTGGGCTACGGGGTTATATTTTGGGTCTTATCACGCGCCTGTCACAGCGAAAGCAAGGACCGCAAGGCCCAGAGGCACTCGGCAGCGTATTCCAGAGTAAGAGCCTGTCGAAGGAGAAAAATCTCTTAAGCTGAAACTTCCTTAGAGGGAAGCTTATTAAACTTCTTCAGGAATTGACTTGCAACCAATCGTTCAGATTAGACCACTGTGCAAAATCTAGGAGCGCTTCACTCAAAGCCTCCCTTCGACAAGACTCAGGGACCACAATCCGGGGTAAGTCTAGTGCTTGGACTTGTGCCTCAACGCTTGTGGGGAGGGTACCAAGTCGACGGGTTAGAAGGCGCATGACGAGCGACCGCTCTCCTTCGAGTCTGCCTCGCTGCTCGCCTTCAGCGATGCCCTGTTCCATCCAGCTAGTCACGATCTGCATGATGCCCTCTCGCTCTGACTCCTCTAGTGCACCAACTTCCGTTTGAGTTAACCAGGCCGATTCCCCTCCAACCACTTCACCAAGTCTGCGGGTTGCGAGAAATCCAGTAGGGCCTCACCGAGCGACTCAAGCTTAGTTAAAGACAATGTTTGTACTTTGGATCGTAGTTCTGAATCCACTTCACCAATGCGGCGCGCGAGCTGGCGAAGGACTAGCCTTGCTTCACCCACCTGCTCACCCTCAGCTCTGCCTTCAGCGATGCCCTGTTCCATCCAGCTAGTTACAATCTGCATGATGCCCTCTCGCTCTGACTCCTCTAGTGTACCAATCGCTGTTTGAAATACTTGCTCCTCCTCTACATTCATCCGTAGATAGGTGTCCACAAAACCTGAAATCAACTGAGAGCGTGCAGGGTCTAATCGCAATGTCGCCAGTAACCGTAGACATTCAACTTTTACCCGTGGACGATCGGCTGCGTCAATCTTCATTTTTGACATCAGTGCCGCAGCTATTGGATTACGCTGGTTGAGAAAATCTCTCCAGTTCAGCCGATTGAGCTGAATGGGGAAAAAGTTGAATTCCATCACCTTCAAGTCTTCAAATTCAACTGAATACCGATTAGGCTCTTGTCGGTACGGTTCATCAAAGGAGAACAGGACAATGGGATAGATGCGCTGGAGATACTTTTGATGCAGCCGCGCGAAGTAGAAAAATATCCTACGAGCAAAGTCAGGTTGACTGGATGCCTGAGCTTCGAGATGAATGAGAAAGCCAACCTCTTGACCCGCCAAGCGAACCTGAGCGAGCAGGTCAATAATTTTATTTTCACCCGCCGTCAAATCGGCAAAATACTCTTGAGGGAGAAATGCAAGAGAATCGGGTTCAATGGCACGGGCAACTTGAGGCAGAAACAGTTCTAGAAACTCTACAAAAAAGGTAGATAGTAATTCCTTGAAGAGTCGGTCGTGATCTGTCATGCTGGCCGTGTTAATTTTTACTGCCTCATCATAGTATGAGTCTGATTAGCCTGAGGTGATCTGTAGCAAAGGCAATTTCTCCCTTGCCGAATAGACAGCGAATTGAAAGAACTAAATTTCCTGGGAGAAAAAACAGGTCTTTTGCAACAGAACCGAAATAGCTAGTAGTGTGTTCCTGAAGTCCGGTAGTGGACTGCCGTTTTAGCGGATGGGGTGAACACATCTCCTGCTTCTGCTGCGCAATAGACCAACCAATGGTCCCCACAATCCATCCGGCTTTGGACCCGACATTCTAGATAGACCAGAGCCTCTTTGAGGATCGGTAAACCATTCTGAGCCGATTTGGTTTCGATACCGACGAAGCGGTCTTCACCCGGTCCAAAAGGTTTCAGGAAGTGCTTCATCAGCGGGATGTGTTTACCTTCTTCCAGCAGATTGAGGACAAATGCATCGCCTGGATAGAGCAGAGATTCAAGCGCTCGGTCTTTGGCGACGGCGACGGTCAAACCCGGAGGATTAAAGGATGCCTGAGAGATCCAAGAAGCTACCATGGCTCCAGTGGCATCTCCTCTCTGAGCGGTAACAACGCTGAGACTGCCGACTAAACGACCAACAGCTTGCTCAACAGGGGTGGCGAGGGGACGGGCTATCTGTTTAACTTTTTTAGCTTTTTTCAGGGCTTGGGCAAAATCGATTCCGGCTTCTTCGCATTGCTGAAGAATAGCGTCCGAAGGCGTGAACTTGACCCGTATCGGAGCAAAGCCAAAGGTATAGCCGGCATTTTTAAGTTTCTCCTCCAGCAAGTCGATTGCTTCGCCGCTCCAGCCATAGGAACCAAAGACGCCCGCCAACTTTGATTTTTCTGCCGTTGCCAGAATAATGCCCAAAGCCGTTTGGATGGGCGTTGGAGCATGACCGCCAAGCGTAGGCGAACCGATAATAAATCCCTGGGTGCGGCCTATGGCCTCTCTGATGTCTTCGGGCGTCGCATGTTCACAGTTAATCGTTTCTACCGCCACTCCTGCCTTCGTAATTCCGTGGGCAATCGCCTGGCTAAGGATGGCTGTATTGCCATAGGCAGAAGCATAGAGCAGGGCAACGGAGAGGGGTTGGGTTGCTTGCTGGCGGTTCCAGGCTTGATAGTTTTGGAAAATTTCAAGCGCCCCTCGACGGAGCAGAGGCCCGTTCACCGGAGCATAAATCTGGGCAGAAGTAGACCAGGGTGCTAGACGTTCTAGGGCTATTTCCACCTGACTGATTTGGGTGGCCATCAGGCAATCGTAGTAGTACTTGCGGTCTACTTCAAAAAGCTTGCCCCCATCGTCGTAGACCTGCTCGCCGGCCACATGAGCCCCAAAGAATTTATCGCTATAGAGGATAGCCGTCTTTGGATCATAGGCGCAGATCCCATCTGGCCAACGAGGCGTTGGGGTTGGAATCAGTTGTAGTTTATGCCCCTTGCCTAAATCTAAGGTTTCTTGTCCTTTGACCACATAGATTTCGGGCTCTGGGATAGTCTGCGGATTATCCTTATCCTTGGCCGCACTTTCCAATAATGCCCTCAGGGTAACCGCTCCAGGATTGGAGCAGACTACAATCAGATGGGGCGCTAATTGCAAGAGCTTCAGTAAGGTAGCAAATCGGTTGGGATTGATGTGTCCCAAAATCACATAGTCCAATTCAGCCGGGAAAATCACCTGCTGCAGTTGTTCGAGGAAAAGCTCTGTAAAGCTCTCTCCTGGCAAACTTCTTAGAGCAACCCGGTCGCCTTTGATCAAAAAGGAATTGGAGGTGGTGCCTCGCTGTAAGGCATATTCCACCTCAAATTTGAGGCGGGTCCAGCTGCGGGAGCGAAACATCAAGGTATCGGCCCCGACAGACAGAACCTGGATATCGCGAGGGGTGGGAGGAGCACTGACCATATGACGAACTCCTAATAGTGATTGCCAACTTTACGGTGATGGACAGCGGTTAAGCCTTCAGGATTGGATACTTTGCCCTCTTCCACTACGCTGTATACCAGCCAGTGGTCTGGAGTTTCCATCCTCGACGCGACCCGACACTCCAAAAAGGCTAAGGCCTCTTTTAAGATTGGAGAGCCATTCTCGGCCTGCAGGGTCTCTACGCCAACAAAACGGTCTTCACCCGGTCCGAAACGCTGGAGGAAATGACGCATCAAGGGCGCATACTTCCCTTCTTCTAAAATGTTGAGCACAAAGGTATCGCCCACTTGCATCAAGGCTTCAATAGCCCGGTCCTTCGCTACGGCGATCGAAAGACCAAGCGGAGTGAAACTTGCTTGAGAGACCCAAGAAGCAAGCATCGCACTCTGTACGTCTCCTTTTTGCGCGGTGATAATGTACAAACCTCCCGCCAGGCGGCCCATCGCTTTGTCCAGATTGACATCGGTGGCCTTCATCTGCTGAATGGTCTTATCGCGGGTCAACCACTGGGCTAAATCCGTGCCCGATTCCTCGCAGAGCTTATAGGTACTGGCGGTGGGCTGGCTTTGGACCCGAATGGCAGGAAAACCAGCGGTTAAGCTCAGACTCGTAAAGCGCCCGACAAGAGGAATAATCGGTTCATCCTCATCACCAAAGGCTTCGTAGATGCCAAAGGCCTGCTTTTCTTTGACATTGGCCAGAATCACGCCTAGGGCAGCCTGAGCCTCTTGAGCACTGGGTCCAGTTGTCGGCGGAGTTCCAATCACGACACCAGACACCCGGCTCATGATTTCTTGCACTTCGCTCAGGTCCGTGGCGCGCAGGTCTACCAATTCAGCGGCTACGTTGGCTTTGATGATGCCTTGGGCAATGGCCTGAGAGAGACGGTCACTGTAGCCGTAGTCGGAAGTGTAGAAGATGGCAACGGTTGTCGTTGCCTGACTTTGCTCCTGGCTCCAGCGGCGATAGCGGTCCACCATCTCCTCTAAATGAATCCGGATCAGGGGACCGTGACCTGTGGCAATCGTGTTGGTCTCAAAAGGTTCCATGCGATTGAGGGCATTTACTACGGAACGGGCATTCGGTGCCATCAGGCATTCGTAGTAAAACCGATAGTCATTTTCAATAGCATGCAGGTCTTCGTCAAAGAGACGTTCATCACAGTAGTGCATCCCAAAAGCATCACAGGTGAAGAGAATGCCTGTGGCTTGGTCATGGGTGAACATCGTGTCGGGCCAGTGCAGATTGGGCGCAGGAATGAATTCCAAGATATGCCCCTGGCCCAAATCGAGTTGGTCGCCGCCTTTTACAGCCCGTTGCGCAAAAGGTTTGTGCACCATGTCTTTCAAAAACTGTAGCGCCATCTTGGAAGCGACTACGGTCACATGGGGCGCGAGGGCCAAAATATCAGGAACGAGCGCACTATGGTCTGGCTCTGTGTGGCTGATGATCAAGTACTCAATCGTAGCTGGGTCAATCTGTCCTCGGACCAGCTCTAGATAGAGCTGGTGAAACTTGGCGTGGGAAGTATCAATTAACGCTGTTTGGTCGCCTTGAATCAAAAAAGAGTTGTAGGTAGTGCCATTTTGCAACCCAAACTCGATATCAAAGCGGTCCCGGTCCCAATCCAAACTACGGAGTGCTGTCGTGTTTTTGGCGATGATTTCGGCCTGAACGGTTAAGCGATTGGTTTTGATGGGAGCTTGGACCATAACATGCATCCTCTTGGGCTATAGTCTTCAGCCTATCCCAGAAATGAAGAATCGCAGGAGCTGATCGGCACTCTATATTGATGGATATAGACGAGGGGAATCTATGGCATTGGGCATGTTGGTTGAAGGCAAGTGGCTTTCAGAACGAGAGCAGGAAGATAACAAGGGGCATTTCCTCCGGCCATCTACTACGTTTCGCCAATGGGTGACAGCTGATGGCTCCAGTGGTTTCGAAGCAGAGGCAAACCGCTATCATCTCTATGTTTCTTTGGCTTGTCCCTGGGCTCATCGCACTGTGATCATGCGTCGCCTCAAGGGATTAGAAGAAGCGATTTCTCTATCGATAGTAGACCCCTATATGGGAGAAAACGGCTGGGCTTTTTCCGAGGGGCCAGGCTGTATTCCAGACCCTCTTTTCCAGGCCAAATATCTTCGAGAAATTTATCTCAAAGCCGATAGCCAATACACCGGAAGGGTCACTGTCCCGATTCTGTGGGATAAAAAGACAAACACGATTGTAAATAATGAATCCCGCGAAATCATGCGCATGTTCGATACGGAATTTAACGCGATAGCGAAGTCTAGCGTTAATTGTTTCCCCAAGCAGCTCCAAGACGTGATTGAACCGACGATTAGTCTGATCTATAAACCAATTAACAATGGAGTCTATCGAGCAGGATTTGCTACGACCCAAAAAGCCTATGAGGAATCAGTCACAGAACTATTCAAAGCCCTTGATTATTGGGAGGCAGCACTCAGTGAGCAGCGTTATCTCTGTGGCAATAAAATTACAGAGGCAGACTGGTGTATGTTCACCACCCTCTTGCGCTTTGATCTGGTCTACTATAGTCACTTCAAATGCAATCTAAAACGGATTATTGATTATCCCAACCTTTGGAACTATCTCAAGGACCTCTATCAGCAACCCGGTATCAAAGGAACCTGCAATATTGACCATATCAAGCAGCATTACTACAAAAGCCACGAAAACATAAACCCTACGGGCATTGTACCCAAAGGTCCTTTGATTGACTTTAATGACCTACACAACCGAGACAAAATGAAGAAGTAGGCTGACTGCTTTCTGTCTATGCATATCAATTCCTGGGCAGCAACCCCCCCTGCGTCCCCAAACCCCTCAGTCCCTTCGGGACAGCTCCCCACCATAGGCGAAGCCTTCCCGAAGGGACTGAGGGGTTAGAAAACTTTCCAAGCGCCTAATCCCAGCTTGGACTCTAGACCATTGCTAATATAAGTTTTTTGGGAATCATTTAATTGCTTCGTTACTATTATTCTGCTATTTTTTCTGTCTACGCTAACATCTGTGTGCGAGATTCTTGTACCTGAAACAGAGCCAATTACAAAATTTACAATCTCATTGTTTGTCATATTATGCTCTGGAGGGAGTAGATTCCCTTATTGTAGGAAACCCAAAGCTATTTCTACAAGTATTGTTAACAATAACTCATGAAACAGGTTGTTCCAGCATGAGCTTGGAGTTTTTCATGCCATCGGGTATTGAGATCGGATATTCGCCCGTGAAACAGGCACTGCAGTAGCTAAGCTCATCAGTCTGGGTCGCTCGAAGCATCCCTGCATGGCTAAGATAGTGGAGGGAGTCTACTCCGATGTGCTCGGCGATTTCTTGAGGAGTCTTCTTGGCGGCAATCAGTTGGTCTTGGGTGTCGGTATCAATGCCATAGAAACAGGGATGGGTGACCGGAGGAGAAGAAATGCGCATATGGACTTCTTTTGCGCCTGCATCTCGAAGCGCTTGGATGATTTTGCGACTCGTCGTTCCCCGAACGATAGAGTCATCAATAATCGCTACCCGTTGGCCTTCGAGCACATCTTTCAAGGGATTGAGCTTCATCCGAATCCCTGCTTCGCGCATCTGCTGGGTCGGTTGAATAAAAGTACGGCCTACATAACGGTTTTTGATGAGTCCTTCCGTGAAAGGAACGCCCAAGGCTTTTGCAAAACCAATGGCAGCAGGAGTTCCAGAATCAGGCACCCCAATCACGATATCGACATCGGCAGGAGCTTCCTGGGCCAAAACTTCTCCCAACCGGGTCCGATAGCGATAGAGACTCTCCGCATTCATCACGGAGTCTGGACGCGCAAAATAGATCATTTCAAAGATGCAAAGCTTTCGTTCCGGTTTTTCTGCCCAAATATAGCTTTTTAAGCCGTCTTCTCGAACCACAACCAGTTCTCCTGGTTGCACATCTCGGAGATAATCCGCTCCAATATTATCGAGGGCACAGGTTTCAGAAGCGAGGACATAGCGCCCATCCAGCATTCCTAAGACCAGCGGGCGAATGCCATTGGCGTCGCGGGCACCCATCAAGCCATTGGGCATGCCCATCACCAGAGAAAAGGCCCCCTGACAACGCTTTAGGGCATGAATCGTTCCATCCACCCAGTCCATACCATCATCTACCGCTTCTCCAATCGCATGGACAATCCCTTCGGAATCAGTGGTGGATTTGAGGGTGTGGTGACGAACCAAAAGCTCTGCCCTTAAATAGTCAGCATTTACTAAATTTCCATTGTGGGCCAGGACTATGGGGCCAAGACGGGTTTTGGAAACAACGGGCTGGGCATTAGCAATTTTGGAAGAGCCTGTGGTGGAATAGCGCGTATGGCCCACAGCGACGGAACCGGATAAGAAACCCAGAATTCCTTCATCAAACACTTGGGAGACCAGGCCCATATCCTTATGAATTTTGAGGTCATCCCCATTCAGGACGGCAATGCCTGCTGACTCTTGTCCCCGATGTTGGAGGGCGTAAATGCCAAAATAAGTGAGTTTGGCAACGTCTACTCCAGGCGCATAGATACCAAAAACCCCACATGCTTCTTCCGGTTTATCTGGTCTTTCTATAGAACCAGCGGGATCAAGAGGGTCTAGACACTCTGTCATAGTAGGTTCAGCCTCGTATGGAATAGACGGTGAAGGACGACTAAGAGAAGGGTAAAGAGAAGATTAAATCTTGCCTCCTAATCTTAGGACTAATCGAGGTGAGCCATGCGCTGTGGAATGGACATTGTCCAACTTTGCTTCAGCATCTCAATCGTAACGCTTATTACGGATTCTTCTTGGTCCACTACGCAAAAACCTCGCTCCTTAGCGGATATGATGCCCAGATAATGCCAATCTGTTCCTAGTTTTTCCCTTAAAAAGGTTTCCCAAAGTTCTTGGTCTTCAGGACGGACCGTTACGACAATCTGCGCTCCGGCCTCTCCAAAAAGTCGCTCATCCCAACGCAGATTCGGGGCATAGCCGCTCACATCGACCCGCACACCCAAATCCCCGACTATCGCGGATTCAGCCAAGGCAACGAGCAGTCCTCCTTCGGAGATATCATGGGCCGAGCGAATCCAACCCTGTGTGATCCCCGTGCGGCAGGTGGACTGCACTTTTTGTTCTTGCTCTAGGTCTATCTGAGGTGGTCTACCTGTAGCCATGCAATGGATAACTTTTAGATATTCTGAAGCGCCCAAGGTTCCACCTCCCTGACCTAAGAGATAGACTAAATCCCCAGCTTTTTTAAATCCAAGGGTGCAGTGTTTTTCTAAGTCATCGAGGATGCCCACCATGCCAATGACGGGGGTGGGATAGATCGGTTGGCCTTGGGTTTCGTTATAAAGAGAGACATTGCCTCCAGTAACAGGAGTGCCCAATGCGCTGCAGGCTTCACTAATTCCCCTACAGGCTTCAGCCATTTGCCAGTAGACCTCTGGTTTTTCAGGGCTACCAAAATTTAGGTTGTCGGTAACGGCCAGAGGTTCCGCACCGACGCAGCTCAAGTTCCTAGCCGCTTCTGCTACCGCCGCTTTTCCTCCCTCATAGGGGTCCAAGTAAACATAGCGACTGTTGCAATCTACCGTGGCCGCCAATCCTCTGGTAATTCCCGTCGGCGTTTGTAGTCTAATCACAGCGGCATCTCCTGCTCCAGGGGAGACTAGAGAATTACCTTGAATCAAAGAGTCGTACTGGCGATAGACCCACTTTTTGGAAGCAATCGTTGGACTATCGAGGAGTTTGAGCAGGACTTCGGCCCAATCTGTGGGCTGTGCCAATGTTTTCACATCCCAAGCCCAGGCTTCTTGGGCGTAGGCCGGTGGTTCAGCGAGGACGTCACGGGGATAAACCGGGGCTTCTTCGGTGAGCGAGGTGGCAGGAATTTCCACTACAACGGAACCTTGATGCAAGATCCGCACGATTGATTCTGCGATCACCCGACCGGCGACAACCGCTTGCAGACCCCAGCGTTGGAAGATGTCAATCAGTTCTTGTTCTCGACCTTTGTGGGCCACAAAGAGCATCCGTTCTTGAGACTCAGAGAGTAAGAATTCATAGGGGCTCATGCCTCGTTCCCGGACTGGGACTAAATCCAGGTCTAATTCAATACCGACGCCCCCTTTAGAGGCCATCTCGGCGGTAGAGCAGGTTAATCCAGCCGCGCCCATGTCTTGAGCTGCCACAACCGCTCCTGTCTTGAAGGCTTCTAAACAGGCTTCAATCAGTAATTTCTCTAAGAAAGGATCGCCTACTTGGACGGCGGGACGGTCTTTTTCTGACTTATCTGTCAGTTCTGCACTGGCAAAACTGGCTCCCCCCATACCATCCCGGCCTGTGGTCGAACCGACATAGAGGACAGGATTGCCTTCTCCCTGCGCACCGGATATGACAATATCTTCAGTTTCCATTAAACCAATAGCCATCGCATTGACCAGCGGATTGCCGCTATAGGTTTCGTCAAAGTAGATTTCTCCGCCAATCGTAGGCACGCCTACGGAGTTGCCATAGCCGCTAATACCTGCAACCACACCGGAGAAGATGTGGCGATTGCGGGGGTTATCAAGAGGACCAAACCGTAGTGCATTTAGAGAAGCAATCGGTCGTGCGCCCATGGTGAAAATATCTCTAAGGATGCCGCCCACTCCAGTAGCCGCTCCCTGATAGGGTTCTACGGCAGAAGGATGATTGTGGGACTCAATTTTAAAGGCAACTCTGAGGCCATCCCCAAAGTCCACAACGCCTGCGTTTTCTCCCGGTCCGACCAAAATTCTGGAGCCTGTGGTCGGAAAGTTCCTGAGCAAGGGTTTGGAATTTTTGTAGCAACAATGTTCTGACCACATCACGCTGAACATTCCCAACTCATTGAGATTGGGATGACGACCTAAAAGCCCCACAATCTGCTCATACTCGCTGGGAGTAAGGCGGTGAGCTTGTAGCTGTTCGACGGTAAAAGGGGAAGGGCTAGCAAGGACCAAGGGAGCGACCCAATGAAAAAGACAGACCTTATTATAGGTATAGGACCTCTCTCTTGATTTGCATAAACACAGGCTAGTATGCCTGAGCTTACCGATATAACGCTTCATGGAACCTTCATCTAAACTCTAAGTTCTCCGGTTATTTACGTAGCTTGGGATGGGTAAGCTGGAAACAGAATGTGGTTTACCTCAATGATTTCCTCCCCTGCTTGGCTTGACCGTCCACTGATGCAATCACGAGATTCCGTGTCGATCTCTTGGATAAACTACGCCAAGTTCTATCTAATGGCAGCTGTATTAATGCTGTTCTTCCTACCTTTCACGATTTTCATGATCTTGCTCCCTAGAGGTTTGCGGTTTGCTTCTGCCAATGTGCTGAAAGCTCTATCTCTAAGCACTATCAAATTTATTCAAGTGAGTCCTTAAGCAGCTTCTGTAAGATTGATTCTTGCTACAAAGTCTTTTTGATCGGCATCACTTTGAAAAACCAATAATGATTAAGTCCCAGACACAACTTAAAGGTTGTGTCTGGGACTTAATTTTGTATGCAATATGAATCGACCTTATCCGCACAAGGAAATCGCTAAGCTTTCCCGTTGATCAGCTTTGGTTTGGGCAGAGGCAGACAGGCTGCATCTACCCCTGTGGAGGCGTCACCCACTTTTTCATCATTCATCAAAACGGTACCCGTGTATTGATTATCCCGGCCATTTTGGAATTCATAGCCTGTGCAGTTAAGGACTTCAATTTTCTTGATCACATCATCTTTTTTCAGCGCACGTAAGCCATTGATATTCTGCGTCACGTAGCCAAAGGTTGCATAATTGCCATCAAATAGGTTGCTTCCAGTAGGCACGATGTCTGCGTCTGAGAAGGAAATAAATAATTGACTAGAACCTGAATTGGGTTCTCCCTTCTTAGTGACGGTACCAAATAAACCAGCCGGTCCAAAGGGTAGAGCCGATAGGCCCTCAATCGTTTTTCCATATACCAAAGGCTTCATATCCTGATTAACGTATTTGTTATAAAGCTTAGTCATCTCTTCCTCAAACTTAGCTGGATCATTGAGATAACGCTGCTGAACGTACCGCACCCGCTGCTCAATAACTGGAGAGAGGTTAACATTCCCTTCGCTCTTGGCGGGGCGGATCTCAAAAGGAATATAGCGAGGTTTACCTGTAGCTGGATCGGTAAATGCGCTGGTACCGTCGCCTTTTGGATCGCCGAATCGGACTTCAACAAACCGCTCCGTCTCGTCAATTTTCATGCCATCATAAAAGCCGCGATTGACGAGATCTACAAAATTTCCAGCAGTAATTGGAGCGTTGTAGCCATCCATCAAGGCAATGAAGGAATTACGCTCTGGGACCATATGCACTTTCACCATCACCCACCCGCCATTGAGATGAGGTAGATTCTTATACTGCGCTGGGATGTCTACTTTGAAGTCATCTATTAAGGCTAAGCGCACCATGTCAAGAGACCACTCTGATCTGGTTACCTGAAGCCGCGCATCAACAAACTTTTTCGTCTTGAGGTAGTCTTGGAGCGCGGTCAAACTCTTACGGGTATCGGCAATTGCCTGAGAACCTCTTGCTTTAGCCGCTGCAGGGAATTGACTTTGCCATTTTGGTTCGTTCGCATTGAGAATTTCAAGGGCTTTGGCCGTTTGTAGCTGAGCTTGGTCCCAGTTGCCCTGTTTAATCTGCTTTTCAATCGGTTCGAGGACTTCAGAAATTTCCCAGGTAGCCAGTCCTGTATTGGGCAATGAGTGACGCATGGCCTCTTCTGCTTCGCGCAGTGGATCGCCCTTTGCTTGAATTCCCTTTAATAGAGTCGCGTCATCGACTTTGCTGAGGTCTTGATTGCTGTTGTAGAAGAAAAGTCCTCCTCCTAAGGCTATTGCGGCGGCTGCACCCAAGCCCCAAATCTTGAACTGCCCGGACTTTGGTTTAGTTGTACTCATTTTGATTCCTTCTTTATTCTTGCTTTATTCTTTAAAAGACGAGCGAGGTTAGGGGTTTAGCAAGTCATCTTCCATGATGCTCTCGCTGTGCGTTCTAACACAATTATCTCTCTAATCGTATTAGGCAGGTCCTCGGTATCCAACTTGCTGATGGAAAAGTAATAAGACTTCTACGCAACCCCAGGACACTAGCCGTCTTGAACTAGCCTCTCTCCCGCAACACCTGCATAAATTTTCATATTTGTTTCATGTTTTGTCGTTCTTTGTTAATCTATGTGTACGCTCTTAAACTTTTTCGTGAAGTCCATCCGTTACGCTGATGAGGTTGTCATGCTCCAGGTAAACGATCTAGCGGTCTACTATGGCAGCCGTGCTGCTTTAGAGAAAGTTACTTTTTCAGTGGCCCCCGGTCGATTGGTGGGGGTGATTGGCCCGAATGGAGCAGGAAAATCTACCCTGATCAAAGCAATGATGGGCTTGGTTCCTCTGACTAGCGGTCGCGTTGAACTTGGGGGAACCCCCATCAAAGAAATCAGGGAGCGCGTTGCTTATGTCCCGCAGCGGGCTGGCATTGACTGGGACTTTCCCGCTACGGTCAAAGAAGTAGTCCTTATGGGCTGTATCCCCTATATGGGTTGGCTCAGCAGGCCGCAACAGGTCCACTATGATTTGGTTCAAAAAGCCTTAGAGCGCGTCTCAATGCAAGAGTCTGCGGACCGTCGCATTGGAGAGCTATCCGGGGGACAGCAACAGCGGGTATTTATTGCTCGTTCTCTTGTTCAAGAAGCAGAACTTTACTTGTTTGATGAGCCTTTCGTTGGGGTGGATCAATACACCGAGCGGGAAATTCTCAAAATATTTGACCAGTTACGTAGCCAGGGAAAGTCTCTGATGGTGGTCAACCACGATCTTGGAGAAGTCATCCAACACTACGACGATATATTGATGCTCCGGGGCAAAATCACAGCCTATGGCCCCAGAGAACAAGTCTTCACTCAGGAAAATTTAAATAAAGCCTATATGGGCCAAGTCGCTTTGGCCTGAGCTGGTCTGAACAGGAGAAGGAGCGTCCTCGGTTATGTGGCAATCGTTTTTAGACTTTGTGAATATTATTTGGGAGCCTTTGACCCAACCCTTTATGGCACGAGCGCTCATCTCGGCTGTACTGATTGGCACCCTGTGCGCAGTGATGGGTTCTTACTTAGTAGTCCGCAGACTATCTTTACTGGGACTAGTTGTTTCTAACTCTGTAGTCCCTGGAATTGCCATCGCCTTTTTGCTTTATGTCAATATTTTTGTTGGTGGTTTTATCTCAGGGATTCTCTCCACCGTTTCATTAGGTTGGTTACAGACTAAAACCCGAATTAAAGAAGATGCTGCGATGGGCGTTATTCTCTCCGCCTTCTTTGGCTTGGGAATTATCCTGATTACTAAGATTCAGAACGAACGCAAGGTGAATCTAAGCGATTTCCTCTTTGGCAATATCTTGGGTATTACAGATTTAGATTTGGTCACCAGTGCGGTCATTGGGCTCATCGTTTTAGTCACCGTTTATGCGCTTTATAAAGAGTTTTTGCTCCTCAGCTTTGACCCCCAATGGGCTGAGGCTGTGGGCTTACCTGCGCAAAAACTACACTATACAATGATGGCACTCACCGCCTTGACGGTTGTAGCCACCATGCAGTCGGTTGGGGTAGCGCTGACGATAGCGATGCTGATTATCCCTGCGGCTACGGCCTATCTCTTGACCGATCGCTTTTCCTCCATGCTCCAAGTTTCTACCGCACTAGGAGTTGCCTCAAGCGTAATTGGTCTATACATCAGCTATTATCAAAATACTTCTTCCGGACCCACAATCACTTTAGTCAGCAGCTTCTTTTTGCTCTTAGTTGTACTTTCTGGTCCCTTCCTAAAAGGAACCTCTTTTGGACAATGGGGCAAGAAGATTGAGCAAATGGTCGTCCTGCAAAGTGAACCTACTTCAGAGACTGTTCCACCCGTTTTATCAGTAAATGATAAAACGACAACAGAGCATCAGTCGATGAGACAGGAAACCGTCGCTACGATTCCTGTACGTTCTTCTAGTTCCTCCAATGTCTCTTCTTCTAGTCAGCCCAGAAAGCAAATCGTGCGTGACAGCAACGGCAAACTTGTAATAAGAACATCTTCCCAAGAACATTCTGGTAACTCCTAATGGCTCCCGTAGAACAAAAACTTAGTGATTTGGATGAACTTACCAAGACCTCTGAATTTTTGAGCCTCTCTCCTCAAGAGCGGCACAGTATCTTAGAGGATTTCTATAATCAAGAACTTGCTCCTGAAGGGATTGAGAAAGAGAGCTTTCTGGAAAGCTTCCAGGATCTGCTTCAAAATAATAATGAGGTGTCAACTCCTCCAATTCCTAAGCCTCAAGCGAAGCTAACTAAATCAGTCCGCAAGCAAGTTAATCTGAAACCTCTTTGGTGGACGCTTGGTACCCTGGTAGTCACTGCTGCTGTGATCACCGGAACCGTGGTCTGGTCCAATAACTCCCAGGACATTAGCAAAGTAGACGATAGTACGCTTGTCAAAGGATTGCCTGGGGGAGAGCCTATTCGTCAGGCAGAGGTTGCTCTGCGTCGTTCTCTTCCTGACACCGGAGTCGACTCCTGGGAAGTAGAAAAAACACTAGAACATACGCTAGAACATATCAGAGAGCGCAACTGGATCGAAGGTAAAGAACATGTAGCTAAGGTGCTAGAAATTCTTGCCCGCAATGAGCCGCAGATGATGGCAAAAGTTCCGCCTCAGATCAAACCAAAAGCAGTTCAGCAGATGGCGGACCTGCGCAAGAATATCCGCATCCTCCAAGACAAAATCTATGCCCAGGATGTCACAGGTTCTACGCTCCAGTACCGCAGAACGCTCTGGTATTTTGATCTGTTCCAGTTATCGATGTTGGATAGTTACAAGACGGACGTGCCAGCACAATATCGCAATCGACCTTACCTGGAAGGTGGTTGGGTGATGGTCAAGTTCACCACGAATCAAGGTAACTTTGAAGCAATAGTGGATGGTTTCAATGCTCCTGTCACGGCAGGGAACTTTCTAGACTTAGTCAATCGTGGTTTCTACAATGGGCTTAAGATTTCACGGGCTGAACGATTTTTCTTGGTGCAGACAGGGGCTCCTGGCGCAGATATGAATGGGGGCTTTAAAGACCCTGCAACAGGGAAAATTCGCAACCTTCCCCTAGAAGTGCGCCCTGCCAGAAAAGAGCTGGACTACAATTTTTCTCGAATTGTCCAACGCCGCGTTGACTACGCTGAAGACCGCTTCGGCATAGACCCTCTCAAATTGCGGGAGGAGATGGCCAAGCTGCATGATAAGTACATCAAAGGCAGCCAAAATCAGACAGTCTATGGGCAGACGACGGACAGATTCCCGGCGATTCCCTATGGGCCTCCTGGAACATTCTCCATGGCCAGATTGGAGAAAGACCCCAATTCCGGCTCTAGCCAGTTCTTCATCTCTTTCTCTGACCCAGAACTAACGCCTACCGGCAATAATCTGTTCGACGGCAAATACGCCAATTTTGCTTACATCACCCAGGGCATCAAAAATGTCCGAAAACTTCAGGTCGGAGATGTAATCCAAAAAGCTGAGGTCTTGAATTGCAAAGAGCCTGAATTCAAAGAACTACGCGAAACAGAGTATACGGGGACAGCCATGGATGCATCTAAGGTGGCGGCCAGCACTTTACTAGAAACCAGCTGTCTACCTTTACCCAAGCCAAAGCTAGTTAACGGGGTGAAGTAGGGAACATCCTCAGCAGGAATAGCGTAGATAGAGTAGCTGCGTGTAAGGCTACTTATTTTGAAGCTGCCCTGTAATCTGTCATCATGGGCGATATGTGCCTGTTTGAGGAGTGAGAAGTGTCATATATGAACCGTATTCACCTAATTCTGAGCATTAGTAGTATTGGTCTGGTCAGCTTAGTCTGTCCCGTTCTAGCCCAAACATCTCCGCCCCGGTCAATTCCTCAGCCCGCCACGACCACGCAGCCTTTACTTCCGGAATATCCGAAGGCTCCCCGACAACCGCTCGAACTAAAAGTTCAAAAAAATCAGCCGCTGTCCCTGAACGAGGCTATCGAACTTGCTGTTCAACGTAGTCCAAACTTATTGGTGTCCAAACTAGGCGTTGAACAGTCACAGGGGGTAGTTAAAGAGGCCGAAGCAGGACGGATTCCTACCCTTGGCAGTAGCGCTAACTATAGCTACTCGGAGGCGGCTCAGTCCAAACTAGGCAGCTCATTTAATAGTTTTAATAACGGACTCAATAGCAGTGGTAATGGTGCCAGCAGTAGCTTGACGGGCAACATTGTCCAAGCCAACTGGAACCTGTATACCTCTGGTTTGGTAGATGCGCGCGTTGATAATGCACAACAAGGTCTGAAATTCAGCACCTTGGACGTAGAGAAGGCACTTCAAGATCTTAAAGTTGGGGTTGCCAACGCTTATTTCGATCTGCAAAGTCAAGATGGTAATGTAAGCATTGCTGAGTCGGCGGTCCGCAATGCGGAGGCCAGTTTGAGAGATGCTGAAGCTCAAGAACGAGCTGGGGTAGGGACCAAGTTTGACGTGCTTCGGCAACAAGTACAGGTAGCCAATACCCAACAGAAGCTGCTACAAGCCCAGAATAGTCGGGTGGTTGCTCAACGAAACCTAGCGCGTGCACTCAACTTTGTGGAACCCACCAATGTGAGTGCGAAAGACCCGATTGAGGAAAGTGGAAACTGGGATTTGAGTCTGGAAGATTCTATTTTTCAAGCCTATGCTAAGCGGGTAGAACTGCCACAGTTTGTTGCTAGGGAACAGCAGGCAAAAGCTCAGGAAAGGATTGCCTACGCCCAGTTAGGACCGCAGCTAAGTTTGACCGGAGCAGTGGACTTTGCCAAGCCGCTTGGCAACAGCTCCAATGTCCCAGGACAGATTGGCTACAGCTTGGGAGCCCAGCTCCAATGGAACTTCTTTGATGGAGGGGCTGCTCAGGGGCTAGCGCAACAAGCGGTAGCCGCTGCTAAGATTGCACGGGTAAATTTTATCAACACCAGCAATCAGGTGCGTTTTGATGTGGAACAACAATTCTTTACCCTGGAGTCTAGTAAGGCACAGATTAATAGCAGTAGACAGGCTCAAGTGCAGGCGGAGGAAGCCTTGCGTCTTGCACGTCTCCGTTTCCGGGCAGGGGTCGGGACACAAACAGAGGTCATCAGTACAGAGGATGCTCTGACACAAGCTAAAAACAACCTGCTGCAAGCTGTGATTTCTTACAACAGATCTTTAGCACAGCTACGTCGCAACATAGGTGTTCTTTAATTGCCCAAAACAACATAATGGAGGAGTAAACACCCAAGATTTATCTCGAATCTGCCTGTCGAAAAGATTTCAATTGACAAACGTCCTGAACTTCAACACAATGAGGTGCTGTCCAAAGCACGTGCGGATCTGGCGGAATTGGTAGACGCGCATGATTCAGGTTCATGTGGGAGCAATCCCTTGGGGGTTCAAGTCCCCCGTTCCGCACCAAATTTCACCCTGTAATTTAATCAGAGTACTTTTGTGGAAGGGTTTCTCAACCTCAATAAGTCTGCAGGGATGACCTCCCATGACTGCGTCAATAAAGTGCGCAGATTGCTCAAAGAACGCAGAGTGGGGCATGGTGGCACCCTAGATCCAGCGGCTGTGGGCGTCTTGCCGATGGCGATTGGGCCAATGACCCGCCTGCTACGATTTATGGAAGGGAACAAGGTTTATCAAGCGACTATAGCCCTTGGTATCGCAACCGATACGGATGACCTGGAAGGACAAGAACTTCACCGAAAAGCGATGCCTGAGGTAACGGAAGATGCCGTAGAGGGCATCTTGGCAAATTTCTTGGGCACGATTGAGCAGATTCCCCCGCGCTACAGTGCGGTGCGTAAAGATGGCAAAAAGCTCTATGAGTTGGCGAGAGCAGGCATTGAGGTGGAACCGGAAGCCCGTACGGTTGCCATTCAACGCTTAGACATTCTCCAGTGGCAGCCAGGAGACTTTCCCAAGGTGCATATAGAAATCGAGTGCTCTTCGGGCACCTATGTGCGTTCTATCGCCCGTGATTTGGGAGAACAACTGGGCGGTTATGGCACTTTGGCCTACTTAGTCAGAATCGAAAGTGGCGGTTTCCATCTAGACCATGCAATTGACCTAGAACAAATTCAACACTTGCTGGAGCAAGACCAACCGATTCCCCTCTTATCGCCAAAGGTCGCTTTGAGCCATCTGCCCATTGCCCATCTCACCAACGACCAGGCTGAACTCTGGTGCTGCGGTCAAAAAGTCTTTTGGCCCGGAGACTCAGGGCATGTCCAAGTCTGGGAAGATGAAGATATCTTCCTGGGCATAGCCTATTGTGATAACCGGAAACTCCAACCTGTGACAGTCCTTCGGGGAATTCAGTAGTTTACGCTCTCATCTAAGCAAAACTTCTGCCACCCAGCAGACCTACTATCCCATTGATGACGGCAATCATCACCGCTCCCAGGAGTGCTGGCCAAAATCCAGCGATTGTGAAACCAGATACAAAGGCTGAGGCTAGTAACAATCCCACGGCGCTGACTACGAAAGAAAACAAGCCTAGGGTCAGAATATTCAGAGGTAACGCCAGCAGGTTGAGTAGAGGAACGACGATGGCATTGATAATGCCTATGGCCAGAGCGGCAATCAGGGCAGCAGTGAAACTACTCACCGTAAAGCCAGGAACGACATAAGAAACCAGAACTAAAACTGCTGCTGAAACAAGCCAGGTAAGAAAAAAGTTAAGCATGATAGCCTCCTCTACAAAGAAAATGGCAATCTCCATCTCCACACTAGCTCGGGTTCTCTCTCAAGAGCTATCTGCTGGTCAAAAAGGTGCTGTGGTCACTGTCCTTGAGTGTAGCTAGATACTTGATAACTAAAAGCCAGCCCGAAAGTTTGGATCGGATCGACATAGATGAGTAGGATTGTGGTGTAGCGTATCCAGAAGTCGATGGCTAGAGATTTTTACAGCGTCCTTGATATTCCCCCTGACACCAGCAAGGCGGAAATTAGGGATGCGTATTTGCGTTTGGCGCGCCAGTATCACCCAGACGTCAGTGAAGACCCTAGTTCAAGAGAGCGCTTTGAGGAAGTTCATCAGGCCTACACCATTCTCTCTAACTATGAGGCCCGCAGGTACTACAACCTCTATCGCGAAGAAGGCATAGAAAAGGCCGCCCAGAATGAAGCTCTAGACGTTGCTCCTCCTGTACCGCTACTCTGGTGGCAAAAGCTCGCCGTAGTAGCCATGTTGGGTCTGGCCCTGATGGGAGTATTGGGGATCTTGGCCCTGTGTGGATTGATGTTATCCGCGCCATACTTTTCATAATTCTATGAAACTGGGAATACACACTAATAAGGGCCACAGTTTATGTAGCCCTCAGGGATTTCGAAGGAGAATTTAGCTATATAGGATCCGTAAGAGACCGCAGAAGCGATCTCTCTCGCTGGTTCCTTTGGCATTGTCAGCTCGTTGTACGAACAAACAAGAAGGAACCTGCTGCAAATTTGTTATCAAGTTCGGTCCGGATCTTACTTTCCGTTACTGCACTGATGCGCTCATGGGATCGAATGTGCAGTTTGCCATCCTTATCTTTCGTGATATGCGGCTTTTGTAGCCTTTTTTGTAGGAAAATAAGGTTTATTTGGGCACTAACCTGCTCATCTTCATCAGGCATTGTTACACTCGATTTTTTATTTGCATCCATGCTGCTTTTGTAACACAAATTACACAAGAATTACCAGTAAAAGAAACTAATACTTACAATCAAAACCTGCTTACCCCTGCACCAGGACTGATGGTGAGGGTTTTCCTCGCTTCAGAAAACATCAAATTAAAATGGTTTATGAAATTATCATAAAGGCGAGAAAAATTTTAGAAAAGGCTCTTATAAATACAGAAATTTTTAACGCTTACCCCATTTGCCCCCTAGCGCACTTTATCGGCTAGATGTCCGTATGTTTAGAATTTAGGGCGATACATTCAACCTTATTTATCGTAGTCACAGGTCGGAACTTAAAATTTAGACCTCCGACTACGATAAAGGACATCCCATCCTTTCTTCTTCAGCACATCAGATTCAGTCATTTACGGTGAGTACCAACTGTGGAGCTGGAATGATATGGTCTGCACGCATCGCTATAACAGCGGTTCCGAGCGTGAAAAACTCGATTACATGGCTGCTCCAACCATAGCTGCCCTCATGAATATTGACCCCGACAATCCCTTCTGCCTGCAGGTGCATAGCTTCCGCTTGCATCCGTTCCATCGCCAGTTCGCGGGCATCGTAGAGTGCTTGAGTAAAATTGGTCATTTCTACATTTTGACCAACGGTGTTGAACCACTGTCCAAAACTTTGATGGGCGACGTGATAGACACAGTTGCCCATGACCATGCCGACAGGACGGTAACCTGCTCTCAACAGGGTCCAGAAATCTTGCCCGGAAAGGTCACTGGTAAAGGGCTTGTTATGAACGGTCCGGTAGCTAATCGTCCGGTCCTCGGGTACAACGGCGGTCCCAATGGCTACGAATTCAGCTAGGTTATCGGCCCAGCTGAGATTTTTAACCTTGAGCCGTACGCCGATGATCCCGTCAGCGCCTAAGGCTGTTGCTTCCTCCTCCATCCGGGTCATCGCCAATTCCCGCGCATGATACATGGCCTGGGTAAGGACTACCATTTCCTGATTCTTGCTCCAGCTACTTTGTTGATAGCCGATGTGATAGATGGAACTGCCGACGACCATACCAACAGGTTCAAAACCTGCTTCTTTAACGAGTAAAAATTCATTCACCGAGAGATCGCTGGTGAAGAGGGCACGATGGTCTTTCTGCCCCCGCATAGCCGCTAGTCGTTCCCGCGCATGAATCGGAAGGTCCGAGGGGATAGGAGGTTGATTCGTAGGAGGTTGATTATTGTTAGGCATGGATAGTTCCTTGTCGGTAAACGTCTATTCGTCGATGTAGTTAATTTCTAGGGAAGAGGTTTTACGGTCTTTAAGGTCGTAGAAGGTTAAAGGAGAAGCCGCTTTGGGACGACTGGGTAGCTCATCGCGCACAATGGCCGTGCCGACCGCGATGAACTGCACTAAGAGGTCATGGTAGGTGCGGTCATTGACTTCGTATTCAATGTCCTCGACCTCCATATCGATATGCATTCCTACCGCTCCTTGGGCTTTAGCACGTTGGATATCTTGAGTAAGACGGCTCATCGCTAGATGACGAGCTGTGTTAAACCCTTGGGTAAATTGAGTAATTTCCTGATTGGCCCAGCCGCTGCCCCAAGAGTTGTTCAGGACGGAGCGGGTTTGATAGTCCCCGTGGACGTAGTAAGAGCAGACGCCAAAGGCAATGTCTTTGGGCCAGTAACCTGCTTGATGCAGTTTCCAAAATTCCTGACCACTGAAATCACTGGTGAAGGGTTTGTCTTCGGTTGGGCGACCGTGAACACGGATGGCTGTACCAATAGCCGTAAATTCGACTAAATTCGTACTCCAGTCGTAATTTCCTGCCTTTAGATGTACTCCAATCACGCCATCGGCTCCCAGGATTTGGGCCTCTTGTCGGAGCCGATACACCGCCAGTTCTCGGGCTGCCAATTGAGCATGGCTCAAGACCGCCAACTCGCCCGTACTTCCGTAAGCGCCTTGGAAGTAGCCCCGATAGGCGACTTTGTAAAAAGCACTGCCCATGACCTGACTAATCGGTTCATAACCCGCTTCCTGAGTCAGAATATGCTCGCTGGAAGTCAGGTCACTGATGAAAAAGTTATTGCCAAGCTTGCGTTGCTCTTGCAGTCTGTGCTGCGCTTGTAAAGGAAGTTTACCTGCCTGGAGTGCGGCCAGACTCGCCTTTTGCTCCCCTTCCCGGCGCTCTCGCGCTTGTTTTTCTTCCGCTGATTCTCGCTGCCAGAAAGGCATGATGATTTCCTAATCGAGGATAAAACGGCTGAGGGCTTGTCGAGTTGCGACGGACCGCTCGGCTTGATGGGCTAACTCTTGGGCGAGGCTTTGTAGCCATTCTTCCACAGAGACTTCTGTCGTTTTGAGGACGATGCCACGGACTACTTTCATGATCTTGGCGGTAAATAAACCTTGCCGTTCTCGACAGATCTGGTACTGGTACTCATCAAAGCGCAAGGTGATTTCTTCTACGGGGTGGTCTTTAGAAAGCAACCAACCTCCTCTGCGAACAGTGGTTTGCTCTGCTAAAGGGCCTTCTAGCTTTTTAGCGAGAAATTCCAAAAGGTCCCTGGATTCCCGAAGTCCCATCTGTAAGGAAGCGGCTAGGACATCCACCTCCAGTCCAGCACTAAATTCTTCTGATTCTTCTACCATCTCGGACTGTTCCTCGCTGAGCTTATGTACCCATCTAACTATCTCAGGCCATGCTGCCTAAGATGCTTCTGCACATAATTGCCTGACCTCAATTGTGAAGCACAGGGGATGGCCGATCAATTTGTATCAGCAGCAACCTAAACTTGCCGTTCGTCCCGTACCGAGTCATTCTGGAATAGACCCTTGCTGTCTCATGAAAGACTCTATGAAGCCAAGAAACTCGATTTCCCAGTTCACAGTAGCTATCCTGCTCGCTGCCACCCTCTCTGTTGGACAGGGGGTTCTTCCCTATCTAGGAACGGCAGTACAAGCCCAGCCCACGCAGGTGAAGCAAGCCGCTTTAGTGCAAGAAACTATCCTAGACAATGGTCTAAAAGTACTGATTAAACCCGTTCGTACTGCCCCAGCCGTTTCGATGTACGTCTGGTACAAGGTCGGTTCCCGCAATGAGAAAAAAGGTGAAACCGGACTGGCCCATCAGTTAGAGCACCTGATGTTTAAGGGCACTAAGGCTCGCCCCGTACAATTCGGGCAATTTTTCAATCTGTTGGGTGCTCAATCCAACGCATTCACTACTTTTGATACGACGGCCTACTACGCCACTACTGGGGCAGACAAACTCGATGCCCTCTTGCAGTTGGAATCTGACCGGATGGTGAATACCGTGGCTGGACCTGAGCAGCTGGCTTCAGAAAAGACCGTCGTACTCTCAGAGCTAGACGGCTATCGCAACAATCCAGACTCCGTCCTCTCTGACAAGATTCAAGAAACGGCCTTCACTACCCATCCCTATCGCCAGACCCCCATCGGGGACCGGAATGACGTAGTTAATTTCACCCCTAAGATGGCTCAAGATTTCTATCAACAGAATTACGGCCCAAACAACGCCACACTCGTGATCGTTGGCAACGTGGACCCCAAGGAGACCTTAGCGAAAGTGAAAGCCGCCTTTGGTCAGCTCCCGCCCAGGGCGAAACCTGTCACTTCTGTTCCTCAAGAACCACCGCAAACGGAAGAGCGGAGAGTCACGGTCAAACAACCAGGCAGTGTCGCGATTCTCCAGATGCTCTATCACGGTCCTAAGTCTACGGACCCAGATATCTATGCCCTGGATTTGTTGGATAACGTGCTGAACGTGGGGCGTTCTTCTCGGATGTATAAAGCTTTGGTGGAAACAGGGATTGCTGCTTCCTATAGCGGTGGAATTTCTCCTCAGGTGGACCCTGGCTGGTATAACCTCGAAGCTATTCCTAACGGCAATACCTCGCTTGAAACCCTGCAACAGAAAATGGATGCCGTCATCGAACAGGTCAAAAAAGAAAAAGTGACGCTGGAAGAACTACGTCGAGCCCAAGAAACGGCGAGAGTGAGTATCTTTTTGGGCAATGACAGTATTGAAAACCAGGCCTATGCGCTGGGTTACTTTGAAACCATCTATGGAAATTGGCGAGTTATCGATAAGCTGGCCGACAATTACCGCAAAGTCACCCAAGAGGACCTATTACGGGTTGCCCAGAAATATCTGGTTCCTGCTAACCGTACCGTAGGGAACTTCATCCCGACCAGTCAGGGCGGAAGTTTCAGCGCCACCAATCCTGGTAAGCCAGAATCCTTTAGCCCTGGCAAACCGATAGATCCTGCCACCTTGTCTCAGTATCTGCCGACCTTACCCAAAACCAGTGATACGAAAGTAGCAAAGCCAGAACGAGGCGTTTTGCCCAATGGCCTGACCTATCTGGTTTTGCCCAATCGCTCTGCGCCAACGGTCAGTGTCCAGCTAGACCTGAATGCAGGCAGTGGCTTTGATCCGCAGTCCAAAGCAGGATTATCCAGCCTCACGGCAGGGCTCTTGACCAACGGAACCAAAACCAAATCAGCCAGTGAGATTGCTCGTATTTTAGATAACGAAGGAATTCGATTAGGGGCTTCGGTCCGACGAGAGAAAGCATCCCTATCTGCGGAGGCCCTATCCGAAGATACTGAAACGATCCTCAAAGTCGGCGCTGATGTTCTTAGAAATCCCTCTTTCCCTTTGGATGAATTCAAACGGGCACAGGGCAGAACGCTCGTTGGGCTAAAAGCTGAGTTGGATGACCCTGGAACAGTCGCTCGACGGAGCTTCTACCAGTCTCTCTTCCCCAAAGACCATCCTTTCCACAGTCAACCTACCCCAGAAACCATTCAATCCCTGACGCCAGAGGATCTGCAGAAATTCCATCAACAGTACTATCGACCGGATAATTCTATTTTGGTGGTCGCAGGAGATGTGGACCCTGCTCAAGTGAAGAGCTGGATTACTAAGTATCTCGGCACCTGGAAAGCCCAAGGGAAAGCACCCCAACTAAGTGCCACAACCCCACAGCCCAATCCCAAAGAAAGTGTGGTCGAACTATCTGGCAAGCAGCAAACAGAAGTTTATCTAGGAGCCCCTGGCCTTAGTCGTAAAGACTCCGATTTCTATGCGGCTCAAGTCCTCAATCAGATTTTAGGGGGAGATACCCTCTCTAGTCGTCTCGGTAAGCGTGTTCGAGACCAGTTGGGACTAACCTATGGCGTCTACTCCGCGTTCGTTGTCGGAAAATTGGTCGGTCCTTTCATTGTTGTAATGCAGACCAATCCTAAGGATACCGAGAAAGCAGTCGATGAAACGTTGAAAGTGATTGACCGCTTACGTATCGATGGACCTACAGATTTAGAATTGGCCAATGCGAAACGCAGCTTAATTTATGAGTTCCCTCTGGAATTTTTAAGTAATGGAGAATTGGCCGATGTAATCCTCGCTCAGGAAGAATATGGTTTGGGTAGAGATTATCCTGAACGATTCAATTCCTTAATCGACAAAGTTGACCAAGCGGCAGTCAGCCGAGTTGCTAAAAGAGTGCTTAACTCTAAGATGTTCACGAAGGTTATTGTTCAACCTAAAGGATACAGCGATAAACCGATTAGCAGTACTCCCTAATGGAAACTACTGCAGAATATCAATGTGGATACTGTGGAGAATACAGCACCACTTTTGTGGACTTGAGTGCTGGATTTGAGCAGTCTTATGTCGAAGACTGCCAGGTATGTTGTCGTCCTAATATTCTCTCGGTCTATGTGGACCGAGAGAGTCTGGATGTTCAAATTACCACAGAGTATGAGGGCTAATAGTGTCTGTTCGCCTGATCATCTTTGACTTTGATGGAACTCTGATTAATTCAGAACCAGGCATTCTAGAGAGTATTAAGCTAACCGTTGACGCCTTAGAACTGCCCCAATCAGCGGTTGAACAATGGCGGCAGATGATTGGCATTCCTTTGTCCGTACAATTAGCTAAACTCTTGCCTCCAAACCGTCAGCAGGAAGTGGAACATGGGGTAGAGACCTATCGCAATTTTTACCGCCAGGTAGGGATTGCCCATAGCGATCCCTTTGAAGGAATTCCTGAACTCGTAGACTTTTTGACGCCTAGGGTATCGCTCGCGATTGCTTCAAGTAAAGGCTATGAAGGGCTCTCCCGCGTGCTAACGGGACTGGATTGGTTAGATTATTTTGACCCAATTATTTCTCCTGCTTCGGTTACGAACCCCAAGCCTCATCCAGAATCCATTGAGTTGGCTTTGCAACACTATGGAATCACGCCAGAGCAAGCGGTGATGATTGGGGATACAGAATATGACATGGAGATGGCGGTACGGGCTGGAGTACCTGCTTGGGCTGCAGGTTGGGGTGTTCATGAAAAACAGCAACTACTCAACGCAGGGGCTCATCATTGGTTTGCCCGCCCTGGAGATCTTTTAGGGCATGTGAAAGAAGTTCTTTAAAGCAATAGATCCACTTTTCTGCTCATCTAGTAGTTGGGCATGCAAGGCAGAAACTCTATGCTGCTGGGCTATTATGGAACCAAGGTTTGGTACGTAAACCATGCAAATAGCTGTTGATATTGGCACCTTAATTGTCTAAACTCCTGGGTGGCGGTCGTCCTCGAATTGCTGGAACTCGGATTACGGTTCAAAATGTTGCAATTGACTTCAATGCAGGGATGAAGCCGGAAGCAATCGTTTCTGAAAGGGCACACCTGACACAGGCACAAGTCTATGCAGCCTTAGCCTATTACTACGCAAATAAAGAGACGATCGATGCAGAGATAGCAGCCTACTATAAGGAATTCGATCGTCTGGAAGTTGAGCATCAGTCAGGCTAGTGAACGTGAACCAAATCCTTCTATATAGAGAAGTCGGACGGCATATGAGTCTGTTTTAGCCAAAGTGCCCGATGTTGAGCCAGAACCTCATGACCAGTCGCCACCAGTCTGCTAAGCCGCTTGAGCAGACGTGTAGGCTAAACTATGATTCCCAACTTTTTTGCTGACGGCTTGCTCCCGAGATGGAAAAGCTATAGCTAATAGTCGTAAAGATCAAAGGATCCACCATCGTCAACGTTACACAGCTCCATCGGAATCATTTACCCTACCGTTTATATCTCCCCGGTTAGAATAGAAGCCAGCTCTATTTAATCGTCATGACAAAAAAAGAGGAAGCCCAGGCAAAGCCCTATCGAGTGCATCATGTCGTTCCTAAACCATCTGGAGGATGGGCTGTAAATAGGGACGGTACAGCTAAGGCGATTAAAGTTTTTTCAACAAAGGGAGATGCTATAGAATTCGCTCGTCAGATTAGTCGTAATCAAAGTGCAGAAATTGTAATTCACGGGCATGACGGTAGCATTGTGTCTACCCATAATTTTGGACAGGCTGCAGAGAATGAAAAAAGAACTGAAAGTGTTTTTGGTTGTGCGCGCGGTCTAATTGTTATACCCCCCAATTTTGACGAGCCCCTTGAGGAGTTTAGCGAGTATATTTAGTGGAAATATTGCTCGATACCTATGCGTTTCTCTGACATATGGCTAGAGATTCTCGGCTTAGTAGTAATGCTAAGTCATACACGGATTTCATTAGGCCAACGCTTTGATAAAATAGATTCATTCCCGGAGCTAAGAGTGGGGTATCGACAAATGTCTGGAGTAGAAGTGCCGCCTGAAGGGATCAACATAAGAAGAGACCCAGAGGAAGAAAAGAAAAACCCCAGGCATATTTATTACAAAATGTATCTTCAAGGCAATGAAATTGGTGCTGTGAATTACCGATTATTTGAAAATCAGCACCCTTACTGGTATATCAATGAATTCGTTATCTTAGGACAAGATCGACAACAGGGATATGGCACCTATCTGTTGAAATATGTAATTCGTGAAATGTGGAATAAACTGCTCCTTCCTATCCATATTTATCCAACCAATCAGCAAATGCCGAAAGAGCAATTCATCACTTGGCTTGTTCATAGAGGTTTTATTGAGACACCAGACAGCAGTTCACATCAGATATTTTGCATCTTGCATCCTAGAATCTATAAGGTTGAGGCTTTTTGGGATAAAGAAGCTGAAGTCTGGGCTGCCACTAGCGATGAGATTCCAGGGTTAGCAACTGAAGCTGACACCTTAGAGTCCCTTACACAAAAGCTACGAATCATGATTCCAGAATTACTCCAGCTTAATCAAGCTACACCTCTGAATCTGTCAAATACAATTTCTTCAATTGAGGTGATTGGTCATCGCCAAGAGCTTGTTGAGGTGGCTTAAGTGCCAAAATCATTGGCCCCCGAATTAAAAAAGATTCTGACGGAGAATGGTTGCTATTTTGAAAGACAGGGAAAAGGAGATCACGAAATTTGGTATAGCCCTATTTCGCAGAATCGATTTGTAGTAGATCAATCTATTAAATCTCGGCATACTGCTAATGCCGTCTTGAAACAGGCTGGTCTTCCAAAAAGATTTTAAAGCATGGACATAATTTTGCTGTAGGCCGAAGCCTGTGAGTCATATCGAAGAATGATCTTAGTTGGCGGCCAATGCTAAGCGCGTTTTCGTCTGCTGTTCGGCAATGAGTTCTACATCTTCTTATGAAGTAGAGCAGGAGCATAGAGAAGCTATCTTGGAATCAACCGTCTCTGGTTTTTAGCCATGCGTGCAATGGTATTGGAAGCGCTTGGTCAAGCACTGCAAGCGATGGATATGCCCATCCCTACTCCTGGCCCGACACAGGTTTTGATTCAGATTCATGCCTGTGGCATCTGTCGGACAGACCTCCATGTGCTGGCGGGAGAGCTGAAACACCCAAAACTTCCCTTGGTTCTTGGACATCAGATTGTCGGGACGGTAGCGGCTGTTGGCGAACGTGTAGAGCGATTTGCCGTTGGTGAACGGGTAGGCGTTCCCTGGCTTGGATTTACCTGTCATCATTGCCGCTATTGTCTAAGCGGACGGGAAAATCTCTGTGACTTTGCCCAATTCACGGGCTACCAGCTAGATGGAGGCTATGCCGAATACACCGTGGCCCAAGAGCAATTTTGCTTTGCGATTCCGGAGGGCTATCCTGACCTGCAAGCAGCGCCACTCCTGTGTGCTGGGTTGATTGGCTATCGTGCTTTCAAGATGACCGGAGATGCTGAACGGCTAGGCTTCTATGGATTTGGAGCGGCTGCCCATATCTTGATTCAGGTGGCTCGCCATCAAGGACGTAAGGTTTTTGCTTTTACCCGACCTGGCGATAGCAAGGGGCAACAGTTCGCTCGGGATCTGGGTGCGGTGTGGGCAGGGGATGGTTCACCGCCTGAAGAATTGGATGCGGCGATTATCTTTGCTCCTGCTGGCGAACTGGTTCCTCAAGCCCTCCAATCAATTGCTAAAGGCGGTACAGTCGTCTGCGCCGGAATTCATATGAGTGACATTCCCTCTTTCCCCTATGAAATACTTTGGGGAGAGCGGGTTTTGCGGTCTGTGGCTAATTTGACCCGTCAAGATGGAGAAGAATTTCTGACGCTGGCACCTCAAATTCCGATCCGAACAGCAGTAGAACCGTTTGCCCTCAGTCGAGCTAATGAAGCACTGGATGCTCTTCGTGGTGGGAAAATTCGGGGTGCTGCCGTTTTAGTGGTTTAAACCCATTCACTTTGAGGGCATACGTCACGCAATTCTGGCTAAAAGCATTCCTTCACCGACCATGGGCTGCTTGCGTAAACTCAGCACTAATCCTTCCATTGGGCTGAAAATCTGCTCTAAAACTTGGCCCGATTGGATATCTACAGTTTCTCCCAAGTAAGACCCCTTTTTAACCCACTCGCCCAGAGTACCGTGCGCCAAAAAGAAGCCTCCCCGTTGGCTTAGGATGGGCGTAATACTCTTCACAGGTCTGCATTCCTGTACTGGTTCTAGCTCTTCTAGAGGAGGACCCTTGAGAATTTCCAAATGGAACAGAAGCCTGAGTAATCCTCTGAAAAGCTGGACTCCCTGTTTGACATCTAAATCAGGTCCTCCGCAGAGAACAATATTCTCAATGCCGTGTTGGTGGAGGCAGTACTGTAAAGTTCCTTCCACCGTTCCAGGGACTTCCAGATAACGAGCGCTAGGTTCCTGAAAAGATTGATACCAGATAGCAGGTAGGCCCATCTTATACATCCCTCTTTGAAGCCAAGACTCTCTTGAGTAACTCCGGGCATGGAGGAGTTCATGCATGGCAATGCCGTTATGGAGGTCTAAGCTCAGCAGGGAAGGTTTTAGGGCATCAAAAATCCAGTGAGCTAATCTCTGACTAGCTTCACCTATCTGATAACCAGGAAAGATCCGGTTTATATCGGTAAAATCTGCGGGCCATAGGCGCTCCCCAACTAAAGCGCCCAAGGGATTGGCACAGCCGACAATGCGGATTCGTCCTCGTAGTTGATAAGTCGATTGTTCTATAGACTCTAGCCATTGAATCAAGCGATAGACCACATACAGCCCAAGGTATTCGTCTCCATGAATGCCTGCAATGATACTTACTAAATTCCCTCCCTGACCATAGTCTCGCTGTAGGAGCTGGATGGGTCCTCCTGAAGGGAGACTTATCGTACCAAGAACTGTCACACGGACCATAAATTCAGCGTAAGTGGTACTGCTCTTTCAGTGTATGGAAAAATTGGACTGCACTTTCACTTTTTGTTTATAGACTTTGCGTTTCTATCATTCACTTCACAGCAGAATAAATAGGTTTATATATCGCAATCATGAGGCTACTGGTTATGAACCCACTCTCTGCGCGGAGGAAAAGAGCACGAATCCATAGGCATTGAGTTAACTCTTAAGCTTTTGGTCAAAGTCATCCATATCTAAATCTTTCTGTTCAATCAAATCACGGTCTGTCGAGTAAATCACGTCCTCTTTGCCAATAATTTGTTTCTTAGCAAATTGCTTGGCCCAAGCCATCTTTTGCTGTAGGGCAGGGGTAGGAGATTTTAATACTCTGACCCGATTGCTACGGAAGGCATTCCGTTTTTCCACTGCTATATTTTTGCTTCCCAAGGTGAAATATCGATAGGCAGGAATGGCTAAAAATAGCGTGCCATAAGCTAAGAGGAAGGGCATAATCGCCTCGACCCAGCCAAGATATCCACCCAATTCTGCAGAAATTTGGTCAAACTGTAAGGCTAAGAACCAGGCTCCCAAGAAGTTAGCAACACCAAGCAGTCCAGCCCAGGTTAAGGTCGTTCCATCAGCTTCACTAAATTTCCAGGGCTTTTCTACGAGGGTTTCAGACGTGCCACCTTCATAAGATTCGTTAGCACTGACTTGGAGCTGGGGAAATACATAAACAAGTCCTCCCTCGTCACTGACTTGGGGTTGTCCATCAAACTTTACTAAAGCAGGGAGCATATAGTCTTCTTGTTCGGTATAGGGCCCTTCCAAATAAGGTGCTAATTGCTCGGCCGTAACTACGCCTTGCTCCTGACGAATCTTGCGGCCTACCAAGCTCCAGCGTCGCTTTTCTAAATCTCGGTTGGGGTCTCCCTCACCAAAGATAAATGAGAACACCCCTTCCAGAAAGCCCATCTTTTCATTGCGCTGACGTCGCTCTTGTTGGCGTTGATAAGGATCTCCCCAGTAAAAAATATAGGGATTCCAGAAATAGCCGAACCCGCCACCGCCAAAGGAAAAGTCATTATCCCGACGGTCATCACTATTTCGATTGCTATTCGCCGCTATATAAAGGGCAATCAGAGCAACCACAATAATAAGAATGGAAAGAACTAAAACGATACCAAAACTGATCCGAACAGCATAAAAGAGTGCGCCTTTGATGCTATTCCAAAAACTCAGGAGCTTCTCTTTAAATTGCTTCTGTTCTAGGATTTGCTTCCACTGTGGGGAGAACTCATAGACGATTTCTCCCTGTTCACTGACCTGGAGATGCCCTTGGGTATCCTGTGCCAGCAGAGTCAGTTCACGACGAGCCTCTGCCAAGGGCACCCCCGCTACAGCAGCCACTTCCCCAATCGTCACCCGATAGTTCCGCTGAGCCGCTACCTTCATCAGTCGTTCGCGCGCTTCACTCATGAAAACCCCAAAAGAGAGCAGTCCTTACTCCACTATCTCTATTAAAGATTTTTTTGGACAGGTACACCAGTCTTGCTAAATACGCTCTAAGGCTGAAGGTCTTTTAAGACCTATGCTATGGCTGCATAAATAATAAAGCGCTGACATCGGCAAAAAGATCGGCAAAAAATTTGTTATTTGACCTCTGAAAGCCATAATAGAGAGGAGCAATAGCGTTTTTTAGGATCGGCAAAAAACACAGAAGATGATGGAACAAATTGATCAGTCCGTAGCGTTGATGGAGCCTATGCTGCCAGAGGAGGGAAATCGCCTCTTAGAAAACTTAGCTATGGATCTGACTGCCAAAGCTAGTGCGCTAGCAGGGCAAGTTCATCCTATTGTTCGAGAATCCATCGGAGATTTAGTACGTTCTATAAATTGCTACTACAGCAACCTGATTGAGGGGCACAACACCCATCCGCGAGATATTGACCGTGCTTTAGCAGATGATTTTTCGGATAATCTTGAAAAACGCAATTTACAGTTGGAAGCTAAAGCTCATATTGAAGTACAGCGCATGATCGATGCTGGACAAGGGCCTCAGGATATAGTTTCTGTAGATTATATCCTTTGGCTGCATCGCGAATTTTGTCGTCGGCTACCCAGCGAACTGCTCTCCGTTGAAAACCCAAGTACAAAAGAACAATTAGTGATTACTCCCGGTCAACTCAGAACGGGTGGAGTGCAGGTTGGTCGTCATATTCCTCCTCATTCCAGTGCTCTACTGAAGTTCTTGCGGCGTTTTACAGAAGCCTACAGTCCCCAAAGATTGTCCAAGTTGCAGCAGCTCATTGCGGTAGCCGCCGCCCATCACCGTTTGCTATGGATACATCCCTTCTATGACGGGAATGGCCGAGTCACGCGCCTATTCTCTCATGCATATCTGAGGCACATTGGAATCGGCAACAGTCTCTGGTCAGTTTCACGGGGACTTGCTAGAAGAAATCAGGATTATAAAGCTTCTTTGATGACTGCTGATCAGAAACGATGGAATGACTTGGACGGACGAGGGAATCTTACTGCTAAGGGGTTGGTCAGTTTTTGCGAGTTTTTTCTTAAAGTAGCCATTGACCAGGTTGAATATATGGCCTCTTTACTGGATACAACGAGGCTGTTATCTAGAATAGAACGCTATGTAGAGGAGGAAATCCACTTAAAAAACCTGCCACGAGGTTCCTTCTTTTTGCTTAGAGAAGCTTTGTTTTCTGGTGAAGTTGAGCGGGGGAAGGCTGCCTCCATTACGGGATACCAAGAGCGTCAAGCACGTTCTGTCTTGAATGAGCTAGTTAAAAAAGGTCTCCTAATATCAGATACGCAAAAAGGGCCTGTACGTTTAGGATTTCCTCTTGAAGTGGTGGAATCCTGGTTTCCTAAGCTGTACCCGATGGGAAACGATGCCCCTAATTAAGAATCTGGAAAGATGAGGCCGTGTAGCGCTCTAAACCAGCGTTTCTTTCTGTTACCTTGAGGACATGGAAACTCCCCTCATTGCCTTTCGCCTCTTGGTGGCGGCTGCCTGGTCGGATGGACAGCTCCACCCTGCAGAAGAATTGGTCCTGGGTCGCTATCTCCAGCGTTTACCCGTGAGTGATGCTGAGAAAAGCAAGCTCATTGATTACTTGACCCTACAGCCCGCTTCGGACACCAGTCATCTGTGGATCGAGCAGTTTAAAGCAAGTCATGCTACAGACCCGGAACGCAAGGAACTGTTGCGGGGGCTGAAGTTGTTGATGGCAGCGGATGGTCGGATGGCAGAGGAGGAGACTCAGCTGCTAGCTGAGTTTAAAGAAGCTTTGAAAGATCATCACGATACTCCTGCCCTACTGAGTCAGGTTAAATCCTGGTTTAAGACTGTAACCGGTTCTTAATTTTCTCATATCCGCTTGCGTCGTTGAGCCAGCATCCATGCGGCCAGGCTCATACCGCAGGCAAACTCGCCCTGGTCTATCCAGTCTTCAATTTGCTCTTGGCTACAGGTCACTGCCTGCAGGAGTTCAAACGGATCGGAGGAGCCAGAGGCCATCGGGGTTAGCCCCTGAGCCAGATAAACCGTGCAATTCTCGTCGGTCAGGCCCTTGCATGGGTTGAATTCTCCTAACTTTTCCCAGTGCTGGGCGTGGAATCCGGTTTCTTCCTGAAGTTCTTGCTGGGCAGCCTCCAGCGGACCCTGAGACTCATGAACACCTCCTCCAGGAAATTCATAAATGGCCCTCTGCATCAGGTAACGATCTTGGCGGACCACAATCCATTCGCCTTCGTTGGTCCTGGGCACGACGATGACAGAGCCTGGTGTGTGGGCGTAGAAATAATCTGTTTCTAAGCTTGCTTCATTGTCTTTGAGTCCATAGCGGTCCTTGCAATAGCTCCAGTAGGGATTTTGATGAAGGACTTCTCGATGGTAAGTACTTAAAGGGAAAGAGGGCTGAACCACAAATCCTCCAGGTATGATGAGTGAGATCCGCTTCTATCCTATGAGTTAATGGCGAGTGAATTGCTGCACCCATAGATAGGCAAGCAGGTCCAAGCTGGTTTACCAAGGAGCACTCATGACTGCCTCAACTACTCAACTCGACGCTCGCGAACTTTTTAAGAGCGCCTATGAAAATCGCTACACCTGGGACGCAACGTTCCCTGGCTACACCGCAGATTTTGTACTGGATCTCAAAGAGCAGACCTACACCGGAAAAGTAACGGTCACCAAAGGCATGGAAGTGACGGTTGAAACCGATGACGAAAAAGCAGAAGAGTGGCTACGCAACCAACTAAAAGATGTTGTTGTGCACCGTAAACATTCTGACTTTGAAACCTCCCATGGCAAGCACACCTTTTCTGCCGATGGAGAGCCTGATACTACGGGAGCAGTAGCTATCCTAGTCGGTGGCGATGCCATGGGTTCTAACTACAAGGTGCGGGACCAACAAGTGGTGCAGGTATCTCGGGTGATGGGCCGTATGGCTTTCACTATCAACCATCTGGACAAAATCGACACGGGCAGAGGCTATATCTCTTCTGCCTACAATGCGGTATTTACCAATCCTCAAGATGGTCAGGTTCTCCGTCAGCTCAAGTTCACGGACATCTACGAGAACTTCGACGGCCACTATCTGATGACCCAACAGATTGTCAGTGGGACGGAAATGGGCCAGAAAACCTACACCGAAATCACCTTCAGCAATATTCAGTTGGGCTAGCCCCCCCGGCCCCCCAATTCTGGGGGGTGATTCCTTTTGCTGAAAACTTTGTCTGCTCTCTCCAAAACTGCAGGAGAGGGCAACATTGCTCTAGGCTGATAAATTATTATGTAATCTTGCAGAAGAATTTCTAACCAATCTTCCTATTGATAATGAAAAAGGGTTCTGACAAAAAGCCATTGGAATTTTTAAAATTAAATTATTCAGTTACACTCCACCCTGATCCAGAAGGTGGTTATACTGCTGAAATTAAAGATCTTCCAGGATGTATAACTCAAGGCGATACTCTAGAAGAGGTAATGGTAAATATAAGCGAAGCGCGTGAACTTTGGATTGAAACTGCTTATGATTGCGGCGATGATATTCCTCTTCCAAGTTAGGAACAATAAATGGACCCAAGTCTTGAACAAGTGATAAGTGAGGACAAAATTCGCTACACTGTCCTTCGGAGATTATGGGAAAAAACAGAAGCGGATCCAGTTCGCTTTACATCTTTTCGTTATCTCATGACAGAGGAAGAAGTAAGTGACGGTAAGGTTGGGCCTATAGTTAGATACCTGGAAGATAAAGGGCTAATTAGAATCAAGGGGATCAGCGAAAATGATCCTATTTTCAGTATCACACACGAAGGTATTAAAGAGGTGGAACAGTCCATTAAGCTTCCAGAAAAAGCAACTGAAAATTTTCCCTCTACAGTTATTCAGAACTTCCACGGTAATATCGGAGCGGTCCAGACTGGTAAAAATAATAATGCCAACATCATTCAGCATAATGCTTTAGATATTTCTGAAGCTATCAAATTAATCCAAGAGATCCGTCAACATACGGCATTTCTACCACAAGAAGAACGACAAGAAGCAATAGAGCAACTTGATGATTTTGAAACTGAAATTAATTCGCCTAATCCTAAGGGGTCAAAGCTAAAGGCACCTGTTCAAGTTTTACGTGACTTGGCTGGTAAAACGGCTACAGCAGCAGGATTTGTTGATGCTGTTCATAGTCTATCGGGATGGATGCCTGGCTTCATCCAATCCCTCCCCAAAATTGGTGGTAGTTAGTAGCGAAATTCAATACACAGAGATGTGGATAATAGAGCTCCTGCATGAATCCCAGAAGCCCCCTAAATCCCCCATAGCGTAAGCTTCTCGGAGAGTATTCTGGGGGGCTTTGAGGATAGAACCCCCCAAAGTTGGGGGGCAGGGGGGCGAAAGTCATCAATTAGAAGACTTTCACTTCTCCGATACAGAAGTACTCGCTCTTCGTCTTAGCAATCCGTACATAGCGATAAGGATTACTATCAGAAACATCAGCCTTCAGCGTACTATCAAACCTCAGGGGTGTACTTCCTTGAGAATGGACAACCGTATAGCTTGCAAACGTTGGGTCGTTTGAGATTCTGATTTCGAAGTTTGTTCTCGTACCAGGTTGGTCGAAGACATGGCGAGGGGTCAACTCAATAGAATGCAACTGCTTCGCCTCACCTAAATCAACTTGCCACCAAGGAGAACTATCATCACCGCCTGCGGACCATCCAGCGTACCAGCTATTGTTGATTACTCCATCATTAGCCGTTCCAGGTCTTGAGCCTGCATCATAGAATGAGGATGCAGTAGCAGGTTGCTTGAGTGCAAGATTGGAAAGTACAGAAAGTAAGCTGTTCTTTACATCTTGTTGGGCTGTCGACCGAATACCTGCTGTATTTATGATATCCTGCGCTTGACTGGGAAGATTTCCCGCTGCAACAACCGTATTGTTTTGAAAAGTATTTTTTGCAATACTTTTACCATCAGCTCCTGTCGTAAATGAGTTGTTGACAAAAACATCACTGTTGGCAAAGTTGTTCTGGACAGTATTTCCAAAGATGTCATTATTCCAAACATAGACCCAGCGATGGGCATAGTTGATCACTACGTTATTCGAAATAGTGAAGCCATTACTGCCCTGGTCAGGATAGATGTTCCCACCATAACCTGGTTCATTGTATTGGTCGTAGATGTAGTTTCCATCAATGATTGAGTTGGGTTGAAGACTCAACGTATAAATACCTCCGCCATCTTTGAGAACATTCATGAAGTTATGAATGATATTGTTTCTGATAGAGTTATCTCTCGCTGGCGTTGATGCATAGCCATCCCATCCCCAACCCATAGAGATACCCGTGTAGGGCAGATCCGTGAGTTCATTGTGGACTATGCGCGTATGGTCGGTGTAGCCAACATAGATGCCGGGTGTGTCATGATACTCCTGACCAGTCTTCGTGATGTAGTTATCCACAATGAGATTATTACTAATCAAATTGCGCTTATCGTAGCTATCTCCAGCACCGTATAATGCCTCATAATCAGGGTAGTTATCAAAGCCCCAGTTATGATTGCCCAACTGGATGGCACTACCGGAGATATCCTCAAAGCGATTGTTTTCGACCGTATTGTTCTGACTACCCGTTTCGAAATCTAGAGCGGCACTGCTTAGATGGCTGAAGACATTATGCTTGAACACAATATTTTGGGCAAAGCTAAAAGCTATATTTCCAGGGGACTTAGTGCTTTTTCTGCGCCCAGAGGGATCGGTTTGATCGCCAACCCAATGGTAGCCTGCCTGTAGGGATGAGTAGCCATCGGCAGAGTTGGGGTCATACCAAGTCCCGTACTTGAGATTGAGATCTTGGAAAACAATGTTGTGTACTGGTTTATCGAGCGTTCCAGTACCAACAATCAATTTATCTAGTATCGGGACAACGGTTTCTATTTTGGATAGATCTTCGCTGGGATGAGGTTTGTAGTAAATAGTCCCTTCTTGTTTTTTGTAGTACCATTCCCCAGGCTTGTCTAAAAGTTCATAGGCATTCTCGATCCAGGAAGGATTCAAGATCGGCCAGGCTAAGGTTCCATCAGAAAATGGGGCTTGGCCATAGAGCGAGTTTTTAAAGCATGGTTGGTCCATCGTGATGTTGCCCCCTACGATGCCAGCGACTCCACAACGAAAGGATTTCCAATCGTTGGTAGACACTATTTCTAGATCACTTATATTTTTCCAACTTTGTAGGCTCAAATCCGTAGTGGTATATCCTGTCTCCGTTCTAGTAAATCCTGTTGGATCATCAAGGCTCCTCGCTCGAGTTGCTCTTGCATCGCCAACGTAGAATTCACGAGGATAATAACTATTGCCAATCCAAGCTCTATAAATATTCTTACTGCTATCAGTTAGAGACCAACGTCCCGTTTTTTTACCACCGCTGATAGTGACTTTAGCACCAGTATCAGCTTTATAGATAATATTGTAGCCATTGGTTCCCGAATCTTCTGGACCAAAGGTTAAAGGCTTACTGAGCGTGTACGTTCCATTTTTCAAGACAACAACAATATCTCCTGTCATATTCTTGTTGACTGTGCTGACAACATCACGCGCTTTCTGGATAGTTTTGAAAGGTCGAATACTGCTCCCAACATTGCTGTCAGAACCACCAGGAGAAACATAAAAATAGATTGGTTCTGCAGCAGATACTTTGGAAATAAGACCTTGCCCGAAGAGAGACAAAATGCTCAAAGAGCCTGATAGTAGCAACTTCAAGGATATTGAAATTGTTTTTGAAGTAACACTTTGATGACTGTATAAGTTAGCTGAAGAACACCGAGAAGAACTCATTTTCCCTATCCGTAAAAAGTACGTATGGGGAGAGTGCCCAGCAGTTTATAGGTAATGTGAAGAAGTGTTAAACCTGAAATAAGTTTTTTGTTAACCTTTGATAAAGTTGCTTGTGACACTTAATGACAGTTAGCAATGATAAATTTTAAGGGTTTATTTATAATTCCCGAAATCAGAAAAGTCTAGTCCAAATAGTTGCGATAAAACCGATTAAATATTAGAGCATGACTTCCAAAAACTGTATCTATTGCAGTTCTGCTGCATCTCTTTTGTGCTATTGAAGATCAGCGGACGTTGTTTTTAAACCAATCCTGTAGCAACTCCCGACAGGCTGATTCTCGAATTCCTGCTAAAACTTCTAGATAATGAAAGGAGAGGGGGCTATCAGGGAGATTGGCTACGGTTCTTATAGCTCCGGCCTTCGGATCATCGGCCCCATAGACTAGGCGTTTGACCCTGGCTTGCAGAATTGCTCCAGCACACATGGCACAGGGTTCTAAGGTCACGATCAGCGTGGCATCTGGAAATCGCCATCGCTGTAGCTTTTGACCGGCAGCCCGCAAAACCACAATTTCAGCATGGGCTGAAGGGTCATGGTCTTGCTCTCTACGGTTTCCCCCAGCCGCGAGTAACGTTCCTGTGGCATCCACGAGCACAGCACCTACAGGCACATCCCCCTGTAGAGAGGATGCTTGGGCTTGATGGAGTGCTTCGTCCATCCAAAATTCCCACATTGACGATGACATCAGGATTTCGCCATGGCCTGTTCTTGGAAATCCGTCTCTGCAGTAGGCAGCACAATATAAAAACGGCTGCCTTTACCTAGACCTTCTGATTCCGCCCAAATCTGTCCCCCCTGCTGGGTAATGATTTGGTGACAGATGGTTAAGCCTAAACCGCAGCCAGCGGTAGTCCGAGTCATCACGGCTTCTGCTTGCGTGAAGGCATCAAAAATGATCGCAAGGCGGTCCGCTTCGATACCTCGGCCATAATCACGGACACAGACTTCTACGGCATTTTCTATGCTCTTAGCAGAGACTTCAATGGTATGGGGTGGATTGGAAAACTTTACAGCATTGTCTAGAAGCTTGATTAAGACTTCTGTGAGCCGCTCCCGGTCGGTCCAAACAGTGGGCAAATCAGAGGCAAGGTCCAGTTTGAGGTCCATGCTGACTTCTTTGCGGCGCATACTGCTTATTGCAATGCTAAAACATTCCGCGAGGTCCGTTTTCTCCATTTGCCAACGCACTCGGCCTGCTTCCAAGCGAGATAGGATCAGAAAATCTTCCACCAAATCTCTCAGTCGTTCGGAATCTTGGAGTGCCCCATCCAAAAATTGCTGCCGTAAGACAGGCTCCATTTCAGGATGTTCTTGGAGGGTCTCTAAACATACCCTTAGGGTCGTCAGAGGGGTCCGCAATTCGTGGGTAGTAACCGTAATCAGATCTGAGCGGGCTTTGTCTAAACTCTTGAGCTGCTGGTTGAGCTGTTGAAGGCTGCGATAGGCTTCCGCTTGGATTAGAGCAACGCCCAGTTGGTCTGCAACGGCACTGACTAGCTCTATTTCGGCCAGAGTCCAGACCCTGCCTTCGCCATCGGTCTGCTGTAGACTCAAGGCCCCAAGGGTTTGCTCCTGAAAAATGACGGGAGCGACAAGCCAAGACTGAATCCCCTGAGCTTGCATTTCTTTTTTGATCGAGATTTCTGCGCTTAGAACTCCGGAAATTTCGGGTGGATAATTGCTGCGTCCTGAGTCATCAATACCCAGGGTGATCACTTGATTGCGCTGCACCGCTAGTTCAATCAAGGCTTTATGGGAAAGCTCATCCTCATGATCCACAAGACTGTCTACATCCGGTGCTCGAAATTCTTGACGAATCTGATAGTGCCCATCTCCAGTAGGTCGATAGAGAAGACAGCGGGAAGCATGCAGGGCTTCTCCCAATTCTTGAACTGCCATCTGGAGGACCACCTGCGGGTCAAGAGAACTGCGGACAATGCCTGTGATCCGATTGACCAACCGTTCTTTACGTTCTTGCCCTTGAATGACCTTGATCGTTTTGACCAGTTTGTACTGGCCTGCCTGCAAGTAGTTAAAAAGTCGCTCGGTATAAACCGTGGGGTCGATCAGAGCCGGGCCACCAGGTGTAAGCAAGAGCATGGGATGATTTTTCAAAATTTCAGCACAATCGGGTCGATAAACTGAGATTTTGGGCAAAATCAAAGATGCTGCTCGCCAAGTCATCTGACGGTCGAAAGACCAAACGCCCCGGAAACGACGGGCTGGATCCAGGGTAGGTAATACGTCCTGGCCATTATAGTCAGTGAGAACTTCCGAACCAGGCTCTTCCCGGCAAACCAGGACTGCCGCATAGCGACGACAAAGGATAATCAGATGCCATTCCTGCGCCAAGGGGTCCTTCGGGTCTAAAGCGACCAAGTGGCAGTCTGTATCCTGTCCAAAAAATTCAGTTTCTGGAGCTGCCAGGATAAATACTTGGTCTGCCTGGGAGCTGATGCGCTCATAGCGACGGGCTTCCATCCGATAAAAACGTTCTTTTTGGAAGTTGGCAATCACCAAAGGAGGGTCATCGCGATTGTCCACCGCGAGGATTTGGTCTTCCATCGCATGGGAAAGCGCCGTTAAGGAGTTCTTGAAGTAAATCTGGGGACGCAGGCTGGGTTCTGCCACCAAGAAGTCTTCTAAAAGAGAGGTCTTTGCTTTCAGCCTTGCCACCGTTCGTGTTTCTCCGGGGAAATAGCCTGTGCTCAAGCGTTACGGACAGACGTCTTCTATTATCTGATAGTACGTGCAGAGGTTCTCCCCCTCAGGTCAATATAAGCCTGATTTAAGGTTTCTACAGAGGGTGAAAATATTGAAAGTCCGCTCCAAGAGAAGCTTTTGTCCTGATTGTATCGATTTATAGAAGTGGATAGGAAGTCCGCTTCTTCTCTATCTCTTTCTGTAACGCTCATTGCTTTGAACGGTCTGCTGGCGGTCAGAGCGGAGCAAAACTGTGTAGGATATTTGGGCAAATTAGATGGCGATCACATGGGGTGCTTACTAACTGTTGAGGACCTGGCTGCCCTCACAGGTTCTACTCTGCAAGGAAATTGGTCGAGCAGTAAGTTCGCCGTGCGTACAGATTCACGAGGCATTGTTCCTGGAGAACTGTTTATTCCGCTGGTGGGTGAAAAGTTCGATGGGCATCAGTTTATCCCACAGGCCATGGCTCAAGGTGCTGTGGGAGTGGTTAGCCAAGTCCCCGTGAACGAGCCTCATATTTTGGTGAAAGATACTCTTTTGGTGTACCAACAGATTGCTCGATGGTGGCGTGAGCAATCTGCGATTCCCGTGATTGGGATTACGGGTTCTGTCGGTAAGACCTCCACCAAAGAGTTACTGACCGCCCTTTTAGGTCCTGCCACGCTCAAGTCTTTGGCCAATGAAAATAACGAAATTGGCGTCCCCAAAACGCTGCTCGGGTTGGAGGCTAGCCACTCCTACGCCGTTATTGAAATGGGCATGCGCGCTTTAGGAGAGATTCATACCCTAGGGATGATTGCCCGACCGACCATTGGTTTGATTACCGCTGTGGGATCCGCCCATCTGGAACGTTTGGGTTCTTTGGAAAATATTGCCAAAGCTAAATGCGAACTCTTAGAAACGTTGCCGGCTGATGGTTTAGCCGTCTTGAATGGAGAACAGCCGCTCTTGCTACAAACGGCTCAAAAAGTTTTAGACGGACGTCCATGGCTGACCTATGGCTTAGACGCTGGGGAATTTCAGGGGGAACTCCGTAATGACGCGCTCTGGGTTGAGGGGACGCCTTTTCCGCTACCCTTTGCTGGACGGCATCAGGCGATGAATCTTTTGGGAGCTTTGGCCGTGGCCCATAGAGGTTTAGGACTTGATTTGGCAAGTTTGCCTGCACGACTAGAGGGGCTCACGTTGCCTGGTGGCCGCAGTAAAAAATTGGAATTTCTGCATCCTGAGGACGAAAGCGATCCCTTAGTTTTTCTGGATGAAACCTATAATGCAGGTCCAGAAGCGACGAAAGCAGTCTTAGACGTCTTGGCGCAAACGCCTGGCAAACGGCATATAGCGGTTTTAGGCCAAATGAAAGAATTGGGGGAACAGTCTCAGGACTACCATCAGCAGGTTGGAGAACATGTAAAAGCCTTGGGGCTAGACCGTCTGTTTATTCTCGATTGTGGTGCTGACGGAGAAGCTATCCAAAAAGGAGCCATCGGCACAAAATCCAGCATTCATCCCGACCACCAATCTTTGGCTGATACCCTGCAAGCATATTTAGAGCCAGGAGACCGGGTACTCTTTAAAGCATCACGCGGGGTTCGTCTGGAGCTTGTACTCCAGAAAGTAGCTGCTCAATTCACTGCACGCTCACCTAGTTAGACTTAGTTATAAGATGCAATCCCAATAAGAGCTTATGAGTCAAAACAAGATCGCAGGCCAAGTCATCATCATCACAGGTGCTTCTCTAGGTATTGGAGCAGCTACGGCTAAACTTTTAGCGACGCAAGGAGCCAAGTTGGTGCTGGCAGCGCGGAGTGTGGACAAGCTTGAACAGTTAGCAATTGGACTTAAGACACAAAGCCTTGTAGTTCCCACCGATATGACCCAAGGGGCAGACCTGGAAAACCTGGTTACCAAAACGCTAGATCACTATGGGCGAATTGATGCTTTGGTCAACAACGCAGGCTATGGGCAATATGGTCCTCTGGAAATGCTTACGGAAGAGGATATCCGCCGTCAATTTGAAGTAAATGTGATTGGGCTGCTGCTGCTTACCCAGAAAGTGATTCCCACGATGCGGGCTCAGGGCAAGGGCAGAATCGTGAATATCAGTTCCCTGTCTGGTTTGGTTTCTTTGCCCTTCAGCGGCCTCTACCATGCCAGTAAATTCGCTTTGGAGGGACTGAGCGATAGCCTGCGTATGGAACTCGCTCCTTTTGGCATACAAGTCTCTTTGGTGGAGCCAGGGCCTGTAAAAACAGAATTTTTTGATGTAGCGCGCGACCAGTCGATGCCCTATTTGGAAGGCCCTTATAAAGAAGCTTCCCTGAAAACCCAAGCGCAAATGGATAGCTTTATACGTGAAGCCTGGGAGCCAGAAAGGGTTGCGCAGTATATTCTGAAAGCGCTGAGTGACGAAAACTGCAGTGACCGCTATCAAGCTTTTTCGGGGGGTTCTTTTTTGGCTAGTGCTCTTAAGCTCACGCCTAAATCGATAACAGACGGGATTTTCAGAAATTTGTTCGGCTTGGACCGCTTAACAAAGTCTTCATAGTTATGCTTTGGAGAGCTGCCATCGGGGAGCTTTTTGATATAAGCTGAGTCTTTGTGAAAGCCCTACTTCTTAACTATCCAATCGGGAGAATCGAACAGCATGGCAAAAGTTACGCTAAAAACCCCTTCTGGCGAAAAAGTCATCGAGTGTGCCTCTGATAAGTACATCCTTGATGCCGCAGAGGAAGCCGGTATTGACCTGCCCTTCTCATGTCGCGCGGGTGCTTGTTCTACCTGCGCTGGCAAGCTGGTAAGCGGGGCTGCCCCTGACCAGTCTGACCAATCCTTCCTTGACGATGACCAGATTGCTGCTGGTTACATTCTGACCTGTGTGGCCTATCCCACAGGTGATTGCGTCATCGAAACCCATAAGGAAGAAGAAATCTACTAAGCCTGTGTTTAGTTAGACAAAGGGTTTGAGGGGGTCATGCCCCCTTTTTATTTGGCTAAGCGATACTTAAAACCGTAGATAATCGGGCATAGTCGTTGCAGACCACAGGAGTAGCAGCATGGACGTGAAAGCAGCCGTTGCCTTTGAAGCAGGGAAACCCCTGAGTATCGAAACAGTGCAGCTGGAAGGCCCCAAAGAAGGGGAAGTACTGGTGGAAATTAAAGCCACAGGCATATGCCACACCGATGCTTTTACACTTTCTGGGGATGACCCTGAAGGTTTATTCCCAGCCATCCTTGGGCATGAAGGGGCTGGCGTGGTGGTGGAAGTGGGGCCAGGAGTGAAATCCCTCAAGCCAGGAGATCATGTAATTCCGCTCTACACTCCAGAGTGCCGAAACTGTGACTATTGCCTCAGTGGTAAGACCAATCTCTGTCAGGCGATTCGGATTACCCAGGGCAAGGGCGTGATGCCCGATGGAACGAGTCGCTTTTCCTTGGACGGCAAAAAGATTCATCACTATATGGGTACTTCCACCTTTGCGAACTACACCGTACTACCAGAGATTGCCCTGGCGAAAATTCGGGAAGATGCCCCTTTTGAGAAAGTCTGCTATATCGGATGCGGGGTTACCACTGGAATTGGAGCAGTGATCAATACCGCCAAAGTAGAACCAGGGGCGAATGTGGTGGTCTTCGGCTTGGGTGGGATCGGCTTGAATGTGATCCAGGGGGCACGGATGGTTGGGGCCGACATGATCGTCGGGGTGGACCTGAATCCGAAAAAACAGGTCCTGGCTGAAAAACTAGGGATGACCCATTTTGTGAATCCCAAAGAAGTAGAGGGAGATTTAGTTGCTCACCTGGTAGAACTGACGAAGGGTGGAGCGGATTACAGTTTTGAATGCATTGGCAATATTAAGGTGATGCGTCAGGCTTTAGAGTGCTGCCACAAGGGCTGGGGCGTAAGTGTGATTGTGGGTGTAGCGGGGGCCGGTCAGGAAATCAGTACCCGTCCCTTTCAACTGGTAACGGGTCGAGTTTGGAAAGGAACAGCTTTCGGCGGAGTGAAAGGTCGGACAGCCGTGCCCAAAATTGTAGACTGGTACATGGAAGGCAAGATCAATATCGATGATTTGATCACCCAAGTGATGCCCGTGGAGCGGATCAATGAAGCATTTGATCTAATGCACCGAGGGGAAGGAATTCGTACTGTAGTGACGTTTTAAATCTATGTCTAGACTTCATCTTGTTGTAAGTAAGCATGCTTGCTTTAGCGGCACGGTTGGATTCTACCGCCATCCGTCTTTCACCTGTAACGGCGAAATGAAGTTTGCCGTGTACGAACCGCCTCAGGCAAAAACAGAGTCTGTACCCGTGCTCTATTTCTTGTCTGGACTGACTTCTACGGAAGAGAATTTCATCGCTAAAGCAGGTGCACAGCAGTTTGCCGCTAAGTATGGACTCATGCTCGTAGCCCCGGATACGAGCCCCCGAAATACGGGAACTCCAGGCGAAGATACCGACTGGGATTTTGGGACGGGCGCAGGCTTTTATGTAGATGCGACCGAAGAACCCTGGCAAGCCCACTACCGGATGTATAGCTATGTCACCCGCGAATTACCTGCTCTTATTGCCGAGCATTTCCCCGTCAAACAAGGACGTCAAGGAATCTTTGGCCATTCTATGGGTGGACATGGAGCCTTGGTTTGTGCGCTGAGAAATCCTAAACTATACGCTTCCGTTTCTGCTTTTTCCCCGATTGTGGCCCCAATGCGTTGTCCTTGGGGGCAAAAAGCCTTTAGCTACTATCTTGGACCGGATCGAGAAAGCTGGCGAACCTATGATGCAAGTGAGCTTATTCTAAAATCTCCCTTCGCCCAGCCGATTCTGATTGACCAGGGAACGGCTGACTCTTTTCTGGAAACGCAATTGATGCCTGAAGTGTTTGAGAAAGCCTGTGCTCAAGTGGGTCAACCTCTCACCTTGCGCCGCCAAGAAGGCTATGACCATGGGTATTATTTTATTTCCACTTTTATCGAGGACCATCTGCGGCACCATGCACAGATTCTCTGGGGGTGAGACGGCGCTATGACCATCCTTTCTGAAGCGGATCATGCATTTTTTGCCGAGCATGGCTATCTCACCGTGCCAGATGTCCTTCCTCTAAAAAATCTCCAAGCGGCAATTACAACCATCTGTGAATTTCTTGGCATCGATCAGGACAATCCAGAATCTTGGTATCGCAAGAAGCTAGGCAGTAATGGCATTGTGCCTATCCACCATCCTCAGACCTTTTGGAACAATCGCCAGTACCCAAAAGTTCACCAAATCTTTGCCGAACTCTATTGCACGGAGAAGCTTTGGGTAACTATGGACCGTGCTTCCTTCAAGCCTCCCTCTCGTTCCCAGCTTTTTCAAAGACGAGACGATAGCTTGTTGCATTGGGATGTGGACCCCAGGAAAGCCCAGAACCTCAGCATTCAGGGGGTTCTCTATTTAACGGATACGGATGCCAATCAAGGAGCCTTTGAATGTGTACCTTCTGCCTACCGTTTCCTCGCGCAGTTGCTTCAAGACCGCAAAAAAGTCCATTCTTTAAAACCGAAAGCCGATCAAAAAAATATTTTAGGTATTGACGGACGAGCCGGAACGCTGGTTCTTTGGAATTCACTACTGCTCCATCGAAGTGGGCTCAACCACACGGACCGACCGCGCTTTGTGCAATATATTGCGATGCATCCGGAAGGCAGTGAGAAGGAACGACAAGCAAGAGTGAAGCTATGGCAAGAGCGCAGAGTCCCGAAACATTGGCGAGGTTGGCGCTATCAGATTGAGCCTGAACCTGGTAAGCCTGCAGAATTAGATGTCTTAGGCCGAAAGCTCTTAGGGATTGATCCGTGGTAGGGCGCCCCCCTGTCCCCCCAACCAAGCCAAGGGGATTTCTAACCTCAAAGTCCCCCAAAATACTCTCCGAGTAGGCCGGAGGCCGTGCGTAGCAGCTCACGCTATGGGGGATTTAGGCTTCTCTGAGCGTCAGCCGAACGGGGGCGACGAATCGGTTCCCTGCACCTGGAAAGATGAATTTGTCTGAAAGCCAAAAATGAGTGAAATTAAGAATGTTGTTAACAAATTCAGGGGAGAGTAATGGCAACACAAGAGCACATTTATAAAGTGACAACCGATTGGTCAGGGGTAGAAAAGAGTCCTGAGTTTTCCTATGAGTCCTATTCTCGTGAGTACAGCATAACGATTGACGGGAAGCAAAATCTCAGAGGTTCAGCCGATCCAAACTTTTTTGGGGATGCCTCTTTGCATAATCCAGAAGATCTTTTGGTTATGTCTTTATCCTCCTGCCATATGCTCAGCTATCTTGCTCTGTGCGCCCGTTCGGGTATTCGCGTTCTTTCCTACAAGGATGAAGCGATTGGCAAAATGTCCAAACAAAATGGCAAGTACCAATTTACAGAGGTAACCCTATATCCGAAGGTCGTGATTGAAGAGGGTGGCAATCTGGAAAAAGCGAAATCACTCCATCATAAAGCTCATGACATCTGCTTCATTACTAGTTCTGTGGCTTTTCCTGTGCTGAATGAGCCAACCATTCTCTATTAGAATTCTTGCAAAAGTATATTTTTGGAGAGAACTGTTTCTTAGCAGACGATAGTTATGGTGCTCTGAAAGAAATTTCAAAATGTTCACAAGTGATACATTCTGAAATCCCTTCAGGCAGGGGGTTTAGTTTGTCGTAATTACGAAATTAGACTCGCCGAGAAGTGAAATGGAAAGAGGAAGCCTAATGAATCTTTTTATCAAGTAAAAGTAATTAAGTATAGGTAAAGGTAAGATGTATTACCTTTGCTCTTGCGGGATTCACAGACTAGATATCCTTTCTCAAAGTAAAACTCTATAAGATCACAAATTATTTAAAAGTATGTGGCCTGATTTCAGTGTTCGCTGGTTCCCATCGGGCAGGCGCAGCAACAGAAAGCCTTGATCGTTGAAGCCTTCGGCCTCACCTAAAATTTTCTCACCCGCAAGTTCAACTGTGATCGAGCGTCCCAAAAGGGCATCGCGTTGACGCAAGGTCGGTAAAAGTTCCATCAACCCTGAGCCGGGCTGGGCCGTATTTCCCCACGAGCACAGCAACCCTGCTGTTTGCAACAGATAGTAACGCATTTGCTGAAGCAATGAAAATTCATCAGGGACTAAAGGGGCCATTTGATGCAGACTGATGGCGGTCTCGATAAGGTTGGACGCCGGAGTAACTTGAGTGAAATCAACCAAGCGGTTCAATCCAATTCCTACAACAACCTTTCCTTCGCCTGAAGTGCCATTCACCACACTCTCACACAAAATACCAGCGAGCTTCTGACCCTCAACCAGAATGTCATTGGGCCATTTTATGCACAATCTTTTATGTATATCAGGGATCAGATCTTCGACTGCATAAATCACCGCTAAGCCCGCAACTAAACTTAATCCAGGTAACTGTTCAATCGGGATTCTCTCTAACACGATACTGCAGGTCAAGACCCCCAATGGTGCATGCCAGATGCGTCCTTGTTGTCCGCGTCCCGCTGTTTGATTCTGTGTAAACACGACAGTACCATGTTCAAGCTTTGCCAGATGAGCAAGGGCCCAAGTGTTTGTACTCGGACATTGATCGAGGTAATAGATCCATGCTGGCAAGCTTGAGGGAAAACCAGAAGGGAAAGAGGTATGGGCGGAGTCTTTTTGCAAGAGATTTCTCTGTTGAACGTACGGATGTGGCGTTGTTATTCTTGCGCGAAGATAACATCATATAAAAATTCGCTTCTAGGGTTCCGGTTATCCTGTTCTGCAAGATGATGTCTGGTCCAAGAGAAGCAGCCAGCTTAAGCTGGTCACACGGCGGGATAAAAGCCCGGGAGAGCTGTACAGTACGCGCTTACTGTTGGGGCTTCCTGGGCTTTTGTTTTGGAAGCAAAGCAAGACCTGACGCAAGTGTGATGCAATTGTTGGAATACAGGAGAAGGCTATGTCTATGGAAAAAACAGAAACGCTTGATATCGATCCGGCTCTAATCACCTGGGATGAGGTCATTCCAGGCGGTAACTATTGGTCGCGCGTCATCAAGAAAGGCACAACGCTGCGGATTGTGGACCTAGAAGGTTCCACAGGGGTTTCGATGCTCTGCTACAACGCTGACAACGTCATCGAACGCTATAACGCCGCCGATACCGCCAAGATCCAGTTCAATGCTTTCTTGAAAAAAGGCATGGTGCTCTATTCCGATATGGGGCGGGTCTTATTCTCGATTACAGAAGATACCTGTAGCCATCACGATACCCTTGCTGGATGCAGTAATGCTGTAACCAATAGCGCTAAGTATGGAGAAGGAGATTGGAAAAACGCTCGTGATAATTTCATCCTGGCCTTAGCTAAACGGAATATGGGCAAAAAAGATATTATGCCGAACCTCAATCTTTTCGCACAGGTTGTTGTGGAAAAAGAGGGTGAACTGAAATGGATTGAGGGAGCTTCAAAACCAGGAAATTTCATCGATCTCAGAGCCGAAATGAATGTTTTGGTAGTGCTTTCCAACTGCCCCCATGTGCTCGAGCCAAAGTCAGTTTATGAGCCTAGCCCGATTCGGGTTGTGGTTTGGAATTCTCTGGCTCCTGCTGCTGCTGATTTATGCAGAACAGCCAACCCAGAAGCAATTCGTGGTTTCCAAAACACCGATGCTCTTTTTGTTTAAAGCCCAGCGAACGATTAGTTAATAGCCATAGAAAAGGAGAATTGAACCATGGTTTTAGCCGTAGAACAGACACTGAATCCCGATAGAGCCATTTACAATCAGGTACTTCCTGCCCGTAAGCCCTGGTCACAGGTAATCAAGAAAGGACAAATTTTGAGGATTGTTGATTTGGGCGGCAATCAGGCGGTGGATTTCCTGGTTTATAACGCGGATGATACCAGTGAACGATACAGCGCCCCCGATACGATTCGGAATCAGAGGAATATCTTTCTCACGACTGGAAGCAAGCTTTACTCCAATGATGGCAATGTCCTAATGACCATTTTGAATGACACCTGTGGACGCCATGATACTTCTGGTGGAGCCTGCAGTTGTGAAAGCAATTCAGTGCGCTTTGGTCTCGACAAGCGTTGGCAACATGCCTGTGTCGAAAATTTCTTGATGGCGGTTGCGCCCTATGGCATGGGAAAGCGAGATCTTGTGAGCAATATCAATTTCTTTATGAACGTGCCAGTAAGTAAAGATGGCACCTTGGAAATTGTGGATGGGATCTCCGAGCCAGGCAGTACTGTCGATCTAAAAGCTGAAATGAACACCTTAGTCGCCATTTCCAACTGTCCTCAAATGAATAACCCTTGCAATGCATACAATCCCACACCGATTCAACTGATTGTCTGGGATACTCCTTAGGTATGGGTTTCTTGAGATCCCCCCTATCAAAATAGAACTTTAATCCTTTAAGGGCTTTGCCCCCCTTCTAGGCGTAGCCTTCCCGTAAGGGTACAAGGGGGGAGCGGGGGATCTACCTTTGCAGAAACTTGCTCACTATCCTTGAGACTGCTTGCACTATGTTCGATAAAGTTCTTATTGCCAACCGGGGTGAAATTGCCTGCCGCATTATTCGGACGCTTGATCGCTTAGGCATTGGTTCGGTGGCCGTTTATTCAGAAGTGGATGCCCATGCCCGCCATGTGTATGCTGCAACAGAGTCAGTCTGTATTGGCCCAGCGATTGCGGCAGAGAGTTACCTCCGCTGGGAGCGCATTCTAGAAGCAGCAGAACAGACAGGAGCCCAGGCGATTCATCCAGGCTACGGATTCTTGAGTGAAAACGCCAAATTTGCCGAAGCCTGTCTCGCTAAGGGGATTGCGTTTATTGGCCCCACTCCAGAACAGATGCGGAGTTTTGGGCTGAAACATAAGGCACGACAGTTGGCAGCAGAGAATCAAGTGCCGCTTTTGCCAGGAAGTGCGCTCTTAGACAATCTGGAAGCGGCGCAGGAGGCTGCACGAGCGATTGGCTATCCCGTGATGCTCAAGAGCACGGCAGGCGGAGGAGGTATCGGTCTACAACTCTGTCACCGAGAAGAGCAGTTGGCTGAATTGTTCGAACGAGTTCAACGTCTAAGCCAGAATAATTTCAAACAAAGTGGCATCTATGTAGAGAAATATGTGGAGCATGCCCGCCACATCGAGGTGCAAATCTTTGGCGATGGTCATGGGAAAGTGGTTGCTCTGGGTGAGCGAGACTGCTCGGTGCAGCGACGCAACCAGAAAGTGATTGAAGAAACGCCAGCTTCAGGAATCAGCGATGCCCTGCGCTATAGTCTATGGGATAGCGCTGTGCGCTTGGGGCAAGCAGTGCATTATCAGTCAGCGGGTACTGTAGAGTTTGTTTTTGATGTATCTACGGAAGACTTTTACTTTTTGGAGGTAAACACGCGGCTCCAGGTGGAGCATGGGGTGACCGAGGAAGTGACGGGAGTTGACCTTGTAGCGTGGATGGTCCGACTAGCCGCAGGGGAATTGCTACCTCTAGAAACCTATCAGCATCAGCCCCAAGGACATTCGATTCAACTGCGAATCTACGCCGAAGATCCAGGAAAAAACTTCCAGCCCAGTTCTGGTAAGTTGACCGAAGTAGTCTTTCCCGCCACAGTCCGCTGTGATAGCTGGATTGAGCGAGGAACAGAAATTACGCCCTACTACGATCCGCTGATGGCAAAGCTAATTGTCAAAGCTCCTTCGCGGTCAGAGGCGATCGCTGATCTTAAATCAGCCCTGGATTCCTCTGAGATTGCGGGAATTGAATCCAACCTGACCTATCTGAGACAAATTCTGGACGACCCTACCTTTAATGCAGGTAAGGTCAGCACTCGATTTTTGGAGTCCTTTCACTACAGTCCACGTACAGTTGATGTCTTAGAACCGGGGACTCTGACCACGCTACAAGATTATCCAGGACGGGTTGGCTACTGGAATATTGGAGTCCCCCCTTCCGGTCCGATGGACGCGCTGGCGTTTCGCTTGGCCAATCGGGTGCTTGGCAATCCAGCGTCGGCAGCAGGACTAGAATGCACCATCGTTGGCCCGACGTTGCGCTTCAATACAGCTACCGTGATTTGTCTGGCAGGAGCTCCGATGCAAGCGGAACTCAATGGTCAGCCCGTGCCTTTCTGGACAGCCGTGTCCGTGGCAGCAGGGAGCATCTTGAAGATGAGGGCCGTGCACGGGCATGGTTGCCGGACGTACTTAGCCATACAGGATGGCTTCAAAGTCCCTGATTATTTGGGCAGCAAAGCTACCTTTACCCTGGGCCAATTTGGTGGACATTGTGGACGGACCCTGCGGACGGGCGATGTGCTGAAGTTAGCTCCATCGAATGCATCCGAGCCTCATACTCCTACTCAGTCAGTCCCCCCAGAACTGATCCCGATCTATACCAATACCTGGGATATAGGAGTGCTCTATGGCCCTCATGGGGCACCGGATTTCTTCACCGAAAGCGATATTGAAACATTTTTCTCAACCGATTGGGAAGTGCATTACAACTCAGCCCGTACCGGAGTTCGTCTTATTGGTCCCAAACCCCAATGGGCGCGGAAAGATGGAGGTGAAGCGGGGCTCCATCCTTCCAATATTCATGACAATGCCTACGCTATTGGCACCATCGACTTTACGGGTGATATGCCGATTATTCTCGGTCCTGATGGTCCCAGCCTCGGTGGATTTGTTTGTCCGGCCACGATTATCCAGTCGGAGCTATGGAAAATCGGTCAACTGAAACCAGGTGATGTGATTCGCTTCCATCGCCTTACCGCCAGTGAAGCCCTAAGACGAGAACAAGAACAAGATCAGCAAATCGCCACCTTAACTCCATCCACTACTCCACCGCTAAAGATAACGACTGTCATCTCAAGCCCTATCCTCCATGAGATTCCAGCGTCTCCCGAACAAATTGCAGTTAAATATCGGCTCTCCGGCGACAAGTATCTGCTGATTGAGTATGGTCCCTTAGTATTAGATTTAAACCTCCGTTTCCGAGTCCATGCCTTGATGCAGTGGCTCCTAGACCATCCTCTAAAAGGCATCCTCGACCTAACTCCAGGGATTCGTTCCTTGCAGGTCCATTATGACAACAGCGTCCAGCCTCTAGCCGAATTACTGAATACGCTAGTTGCTGCTGAAAAAGAATTGCCCCCGATTGCGGCGATGGAAGTGCCGACGCGCATTCTTCATCTGCCTCTTTCTTGGGACGATAAATCGACTCAATTAGCGATTCAGAAGTATATGCAATCTGTGCGCAAGGATGCACCCTGGTGTCCCAGCAACATTGAATTCATTCGGCGCATCAATGGCTTAGATAGTATCGAACAGGTAAAAGAGATTGTCTTCAATGCTAGTTACCTAGTGTTGGGATTAGGAGATGTTTATTTAGGAGCTCCGGTAGCAACGCCCATTGATCCGCGTCATCGCTTAGTTACTACCAAATACAATCCAGCCCGCACCTGGACCCCTGAAAATGCTGTGGGCATCGGTGGTGCCTACATGTGCATCTATGGCATGGAGGGTCCGGGCGGCTATCAGTTTGTAGGACGTACGGTTCAAGTGTGGAATACCTACCAGCAAACCGCAGACTTCGAAGCCGGAAAACCTTGGCTACTGCGCTTCTTTGACCAGATTCGCTTCTATCCGATGGCGGCTCCAGAATTGCTTCGCTATCGAGAAGCCTTTCTCCAAGGCCAAGTGAAGTTAGAGGTAGAAGAAAAAACCTTTAGGCTGAGCGAGTACAATGCCTTTCTAGATTCAATCGCCCCCGAAGTAACTGAATTCAAGACGAGGCAACAGACTGCCTTTGAAGCCGAGCGCCAACGCTGGCAAGATTCGGATAGTCAATCGGAAACTTTTGTAGATGCTCTTCTCGATACACCAATTGGCGAAGAAATCGATCTCCCTCCCAATGCACAACTTGTTACTTCCTATATTCCTGCCAACGTTTGGAAAATCGTTGTGGAAGTAGGTACAAGCGTCGAGATAGGCGATCAATTGATCATCCTAGAATCGATGAAAATGGAAATTGCAATCACGGCCTCCGTAGCAGGTACTGTAATCAATATTCTTTGTGCAGAAGGGCAACTGGTAGCCGTCGGTCAAAATTTAGTGGTGATCGCCCCCCTGTTCCCCATAGCGTAAGCTTATCGGAGAGTACTTTGGGGGGTTCTGAGTTCTGGTTCCCTAAGAATAGCTACGCGAAAAAAGAGTTTATTGACGTATAAACGATGATGAAATCCACCGTTACCCATCCATTTTCTTTGCAAAACCCGTCCCCACAGGGACGGTAGGGGCGCAACGCGTTTCGCCCACCTGATCCCAACAGAAACTCCCATCGCGCCCAATGAATGATGAATTAACAATGCCGCAAAAGTCAAATATTAAAGAGAAAAACAGATGACAAACAAAGGCATTTATCTAGCCGTTAATGGAACCCTAATGCGAGGATTAGAGTTAAATGAAAACTTACTAAAAGCAGGTGCCCAGTTCATCGAAGAAACGAAAACGGCCCCAATTTATCGACTCTGGTCTATTAATGATCGCCACCCAGCCATGATTCGAGTTGCGGAGGGTGGAAAAGCAATTGCTGTTGAAATTTGGGCCGTTTCGCCAGCGGGCATCTCCAATATCTTGCTTCAAGAACCCCCTGGTTTATGCGTCGGCAAGATCATTCTAGCCAACAACGAAGTGGTAATCGGCGTATTAGGAGAACCCTTTCTTTGCGAACATCAAAAAGAAATTACAGCGTGGGAAGGATGGCGAGCCTATACGGCAGGCAAGGAAGCCTAGAAATCTAGAGATAAATAATGTGGGAACGAGAAAGTTTCGGCCTAAAAGGTCTACTTTTATGAGCAATGAACCGTATTCTCTTTTCATCCGTTATATTTTGTCCGAAGAAGCAATGTGGCTCATAACCACCAAAAGCTTAATTTCTCTTGATAAAAGGCTCCTTCTATGACCCTGAGAATTTCTCGTAGCAAATATGTTTCCTTATATGGACCCACCGTTGGGGACCGAGTCCGTTTGGCAGACACCGAACTAATTATCGAAGTCGAAAAAGACTACACCACCTATGGCGAGGAAGTGAAATTTGGTGGCGGTAAGACCATCCGCGATGGCATGGCTCAAGACCCAACCGCTACTCGCGCCGGGGGAGCCTTAGACCTCGTAATCACCAACGCGCTGATCCTTGATTGGTGGGGCATTGTCAAAGCGGATATTGGCATTCGAGACGGCAAAATTTGCGGCATTGGCAAGGCAGGCAACCCAAATATTCAGACAGGAGTAACTCCTGGCATGGTTATTGGAGCCTGTACCGAAGTGATTGCGGGAGAGAACATGATCATCACCGCAGGCGGCATCGATACCCATGTCCACTTCATCTGTCCACAGCTCTGTGAATATGCCCTAGCCTCCGGCGTCACAACCTTGATGGGCGGCGGAACCGGACCCGCCACCGGAACCAATGCTACGACCTGTACTCCTGGAGCCTGGAACTTGGCTCGCATGTACCAAAGTGCCGAAGCTTTTCCCATCAACTTAGGCTTTTTTGGCAAGGGCAATAGCAGCCTGCCCGGTTCCCTAATCGAACAGGTGGAAGCGGGAGCTTGCGGTTTAAAGCTTCATGAGGACTGGGGGACAACCCCTGCTGCTATTGATACCTGTTTGAATGTTTGCGATGAATTTGATATCCAAGCCACCATTCACACCGACACCCTCAATGAATCAGGTTTTGTCGAAGACTCGATTGCCGCAATTAATGGTCGTACGATTCACACCTTCCACACCGAAGGAGCAGGCGGTGGCCATGCTCCAGACATTATCAAAATTGCTGGAGAGCCGAATGTTTTACCCAGCTCGACTAATCCCACACGACCTTTCACCGTTAACACCATCGAAGAACATTTGGACATGCTGATGGTCTGCCATCATCTGAGCCGTTCAGTACCCGAAGACATTGCTTTTGCAGAATCTAGAATTCGTCCCCAGACAATTGCAGCCGAAGATATTCTCCATGACTTGGGTGTATTTTCGATGCTCTCCTCAGACTCCCAAGCGATGGGCCGAATTGGAGAAGTGATTATCCGCACCTGGCAAACGGCGGACAAAATGAAACGCCAAAGAGGAGCCTTACCGCAAGACAGCAAGCAGAATGATAACTATCGGGCGAAACGCTACATCGCCAAATACACGATCAATCCGGCCTTGACCCACGGCATCAATTCTATCGTCGGTTCTATAGAAGTCGGTAAGTGGGCCGATCTCTGCATCTGGAAACCTCAATTCTTCGGCGTTAAACCGGAACTTGTGCTTAAAGGCGGAATGATTGCCTATGCCCAAATGGGAGACCCCAATGCCTCGATTCCGACCCCTCAACCCGTATTTCCAAGACCGATGTTTGCCAGCTTTGGAAAAGCTTTAACCCAGTCGAGCCTGCTCTTCATGTCTCAGGTCGCCCTGGATTCAGGCATTCCTGAACAACTAGGACTAACCAAACAAGTTATAGCAGTATCAGGTTGCCGCTCGATTAGTAAACAAGACCTGAAGTTGAATAGTGAAACACCAGAAATTAAAGTCAATCCAGAAACCTATGAAGTAGTCGTCAATGGAGAATTACTAACCTGTGAGCCAGCAACAACTTTACCGATGGCTCAACGATATTTTCTGTTTTGATTGCCATATCTAACGCCCCCCTGCCCCCAACCTTGGGGGGTTCTGACCTCAAAGTCCCCCAGAATACTCTCCGAGAAGCTTCGCTATGGGGGATTTAGGCTTCCCTGAGCGTCGGCCGAACGGGGGCGCATACTTACAGCTCAACGTTCTCTTTCGCTCGGGGGGATCTCCAATATGTCCTTAATTATCGAATCGTTAGCATCAGATACTCAACCGCAAGGACCCGTAGAATATCTTTCTCTAACCTGGGAAGAACGTTGTAAACCACGTCAGCGTTTCTTTACGAATAAAGGCACTGAAGTTGCTTCATCGCTACCGCGAGGAACTATATTCAGGGATAGAGATGTAGTCTATAACAGTCTTGAAAGAACGATTATTGTTCAAGCGCAAGAAGAGACTGTTTTAGTTATTAAGCCTGAAGATACGAATCAACTATGTATAGTTGCGCATCATCTGGGGAATTGGCATCGTTCTGCTCAGTTGCTGTCTGACGATACTTTGCTAGCGCAGGCAGATAGCCCTTTGGAAGAATGGCTCAAGCATCGAAATATAGCCTATCAAGTAGAGCAAAAACCCTATCATCCTAATTTGCGGGGTTCGGCTCATGAGTAGAATGGTCCTGCAGCGTCTGCCACGCTCCCACAAAATTTAAAGATTGGGCATAGGCAACTGCTCTTAACTGCCACCAGAGAGGATTTGGTTTGGGATTTAGATGGTCTAGCTTATCCAGGGCGCTGAGTGCCGCTTGAGGTTGGAAAGCATAGAGATATAAAAAGGCTCGGTAGCCCCAGGCCTGAGCATCTTGAGGCGTTTGTTTGGTGATTTGAGTTAAGATCTGCTGCGCTTCTGGGACCCTACGCTCTATTACATAGGTCAAAGCAGACCCATAAAGCTTCCGAGGAACAGTACTTTGTCCAAACGGCATCAATAGTTGACGGCTAGCCTCTAAATACGCTGAGTCATACTGAGTTTGGGTGAGTACCAAGATATCTTTGCCTAGTTGTTCAAGATTTCCAGCCTCCATAGCCGTTGCCGCTTCCTCAATAACCGTTAAAGGAGAGGTCAGTGGAGCTACTCGCTGATATAGCTCTAGCGTATCTTGTCCCCCTAAAGGCCAGGTTTGGACCCGTTTAAATTGGCTGGATTCCTCCAGTACTTTTGCTACCGATAGTCTTTGATCCTGATAGGGGTCTGTCCAGCCCTTGGCGCAGGGACCGGCACAGCGGAGCACCCAAGACCAGAGACTAGGCTCCCAGGTCGAACCTGTGATCCCAGCGACTCGTGCGACAAAGGGACGACTATTCACCGCCGAGTAGTAATCCAGTTCTTCCGGACCAATTGGAAGGCTACCGGAATTAACGGGCAGCATGCCGACCGAGACTTTTGAAGAGAGCGGGATAGCTTTTTGCAGATATTCAGCCACTCCAGTCAGCAAAGAAGCGGGTTTTTGGGTAGAAGGCAAAACCGTTTGGTTCCAAAAAGTAGCCAAAGTTAGGAGACTGAGCACAACAAAAGCTCCTGAGGCAGCAGGTCTGGTTAACTGGGCCAAGCCAATAGCAGAGAGAATTGCTAAGAGGGGCAGTAAGGGCATCGAAAAGCGAGGGTCTTTGAGACTAATCCAGCTCACGATCACATAGCCACTGCTAAAAACAAGGAGCAGAAGCACGACGGCCTCTTTTTGCCGTAAAAGTTTGGGAAAACCAGACCAACAAGCGACACAGAGGAGGGGCAACCCGACTAACCACCAAGACATCTGAAAAGGCAGAATTCTCAAGTAGAACGTCCACCAAGTCCAGGACCCAGGAGAACCTGCGACTACTGGATAGTACTGAGCATCACGGGCATATTTCAGGCCATTGCTAATCACAAAGAGCCAATTGGTTCCATACCAAGGAGCCATAATCACAGCGGCGGACAAAATAACCAGAGCGGCATGGAGCAAACAGCGCCACTCTTTCTGGCGCAATTGACGAATCAAAAGGGCGAGTAGAGGCACTATAAGAAAGAGAATCCCACTCCATTTAGTCAGACCGACCCAGCCCAGGCAGCTTCCAATCCATAAACTATGGAACCAAGAGGGCCGACGCAAGTAACGAGCGCATCCCCAAAATCCCCAGAGAATGGCTGTAGCCATGGGCAGGTCCAGTAAAAATTGATGGGCTTGCTCCAGGTGAATCGGATAGAGCATCACCAATCCAGCGGCTAGGGCTCCCACCCAACGGGCTTCTTTCTCGTCTAAAAGCGCTTGGGTCAATCCCGCAGTTCCAAAAGCAAGCAAAAGCAAGAAAGCGGCAGGCACGACCAGGGCTGTTACCAGGCTAAATCCAAACAACTGAAAGAACGGAGTAGCCAGCCAATAAACCAATGGGGGATAGCGGTCCGAAATCTTAAAGAATGAATCCCACCAGAGGGCCGTCGGCACAAATTGCTGTAGCTGCTTCCAGTGCTGCCAACTGGTAACCAGATGCCCCGCTTGGTCCCAAATAGGGGGCGTACGGTCTGTCAAATTCCAGGCCCAAAGCAACAACCAAGTGGCACCCACGAAATACCATGGCCATCCGTTAACCCATTCACGGCCTTTGTTCTCTGGAAACAGAGGCTTTTTGAAGCTTGCTCTGGTCATGGGGTATGCTCCATCAAACTAACAAAAGGCTTCGAGACTGAGTTAGAACAAGTATGGGTACTGATAATAAGTAATGGCACAACCTACATATCTTGTTAATTCATCGAGAAAAGTTTCTCCCTGGGGAATCGTTACCACGATAGCGACCGCTGCTTCTATTTGCCTTTTCTTCTGGGACTATCCAGCCTTTTATCCCTTGAGGATTCTAGCGGTATATCTGCACGAAGCCTGTCATGCTTTGGCTTCAGTGATGACAGGAGGTACTCCGGTTGCCCTCTCTGTCAGCTTGGATGAGTCAGGACATACTTTAAGTCAGGGTGGTTTCTTTCCCTTTGTGGCAGCGGCAGGTTACATCGGAACTGCGGTTATCGGAGCTATCTTAATTGCCTTAGGACGTAACCCTAAGGCGCAAGAGGCTTTTGTGACGTTATTGGGTATTTTGCTGCTCTATCTGTCTTTGACGGTTCTCCGTCCCTGGCAGTGGGAATTTTGGGCCGGTTTAATCTTTGCAGGCAGCTGGATTTGGTTAAATTTTGTCTATAGAGCGGTGGCCAAGTATTTTAATCTATTCATGGGCAGTTTTCTGTCTATCTATGCCCTCAGCGATTTTCGAGATTTTCAATACAACGTTGGGGCTACGGATGCAGGTATTCTGGCAAATAGTTGGGGATTACCATTTTTGGCTTGGCCAATTGCCTTAGTATGGATGGCAATTACCCTCGCTATCATGGCAGGGGCTTTGCGCTATTTGCTGAAAAGATAAATAAGAAAGTATAGGACTATGGCCACAGCAGGACTCCAAATCACCCAAATGAGCAGTGGTTACGGGAAAACCGATGTGCTGCACAATATCAATCTCACCGTCAATCCAGGCGAAATTGTCTCGGTCATCGGTTCCAACGGAGCTGGAAAATCCACTACCCTGCGTACGATTTCTGGCTTGATTCGTCCGGCGCAAGGAAAAGTAACCTTTGATGGAATCGATTTAACCCGCACGGAACCGGACCGTATTGTTCACTCTGGGGTGGTCCATGTCCCCGAAGGCAGACGCATTTTTTCGCGTCTAACTGTATTGGAAAATCTGGAAATGGGGGCCTATATTCGTCGCGATCCTTATCAAAAAGATCTAGAGCAGGTTTACGAATTCTTTCCCATTTTGTCCAATCGCTTGACTCAAAAGGCAGGGACGCTGTCCGGCGGCGAACAGCAAATGTTGGCTATCGGTCGCGCACTTTTAACCAAACCAAAACTGTTGCTGCTCGATGAACCAAGTCTGGGCTTGGCCCCGCTTGTCGTTCAAGACATCTTTAAAATCATCCGCAAGATTCAAGAAGAAGGAATCATGATCCTTCTGGTCGAACAAAATGCCCTGCAAGCCCTCAAGTTAGCGAACCGAGCCTACGTTCTGGAAACGGGCAGAGTGGTCTTAGAAGGCCCTGCCGAAGAATTGTTAGCTTCTCCGCAAATTCAGAAAAGCTATCTCGGAGAGTCGATTGGAAGGGCAGAAGAAATAGCGTGATCCCCCCCTCCGGGAAGGCTACGCCTGGGGCAAAAGAGCAATTTTGCTGGTACGTGCCCCCTAAATCCCCCAATTCTGGGGGACTTTGAGCAAAGAACCCCCCAAATTTGGGGGGCAGGGGGGCGATTCCAAGATCTGTAAATACCGTAGCTTTGTTAAGGGAGGAACAAGGTAGCTTTCTAGTTGAAGTTTCTGTTGAACTTCGTGATTTATTCAATAGCGCTAATGCTTAGAATTCATGAGAATTATAAAAATCAAAGCTTCCATCACCGAACCGATCTACGCTTATAGAGCCAGCTATAAATTCGAGCCTTGAGTTTGAAATCACAGGGTCTAGATTAAAAAGTATTTTATAGAGATTACCTACATCATGAGGATCGTAGTCCTCTACACTATGATTATTATCAAAAGCGAAAACAAGTGCGAATGATTTGATTTTACTCAGTGCATTCGTTCCATCTAGACGTTGGCTAAGTGCTTGATAGTAAGGGCTTCTTATTACCGTCAATACATCTTGTCTTGAAGGGATATATACAACTTTATATGCATTTTTAGACCCTTCTGGACTCTCTATCCGTATAAAGTCAATGGAAACACCATCCCCATCAAGTATTTCATCATTTGGAAATGAATTAACTATCCACTGACGGAATATTATTGTTGCCTTTTCACGCATTTGCTTTTCATTTATCCAGCTGACTATTTGATTCCCATAAAATACATCTCCAACTTTTGCTATATGACGCTCACTGGCTTTCAGAGCATCCCCAATTTCTTGGACGGATTCCAGTCGCACACTGATTTCAAGATATTTTTTTGCTTGCTCTAAGAAGCGCTCTGAGTTGTAAATATAGAAATAAGAGATTTGCGTCTTCGAAAGTATTTCTTTTACAAGTGCAGGATGTGGCCCAATAGTTTTATCTCCACTAGAATTAACAATCCACCACCAATCGCTCTTACGATCATCAGTAATAAAAATAATACTCTGGTGACTATTAGCATTTGCTTCATCAATGATTTGATGCCACAGTACTAGATCTCCGTATTTTCGTTGACGAGCTAATCCATCATATGGAAATATCTTTTTTACATCAGACTTATCTTCATCTTGATAACCTGGAGGACACTTTGTCTTATACCTGCTCTCTCCATCTTTATATATTTTGTCAAGGTTCTCTTGAGTAGGTGCTGGCCCTACTTTTCCTTTAAAAAGGATATCTAATTTATCTCTCAATTTGTCGTCATTTAATAAGTCGGGATGTTTGTCTTTTTGAGATTCTAAATCCTTAATAAGTTTTTCGAAAAGTCCATTTATTGGCTCAATTAGTTCATCTAGTTTTATAGAAGGATGCCTCTTTTTTAGCTTTGACAACTCAGTGTTCAAGCTCTTGTTTATACCGTCAAATTTAGCTACTTGCTCTGCGATTACAGTCAATCGGTTTTCTTGATATTCCAAAGCTGCTTGATGAGGTATCCATAGACGATCTGATATGGTATCCAAGACTTGAAGTAGATCATCCTTGGCTTCTTCGGGATAACGATAAAGGTTTAAAAGAATATTTGCATCGACAACAAACTTACAGTTTTTCCAGAGTTCTGAAAACTCGATTTCAGTCGGGCGATAGTATCCGCTAAATTCTTTTCACATGATTTCTGTTGCTTTGAGAAGAAGCTGTTTCTGTACTAGGAGTTACTTTATCAGAATTGGGTTCCCTCTTGGTGGCTTTCTCGGTTTATATATAAGAAGCAGTGATTAATCAATCTCTAAGCGTGGAGCAGAAGTCTCATCTTCAGTATCCCACGTGTTTAGCCAAGCAGACACCTCCTCATGGGCAATCCACTTAGCGTCAGGACGATTGGATTGTTGGACAGTCTCTTCGATCTGTTGGATTTGCCAGGCTGCCTGCTCAACGTAGACAGTGATCGCCTCAACGGCTAGCCAAGACTTACTTCGCTGTGTACTTTTGGCCAAAGCTTCGAGCTTCTCTTTGAGAGCAGTATCCAAGCGAATGGTAATAGTTGTTGTTCGAGGCATTGATCCAGAATATTGTTCCATAAACTAATTGTGCACAAGATACAGAAGCCAGGAGTGATAAGGACAAAACCAATTTATCTTCATCATTATCATATTGCCTGTGATATGATCTATATAGATATCGCGTGTGAGAAACATGCGTTTGGTGCTTGATACCGATGTTGTTATTGCTGCAATGCGAAGTCCTAGAGGAGCTTCAGCAGCATTATTAATGGCAGCTCAATCTACGAAAGTGACTCTTCTGCTGAGCGTGCCTTTGGCACTGGAGTATGAAGCCATTTGTAGTAGAAGAGAGCATCAAATCGCTGGAGAGCTCTCAAAGGAGGAAGCAAATCAGTTTGTTACTGCAGTCATTGCACTGGTAGAGCCTGTAGACATCCATTATCTGTGGCGACCAAGGCTACGCGATGCAAATGATGAGATGGTTTTGGAAGCTGCTATTAATGGGCAAGCTAATGCACTTATAACCTTTAACAAGAAAGACTATGGCTCTGTACCCATGGAATTCAACATTGAAGTTCTTTCCCCTGCGGAAGCAATTAGGAGAATCTGATTATGAAGGACACTACGAAAAATACGGCCGCAACCTATGCTTTACGCTTGCCTCGTTCTATCAAGAAAGAAGTTGAGCGCTTGGCAAAGCAGGATGGAACCAGCATCAATCAATTTATTGCTACTGCAGTAGCGGAAAAAATTGCCGCCATGGAAACAGCTCAGTATTTTGCTGAACGGCAGTCGCGAGCTGACTTTGGTGCTTTTAACCGGATTATGAATCGTTCTAGTGGAGAAGCGCCTCGCTCAGGTGATGAACTCCCTACTTAAGCAATATACTGCCCTCAATTTTGGGCCTTGTTAAGATGAATTGGTAGTGCGGGAAACAGGATACAGGACGGTGAAATACCTGCAAAAAGCATTTCGCTCGACTAGCCTTCCTCACCTTAAGCCTGAAATGGCCGCAACGCTTCAGCTTGCTATCAAAACAGGTATTGCTGCACTTATTACCTACCTGAGTGCTGTAGGACTCAATTTACCAAGTCCAATTTGGGCGGTGGTTTCTGCTGTCATCGTCATGCAGGCCAATCTGGGCAGTTCATTCAATGCGGCCTGGCAGCGCTTGGTTGGAACAGCGATTGGTGCTTTGGTAGGTGCTGTGATTGCAAGCTTCGGCGCTCCCTTGGCGTTCACGCTTGGGCTGGGGATGACCACCGTTATTTTGATCTATTCCTTTTTAAAGCTCTCCTAAAGCCTGCGCATCGCTACTGTTGCCTTTACCATTGTTCTTCTGGCTGATAGTTCTAATCATTGGCTGTTGGGTCTGGAGCGTTTTATTGATGTTATTTTTGGAATTCTCGTGGCACTCTTAGTCACGATCACGCTGTGGAGACCTCGTGCCCGTCGCGATCTACGCCGTAGCTTAACCGCTATTCTGGGAGACTGCGCCAAGCTTTATGAGGCTATTGTCAAGGGCTATCTCACAGGCCAGAAGGACGAACAGATTTTCCGAGAAGCCCATCAGCTTATTAAAGTCACATTGATCAAAGCGCAGACGCTATTGGAGGATGCGCGCCGTGAGCCACCAACCCGAATCGATCCATTCCTTGCCGAATTATTACTGCTCAATGAATGTATCCAGACCGATCTATTTGCACTGGAATCAGTGATTCAAGGCAGCGATGTTGAAAAATCTCTCTACTAGTTTGAGTGAAATGTGTAGGCAAGGGTAAAGCAAATATGGCCAGGCGTCCCCTATCGCTGCGTATTTCGAGGATCTAACGCATCCCTCAAACCATCTCCCAGGAAGTTAAAGGCCAAGCTGGTGATAATAATTAGCGAGGCGGGAGCAGCCACTAGCCAGGTGTTGAAGAGAATCTTAGAGGTGCTGTTGGCGCCGACCAGCATATTTCCCCAAGAAGCATCGGGCTCTTGAATGCCCAGGCCAATCAAAGACAAGACAGACTCGGCAATGATGAAACTGGGAATCGCCAAAGTGGCAGAGATGATAATATACGTGGCCGTTTGAGGCAGGATATGGCGGAAGAGAATGTACATCGGGGAAGCACCCAAGGCCCGTGAGGCTTCAACATACTCTTGCTCTTTCAAGGACAGCACCTGACCCCGAATAACCCGTGCCAAACCAGCCCAAGAAGTCAGGGCAATAATTACTGTAATCAAAGTGAAACGTTCGGCACTGGTAAGCTGTGGCGGGAGAACAGCTGCTAGCGCGATAAATAAGTAGAAACTGGGTATCGACATCAGTACTTCTGTCAAACGCATCATCAAATTGTCAATCAGTCCACCGAAATATCCAGAAATCCCTCCGGCAAGAAGACCTAGGGGGAAAGAGATGCCAATACCTATCAGTCCAATGGTGAGGCTAATTCTGCCACCAGAGAGGAGTCGGGAAAACTGGTCACGGCCTTGCTCATCAGTTCCTAAGAGGAAGAGATAGCCTTGCTTGTCGGCAGTTTTCGTTCCGAAGAGGTGAAGATTACTGGGAATCAGCCCCAAGAAACGATAGGGATATCCCTGAACAAAAAACTGGACTTCCGTAGGATGAGCCTGGTCTTCAACAAATTTGGGCAACCCCGTATTCATGTCAGGTGGGCCTTTACGGGAAGGATAGACCACAAATTTTCCATTTTCCAGGTGCCAGGGTGTAGGCGGGAGGAGCGCTTGCTTGCGGTACTGCTCATCCGGGGCATAGGGAGACAAAAAGTCGGCAAAAAATACAGCGACGTAGAGGACAACCAGGACGACAAAGCCTACCTGAGCTAGAGGATTGCGTCGTAGTTTGGCCCACCAATTCATTTCGTTCGTCTCATGTCTATCTCCTATTCATCAACTAACAGTGTCTTTGAAAAGGCAGAATCTTCAGAATCAATCTTTGGCTTGGATATTCCCTGAGTACTAAGAGAATGAAATTTATCTGGGTACAAGACTTCAAGAATACTCTTAACCACGCCAGTCAAGGGAATAGCCAGAATCACTCCCAGCAGACCGCCAATTTTGCCCCCTAGGATTAGGGCTGCAAAAATTAGGACGGGATTGAGTCCTGTAAAATTTCCCAAAACTCGGGGAGCTAAAATATTATCTTTCAGCTGCTGAATAATAACGCAGGCGATCAGAACTTTGAAGGCTAGCAGTGAGTTCTGTAAGACCAACAGAAGGACCACTGCTCCGATGCCCAGACTTGCCCCGATAAAGGGAACCAACTCCATAGCACCGATGAACAGACTGAATAAAAGCGCGTAGGGCACACCCAATAGTAAAAAGATAGGGAGTAGCACCCCTGACATAAAGACTCCCAGCACAAGCTGACCAGAGAAAAATCCCCGGAGGTTGAATCGGAGAGACTCTGTCAGACGCGTTCCCACCTGCGCGGGCAGGAGTCCAATTAATCCATTCCAGAAACGGTCTCCTTCCAACAACATATAAAATGAGATGACTACTATCAAAATCAGCTCAATCAAGCCAAAAACGGTTCCTAAGGTAAGGCTCACCGCTTGCTGAGCAAGTCCTTGAACTTGAGCTTCTACTTGTGTGAATAACGCGTCTTGCAAAGTAGCGACCTTGATAGGCACACCAAGCTTGGTCAGCCAAGCTTGGAGACTAGATAACTGTCCTTGAGCCGAATTAAAAAATTCTGGGATACGACTACCCAGTTGGCTAGCCTGTTCAAAAATGCTAGGTCCTAAGGTGACCGCGAGCAGAGTAACAACAATGGCAAAAACGGAATAAACCATTAAGGCAGCCAACGCTCTAGGAACGTAGCGCTGCAAAAGATTGACCGGATAATTCAGCAAAAAAGCAATAATTCCTGCGCTTGAGAAAACTAGGATGAACTCCTTGAAGAATTCTAGGGTTTGCAGAAAAGCCCAGCCCACCAAAAAGACCAACAAACCCGTCACGAGTTTCTGCTGAAATGGACTAAAAATGCGAGTCATAAGCGATGCCAGCAGGAACAAGGGCTACTGTAATGATAACCAATCTAGCTTTGAGAGTACCCAGGGGCGTCCAAGGTTGCCCTCTATTCCTGAGAAAAGTTGGGCTTCAACACAAGCACGCGCAATAATAGTTAACTAAACGTCACATAAATATCTTTCTGCAGAGAGGTGCCCTATGGAACAGATCGAATTTATATTGCATCCAGATGGTCGCGTAGAAGAGCGGGTCATCGGGGTAGTAGGCAATTCCTGTAGTGAGCTAACGCGCTCTGTGGAAGAGAAGTTGGGCCATGTCCAGGACCAGACCTTAACCTCGGAATACTACCAACAGGCAGCACAACAATGGGCGCAAAATGAAGAACCCAATAAACAATGGACGTAAATTTTTCTAAACTTTTGCATCTCAACTCAGATTTCTAGACGTACACTGCAAACCATATTTGGAGCGTCTCTCCTCATGTCTCACTTCACCCAAATCAAGACCAAAGTTCGCGACCTTGACTGTCTGGCTCTAGCTTTAGACGATTTGGGTATGCCCTATGAACGGGGCCAAGTATTTATCCGAGGCTATAAAGGGGATACCCGTAGCGCCAAGTTAGTGGTCCGTCAGGAAAACAGCCATGATTTGGGCTTTGTCTGGAACGGACAAAACTATGAATTGGTGACAGACCTTCAATATTGGAAGCAACCCCTCACCGTTGAGCGCTTCCTAGGTAAAGTTTCCCAGCGTTATGCCTACCACAGCATTCTGGCTGAAACGAAAGCAAAAGGCTTCAACTTGACTAAGGCTGAACAGAAAGAAGACGGCACCCTCTGCCTGACCGTTCAGCGCTGGAGTAATTAAGTATTAGAGCCATTTAGACAATAGCCCCCTAGCTAAAAATATATAAAGTGAGGAGTATGCTGTGCTTGATGAGCAACGAAGGCAAACACAGCGTTCTGGATTAGAGCCCGAACTAGGGGGAATCCTCCGCAATGGAGCACAACGCTCTGGACTGGAACCTGAATTAGGAGGAGGGCTTCGCCAAAAAGCGCTTTACGTAGATGAAGTAACCTGCATTGGCTGTGGGCTTTGCGCCTGGGTCGCCCGCAATACATTTTACTTAGAGCCTGAGCATGGTCGTTCACGGGTTATCAACCAGCAAGGGGATGATGATGTTCTTCTAGAAGAAGCCGTTCAATCTTGCCCTGTAGATTGCATTCATCGGGTAGATATGAATGAGCTTCCACCTCTAGAAGAAGCCCGCCAATATCAAGTGATTACGACAATTGGACTCCCTCCGACTTCGCGCAAAGTTCGCAGCAGAAAGAACTTAAGGCGTTTGACAAAACCTTAAGGTGCTCATTAACAAATTGCAAACTTAGAAATGATATGATCGCCCCATCGTTCTGGGGTAAAAAGGCCAAAGATGCGGTTTCTAAGTAATATCGCACCCGTTGTTCTCGTTATTCTAGACGGCTGGGGCTACAGGCAAGAGACAGATGGAAATGCCATTGCCAACGCCAGAACTCCTGTGATGTCTGCATTGCAAACGGCCTATCCTCATACTTTGATTGAGACTTCTGGCAAAGCAGTGGGGCTTCCCATTGGGCAAATGGGCAACTCTGAAGTGGGCCACCTGACGATTGGGGCAGGGAGGTTGGTTCCTCAGGAATTGGTGCGTATCTCAGATGCATTTGAAAGCGGAACCATTGCCCAAAATCCAGTACTTCGTGACATTTTTACCAAACTAAAAGAAACGGGCAAACCCTTGCACCTGATGGGCCTTTGCTCTGATGGAGGCGTCCACGCGAGCATAGACCATTTGTTTGGCCTGCTCAACTTCGCCAAATCCTACGGCCTGAGCGAAGTTTATATTCATGCCTTTACCGATGGACGAGATACCTCACCCGACTCTGGAATAGAGCATTTGGCTCTTATAGAGGACGAAATAGCCAAGATCGGTTTAGGACATATTGCAACGGTGAGTGGTCGTTACTATGCCATGGACCGCGATAAACGCTGGGAGAGGATCGAAGAAGCCTACCGTGTCTTAACAGAGGACCACTCTAAGGGCATAGTCCGTAGTCCGGTAGAAGTTCTGCGCAGCTTCTATTCTGAAGGACTGACCGATGAATTCATTCCTCCCACCAGGCTCGGCCCAGGCATTGTTCAGCCTGAAGATGGAGTAATCTTTTTCAATTTCAGACCTGACCGTGCCCGCGAACTGACTCAGGCTTTTGTAAATCCTGATTTTTCAGGATTTGAGCGAACCTTAATTGAGCCTCTGCATTTCGTCACCCTCACTCAGTACCAAGCAGGTCTACCTGTACAGGTAGCCTTTGAGCCTATCTCCTTCAACAACATCCTCGGTCAAGTGATTTCAGACCACGGGCTCAAACAGCTCCGCTGTGCGGAGACGGAAAAATATGCTCATGTAACCTATTTCTTCAATGGGGGGCAGGAAAAACCCTATCCAGGTGAAGACCGGGAAATGATACCTAGCCCAAGAGTAGCTACCTACGACCAGCAGCCAGAAATGTCAGCTAAGACGGTCACAGAGCACGTTGTCAAAGCCATTCGTTCGGGCCAGTACGGTCTAATTGTTGTGAATTATGCCAACCCCGATATGGTCGGTCATACGGGCAAATATGAAGCGGCTATCAAAGCCATCGAAACCATAGATGCCTGTGTTGGTGAAGTCCTGGATGCCACCGTCAAACAGGGGGGTGCTTTGTTGGTCACAGCAGATCATGGCAATAGCGAACTGATGTGGGATGCGGAAAAGCGCCCTTGGACAGCACACACCACCAATAAAGTGCCTTTTATCCTTGTAGAAAGTGAAGGGCGCAAAATTCCTGGTACAGGCGCTGAGGCTAAACTGCGAGACGATGGACGACTCGCGGACATTGCTCCAACGATTCTGCACATTCTAGACATTCCCCAACCCGCTGAGATGGATGGACAGAGCCTCTTGGTCGCTGACTATGATGTGCGCCAAAATCGCACTCCTGTGCGCGTGGGTCTGTAACAGCAACCCCTCAGTCCCTGCGGGACAGCTCCCCTTAGAGGGGAGCCTCTTCTGGAAGGAGAAGGATGGATTGGATTTAGCTACAGACGCTGCTAAATCGATAGCCGATTTCCTCATGGCTGGAACGGACTGCGCGCAGGCTTGAACTTTCTAAAATCCCTGTGCAGTAAACATTATAAGTTTGAGCTTGTTCGTTGTTTTCGCATCCCTACGTTCTCACTTTGCACCCGCACCTTTCTTGTCTCAGAAACGGCTCCTCTCCAAGGGGGGCTGTCCCGCAGGGACTGAGGGGTTAGAATTTATCAAAACAAACTCCTCTAATCCTTGACTAGAGGGGTTTATGAATTATTAAGTTTTTAGGACCTGAGCAGCTCTTCGAGTTTTCGGCGGTCTAGTTCAGTGGGATTAAACTGCTGGAGTTCTTCTACAAAATCAGCAATCCCTGTGAACTTGCGATAGACCGAGGCAAAACGCACATAGGCCACCTCATGTAGAACCTTCAGACGTTTTAAGACCATTTCTCCGATTTCGGTGCTGGTCACTTCACGACCCGCCTTTTGCTGCAGTTCCGTTTCCACATCATCGACCAAAAGTTCCACCTGATTGGAAGTAACAACAGTTTTTTCGACAGCGATCGTGACTCCTCGAAGAATTTTAGAGCGGTCAAAGGCATCTCGGCGGCCACTGCGCTTGATTACTGTGAGCGGAACAAATTCAATCCGTTCATAGGTGGTAAAGCGTCGGGCACATTTGAGGCACTCTCGACGACGACGTATAGACGCGGACTCCTCGGCAGAGCGGGATTCTAAAACGCGACTACTACTGTGCTGGCAGAAAGGACAAATCATAGTAGACGTATATTGACGTAATTCTTCACGCTTGGCAAGTGGTCTAGCAAAAAAAAGATGAAACGTTCATCCACCCTAACATTTTTATCTTTATCTGTGGATAAAGTTGTAGTTATACACAGGTTTGGTGAGTTATCCACAGATTTTGAAGGCTAGCTTGTTGAATACTCAATACAACTCGTTACGCTGATTTCAAGGTCGATATTAATAACTAATTTGCTGGATTCCTATCTGATTTGAGCATTAGCCCCCTACTCTTTTGACCCTATAGCCTTTTACTTTCAGAAAATCCATGACCTTATCGCGGTGTTCCCCTTGAATCTCGATCACCCCATCCTTACAGGTGCCACCACTGCCACAGTGTGCTTTGAGGTCTTTGGTTAATGCCTTTAACGCCTCGTCCGTAAGCACTAGACCCCTGATCAGGGTAACCGTTTTTCCACCCCGGCCCTTGCGGTCTTGGCTGACACAGGCGGTCTGTTGCTGTGGCGGCAGGTTGACAGCTTTAGCGGTCAGTCGATCAGGGTCCTCTGAACCTCCAAATTCTCTCCATACCACACGGTCTTTAGGCATAGCAATCAGCGCGTGAGATAACTAAGACCAACCATCAAGCCCATAAAACCTGCAAAGGTCAGGAAAAAATGAAAAAGCGAAAGATTCTTCTTCTTGACCATGTTTCGCATGGCGAGCTTGGTATAGCTTGGTTTTTCTTCGGGAGGAGCCGTAACCGTATCAGGAGCAGGGATATTTTCTGGCATGGGATTATTTTGCAAAAGGACACTTCTTCAGAATAGCTTTAAGCTTCCCATTCACCCAGTCCTGGGTTGTACAGTGGAAGATGAAATGCATCGCAGGAACAAGATCAACTTCTATGGCTACTACCCTAGACAATATTGACCGGGGCCTTCCTGTCACCATAATTACAGGCTTTTTGGGCAGTGGGAAAACCACCTTAGTCAACCATATCCTCACCAACAATCAGGGCGTTAAGACGGCTGTTATCGTCAATGAATTCGGCGATATTGGCATTGATTCTTCGCTGATCGTTTCTACAGAAGAGAACATGATCGAGCTGGATAATGGCTGCCTGTGTTGCACCGTTCGGGAAGATTTGGTCCAAGCCGCGCTACAGATTATGGAACGGTCCGATAAGATCGAGCACTTAATCGTTGAAACTACTGGGCTGGCGGACCCCTTGCCTGTGGCGATGACATTTATGAGCCCTGAACTGCGGCCTTTGACTCGTCTAGATGCGATCGTGGGCATGGTGGACGCGGAAAATTTTGTCTTGGACCTCTTCAATTCTGATACCGCTACCAATCAGATCAGCTATTCCGACATCATCTTGTTGAACAAGACCGATTGCGTCAGTCCAGAAAAGCTCCAGCAAATAGAGCGCCAAATCCGAGAGCTGAAAGCAGACGCCCCGATCTTGCATACTCAGAATGCGCAGGTCGACCTGCGCTTGATTCTGGATGTGGGTGCCTTTAAACCGGAAAAATATGAAGAAGAAGATGCGGTAGAGGAGCATGGTGCGCACGACCATCACGAGGTTGTAGACCATAGCGCTCATGACCACGATGAACAGGGCAATTGTATTCAGGACCATCACAACCACGAAGTTCACGAGCATTACGAAGCAGTAGACCACAGTACCCATGACCATGCTCACAACCACATTGAGAACGAAGGATTTACTTCCGTCTCTATGACGATTGCCGATGCTCCGCTCTCGGCCACCGCTTTGGAGGACTTCCTGAAGGATCTGCCGGAGGGAGTCTTTCGGGGTAAGGGTATCCTCTGGCTCAAGGAAAGCCCAGAGAAAGTGATTTTTCACTTAGTTGGCGCTCGGATTCGCTTGGACCCTGAACCATGGGGCAAAGAGAAACCGATCAGTCAAGTAGTCTTCATTGGTAAGGACTTTGACAAGGAAACGATTAAAGCCGGGTTGCTCCAGTGCATTTCTAAGGCTAAGGTGAAACCCCGTGGTTTTGGCTCATAGAGAACGTGATAGACAGTAAAGCGTGGGGTTTTCCTAAGTTTAATGACTTGCTGGGTACAGCCTATATGAGTACCCAGCAAGAAGTTGCTTTGGCTGGGGCTGGAATTACCTTCATCGACCCCTACATCATTGCGGGGATGGCTCTCCTCCAAGATGCACTGGCGGAAGAGGGACGTTCTCTCATTCTTCAGGACTGCGAACCAACGGTAGCTTCCTATCTGCGCCGGATGAATTTTCCCTATCGCAACAACCGGGAACTATTACCTCCGGAGTCTCATGAGGAAAGCCCTGTCCTGCTGGAGCTATTCCGTATCCGTGATAAGAAGGATGGCGACACGGTCGCCCGTCATGTGCTGCACTGTCTGCAAGACCGTTTAGGCTATCCACGGGTCCTGGCGCACAACGTTTTTAATGCCCTGAGTGAAGCCTTTCAAAATTCGTTAGAACATGCTCATAGCGCTCCCTTTGTGATTATGCAAATCTTCAAACGCCAAGACCCAAGCCAACAGCGCTTAGTGATCTGCGTTTTAGACCGGGGCCAGGGCATTCTTTCGAGCTTGAAGAAGAACCCTAAATATAGCCATCTTACAGAAGACCGACAGGCCGTGGAGTTGGCGCTGCAAAAGGGAGTTTCTGGAGTTTTTACCGACCACACCAGGGGTCAAGGCCTATGGCGTCTTCAAGATATTTGTAAGCGCTATGGCGGCCGATTTATTTTGCATTCCGGGTCATCCCAGGTCTATATTAAGGCAGGAGAACCTTTCTATTGGTACTCCTCCTCTTTTATTCCAGGGACGCAAGTGCGTCTAGAACTACGTCCTGTCGATGAGCTAGTTAAGTAAGAGGGAAACGGACAGCTAGTCACTACCACTTCAAAAGGTTGAAGCTTTCCATATCGATTGTTTGCCGATTGCGATAGATGGCTAGAACAATAGCCAGACCAACCGCCGCTTCTGCAGCCGCGACCGTGATTACAAAGACAGCGAACATCTGGCCCCGGATGTTTTGGGGATCTATATAGTTAGAAAAACCTAATAGATTGATGTTGACTGCATTGAGCATCAGTTCGATAGACATCAGAACCCGCACCACGTTCCGAGAGCAAATCAAGCCATAGAGGCCCACACAGAACAGGGCAGCAGCCAGAACCAAAAAATAGTTGAGATTGAGTGCAAAATTCATCTTCCTACTCCTCCGAAGCAGTGCTCACGGGGAGCTTTTTAAGTTCTGGTTCCAGGTCTTCTCTAGAACGCTCTGGCAAGACGAGCGGCTCGTCTCCAGTCACTGTCTGATCCGGCACATATTCACGGCGAGCCAGGATGATAGCACCGATTAAAGCCATGAGAAGCAGGACAGAAGCTACTTCAAAGGGCAACAGATAGTTTGTGAAAAATTGTTCACCAATCTTGAGGGTCGTATTTACAACTGGCGCTTCATTAGATAAAGGCCAAGGAGTTCTGACTACAGTGGTAGCAATCAGGCTAAACAGGCCAAAACAAACGAGACCACCAACGCCATCCCGGACTTTTTTGAGTGGTACAGGCGTTTCGGGTGCTTGGCGATTGACCAGCATGATTGCAAACAGAATCAGGACGTTTACAGCCCCGACATAAATCAAAATTTGAGCGGCTGCTACAAAGTCAGCATTCAGCAGCAGATAAATACCAGAAAGACAAATAAAGGTAAAGCCTAAGAGGAATGCGGCATAGAGCATGTTTGGGGCGAGGACTACACCCAAAGCAGCTCCAATGATTAGGGCACTCAAGATGAAAAAACTTACGAATTGAACCCCGGTTCCTAAACTAGGCATCCCCTTTATCTCCTGGTTCCTTTTGGCTCTGCTCTTTCTGTATTTCTTCAAGGATAGTAGCAGGTAATTCTCCTGCGCGACGGCCTCCAGGGCTCTGCTCATGCGTCCGCTCTATTGATCCGTCTGGTAGGTAGCCAAACTCTCGCATCGGCTTCACTTCCGCTACCTGGGTAACGTTGATTGGCAAGCGACCAAGAGCCACATCGTCAAAATTCAGTTCATGACGGTCGTAAGTAGACATTTCGTACTCTTCTGTCATCGAAAGAGCATTCGTAGGGCAGTATTCGACGCAGTTACCACAGAAAATACAGACTCCAAAATCAATGGAGTAGGAATTGAGTTCTTTCTTCTTGGTCTCTTTGTTCATCACCCAATCGACTACAGGTAGATTGATTGGGCATACCCGGACACAAACTTCACAGGAGATGCACTTGGGCCGCTCAAAGTGAATTCTTCCTCGAAAGCGCTCTGAGGGAATCAATTTTTCGTAGGGGTAGTCTACAGTGACAGGCTTGCGACGAATATGGTCAAATACTACACCCAAGCCCTGACCGATGTATCGCGTATTATCAAAGACTTCTTTTGCGTACCCGCCCATTTTTTCTAGAAACTTCACCATGTGTGCGGCTTTCCAGAGTTGGTTTATTTTCTTACCCTTATTGTAACTAAACTTTGCGCTCCTTTAGAAAACCGTTAGATAACGAATTCCCATGGGCAGCCATGGAGCTTGGCTCATGCTGATTTAATATATATTTTCAAAAGCCCTAGCGCAAATATTTACTGACAGCCAGCAAACTACCTAAAGATCCTAAACCGACGCCAGAGCCCACCAAGATCCAGGGCAAAAGGTTAGCCTGTTCTTCCGTGACTTCTAAAACAACAAAAGGCACATTCACTTGGATCTGTTGAGCCAGGAATTGGTCTGTGTAGTGAAGTCCACCCCAGGCAATCATGGCGGCCACTAAACCGAGGGTTAAGCCTTCCAAGAGAAAAGGCATGTAAATCCAGATTGGAGCAGCACCAACGAGCTGCATCACTTCAATTTCCTTGCGCCGAGATAGAACGACCAACCGAATCGTGGTCGTAATCACCGCTACAGCTGTAAATCCGAGTAAGCCTGTAACTCCCAAACCAATCCAGCGGACGGTCTTATCGATCTGGGTCAAACGGTTAGCGGCCTCTCCGCCATAGCGGGTTTGGGCCACACCGGGAATTGCTTTGAGTTGTTCGGCAACCGTATTCACTTGCTCTGGCGTGCTTACCTTGACCCGGAGGCTATCAACAAGAGGATTACCTTCGAGGGCTTTGGTCAGGTCCTGCTTCACACCCATCTCTTTTTGTAGCTGACTAAGAGCATCCTTCTTCGTTTGCAGGGTAACGCTTTGAACCCCCTCCACTTTCTCTGCTGTCTGGAGCAGCTTTTTGCCAGAAGCCTCTGGGGTCAGGTACACCGATACCTCTAGCTGACTTCCCAGTGCTGCTACCGCATTTTGCAACTGCCAGGATAGCCGAGTTCCAAATCCAAAGAGAAACAACAGAATGACCAGCGTACTGACGGCGGCCCAATTCATCCAGCCACCCCGGCGCAATCCGGTTAGGGTTTCTTTGAGGATAAAATCAGCGCGGGTAACGACCTGTTGTACAAACACCATCAGCGAACATCCAATTCAACAAGTTGATTTTCGTTAAAAGTGACCACTCGTTTTGCAAAAGCCTGAACGATGGTGTCGTCGTGGGTTGTCACCACAATCGTCACTCCCATCTCATTGAGCTGCTGAAGAATTTCCAGAACACTCCAGGTATTCCCAGCATCCAGGTTTCCCGTAGGTTCATCGGCCAGAAGCAAAACAGGCGTATGCACAATCGCTCGGGCAATCGCTACCCGCTGCTGTTCACCCCCAGAGAGCTGTTCAGGGAAGTGCTCTGCCTTCTCCTCCAAACCTACGATTTTGAGCGTAGGTAAAAGGCGACGGCGGATTTCAGCTTTATGAAAATTTTGAGCCTGGAGGGCAAAGGCAACATTCTCTGCTACGGTGCGCCGGGGCAATAGCTTGTAGTCCTGAAATACGACGCCGATGCGACGACGCAAGTGAGACAAGCCATGGCCACGCAGTTTGTTCACGCGGGTTCCATCTACGACTACCTCACCACTGGTAGGCTTCTCTTCGCCGTAGAGCATCTTCAGCAGGGTTGATTTTCCTGCCCCTGAAATTCCTGTGATGAATAGAAAGTCACCTTGGCGGATATCTAAGTCTATGGACAGGCTGCGGCCCTGTTTGTCATAGGTCTTGGTCACCTTGCGCAGATGGGCAATAACTTTCTCCGCTTCTGATATCGCTAGGGCCTGACCATTGGGCATAAGCACGGAAGAGACCTCTTGAGTCGCGAACGCCCGTTCACCTGGCCGAGCTTCCGTCAAGGAGGACAGAATGGAGCGTAGGTTACGGGGAGAGGAAGGGACATCCATCAGGAAGAAACTCCAGAACGAAGAACATGCCAGGCAAATCTTGGGAGCGCCAACATTCTACGCCAGCGCCAGGGCTCCTTGTACAGGCGATAGGCCCATTCCAAATTGTTGTCGCAGAACCATTGGGGGGCGCGTTCCTTGGTCCCCGTCCACACATCAAAGCTGCCACCGACACCGACCCATAGAGCCTGTGGAGCTGCGTCACGCCAGCGTTGAATCGTGAACTCTTGTTTGGGAACGCCCAAACCAAGCAAAATTAGATGAGGGTTTGTCCGGGCAATATTGGCTTGAATCTCAGCCTCTTGTTCGTCTTTAAAATAGCCATCCTGCGTACCAACGATTTGAAGTCCTGGATATTTCTTTTCCCACTCAGGAGCCAAGGCTTGCACTAGCCCTGGAGCGGCTCCAATCAGATAGACGCGCCAGTTCCGTTTTCCAGCCTCCGGCAGCAGATTAGTCACCAGCTCAATCCCTGGACAGCGGGAAACTTGGATCTCGTTACGCTTAGATTTGTTTAAGGCCCAAACCACGCCCGAACCATCGGGAACGACCAATTCAGCCCGGCGAATAAGTTCTGCCAAGCGCGGCTCTTCTTTAGCCAGCATCGTCATTTCAGCGTTTAAGGTCACCACATGGACCCCCCGCCCTTGTTCTCCTCGGGCGAGTAACCAATTTAGGTAATCCCCGGCAAGATGCACGGGCATACCAAGTACAGAAGAAGTAGGGAGCGCAGTAGTCAAGGGGAAGCGCCGTTATCAGAGCGGGAGGAGTTGTCACTATATAAGCATTGCCCCTGCCTTTTGTCTACGCTAGGGCTAGTGTGATAACCCCAGAAAAGCACAAGTGCAAGCGCAAAACACAGTCTCCAGATTACCCAAATTCGGTCCCCAAGGCATCACCAAACTATTAATCGTAAGAAATCGTACTCGCTTCTACTTGAGCACTGTAGTAAATATCGGCATCATCAATTTCAGGAGGTGCCACTGAGAGGTCTGCGCCTGTGAACGATCCATCAAAATCGTCCAGGTCCAATTCCATGAGCAAAAATTCATCTTCCATTCAGTTCATGCCTATGCCGTTGTACGTCCATAATAATCGCAACGGACGGTACACGTTTCAGCAATAGAAATACAGTAAAGCTCTGGCAACTGAGGAGCAATCCGCTCCCACAGCCAAGCGCAGAGGATTTCACTGGTTGGATTTTCCAAGCCAGGAATTTCGTTGAGATAGTAATGGTCTAATTTTTCAATCCAGGGGTTTACCTTGGCGGTGATGTCCCCATAGTCAATCACCCAGCCGATTTCAGGCTCTATTTCACCCCGCACGAAAACTTCTACGTTGAAACTATGTCCGTGCAGACGGGCACATTTATGCAACTCAGGCACATGGGGCAAGCGATGAGCCGCCTCAAAGGAGAAAGATTTGCGTAGCGTGAACATGGTCAACAGGGCCTATTTGCTGGCGAAGAATTCAATTCTATAATCGCTTACCTTCAGACCTGTTTGCGCTTCTACTTGAGCTATAAGTTCTGGGGGCAGGTTGACCACAACGTCAATCAAGTTGCCATCATCCAGGCAGTGAACATGAGAATGGGAGAGGGTTTGATGACCATAAAGGCATCCCTCCGCTTTCTCCACGCGTTCAACAATTCCTGCTTTTGCCAGAGCATCTAGATTTTGGTACACCGAAGTGTGGCCAATATCTTCACCCTGTTGGCGCAGGCGGTCATAGATACCGTTCGCAGAGAGATGATCACCCGTGTCCCATAGCAACTTCAAAATGGACTGACGTTGCTTGCTGAGGCGCATTCCTTGCTCACGGCAGTAGCCCAAAGCATCCTCGTAGGAATTAAGTTGAGGGGCCATAGCTCTTCCAGGTTCAGCATTACATCCTTATATTAACAAATGAATGCCAAAAAGCGTACTCATTATGACTTGACTTTCTCTAAGCCCAATCTACAATTAAGTCATAGTCATTGTGAGTATGTGATATGGAAATTCAGGATAATTTTTACTGGATAAAGCTTTTTAGCCTTTCTGCTGGAGTATTTTTGCTCAGTCTTGGCCTCGGCCTTTTAGGTGAGGGTTTTGGTTAAAGATTTCTAGAATTGCCCTTGTAGTAGAGTAGTAACCACTCCTTACCAAAAAGCTTGTGACTATATCCGTACAATTTATGCGTGGGCTAGACGAAGAAATAACGGGGGTCAGTCTACGCAAACGCAAAGATTCTCCGAATAAGATAGTAATGCTCCTTTTTGAACGCTGTCAGGCGATGGAGAAGCTACGCAGCTTTACCAACGGGACCGATAGCCTATGGCTAGAAGATGAAGAAGGCAAAATCCAAGTATTTCCCAGTGGCATCAAATTCTTTTTCAGAAACGACGATGACCTTGCCAAAGTAGAATGTTCCATCGAGTTACGCACCGAAGATGAATACGAACGCGTGATGAGATTCTTGCATCGTTATGCCGAAGCCCACGGATTCCAATTTGAATCCCGATAATTTCCGTCCCCCAAATTCCCGTAGGGGCGCGACGCGTCGCGCCCCTTGACACGTTAATACATGCATTCAATTCATACGTGCAAACGTTTTACAAATCAGCCGATTTCAGCAAAAGCGGTTTGAACCCATGTTTCACAGACAGACGGCCAATTTCATCAATTTTTTCAACCGTGATTTGATTCCGGCCCCAGGAAAAATTGGTGTATAGCTGTTCAAATTCCAACAGGATGGATTCAGCAAAACAGGCATAAATCTGACGGGCAGGATTGGCCACATGGTTGATGATATTCATCAACTTCCATTCAATATCTAGAGAATGCTCGACAATGCCACCATCCAGAACATAAATGCCCTCTCTTCGAGGAGCCTTTGCCATATTTTTTGGATAGCCACCATCGATATGCAGCACGCGACCTGGACCACTTTCATTGGTCAAATCAAGCCCTTGGCCCATACTAGCAACCCAAACCACAATGTCTGCGATCGGGAGCGCCTGCTGAATACCCTGAATCAAGCCACCGCCCAATTCACTGCGTAGATTTTGGAGACGGTTTTGGTCACGGGCGACTAGAACCAACTCTTGCACCGGGGTGTGCTCTGTCAGCCAGCGACAAACTCCAGAGCCAATATCTCCCGTAGCCCCAATCACCGCCACTGTAGCCCGTTTGAGGTCAATGCCACACTGATCGGCTCCTTGCTGCACTTGGCGACCCAGGACATAGGCCGTATGGGTATTGCCCGTCGTAAAACGTTCTAAATCTAGCGTGACATTACGAATTTGCTTGATTTTGTCGAGATTGAAATTTTCAAAAATAATCGAAGAGAACCCGCCCAAAGCCGTGATATTGATGCCTCGCTTTTGTGCAAAGGCCATCGCATTGATAATCTTGCGGGTCGCGGCCTTAAATCGCTTTTGGGCCAACATCTCGGGCAAGAAACAGGATTCAACGTACTGACCATAGACCTTTTCGCCCGTGGTAGTACTGGTAACGGCGACTTCATCAACCATCTGAGGTGGAGCCACACACCAGAACTCAAGATCGTGCTCGGCAAATTCGTCGTATCCGAGATTTCTAGCTACACTTTGCGCTTGGGCAAGGCTCGTAAGATGACCAATCAGGCCAAACATGGGGATTCCGGGGTAGCAGAGGACTTAAGCAATCTAGGCAATTCCCTTAGCAGACATCTTCATCACTTCACGCGTGGTGAAGCCAATATTGGCTAACGTCTCACCGTAGGAAATCAGGAAGTCTTCTAAGATGGCTTCGCGATCCATAGAAAGCGCACTGGCATCTTTCTCGACTTCATTTAGCATTCGCCAAGCCACAGGCAGATTTTCTGCGTTTGCCTGCTCGATTGCTTCTCTACTGCTCTCAAAATTATTTTTTAACCACTCTTCACCGTAGTTCAGATGAATATACTCATCTTTCACTACGTTCTCCGTGATCTTGCGTGCAAAATCATCTGCTACAGGGATATAGACATTGTAGGCAGAGATAGCAAAGCATTCAATGAGCAAAGATTGAATGATCAGGCAGGTCACAATATCTTTGCGGGCCTTCGCCTTCTGGAAATTCTGATGCAAGGTATCAAAAAACTGCTTTCCATATTCCATGTCAGCAGTCACGCCTAGGTTCTTGCCACAGGCTTGAAACCCCTTTGCATGCTTACGCTCCATCGCAGCCAGGCGCACAAAATCTTCTTTATGCTCTGGCAGTAGCTCACCCATGCTCAGGTAGTTACTTTCCGCTTCCCACTCCCCTTCAACCACTAAGGCATTGATACGGCTATAGGCATCAAGGTACGCCGGGTCTTGGTAATTGAGCGCGCTTACATTTACGGTAGCTTGGGTCATGGTATTCATTGCGTATATATTCAGGATACCCTGGCTTTAGTCCACCTGTCGTTCCATTGCTCTGGAGCTACGGGTGTAAACAGCCGATTACTTATATTACAAAAGATTGCGCAGAAAACCTATGAATCCAGTTTTAAGGCTTTAAGGCTCAATCCCTTGCGCTTTTGCAAGATCTGACTGTTCTTGGGACATAACAGTTCCTTGACGATAGAGTGCGCGTTCTTCATCAAAGGTATAAGGAACTTCTGGGGTATCGCTCATCCACCAGCCAAGAGCTGCTCCCACCTGAGCAACCACTACCACAATCGGTTCATGGACTTCCTTCGTTGCAGAGAATGCACCCTGCGCAACGGCTATATTCAGTACTGCCCGTTCACGGGCCAGCGATACGATCCTGGTCAAAAGTCCCGTGAGCCGTCCACTGTTGCTATTGAACTTATGGAGAGCTTTTGGATCGTTGGGATGTAGGCCAACAACTGATTGTGAACGATTAACCCGTGAACGTTTGGCTCCATCGGCAAGGCCCTTGAACAAGGCTCGATTTTCAGGGGTTCCTTCTACTACAAAAACAGCACCACTTTCAGCAGGGACAGGACCTTCGGGTCCTTGGAGAGACACCTGCCCCTCAAGCGGAAAAGTGTTTCCAGGATTGAGCGTAACCGTCAAAAGCCCGAGGAGCAGGCAGGCTTCAGTAGCGAGGAATTGAAGAATCGGCTTCCAAGGTATACGCATCTATGCCCCCCTCTACATTGTAGAGGTCTGTGAATCCGTGCTGATTCAAGAAACTCCCCATATGCAATGAGCGTACCCCGTGGTGACAGAGGACTACCGTAGGTTGATGGGGATCTAGAGCCTCTATAAGGGCTTCTTCGTTGCCGTAATACATACTCATGGGGAAATTTTGAAAACCAGGCAGGGAAGCAAAAGCCACTTCATCAGGCTCTCGCACATCTACAAGCTGCACTCCTTCTGGTTTTTCATCCAGAATGCGCTTCAGTTCTAAGACAGAAAGTTGTTTCATATCAAAAATATAGAGTGTACATAAGTCCAGACCAGTTTATCTCTTCATCTAAACCGCCCCCGTTCGGCTGACGCTCAGGGAAGCCTAAATCCCCCATAGCAAAGCTCTCGCAGAGTATTCTGGGGACTTTGCACATAGAACCCCCCAAAGTTGGGGGCAGGGGGGCGTTTCCGAGATCTGTGTACACTGTAGGTGCATGCCCGCAACAGCATTTACAAGATCGGCTGGGCCATAGGACAGTAGAACATTTCCACTGCTTCCACCAAAGCGCGGACCGTGACCGTCATCGCCAATTCATCGGTAAGCTTATTCACAGCAGAACCGATACCTACGCCAGAAGCTCCTGAAGCCAAGGCCATAGGAATCGTGGCCGTGGAAAGACCAGAGGCGCAGAGTACAGGCACAGAAACCGCCTGACTGATTTCATAAACAGCTGCCAAGGTAGGAGCCGCTTTTTCAATCAAGCCCAAGGTTCCAGGGCTTACGGGACGACTGCTGGTTCCCCCTTCGGTTTGGATAATATCTGCTCCAGCAGCCACTAATTTCATGGCTAAAGCAGCTTGCTCATCCAGAGCCAAGATATGGGGCACAGTTACAGAAAGGAGGGTCCGAACTGGGATAAGTTTACGGGTGGCAACCGTGAGCGCTAAGACTTCTTCCGCACCGAAGATACGGCCTTTGGGATAGAAGCTGTCGAAGTTGCCAATCTCTACAAGGTCTGCTCCCTGCTGGACGGCTTCCCCCAGCGCATCCGGGTCTACGGCAGAGACGCAAACAGGTAATTCGGTCAAGCTCTTAGCCAATTTCACCAACTCAGGGGAGCAGGCAATATCGACAAAGGTAGCTCTTCCTTGGTCGGCAGCCCGAACTACACGGGATACCTGAGCGGGATCAAAGTTGTGCAAACCCGAAATAATCTTTACAGCCCGACCTTGGCTGAGGGCGGTACGCAGAGCGTGGGTCATCTTGATAAGCTCCTTCAGACTCAATCCAGCTATAGTAGCGCCCCTATGCCGTCCCATGGTGCGCGAAAAGTGTTAAAACTCATTTCTCCTAGGGTCCAACCCGTGGAATAGGCTCTATTTTGCGAATAACAGATTTTGTACAAATAGGTCAGCGGTATGAGACAAAAGCTAAACATTATCACCCTAGGGGTCAAAGATTTTGAGCGAGCGCTGAGTTTCTACAAGAATGGTTTGGGCTGGAAGCCCTCTAGCGAAAGTCAAGAAGATATTGCATTTTTCCCCCTAGGTGGAATCATTCTTGCTCTATATCCATGGGAAAAACTGGCTGAAGACATAACGGTTAGTGCAGAGGGCAGCGGATTTTCAGGAATAACGCTTGCCCACAATGCAAAAACGCAAGAAGAAGTGGATGAAGTCCTAAACACTGTTGAACAGTTAGGCGCCAAGATTGTCAGAAAGGCAGAAAAGGTATTTTGGGGCGGCTATAGCGGATACTTCACTGACTTGGATGGTCATCTATGGGAAGTAGCCTGGAATCCATTCTTTGAGTTTGATGAATCAGATAATCTTTTGTTGCCATACTAAGTAGAAGTGCTGTTAAACGTTCTAGCTAGATTCCTCGGGACTAACCACAGCAAATAGAGCTGCATAATCTTCCTCTGCCAAGCCGAGATCACAGGCTGTTTCCAAGATTTTACGAACCCCGATCAGGCTGTCAACCTGTAGCCCGCAATCCTGTGCCTCCTTTAGAAACAGGTTCGTATCTTTAAGTAGGTGCTTGGTTGAAAAGTTAGGATTTGCATAGTCATGGTCCAACATCCGCTGTAACTTCTTATCAAAGGTTGGGGCATAGAGTGCACTCTGGCGAAGGATGTTCATAAAGACCTCCACGTCAACACCCTGGCGTTGGACAAACCCTAAACTGGTGGCAAAAGCAGTTGTAAGCGAGCTAATCAGTTGATTGAGCGATAATTTCAGAGCGGCAGCGGTACCAACAGGCCCCACCAAAATCGGTTCTGGACCAAAATTTTTCAGGAGCGCAGACCATTCCTGAAACTGTGCAGGGGAACTTCCTACCATTACCATCAACTTACCCGCCTCAACCTCTGAAATACTGCCTAAAACAGGAGCTTCTAGATAATCTCCTCCCTCCGCCGTGATTTCAGCTTGAATATCTCTACTTTCGCTGGGGGAGATAGTTCCCATCTGGATCACCGCCCGGTTTGCGAGATGGGGACGAGCCGTCTCAGAAAGCAATACTTCACGAATGGCCTGTGCATTACTGAGCATCAGCAGTACGACTCCGCATTCTTGCAGCAACTCTGACACGGAGGGCGCAATCTCAATCTCTGTCTGCCTTAGGGACTCCAGTTTCTCTGGAGTGCGATTAAAAACCATGAGAGGTTGCTGCAGTCCATGAAGTCGCTGCGCCATCGGCAAGCCCATCAGTCCTGTCCCCATCAAACCAATCTTCGTTTGTTCAGTCGTCGTCTTTAGGGTCACAGCAACTCCTTTTAATCGAGTGGTGTTTAGAGAAGCCCTTATAGGAGCATGTTAGCGTTGAAGACAAAGCCTTTCTTACCCCCAGCCAACCTATGGATTTTGTTGAAAGCGCCCGCATGGCGTGGTTTACGCTCAGGAGTAATGTCCTGCGCACACTGCTTACAACGCTGGGTATTACGATTGGTATTGCCGCCGTAATCATGATGGTTGGTCTAGGAAGAGGTGCTCAAAGCTATGCGGACCAGCAGTTTCAATCTTTAGGAGCCAATCTCCTATTCGTTCTTCCGGGAGCTATTGAAGAACGACGGCTGGGCCGGGAAAATACTGCCTTGACCGTAGCCGATGCAGAAGCAGTAGCGTTACAGGTCCCGACCGTAGCGGATTTAGCACCAGCCGTCAGTACCCGTTCTCCTGTAGTTTGGCGTGGACAAAATACAGCCACCACTGTTATTGGAACTACGCCCTCTTTTCCAACAGTCCGAGATTTTTCGGTAGCCCAAGGTCAATTTTTTACCTGGGTAGACCTCCGGCGCAATAGTCGTGTAGTGCTCCTCGGCAGTGAGGTCAAAACCAAACTCTTCGGTACGCGCTCTGCCGTTGGCGAAACCATCCGCGTTGGCAACGAGAACTTTGTCGTTATTGGCGTGATGGCTGAGAAAGGAACCACGTTATTTCAGAATCTCGATGACCTTGTCTTTATCCCTTTGACAACAGTAGCTAATCGCTTGGTGGGAAAAACTTCTCCGCAAGGGATTCCGGTACAATCCATCAGCGTTGAAGCGGCTGAAGGTAAAAGTGATGCAGCCCGTTTTCAAATCACTAACCTCCTCCGTTTACGTCACCGCATTACTTCAGGCGGAGATGATTTTACGATTGCTTCTCAGAATGATTTAGTCTCAACCGCTAGTAACATCACTGGAGCCTTGACGATTCTCCTCGCGGGGACAGCAGGTATTTCTCTGATGGTAGGAGGCATCGGCATCATGAATATCATGCTCGTATCGGTGCGGGAACGGACTCGTGAAATTGGCATTCGTAAAGCGGTTGGTGCTACGCAGCGAGATATTCTGCTCCAGTTCGTGATTGAAGCCGCCGCTCTTTCTGGCACAGGAGGCATCATGGGCACGGTAATTGGTCTCGGAGCCTGCGCCTTACTCTCTCAGTTCACACCCCTAACGGTTTGGGCGGGATGGCCTGCCGTTGCTCTTGCCGTCGCTGTTTCGGTAGGTATTGGTTTATTCTTTGGCATTTTCCCCGCCCGTCAAGCAGCGCGTTTAGACCCGATTGTAGCTTTGCGCGCACAATGAGACGTGCTTAGCTATTCCAAAGCGAAAATTTAAGAACTTTACGGTTGCTAAAGAGGTCCTGTCTTCGTTTTGAAAACAACTACTTCTCTTGAACATCAAACAAGTTTCAATATTAAAAGAACTAAGAAAGTAATATTACGTAAGTGTTTATACAGAAATGTCTCTGCTAGTATCTTTTGATACATTAATTTCCCTATGGAAATTATTTACTACTAACGAATATGAACTGAGTTGCAAAGAAAATTTAGTTTTATAGTCTTAACTTCCACAGTTTGGAGTCCAGTTGTGGCGAAAATTCATGCAATTTGTCTCGTCAAAAACGAGGGAGACATTATTGCACAGACCCTATACCATGCTAGTCAATTCTGTTATAAGATTTATATCTTCGACACGGGGAGTATAGATGATAGTTGGCAAAAAGTTCGACGAATTAATAACTCAGTTGTAGTTCCTTTTAGGTGCGAACAGGTTTCTTTCTATGGAGGTCTACGTGCTCAAGTCTTCAATGCTATACGGCCAAATTGTTCTGCGGGAGACTGGATTTATATTCTTGATGCGGATGAATTATTAGTAGAAGATCCTCGCATAGCTATCAAGATTGCTGAGCGAGAAGGAGCCGAACAAATCAACACATTACAGTACAACTTCTATTTCACCGATAAAGACTGGAAAGAGTATCATTCAGGAAGTGATTCTCGCAATAAGCCCATTACACAACGGCGGCGCTATTATCGTTTTGTTAATATTGAGCAACGTTTATTTCGCATTAGTGAAGACCTAGTATGGCCTGAGCATATAGATACTGAGCACCCTAGAGGCTATATGATGCCCGTGCGCTCCAAGAAAATCAGAAAAAGTAGTTATAGAATCCCGAATTGTCACTATCAATATAGGGACCCAGAGCAGATTCAGCTACGACTAGAGACTCGTCGAGCTGCTAGAGCTGACAATCAGAATAATTTTTTACATTACAAGTTTTTGGATGAGGATATAGATTGGACAAAATCAGTTGTTCCGAGCGAATGGTTGCATCACTATAAAAATGATGGGCAATTTAAGTTTACTGCTCGCGAAAGAGCCAAGATATTTAAGGAAAGATTGGGCAGTCGAGATTTTTTTAGATTTGATTTTCTTGCTAAATAAGTAAAAGCAATTTCTTCTACATATAGATTGGAAGGACTTATTCGGGGTTGTCTTGTATCTTGAATGCCTATGAATCCCTTTTCTCCTCCCGGTGGTGACCGCGTCGCAGGCAGTTTTTTTTCCAGTCGCAGTCCTGTCCTTGCCCGGCATGGAATGGCGGCTACGAGTCATCCCTTAGCAACCCAAGTAGCTCTAGATATTCTCAAGCAGGGTGGAACAGCCGTAGATGCAGCCATTGCTGCTAATGCCGCCTTAGGTCTTATGGAACCTACAGGATGTGGGTTGGGTGGAGATCTTTTTGCCATCGTTTGGGACCCGAATACCCGTAATCTTTATGGACTCAATGGCAGTGGGCGTTCCCCGCAAGGAATGTCCTATGCGATGCTGAAAACCTTGGTGGGAAGCTGTGAACAGATTCCTTTATTGGGTCCTCTGCCGCTTACTGTTCCTGGAGCGGTAGATGGATGGTTTGAACTGCATGGGCGATTTGGCAAGCTGCCGATGCAAGCCCTCCTGGCCCCGACCATTTGCTATGCCCAAGAAGGCGTGCCTATCCCTAAAGTGATTGCTGCTGCCTGGGCCAGTAATATCCAACGTTTTGAACAGGAAAGTGCACACATTCCCCTGGATAACTGCCGACGAACATTTGCTCCCAAAGGGCGTGCTCCAGTCGAAGGGGAAGTCTTCCAAAATCCAGATTTGGCAAAGACTTTAGACAGGATTGGTCGCGGAGGAAGGGAGGTTTTTTATCGGGGTGAACTGGCAGACAAAATGGCAGCCTATCTGAGTCGAGTGGGAAGCTACTTGATTAAAGAAGATTTTGAACAACACACCACTAGTTGGGTCTCTCCTGTCTCTGTGAACTACCGAGGCTATGACGTATATGAATTACCACCCAATGGCCAGGGTATAGCGGCCCTCCAAATGCTGAATATCTTAGAAGGCTTTGACCTTGGGCGATTAGGGCACAACTGCGCAGATTATCTACATCTCCAGATAGAAGCGAAGAAATTAGCCTTTGCGGACCGAGCCCGTTTCTATGCAGACCCTGAATTCAGCCAGATTCCTATGGCAGAGCTTTTATCCAAAGAATATGCAGCGGTACGCAGACAGCAGATAGACCAACAAAAGGCACAAACCCAGTTAAGTGCAGGCAGTCCAAAGGGAAGTGACACAATTTATCTAAGCGTGGCGGACGCTCAGGGCATGATCGTTTCGCTGATACAGAGTAACTATGCGGGAATGGGCAGTGGTTTGGTCCCAGACGGATTAGGCTTCATGTTTCAAAATCGAGGAGCCCAGTTTACGCTGCAAGCAGGACATGCCAACGTTTACGCTCCGGCAAAGCGACCTTTTCACACGATCATTCCAGCCTTCGTCCTAAAAGATGGAGAACCCTTCCTGAGCATGGGCGTCATGGGAGCCGATATGCAACCGCAGGGACATGTACAGATTCTCTGCAATATCATCGACTTCGGTATGGATGTTCAGGAAGCCGGAGATGCCGCCAGGTACTATCATTTTGAGGATCATGACCCAGACGGACGCTTGATGATTGATGGTGGAGCGCTTGCCCTGGAAAGTGGAATTCCAGCAGAAGTCCGGGCAGAACTAGAGCTTCGGGGACATCGTTTGCAGGCTTCACCGGGTAATTTTGGCGGCTATCAGGCGATTCTCTGGGACCGAGTGAATCGGGTTTATCATGGGGCTTCTGAAATGCGCAAAGATGGTCAGGTAGGCGGTTACTAAGAGTCCGTTTGTTACCTAAAGGGTGGAATGTTTCCAGGAAGGCCAACGCGCATAAAGAAACGAGCGAAAGATTGGGAGAGGTGCTCTCTGTAGGGAGGCAAAAGCCGTAGCCGTTTTCCATTCCTAGATAAAATAGTTTCAAAAATGAACAAGGAAGGCTGTAAATATTTCGAAAGTCAACGACCTGAATATCACGATTCAATCCCGATAGCTCACAAGAGGCCAGCATGTGGTAGCCAGGCAGGTTCCCACGCCTGAGTTCTTCTTTCCCTTTAGAGGACTTGAAGTATTGGTTCTGCTCGCCTATTGCGTCTAAAGACCAATGGGGACAAACAAGAACTAGATCAAGCTTCTCCTGTTCCAAATCACAAGATTGACTCATCACTACTACGTTGTATTCCAGTATCTCTGCTTCAAGCTCTTTAGTAGAGGAATCAGGGATGAACAAGGGAACAACTACTGGACAGCTTTCCAGAAAATCTCCTTGCTGTAAACTCCCATCATTTTCCACTACCTCATACCAAGGATATCCCACTCAGCTCCTCACCTTTCTAATCTAATAGGTCTTAGGTTTCACGAAAATAAAAGCAATATAATATCAACGCGAATAACTATCAGCAACTTCATCAAAAACAACTTTTGGCTTTGCCATGCTTATTTGCTTGACATGTAGTATCACTTTTCTGCGAGAAATAGGAGGCATGGTTACTACGATATCTTGCTCAACCCCCAAATCCATTTCATTCTCTTCCAAAGAACCGAGAATCTCAATATTTTCTGATTTCTCTCTCTTATCGATGGCCTCGAAAAGATGGAGATTAAGTGCATTCATAAGATAATCAATGTAAGCATCAGTTTCAACGGCTTCTTGGCCAGTCAGACCATGATTGGCTTTTACATATTTCAGGGCATCTAAGGAACATTCTGTCGATAGGTCATAGGTATGACAATCCGCGAACATATCATCAATGGGACCAGTTCCACCGACTACCAGGCAATAGGAAATGTACCGTAGGGAGTAGTCTATATCTTGGACGAACTTAGCCAAACTTTCTTTCGTTGATAAATGCCAAGGGTGTTGATGAATGACTGCTTGAGCTGCACCTCTAGCCAAACTTTCTCTATTTATAGTTAAACTTGTTGCTGCATTCAAAGAAGCTGTTGCTTTCTCAAGTTCATCAGTATTGAGCCAACGCTCTTGAGCTGTTGCAGTAGCAATAACTTTTTTATAGTCTAGGACTGCCATGAGCCATCCCTCTCAGGATCTAATGAATTGAGTAACTAAGATAAATCCATGCTAGCAGGTTGGTAAAGGGCTGCGCGGACAGACTAGCCAATTAGTCAGCGAAATGTTCCTCAACCATCTCAGCCTACCAAATCACCCTAGACAATTCCACTTTGCCAGTGTGCGCCTCCGCTTATTACCGATATCTCGGAGACCAAGGTCCAAAATTCTCTAGTCTCCAAACACAACTAAACTTCTCTCTAGAGTAGTCTGATGAAGGCTATTTCTGTAGGCAACGCAGCCTCTCAGCAGATCTTTGTAAGTTTAGGGAGCCCATCATGGACAAAATAGGCGTATTTCTGCAGTTCAGAGCGAAACCTGGGATGAGGAATGAACTCGCTATACATTTAGTGCAAGCCAGTGAATCCTATGCCGATGAAGCGGGGACAGAAGTTTTCACCATCCATGTCTCTCCTGTCGAACCGGATACGGTGCTGGTGTATGAACGTTATCGTGATGCGCAAGCTAAGGAGACACACGAATCTGCTCCTGGTTATGCAGCTATCCGCGATAAGACTGACACCTTTCTTGCGGGGCCGCCATTGGCGCTCCCCTTGCTCTATGTGGGAGGAAAAGAGTGAGCTGATGCCTCTATGGAGATATCCGGTGCCGTGGCGTAGATCTGCTTTATTTGATTAAAAAAATAGACCCTCACCATTTTTTCGTGATAGGTTAACTCATCTTTTGGCTGTGGGATATATCTTGGCAAGTGATCATTTCAAAGAAATTACGACTGAAGAAAAAGCCTATTTGTTAGGCTGCAACTATGACTATCTTGAGTCTGTCGCTACAACTCAATCTGAGTATGAGAATTTCCCTTTCAAGCTTAGTCAAGAACTAGCCTGGGATTTTCTTAGAGGATACTTTGAACAACGTGGACATATTGTTCATGTCACCGAAGATGGGCAACAACCGAAATGCAGTCTTACCTGTTCTTCTAAAGCGATGCGAGAAAGCATCAAAGAATTTTGTGCCATCCCTTGCATTGCTCGTTCTGAGAACGGTAAAGAAACGCTTGAATGGTATAGCAATAATGCCCTAGATTTTCTAGGCAATCTCTACGAGAATGCTCATTTCTTCCAGCAAAATAATAAAGACGTTTATCTAGAATGGGCCGGTTGGATTCCTGGTTTGTCCGGAAGAAATCACAGCAAGCTAGAATCCTTTAAATGGGTAAAACTGGACCCAGATGCTGTCGCCCCCTTTAAGGAACGAGTGTCTGACTCAGGATTCGATCTCACCATCATTAAGAAAGCGAAACAGATTGGGAAAGTCGAACTTTATGATACTGGAATTAAAGTGCAACCAAGCTATGGTTGGTATCTAATTTTAGCGGCCCGCAGTTCGATCATTAAGTCAGGTTATATGTTGGCCAATGGCATTGGAATTATTGACAGATCCTACGCAGGTCCTATCCTAGTACCCCTGATTAAAGTAGACCCCGATGCTCCAGACCTAGTCCTGCCTAATAGGCTTGTCCAACTCATCCCTACCCCGATTGTCCACGGGGCGTTCACCCAAGTAGAGGATTTTGAGGAGACGGCGCGGGGTGTAGGCGGATTTGGCTCGACGGGGACTTAATTATCTGGGTTTTTTGGGAGTCGCTCCGCTATCCTGGGATAAAGCAACACTCCCACCCCTGTATAAGCCTATGTTCGATGCCCTGAGTGAGAAATTAGAAGGTGCCTTCAAGAAACTGAAGGGTGAAGACAAACTTACAGAGAAGAATATTGAAGAGACCCTGAGGCTGGTACGGCGCTCTCTGCTGGATGCAGACGTCAACCTCCAGGTGGTCAAAGACTTTATTGAACACATCCAGGAAAAGGCCCTAGGCAGTGAAGTCCTGCTCACCCTTTCTCCAGGTCAACAGTTCGCCAACATCGTCTATGACGAACTGCGCAGCCTCATGGGCCAAGCGAATGTGCCCTTGAACCAGGCAGAAAGTGGACCAACCATTGTTCTGATGGCAGGCTTGCAGGGAACAGGAAAAACCACTGCTGCCGCCAAGCTGGCCTTATTCCTCCGCAAAGAAAATAAACGTGCTCTCTTAGTCGCCTGTGATGTTTACCGTCCAGCCGCCGTAGACCAGCTGCGGACCTTAGCAAAGCAGATCCAGGTACCGATCTTTGAGAAAGGGACCGAAGCCAATCCAGTGGATATCGCACGGGAGGGCATTGCCTATGGTCAACAGGAAAAAGTAGATACGATCATCATTGACACTGCCGGTCGCCTGCAAATTGATGAAGACATGATGCAAGAGCTGGTCAACATCAAAAATCTGGCCCAGCCCGATGAAATTCTATTGGTCGTCGATGCGATGACCGGACAGGAAGCCGCGAACCTAACCCGCGTTTTCCATGAACGGGTAGGCATTACTGGTGCCATCCTCACCAAGATGGACGGGGATACCCGTGGTGGGGCGGCTCTTTCTATCCGTCAGGTTTCGGGTCAACCGATCAAATTCATCGGGGTCGGTGAGAAAGTAGAAGCCTTACAGCCTTTCTATCCCGACCGCATGGCCTCCCGCATCCTGGGCGGTGGCGACTTGATGACTCTGGTAGAAAAAGCGCAAGAAGAGATTGATATCACCGATGCCAGTAAGTTAGAAGACAAAATTCTTAATGCGTCCTTCAACCTGGAAGACTTTGTCAAACAGATGCGGATGATCAAGAAGATGGGTTCCTTCGGCGGCATCCTCAAGCTCTTGCCCGGCGTCGGTGGCAAAATCACCGATGAACAAATAGAACAGGGAGAACAGCAGCTCAAAAAGACGGAAGCGATGATTGGTTCGATGACTCCATCGGAACGTCGCAATCCTGATGCCATCGACCTATCGCGCAAACGCCGTATCGCCAAAGGCTCAGGTCATTCCATTCAAGATGTAGGCCAAATGCTCAACCAGTTTCAGCAGATGCGCGGCATGATGCAGCAAATGGGCCGTGGTGGTTTTGGCGGCATGCCTGGCATGGGCGGAATGGGTGGCATGGGTGGTGGAATGCCTGGAATGGGCGGCATGGGTAATCAGGGCCGTATGGGTCCAGCTGCAGGGGGAGGCCCTGGTTGGCGCGGACAAGCGACTAAGGCAAAACCACCCAAGCCGCCCAAAAAGAAAGACCGCAAAGGATTTAGTTAACGCTTGCCCCCTATCCAAGGTAACGGGAGTCACGCTACACTATTACGCTGTGGGTATTGCAAAGGAGAAAGGTCATCGTCGCTATTCGTCTGAAACGGCTGGGTTCTAAACGCCGTCCCTTTTATCGCATTGTTGTCTTGGATTCCCGTAAAAGACGGGATGGTGCTGTTCTAGAAGAAATTGGCTTCTACAATCCTCGAGCTAAGGATTCTGAGCCTGAACAGTGTTTCAAAATTGATGTAGAAGCTGCTGCTAAGTGGCTCCGCAACGGGGCACAGCCTACAGAAACTGTCCGCACATTGCTCGTAAAGGCAAAAGTCTTTGAACAGCTCAGCGCCTAACGAAACAGAGAGTACTCCGTTAGAAGTAGAAGGCATCGCTTTCGACCCTTCTGGACCCAACCCCGACTATCCTAAGTTGGTTCGCTTTCTAGTCGGGCCTTTATTGGATACTCCAGACAAGCTAGTGGTCCGGGTTGAGTCTACGCGTGGAGGTGCCAAAATCCTTATCCGTCTCGCCTTTGACAGTTCGGATAAAGGAAAAGTATTTGGTCGCGGGGGCCGCACTATCCAAGCCGTACGCCGGGTACTGGAAGCGGCAGGCCAAAGCCATGGTCAAGAAGTCCGATTGCAAGTCTTTGAATAAAAATACTAAGTAGAGGGGGTGATTGTTAGTGAGTGAAGTTCGTCTTGGCGAAAATGAATCTGTAGAGTCTGCACTGCGTCGGTTTAAGAAGAAAATTCAGAAAGCAGGCATCTTAGCAGAAGTTAAGCGACGCGAATACTACGAGAAACCCAGCGAAGAGCGTAAACGCAAGCGGGAAGCAGCACGTAGACATCGTCCTAGACTCTAAGTTGTTAAGCCCCCGTGCCAGAAGCATAGGGGTTTTGTTTTAATTTATTCAGTAAATAAACGCAGGGGCGGTGTTGAAGTTGGTACAATCTTTAGTTAGCTAAAAACAAAGAAAGGAACAGAATGACTGAGTATCGAAAGTCTGTCCTAGTGGGCGGACGGGAGATTAGTTTTAGTACAGGAGTATTGGCGCAACAAGCAGGTGGTTCGATTCTAGTTCAAGGCGGTGGTACCAGTGTTTTAGTAACTGCCACCATGAGCAAAAAGCCTCGAGAAGGCATGGATTTCTTCCCCTTATTAGTAGATTACGAAGAGCGACTTTACGCAGCAGGACGCATTCCAGGCAGTTTCATGCGTCGGGAAGCCCGCCCCCCAGAAAAAGCAATCCTCGCTTCGCGTTTAATTGACCGGGCTATTCGTCCCCTTTTCCCAGACGGGTTCCGGAATGATGTCCAAATCGTTGCTACGGTGTTGTCCCTAGACGACATGGTTCCTCCGGATATCCTCGCCTTAACGGCAGCTTCTGCTGCACTCATGTTGGCAGGACTGCCTTTTGCGGGACCGATTGCTGGCGTACGGGTTGGTCTGTTGGGCGATGATTTTGTGCTGAATCCCACCTATCCCGAACTGAATAAGAGTGATTTAGACCTGGTTGTGGCAGGTACGGAGAACGGCGTGATCATGGTAGAGGCCGGAGCCAACCGCCTCCCCGAAGAAGACGTCCTAGAAGCTTTAGACTTCGGCATGGAAGCGATAGGTGGACTGTTGGCTGCCCAGAAAGAGATGGTGGCAGACCTCAATATCAAGCCGATGGAATTTACAGCCCCCGAATCTAGCCCGATTGTTATTTCGTTCATCGAGAATCAAGCGAAAGATAAAGTGGCTTCTATTTTGGGAGATTTCTTACCGAAGAACGAGCGGGATGAGAAGTTGACTGCTATTGAAGAGGAAGTAAAAGCGGCAGTGGCTGCTCTGCCAGCAGACGACGAAGTGGCTCAAGCGATTGCTGCGGCCCCTGAGTTCAATAAGGTCAAAGACCTCTTCAAAGCGCAAACTAAGAAGTTAATGCGTGGCCAAATTGTTCGGGATAACCGCCGGGTGGACGGACGGACGCTAGAAGAAATTCGTCCTATTTCCTGTGCCGTTCGCATTATTCCTAAAGTTCACGGTTGTGGACTCTTTACTCGGGGCAATACCCAAGTCCTTTCTGTCCTGACGATGGGAACTTCGGGTGATGCCCAAGAGATGGATGACCTGCATCCCGACAGTGAAAAGCGCTACATTCACCACTACAACTTCCCTGGATATTCCACGGGAGAAGTGAAGCCTCAACGGGGTTCTTCCCGTCGGGAAATTGGTCATGGAGCCTTGGCCGAACGAGCCTTGATGACCGTCCTTCCTCCCAAAGACGAGTTCCCATACGTTCTCCGAATCGTTTCTGAAGCCTTGTCTTCCAACGGTTCGACCAGTATGGCTTCTGTCTGCGGTTCTACCCTCGCTCTAATGGATGCAGGAGTCCCAATCAAGGAACCTGTCTCTGGGGTGGCGATGGGTCTGATTAAAGAAGACGATGAAGTGCGGGTCCTCAGCGATATTCAAGGGATTGAAGATTTCCTGGGCGATATGGACTTCAAAGTAGCAGGGACTCGTGATGGGATTACGGCCTTGCAGATGGACATCAAGATTACCGGGATCACCCTGGCGGTGCTGGAAACGGCCTTGAATCAAGCAAAGGGTGGCAGACTGCATATTCTAGAGAAGATGCTGGCTGTCCTTGATGCTCCTCGTCCTGAGCTGTCTCCTGATGCTCCTCGTCTCTTGACGATCCGGATTCCTGAAAACATGATTGGGGCGGTCATTGGACCTGGCGGTAAGAACATCAAACGGATTATTGCCGAAAGCGGTGCCACCGTCGATATCGAAGATGACGGTACAGTGATCATTGCGTCTACAGATGGGGAAGCAGCGCGCATTGCCCAACGCATGATTCAAGACATGACCCGCACCATCGATTCCGGCAAGGTCTATAACGGCAAAGTCACCCGGATTATTCCGATTGGTGCTTTTGTCGAGATTCTGCCCGGTAAAGAAGGCATGGTTCATATCTCTCAGCTAGCGGAACACCGCGTACGGAGAGTGGAAGATGAAGTTGCGGTAGGCGATACCATCTTGGTCAAGGTCAAACAAATTGACCATAAAGGCCGCGTCAACCTAACTCGTTTGGGCATTCACCCCGATGAAACGGCTGAAGTAGCCGAGTAACCGGATATTGATTAAAAAGAGGGGGCAGCTTTCAGGCTACCCCCTCTTTTTATGGATAAGTAGCTAGGTGGAATTAAGAAGACCTCCTGTAGTCCCCTACCCTATGCCTTCGGCAGGCTTTGCCAACGGGAAAGCTGTCTCTTGCAGAGACGCTACGCGAACGCCTAGGGCAAGGGGGACGGCGATAGCCAGGGGTTATGTTCGCTCTAGTTAAGCCAATCAAATCTTGCAGACTGCAGTTTCCATGATGCTCAGGGCAACGGCCTCGGCTACTTTGATACCGTCTACGCCTGCGGAGAGGATTCCTCCAGCGTATCCAGCCCCTTCGCCTGCCGGGTAAAGCCCTTTTGTATTGAGACTTTGGCAGTCATCACCACGCTTGATGCAAATCGGGGAGGACGTGCGGGTTTCGACACCCGTAAGAACAGCATCATGCATGGCAAAGCCTTTGAGCTGTTTGTCAAAAGCGGGTATCGCTTCACGAATGGCGGCGATTGCATAATCTGGCAAACTCGGGCTCAAATCGCATAGATGCACCCCAGGACGATAGGAAGGCTTGACACTTCCTAGTTCGGTAGAGGGTCGCTGGGCAAGAAAGTCACCCACTAGCTGCCCCGGAGCTTCGTAGGTTCCGCCGCCCAACTCAAAGGCTCGCTCCTCTAGGCGACGCTGAAAATCAATTCCAGCTAAGGGGCTCCCAGGATAATCCTCCGGCGTGATGCCGACGACAATGCCGCTATTGGCATTCTTTCCTCTGCGGGAATATTGACTCATGCCATTGGTAACGACCCGCCCTATCTCTGATGTTGCCGCAACAACTTGCCCCCCTGGACACATGCAGAAACTATAGACCGAGCGCCCATTTGAGCAGTGATGAACCAGTTTATAATCGGCCGCACCCAGAATCGGGTGGCCCGCCTGCGTCCCAAATCGGCATTGGTCGATCAGGGATTGGGGATGCTCGATCCGAAAGCCAATGGAAAAGGGCTTGGGTTCGATATAGACACCCTGCTTATGGAGCATCTCAAAAGTGTCACGGGCACTGTGTCCAACCGCTAGAATGACGTGCTCACTAGCAATATATTCCCCATTGGCGAGGGTGACGCCGCGCACTTGGCCCTGCTCAATATCGATGTTTTCTACACGACTTTGAAAACGAATTTCGCCCCCCAGCGATTCAATCGTGTTGCGCATGTTCTCGACAATTTTCACCAGTCGGTAGGTGCCAATGTGGGGTTTATTGATGTAGAGAATTTCGGGAGCTGCACCAGCATTGACCAGTTCAGTGAGGACTTTACGCCCCTGACGATTAGCATCTTTGATACGGCTGTAGAGCTTGCCATCGGAAAAGGTGCCCGCACCCCCTTCGCCAAATTGAGCGTTGGACTCTGGATTAAACTTTCGCTTACTCCAGAAGCCAAAAGTATCGACGGAACGCTCATGTACAGCTTTTCCTCGTTCTAAAATCAGCGGACAAAATCCCATCTGCGCTAGCAGTAGCCCTGCAAACATGCCGCAGGGGCCGTTGCCAATAACGATTGGGCGGGTTTCTTTTGCTAATCCAGGCGGTGCTTCTGCCACATAGCGATAGGTGGTGTCAGGGGTAAGCACCACGTGAGGGTCTTTCCTAAATCGCCGGAGGAGTTGTTCCTGTTTGGGCGTTTCGACGTCCAGGATGTAGACGAGAGAAATAGCACCGCGCTTGCGGGCATCATAGCTCCGTTTAAAGACAGCGTAATGAATCAGTTCATCTGGGGCAATGCACAGTTTTTTGAGGATGGCAGCACGAATGTCTTCTTCTGCGTGATCCAGTGAGAGTTTGATTTCGGTGAGGCGTAGCATGGGCAGTACCCTGGACGGTTTGGACAGAATCTATGAAGAAATCCGCCCCTGCCATTTTGTCATGGCGTAGGCTCCTCAATCGTCTCGCATATATGTATCTTCAAAAAATCTTGGTTTGGTATTGCCCTTGGGAACCTGCATCCGATCCAGATCTGCAATGAACCGCTGCATATGTTGATAGTGAGTACCTTTCCAATAGAGCTGACGGCACATTGGTATTTATTGCCATGAGCTACGAATCCGCGATGAAGATAAAAACTGGCGCATCATGTACCGAATTGACGACGATGCAATTGTGATAGTTGAAGTGTTTAGTAAGACTACTCAAACAACTCTAAGGAAAGTGATTGAAATTTGTCAGAAACGTCTAGCACGATACGACCGAGACAGTCAGGAGTAAAAGATATAGAACAAGTAAAACGACAACGTTTAGAGGCAAAAGGTTGGAAGATTGGGGAAGTTGCTGACTTTCTTGAAATCAGTACTGAAGAACGCATAATTGTGGACATTAAGTTGGCTCTGAGCCAAAATTTAAAAGAGCGGCGCAAGCAGCAAATGACACAGATGGAGTTGGCGACAAAAATTGGTTCCAGTCAACCACGTGTTGCAATGGCTGAAAATGGTGATTCTTCGGTATCGATCGAATTGCTGATTCGAGGCATGTTAGCCACGGGCGCAACTCCCCAAGAAATCGGACAGATTATTGCTGCTGCCGTATAACAATTGGACGTAAGCATCTATGCCTCCGCTTTGTGCTCGAATTTGTCTCCAGACAAGGCTATATATAATCCTGACTCAATGAACCCGCTGCGATATAATACTCCTATGGAAACAGCCCATCCAGACATTCTTGTGACAAGCCCGGACGGGGAATATTTAATGATCGTTGAGGTGAAGCTCAACGATGTCGATATACGCGCTCAGAATGCTATTGAACAGCTCAGAAGCTTCATGGCGGCTATTGGTTGTTCGGTTGGCCTAGTTGTGACCGGAGAGCGTGTCATCTTGCTTCGCGACTCTTTGAAGGAGTCAAATGGTACGTCTGTTCATGTTGTCGGTGAAGCGAAGCTTCCAGATTTTTTGCTACCTCCTGCCGATGAGCAGTGGAAAGGAAACCCTAGCCTTGAGTTCGAATCACGCGTTCAGCGATGGCTCGAGAAATTGAAACTTACTGCCAATACAGATAACTTTCCAGTTGATTTGAAAGCCCTGCTAGGTGGACCGATTATCGGTCTTCTCAGACTCGGCGAGGTGAGAGCTGCTGGCCCAAGGTGGAGTAAAGCTCTACAGTGAAGCCCACGGCAGTTCTGGTTGAAACAAACTGGGTCGTTGATGTTGTTGCACCAGCACATTTACAGAGTCTGCAGGCGGTTAAGTTACTCTCACGCGCGGAGGCTGGCGAGTTTGAGTTACATGTGCCTGCAGTATGCCTTACAGAAGCGCTTGAAACTGTACCCAGACGATTCACCCCGCGCGCACGCTCTGAAGATTTACGCAAGTTTGTCAGATGGGCAAGAGAAGGAGGCCGCGTGTCTGCGGAGGACGCGGAGACAGCGTTCCGAGTATTCGACCAGTTTGACGGCTTGGTTGCAAACGAACTGACGAAAGTTCCAGAACGGATGAGTGCGTTAGCTAAACATCCTAGTCTCCATGTCTTTCCACTCTCGCAGCCCATGCTGAAACGGCAGGTGTCTATTGGTGCGATGGACCTCTCTCTTAAGCCCTACGACATGGCTATCTTGGCAGGGTTGCTAGTTCGGGCTGAGGAGCTACAGCTAGAGGGACATTCCTGGGTCGGTTTCTGCGAACTAGACTCCGATCTCCAGCCATGGGATAAATCCGGTGCCCCGAAGCCTATTCTTAGAGATCTTTATAATGGTTCTCGGATATGGGTGTACGCAGATTTCTTGGTAGAAGATGTGAATGAACTTCCTAAAAGTTGGCTTCCTTCAGCTCAGTGATTTTCCTTGCGTTATCCTTGAATTACCAGCTCTTCGACTTGCCTAATTTTTTCCCAATCGATGATGGCAACCCACAGATTCTCATCTTCAGAATATTGCATGACTCCATCCATTTCTAAATCTTCGCTGTACAGTGTGAGGAATTGCCCATTCTGCAACTCAATGTTTTGATTCGCCAGGTCCTCAAAGGTTCCAATACAGTTCAGCCGCAGGTGACCCTGCGCATCGGCGTTGTGAAAGTCTGCAAAAACTCTAGGATTACTCATCCACGTTCTCCGATTTGGGCTGCTGCCCAGGAACTCGGACAGGATAATATCATGGTCATCTAAATTGAGCTAATTGGGTTTAGACCATCTATGTTACATTCTGCCTCAGTAACCTCACGAAAGTCATGAGACTTCTAATACACCTGATCGCCCTGGCATATCATCGCAAGTGAGCTCCCATTTAATTTTTTTACCTTTTACCGCTTCAAAATTACCATCAATAGTTCATAGCTCCATTACTGAAATTTATATGAAACCAATCAGCACATATTCTGCGTTCATCCCTATTGAGATTAGAGAATTCAAAGTTTAAGTAAGAGTATGAAGAATAAAAATTTGCAGTCACATGTTTTTCTTTTGGTGAAATAGAAACGCCTCTTTCAAATTCTTGTGGGTATAGAGTTAACTTAATATTTTTTGCTTGCACTAATCCAGTGTTTTCTATGTCGATACAAATTTTACTATAGGCATAGTCTTCAGGCAGTAAATTATTGAATATCGGAAGCTCTCGTAGAAATGGGCCTGCTTTACTGTAGCGAGAAAAAACCTGATGGAACCGTATTTTAATATTAGGCCATTCCTTACAATCTACCCCGAGGAACTGCTTCCGAACACTACTCATCCCAGGCTTGTCGAGGATTGCAGTGACTCTCTCCAAGTGAAATAATTCAATATAACCTTTTCCAGCAGATTTCTTAAGAGTCTTACGCTCTCCTTGAGTAAGTTTCTGATTAGTGACGAAGGCTAGCCCATCTGCACTGTTGGGCCCTACACCGTCAAGGTCGCCAAGAAACTTTTTCTTAATTTGAGAAAACGGTTGTTGTCCACTTGGAAAGTAAACAGCCATTAACCATTTCTTACCATCCTTCTCGCAAGTAGCATCTTTTCTTCCATCTTTTCCACCTAATGGATGGATGGGATCTAAATCTTTATAGCCCTCTTCGACCAAAATTTGCGCTGCTAGTCGCTCCGACTGAGCCTGACCATTTGTCCACTCTCGCAGCCTATGCCATGTCTCGTCCCATCGAGCCGTCAAACTGTTAACCTCTGCCTTTGTCTGTTACTTCTACTAGAGAATTTGCCCAGCGATATCACCCTTTAAATTTGTATCCATTACATATAGCTAAAAAATAGAGACCGGGAATATTTTCCCAGTCTCTATTTTATTGGTTGCGGGGGCAAGATTTGAACTTGCGACCTTCGGGTTATGAGCCCGACGAGCTACCAGACTGCTCTACCCCGCGACGTCAGTCTTACAACTTACTCTCTTTCTAACACACCTGTCAATTTATTTATTTCAGGCTTTGGATCGCTTGGCGTGCTGTAGCTGCGATCGTACGGTCGTCCGCTCGTGGCAGGTAGAAATATCGGCCTCCACCATTTTCTGCTAGCTTTTTCGCCAAGCCCGTTGAGACAAATTTATTTTCCGTATCAATGACCAGGAACTTGAAGCCAACCCCGCGCACTTGTTTCGCCACCTCCAGCAGTTCCTCTTTCACGTCCACCTTCTCACCCTCTTCCTGGACTTCTCCTAAAGAGCGGGCTAGCGGAATATTGCCCCGTCCATCGGTAATAGCGACCAGAATCACCTGTCCTACATCCCCAGATTTTTGGGCATTGGTGCCGACCTGCATCGCCAACATCAGCGCATGGGCCAGCGGAGAGCCGCCACCACAGGGCAGAGCATCGAGACGACGACGAGCTTGTTCGATAGAGCGGGTAGGCGGTAAGAGGACATCGGCCCGTTCACCCCGAAAAGGAATCAAAGCGACCTTATCGCGGCTTTGATAAGCTTCTGTCAAGAGACGCAACACCGCACCTTTAGCAGAACGCATCCGATTGAGGGCCATAGAACCGGAGGCATCGACGACAAAGATCACCAGTGCTCCTGCCTTGCGTGCTAGGCGCTTGGCCCGGAGGTCCCCTTTCTCGATGATCACTTTTCGGCCTGGATGTAGCTCCCTGCGCATTTTTTGATAGGGAGCGGCGGCTCTCAAGGTGGCATCGACTGCAACTCGGGTGATCTTCCCTTTGGGCAGCATCGGTTTGATATAGCGGCCTTGCGTTTCGCTATAAATCTTGCTCCTCGCCCCTGCTTTCCCTTTCCGTTTAGCCAACTGGGCAAAGTAGAGCAGATTGGGGTCTAGGAGCACGCCTTCTGCATCAAAGACGAATTCTTCGGGAATGGGAGGGGGTGTGTCATCCTCTTCGTCTTCCTGCTCATTCTCCTCTTGCTCTTCGTCTTGGTCCTGATCATTTTCTTCCTCATCCTCCTGGTCATCCTCAGGAGGTGGTGGTGGTGGGGGCGGCGGCGGTGGTTCGTCCGGGGGTGAATCTACCAAGGTAGACCGGGGGATAATGACCAATTCCACGGCCCGCTTGAGGTCTTCTGCTTCTACGCGGGTCCGTTCATCAAGTGCAGCATGAACACGAGCCACCCGTTCGGCAAAAATTTCAGCCCGATGACCAATCACTCCACCCCGGATTGCTTCTTCTACGAGGTAGGCCATTTGTTCTTCGGAAAGCTGGACATCCTTGAGTCGTTCCCGCGCCAAAATAATATCGAGGCGCAGTTCTTCTAACTCCTGGTCGTACTGGGCTAAAAAAGCCTCTGGCGACCGACTAAACTTGAGAGCCTGCTGTACGGCATCTACCCGTTCATCCAGCCCTAGAACTTCATCGGCAGAGAGCGTGATGGCTATGCGGTCGAGGAGATGCTCACGTACTGCTCCTTCTTCTGGGTTGAAGGTAGCAATTAAAAGAGGACGACAGGGATGGACCACACTCAATCCTTCTCGCTCCACCCGGTTCACGCCATCAGTCAAAACATTGAGCAGGGTGTTGATGATCCCCTCATCAAGCAGATTTAGTTCATCTACATAGAGAACGCCTCGGTGCGCTTGAGCCAAAAGCCCTGGTTGAAAAATCGGTTGTCCTTGTTTGACGGATTGCTCGACATCTACGGCTCCGAGCAGGCGGTCTTCCGTCACGCCAAGCGGGACTTGGACAAAAGTGGGCTTAATTACTTTGAGGGTGTGAGATTTATTGGTGCAGATGCTCGGATATTCCTTGCACTCTTGAACCGTAGCATTACACCAACTCGACTTCACCACTTCAATCGGCGGCAGCAGGCTATGGATGCCGCGAGCCAAGACTGATTTAGCCGTCCCTCTACGCCCACTGATCGCCACCCCCCCTAGGCCGGGGTCTGCGGCCGCAAGAAGCAAGGCTAATTTAATAGCTTCCTGACCAATGACAGCGGTAATCGGGAACTGGAGATTAGGGGGAGAGGTTGTAGGCATTGAGTTTGGGTGGGTTCAAGAAACCATAAGAGCACAGACCGTATCCTTATTATCGGTCGGTTCTGCCCCGTGAAAGTGCTAGGATCAGCACCGCCCCTAACTCCTTTGGAACCACGGCGGAAAATATTGTGGCTTATTTTCGTAAGATTTTGATTGCCAATCGGGGGGAAATTGCCCTCAGAATTATTCGAGCCTGTGAAGAGCTAGGTATAGCAACGGTGGCAGTCCATTCCACCGCAGACCAGGATTCACTGCATGTCAAGCTGGCTAGTGAAGCGATTTGCATCGGTCCTCCCTCCAGTAGTCAAAGCTATCTGAATATCCCCAATCTCATCTCCGCTGCTTTAGTCAGAGATTGTGATGCGATCCATCCTGGCTATGGTTTCCTTTCTGAAAATAGCCGTTTTGCCGAAATTTGTACCGACCATCAGTTGACCTTCATCGGAGCCCCAGCCGAAGCGATCAATCTTATGGGCGATAAGTCCACGGCCCGGAGCACGATGCAAAAAGTCGGGGTGCCGACGGTCCCAGGCTCTAAAGGCTTGTTGGCATCAGAAGAAGAAGCCCTGGAAGCCGCAGAAACGATTGGCTATCCCGTGATCATCAAAGCGACTGCAGGCGGTGGTGGCAGAGGGATGCGCATCGTAAACGGTCAAAGTGAATTGGCGAAGATGCTCCAAACTGCTCAAGCAGAGGCAGGAGCCTCTTTTGGGAATCAGGGCGTATATCTGGAAAAGTATCTGAAAGAACCTCGTCATATCGAGTTCCAAATCCTGGCAGACCGCTTTGGCAATGTCGTCCACTTAGGCGAACGGGATTGTTCCATTCAGCGCCGTCACCAAAAGCTCCTCGAAGAAGCTCCTAGTCCAGCTTTAACTCCCAGACTAAGGACCAAGATGGGAGACGCTGCGGTCAAAGCCGCAAAACATATCAGCTATGTGGGAGCAGGAACCGTCGAGTTCTTATTAGACAGTACGGGTGAATTTTATTTCATGGAAATGAATACCCGGATTCAAGTAGAACATCCGGTTACAGAGTCGATTACGGGCTTAGATTTAGTAGCAGAACAAATACGCATCGCCGCCGGTGAAAAGCTTGGTTATCACCAAAAAGATATTCAAATTCGCGGCCATTCGATTGAATGTCGGATCAATGCAGAGGACCCTGAAAAAGATTTTCGTCCAAGTCCTGGTTTGGTGAGTGCCTATTTACCTCCGGGTGGCCCCGGAGTGCGCGTAGATTCTCATCTTTATACGGGCTACCATATCCCTCCCTATTATGATTCTTTGATTGGCAAACTGATTGTTTGGGCACCAGACCGGGCATCAGCGATTCGACGAATGCGCAGAGCGTTACAAGAATATGCAATCACAGGAGTTCCTACTACCATTCCATTTCATTTGCGTATCCTAGACAATCCCTACTTCAATCGAGGTGAGGTTTATACTGATTTTGTTCAACGGCATCTGATGTAGAAGCCTAAGTAACTGAATGGAATTAAATAGAAGACCCCCCTGTAGTCCCCCTTGGCATTAGGCGTAGCCTTCCCGGAGGGTGGGGGACGGCGATAGCCGGGGGTTATGCTAATCTAGTAAGAGCTTGAGGATTCTAAATGAACCCAGAACCTGATGTTAGAACACGCATCGAAAGTACGCTAGATGAAGCTACTTGGGAAATTCTTGCATTGCCCGCTGTAGATGGAAGAGTGGTTATGGTCCAAACACCTCTAGAGCTGATCGAGGTTGGAATAGCACTCGCTAATGATTCAACCCAAAAAATTGCTCATTGGCTTAGTGAAGGATTGATTTACAAGCCTGAGAATGATGAGATTTCACGTCGTAGTAAACTGGAAAGCCAAAAATATATGGCTGTTATTGTTGATCCTTTCGTTCTAGTCCAAGAACATGATATGGGTGCATAAATTCAATTCTATTTTCATAAAGAGCTAGCATTCCATTAGAAGCAACAATGGCTCAGAATCCAGAAGATATTCCCAATCAACATAGTGTCCCGCCAAGAAACTGATGGCATTTTGAATCGCCCATGCTATTTTCAAATTTCCAAAATCTTCAATGGTAGATAATGGAATCAGTTTCCTCCAGCAAGATCTCCTTACCGAGGTGCCAAATGCAAACCACAACACTTTATGATCAAGACTTTTACGCCTGGACGCAGCAACAAGCTGAACTACTGAAAACGGGGCAGTGGAAGCAAGTCGATATTGAGAACTTAATTGAGGAGATCGAGTCCTTGGGTAAGCAACAACGCCAAGAGCTGCGCAACCGCCTTGGGGTGCTCTTGGGGCATCTGTTAAAGTGGCGTTATCAACCAGAGGAACGCTCTAAAAGCTGGTTCTACACTATCCGTGAACAGCGTCGGGAGATTCAACGTCACCTGAAAGAAAACCCCAGCCTCAAACCCTATCTGCCAGAGGCAATTGAAATCGGCTATGAACAAGGATTGGACTTGTTGGGTAAAGAGACGCCCCTCGACCCAGACCAACTTCCCCAAGTCTGCCCGTTCTCAGCGTTTGAAATCTTCGATGAGCCGATTGAACTAAAGGATTGACGCACAGAGCCATTTCCTGTTCTTGTGAATCTCCAGAATAAATAAAAAACCCCCGTAGCAAGCGGACGGGGTATGCACAGTCGTTTTTAGATCAAATAGGGACGTTAGCGACGCTGTTCTTCCGCGAGAAATTTCTCATACAAAGCCTGGTCTTTCCCTTTTTCCAGACGATATAGGCTAACCATGGCTGCAATCAATCCCACATGGGCTAGCGTCCAGAAAAAATTGGTGAAGAAGGTTGCCTCTCCGATACTCGCCAGCGTTCGAGATAGAAAACTTAAGGTTCCAATTAATCCCATCGCTGCAAAAGTTCCATAGATTCCCAAGCGCAGAATCCGAGTAGGCGCTTTCATTTCTGCACGCAACCGCGCACGTTGCATTTTCTGTTCTTCTGGCGTGAGGGTGGTCATAGGGCTAAATCTAAGTCTTTATCCATCTTACTGATAGGGCATCAAGTTTCACTTTTCCACTTTGCGACGCTGGTCATTCTCTGGATAAATCCAACCAAAGGCAAAGTAATTTAAACAGTCAAGGGTTTGTGCTTTTTGTTGGGCATGTTCTTGTAAAACCTTCACTTGTTCACTAAGGGCAACATGGTGGTCTCCGTCTGGTTGTCCTACACGATAGGGAGGATCGGGCGCAAGAATAGTACAAAAATTTCCTGTAGGGAAGAAACTCAGCGCTCGGTCATATTCTCCGGTAATGCAGCTACGTTCTGGAGTAGCAGGATTGCACACGGGATCATAGCTATAATTCATAAAATTGGGACCCCTAGTCAAAGGAAATTTGTCATAGGGCTGCATACGACCATCGGTTTTCTGATTGCCTTCACTCCAAACTGCAGCCGTTATCACTTTATTTCGGGGAATATTCTGCGCTGTCTGCTGGACTAGATTTAATACATTGCTGCGTAGATATTGGTCTGTAAGACGTGCCAGAGTCTCGGTGGTTTGTGTATCTAAGGTGTTTCTTTTGTTGATCCATTGATCGATTACCTTTGGTTCGATTCCCTGTTTTTCCATGAAAGAAAGGAATCGAGCAAATCCTTTGTCTTCGGCAAAGAGCCAGAGAAGGCGAGGGTCTTTTTGGAGACACCCTTTTTGCTCAGAACATTGGGCAACGGGATAGCGGATATAGTCTAAAGCAATTCCATCTACTCCTTGATTGAGCGCTCCTATGACAACTGTTTGCAGGTCTTTTTGCACTTGCGGATGGGAAGGATCGACAAACCAATGGCCTGCCTCTGCAATTTTAAAATCAGGAATGCTCACAGTTGGATTAAACGCAGGTTTCGGATCTTGAACGGAACCTTTTAAGTTAGACACTTGACCAAAGGCGTTTCGTATTAATCTTTCAGGAAATTTGACCGCATAGGCTGGACCAAAATCAGCTCCCCGAATCCAAGCATGTACCCGCATCCCCCGTTGATGCGCCAGATCTGTATAGAGTCTTAGAAGGTTTCCTTGATCTGGACTAAGCCAACTGGAAAAAGTGCTGTCATCTGTAGGAAAAAGAGTCTTACTTTCGTAGAAAGATTCCAAATAAATATCTGTCACCCCCGCCAAAAGCATCTGATCTAGAACACCCAAGACTTCCAAATTTTTTCCATCGTTGGGATAAGCCCGTACCCACATACCTCGCTCTTTGGGGATTCTATTGCCTTGACATGACTGCTTGACTAATTGCATAGACTGCTGGAGGACCGTTCGGTATTGAGGAATATTCCCTGATTCCTGATTAGTTGATGCTATTATTTGGTCTGCAGAAGAAAATTTTGCTTTCAACTCAGGTAGTGCTGAGTTCCTGGCTGCGGTGAGTTGCTCAGCGACTGATGAAGAGACTGGACAAAAAGATTCTCTTAGCGGTTCTGCCTGAACCTTCAAGGGAAGGAGCAGAGCCAATCCTACGCCTAGAGAACTAAATATTTTGGAAGACCACACTGAATGTTTTAATCTCATAAGGTTTGAAGGAGCAATCAAATTGTTTTTCATCATGAGGGAGAGCCTGGATATTATGTTCCATGAGGTCGCATTCATGGACTTTGCTAATTTTGTAGGGAAAGTGGATAGTCTCTTGAACTTCTTGCCCTAAGGACTCATATAACCGAATAATCCAGCTTTTTCCAGCTTCAGCTTTTTTGAAAGCGGTCAGAATCGTTTTTTGGGATGCAGTAGAGAGGAAGCTATGAGTTGGATCATGGCCGATAGAGGGATAAATCTGTACTGGATTATTCAGAAAATGGGCTTGCTGAACAATAGCGGCTTCTCTCCAATCGCCCTGATGAGGGACTAGCTCATAGGTGAATTCATGAAAACCCCGATCCGAATTTGGATCAGGCCAGGTTGGACTGCGTAATAAAGTCAGTCTGAGTTGATTTGGTTTGGCATCGTAACCATACTTGCAATCATTAAGGATGCTAAATCCAGTTTTAGCTCCACTTAGGTCCGCCCATGTTTGGGCAGGCACCTCAAATTTTACTTTTGCTTCTTCACCCTCGGTACTTCTATGAATAACACCCATCGGAATTTCATAGCTAGCGAAAGAGGCCGAAAAAGTAAGGGGGAAGCAGGCTTTTACTAAAATATGCTCCTCTTGCCAGTCCACCCAGTTTCTAACCGTAATTTTAGGATTATAGGCATCTAGTAGAATCTCTTGATTGAAGGTTGAGTTTCTGAATTTTCGCGTGCTCCTGATCGAGACTCTAAGAGGACCTTCTTCTTGAATAGACCAGGATTGAAGCGTTAGACCAAACAACTGCTTTTGCTCATACTGGGGATCAATATTCCATGCATCCCAATACTGACCACTATCCTCGAAAAATTGGAGCGTGCTTAGGCTGCTTAAAAGTTCTGTATTCGTTCGCTTATCGAGAATTTGATTGATATCCCCCGTACTTGGATCGAGGGTTACGTTTAGATACTGATTCTCTAAGGTGCCAAGTTCTACCTTTAACGCAGGAATCTTCGTGTGGGGAAAGCTAATGTCTGTGTATTTGTATCGAACGTTTCCTAAGCTTGGAACAGTACTGGCATAGAAAATGATTCCTGCCTCTGTTCTCTGGAAAGGTATCGCTTTGTATGAACTTTTACCTTGGATAAATAGACTATTGCCTGATGGTAACTCATCCTTTTGAATTTCAATCATCCCGGTGAAAGGAAAACTGTGAAAGTTCCATAGATCTATAGAATCTTCTACCTTAGTGCCAATCTTTTGAGTAATGGATCGACAGGATTGTTCTGCCTGTTGCCAAACCAAATTGGCATCCTCAAAAACTTCAGGGATAGAGGAACCAGGTAAAATATCGTGGAATTGGTTGAGCAGTAAGTGCTTCCAAGTATTTTCTAACTCATGCTTCGGGTAAGCTGTTTTTTGGCTGATACTTGCAAGAGAGCAAAATTTTTCTGTATTGGATATGAGTACTTCTAGCTTCCGATTTTTTCGCTTCTGATCTGCTTTGGTTGTGAAGGTCCCCCGATGAAACTCTAAATAAAGTTCGTCTTTCCAGACGGGCAGTGGATGAGTTGAAATCTCTTCTTTTAGCTTTTGGATAAAGCCTTCCGCTGTTTGCGGTTTCACTTGGAAAAATAAAGCTGACTGTTGCCATTCTTCGGCGATGTCCAACATGTCAGCGGTAGGTCCTCCGCCATGATCCCCAACTCCATAGAGCCAAAGCGCTTGCCTTATTCCATGCTTTTGTTCTAATTCTGCAGCATCTTTGGCAATAGACATTGGTTCAAATCCTTGACCAATCTCATTCGAGAAATAGGTGAGTATTTGAGTGCCATCGAGTCCTTGCCATCGGAATGCTTTATAGGGAAACTTGTTCGTATCATTCCAGGCTAGTTTCTGGGTAATAAAAGCTTCAAATCCACTTTTTACTAAGATCTGAGGTAACTGCCATGAGAAGCCAAAACTGTCTGGATTCCAGGCTATTTTTATATCTTTATTGAATTTTTTTTGGAAATATTGCTTGCCATAGAGAATTTGTCGGATAAGCGCTTCTCCACTCGGTAAATTCAGGTCTGGCTCTATCCACATGCCACCTGTCAATTCCCACCGATTCTGTGCTACGGCATCTTGGATTTCTGAAAATAGTTTGAGTTCTTCTTGCTCTATCCACTCATAGGTCAGGGCACTACTCTGATTGAAAATTAAACCTGGATAATTTTTTTGTAGCTTCAATGCCGATTGAAAAGTTCTTTTTAAAACTTCTTTAGTCTCTTTGATTGGCCAAAGCCAAGCAATATCAATATGGGCATTTCCTAACATGTGAATCGTTCTTTCTTTAAAAAACTCTTTAAGCGGTAGTAGTAAAGCTCTAGTTTCTTGCAGTGGGCCGAGAGACTGTTGACTAAGCGGAGTTTTAAGTAGATCTTCTAAACGAGTAACAATCGGCTCTAGTTCAAATCCTCCTTTAGAAATCTCTGCTAGATAGGCATGGATAATCGCTAACTCGTCGGCTAGTTTACCCGGATCACAGGGCTCCTGCGGATATTCGATCAATACTTTTGAGGTCTGCAGAGCACCAAAGTCATGCTTTGGGCTGTTGAGTTTAAGTTCGAAGGTAAAAGTTTGTCCCGGTTGCAGGTTTGTCCCTAAGAGCAAACGGCATTTAGGGTCAAATAAATCTCCCTCTTGTACCTTCTGTCCATCTATAAAAACTTCTGCCGCTGAAGCCCACCAGACAAGCTGCAGTCTCTGAGTACTTCCTCCCAACGTTAGCTGGCTAGTCTCGTTCAGCGTCTGGGGAATTTTCCATGTTTGCCGAAGACGGACTTCTGCTCCACCCTTTTCCCACGGAAAGAGAGACCGTTCATTCAACGTAATTGGTTGCCAATCTTCCCCAATCTTCTGCTGCCAAAGCGGGAGAATATCCACAGCAGCATTCTGCTGCAGCTTGGTGATGATCAAAGATAGCCGCTCAGAGAGGTTCAAATTTATTTGCCTCGTTTGGCTTTTTATGATTATCCACTAGAAATGATGCGAGTCCCAGGAGCCGTATAATCCGGCTATGTTCCATCTCCCCATTTATATCTGAGCTAGCCATGGCAGAAACATCAGAGAGTAATCGTCGCAAACGCCAAATGCTTGGCATGAAGGGCGGCGATGTCCAAGAGCGCTCCCTGCTCCAAATTCGGGTGCAGCTGATGAAGCCTGTGACCTGGATTCCTCTGATGTGGGGCGTCATCTGTGGAGCTGCCTCAGGGGGCTTTACCTGGTCAGTGTCGAACACTTTAATGGTTGTTCTAGCTATGGTCATGTCTGGCCCGCTCTTGGCAGGCTTTACACAAACTATCAATGACTACTATGACCGGGATATCGATGCGATCAACGAACCCTATCGCCCGATTCCTTCAGGGGCTATTGCTCTGGCTCAAGTGGAGCAACAGATCTACTTGCTCCTGTTTTTAGGTTTAGCTGTTTCTTACACTCTTGACCGATGGGCTGGTCATACCTTCCCAATTATTTTCTGTTTGGCTTTAGGCGGAACCTTCCTCGCCTATATCTACTCAGCGCCCCCGCTTAAGCTAAAGCAGAACGGATGGTTAGGGAACTATGCTTTAGGCGCTTCCTATATTGCCTTGCCTTGGTGTTGCGGCCATGCCCTTTTTGGCACGCTAAACCCTACGATCGTTATTTTGACTTTGTTCTATAGCTTTGCCGGCCTGGGAATCGCTATTGTCAATGACTTCAAAAGCATTGAAGGGGACCGGGCACTGGGACTTAAGTCTTTGCCAGTGATATTTGGTGTGCAGAAAGCCGCCTGGATCTGCGTATTTATGATTGATTTCTTCCAGTTGGGCATCCTTGCTTACCTTATATATACAGGTAAGTTCTACTGGTATGGAGCTATCCTCGCTGGCCTGATTTTGCCGCAAATGTTTTTCCAAACCCAGCTTTTAAAAGATCCAATTGCCAATGATGTTAAGTACCAAGCGAGTTCCCAGCCCTTCCTCGTGATCGGAATGCTGGTTACGGGATTGGCTTTGGGGGCAGGTTGAAGATTAATCACTGAAAACTATTGTTTACATATATTAAGTTTCTTTGAAAAATTACATAATCCGTGTTGCTCAAAATAAATCCTGAGTTCTTGTATCCCATGCCTCTAGCTTGTTTTGCGAATTTTTAATAACTGTTACGGAGTGCTCTATTTGCTTAAAACTCTGGCCTATAATGCTCGATAACTCTGAGTCATGCAGCTACGCCATTATTTCATCATTCGTTTAGCGGTAGCGTCTCAGATGTGTTCTCGTTCCGTTGTATGTAGTCCGCGTGCATTTTGTAAAAGATGTGCGTCTACGTCTAGAGGAGATCGTCTCTTATGACCATCACGCCGCAGAAGCGAGAGGATAAGGTCAAAGTAACGGTTGATACCAATCCGGTTCCTACTTCTACCGAGAAGTGGTTCAAGCCGGGTTGGTTTGAGCGTTCTTTAGCCCGTGGGCCCAAAACCACTACCTGGATTTGGGACCTTCATGCTCTCGCCCATGACTTTGAAACACATACCAGCGACCGGGAAGACATCGCTCGCAAAATCTTTGCTGCCCACTTCGGCCACCTGGCCGTCGTTTTTGTTTGGGCTAGTGGGATGTTCTTCCATGGTGCGCAGTTCTCCAATTATATTGATTGGGTGGCTGACCCCACGAAGGTGAGGCCTTCCGCTCACGCTATCTGGCCAATCTTTGGTCAGGAGATCCTGAGAGATCCTGGCACCGTCACTAAGAGCTTTGAAGGAGGAATTCAAATCACCTCCGGTTTGTTCTATGTTTGGCGGGCTGCTGGCTACACCAATTCAGCTCAGCTCATGGCTTCTGCAGTAGCAGGTTTGGCCATGGCTGGCTTAATGGTGTTTGCTGGCTGGTTCCATTACCACGTCCGGGCTCCAAAGCTGGAGTGGTTCCAAAATGTGGAATCGATGCTCAACCATCACTTGGCTGGGCTTTTAGGCTTAGGCTCCCTCTCTTGGGCTGGGCACCAGATTCACGTGGCTCTGCCTGTGAACCAAATGCTCAACAGGGGGATGAAGCCTGCTGATATTCCTCTGCCTCATGAATATGCTTTCGATGCTGCAAAGATGGGTGAATTTTTCCCGAGCTTCAAGCAGGGACTAGTGCCTTTCTTTACCTTGAACTGGGGTGTCTATAAGGACTTCCTTACCTTTAAGGGAGGCCTAGATCCTCAGACTGGTTCTCTGTGGATGACGGACATTGCCCATCACCACTTGGCTATCGCTACCCTGTTCATCATTGCGGGACATATGTACCGCACGAATTGGGGTATTGGTCATTCCATTAAGGAAATGTTGGAAGCCCACAAGGGTCCCCTCACGGGCGAAGGCCACAAGGGTCTCTATGAAGTGCTCACCAACTCCTGGCATGCTCAATTGGCGATTAACCTAGCCATGGTTGGTTCTCTGTCTATCATCGTGGCGCATCATATGTACGCGATGAATCCCTATCCCTACATGGGCATTGATTACTTGACCCAAATCAATTTGTTCACCCATCACATGTGGATTGGTGGCTTTTTTATTGTTGGGGCCGGTGCCCATGCGGCCATCTTCATGGTGCGGGATTACGACCCTGTTATGAACCAAAACAACCTACTGGACCGGATGCTGCGGCATCGGGATGCCATTATTTCCCATCTGAACTGGGTCTGTTTGTTCTTGGGTTTCCATAGCTTCGGTCTTTATGTCCATAACGATACTATGCAAGCCTTGGGCCGTCCTCAAGACATGTTTGCGGATTGGGCAATAAACCTGCAGCCAATATTTGCTCAGGCCGTACAAAATATCCATGCTTCAGCGGCTGGTGCTGGTTCTACCGCTCCTTGGCTCACAGGTACTACCTCTCCTGTATGGGGCGGAGCAACCTTGGCTGTAGCGGGTAAAGTCTCCATGTCTCCCATTCCTTTGGGAACTGCGGACTTCATGATCCACCATATCCATGCGTTGACCATTCACGTCACCGTCTTGATCTTGCTAAAAGGCGTGCTTTTTGCTCGTTCTTCCCGCTTGATCCCCGACAAGGCCAACCTGGGATTCAGATTCCCTTGCGATGGTCCAGGTCGTGGAGGTACCTGCCAGGCTTCTGCTTGGGACCATGTGTTCCTTGGCTTGTTCTGGATGTACAACTGCATCTCCATCGTCATCTTCCACTTCTCGTGGAAAATGCAATCAGACGTCTATGGCACAGTAGATGCTTCTGGTAAGGTCACACATATTGTTGACCAAATTAATGTCATTACCAACAGCGTCACGGGCGCTACCGCACCCTTCAATCAGTTTGCAGCTAGCTCTGTGGACATCAATGGTTGGTTGCGTGATTTCCTGTGGGCGCAAGCCGCTCCCGTAATTAACTCTTACGGTAGCTCTGCTTCTGCTTATGGTTTGGCCTTCTTGGGTGCTCACTTCGTCTGGGCATTTAGCTTGATGTTCCTGTTCAGTGGCCGTGGTTACTGGCAAGAGCTGATTGAGTCCATTGTTTGGGCTCACAGCAAGCTGAATGTTGCTCCTGCTATCCAGCCGCGTGCGTTGAGCATCACCCAAGGTCGTGCAGTGGGCGTTGCTCACTACCTGCTCGGAGGAATCGTCACTACGTGGGCGTTCTTCCTGGCTCGCTTCCTGGCGATTCAGTAAAGGAGATAGCAATGGCAACTCGTTTTCCGAAATTCAGCCAGGACCTAGCCAACGACCCGACTACTCGTCGGATTTGGTATGGGATTGCTACGGCTCATGACTTTGAAAGCCATGACGGTATGACTGAAGAAGTACTGTATCAGAAGATATTCGCTTCTCACTTCGGTCATATTGCCATCATCTTTCTCTGGACTTCAGGCAACCTATTCCACGTGGCCTGGCAGGGCAACTTTGAACAGTGGATTTTAGACCCCACGAAAGTGAAGCCGATTGCTCACGCGATTTGGGACCCCCATTTCGGCCCTGGAGCTATGAAAGCTTTCACCCCAGAAGGTGCAGCTGGTCCGGTGAACTTTATGTACTCCGGCCTCTATTACTGGTGGTACACCATCGGTATGCGTCATAACTCGGAACTTTTCGAGGGCGCTATTTTCTTGATTGTGTTGGCTACTCTGTTCCTCGCGGCAGGCTGGCTACACCTACAGCCTCGTTTCCGTCCTTCTTTGGCCTGGTTCAAGAACGCAGAATCTCGTTTGAACCATCACTTGTCTGGACTGTTCGGGGTTTCTTCCCTGGCTTGGACAGGACACATGGTTCACGTTGCTATTCCTCGCTTAAATGGCAGGGAAGTCAACTGGACTAACTTTACCCAAGCTCAGTTTGCCCCCCACCCAGGTGGACTTTTGCCCTTCTTTACGGGCAACTGGGCCGTGTATTCGCAACCCGCTGCTGACGGCACTGGCTGGCCAATGCTGACCTTCTACGGGGGATTGAATCCGGCAACCAACTCACTGTGGCTATCGGATATTGCTCACCATCATTTGGCCATCGCCGTGATTTTCATCATTGCTGGTCATATGTACAAGACCAACTGGGGTATTGGACATAGCATTCGGGAAATCTTGGATGCCCATAGCCCACCCAGTGGTCGCTTGGGAGCAGGTCACCGCAATCTCTATGACACCGTGAACAACTCACTGCACTTCCAGTTGGGTTTGGCCTTGGCTTCCTTAGGAACGGTGACTTCTCTGGTGGCACAGCAGATGTATGCGCTACCACCGTACTTCTACATGCATGAAGACCACACCACGATGGCGGCGCTCTACACCCATCACCAGTACATTGCTGGATTCCTGATGGTAGGAGCCTTTGCTCACGGTGCGATCTTCTTTGTGCGGGACTACGATCCTGAAGCGAATAAGGACAACGTTCTTGCTCGGGTTCTGGAGCATAAAGAAGCGATTATCTCTCACCTATCTTGGGTTTCTCTGTTCCTCGGGTTCCATACCCTTGGTTTGTATGTACACAACGATGTTATGCAAGCCTTCGGTCGCCCTGAAGACCAGATTTTGATTGAGCCTGTGTTCGCACAGTTCGTTCAGGCCCAGTCCGGAAAGATTATCGCTGGCATTCCTGCCATCTTTGGTGGGATATCTGCCACAGCTCCAGGGGCCTTTGTGAGTGGTTGGACCCAGACAGTAAATGCAGTTGGGGATGCAAATCCCTTCCTGAACATTGGTCCTGGTGACTTCCTTGTCCACCATGCGATTGCCCTAGGGATTCACACTACCGTCTTAATTGGCGTTAAAGGTGCCCTAGATGCTCGTGGTTCCAAGTTGATGCCCGATAAGAAAGATTTCGGCTTTGCCTTCCCTTGCGATGGTCCTGGCCGTGGTGGTACCTGCGACATCTCTGCTTGGGATAGCTTCTACCTGGCTATGTTCTGGATGCTTAATACCATTGGTTGGATTACCTTCTACTGGCATTGGAAGCATCTGTCGATCTGGACGGGTACAGAATCTGTCTTTAACGAGAAGTCGGTAACGATCATGGGTTGGCTCAACAACTATCTGTGGGCTTACTCAAACACCCTGATCAACGGCTATACACCGGGTACGGGTAGCAACAACCTATCGGTATGGTCATGGATGTTCCTGTTTGGTCACCTGGTGTGGGCAACAGGCTTCATGTTCCTGATCGCCTGGCGTGGTTACTGGCAGGAACTAATTGAGACTCTGGTATGGGCTCATGAGCGCACGCCTCTAGCTAAATTGGTTCGTTGGAAAGATAAGCCTGTGGCTATGTCCATTGTCCAAGGTCGTTTGATTGGTCTCGCCCACTTCACGGTGGGGTATGTCCTTACCTATGCGGCCTTTGTCATTGCCTCAACGGCAGGGTTATCGAGCGGCTAGCTAAGTTAGTTGCTATATAAATTAAAGCCCCCTTCTTCAGGGGGCTTTTTTTACGCGTGTAAAGGTTTACAGCAAGGGCGCAGGCTCGACTGGGTACTCAGCGGCTCTCCAGGCTTCGAAGCCTCCTTGGAGCATAGACACACGTTCGAAACCAGCGGCACGAAGCTTATTTGCTGCTGCATTGGTTTCTTCGTCTGTTTCGCTATAGATATAGAGGTCCCGAGTTGGTTCGAGATGTTCAGAGGCATGTTCTACCAAACCGGGTTCAGGTATAGAAACTGCCCCTTGGATATGGCCTTCATTAAATAAGTTTGAGTTTCGAACATCAACAATGGTAAGTGCAGGTTCGCCCCAGTCTAGACGACCTTTGAGTTCAGAAATATTGGACTGTTCGTGTAGCTGAGAAGGGATAGGGATTATTCCAAAAAGCTTTTCCATTGGCATTTTCTCAAGTGCGTGATACTGCCAATGTACCTGCCTTGACTGAGCCTGATAATTAGTCCATAGGCATAAAAAATATTTCGTTGAGGCATTTACGTAGTCCCTTAGGAATAGAGGATGCCCTAACCAGGGAGCATAAAGATAATAATTTTTGCTAGAAAAAGAATTAGCTTCTGACTTGTTTAGAGCATTTAGAGCCAGACTTATGGTGCTGAACAAACAAGACCCCCATAAAACAGAGGGCTGTTTGTCTTTACGCGGCTTCTATCGGATACTCGGCAGCTTTCCAGGCTTCGAAACCACCTTGCAGCATAGATACATACTGAAATCCAGCCGCACGCAACTTAGTTACTGCCACATTGGTTTCTTCGTCCGTTTCTCCATAAACATATAAATCGCGAATAGATTCAAGATTCGCTAGTGCGTAATCTATCAAGCCAAGTGCAGGAATAGAAACGGCACCCTGAACGCGACCCTGATCAAAGACGTTCGAGTTGCGAATATCAACAATGGTAAGAGCAGGTTCACCCCAATCCAAGCGACCTTTAAGGTCAGAAACGTTAGACTGATTTTTGAGTGTAGAGGGAATTGGGAACAGACCTAAAAGCTTTTTCATGAGTATTCTTCCAAGTGGACGATACTCACCAATGTAACAGGCTTTTTAAGTATTACAACTTTTTGTAAATAAATGCTTTACATAGACTGCTGTTTATGCATGCATTAACTCTGGTTGTCGACCTATAAGCACAAAATAGGCCTCGAGAGTGCTTTGCCTTGGCCTCAAGGCTTAATACCTACACTCAGTCCATCAGGAGTTGGCAAGCATACAGCCACACAGTGTTCTGCGAGAAGTTCATGAAACTGAGTCATTCCTTCTATGGCTTCTTGATTCCAATTTGCATCTGGAGCTCTACCCTTCAGATAGCCAAATAGGTAGGTGTTGTCGCCGATAATTAAACCACCAGAACGCAGATGCTCAAAGGCCCATCTAGCATAATGAATGTAGTTTTTCTTATCTGCATCGATAAATACGGCATCGAAAGGCGCTTCAGTAGCCAACTTGTCTAAGGCGTTTAGCGCTGGACCTTCAAGAATGGTTACCTGTGTACTTAAACCAGCTCGTTCAAACACGCCTTGGGCGACTTTGGCATGCTTTGGACTGTACTCACAGGTCCATAGATGACCTTGTTTTCCCAACGCTTTTAGGATCCATAGCGCAGAATAGCCAGAAAGGGTGCCAAACTCCACAACTTTTCTCGCTCCAATCATTGAGAGTAAAACCTGGAGAATTTTTCCCTCTGTCGGTGCGATTTGAATGCGGGGCATGTCTGTTACATCCAACTGATGAACTGCATCTTCTAAGGCAGCATCATGGGGACTAAAGAGTTTCTCTAAGTAGGCCTTTATGGCAGGATTTGAATATCCTAGTCCTGCTCTCGAATTGTCATCTGCCATCTTTCCCTATCTTCCATCTAGTATGCTCTTCAATATGCTACAAACTAAAGCGAGTGAATCTTTACCAATGGCAAGATTAATGAACCTAATACTCAAGACTGTTCTGATTGGAGCAGTATCTATCTTACTTGCTACTGGGAAGAGCTATGCTACTCCTATTCCTGTACAAAGTCGTCAAGCTTTAGTAGTCAAAGCTGATACTTGGGACAGTCCTCAAGCGACCTTACAGCGCTACGCCAGAGTCCCCAAGACGAAAGGAAAAAGCGCCTGGCGGCCTGTGGGTAAGCCCATAGCTGTAGTCCTGGGTAGAGGGGGTTTGGGCTGGGGTCTGGGACTGCACAACGCCCCTAACGATTCTCAGGAGACTCCTGAGGGCACCGCAGAACCACTCAAGAAGGAAGGAGATGGCAAATCGCCAGCAGGAATCTTTAAATTAGGCTCGGCTTATGGTTATGCCGCCAGTCCTCTATCGCGGATGAAATGGCCTTATCAAGCCAGCACCCAAGATTTGCGCTGCGTAGATGATGCGAAGTCCAGTTTCTACAATCAGATTTTGCTGGAGAAAGTGAATAGTTGGGACTCGGCAGAGGTCATGCGTCGTTCAGATGTCCTCTATACCTGGGTCGTGGATGTGGACCATAACAAGCAGCCAGCGACCCCTGGAAAAGGCAGCTGTATTTTTCTTCATGTCTGGAGAGGAGAGACCAGCCCAACTGTGGGTTGTACCGCGATGGCTCAGAAAAATCTAGAGGAAGTGCTGTTATGGCTTGATCCAAAAGCTCAGCCGTTGCTCATCCAATTACCAAAAACAACCTACCAAACCCTCCTGGCTTCCTGGAAATTACCTTGATTACGTATATTCACGCACCAATGGTGCTTAGGCCTTAGTGCCTATGGCTTTGAAGACTAGACTGTTACACAAACAGAGTCTTTTATGTGCCAAACTCTATAGTTCTGTATTGAAAAATACATTTTGATCCGAGTGGAACGTATACATAAATTAAAACGTTTGGGGCGAACTATTGGTCCTAACAACAGATCAGCGATTAGGTGTCCTGTTTCAAAAGTTTGAAAACGGACAGGTTCCACCCGTTGTGGAACATTATGACCGGGGAAAAACTATTTTCTTCCCTGGAGACCCTGCAGAGCGGGTCTATTTCTTGGTCAAGGGAGCGGTAAAGCTTTCTCGAGTCTTTGACAACGGCGAAGAAATTACAGTCTCTTTGCTGCGGGAGAACAGTGTCTTCGGTGTTCTCTCGATCATCACAGGCCATCGCTCTGACCGTTTTTATCATGCCGTAGCGATCACGCCTGTGGAGTTATTGGCTGCCAACATTGACCAAGTGGAAAAGGCTCTTCGCAATGATGCAGAACTTTCTTCCATTCTGCTCAAGGGCTTAGCCTCTCGCATCCTCCAAACCGAGATGATGATTGAAACGCTGGCTCACAGGGATATGGGTTCTCGTTTAGAGAGCTTTATCTTGATTCTCTGTCGGGATTTTGGTGTCCCTGGGCGCGAGGGGATCACTATCGACCTCCGACTTTCTCACCAGGCCATTGCGGAAGCTATTGGTTCTACTCGGGTGACCATTACTCGACTGCTGGGAGAGCTAAAGAAGAAGGATCTTATCTCTATTCACAAGAAGAAGATTACGGTTTGCGATCCCGTTCAACTAGGTCAGCGATTTACTTGAACCCCTCGTTCTGTAGTATGGGTCTGGATTTGAGCTAAAAAGATTATGTCCCCTCCCAGCGATACGCTCGTTGGATATTCGCGGACAACTATCGGCAATATCAGCCGTAACCAGAGATATTCCTGATCTGTCGTCAGACCATTCCTATGGGGTTATGGGCTAACCATCTTGCTGCCTAGATAGAGCAGTTTGCTAGAAAATCCATTCGGTACCGTCACTCTATAGACAGAGGCGCTTAACACACCTTCATTTCACTATTGTTATAAGCTACCTATCTAAACAAATTGTGAAACAGACTGTCGTGGAAACTCAACCTCTACTTAGAAATCAAATCAACTTATCAATTCAAGAAGTGCTAGCTCGTACGGCTGAAATCTCAAAGTATGCTGCCCGTAATGCTGCGAAAATTGATCAGATAGGAGCTTTCCCCATTGATGAGTTTCAGCATATGGCGGCGGCGGGTTTGTTGGCCGCACCGCTTGCTACCTCGCTTGGCGGATTAGGATTGGGTATTGAGGCGAGTGCCACCCCTGATCTGCTGAAATTATTGAAAGCTATTGGGCAAGGCAACCTAGTGGTTGGACGAATCTATGAAGGGCACGTCAATGCCCTACAGCTAATTCAAACGTTTGGGTCACCTGCTCAAATCGAGGCTTACGCAGAAGATGCTCGTGATCGACACAAAATTTTTGGCGTTTGGAATGCAGAAGCAGCCGATGGCGTCAAAATTATTCCGCTAGCTAATGGACGCTATCGGTTAGAAGGCTGCAAAACGTTTGCATCAGGTTCGGGTTATGTTGATCGACCGTTTGTGAATGGAACCTTGCCCGATGGTCGTTGGCAGATGTGTATTGTTCCCATGGATGAAGTAGCAACCGTGAGCGATCCGTCCTGGTGGCAGCCATCGGGAATGAGGGCAACCGCAAGCTATAAAGTCGATTTTAGTGGAGTCGAATTGGGAGCAAACGCGTTGCTGGGTCAACCCGGCGATTACTATCGACAGCCTTGGTTAACGGCAGGTGTAGTTCGATTCGCTGCAGTGCAGTTGGGTGGAGCCGAAGCCTTGTTTGATGAGACTCGACGGTTCTTATATAGCTTGGGACGAACTCAAGATCCCTATCAAGAAGAGCGGTTAGGGAGAATGGCGATTGCCATTGAAAGTGGTCAGCTCTGGCTTCGTGGCGCCGCAGACTTGCTCGTGAACTATGGATCGGTGTTTGCTGGCTCTCCGAAGATACTTCATCCTGCATCAGAAAAGCTAGTGGCTTATGCAAATATGGTGCGATCGACGATCGAGCAGATTTGTCTTGATGTGATGCAACTATCTCAACGCTCGATTGGAACTCGTGGATTGCTGCCCCCGAATCCGATTGAACGCATTGTTCGAGATCTAACCTTGTATTTGCGTCAACCTGCTTTTGATGCTGCGCTTGCCAACGTCGGACAGTACGCTTTGACTCAAACCGATTCTGTTGAGCAGCTATGGCGATATGAATAGTTCATCTACATTTGCGTTGCCACTTGAGCATGCAACTTTTTTACCACTACGACCGATTTCTACCATCAGTGCTGGCTGTGTTTGGATCGTTGCACCTCACCCTGATGATGAAACGCTGGGATGTGGAGGTGCCATTGCTTTGCTAAGATCATTAAACTATCCAGTGCATATTTTGGTGATTAGCGATGGTACACAGTCTCATCCGCGATCTCAAAAATATCCTGCCCCTGCTCTGCAGCAGGTACGTGAACAGGAAACAATTGCTGCTTTGCAAATCCTCGGAGTTGAGGAAACAGCAATAACGTTTTTACAGCTTCCAGATGGCAAAATCTCAGACTTCATGGCTTCAGAGATTTATACCGCTTGTAGTGCTCATTTCAGAGCAGCCTTACCAAAAACAATTTTTCTGCCCTGGCGCTATGACCCTCATCCAGATCACCGAGCGACTTGGCAATTGATCAACAAAGTGATCTCTAGTCTACTCATTGCCCCTCGAATGATTGAATACCCAGTTTGGGATTGGGATCCAGTGCAGCGTGGAACTGCGGAAACTGCTGCAAAAATTACAGGCTGGCGATTGGATATTACAGCAGTTGCCTCATTGAAACAACAGGCGATCACACAATATCTTTCTCAAACCACAAACTTGATTGATGACGATCCGGAAGGATTTCGACTAACGCCTGAGATGCTGGCAAGTTTTGCACATTCCTGGGAGCCCTACTTTGAGGAAATCCAATGAATCCTTTACAGTCTAATTCGCTGCCACCAAACTATTTTGACGCGCTTTATCAGGATGATCCTGATCCGTGGAAGTTTGAAACTAGTGAATATGAGGCGCATAAATACGCAGCCACGATTGCTGCTTTGCCTAAATCCCGCTATCGCTCAGCGTTTGAGATTGGCGGCTCGATTGGCGTGTTGACCGAGAAGTTAGCGGATCGGACTGAGGTATTGCTGTCGATAGATGTATCTAGACTGGCTCAAGCTCGAGCGAGTCAGCGATGCCAGCACTTATCTCATATTAAGTTTCAAATCATGCAGGTTCCAAAGGAGTTTCCTAAGCAGAAATTTGATTTAATTATCGTGTCTGAAGTGGGATATTACTGGAATCGGGAAGATTTAAGAAAAACCCAGCAGCATATTTTAGAATCTTTAGAACCCGGTGGACACTTGCTTCTAGTGCACTGGACGCTGTATGCGAAGGATTATCCATTGAGCGGCGATGAGGTCCATAATGCATTTTTTGATCTGTCCCCCGTTCATCTCAAGCATCTACTAGGACGACGTGAAGCAGAGTATCGCCTTGATTTATTTGAACGTTGTCCATAGCCTTGTTTTCTCTATCTGTATGTCTTCGTTCCGGTCGCAGAAGGAGAGTTCAAGAGGCTCTGCTGTATCTTTTAATCTCCTGTAGATAAATTCGTAACTCCTGAATGGCCTGCTCAATTGGGATCAGAGAACAAGGCTGTGTCCGAGTGTTTTCCTGTCGTTGTTCTACTTGTTCTAACAACAATCCAAGCGACTCCGGTTTCGCAAGTTTTTGCTGTAGCCAATTCGGCGTAATTCCCAATTCGTGAGCAATTAACTGAATGTCGATCAAGGTCGGTTGATAGCCACATAGAATTCGCCGCCACAGCGTTCGGAGTTGATGCCGCGAGCGCATCCGAACCGCGAGCGTAGCGCCAGATTCGACTAAAAACGGCTGCTGCTGCTGCCCCATCTCGGTCCAAACACTCAACTGATTTGCCAGCCCAAGTTCTGTACGGCCAATTTGCCGCGCGGAGGTTGTCACCCGGACGTTGGGACTATGACGAAATCGTGCATTTACCCGTAATAAAGCACGGTAGAGTGCCACATCTTCAGCCGTTCGCACTAAGGGCAATCCGCCTGCGCGCGCATACATCTCGACAGTCACGGCAAAGCTTGCTCCATAATGCTGAAAATGCCGGGGAGAGCGATCATAGGCATCAGGATCAAGATAGTTCTCTACCTCAGCAATGAGCAATCGATAACCCACTTCCCGCAAATGACATGCTCTGGCATAGGGCGCTAAACGAGATAGTCCTGCCCGATCAAGCAGAATCCTTCCACCCACTGCATCGGCACCAAGAGCAATTTCCTGAAGGGTTGCAGCAATCCAGGTTGGACTAACCTGCGAATCTCCATCGGTTGAAGCAATGACACTATGCTTGCGTCTTAATGGCTTGAGACGATGATAGGCCTCATCCATCAGCATTTGCCGAACTCGACCGATATGAGCTTCCTGGAGCGGTAAAGTTTTTTCGACGACGTGCAGCTTCAAATCTGGATGTTGTTGTGCAAATTGACGCGCAATTGCTGCTGAAGCATCACTACAGTTATTCACTAAAAAAATAATCTCGTAGCGATCGCGATTTAGTCGTTGACCATTTAAATCAATTTGGCTCGCCAATGCACTGAGTGTTGATCTTAGCGTCGTCGCTTCATTGCGGACAGGAACAATCACACAGACTTCACACTGCGACATAGGGGACGTTTGGACTAAGGGTTTAGAAAAATCCTCTGGTTCTGAAACAAAAGGTGCAGCAGCAACCTGCAAATTCTTAATCTGCATAGCGATTTGCACTCCAGGCTTCGCAAAAATCCCTGCTTGATCTCAAAGAAAAATGGAGTGTCTTCATTAGAACTCTGAAACTTAAAATTCCTTAATAGAGACAATTGTGCAGATTTTCTTTACCCATTGAAATCTGCCTAGCGAAAGATAGTTGAGCCAAAATTTTGTAGCTGCAAAAACAAACGGTTGAGCGGACAGTGACTTTGTCTCACCACTTACAGCTGCCTGCGCTTGAAGTCGAATGCCAAGCGCCTTTGCAACCTTGAGCACAGTGGCAAAGCTGGGGTTCCCTTCTGCACTCAGTACGCGATACAGGCTCTCACGGCTAAAACCTGTATCTTTTGCCAGCTGGGACATGCTTCAATAATCTGGATGTCATACTATATTGGGACATTATCTATCTGGAAATGAACCCGTGATTATGGAGCCGCCTTCAAGAAACTATTAGACCCATTGAGAGATGTAATAACACTGCTTCTCTCAAACGCAAGAGCGCTGCGTACCGTGAATTGAATGCTTCTCTATGTTCAAGAATCGGTAGGCTCTGGGGTATAATCGTGAGGCTCTTGGGCGAGTGGCGAAATGGTAGACGCACCACACTCAAAATGTGGCGGTAGAGATACCATGTCAGTTCGAGTCTGACCTCGCCCAGATCTTTAAAATATTTTATGAGCAGCTACTTCCGCGCTAGCGTTGACGCCATGACAGGCTATGTCCCCGGTGAGCAGCCCAAGCCTGGTACAAAGATTGTCAAACTAAACTCAAACGAAAATCCCTATCCTCCTTCCCCAAAGGCATTGGGAGTTCTTCAGAATTTAGATGGCGAGTATCTGCGGCGCTATCCTGATCCCTTTGCCCATGAGTTCCGAAAGGCCGTCAGCGAAGTGCTCGCCATTCCCGCAGATTGGATTATGGTCGGCAATGGCAGCGATGAGTTGCTGAGTGTACTCGTGCGGGCCTGCACCGACTCAGAACGCAAAGTCGTCTATCCAATGCCAACCTATGTCTTATATCGAACGCTGACAGAGATGCAGCCCACGGCACGGGTTGAAATTTCCTATGCAGAAGACTACGGTTTGCCCTTGGAAGAACTCGTAGCTACTGATGGCGCAGTCACCTTTATTGCCTCTCCCAATAGTCCTTCCGGACATGTTGTTGCCCTAGATGAACTTCGACAACTCGCACAGCGCTTATCCGGGGTTTTGGTGATCGATGAAGCCTATGTCGATTTTGCGGAAGAAACGGCTTTGCCTTTGGTTCAAGAATTTGAGAATGTCTTGATCCTCCGAACCTTATCCAAAGGGTATGCTCTGGCTGGTTTGCGCTTAGGTTTTGGGATTGCACATCCCAAGCTGTTAGCAGGGCTATTTAAGGTTAAGGATAGCTATAACGTTGATGCCATCGCCGCTGCTGTCGGTGCAGCAGCCATGAGCGATCAAGCTTATAAGAATATGTGTGCGGCAAAAGTAAAGGCTTCACGAACCAAACTTGCCTTGGATCTCAATCGACTGGGCTTTCGACTATGGGATTCCCAAGCAAATTTTCTGTTGACCCAACCGCCCAGCGCTAAGGCCGAACAAATTTATATAGCCCTCAAAGACCAAGGGATTCTGGTGCGCTATTTTAAGCAAACGGGCCTAGAGGATAAACTTCGGATTACCGTAGGCACCGATGAGCAAAATCAGATTCTTCTTGAGGCTCTGAGTCACCTGCTGTAGTTCATGGAAGAATTCAGCTGGTTGAGGAAGACTCTTCTAAGCTAGAAGTAACAGCAAGGGCGTCAATATGTACGGTTTCTATGGAAGTAGTGCTGCTTGACCAGCGTTTAGCTAAATGAGAAAAAGAAGAGGGTTCTCCAGAAACAAAGAAGCTTGTTTTTCCTGGCTTGCTGCTGGTGCTCAAGAGTCCTAAGAGTTTAAGTTCTCGATTTACGGCTAAGGCTGTCTCTACAGAGGGATCTACAAGAGTGATGTAGTCCGGTAGAAAACTCTTGAATAAGGGTTCAAGATGGGGGTAATGGGTACAGCCGTAGACTAAAGTATCAATGCCTTCATTGAGCAGAGGCTCCAGATAGCTCATTGCTATTTTTCTTGCTTGGCGGCTGTGGACCTGTCCGGATTCTACAAGAGGAACAAATTCTGGGCAGGCTACTTCAAAAACTTCTACGGTAGGGTCCAATTCCTTCATGGCGCTGGTGTAGGCTCGGCTACGCACCGTTGCTTGGGTCGCAATAATGCCAATTCTGCGGCCTCGCTGGACGGCTGCTCTAGCTCCAGGAAGAATCAAGCCTACAATCGGCGTTTGAAATTCCTGACGGACCACTTCTAAGGCCAGGGCACAGCTCGTATTGCAAGCAGCTACTACCAGCTTAACCCCTTGGCTTTCCATCCAAGTCATGGTCTGGCGCATAAACTGCTGGATTTCTTCAGGAGAGCGATTGCCGTAGGGCACTCGGGCAGTATCACCAAAGTAGGTTTTATTCTCTTTCGGGAGCAACTTTTGGAGCTGGTTTAGAAAGGTTAGCCCCCCTACACCGCTATCAAAAATACCAATAGATTCGTACACAGGCTCAAGATCCTTTCTTACTTTCGGAAGTATTCATCCAAAGCACGGGCAATGGATTCTGCAGCGAGACGTTGGTGAGGAGCCTGGGAGACGATAGCTAGTTCGGCCGAGTTGGTCATATAGCCCATTTCCACAAGAATAGCAGGCATTGTTGTTTTCCGGATTACATAGAAGCGGGCAGTCCGCAGACCACGGTCCGGCTGACCAACCCTGCTAATGAGGTTGCGATGAACGATTCTGGCCAATACGCGGCTGTTGTCCCTAATATAGTAGGTCTGTAGGCCGTCGGTTTCTGTATTCTCACTGGCATTGTGATGGATACTCACGAAAATACTCGCATTTACCTGTTCCGCTATATCTACTCTGCCCTGTAGCGGAATAAATCGATCATCATCGCGGGTAAATACAACCCGATACCCTTTTTGAGCGAGAATTTGGCCTAGAAACTGAGCCACTTGGAGATTCAACGTTTTTTCGTTGCGGCCTCCTGCTAAAGCTCCTGGGTCCGTGCCTCCGTGCCCTGGGTCAATCACGACTAGAGGTCCTTCTCCCTTCGGCTGACCGATTTGGCCCTTGTTGAACTGGATTACAAACTGATTGTCCTTAGATTCAGTTTTAATCACCTGGATACCTGGTCCTAAAGACAATACAGCAGAGACTTCACTGTCTGGGTCTTGGAATACCCTAAGACGGTCTAAAGGCCCCGTACTAGTCAATTTAGGGCCGCTGATGGGCTGCGTAGGCAAAGAAACTCCTGGAAAACTTACTCGATAATCCTTACCTGTAAATTCAGCTCTAGCCTGTAAGGGACCATCGGCGATAAATAGCAAACGATCCCCGACTAAACGCACCGCCAGCAGATTGCCCGCTTTTTTTTGTACCATCGCTAGCTGGCCTGCAGGGACCAAGCGTACTCCCTTAGCAGTGGGATCGTAGGCTGTCTCCCAGTCGGAGACCTCTTGGTCAATATCCAATACAATGCGCGTTATCGGAGGACGATTTTGGAATTGTCCAATCCGAATTTGTTTGATCCCCAGGCGATTTGCAGGAAAGGAACGCTCTTTGGTGGCCGTGGAAATGATCGTTCCTGGCAAGTCTACGATTAAACGATCAGGGCTATCTACCCGACGTACCGAAGCATCGGTTGGTCCACTGGTGCGGATGATAAACCCCTGGGCAGTATTATCAATGCGTTCAAAGCGGACTGCGTTTCTTAGCTCTTGACGGGTCAGTGACGGAGATACGGGCGGATTTGGATTTGGAACAGGATTGGGGTTAGGTACCGGGTTCGGATTTGGAACTGGGTTCGGGTTAGGTACAGGATTTGGATTTGGAACAGGAGGGGGAAGGGTTGCTTGAGGCGGAGCGGTGGAAGGGATTCCCTGTCCCAACTGCACCTGCCAACGGTTAAATCCTCGATTCTCCAGTTCGTATTGGTCTGGACGAAGTTCTTCGCCTGTGCGCAACTGAATGACGAGACGAGTGATTTCTGGGGTGAACTGAGCGATACGGATTTCTTCCACAAGGCCACTTGGAAAGCGTTGACTTTCAGAACGCTCGATCGTGGCTGCCGGTAAGTCCATAATTAATCGACTCGGTCCCTGTTTTGTGGAGAGAATCGGGATGGTCACGCCCCTGGTCGTGATCACGAGCAGCTGACTGTTGGGGTCATAGGTCCAAGAGAGTAGGCGAGGACGTTCTATCCCTCCAGGAGCGGCCCAAGCCGGAGTAACTCCGAAAGGAATGGCAGGAAGAATCCAGCCCCAGAAAAACACTAGCAGTAGTGCCAATACCCGCTTCAATACAGTCCTCACACCATGACTGCATTCAATACTCTACTGCAATAGGTAATCTAGGCTAGGGGTAAACCGCAAAATTAATATGTTTAAGCTTCTGGTTTCGGTTGTACTTTTTCCAAAAAGAGTCTTTCTAGACTTTTTCGCTCTAAATTCAGAGATAAAAGACGGATTTCTTGGCTCTGAAGATAGGCCATGAACTGTGCCGGGTCTTTCTGCAGTATTCCGGTCCATTGCTCTCCCTCTCTTTTGAGGTCTCCTAGCCAATGAGTCAGCGGTTCTGAGCTAAAGCTTTGCACGCGAGCAACGTATTGGCTGGAAGTGCCCAAGAGTTGTTCCAGAGTCCCACAACAAACGAGTTCTCCTTTGACAAGGATTCCTACTTGGTCACAAACCAATTCCACATCAGAGAGGATATGACTGTTAAAAAATACGGTTTTGCCCTGAGCTTTGAGCGAAAGAATTAACTCCCGCATTTGATAGCGACCCGTGGGGTCCAATCCAGACATCGGTTCATCTAGAAATACAAGTGCTGGGTCGTTGATCAGGGCTTGAGCTAAGCCAATGCGTTGAAGCATCCCTTTTGAATATTTTCGCAAGGGCTTACGTGCCGCTTCGTCCGTCAGTCCTACCGTCTCAATCAGTTGTGGAATACGCTTCCGGCTCACTTCTGTGGGGACTTCGAAGATGCGAGCCATCAAGGTCAGGATCTCGAATCCGGTGAGATAGTCATAGAAGTAAGGATTTTCAGGCAGATAGCCAATCCATTGCTTAACGTCTTGATCCCCTAAGGGTTTGCCTAAAATGTAGGCCTCTCCCCCGGAAGGACGGATGATCCCCAATAGAATTTTCAGCAGCGTCGTTTTACCGGCCCCATTCGGGCCTAGTAAACCAAAAGTCTGCCCTTCTTCTACATGGAGACTGCAGCCTTTGAGCGGATGTACCCGCTGATTGAGCCAAAAACCGGTACGGAATTCCTTACTCAGGTTATTGGCCTGAATCGCTACTTTAGGAGCAATGGTTTGAGCTTCTTTGAGGATTGGAGAAGTACGCATCACACACGAGGAAAACACCCTACTACTCTAGCGTTCCCCAATTTAGCCAGTCTATAAAGTATTTTGATACGGAAATTATCAGCCAGGCAGCACAAATCCTAGGGCCAGCAAAACCCCACTCAAGAAATGGATGCCCACAGCCATGGGTAGGGCTTTTGCTACTTCACTAGGCTGGTCATGAAAATCATTCACGCGCTGGACTAACTGCACTGTCAAGGGCAGAGTGAAAAACACCAATCCCGTCCACAGCGGAAAATCTCCCTGCAAACCGAACCAAATACACAGTAGATAGGGGACTGCGACCAAGAAAATGATCCTGCGGGCGGCTCTCAGCGTTCCCCAACGAACCACAAGGGTCTGTTTGCCAAAGGCTCGGTCATCTTCCACTTGGGGAAAATGGTGGACATACAGGATCAAACTGGTGAAAAAGCCAACCACCAAAGAGGCTTTAAAGGCCGTCAGTGACCAGCTTCCTCGCTGGCTATAGTCTGCAACTAAAACGGCAATTGGACCAAAACACGTAAAAGAAACCAATTCGCCCCATCCCCGATAGGCCAGACGAAAGGGTGGCCCTTGGTAGCTATAACCGAGGAGAATGCCGATTGTGCCTGTGATCAAGAGGTCATAGCTTGGAAAAAAGCTATTGATCCCCATGAAACAGAGATAGCCTAGCCCCAAAGCAAGAGTGCCTAACCAGAAAATCAGCGAGGGGTTGCCGGTTAGATTTACGAGCGAGTCCGCTTTATTGCGGTCTACTCCCGTCTGGGCATCAAAAACATCGTTGGTGAAATTGATCCATAACTGGATTAAGACTAGACCGATTAGGCAAAGCCCAAAACGCAGGATATCGATTTGACTGACTTCATGCCAAGCGATGGCCGTGCCTACGAGGACGGGAATAACCGCAGCGGTATAGATGGCTGGATTAAGCGCCACTTTCCAGGGAAAAGGCTCAGACATAAATCTTCTCTAGGCTTCCAAAATTAAGAAACCAATGGCCCCTTGTTCTACTGTACGGTGAACAGCCTGTTTAAATCCTTGATCAAGCGCGATCTGCACCTGCTCCGTTCCCTTAGGAAAACGTTCCAGGCTCGGAGCGAGATAGGCGTATTCCGCTTCTAGCTTTAGCCAACGGCCCACTTGCGGCACCACTGTATTCAGATACCACTGCTGAAATTGCTCTTGGCCTGGATCCTCTGTACGGTTGAGGTCCAAGACTACCGCTTTGGCCTTCGGCTTGAGCACCCGCTGGATTTCTTGGAAGGCTCTGGGAATATCGGTGAGATTTCGCAATCCGAAGCTCATCGTCGCTGCATCCAGGCTCTGATCCGCAAACGGTAGTGCCAGGGCATCTCCCTCAATCCAGTCTATGCGGCTTTGTAGCGGCTCATAGGTACTACGGCGAGCATAGGTCAGCATCTGCTCTGAAAAATCTAAACCCACCACCTTGCCCCGAGGTCCGACCCGACGAGCTAAAAGGCGGGCTAAGTCTCCCGTTCCACAACAAATATCTAAAACCATGCCCCCCTCAGGTGGCTTGGCCCAATCGACGGCTATTTTTTTCCAGGCCAGATGACGGCCCCAACTCATGACATTATTGACTCGGTCATATACCGGAGCAATACGGTTAAACAGTGCTTGGATGTCCTGAGCTGTGGGGGTCTCAGCGTCGTTACTGTATATTCTGTTTGCCATTCCGTACGATTTGGAGCATGTTGACGAGATTATTCTCTAGATTTTCTAGGATTTCTCCGACATAGCGATCGGCCTCAGCTTGGATCGATTGTGCTTCGGCTACCGCTTTTTGCTGGACGGATTGGGCTTCGCTGATGCTTGTTTCGCGGATTGTCTGGATCTCAGCAAAAACATCTTGCCGCAGTTGCTCAACCTGTTGGCGGGTTTGCTGTTCTAGGCGAGCTGCTTCTTGCCGAAGATGGTCTAACTCTTGGTCGGCCTGTTCGCGGATAGATTGAGCCTGGGCCTGGGCTGTGCGGATCAGGTCTGATTCGTTGAGGTAGCGCTCCCGTTCTTGCTGAGCATGAGCAATCCGTCGGTCAGCCTCCTGCTGGGCCTGCATCATGATCCGGTCTGCATCCTGCTGAGCCTGAGCCATATAGGTTTGCTTTCGCGCTACCAGCGAAGCCGCTTCGGTCACTACATCCGGCAGGCTCACCCGAACGCGGTCTAGCAGGTCCAATACTTGGTCTTCAGAAACCAGAACTTTCCCCGTGATTGGCACACGGGCACTGTCCAGAATCAAATTCTCTAGACGGTCCAGTTCCTGCTTGAGATCCATGATCACTGCTCCTCCTTGGCAACGGCCTTAGGTAAATTTATGGGCTAAAGCTTGGGCAATGTGAGCTGGGACCAAATGGTCCACAGGTCCTCCGAATTGAGCAATTTCACGGACTACAGAACTGCTCAGGAAACTGTACTCCGTCGCGGTGGCAAGAAAAATGGTTTCGAGTTCTTGGTCGAGGGTGCGATTGGTCTGGGCCATCTGCAGTTCGTACTCAAAGTCAGATACCGCCCGTAGGCCCCGGATCAAAAACTTGGCTCCTAGCGCATGGGCATATTGGTAGGTCAATCCATCAAAAAACTGCACTTCTACAGTACTGAGATTGGCCACGGCTATACGGATCTGCTCCATGCGCTCCTCTGCACTAAACAGAGAGGTTTTCCGAGGATTGCGAACTACAGAAACCACTACCTTCTCAAAAAGATGGGTAGCGCGTTCGATGATGTCTAAATGGCCGTAGGTCAGCGGGTCAAAACTGCCTGGATAGAGAGCAATCAAGGAGGTTTTTAGCTCTTGGATGAATCCATCTACTATATCTAGTTCTTAAAGCACTGATCTAATGATTTTTATCCCTAGATGTAATGTTTCGCTACAAAACGGCGCGCTGTAGTTTAACGAGCACTCTACCCATGGCCAAGGCGGTAAATCCAGAAAAGGCTAATCCTCCCGAAGCTTCTACGGGATGTCCCGTGCTGTAAAGTACGGCGGTGGAGACTAAAAGTCCTGATAGGAGAATGGCGTACATCAAGCCAAAGGCAGCAATGTTTAAACGGCGCAATAGACGGTCGGTTTCATTGGCCCGCACCCGAATGCGGATATCCCCTTTCTCTACCCGATTGAGGGTTTCTTCAATACGCTTGGGGAGATTGGCTGCTGTAGATCCTGCCTGTACAGCTTGGCGTCCAAATTCATTGATGATCCCTACGGGTCCGCCCAAGCTGCGAGAGGCATCGGCTACAAATTGCGTCGCAAAAGGTTGGGCAACTTCCATAAAGTTGAAACTAGGGTCTAGTCCTTTTCCTAAGCCTTCCAGGGTGGAGAGGGCTCTCAGGACAAAGGTAAACGTAGCCGGGAAGCGAAAAGGCTGGTCGTAGGCCATCTCATAGATATCATCCGATAGATCGCCAATCGAAAGGTTTTGTGGCTGCTCAAAAGGCTGGTCTGAGAAGTTGGTCAATAAAAAGTCTACGGAGCGACGGATTGGAGCCTGATCCGCACCTGGCTTGATCGCTCCGAGATCCGTCAACGCAGCAATTACTTTGTCGGCATCTTTTTGGGCTACTCCCAAAAAAGTCTGCATCAGTTTTTCTTTCGTGCCCGGCTTAATCGAGCCCATCATGCCGAAGTCATAAAAAACAACGACACCATCGGGCCTAACGGCTAAGTTTCCTGGGTGTGGATCTGCGTGGAAAAAGCCATCTTCTAAGAGCTGCTGGAGATAGGAGCGAGCCCCAATCCGAGCTATCATCTTACGGTCCAAGCCTGCGGCTTCAATCGCCTCGTAGTTACTGATTTTGATCCCTGGTGAATATTCCAAGGTCAAAACTTTCGGAGAGGAATAGCGCCAGTAAACCTTGGGGACATGAATCAAATCATCGTTGCGGAAATTTCTGCGGAAGGTGTCAGCATTGCGCCCTTCGTTCAGGTAATCAATCTCTTCGTAGAGGATTTTTGCGCATTCATCATAGATCGGGAGCCATTCTCGCCCCTTGCCGAAGCGAGGGTGGTTTTGCAGATAGCTGGTTACGCCTCTGAGAATCTCGAGATCGATATCGAATAGCTTTTTTAAACCGGGACGCTGAACCTTAACAACCACTTCTTCCTGGGTACTCAACTGGGCTCGGTGTACTTGCCCTAAAGAAGCTGCCGCCATCGGGGTCGGGTCAAAGAATTGGAAAATCTCCTTTAAAGATTTGCCGAATTCAGCCTCAATCGTCGAAACGACCTTGCTGTACTCAAAGGCAGGAACTTCATCCTGAAGCTTAGAAAGCTCTTCCACATACTCTTTGGGAAAGAGGTCCGCCCGTGTAGAAAACAGCTGTCCTACTTTGATGAAGGTAGGGCCCAAGTCCAGCATGGTTTCACGAACCCAGATAGCGCGGTTTCTACGACGCTCAATTCTGTGCTCCTCCGTTGCCCCGTTTTTGTAGGACCAGGCCTTGTCATCCATCCAGCGATAAAACAAAAAGAGCAGAACAAAGCGCCAAACATCGATAACGCGACGTGGGCGGGAGTAGTTCTCTCTACTCCAACGATAGGAATTTTGGGCGGGTGGGGGTGACACAGGTTCTATGGTGGGTTGTAGGACTAAATTTAGAGACTTAACTGTCGTCGTTACGGTGCTGCTGCAAAGTTGAACGCAGTTGAGCTACCTCAGCTCTAATATCGTCAACTGTTGCTTGGACATCGTTAGCAGGGCGGGAATAGTTGCTGGTACCCCCTGTGCGGCCCAAGTCATCCATCACGCGTGATTCTTCTTCATTAGCCCGTGTCAGAACTTGCTCTGTGAATTCCTTGAGGTTTTCCCGCTGCTCTGACTCAAATTTACCGATCTCGCTTAGAACATCCGTGACAACATCCTCAAGACGCTCCACCAAAAGGTCCGCTGTAGCCCTACCGACAAAAAATGCGCGAATTAAGGGATTGCTCACTGAGCCACTCCTTTTGTACCAATCTTCATTATAGCGATGCCTTGCCCAGACAGTCGCTAGTCTCTAAATTCGATGTAGGGTCCAGTAGGAGCGTCTGTGGTGTTACCTTGGGGACTCAGCTCACTCGTCTGTACGTTATCGCATGTCAACGCCCCTCTTATTTCCACTTGTCAATAGTCAGCAACGCAGAGCCATCGAACACCAGGAAGGCCCGATGCTGGTGGTCGCTGGAGCGGGATCAGGCAAGACACGGACCCTTACCCTACGGATTGCGAACCTGATCCTGCGCCATGGGATAGACCCTTCCCAAATTTTTGCGGTCACCTTCACCAATAAAGCTGCAGGCGAGATGAAAGAGCGTATCCAGCAATTTTTTGTGGAACGTCGGGCCTTGGAGATAGACCAGCGGAAATATGAAGACCTTCCGCCCCAGCGTCAGTATGCTTTGCGGGCAATGGTTAATAAAACGATTACCCAACCGCTCTGGGTAGGAACTTTCCATGCGCTGTGTGGGCGGATTCTTCGATTCGATATTGAGCGTTATAAAGACTGGCAAGGACGCAGCTGGCAAAAAAATTTCAACATCGCCGATGAAGGGGATGTGCAAAGCCTGATTAAAGAGATTGTCACTAAAGAGTTGAACCTGGATGACAAGCGCTATAACCCACGAGGGGTGCGCTCTACGATTAGCGGTGCAAAAAGCCAGGGACTTACTCCTGAACAGTTTAAAATGCAAGAAGGGGGAACGATTCGTTCTCAGCGAATTGCAGAAGTATATGAGCGCTACCAAACGCGCCTTTCCCAAAATAACACTTTGGATTTTGATGATTTAATCTGGGTTCCGGTCCTTTTATTTCAACAAAATCCTAATCTTCTAAATTATTGGCATAATCGCTTTAATCACATCTTGGTGGATGAATATCAGGATACAAATCGTGCTCAATACCAACTAATTCGATTGCTTGCTACTAATAGTTTGACAACTCGTGATCTGGATTGGAAAAATCGTTCTCTTTTTGTCGTAGGAGATGGAGACCAGTCTATCTATGCTTTCCGGGGGGCCGATGTCCAGATCATTCTCGATTTTCAGCGGGATTTTGGGGATGGTTTGCCCGATGATGAAACCAAGACGATGATCAAGTTGGAAGAGAATTATCGCTCCTGTGCCAATATCCTCTCGGTAGCGAATACCCTGATTGAGAATAATTCAGGCCGCTTAGACAAAGTCCTGAAGCCAACGCGGGATAACGGCGCTCCGGTTTATAGCAAAAAAGCTGAAGATGAAATCAAAGAGGCTGACTTTATCGTCGGTCAAATTCGTCATCAGGAAGAAACGGAAGCTAAACGCTCCTGGAAAGATTTTGCGGTCCTCTACCGAACCAACGTCCAATCTAGAGTTGTAGAAGAAACACTGATGCGATGGGGCATTCCCTACACCGTGATTGGTGGTTTGAAATTCTATGACCGCAGAGAAGTAAAAGATATTCTCTGTTATCTCAAAGCCATCCATAACTCTGACGATGGGATGAGTATCCAGAGAATTATCAATACGCCTCGACGCGGAATTGGTAATTCTACGCTCACCAAATTGATGGAAGTGGCAAATGGGGCTCAGATGTCTTTATGGCAGGTTTTGAGTTCGCCGGAAAGCGTGAAGACGATTGCTGGACGTACAGCCCGCCCGATTCTAGAATTTGTAGCCTTACTTCAGCAATGGCAAGAAGCGAGTACGAAGTTAACGGTTGCCGAACTGCTTGAACAGGTGATTGAGGAATCAGGCTATGCCCGCGCTCTTGTAGAAGAAGGGACGGACGAAGCACTAAACCGTGCAGAAAATGTTCATGAATTGCTCTCGGTAGCCCGCCAGTTTGAAGAACAAACCGATGACCCAAGCCTTGATGCTTTTCTAGCTAATATTGCTTTAGCTTCTGATTTAGACCAACTTGGAGAGCAAGGAGACCGAGTTTCTTTGATGACCCTCCACTCCGCCAAAGGACTGGAGTTCCCGGTCGTATTTCTGTGCGGTATGGAGCAAGGTTTGCTTCCCCATTTTCGTTCTTTGGATGATCCAAAATCTTTGGAAGAAGAAAGACGACTTTGCTATGTCGGGGTCACTCGTGCCCAAGAGCGATTGTTCCTCAGCCATGCTCAAGAACGAAGACTCTATGGCGACCGCGAACCTGCGATTACTTCCCAATTCTTAGAAGAAGTTTCTGAACTCCTCTCTGGGGATAGTCCCCGCAAATCTTTTTCTCCAGGTTATCGTACGTCAGCGACAAAAACAGCGGTCAAACCTGTTGCCAATCAAACATGGGACGTGGGTGAAGTGGTCCTTCACCCCTCCTTTGGGCAAGGGCAAATTACCCATGTTCTAGGAACAGGAGAAAAACTCTATATTGCTGTTAACTTCCCTGGCTTGGGCAAAAAGATTCTAGACCCACGCACTGCAGCTCTAGAGAAAATATAACTGTTAGCTATTTAGATCACTATTTCAGCGATCGGATAATGTGGAGCTGGGTTGGAGTGTAGTTGCACCCATGCTTGATATTTGGTCAGTAATCCCAGACTTTCCTAACTACACAGTTGGAACCTGGAGACTAACCAATGCTGATGCCTTGTTAGCACGCGATAGTCAGCAGTGGCGGAGGATTAAACTATGATTCTTGCAGGTGATATTGGCGGGACAAATACTCGACTAGCACTGTTTGAGTTAGAAGGGAAAGCGCTGACTGCGTTTGCAGAAGCAACCTTTGCTAGCCGCGAACATGCCAATCTGGAGGAGATCGTCAACAAGTTTCGTTCAGCTTATGCCCAGAGCATTACTCAGGCGTGTTTTGGGGTGGCGGGTCCAGTCAAACATGGCCGCTGTGAGGCCACAAACCTGCCTTGGGTAGTCGATGCCCAGGTTTTGGCAAGCAGATTGGGTTTAACCATTGTCGGCTTAATAAATGACCTGGAAGCAAACGCGGAAGGTATTGCTGTCCTTAAACCCACCGACTTTGTTACCCTCAATCCAGGAGAACCCAATGCTGAGGGCAATGCGGCACTCATCTCTGCCGGAACCGGTTTGGGGGAAGCGGGGCTTTTCTGGGATGGACAACGCTATCGTCCGATCGCATCGGAAGGTGGTCATGCTGATTTTGCTCCCCGCAATGATCTAGAAATCGAACTGTTGCAATATCTTTTGAATCAGTTTGAACGGGTCAGTTGGGAACGAGTCCTCTCTGGCCCAGGACTATACAACATCTACAAATTCTTCCGGGATACGGGTCGAGCTGCAGAACCAGCCTGGTTTGCAGAGGAGCTCCAGCAACAGAATCTACCCTATCTGATTACTCAAGCCGCTTTAGCTGGAGCGTCTTCTCTGTGTGAGCTAGCTTTGGATCAATTCATTTCACTTTATGGTGCTGAAGCAGGCAATCTGGCGCTAAAAATGAGGTCAACGGGAGGGCTCTTTGTTGGGGGCGGTATTGCTCCCAAGCTGATCGAGAAACTAAAAGGCTCCACAAGGTTTATGGATGCGTTCTTGACAAAAGGTCGGATGCGTTCGCTTCTGGAAGCAGTACCTGTTCAAGTAATTATGAATGATAAAACGGCTCTCTGGGGCGCAGCGGTCTGCGCTATGCGTCAACAGCAAAAAAAATTTTCTAACGAGTCAGCAGATATATTTGGTTGATTAGGTGCTACTCATTCATAGTGATATCGATCTTGCACAAACAGAATACGGTTGTGCTCTACCCGATAGACAAGGCGATGTTCTAAATTAATGCGTCTTGACCATAGATTAGAACTGAGGTGTTTGAGAGGTTCCGGCTTTCCAATGCCCGAAAAAGGGTCTTGAACAACAGACTCAATTAAATCCCAAAGTCGTTCCCATAATCTGGGCTCTGTCTTGGCCCACCACAATAAGTCTTCTCGAAACTGTGGGATAAATTCTGGAACAATGCGGATGATTTCAGTAGTTTCAGGTTTGGGAGGCTTCTTTTTGGTCAAGTTCAGCCTCCAGTTCAGAGCGAAGTTGCTCGACGGTGGTCTGGGTTGCAGGTTCACTCAACCGCTGCTGCGACCATTCCAGCGCCGCAAACAGGCGCTTAGCGTTGGCAGGCGACCTCAACAAATAAACCTGCTCCAATAAGGAGGACAACTCATCGGCTGCAATCATGGCCACATCGGAATGCCCACGGCGCTGAACTACAACAATGGAATCGCCCTGTTCAACCTGCTCCAAGACTTTAACGAAATTGTCTCGGGCCTGGGTGTAGCTGGTATAGTTTTTTGCTATGGGAATCATAGTAAGAGCGTCCTACAGAATGACACGACCGATCCTAACTTAGTTACCAGGGTGAGCTTTCATCTGCCTATCCAGCAAAGCACACCACTTTTTGCGACAGAATCCAGAATGTTAAGGTTATAGATAGAACGATGAATGTTTGTTTTATGCACTCTGAGAAACAGCCATGACTCATCAGCAAGCGATTGCCCATCATATAGAAGCGCTAGACAGTGAGCGAGTCAAAGCACTCGTTTTGGACTGGCTTTCGAGGACCAGTGGAAGTCTGAGCGATTTCGAGCGTCTGCTGGAGAACGAACCCCAAAATGCGGATGCAGCGGCCCTAGAGTATGGTCAGCTCGACGAAACGCTAACCTTCCAGCCAATGACCGATGCAGGGATGGTTGAGAGCAGCTTGCACGTGTTAGGGGAATACAAACGGACAGGCAATGGAGTATCTCATGAGCGGGTTAGCGAGTGGCTCGACAGCTTGGGAACCGACCAGCCGCACTCATGACCCAAGTAACGTGGACTGAGGCAGCTTTCACAGACATCCAACGGCACTACGAGACGATAGCGCTGATCGTGCCAAGACTGCACTTCGAGCCGTCCAAGCGATTCGTAAAGCTGGAGATAGTTTAGAAACCTTTCCTCGACGAGGTGCGATTGTTCATGAAGCCGCAGGGTTGCGGAAGCTGCAAGTCACTTTCGGCAAAGTCGGATTTATGATTCATTACGCCATGATCGAGGATGAGGTCGTGATTTTAAGGGTTTACCATGGACGAGAAAAACGGTCTAATTAGAGTTATACAAATGCTGGACCATCATTCATGCAACGTAGGACCATTGCTATTGTCTGCATGGTGGCTGTTGGAATCATGGCTGTGTGGTGCTACCGCTTTGTTCAGGTCGATGACTGTCTAGATGACGGCGGTAGCTTCAACTACCAGACCCGCAAGTGCGAGCATTAGGTCATGCGCAGGCCGAAAAATATTGTTGGGTCAGCAACCAGGCGGGTCATATCTTTGCAGTGGACCACCAAGATCTTTCGTCAGTCCGCTCCAAGCGATATTAAAATGTGCTGCCAACCAACTCAAATTCAGAAGGAAAGCTGTCTATATAACCCATGTTTGAGAACAACTTGAAAAATTGGTTCTTGCATCTGAGCTATTGACTTACCAGTCCCCGCAGTTCATTGATGTCAAGGTGAATTCCTTGACGTTTCAGATATTGGCTTAAATTGATTTGGATGAATAAATCTTTGAGTTCTTCAGCAATCTCTGGAGGCGGATTTCCAGACAATGCGGTTGCGATTAGGCGTTCTGCGGCTTGTAATTCGCCACATTCGATCGCTAAAGATGCGGCACTGCGGTGGAGAACAGAACGAGTGGGTTCGGCATCAAGGCTGCTAGCGGTTAAGGCTGCGGCGCGAGTTTCTTGTTCAAAGGCTTGGCGTGTGAATTGTGCAGCCTGTTCTGAAGCACCTCTTAAAAGGGCAACGGCTGCTGCTTCAGCTAAATCCATTGCTTGTTGGTGGAGCACTTGAATCTGGCTCATTGGAGTACGGTTCCTTCGGGATTATGCTTTGCATGAACGATAGAAATTGGTCGGCTGAACTCTACTACGATGATATATGCTGGCAACCCTTGCGTGTCTGATGGACGGGTTTGTTCAACTTTCTGCTTGACTCTGGCGTTGATTTGGCTCTGATTGCCTTTGCGAATTCCAGAGACTTCTAACCGTGCCATCCGTTGAAATGGCAACACGGCGGCTGAATCTTTGATTCCTAACCAATAGTCAAATCCAGTACCTTTGCGAGAACGCTCAATGACTGTGAGATTCGTTAGCTGTAAAATCAGCAGCAATGCGATTCCATAAGCAGCTTGCTCGGTTGTGTATTCTTTGTCATTCCAACATCGCCGTATTTGCTCGGTGACTGGCTGCCAATCTAATTTGAATGTAGTGGAAAATTCTCCTTCAACTTTGAGTACCACTCCTGGTTCATGAGCTTCATCAGTTAGACAAATCGCACCTGCTTCCGCGATCGCGGTTCCAAATGCGGGTGTAATAGCAGGAAGTCCTTGGTTAAGACTCTGTAAATTTAAGACTTGAATCTGACTCAAAGCAATGTTGCCCTATGAAAACTAGGCTTGACATCATACCTTCAATTGAAGATTTTGAAGGATAACCTGGCCTCGTGATAAAAAGCAAAGCCTGGTGGGACATACTTATTTATCCCACTGTAAAAATCCCTGGCCCATGGAAGAGACAAAAACCTATCTGGAGCTCTCGGAAGAAGAGGGCGGTTCCCACAAGTTCTATGAAATCATCGTTGCCGGAACGCAGGTGACCCTCCGCTATGGCCGTATCGGAGACGCGGGGCAGACTAAGGTGAGCAGCTTTGCTACGGCTGAGAAAGCGCAAGCGGATGCGACCAAAAAGATTAATGAAAAGCTGCGCAAAGGCTATGAACATGCGGTAGCAGGCGTACGCGCCAAGCGAGCGATCACCCGCAGGCAAGTGACCAGTAAGCGTTCCACGGCGAAGCAGGCCCCCGTTCTCTGGCGTTTTAACTCGGGCCATCCAACCTTTGGGATTTTTATTAACCAAAAATATTGTTGGGTCGGCAACCAGGCGGGGCATATCTTTGCGGTGGACCACCAGGGGCAGGTGCGTAACCAGTTTCGTCTCGCCGATGGCGTCAAATGCCTGGTAGCCGACGATAGCTGGATCTATGCAGGATGTGACGACGGTAAAGTGTACGACTTAGGCGGTAAAGTCCCTCGTGTGGCCTATAAAATTGCGCGCGATGTGGATATTTACTGGCTCGATATTAAAGACGGCATTCTCGGGGTCTCCGATTCCGAAGGCAATATCACCACGATTAACCATGAAGATGAATCCCAGTGGTCTCGGCGGAGTAAAGGCTCCTCCGGTTGGATGGTCCGCTGTGACGAGATTGGCGTTTTCCACGGTCACAGCAGTGGCGTCACCATGTATGACTGGGAAGATGGCCGTCAAATCTGGCATCAACCTACGCAGGGGAGCGTACTTTTTGGCTGGCAGGAAGAAGCTACGGTTTATGCCGGGACCAGTGATAACAAGGTTTATTGCTTTACCAAGCAAGGCAGACTAGAAGCGATTTATAACTGCGATGACACGGTCTATTCCTGTGCCAGTGCGGAAGAGGGCGCCTATGTCTTCGCCGGAGACAGTAGCTCTTCTATTTATTGCTTCGACCATGATGGAAAGCGTCTCTGGAAACTAGGAACAGGCTGTGGTTCTGCTCTATCGATGCAGTTTCTCGATCACAAACTCTATATCGTCACCACCGAAGGCATGCTCACCTGTATCGATGCTAGCGAACAAGCGATTCAACAGGCCCAAGAGGGCACCGTACCGCTGGCCGTGGATATCAAGGCACCGAAGAGCGTAGAATCTCTGCCGCTCACGGCTGAATTGGAAACGACGACGGATAGCGAGCAGGGTGTAATCCTTGAGTGCTTCCAGGAAGAAGGCCGATTAAGAATGCGGGTGATCGCGCCAGGCTATAACCGGGACTGGAGGATTCAATTTCCTAAGGATATCCGGGAAGCTGGGGCACGCTATCTCGTAGAAGAAGTACGTCAAGCGGCCAGAGGCGACTTCTATCGGACGTACGGCACGATTAAAAAACTGGTGTAGGTTATGCAACTGATTAAACGGACCAGCCTCTACTACCGCGAAGGCAGCTCAGACAAAGTCTATGAAGTAGACCTTTGTGAGGTCAGTCCTGGGCGCTATGTGGTTAACTTCCGCTATGGGCGTAGAGGCTCCAACCTGAGAGAGGGCGTAGAAACCGTACAGGCCCTTCCCTTGAATGAAGCCCAGCGGGCCTTTGACAAACTGGTTGCCTCCAAAGTCAAAAAGGGCTATCAGGAAGGCGATGCACCAAGCGCACCTGCCCCTGTTCCAACCCCTAAGCGCATATCCGTCATAGACCCAGAAGCCCGTAAGTGTAACGTTCTCAAACGATTGGAGGAAGAGGGAGCAGTTTCCACCCTGACCGGGCAGCTCAATCGCTTTGTCCAAAATGTCCTCAGTTCCAGACAAACTGCCGCCAAGAGTAAATGGCCCTTAGAGCGAGCTATCTGGCGGGCCGGAGAACTACAGATTGGAGAAGCGGCCCCTTTATTAGTCCGGCTGATCGGCAGTGGTGATGCCCTCAGAGATTACTGTCTTGCCTGGGCTTTAGGTTGGTGTGGAGACCCCAGCGCGGTCCCTGCCCTCCAGCAGTTACTAAATCAGGCTAATACGACCGAAGCGGTACAGCGGATTAGCCTGGAAGCTATCTTCAAACTGGCTCCTGACATCCGCAGCCAAGGACAACAGCAAAATCTATCCCTCTGGCCTGAGCGGGTACGAGCCCTGATGGATTCTGGCTCCTTTAGCTCAACGGAGGAACAGGTTACCAACCTACGCACAGAGCTGGCAGAGAACCCAACCCAGGGTTTCGCACTCTTAGAAACTCTATATATTTCTGGCGATAGCACCGTCCGTCCAGCCTTGCTTGAACTGCTCCGGACTATCTCCCTGAAACATGGCTCCTTTCGGCACGTACGTCACATCTTCAAAGTGGCAGAGTACCGAAGAGATGGAGAAGTCTTCGGCCTTTTATCCTATCGGTTTGAAAAAGAAAGAGCAGCGTACAAGAGTCCTTCTCCTGATTACGGCATGTACATGGAAGATGCAAGCCAGAGACGAGGCTACCGCTACTTTTCTAATGAAGAATTTAAGCAATATCTAAAAACGCCAGAGGCTACCTATGCCTACAGCAGTGGCACCCGTGAATATCTGCGTCGTCGGACCTGGCGCACCCTCCGCAAACTAGGCATCTTAGAAAGCTCAGATTATGTACCGATGGCTGCGGGCGTATTGCTGGCCTACAGCGATGCGGATGCCCTGCCGCCGAAAGAGAACACCATCCATCGCTATGACTCCCGACAGCGACGGAGCATCACAGAGACGACCCGTTGGGATAGCTGGGCGAACTATCTGCCGTTCAATCACATCCTCTATACCCATAGTCCCCGCTACTTTCTGAAAAATAATGGTCGGACCTGGCGTTGCCGTCCGACCTATAGACCGGGAGGTCCTGTCCCCATTGAGCGAGAAGAAGCCTTTCCTCATTTGTGGGAACAGCAGCCTCAAGCGCTTGTGGGCCTTTTAGAGCAAAGCACGTGTCAGGAAGTCCATCGGTTCGCAGTCAAAGTGTTTAAGGAGTGTCCGGCCTTCTGGGTTCAGGTAGAACTCTCCGTGCTCATTCGCCTTTTAGGCACACCCTACGAAGGAACCGCTCAATTCATTTTTGAACTCGCCCAAGCACGTTATCAGCCCACAGCCCCTAACCTGGATTTGGTCCTGGCGGCAGCCCATTGTATTGATACAACCGCTCGCACTACCGCCTATCGCTGGGTAGAGCAGAATCGCGAAGCTTTTCTGGCAAATACCCACTTCCTATCCGCCCTGATTAACAGTTCCTCTGCCGACACCCGTGCCTTTGCCTGTCGTTTGCTCACGGCTTCAGTTCTAAACCCTGAGGTGAGTGAGGCTTTGGTCATGCGCCTTGTCGCTAGTCTGATGGCTGCGACCCCAGAGACGGTCCAAAGCGTAAAAGAGATTGGGGATTTACTGCTCACCGTTTTTAGTCCACAGATGCGCCGCTTGAATTTAGATATAGTCCTTGACCTGCTCCATCATCCGCTTTTAGAAGTGCAAGAACTGGGTGGGCGTATCCTCCTCAATCATGAAACGCCCGTAGAACAGCTGCCCTTAGGTCTGATGGCAAGCTTGATTAATTCAGCCCATGAAGCGATTCGGGCCGTGGGCATTCGTCTTTTCAGCCAACTCTCTCAGGAACAATTGCTTAATCAAGAAGAGTTATTCGCCGTCCTCGCCAGTCATGAACAGCCAGACCTCCGCAGTGCCATTCGACCCGTAATCCGTCAATTAGGCAGTCAGCACCCAGATTTTGCCCTACGACTTGCCCAAACGCTGATTCAGGTCCTCTTGCGCCGTGAACAACATCAAGGCGTGCATAACGATCTGCTTAGGGTTCTGAACGAGGACATCCCTCAGTGGATAATCGGGGCTTCTCCGGATCTCGCTTTAAGCTTGCTCAAAGCGAAGTCTTCTGCCGCCCAAGAACTTGGCGGTATCGCCCTCCAAACTCATTACACCGATTGGGCTTCTGCCTTTGAGCCGATAGAACTGGTCAAACTAGCTAATCATGAAATTCTGGCGGTGCGCGAGGCAGCCCGTTCTCTATTCCTCCAGCAATTCCCTCAGCTCCGCCAAGACCCCCAGCAATTGCTGATTGCTGCCCGTTTTCTGGATGGTCGATGGGAAGACACCAGAGCCTTTGGTCGGGAGCTACTTACCACCCACCTCCAGCCAGAAGAATGTACGCCAGACCTACTGATCAGCATCTGCGACAGCGTACGGGAAGAGGTGCAGGCTTTTGGCCGTGAGCTGATTACCCAGCACTTCCAGGGTGGGCATGGTCAGCACTACCTGATGCGCTTGAGCGAGCATCCTTCGGCGGGACTGCAGCTATTTGCTACCAACTATCTGGCAGACTACGCCGCTGATAACCCGGAGCGTCTAGCAGAATTGGCTCCCTATTTTGTGCGGGTCCTTTCGGCTGTTAATCGGGGACGGGTAGCCAAGGCCCGGATTTTTGATTTCCTGCGCCAAGAAGCGCTCAAGCATGAAACAGCGGCCCGTATTGTCAGTGAGATTCTGACCCGCCAATCCTTGACCATCGCCATCGGGGATAAGGCAACCGCCCTGGAACTAATGGTCCAGATTCACCGGACGTACCCAGAAATTTCCACGCCGATTCGGGTTATCCCTCCGATACGGCGCTCACCCCAGCTATCTTCTACTCCCCGGTAATCTATGGAATACGCAACCTATGGAATTTAACTACGCCTACAAAGGGAATAGCGCCGTCTTAGACCGGGGCGGTGATACCCGGATGTCCTTTGCCCCCGACCTTAAGCGCGCACCTGTCTATTTCCTGGGGAACCTCAGGCAGAATATTGCTTTCCGGGAAGCAATCAGTGCCCTTCATGATGTAGTAGTCTCAGACCTGCGATTCAAGCCGAAAGACCGAACCGCTTATCTAGAATGGGCCGTTCGCCAAGAACAGATTGATTGGCAACTGGTGGCCGCCCAACGCCAACAAACGGCTGACCGTATCCGTGAACTTCAGCAGGACTTGAATGTCTTAACTAAGCGCAGTTCTGAACGGATGAGTGGTTACTATCGGTCTCAGAAGCGGTATTTCGACTATCTCTATCAGAAAGACCGGGATGCCTGGTTCGTCTTAGACCCGGTGATTACGGTCCATCCCGATGAAGTGTTCTTTGAGTGCTTCAGCCAGGATGAATCGAGCTATGGGCGCTTGGGAGCCAGTTATGAAGTCTTCCAAAACGTCGGTGACTTTTCCTGCGGGACAACCAACATTGACTACTCCGCTGCTCTCTATGACGAATTCCAAAAAATCCGCACCTATAAGCAGACCCGCTTCGAAGTAGACCCTTCTGGCTTCGAGGTGCAAACTACGGGCGAAGAAGAGTACAAAGAAGTCAAAATTGATCTGCCGGACAGTTGGGTTCGAGGCTTTCTTCAAGTCAGTTCCGCGATGTCCTTACCCCTGGTGTCCTTTGATCTAGAACCGATGGATGTCTACAACCTTTGCTTTATCCTCCGTCGTCATAAAGAGAAAAAAGGCCCCCGCAGTATGCGCTATCACTTGGTGCCGGGAGAGCCTGTGCGGATTGTCTTTGACCCTTGGGACTTAGAAGTGGTCTGTCCTCGCTCAATTTATCAAGGCCGCACCGCTCAGACAATTCGGGTCTGGGGCCGCCGCCGTATTCATATCCTCGAACGTTTAATCCCAGTCGCCCGCAAGTTTACGGTCCATCTGCTAGGCACGGGGCTTCCTTCTTTCTACGTGGCCGATCTAGGGGATCTGTCCTTCACCTTGGGTCTCTCCGGTTGGACCACGAACGACTGGTCTAAATCCGGAAATTTTGACCTCTTGGCTCCCCGCACCCAGGTTGATGACCTCACCAAGAAAGGAATCTTTAATGCTCTGAAACAAAACTGGGCCGAAAGTGCAGACAGTCTTGCCCAACGGCTGAAACTAGACCGTTCTCTCGTGCTTGGGGCCCTCGGAGCCTACACTCAAGCCGGACGCGTGATCTATGACCTCAATAAAGGGGTCTATCGGGTACGGGAATTGAGCCAAGACCCGCTGCCTTTAGAAAGCTTGCGTTTTGCCAATCCTCGGGAAGAAGCCGCAGAACGATTCCTCGAACAGTCCGATGGCGTTCAGGTCACCTCCGCCACAGAAGTCAATGCCGTACTTTTCCTCCAAGGCAAAGTTCGTACCACTAGACAAACCTATCTTCCAACGTTGATCATTGATGCGGATGAGCGGATCGTCAGTGCCGAATGCACCTGCAACTGGCACCAGCAGAATAAGCTATTTAAAGGTCCCTGTGAGCATATTCTGGCGCTACGCCGCAAACATGGCCAGAGCTTTGTGCAACCCTAAGCTGAGTAGAACATGTGGCACCACTCTTGATTGGATAAATATATGAGTCTAAGTGAGTCTATTGACTCGATTCGCAGGTACAAAACTAAGGATGTGTTGATGATGAGTAATCTCCTTAGTTCAGTCCGAAGTCCTCTGTTTAAGAGTAGTGACATCCAGTTTAAGCAAGCTGTATTAGACACTAAACTTTCTGAGGATTCAAAGCTTGCATTTATATGTAAGACCAGTATCCTGACAGCAAATGACCATAAACCCAAACAAATTTTTGCGAGGAGTAATATTTCCTGCATGGGGGCTTGGGATCTTTTCACTCCCCTTTTGAATAGTACAGTAACTGCTGATGAGAATCTCTTTAATGAAAATCACTTACTTCATTTAGTTAGGCTCCTGGCAGATCAAGATACTCTTCGAAAACAATTTAAAGATCAGCTAGCTCGTTTCTATGCCCTGATGGAGATGCTACCTCCAACGATCCAAAACTTAAATTATTCTCCCTCTTCAAGATTCCAGGAGATTACAAATCTTTCCATCAGTGATTTCATGACCATTGGATTTGGTCTTTATATTCAAGCAGTAGAAAACAGAACTGTCTCAATAGAAAATTTGCTAATAGACGGTCATGAAGTATTTAACAGATCCAAGGTTGAACTTTTTCTTGCACAAACTCAATCCGACTATAATGAATTTCGTAATATTGCCGAGAGCAGGGCTAGAGAAACTGGTGTTCCTGAGCAGGAACGTTATGCTTATAACCCTTTATATGAAAAACCAATTATCAAGTGTCAGGACGGTACACTTGTAGTACCTGTGATTCAGATGCTTCAACAGAAAATCACTTGGGGTATCTACTATACTTTGCTAAGTGCTGATGGACAGACTTTCACTAATGAATTTGGCAAGATATTTGAGAAATATGTTGGAGAACTTTTGAGGGACATGACGGGCAGCACAGAGCTTATGGCTGAGATGCCTGGGAAGGTGAATAAGTCAGAAACAAAAGGACCTGCTGATTGGTTTTGGCTTAAAGGAGAAGATTTAGTTCTTATAGAGTGCAAAAAATCTATGCTGACGTTGAAAACTAAAACACGTAATAATATTCAAGACATAAAAAGCAATATAAACACTACGCTTCGTGATGCTATGAAGCAACTTAAAAAGAACATCAATCACCTTAAAAATAATGTCTGGTCTATTCCTGGATTCTCATCTGATGCTAAAGTTTTTCCATTGACTATAACACTTGGCAATTTCTACTTTGGCAATACAAATATCTTGCTCCAGTTTGCAAAAAAAGAATTCAATGACTTAGAGGAAGTCTGTCAAGGAGTGCAAAACTTATCAGTAGAGACCTTAGAGCTAATTGCCAAATACTATACAAGAGATGAATTAATTGAATTCATGAAGTATAAATTAAGCGATCCTGTTCGTAGAACTGATGATTTTCACAATTCATTAATAGAATATAAAAAAATAGCGCTTAGTGAAATCAAGCCTAAATCTAAGTTTTTACAAGCAGCATATGACCAATTTTTCGGCTGACTCGAAAACTAAGTGCTTCTAGGAAGCATCTATAGACGAGACCAAAAGCTGTAATTTTTATAGTCTCAGGTTTCACAAAATCTTGATAAATGCGAAATTGCGACCGTGATAGGTTATAACTGCGTTGCGCATCCGGTGGAAGGGGCTAGACCTTGCAATCCGGGCGGTGAATCGCCGTCCATGCACTCTGTCCAACCACGCATCACTGGTTCACTCTTAACTGTGCGGGGACCCTACTACCCATCCTTCACGGGGTGGCTCCTGCACAGCTTCCAGACGGGTAGTAGGGTCCCCGCTTGAGTTGAGCGACCCAGTCCTGGGCCATTTCCGAAGGGCCTCCTTCCATCTGGTGTGCGTCATGTTTTTAAGGGCAGACTACCAATGCCCTTGAGGTTTTGTTTAAATGTCTGAACAACCCAGAACCCGCCAAGAACTATACGACCGGATTCGTCAGACCTCAAAAGATGAATTCATCCTGGAAGAGATGATCCGGCTTGGCTTTTGGCCTCGTCAGGGAGAAGTGCCTCAAGACCCAGCGGATGAGATTCGCCGTCGGGCAGAACTGCAAAGAGAACTGAACGACCTATACGCTGAAAGCCGCCGCCTAAACAATGAAGAGCAGCTCCGCAAAGAGGCCCGCAAACTTAGACTAGAAGCTTCCCGCCAGAAGCAAAAAGAGAATAAAGAACGGCGTGAACAAGAACGCATAGAACGGGCTCAAGTCTGGCAACAACGTAAACAATATGCACTGCTCTATCTAGGCGAAGGCGTCTCCGCTGGCCTCAATGCCATGGAATGCGACCGAGAACGCCTAGCCAGCTACGGTTTACCACCCTATGGCAGCGCAGAAGAAATTGCCCAGGCGATGGACATTGCGCTCGGAGCCCTGCGATTTCTAGCTTTTGCCCGTCGGACGTCCACTGTCTCTCACTACGTCCGCTTCACGATTCCCAAGAAGACAGGCGGTGAGCGCACGATCTCAGCTCCGATGCCCCGCTTAAAGCAAGCCCAGTACTGGGTGATGCACAACATCTTAGAAAAAGTTCAGCTCCATGAAGCCGCCCACGGGTTTCGTCCCGGTCGCTCTATTGTCTCCAATGCCCAGCCTCATGTTGGGTCTGATGTGGTTATCAATCTAGACCTCCAGAATTTTTTTCCCACCATTACCTATCGCCGGGTCAAAGGATTATTCAAGGCCTTTGGCTATTCAGAGGCAGCCGCTACGGTCTTTGCTCTCCTCTGCACAGAACCAGAGATCACAGCCCTTGAACTAGACCGTAAACAGTACTTCGTTGCCCACACCGAACGTCATTTGCCCCAAGGCGCACCGACCAGTCCTGTGATTACCAATCTGCTCTGTCGCAAGCTAGACCAGAGCCTAACCACGATGGCAACGAAGCTGGGATTTCGCTATACGCGCTATGCCGATGACCTCACCTTCTCTGCTTCTGGTGGGCCTATCCAGCAGGTAAACACGCTCCTCAGACGCGTGGCTTTCCTTGTCCAGCAGGAAGGCTTTATCATTCATCCCGACAAAACCCGTGTTCTACGCAAGGGTCGTCAGCAGGAAGTGACTGGAATTGTAGTGAATGACCGACTAGGCATTGACCGCAAAGAGCTCAAACGCTTCCGAGCCACCCTTTATCAAATCGAACGGGACGGATTAGAAGGCAAACATTGGGGCCATGCGCAAGACCTCTTGGCCTCCCTATCTGGTTTTGCTAATTTCGTTTGTATGGTAGACCCAGCAAAAGGAGCCGCTTTTCAAGAGCAAGTGCGCCGCATTTATAATCTTTACCATAAGCTCTAGAAAGAACTCCTACTGTCGAAAATCTGGGAGCTTAGAAAGAAGAGCAGCCTACAAAAGGGGAGCCGATGCAACTACTTACGGGTCGCTGCCTTTGCGAGGGAATTACCTACGAAATTGAGGGCGAACTTGGCCCAATCTTTCATTGCCACTGCTCAAAATGTCGACGGTGGCACGGTTCCGCCTTCCGAAGCCGCGCCACGATCAAGGTCTCGCAGTTCAAGTGGACTAAGGGCGAAGAACTGTTGTCCCGCTATCACTCGTCGGAGTGTGTTGTAAAGCACTTCTGCTCCGTTTGCGGCTCAAATTTGATAAGCACCTACGACAACGATCCCACCAAGATTGGAGTTCCATTGGGCGGATTGGATCAAGCACCGAACAACAAACCAGAAGGGCACATTTTCGTTGGCTCGAAGTCCCCCTGGTTTGAGATCACCGATGGTCTACCACAACACGACTCTTGGCCAGGCTCTCATGCCAAAGTTCGCGAGACGAATGAAGATACAAATGTGAGTTCGAGTTAAGCTGCAGAGGGCAAAGCGTTATACGGTGGACTATCTGGCGTTCTTTCTGGCCAAACCCTCGCTGAAACCTATTCTGTCCCTACCCGCTTGCCTCCGAACTTTCGAGTAAAGCTGCTGATGCCTTAACGCTCATACATCACAACCTCGCTCCTTTAGTTTGCTATTGAAACAATCCGAACCTCAGTTACCCGATGCATAGGTTTGGTAGTTCTTTCCGTTGTCACTAACTCATCTACTCCAATAGAGAGAGCAGCCGCAACATGTAAGGCATCCATACCAGCCAGTCCATAGGTACGGGCAATGTGATCGGCTGTCTTGAAAATCTGTTCTAGGTCATATGCCCAATGGTTGGTAGCTGCAAAGAAGACTTCATAGAATTCAGTCTCTTCTTGCTGCTTGTGATAGATGGCTTTGGGTAAGGCTTCTAGCTTGACAAACGGACTGGAAGCGAATTCTCTTATCGGGTCATCAAGGATTTGAGTGGCTTTAAGGCTGACTTCTGTGGTTCCACGAAAGGCGTTTATCAGTACACCTGAATCAATATAGGTTTTCTTAAGCCTCACGATACCCGCCTCTGCGGTCTGCCAGTTCTTCCTCTAGCTCCTTTTCAGAAAGTAGTTGCAGTCCTTTTGAAATAGCCCGTTGCCGAATCTCCCAGAGTTTATTGCCAAGAGGAGTTTGAGGTATGAACTCCGTAGACTCTTTGTGTGGATTCAATGCTTGGACGAATTCCAAAACCCGATCCTGAGCTTCAGGCGTTAGTTCTCTCCAGCATTCGAGTAAAACGGTTTCTTTAGTCATCCTGCTTCTCCAACTAAGGGGCATGCCTTTATTCTTTATTTTATTATCGATCGAAGGGCAAGAAAGCCTCTGCTTTGGGATACGATGGCAGAGCAAAAGGTCACACTGATAGGGATCCAGAGGACTTTCATCTTTAAGTGCCTAAACTTTGTTAACTAAATTCGGTTTTGTTTCTCAGTTACTCATAACTGCCCAACTCCTCTCGTAATACACGCCGCAACGTCGCTTCTAAAGGCTCGTGGGTCTGTTGGATATAGGCTTTTAGTGCTTCGTTTATTAGGGTTTGATAGTTTCCACCTCCCGTCAAATGAACCTGCTCTCGAAACCAGGCTAATACCTCATCATCCAGGCGGATAGTGATGCGCGTTTTCCCAGCACCCACGGGGTCAATAGCACCCCGTTTCCCTTTGCTGAAGTCATATTCTGTTTCCATCGTTTATCCCTCTTCATATTGTTTGCGTTGATGACGATTCGCAGGTCGAGCGGAAATCAAGCGAATCTCATTTCCACGCTAGGTGTACACCACCACAAGCACTCGGCCTGAAGCATCCATGCCCATCGTGGCGAATCTCTCCTCGTCAAAGCGCTCATCAGGTACTGTTATCGCTCGATCATCAGAGAAAACAGAGACAGCATCAGCAAAATCAATTCCATGTTTGAGGAGATTGGTTGCAGCTTTATCTCTGTCCCATTGATACGCCATAGCTTTATTGTATGCACAGTTGTACATATGGACAAGATACAGGGGTAGGGCAAAAGACTACGCTGACGGGGACCCGTGATGCACCGATCCAAAAAAAGTTCTCATACCTTGCGTAGCCCTGTTTGGAAGGAGTAAGCAGGGTTTACTTTCCTTGAACGTAGCGCCCACTACTGCGGCCTTCGCCTCTCCACTCCATTTGTTATTAACTAATCGGTGAGCTCGCCTAAACACCGAGCATTGAATTGATCTGATCACTTCCGTGTGTACAATAAGGGCCGACTGTTAGCGCAGTCGGTCCATCTCATGCATTTAAGCAGCCAAACGTGTGTTATTTACCCTTTGGTTTTGGTCGTGGTTCAGAGACAGTTGTTTTGGGATGCTGGTCAGCATACTTTTTAGGGATATACCGACCTGAATCAGCATCTCTATACTGTCTGCCTTGCTTTGTCATCTTTTAATCACCCCCTTTTTCAGGAAATGTAACTAATTGTCGCATATACTACATTTACAAGAGTGCCAGAACACCAGCGGTTACTATCGACACTAAGACTATGACCACAACGGTTCGGACCATCGGCGTCCATTACAAAACTGAGCATTGATATTGATACGGCTGCGGTCTTACGATTGCGGCGACTGAGACAAATTTAGTTATACTCTTGCCGCGTCCGGGAATATTAATTAGAGCAGTTGTTGCTCACCTTTGAGAGGAAAGCGCAAAGCTATCTTTTCAATGTGCGAGGTAAGCTTCAAGCCGTGTTGATGTGCATACAGTAGTGTTCTTAACTTGCCCTGAAGTCATTTATGTTTGAAGAAATTACAGCAACCATATCGGCTATTGTTATTGCTTTAGGTGGATATGGTCTTACTGAGCCCGGATGCGTACAATCTTTGTCTACCCCAGGATATTTTTTGTGCTGGGAGAAAGGGAGCGACAATTATCGGAATGGAACATCGTGGATGGGTACTTTTGATGGCAGACTTGTATACCGTGACGGTGTAAGTAAGCGCCCAGAAGAGCATCAAGTGAAAACACTCATAGCATGGAAGACTTTAGCCAAGCGGGCACAGAAGAGGCGTGAGCAGCAAGGCTGGGAACCCAAAAGTAGTAAATTCTAAACAGCCTTCCCCACCAAGCTATTCAATCACAACAGCTCGGTATCCATTCCAAAACTTGCTTTACCGTTTGGCGCGAGGGCAGGACTAGAGACTATGCCGTAGGGTCCTGTAATGCACTGGTCAAAGAGGGGTTTTTATTCTTGAGCAGCCATCTTCCAGGAGGGAATAAGTGCTGTTAACTATCTTGAAAGTATGCTTGTAACAATTGCGACCTAGCGGTTAGACGGGTAGTTAGACTCTAGGTAATCTGATCGGTCAGTTTCAAAATACTCCTCAAAATATTCTTCTATTGAAGTTCTTTCCGTGAGTGTAAATGGGCTTATCATAGACGCGAATGCATTGTTGTTTTTTGATGCGGCGAAGAGATCTGCTAGAGAGCCAAGCTTTAAACCGCATGCTGTACATATGAAGGCTGATGGTTGAAGGGTAAGTTCACTCACTAGCTCGCCTTCATCTAAGTGATCTTCGGTTCTCCGTAAAAGATTGCCAAACAAACCTGCATCAGATGAACAAACAGGACAACTTACTATTCGTCCATTTGGTTTTACAAATTTATGACGAGCTGACTCAGCACGTCTCTGCTCATGTTCATCATCTGATAGTGCATCAAAACATGTTTTAGCGTTATTAACTCGTTGAGTAACTTCGGTGATATTCTTTGCTTCAGCTGCGATTATTAGCTCTTCAGCATGAGCAATGTCCTCTTTCCTTAAGAGAAGGTCTTCAAGAGTCTTTCCGACATGTGTTACCAAAATCTTAAGAATTCGGTAATAGTCAGATAACCATTCTGAGGTTGACCATCCGGCAAAAACAGGTTCACCTGTATGAACCTCCCGGTTTCTGAACTCCATTAAGCCAATGCATCTCTTAACATCAGTATCTGAAAATGCTTCCACAATGACTGAACAGCGCTGGAAGACGAGATTAGCTGCTATCGAACGTGGCTCTTTATCTTTTCTAAAGCCAAATGCTGTCATCACATTATCATCACTCTTACTATCAGCAAGAAGAGCAGGATGAGTATGCGCGAGAGCGGCTCGTCCAATAAGCTCCAACGTGAGCAGTGACCAAAAAGGGAATTCTTCTCCTTCTCGGTCTTGTTTATGTGCGCGAGCAGCATAGACAACAGCTTTATTCCAAAAATAATCAAATGACCAAGGTTTGTACTCTATCGCCATTTATGTATGTAGAGATGGGTGCAGGAGCATGTGAAAAAGTTTCAACCCTCAGGGGGGATTAGTTTGTTCTGGTATATAGTGCCCATTGGTTGTTAGAGAATAACAACTAGAACTGCCAGATAGAAGCTTTACCGGCTTCGCGCTTATCTTCAGCCCGCTTAGCCATGGCTTTCCATTCTTTAAGGGATTTAACTTCACGATTATCCATTGTTTGTTTAAGGGTTAGGTTCTTATTTCGGAAATCTACACGTTCGATAAAATCTCCATTAATATCTCCACCCCAGGCAATATCGGCATTTTTTTCAAAACAGATAAAACCTTTAGTTCCCTCAGTACCAGTTTTGCTAGTACATGGGTTAACTCCTTGGCCTCCAAGTGCAATAACGATGGCGCTAATCGTTGCAGTAATCTGGGCTAACATAGTTAATCTTCAATAGCGTGTAAGGTTATTTTTCCCTTGGAATGGCCAAATCTAAATAGTCTGATCGTCACTGGGAGCGCAAATAAGTTTGTGTCAAAGGTCTGAAGAAGAGATCTAATGAACTAACTCACCGAGGCACAGACCTATACTTTTCTCCAAAAGCCTGTCTGGCGCAACTTGCCGGGACACATTCCATTGAGCAGAAGGATCTACGGCATGCTGATTTTCTTTGGGCTAAGAATTTTTTAATGACAAAAATACGTCTCTGTTGGCACCTACTGTATTATTCAAAATTAATCAATTTAGCGGGTTATTTTTAGGGCTATAGCGGGAACTATAAAGGGCTAGCCCTTTTGTGAAATTTGCGAAAAGAGAGGTTACCTTGCCTGAATATCCTTTGGAAGAACTGGAGCCAGAACAACTTCCCGCTAGCTGGTACACTTTTTCGGCACGTTATCATAAGCAAGCGTTTATACATGCTGGCTCCCTACCAGAAAGTTGGTACGAAATTTCAGAAGTTTATAGGTTTGCGGCAAGCGTTATTTTTGAGAAGCTTGATAAAGGACGGAGCTTTTGGGACCAAGTAGATCAACTTTTGTATTCAAGAGTAATAACAAATACGGTTGGACTAGACTTACCACTCCCTTTCACTGGAGAACAATTAAATCAAGCAATTTCAGAAATGAATTTGAAGTTAGTGTATTTCTACATGTCAGGTCTTTCCATCGAACTTTTACTCAAAGGCATCATTATCGCTAAGCATTCTCATCATGTACAACCAGATGGGAGCCTCAGTCGAGCCTTTGCAAGGCATGACCTCGAAAAGCTACTGGATTTAACTAATATTCGTATTTCTGAAGAAGAAAAGTCGTTACTCAAGAAATTAACCCGTTTTATTTTCTGGCAGGGACGATATCCAGTTCCTATAAAGGTCGAAAATAATACTTCTCAAGGATGGGATGACTCAGAATGTTGCTCGCGCAAGGACAAAGAAGACATCGATCAACTATACAAATATATATGGGAACAACGACCTAAACGTTAGGGAATTTTGATATCCTCAATGTCCGCCAATAAAGCTGCACGGGTGCAGGAGTAGAAGTCTAACCAGTTGAAGAGCGACTGGGTTAGAAAGGGCACGACCTTCCTGCTGGTAAATCTCCACATATTCAATACATTTTCAATACATTTTTGTAGGCTCCTAACCTACTAGTCTACTGGAGTGCTCTGGACTTGCAAAAATATTGAGAAGACTAATAAAGTTAGTGTATTTACGTACGCTAAGCACTAATATGATAGTGTAATTTGCTGAATTCATAATGCCTCATCAGCGTAACGTCAAAGGACTCATTGAAAAACGGGGAAAGCGACCCCGGCTAGATCACCAGACAGTAACTATGCGGATGAGTAAACAAACGCGCAAGGCTCTGGAAGTCTTGGCGACTCAGTATGGATGTTTTTATGCAGGCAAACCACATCTTGGGACTTTACTGGCCAAGGTGAGTAGTGGAGAGATTCTTCTGGTTCCAGCACCTCCAACGCTTCCAGAAGACGCAAGAGGGTTGACCCAGGAAGATAGGGACTGGCTTAATGCAGACCTTTCCCGATTAGAAGACTATGAGCCCTACGACTGGGAGCCGGGAGAATTAGAAGAAGGGGAACCCTTCATCGTCAGTGAAGCTCAATGACTACACTCCATCCTGGAGATATCCTGACCATCCGCTTCCCGCAAAAAAATCCCCAGGGTCATGAGCAAGAAGGGTATCGCCCCGCTATTGTTGTAGGACTTCCACGTCAGGCAGGGACTCCCCGTTTCGATTTGATAATGGTGGTTCCGCTGACCACAGACCGAGGACAGTCTTGGGCTAAAATCTCCCCTAGTCTGTATCCGCATATCCCGTCAGGGACAGCAGGGCTAAGGTCTGATTCCATCGTCCTTCTTGATCAGGTGGTGAGCATCGATACCACAAGGGTGCACAAGCGGAGAGGGCAACTGACAGCAGAGCAATACAGCCCTATCGAAGTGGGGCTCAGAGCAATTTTCTCTCTCCCGTGAGAAAAGATTTGATAGCTAGTGAAGGTAAGCTTGACAAAAGGTTTCATTTTGCACTAGCTAATCTGAGCTCTAAAGTCTGAAAGCACTTCCTTCCTAAGCTTGACCTATGGGCCTTCTTAACCCGAACTCACTTTATTCCCTAGCTTTCTCTTCTAGGTGCAAATCACATTGTTTAAGCTCAATCAGGGAATGCTGTGACATCCTGTGGGTAGTACTCAGGTGATGACCAATGGCGGATGTTCTTGATTTAGGCACTTCGGTTTTGGCAACGCTTGCTCGGCTGGGAAGTGGGATCTGGGTCGGTCCGCTCGGTCCTCGGCCCAAGGAGCCTTTACAGCTCTATGAATTTGAAGCTTGTCCTTTCTGCCGTAAGGTGCGCGAAGCGCTGACCATCCTTGACTTAGAAGTGAAGGTTTATCCCTGCCCCAAGGGAGGTACTCGCTATCGTTCCGTGGTCCAAGAAAAGGGTGGACGTTTGATGTTTCCTTATCTGGTAGACCCGAATACAGGCGAGGCTATGTATGAATCCAGCGATATCGTTCGCTATTTGTTTGCTACCTATGGCAATGACCAGGTGCCTGTGACCTTAGATAACCCTGTAGTAATGGCCAGTCTTGGATTTGCTACTTTGGCTAGGCTGAACAAAGGCCAAAACGTGCGTCCATCTCGCCTACCCGAAAAGTCTCTCGAACTGTGGAGCTTTGAAAGTTCACCGTTTAGTCGCATGGTCCGAGAAACCCTCTGCGAACTGGAACTTCCTTATCTCTTGCACAACATGGGCAAGGATAGCCCCAGCCGTACAGCCTTCGTGGAACGCTCTGGCAAGATGATGTTTCCTTATCTTGCAGATCCAAACACAGGGACGGAAATGTTTGAAAGTGCGGACATTCAGAAGTATCTGGAACGAACCTATATGCTCTGATAGATTTTGTACGTTTTGCCACAGATCAGTCAGTCAAAATATGTAATGTTTAAACTCTCCGTAGAAACCCTTAGAACTGTCTGAATCGGGAGCATCCTAACAAGAATTAAATATACTACTTTTACATGTATCCAATGAGAAGTGACCATCCAAATGTTTGGCCATATAACTAGCGGCATTACTTATCAGCCCGTTGAGAAGAATCATTCTTAATTTGTGCCCAATGGTCTATCTGATGGTCATAATTCAGGGATAGTTCTGAATGGACTTAAATATTGATTAAGAGTAATTCTTATAAATAGTAAAAGTTAATCTACAAGCAGGTAGAATGATCATGATTTTTATGAAAGATGAAACTCTAAATGAACTTGAAGTAATCGTTAACTCTTTAAAGGTTCAGATAGATTTAGTAAAAATACTAATACTTGAAGTTAAACAGTGCCTTGATCAGGAACTTAAAACGCTGATCTCTCGATTGCAGGGCCGAAGAATATATGAGGACCAGAAGAAATCTTCTGTTTGTCGAATACAGCGTGAATGGGATGAATTTAGCGCAAACGCATTTTTTCAGGAACTCGAAGAAAAATATGGTGACCATCTATCTAATGTTGTCAGGGCTATTCTTAGATGGGCAGATAATCACAAGCTTTTTATTTTGCCAAGACAAGTTGAAATCAGATCGTTTACCCTAATACTCATTCATCAAGGAAAGAGTGATCAGCTCTTTTCAGTCAATGCATCGGGTGTATGTGAGATCTTCTTTCAGGATATAAGCCAGCCACCATTTGACTCTAGAGAAAAGAGAGTTGAACTTCTTAATTGGTTAAATTCTATTGAAGGTCTGTTAATGCCTCCTGATTCTATTGATGGGCGACCTAAAATTAGCCTATTTGTGTTGAATAATGAATCTGCTATTAAACAGTTTCTTGAAATATTTACCTGGGTTATTGAAGAAATAAAAGCGTTTGAAGCAGGGGAACAGTCATTCATAAACTGATATCAGAATCTTATACAGTTTACTAAGAGTCTAAGGATCTCTAAGTTTGGACTGGAGTGAATACTTCCTATCCAGTACCCTGGAAGTAGCCTCTCAATCTTACGCTCATGCTTACTCAGACAAAACTTAGTCGTCTCGGTCACGTAGCCGTCCAGGTCCAAGATGTTGCCAAAGCCGTAGCCTTTTACGCCGATCTAGGTATGGAAGTGGCTTGGCAAGACTCCGACTGGGCCTATGTGAAAGCGGGTGATGATGGATTGGCCTTGCTTGGACCTGACTACAAACATGCAGGACCTCACTTTGGCTTTGTATTCCACGACCCCAACGAGATCCAGCCCTATTACGATAAGCTACAGGCTCAAGGTTATACCGCCAGCAAAATCCTAGATCATCGGGATGGCACCCGTTCTTTCTACGCCAAAGATCCTGATGGCAATCTGTTCGAATTCCTCTACGAACCAGCGGTTGATTGATTATTAATCAGGGGCTGTCTCATATAGTTGGCTATAGCCTCATTCCAAGAAGGCCGTTCTCCCCGCTGATAAAGCTGCCAGGCCATTTGCGCTAAAGCTCTGACAGGAACAGTGGTCTGTGTCCCTCCATCAATCACTTGCTCGGGCTGATGTTTGTCAAGCAGTGCTTGCCATTGCGACCCATCAAAAATATCTTCAGCAACGATAGGCTTAATAGTTCCTTTGACCACTTGATAGATCGCTCCATAGCGTTCATTCCTGCGAGCATCCAAATGGGCGGCGATCAGGCCACTGCCTGTTGTCTGGTAAGCCCACAAAGCAAGGGAAGAAATGGTGAAAATGGGAACGTCTAACTGTTGACCTAGGGTGCGCGCGACCACTAAACCAACACGAGTACTCGTAAAGCTGCCGGGTCCACTGGCTACAGCAACAAAAGCCAAGTCTTTTAAAGATTGAGGGGGTAGAAAATCCCGCATTCTGGTCAGTAATAGATTAGATAAATCCAGACCTAAGCGTTCTTGATGTTCGCGAGGTTCCTGCCCAGCATCTACAAGAGCTAAGCCAAGAATATCCGTAGTGGTATGCAGTGCCAATCCCCAGTCTACTGACATGCCTTTAGCCGAACTGCTTGCCGGACTTCTTCCCGAACTGCTCGCGGTACACTTCATCTTCCTTATCGGATTCAATCACGAGGTCAGACTTGGCATAGGAAACACATAGGAGCGCATAGCCTTTTTCCTGTAATTCCAGACCAATACCCATTCCCTCACTTTGATCCACCGTGCCGGATTTAATGAGCGATGCACAGGTGGTACATACCCCGGCTTCACAAGAAGAATTAAGTGACACGCCTTGACGCAAGGCCGCGACGAGGACTGTTTCATCGGAAGTGATGGTGATGGTGTGCTCTTGGCCACCATGCTGAATGTGCGCAGTATAGGTCATGCTAGGAATGATAAGGCATTAGGCCTGCTACCGTACGAGCAGAATCGGTTAAACAGATCATCTCTAGATGCTAAAAAAAATACTGAAGATCTGGAGCAAGGTAGCTGCAAATTTTCCGTATCGCGAAAACAGAGAAATACTCTTCTTTTCAATCATTAGCTTTAGATTAAGCCCGATAGCAGCAGAGAAGAGTCATGCAGCAAAGAATATGTAGCCTTTGTGAGCTTATGCACAACCATTCTGTTCATGGCGTACAATATGTTTTGTCTGGGAAATTAAACCTACTGGTTTACATTCCCTATGATGTTGATTTTGAGGCTCAGCTTTGAGTAGTAGCAACGGTCCGAGTACCTAGCTCCTTCGGTTTTTGGGATTTCCATCTTCTGGAGGAGGTTTAGTCAGACCCATAAGAAGATGGAGGAGGGGAGAGATGCTCACCCAAGACCGCCGCGACTTCCTGATGTCTATTGATGACTTCACGCAGTTAAAGGCTCAACTGAAAGACCTCAATCCTGCAGATGCAGGGGAATATATTGCTGCCCTGCCAGAGGTCAGAAAAGGTATTGCCTTCCGGTTGTTGGCTAAAGGACAAGCGAACGAAGTTTTTGAATATTTGCCCTTCGAAGTCCAAGAAGAGCTAATCAACAACCTTCATGACCGGGAAGTGCGGGCTCTAGTGGATGCCATGTCTCCTGATGACCGGGCTGAGCTGTTTGATGAATTGCCTGCCCGCGTGGTCAAGCGTCTATTGGCGCAAATGAGCCCCAGTGAGCGAGAAGCAACGGCACTGCTCTTGGGCTATCCCGAAGCAACGGCTGGTCGGGTGATGACCACGGAGTATGTGCGTCTACGCAATGACCTGACGGTGGCTCAGGCCATTCAAAAGATTCGTCGCCTGGATGCTGACAAGGAAACGATTTACTATACCTATCTCACGGACACGAATCGAGCCCTGGAAGGAGTAGTATCTCTGCGGCAACTGATCTTCGCGGACCCTAATACAGAAATTCGGACTTTGGTCTGTCGAAGCCTGGTCTTTGTCACGACCCACACGCCCCAGGAAGAAGTGGCTCGTTTGATGAAGCGTCACGACCTCTTGGCCTTGCCTGTGGTGGACCGAGAGCAGCGTCTGGTAGGCATTGTGACCATTGACGATGTGATTGACATCTTGGAAGAAGAAGCGACAGAAGACATCCTCAAATTGGCGGCGGTCAGTGGCGGCGAAGAGTCAACCTTAGCGGATCCTGGCGTTACCATTCGTCAGCGTTTACCTTGGCTCTTGGGTGTGATGGGGCTTTATATTGCCTCTGCCAGTGCGATTGCTCCTTTTCAGTCGGTGATTGCCCTGGTTCCGGTCCTGGCGGTCATTATGCCAATTTTCTCCAATACAGGCGGTACCGTTGGCATCCAAGCCTTGACGGTAACCATTCGCGGTCTCAGCGTTGGCGAAATCACAGTACTGGATACCTTCCGTATTCTGCGCAAGGAAGTACTGGCAGGCCTAGGGACAGCTTTGGCCTTGGGTCTTACGCTTGTCCTACTGTCTCTGATTTGGACTCCCCCGGAGCAACGTTGGGTGGCGGGAGTTGCCGGGTTGGTAATGGCGATTAATACGATGGTGGCTGTTACTTTGGGTGCTTTGCTACCGATGGGATTCAAACGCTTCAATCTCGACCCGGCCCTTATTAGTGGCCCTCTATTAACCACTCTGCTAGATGGTATCGGTTTTATGATTTTCCTTTCCTTAATCTCTATCGCTTTGAAATTTTTTGCGTGATATCGTTCCGGTAGATGGATTAAAATTGGTACTCGATCATCACAAATTAAGTGGACTGCGGACCCCTCGCCCACCACGGTTAAGCACATGGGTATAAATCATCGTTGTCTTGACGTCTTTATGCCCCAATAGTTCTTGAACGGTGCGGATGTCGTAGCCATTTTGGAGCAGGTGGGTAGCAAAGGAATGACGGAAGGTGTGACAACCTACTCGTTTTTGGATGCCTGCTAAATGAACTGCCTGCTTTATTGACCGCTGTATACCAGTCTCATGCAAATGGTGACGCCGGGTCACACCACTGCGGGGATCTTGCGAGAACCGATCGGACGGAAAAATAAACTGCCAGATCCATTGGCGGTCTGCGTGAGGGTACTTGCGCTCCAGTGCAAACGGTAAGTACACCGAACCCAAACCTTTATCCAAATCCTGCTGATGGGTAATTTTTGCTTTTTCCATCTGATGTTTCAGAGGCTCAATCAGGCTTAAGGGCAACATCGTCACACGACTTTCTTTTCCCTTGCCGTCGCGTACTAAAATTTGGCGCTGAGCAAAATCTATATCTTTGACACGCAATTGCAATCCCTCTGTCAGTCTCAAGCCACTGCCATAGAGGACCTGAATAAAAAGTTGGTGCACTCCTGAGAGATTCTGGATAACTGCCAGCACTTCTTCTCTGGTGAGCACCGTAGGTAAATATCGGGAACGCTTGGCACGGACTGCATCTATAGAGATATCGAGTTCTTGCTTAAGAACTACCCGGTATAGAAATAGTAGAGCACTCAGCGCTTGGTTCTGGGTCGAGGCTGCAACTTGCCGATTCACCGCTAAATCTGTCAGAAAAGCTTCAATTTCGGCACCGCCCATTTCCAGAGGATGACGTTTGCCATGAAATAGTATGTAGCGCCGAATCCACTGTACGTAGCTCTCTTCTGTTCGAAAGGAGTAGTGTTTGAGCCGGATAGCGTCGCGGACTTGGTCTAAAAGTTTCTTTGGACGGGGTTCCATGAGAAGTTGCAGCCTAATTGCCTAAAATTGGATATTAGGCTGCAAATCTTTGGTTATCTACTGGAATTTATACCGAGGTTGTCTGCCTAATCCTCCTAAATAGGGGTAATATACGGACAGTCTTTCTGCCTAGCATGCTCTACTGGGTGATTAGATGCTGTCTTGGGAGTCAAGGGGTAGTACTCAAATAATTAGGGTCAAAGGGCTTCCCAGACTTGAGGACCCCAAAGATGAGATGGGCTAGTTTCCGCATCGCTGCCACAATCACCTGCATCTTGTTCTTCCCTTTGCTCAACAGTC
>JBBRSB010000001.1:0-425174 GCA_038245785.1 Gloeobacterales cyanobacterium | reverse complement strand
GCGGTGCATGTCATAAGCTTGAGCCTCTTTGCAGCAAAGGCTCCCCTCCCTAGGCGAAGCCTTCCCGCAGGGTGGGGAGCTGGCCCGCAAGGGCCTGAGGGGTTGGATTACAGCCTTTCCAAGAATGAATCAGCCCTGCCCAACTTTGAGAGGAAGGGGGGCAAAAGTCGATTCATACAAAGTCTTATAGATCTTTCAACTACTCTCCAATAAGCAGAATAGGCTCCTTCTCACACTGGAATTGCTCACCAATCTTGGCATAGAGATCTCTTCATCGGCTAAGAGTTTAGGGTCTGCTTGAGCCGCACTGGTGTTTTCCATGAGCTTATTGAAGACCACGAGCTTATTGAAGACCACTAGGGTGACAAAGCTAAGAAATAGAAATCTCACGACATTCAGATATTTCATGAAGCCATCCGAGATACGTTCTATCTATTTAAACTATGAGGGTTCGATATGTTGCCGTTATGACATCTCGATGAAGGTCATCTGACTCACGTCCAAAGTAATTCTTATGACCAAGAGAATTCTTATGGGCGAAGTAAATTTTGGCCCTTAGCTGGGCAGGAAAGTTACCAGCAAAACTTCAAAAAGACCGACGCAGAATCCAAGCGTCATGCCCACATAAGGAATCGCTTTCAGTTCATTGCGTGCTACTTGCTGGATCGCTTCTTCTAGTTCCTGGGCTGAAGTGGCGCAAATCTTCTTGACTACTAATTCTTCTAAGCCTAGAGAAGGTAAGAATTTAACCACAAGTGGTTCTAACTCACGGGCCAAATAGATATTCAGAATACCGCTGGTGCCCTTCGCCAGGCTGTCAATCCACTCTAGGGTTTGCTCAGAACCAGTAATCCGATCCAGTACAGCAGCAGCCCAGCGATTCCAGTCAATAGATTCTCCAATCCGTTGACTGAGGACTGGCCCTTGGACTTCTAGCGATTGGATGATACTACCGACAAACTGGCGGCGCAAACTTTGGATGGTGACCGCCGAAAAATTTCGAATACTCAGGTCAGTAAGGGCGGCAACCAGGCGTTCATGAACTCCCACTTCCACTAAGAAGCGGCCAAAAAGTTCATCGGCAGCTTCCGGGCGTTCCAGGCAAAAAGTTTTCAAGCGAACAAGAGGGTCTTTCAGGCCAATCAAGTTAGCCACCACCCAAAGTCCTCCCTTGCTCCGCTCACGAGCTTCCCGGTCAAGCGCTTCTAAAGTCTGAGGGGTAAGAACGTTAACCAGCGCTTGACGCACTCGTTCTGGCGTAAAAAGATTCTGCTCAATCCACTGCGCGATGCTGCCTGCTTGGGCTGGATTGATGGCTAAACCCAAAATCACCTGATCAAAAAGTTGTTCCAGCCATTTTTCAAGGGTGGCGGAACGGCCTAGCTGTTCAATCCACTGAGGCAACGACGCACTAAAGACTTGCTTGAGAATATCTCCCAAGGAAACAGACAGACGAGCACGACGACGGGGGTCGCTATACTCGCCCAGAATATAGAGCAAAGTAAAGCGCAGTCCTTCCTCCAGCCTTTCAGGCGTCAGTAGACGCTGGGCGATACGCTGGATCTCTTCGGGAGTCAGCAGCTTATCGGTCATCATTTGGGCAACTTTACCCGCAAAGCGCACCTGCCCTTTTGGGAAAAGACCAGGCGTTAGTGGTAGCTGACGCCCAAACAGATAGAGCGGTTTGTAGGGCCGAAAAAGCATGCGAATGGCAATTTGGTCCGAGGTAAAACCAATGGCCGACCCGACAATCGGTGGTAAAAGATAATGTAAAAGCGTTAGGCCCACGGTGCCCTCCTAGGCTATTAAGTATAAGTAGCCCCGAAGCTCCTCAGCGTTGTTGGTTAATAGTTTCATTGTGCAGCGAACCCTTCTCTACTGAGCATACCCTCCACAAGTTCTTCTTTTGTACTTTTGTACTTTGGACGCACTAAAACACTAAGAAGCTTCTAAAGCCTGCATCAGATCTTCAATCAAATCATCAATATGTTCCAGACCAATGGATGCGCGCAGCAAATTGTCTGGAGTTTGTGTTTTGGGCCCTTCTATAGAAGCACGATGTTCGATTAAACTTTCGGTGCCGCCGAGACTGGTTGCACGGGTAAATAATTTTACTTTGGAACAAACTGCCATCGCTCGGTCCTGACCTCCGGCGACTTGAAAAGAAAGCATGCCGCCAAAAAGCTTCATCTGTCGCTTTGCAAGGTCATGGTCTGGATCATGCTCCAATCCTGGGTAATAAACTTTTTCAACGGCAGGATGCTGGTCTAGAAACTGGGCTATCTTGAGGGCGTTTTCTGACTGGCCACGCATTCGATAAGGCAGCGTGCGAATCCCTCTCAGCGTCAGCCAACAGTCAAAAGGCGAAGGGACGGCACCTCCGGTTTGCTGTATGGTTCTGATTTTTTGAAAGAAAGCATCTTTCTCTTTGGAAACGACAGCTCCTCCTAAAACATCACTATGACCGCCTAAATATTTAGTGGTGGCGTGAAGGATAAGGTCTACACCCTGCTCAAGCGGCCGTTGCAAGACAGGGGTTGCCCAGGTATTGTCCGTGACGCACAGGGCTCCTACGGAATGGGCCAAGTTCGCGATTTGGGTGATATCTGTGATTTTCAAAAGCGGATTGGAAGGGGTTTCGGTCCAAATCAGTTTGGTATTGGGCTGGAGTGCTTCTTGCACTTGACTGAGGTTGGTCATATCGACAAAAGTGACGGTGAGTCCCCAGGGAATAAAGATCTCTGTTAGGAGCTTGGCGGTCCCATGATAAGCATCCTTTGGAGCTAAGACATGGTCTTTCGGAGAAAGAGCTTGGAAAACACTCATGGTTGCAGCGGAACCTGAAGCAAAAGCGGCGGTTGCTGCGCCACGTTCCAGGGCGCTAAGACATTGCTCTAAGGCTTCTCGATTGGGGTTGCCTGTGCGGGAATAGACATAACCGTGGGGATAACTACCCTCTTCAGACCGTTCAAAGGTCGTAGATAGATGAATTGGAGGAGTTACCGCTCCAGTGATCGGGTCTATGCTGTGACCTGCGTGAATAGCAATCGTTTCGATGTGCATTCTGTTTCTACGCATAGAATTTTTATTCCTTATCTTTTAGATATTTGGCGGGAGAGAGAATCAGCACCCCTTGAATGGTGACCCCAAACAGAGGGCCGAAGTGTTTTATATCCCCCGTTAGGAGATGAGTTGCCTGAACTCCGATGGCAGCCTGAAGAATGGGTGCATCTTTCTCCACTAGGGTGATATCAGCGGGTAAAGGCGGTAACTGGGCAAAGCTGGATATCGTAACCCCCTTGAGCAGTTCCTTTAGCGCCACAACTACTTCGGGTCGGAACTGTTTTAGATTTAGTTCCGCTTCTCTAACAGCGTAATCGGAGGACAAAAGTATGACATCCGGCAATGTCCAGAGGATTCTGAGTCTAGTACTTTTATAGCCAGCAGAGAACAGGACGTTAGCATCAAGAAAGACCCGTTCCATGGTGTTTAGGGTCTATGGTGTTGAATTTGATCGGGATCTAGCCCCATAGCAATCACCTCCGCCTTTGCCATCTCATATTCTTCCTCGTTGGTAGCGTTAGACAGGAGAAATTCGGCTTGACGCTCAGGGCTATAAATCTCAACGGGAAGGGCTACTGCAGGACGGATGAGAATCCCTTCAGCAGTTTCTTCAGTAATCACAAGCGACCCTTCTTCTAATCCATACCGCCGCCGAAGCCGCGCTGGAATCACCACGACACCTTTTTTACCAATTTTACTGGTCGCACTTTCTGGAAAAGTCATAGGTCAGAAATTCTAACTTTCTTCTATTGTGGATGCTTTTCCTTGCCTGTGTCAATTGATATCCACTAGGTCCCGTTCGCTGATGAGCCTGGAGGTTGAGCCTCAAAATATTAAACTAGATAACACTCTCACGAGTAATACTTTGCTGAATTTGTTTCTGCAATTCCTGAGGTGAATTCGCAAGTGTTAAACACTCAAGGCCACGACAAACGAGGGTGTGATTATCGTTAGTTTTCTTAAACGATAGACTCGGCAAGTAATGGTGTAAAAATTCACTCCCGATTTCTTGTGAGCCTTTCAGGACAGTCTGGTGCAGATATTCATCTAAGCCACTCAAGAGGCTGGGACAAGCTCTGGGGAGTTCTTGCAAGACTTGCCCAAAGAGGAGAAGGATGCTGTACGCACGTTCTCGATAATCCTGGTCATCTGTGAAAGAGAACAGCCGGACTAAATTGCGCACGGCAATGCCATGAGCACTGGGCGTAGCGTTATCTTGATAGTCTTTTTCTCGCAGAATCAAATGTTGACTGTCGCTGCTGCTGGTGTTGAAATATCCCCCCACTTCCAAGTCCCAGAGATATTCATCCATTTGGTTCTGTAGACTTTGCGCTTGCTCTAGCCAACGAGTTTCCTGCGTGGCTTCGTATAGGTCGAGTAAGGCTTTAATCAGCAGCGCATAGTCTTCTGATTTTGCTAGTACAGTCGTGGGTTGGTCACTGCCATAGTAAACCCGATGCAGTCGACCATCCGGTTGTAGATGCTCCAGCATGAATTCCAGACAGCGAGCCGCGCGGGTTAAATAATCCGATTGATTAAAGGCCAGTCCTGCTTTGACGAGACCCGATACCTGTAAAGCATTCCAGGCCACAATCAGTTTGGTATCGGTTACGGGCGGAATACGCTTAATGCGGATGTCATGCAGTTTAGCCAAAGCATTCTCTAAAACTTCGGAGAACGGTCCTGTATTCATACGTTGCAGGACGATATGACCTTCAAAATTTCCTGAAGGGGCAATGTCAAACTGTTCGGTCAACAATTTAAATTCTTCGGCAGTCAGCGCTTGTTCTAGTTCTAAATAGCTCCATATGTAATATTTGCCTTCTTCACCTTCGGAATCTGCATCCTGAGCGGCATAGAAGTATCCTTGAGGGCTAGTCATTTCCCGGTCTAGCCACTGGATAGTTTTCTGAACGGCCCGTTCTATAGCAGGTTCTTGATAGCCCGCTCGCCAGAGATCACTGATGAACTCTAGAATTTGCCCGTTGTCATAGAGCATTTTCTCAAAGTGGGGCACTGTCCAAGTTCCGTCAACGGTATAGCGATGGAAACCACCGCCAGCATGATCAAAGATCCCGCCTAAAACGAGGTCTTCAGCTCTTTCTTCCACCCGTTGACGAGACTCCTGGGCTAGATCTCCCCAGGCCGTAAATCGGCTGGCTCGCAGGGTTAGATCCGCATAGGGAATCATCGGGAAATTGGGGCCAGGCCCGCCCCGCTGGAGGATTCGCTGACATTGCTCTAAGCCAGAGCGCAGGGTTTGTGGAGCAATTTGTGTGATAGGGGCGAGATGGGTCGCTTGTTGCAAAGCGCTAAGGAGCTGAGTCTTATGGGTTTGGATCTTGTCTTTCTCGCTGTGGTAGAACTCTTGAATTCTGTCCAGAATTTCCATAAAAGCCGGCCTGCCATAACGCGCTTCTATAGGGAAATAAGTCCCTCCATAAAAGGGAATCAGGTCCTGCGGTGTCAGAAATACATTCATCGGCCATCCTCCCTGTCCGGTCATCAGTTGGAGAGATTGCATATAAATGCTGTCTAAATCAGGACGTTCTTCCCGGTCTACTTTGATCGACACATAGTGTTCGTTCATAAAGTCGGCAATGGCCAGATCAGAGAAAGCCTCATTCTCCATCACCGTGCACCAGTGGCAAGAGCTATAGCCAACGCTTAAGAAAACAGGAAGGTCCAGCTCAGCCGCTCTCTTCAGCGCTTCTTCGCCCCAGGGATACCAATTAATCGGGTTGTAGGCATGTTTGCGTAGATATAAGCTGGCCTCATGGACCAACCGATTGGGCTTTTTAGTTGGGGAAGAGGGTTGGGACATAGTAATTCTTCGGAGAGAGGGCTCTACCATGAATCTTAGCCCTAGGAGCTTTGTCAAGCTGGGCTTCATAACCTAATCTGAATGATGTGATCCAAAGAGCCGTATCCAAATGAACGAGAACTTGCCAGGAAAAACAGAATTTAACCGTAGAACCTTTGTGATGACTACCTTGGCTGTAGGTTTTGCCTTAGCCGCTCAGCCTATTTCGGCAAAGACTATTACTACTAGTAGCCAGGGGTTAACGGTTGGCGAGGTCAAAATTCCGGTTGCCGATGGTGAGATTCCAGCCTATCAAGCAATGCCAGCCAAAGGGGGTCCTTTCCCCGTGGTCCTGGTAGTTCAGGAAATCTTCGGGGTCCATGAACACATCAAAGATGTTTGTCGCCGCTTCGCTAAACAAGGCTATTTGGCCATTGCTCCAGCGCTCTATGCCCGTCAAGGGGATGTGTCCAAGATGACGGACATCCAAGAAATCCTGACTAAAGTTGTTGCCAAAGTCCCTGATGCGCAAGTGCTCTCGGACCTGGATGCGACCGTAGAGTGGACCAAAAAATTCAGTAAAGGCGATATTACCAAACTGGGGATTACCGGATTTTGCTGGGGAGGCCGGATCGTCTGGATGTATGCCGACCACAATCCTAAGGTCAGAGCAGCGGTGGCCTGGTATGGTCCATTAACAGGCGAAGCCAGCGAGTTGAAGCCTAAAAACCCCGTGGATATTGCTGCTTCTCTGAAAGTGCCTGTGCTCGGTCTCTATGGTGGCAGTGATGACAGCATTCCCCTCGCTAGCATTGAACAGATGAAAAAAACGCTCAAGGATGCCGGGAGTCTTTCAGAAATCGTGGTCTATCCCAATACGCCCCACGGTTTTCATGCGGACTATCGCCCCACCTATCGCAAAGAACAGGCTGACGATGGAGACAAGCGATTGCAGGCATGGTTTAAGAAGTACGGGGTGAGTTGAATCTCTTATCTGTTGCCCTCCATAAACAATCACAAGGTACAAGTAAATTAGCTCCCTGTTTTGTACATGATTGGATTTTTGGAACAATCTTTGCTTTGGCAAGGGGTCAATATCTTTGCCCTCTCTGCAGGCGAGCGGCCATTTAAGGGGCTAGTTGTGATGTTGCATGGCATGGGCGGTGGCATCAGTCATTGGTCTCAAACGGCTGAGGTCTTAGCGGAAGAGGGATATCAGGTAGTGGTCCTAGATCTTCCAGGGCATGGAAAGTCAGCGATGCCAGAGCAGCTTTCTCCCGGATGGATTGGTCGCAATCTTTCAGAGTGGCTGCAAGAGCCTGCTATTGTGATTGGCCATAGCTTGGGGGGATGGGTAGCCTTAAGGGCCTACTTCCACGATCCCAAAAAAGTCAAAGCCTTAGTTCTGGTCGCCAGTGCTGGATTGGAGGGCATTATTGATCGTCCGCCGAAGATGCGTCTGGACCGAGGGCTCAACGTCATCGACCAGATTGTGCGTTCGGCTATCTATGACCCAGAAGCCCTGGATCCTCAGGTTTTACAAGACCTGATGCTCGGTACGGTCACCGCTCCTGCTTTACTAAGAATGAAACCCGAAGGCAAAATTAGTCTGGAAGAGCTTGCTAAAATTCACATCCCTACTTTGTTGTACTGGGGAAAAGAAGACGGGTTAATCCCTGTTTCTTGGGCTGAACAATTCCGCAAGCATATCCCGAACAGCCAGTTGGTCATCAAAGACCAGTGTGGGCATCTACCCCAAATTGAACAACCCAAACATTTCCAAAAAGCCCTATTCCACTTCTTGCAGACCTTATCATGAGCCACCGCAGCCTAGACGAAATCAATGAACGCATTCTGGACAAAACGGTCCGCGTGCGCACGGTTCAAGAGATTAAAGAGATGGCTATTCGGGAGGGGATTCAGAAAACCTATGAACAGACGGATGTGATCACGACGGGGACCTTTGAAGCGATGGAAGGGTCAGGAGCAATTCTCAATCTCGGTCATACGGACCCTCCGATTCGTTTGGCCAAAGCCTGGCTGAACGATGTGGAAGTCTACTGTGGCTTTGGGGCGGTGGACTTATTTTTAGGAGCGGCGCAACCGACTACCCGCGAATCTGGTGCGATGGAAACAGAAGAATGGCAGTATGGCGGCGGTCATGTCATGGAACAACTAATAGGCGGAAAGGAAGTACGTTTTCGGGGTATCGGCAGCGCCAATGATTGCTATCCCCGCAAATCCTTTGAGACCGTAATTACTAAAGACTCGATCAATCAGTTCTATTTATTCAATCCCCGCAATGCTTATCAGAATTTCTTAGTGGGCGTCAATGGCGGGGAACGGACGCTCTACACCTATCTGGGAACACTCCAGAGTAACCTGGGCAATGCAGTCTATGGCAATGCTGGAGCGATTTCTCCTCTCTTGAATGACCCTGAACTGGAAGTCGTCGGCATCGGCTCCCGGATTTTCTTGGGCGGTGGAGTGGGATATATTGCCTGGGAAGGAACCCAGCATTTCCCTTTGCAGAAGCGCTTACCCAATGGCACCCCTTTAGGTCCAGCGGCGACTCTCGCTCTGATTGGAGACGCCAAGCAGATGCAAAGTTCCTGGGTTCGAGGCTGTCACTTCCATAATTATGGAACCTCTGTCATGTTGGGAGTAGGCATTCCCTTACCAGTTCTCTCTCCAAAAGTGATTGAGCGGGCGGCCATTCCTGATAGCGAAATTATGGCTCCCGTGGTCGATTTCTCGATTCCGCGCAGAGTGCGGCCCACGTTTGGATTGGTGAGCTATGCGCAACTAAAGTCTGGCTCGATCACGATCCAAGGCAAAAAGATTAAAACAGCGCCTGTATCGAGCCTATTCCTCGCCCAAAAAGTAGCGGAAGAGCTTAAACAATGGATTGAAAAAGGAACGTTCACCCTAACCGAGCCTGTGGCACCACTACCGATGGACCGCACCTTTCTTCCGCAGGATGCTCGTTGAAACATGAGGTTAGCCCCCCTGCCCAGAGTTGGGGAAAGGAGCAAGAAGCCTACTGATAACCTGCAGCTTGAAGAGAGAACAGATAGGCATAGCGTCCATTAGCTGCCAACAACTGCTCATGGCTTCCCTGTTCTACAATTTCACCCCCTGCCATCACGATGATTTTGTCTGCCATTCTCACCGTAGAAAAACGATGGGAGATCAAGACCACCATTTGGTCTTTGGTCAGGGAACGGAAATGATTAAAGATATTCATCTCGGCTTCGGCATCCATAGCCGCCGTCGGTTCATCTAAGACAAGAATGTCAGCTTCTGAGCGCATGAAAGCTCGTGAAAGGGCAATCTTTTGCCATTGCCCACCCGATAGCTCCTGACCTCCTTTAAACCATTTTCCTAACTGTGTGCTGAATCCCTGCGGTAGAACATTGATGAAGGATTTTGCCATCCCTTTATCCGATGCATTTTCCCACTCATCCCGGTCATAGAGATGTTCCACATCTCCCACACCCACATTCTCCCCAACCGTAAATTGATATTGAACGAAGTTTTGGAAAATTACGCCAATTCGTCGTCTCAATACATCAATATCCCAATCATTTAAATCCACTCCATCCAGGAAAATTTTGCCACTGCTTGGGGTATAAAGTCTTGTCAGAAGCTTAATCAACGTGGTTTTGCCAGAGCCGTTCTCACCCACGATCGCCAGTTTCTCGCCGAGCTGCAAGTGCAAGGAGATATCTTTTAAAACGGGTTGCTGACTGCCTGGATAGCTAAAGGAAACATGCTCAAACCGGATGCCATCCTGAACAATTCCCTGAGTCAATTTACCCTTGGATTGGGGAACCGGCTGCTCTAAAAATTCATAGAGATTGGCGAGATAAAGGTTGTCTTCATACATCCCCCCGATAGAGGTCAGGGCCGAGGCAAAAGTTGACTGTCCCTGTCTAAATACCACCAGATACATCGTCATTTCGCCTAAACTGATCGTGCCCGCGATTGCTTCGATGACGATCCAGGCATAGGCTCCATAAAATGCAGATGTGCTGAGTAGCCCTAGCCCATAGCCCCAAACGCCCCGCTGAATCGTGAGTTTAGAGTCTTCACCATAAAGCCGTGCAAAGGTATCACGGTAACGTTGCAGCAGCATCGGACCCAGTTGATAAAGCTGCACTTCCTTGGCATAATCCTCTCGGGCAAGCAAGGTTTCTAAATAGTTTTGCTGACGCGTTTCAGGTGAGCGCCAGCGGAACAAGCGAAAGGCATGTTCGGAAAAACGGGTTTCGGCAATGAAAGACGGAATCGCCGCCACAATCAATACCAATACTGCCCAGACAGAAAGTTTTAACAGCAAGCCGCTGAAGGTCAACAAAGTCAGCGCAGACTGACACAGCCCAAAGCTACGGCTAATCAGGGATAAGGGTCGACTGGATGCTTCCGAACGGGCCTGAGTCATTTTGTCGTAAAATTCTGAGTCCTCAAAATGAGCCAGATCCAGGGTTAGCGCTTTTTCTAAGATCAATACATTCACCCGTTGACCGAGCAAAACCCGCAGCAGCTGTTGACATACCACCAGACCTCTCTGAGAGGCTGCTAACATCACAATCGCAGCTGCTTCAACAGCCACATAATTCAAGGCAAGACTGCGATCGCTCACCAACCCGCTACGAGAAGCCAACACCACGCTATCGACAATTAGCTTCCCGATGTAGGCAATCACACCAGGCAACAATCCACCGACCAAGGTCAAAACGGCCAGGGTTACGGTCAGTGTGTGACTGGTAGTCCATACCAGTGCCAAAGCTTTGCCGCCATAGCGAAATACAGATAGGGACTTGCGTACAGCCTTTTTTAGTAGGTTCAATTCCCCCAAGTCACTTTTTTGTTGTCCAGTCATTATTTCCTTGGCATGGAGCTCCCCGCCTAGTGAGAAGAAACTCTTTTAGCCTTAATATTTATTGTACTGGGACCGTTTCTGAGCTGCCAGCCAATCGCTTTCAAACTATCATCGCCACCTCTGCAATTGCGGCTCTAAGCCAAACGTGGGTCGCATGGTTACGAGTACTTTGGTGCGATCGCACGAATACAGAAAATCCCCCAAGCGGTAACGGGCAGGGAAGAATTTTTAAGTTTTGGGTTTTGACAAACTCGTTTGCCACTCGTTCTGCCAGGGTGGCAACCAGATGGGTACGAGCAAGGATGAACGGTGCCACTAAAAAATGAGGAATGGACAGGGTAACGTGTCGTCTCAAGTTTTGTTTTGCTAAAAATTTGTCTACACGACCGACCCTATCCTCCTGAATGGACACTAACAAATGAGAAGCCGCAAGGTAGTCCTTGAGTGAAAGGGAATCATCGATCAAGGGATGATCGCGGCGGCACACGCAAACGTACTGTTCTTGAAAGAGCAACTGTTCCTCATGCCACGCAATTTGCTCTGGAAATAATCCACAGATGAGATCGACTTCTCCGCTATCCAGCAAGGCGAAGAGGTATGGGCGATCGCCTGTTCGAACTTGAATCTTGACATTGGGTGCAGTGGTTTCCAAAACCTCCAGTAACCGAGGCAAGATCACGAATTCGACGTAATCAGTCATGCCAATGGAAAACACACGATCGCTGATCGTGGGGTCAAAATTTTGTTCTCGTAATAACGCCGTTTGAATTTGTTTTAAGGCAGGCTGAATTTGCTGGGCCAGTGCGATTGCCACAGGTGTGGGGTGTAATCCACCACCGCTTCTGACAAATAGTTCATCAGCAGTTAAATTCCGCAGTCGTGCCAGGGCATTACTCGTCGCAGGTTGACTTAAACCGATGCGTTCTCCGGCACGAGTAACGTGGCGCTCTGCTATGAGCGCATCGAAGACTACCAGCAGATTGAGATCGATTCCAGAAAGATTCACGGGCTGAATGAAATATATACAAAATATCCATTGGACAAATAAATGATACCCGATACACACTGGAATACGACTGACGGTCTTACGTGTACTTTAGAAACGGAATTCCATGAGTAAACATATTCTGCTGATTGTTGCCAATCCATCGATCTCAACAACGCTGGGCGGTCCGGTGGGCTTCTGGGCCTCGGAATTGATTCATCCCTATGATTCATTTATCAACGCAAGTTGCCAGGTGACGATCGCCAGTCCTAAGGGCGGCAAGGTTGAATTTGATAGCTTGAGCGATCCACGTGATGCCTCTGGCTATTCCAAAGAGGACACGCTTTCGTTGCAATACATCGATCAACCCGAATTCATGCAATTACTGGACGCTACATCCGCCATTGCTGATCTGGATATGAATGCATTTGACGCGATCGTTGTCTGTGGAGGGCAGTCTCCCATGTTCACCTTCCGTCAAGATACTGCCCTGATTCAAGGATTCGTCAACTTCTACGAAACAGGTAAACCCACGGCTGCTCTTTGCCACGGCACTTGCGTCCTGCTTGAAACGAAGCTGTCCAATGGAGCGTATTTGATTCACGGTAAAACGATGACGGGTTTTGCTAACAGTGAAGAAGAGTATGCCGATCAGGTGGTGGGTCAGAAAGTGATGCCTTTTCGGATTGAAGACGAAGCAAAAGCATTAGGAGCAAATTTTGTCACAAAGGAAGCTTTTGCGCCCCATGCGGTGCGGGATGGTCATTTGATCACCGGACAGCAGCAAAATTCTGGTTCAGAAACCGCAAAATTAGTTTTGGAAGCACTGGAAGTTAACTCATGAACCTTACCTTTATTGGTGTTGGCAATGTCGGTGCACCGTTAGCCGATCACTTGCAAAAACTTGGTCACTCGGTGGTCATTGCCGCTCGTGATCCACAGTCGCAGACCGTTCAACAGGCCCTGAACCGCAATCCTGCTCTTCTTGTTCAGTCACCTCTGGAGGCGGTTGAATCAGCGGATGTGGTGTTTCTGGCAACGCCCTTTGCTGCGATCGAATCTGTCCTAACTCCACTTAAATCTGCCCTCAAAGGGAAAGTTTTAGTGGACTGCACCAATCCTGTGAGTGCAGACCTGGCACACGGCTTGCAAAGTCAACGATCCGGCAGCGAAACCTTACAGCAACTGGAGCCCGATGCCTATGTGGTTAAAGCGTTTACTATTTACGGCTACGAAAACTTTGAAGATAGCCACTATCCGGGATATGGCGACTTGAAACCTGCCATGTTGATTGCGGGCAATGATGCCGCTGCAAAATCGGTTATTGCCGATTTTTGTCAACAGCTTGGATGGGAACCTGTTGATACGGGTAATCTCTCCATGAGTCTGCATCTGGAACACATGACCTTGCTGTGGATCAAGATGGCTAGAGTCCAAGGACGTGGAGCAGGCTTTGTTTGGGCGATGTTACAGAGATAATGCGATTAGGGTTGGCCTCCTCTCCCCAGACGCAGTTCTTCTATCAGTTCGTGTAATAGATTTTCTACATCTCTCATAGCCATCTGATTACTTTGGGCCAGATTAGCCGATCCCTCTTGAGCTGACCTTTCCGCCAAGGCTACCAATTGGCTGCTCGTTTGGGATAGTTGTGTATGTGACCAGGCCAATTCTGATACAGCCCCCACCATAGTCTGAATAGATTGGCGTTGGGCTTCAGAAGCTTCTGCTATTCGCTCTATGCTGGCGGCCTGTTGCTCACTGACTAAAACAAGACGCTCTAATCGAGCATCAATACTATCTAAACGGTCTGTGGGAGTCATCATTGTGCTCTACATACATAAGCATTTTATATTCGTCTTTCTGAAAGATTCTTCCTCTGCCACGCAGACTCCAAAACTATTAGGGTTAACTTCAATCGTTATACTAATTTCGCCTCCAATTCCGGCAGAATAAATCGCTCTATTGGAGTCTCCTCTGTGGCAGGAGCAGGAACCGAAAGACCCGGAACCGAAAGATGTTTTACTTTCAGGCCCACCGTATAGTTCTCTCGACTCGGACCCTGTGCTAGGCCCACGCGTTGCTTTTGTTTGTGCAGAGTCAAAACTGAACGCCACAAGTCAATCCGTCCTGCTGCTTCCATCTGGAGAAGCACCTTGACCTGCGCGGCGGCATCATTGAGGAAATAGATACTGTGGGAGCGTAAATCGCAAGGTCCGTAGAGTTTGCCATCTTGACCAACGACCAAGAATAGTAAACGGACTTCTAGACCCGTGCACATCGCTATTGGTTTTTGATGTTCTTGCTGGAATTGTTCTTTGATTTTTTGACGCTGCTGGGCATTTTGTCCCCGCTGGGCCAGGTACAGTTCATAGCTAGGACAACCGTGACCACAGGGATGAGCCGTTGCTATCCAAGATCCTGTTTGGCGATTGCGCTCTAAGCCAGGAGTTTCTCCATCGCCATTGCCTCGGCACTGCAAAGAATTGCTGGCATCGTAACGAGCAAACCAAGTATTTAAAAAGTACTCCGGGATAATCGGCACAATATCGATTTCTTGAGGCTTCGGAGGCAGCACGGAAAGCAGTTCATCGGGAATACGGAAATGGGGGAGATTTTGGTTACCCTCTGCTCCAGCGCTAATCCGTGGCCCTTTAAGGCTTAGGGGAGAAACTTCAGGAGCAGCTGATTCTGGGCTAGCTTGCGCACCCGACCGCCCCCCCTGCGGATCGAAGGGGCGATAGAAATCTAACCAGGGTTTTAGGCGATTGTGCGTGGTCGCAGGGGGGGCATTTTTCTTGAGCATGGCCTTTATTTGAAGGGAATACGTCACTAGCGAAGCAGTTATAACCTGTGCGTACGTCGCGGTGAATGCTACAAAGATTAAAGACGCTGGTTTTGTGATCCTCATGGAACAATTTGATCTCTTTGGCTCTATTTTGCCCGTAGAGTCTACGCCTACAGTTGATTTGGAAAAGATTCCCCTAGATGCCAAAGTCCCTATCCCACCCGGGATCTACCCAGATTTAATAATCCTCGCTCAGCATTGCAACCAGTGCCAACGCTGTGAGCTGGGCAAGTCGCGGACCCATGCGGTAGTCTCGCGCGGCAATCCAAACGCCAAATTATTGATTATCGGCGAAGCTCCGGGCTTGAATGAGGATCAGACAGGGATTCCCTATGTTGGTAAATCGGGCCAGCTCTTAGACAAAATCCTGGAATCGGTCCAGTTTGATCCAAAAGAAGATGTCTATGTCTGTAATGTGCTCAAGTGCCGTCCTCCAGAAAATCGCGATCCTTCCCCCAAAGAGGCAGAAGCATGTAGTGGCTATCTTTTTGAGCAAATTCGCTTAGTAGACCCGAAAGTGATTCTGCTGACGGGAAAATATGCGATGCAGGTAATTCTGAAAGAGAAGCGGGGCATTACCAAAGTCCGGGGAACGTGGCAGGAATGGGAAGGACGTTGGGTGATGCCTGTGTTTCATCCGGCCTATCTCTTGCGCAACCAGTCCCGTGAAACAGGGGCTCCCAAATGGCTGATGTGGCAGGATATCCAGGAAGTGCGCAAGAAGTACTTGGAATTGACTCTGGGATCTGAGTAGCCGGAACAGTCGGAAACACGGTGTGGGCGGGCTAAACCCTCTTAGCTTGCGCATATAAAATTCTCTTCTCATAAAGTCAATGATTCTGATAAACTAAAAAGCTTGCGATCTCGGCAATGTAGCTCAGTGGTAGAGCAAGCGGTTCATACCCGCTTTGTCGCTGGTTCAAATCCAGCCATTGCCACCATAATTCATCGTTCTTAATAAATTGACACGCTTCACCGCAATGCTGATGAGCGCTTCTACGATTTTGGATAAAAAGCTAGTGGTCTAAGTAATGCAGCTCAGGGAAGAGCCAGCATTTTCTACCGATTTTGTCGTGCGTTTTCTCATATTTGATCTATAAATCCAACTGGTGTAGCCCGCTATTTCTCTGCCTCCCGCCTACACCTGTCTGAGAAGATTTCAGCTCCGTTATCAACTCAGCTTAGCGGAATCTTGCTTTTCAACCAGTTACACATCTGGTACACATCTTCGGCATGTATCAGACGCAACGAAGAGCTAATCTTATGACAGACTGGAACTGAGTAGTGGGAAATAAGACTAATTATTTAGTAGGCTAGTAGAGCATGGAAATGAAAGAGGAAAGCTTGATATCTTTAGATATCGAGGAAAAAGATAGAATTCTAGCAATTTTCCCGCGTTTGCCCATCTTATCAAGTTATAAAACTGCTTCGGATGGCGTTTTTGTCGAGTATCATCGTCAGCCTGTTCATGAGACTCCTGAGATGTGTTATGAACAGAATACTGTTGTCATTCACCTAACTCCAGCTAACACTATAGATGCTTTCGAGGATGGAAAGTGGCACCGTGAACATTGTCATGCTGGTGATGTTGCCATTGCTCCTGCCCAACTAACTAGCAAGTGCCGCTGGTCTAGAGAAAAGGAATTTTTAATTGTGCGTCTTGAGCCCAATTTTCTTTTAAGATCTGTCTTTGAATCTCTAGATGGCCGCCCTCTAGAGATTATGCGACGATTCAAAACTACCGACACGCTTATCCATGGCATGGGTCTAGCGCTTAAAAATGAACTTCAAAATGGAGAGAACAGCAGTCGCTTCTATTTCGATTCACTAACAACAATGATGGCGGTTCATCTACTGCGTAATCATGCTGTTTGGCGACAGAACATCCAAGACTATAGAGGTGGTTTGCCGAAGTACAAGCAACAACAGGTGATAGACTATATCCACAATTATTTAGACCAAGATCTAAGCTTGATAGCATTGGCTGACCTAATAAAGATGAGTCCCTATCACTTTGCCCGCATGTTCAAACAATCGGTGGGGATTTCTCCCGGCCAGTATGTAATCAAATGCCGGATTGATAAAGCAAAACGGCTTTTAGCAAAGGGAAATTTGTCCATCCTAGAAATTACGCAACAGGTTGGTTTCCAAAGTCAAAGCCACTTCTCCGACCTCTTCCGTCGCACCATCGGAGTAACGCCCAGCACTTACAGGAAAAGCCTTTAAGGCTGACTAGAGCTCTTGCAGTAATTCCTTACCCCTCAGTCCCTGCAGGACAGCTCCCCACCCTTCGGGAAGGCTTCGCCTAGGGAGGGGAGCCTGGGCTTTTTGAGAATATAACACTACAACTACACAAATAAGCGCATCCCTAGAGCCCGCAGGATACGCGCTAGCCTTAATCCCGTGCCCCTTACGCGTGTATCGCCAGTGTCCTAATCACAGATTTGTATATTCACGCGCACTGCTTGATTATGGAAGTAGATGGCAAAAGCCACTTTCCGCAGGAAGCTTAAATTAACTTATGATGCTCCCCACACAGCGATTTTAGAAAGTCTAGGCCTGCGCGTATTCCGTTGACCCAGTGAGCAAATGAACTATCGCTTTGGCAGTGTCTGTACCCAAATCTGAGCGCTCCTTTTCCTCCCAGAAAAGGCTCCCCTCCCAGGGGAGCTGTCCCGCAGGGACTGAGGGGTTGAGGAACAGAAGGATTTATCTACATCCAAGGTTTCCAGGGAATGGTTCTAGACTAGAAAGGTTTTCAGCAGACTCAAGGTAAGACCAACTGCCACTGTAATCTGGTTCATGCTCATACTGGAAATGCCTCTGAAAGAACAATCAAAATCGTGCTACGACAAGACGTGTAGCATCTCTGTGTATACGGCCCTGCACATACGTGAGCTGAAGCAGGTGGTTTTGTAAATACCTTGGGTCATGCAAAATCTATCAGGACAAGATTATTTCGGGGTTAAGTACAACAAGATAAGATGGCAAACCCTTCTATAGACAGCACTAGCCCTATTTTGTCTCTTCATCCTCTCCACCGAAGACTCTTAACGGAAGTCCACTCCCGGAAATTGTGGGGGCGGGGAGATTCTCTACTGATTGGCGTGTCTGGAGGCCAAGATTCGCTCTGTCTTTTGAAGCTCTTAGTGGACCTTTGCCCGGAGAAACAGTGGCAGTTGCAGGTCCTTCATCTGGACCATGCCTGGCGAGAGGCTTCGGCAGCGGATAGTGAAATAGTTCGTCAGTTTTGTGAAACGCTTAATGTCCCCTGTACCGTTATCCGAGCCGTTGTCGCTCCTCCGTCTGAAGCCGAGGCACGCAGGTGGCGCTATGAGCAGTTCCAAGCGGTAGCCCAATCCTTGGCTATTCCCATCGTCCTCACCGCCCATACGGCCAGCGACCGTGCAGAAACCTTACTCTTTAATCTAACCCGTGGCAGTGCCATGGATGGGATGGGCAGCTTGCCCTGGTCAAGGACGTTAGGTCATAAAGTCCATTTGGTTCGTCCGTTGCTCAGTACTACCCGCCAAGAAACCCAGGAATTTTGCCAACTCCATCAATTGCCCGTTTGTCTGGACCAAACCAACGAGGACCTAAAGTATCAACGCAACCGCATTCGTTTGGAACTTTTGCCCTATCTTGCCCAACATTTCAATCCACGGGTGGAACAAAGTCTGAGTCGGACGGTGGAAATTCTGTCTGAAGAACGTCGTTATCTAGAAGCCCAAACGGAAAAGATTTATGAACAGGTTTATAGTTCGCCCGCTCGTTTGCATCGCTTGAAACTACGAGAAGAGCCCGTCGCCCTGCAGCGTCGAGTGATTCTCAAATTTTTAGGGGAATGTTTATATGCTGGTCGGGGAGGGCATCCTTGTTTTGACGATATCGAAATGGTTCGTCAACTCCTTCATGCTCCGAATCAGAAACGTACGCGTCCTCTTGTTCAGGGAATGGGGCTACGCGTTGATGACGATTGGATAACTATTCAAGACGAAGATTATTGAACTGAATTGGTCCCTATTGCTTCAATCTATCTAGAGCGTGTAAGGTATGTTGCATAAGGATAGTTCGGATATGAGATGTAAAGCAATGCGAAACAACCTCATCTGTAGCTTAGTCCTATGTCTGCTGAGCGCACCCTTGTTGCTGCCCGTACAGGCAAATCCAAATACTCAGAGACCAAATGCGCAGGTTATGCTGCGTGTGGTTGAAGATAAGCCTTTGCAAGCCAAGACTTTCCGTGCAGGCATGATTACTTCTTCTGACAGACGCTTTAAGCAAGTAGCTGACCAAGTGAATCAAAGAAATAAACCTGCTCCAGCAAAGCCTGCGTCTCCTACAGCGTTCACCCCTATTATTAATACGGTCAACGATATTCAGGGCCGGGCGATGAATTTAAGTGCTGATGTGGTTGCTTTTACGCTTTCTCCCTTGCCGATCCATCTTGATCGTCCCCAAGTAGAATATGTGCGAGACCGCACTTTTGAGGTCCTGACCAACAGCAATGTCCAGCTCTATAAGGCTCAGTGGTAGTCCGCCCTAACTTTTGCTGTTATTAGGTGATGAGTTGGGCCGTTGTCGTATCTTCGACCCTGCGAAGAATTATGCAGTGATCTACACTAGCCCTACTTATGATGAAGCCCAGCATTGGCTACTGGAAAATGAGTATGAACCGATGGAGGGGCGGCTCTCTGCGTCTGAAGTTCAGTAGTTTACAAACGTGGCAGCAGCACAGTAATTCCATGACACGCGAAAAATTTGGCGATTCTAGAAGCCCCAAGTTTTGACAAGCATGCTTTATTGTAGCTACAATAAAGCATGAAAATCGAGTTCGGTCCAACTAAGGACGCTACGAACAGTGCAAAGCACGGCGTCTCTCTGGCATTGGCAGGTGAGCTCGATTGGGAAGCTGCGCTGGTATGGGTCGACGAACACTTCGAATACAAAGAGACGCGCATGATCGCTCTAGCTCCGAAGACCGAGATCCTCTACTACGTAGCTTTTGTAAACCGTGGCGAGGTGTGTAGAATCATCAGCCTGCGCCGCGAGGTGAAGCACTATGTCCAAAGTATCTAAACGGCCTGCTATCGTGATGCATACTGAGGAAGAAGATAAAAGGATTACTGCAGCAGCAAAGTCTGACCCTGATGCACAGCCACTTACTCCGGAGCAGCTCAAGTCGATGGTTCCGCTGCTAACACTGCGCGGGCGTCCAAAATCAGAAAACAAGAAGCTGCTTGTATCGATCCGCTACAGCCCTGAAGTCGTAGCGTACTTCAAGTCCACGGGCGAAGGCTGGCAATCACGCATGGACGGCGTGCTCCGCGATTACGTGGCACGTCATTCGCGCCGCTCGTAACTTGAACCAATATCCCAGAGTTCTAAAACCGAGGTAATGCAATGAGCGATCAGTTCTGGAATCAGGTTAAATCAAAGTATCGGCTGGGAGAACTGATTCATGGCAAGGTTGAGCATCATGCGCCATTTGGGATTTTCGTAGACCTGGGCGACGATGAGATTCGATGCATTGTTCAGATTACCGATTTTGTGGAAACTGGAGACATGACTCCAGAGATGTATCCCGATATTGGTTCACCAATTGGGGCTGTGATAGTGGGTTACACCGAGGACGAGCGCAATCAAGTTTGGTTGAGTGTGAAGCCAAGTGTATTGCAAAAAGCCTTGGTTCATCTCAAAGTTCCAGCGACAAGCGAACGGTCGTGACCAGCGGCAGAGTGATGCCTACTTGGGAAACGGACAAAAGGAGCACTAGTAAAGTAAACTATTGCTTGCTTTACTAGAAAATTTTTAAGTATGCCATCCTTTACTAAGGGGTCAGAGCGGGCAGGGCGGTGGGTGCAGCAAAGTATGGGTGAGACTTCCTACACAGCTTTTATTCCTGCGCCCTTGCCTCCCATTCCACCAATTCGAGTAGATTCGGAACTCCAGCGGCGACTCGAAGCTGCGGGGTTAGCATTGGGTCGGCTTGATGGGATTGGCCGACTACTCCCAGGACCGGAAGAACTTCTATACAGTTACGTACGGAAGGAAGCAGTGTTGTCTCTGTTAGACTGTGAGCAGTATTCGGCAGTTGGTGAGAAGCTATGCAGTCAATTGAAAAACTGACAGAGGAGCTTTTATCTCTGCCCAGTGCATCGAGAGCGCTTTTGGCAGACAAGCTAGTAGAAAGCTTAGAATTCGATACTAACCCTGCGATTCAGGCAGTTTGGACAACTGAGGCAAAGAGACGACGTGATGAAATCCGAAGTGGTTCTGTGGAAGCAATTCCAGGAGATGAAGCTTTAGCTCAAGTGAGGCGACTGCTTGAGTAATGAAGGCTGAACTTTTTAGAATAGGTAACGAAGTAACCCAGGTGAGTACTGATGCCCCATGCAATTCTCAAACAAATACTTGAACAACTTCAGTCTCTCGAACCAGAAGAGTTACAACAGCTTAATCAAGCTATTCAAGATCACCTTGCAAATCAGGAAGAGACAGCTAAGCGAGTTGCATTTCATCAAGCATTGGTCACTGCTGGATTAGTGAAACAGATTAAGAAACCCTCCTATAAGCGACCACTAGAGAAGCAGCTCATTCAGGTAGAGGGAGAGCCTATTTCTAGGACAATTGTAGAGGAACGCTGATAGATGGCGATCTATTTTCTAGACAACAGTGCCTTGGTGAAGCGCTACGTCAATGAGGTTGCTTCAGCTTGGGTTTTAGGTCTATTTGATACAACATTGAGAATGAGTTTTCGATTAAGAGTTGCTATACTAAGAGCTATACGGTCTAAGTATTCCGATGAAGTACCCTATCCACACTGAATCAAAACCAGTTACAGGTGATGCTGCTAAAAGGTTGATAGAGGCGATTGAGTCAGGTCAGTACGTCACAAATGAGCGGGCACTTGCCCTCGCCAGCCGTATTGCGGCCCGTCGTCTTCGACAGTTACAGAATAATGCCCAGCCAAAGTAAATTTGAAGGAATTGACTTTGCCCAAGTCGAAGTAGAGCACTTGACCCCTGAACTTTCTAATCTAGGTCAGGGGTTTCGCTGTTTACGGGGAGAATTTGTAACCTACTGGAAGCAGGGGCGCATTCAACGCGAAATTGATGCCAGCATTTGTCACTGTTGGGTGATGCGAGTTGGTGACTCCCTCGCTGGGTACATTACACTCTTAGCGGATAAGTTACAGGTAGAAGATCAGATTTTGCTAGAAGAGGGTGTGAAATACCGCACATTCCCAGCCATCAAAATTGGTCTACTGGCGGTCGATCGACGGGCGAAAGGAGCAGGTCGCCATCTAGTTGAGTGGGCCATTGAGTATGTCATAACCGAAATTGAGCCGATCGTTGGAGTCAGGTTTATGACTGTTGACGCACTCTATGATCCAGACACAGAGCCACCCTACGATGCATCAGGTTTCTATGCCAAGATGGGCTTTGACTTTGCCGATTCCCATGAAAGTCTCCCTCCAACTACGCCCTATCGTACGATGTACCTCGATCTAAAGCCTTTGATTGATTTATTAGGTAGTTCAGCCCCTGATGTCCAGTGAGATTTATGGTGAAGAATAACGCTCAAGCGGAGCGTTATACGTAAAAATTTGGCAACCCTAAAAGTCCCCATATCGCTAGACTGGTCGAATTATGGATGATTATGGGTTGCGACCTTGTGCAGTCTTTTAGGGTATGGGTATAGTGTGTCTATACCTGCGGGTTAACTCCTGCGTTCCAGGATGAGATACTCCTGGGCTATGTCTAAAGTTGAGCCACCCGAGAGTATACCTTCGGGTGGCTTTTCGCTATAGAGTGCTTTGCAAGCTTTACGCTATCGTAGTGCTCTCCGAGAAATGGCATCTGCCATAAAACAGTATTCACTCCCGCACATAGTGCTCTTCCGGTCGGGCATAAGCGGTGTTTGAGCTGAATGGCATAGCAAACATAGGCTGCAAATCCTTTATTATTCAGGGGGATTTATATCAAGGTTGTCTACCGACTCCCCTTAAGTGGTAATATACGGAGAATTTGTCTGCCTATCACGCTACGCAGGTAATTAGACCAAGAAAGTCGATCGCAAGCTCCTGAGCAAGGATACGCCCAATCTGGCAGATTTTAGAAAGAAAAAGGAGTTTTCTATGGAAACTATAACAGCAATTGCAAGCACAATCGCAACGCTCATTTTTGGTGAGGCTCTAAAAGAAGGAGGAAAAGCAATAGGGAAAAGTGCATCTGACAAAATAGCTCAATTGGCAACTACTATTCATCAAAGATTTAAAGAATCGGGCACGGAAGGTTTATTAACACGGACGGAAAAACAGCCAACAGAATCCAACATTGCAATAGTAGAAGCAGAGCTAATAACACAAATGAATGATGATGAAATTTTTGCCACACAACTTAAGGAGTTAGTGAAGCAACTTGAGCAGATAGGCGTCACCCGCCAGATAATGATGAGCGGTATCAAGGCAAACACCCTTGAACTAAAAGGAGATATGACTCAAAAGGCAAGTAAAGGTGGTTCTATCGAGCAAGTAATGTTTTCTGATCTAGAAATTGGTGGGGACGTGAAGTTTAGTGGAAACTTAACTCAGGAAAGCTAAAGAATATGAGTCAAGAAAATATGCAGCAGACCGTCTTCAAAGATAATGAATTTGGTGGTAATTTTAATTTTGTGGGAGACCTTAATCAAACTATACTGCAGCAGAAATCTGACTTCTTTGAGCTATCTCTTGAGCAATATAAATCTCCCTATTTTAAAAGCCCTAAAATTATGTCTGATCTTCTCAAAATGATTAAGGAGCGCAGGTTTTTAGTTTTAGAAGGAAGCTCTGAGGTTAATAAAGACTCTCTAGCTAGACATATTGCAGCTCGTTTAATTGAACAATTAAGGTCCAGTGGTAGTGAAATAATCGCAAGAGAGTGGCGTCGCAGTCCTGAGCCACAAATTATCGATATAGAGCTTCAAAATACAAAAAAAGCCACAGTTTTCATCCTAAATCAGGTTGCACCTCAAAATGTTGGTTACGATCTGGACCGAATTCGGAAAGCCGCAGTTTCAGGAAAGCACTATGTTGTTATAAGTACAAATACACCTTTTACTGCTTGGAGACAACCACCCGAAAGTAAAAATAAATTCTGGTATCCATTATCACGCGAAAGCGTTTCCGACTCTGAACAGCTAATTAATACGTTCTCTGAAGAGGACTCTCTTCGCAAGTGGTATCTTCAAGAACTGGAACCCCGTGAAAGACTACTTGTACTAGGGTTAAGTTTTTTTGATGGGCTATTTGAAGATCAATTTTTTGCTGCTTTAGAAGAAATCGTTGAGAAGGTTTGGCAACGACGGGATGCTTCGCTTCGTGCACTCGACTACTGCGATTTAGAGAACCTTTCTCATTTTTTCAACTTCACTGAGACAAAAGACCAAGGAACTAAAATTGAAATTCGTTCTTCTTCCGGTGAGGAACGTCGAACCTTATTTAAAGTGGCTTGGGATAGTGATCGTAGGCAAATTTTATCAGCATTGCCCGTAATGGTAAATATTGTTAGGAATTCTGTAGTAGAACGCTTGGCGAATCCAGAGCTATATGGTGATGAGATAAAGTGTGGAGAGATTCGTTATGCAATTGCTAAGACGATAAGTGATATTGGCTCGACTTCAAAAAACTCAATTGCAACAACTTTACTCCAACTCGCTGCAGATAAAAATACTTCCGTTCAATCCACTGCAGCTTATGCAATGGCACTATGGCGAAATTCTGACCAAGATGAACAACTTTTCGACATGCTTCATTCATGGTTAGAGCTGCCTCAGTCGAGGGTTGAACAAGTTGAGGCTATCTTGAAAGAGCGTAATGAAGAGAATGGCGAAAGTTCAAAGGCAGAAGATTACATAAAAGGTACAGTAGCACTTACTGTTGGCTATGCTGCGTGTTATGTTGAGACAGAAGGCTCAAAGGGACTATCTGAGGAACTGCATAATTTATTGAAAAAGTTAGCTAAAGATAAAAGTAATGTGGTTAGAAATAAATTTCTCAATAATACTCTTCCGCTTGTATTACAATTCCATTTAAGGGAACTAAGTACATGGCTGCACAGTATAATTCAACAACAAGAAAGTTCTTCTAGTCCAGAAACCTCAATCATTAAATTCAATAGAGCAGTTGGTATAAGTTTAGCAGGTGCTTACAAAAGAGACCCAGAAGGAACAGTAAAAATTCTTGAAAATTGGACGGATGAAGAGCTACGGAATCTTCCTGAATATATAGACATATCGAAGATAAACTCACGGGAAAGCCTCCTTGCAACTGTTGTGCGAACCTATGGAGAGATCGAGTGTGTACAGAATATTGGTAAACTAACTCCTGGAGATATTTTTGAGCGTTTACATACAATTCTCCAAAAAGAGAAACACCCTTTTGTGCGTGAAGCGATCCTGTTCGCTATTGGTCGTCAGGCACGTCTACATTTTGATGCAATTGAACCTCAGCTTCAATCTTTAGTTGCTGAAGTAAAGGAAAACGAACGTGAGGATATCGTCAGAGTTTTAACTGAAATCTATTTTGAGCAACGTGTTGATCTATTGGGTGGAGATTATTTGATTTATTGGGAGCCTAATAAGAAAAAAGCTTTCTATCGCTGCCAGATCTGGATAAATGAGCAGCGCCCTCCAACTCGAATTGAAGGAGCGATGTATGGCTGGGTAAAAAATTCCCGCAATACTGTAGCTCAGCAAATTGCAACACGTTCCTTAGTTGCTTTTGCAAATCTGCTAGATGAAGAGCAAGAGCGAGATAGAATTTTGAGGAATCTTGATGCAGATTTATCTTCTCAAGATGTTGAGCAAGAGGCTCTACCTACTAAAACCTCTCAAGATTTTTATGTAAAACAAATCGTTCCTTGGCTAACCATTTTCTTCAAATGGATTCAATACTTTTCTTTCAAAAGAGACTACTATAAGCCTTTTGTAGATGAGTGGTCTTACTATAGACAAGTCATTACTGGTATCTTGCCAGAGGCATTAAAACAGGATTCATCTTCTCAATCTACAATGGACTTTGTCTTAAAGAGGTTGACGGGTCTTCCAGATAAGAAGCTGAAAATCATTGCAGATCTTTTGAAATTAGCAATTGGAATTGCTAAGAAGCCTGGTTTTGTAATTTTTGGTATAGTGTTGCTGGTGATATTTTTCCTCCGGTTCTTTATTAAGTAAATGCTGCAGGTCAATGAAGAAAATGTTATGTGTGAAAAACTTGGCAATCCGGAAGCCCTAAGTATCGCTGTTTAGACAGGTCACATTGTCAGGTTGAATTGTTGCTAAGTATCCCGGAAAACAGCTAGGTATGGAGCATAAGAGAATGCGCGATTGCGTTTTTGTCCGGTAATTTCTTGCAGAAGACCTATGTCGCAAAGATCCTTAATTAAGGTGTTTGCATTGGGATACGACAGATTTGTAATTGCTTCAGCATGTTCTACCGTAACAATTGGCCTGAAATAAAGGCTCTCAAGCAACGCGACTGCATTACCTGATCTACGCCCCATATTATTAAGTACCAATTGACGATGTTCCTCTTTCAAGTTGACTATTTTACGGGCAGTAGCAGCAGCTTCTTGAGCAACTTCGTAAACGCCGCGCAGAAAGAATTTCAGCCAACCTTCCCAGTTGCCGCTGTCTCGCACAGCCTGAAGGCGATCATAGTATTCAGTACGATATTTCTTGAAATAGTAAGAGATGTAGAGTAGAGGACGCTGTAGGATATTTTGCTCACACAACAGAAACGTAATTAGTAATCGACCTGTTCTTCCATTGCCATCGAGAAAAGGATGAATGGTTTCAAACTGAGCATGAGCTAACCCAACTTTAATTAAGGTAGGTATAGGTTGTAGACTATGCAAAAATTTCTCCAAATTATCTAGAGATTGGAGCATTTCATGTGGCGGGGGAGGAACATAAGTAGCCTCCGCTAAGGAACACCCTCCTGCACCAATCCAATTCTGGCTACGGCGAAACTCCCCTGGATTGCGTTCAGAACCTCTCACTCCTTCCATTAACTTTTGATGAATTTCTCTAATTAATCGCAAAGATACAGGTAAGTTTTTGAGGCGTTCAAGACCGTAATTAATCGCGGCGACATAGTTCACAACCTCAGCCACATCCTGAGGATTATCTGGTTGCAAAGCCTGAGATTCAAATTCTAGAACATCTATCAAAGATGCTTGTGTACCCTCAATCTGACTTGATAGAACTGCTTCTTTCCGAACATACATAAACACAAATAGATCTGGATTTGGTAGAGCATCGGTTGCTCCGTCTAGACGACCCAACGCACGATCTGCTTGAGATAGCAGATTCCACATCTCCTGATCCATAATAATTTCAGGTACAGGTGGCAGCGGATTAGGTATAAAGGCTTTGTAGCCCTCTATCTGTTGTATGTATTGGCCTGCTCTAGGAGCATTAACCATTGTTATCGGTTCCGTTAATACTGAATATCCTTTGACCCTATATTATCAAAACTAGCACCTTTTCGTTAATATATGCTGTTGGACAGATAGGTCAAATCATAGGTTCAGTCTTGGTCGTTTAGCAATGAGTAACCGCTCTACGAACCCAAGGCTTTAGAACGTTGGGTGGCTGCTTCCACAGCTTGAATCAAAGCACTACGTACTCCGGCTTTTTCTAAGGCTGCAATCCCTGCAATCGTAGTCCCGCCCGGACTGGTAACGCGGTCTTTGAGTTCTCCAGGATGAAGGTTTTGTTCTTGCAAAAGGGCGATACTCCCTTTAATCGTCTCCAGCACTAAGCTGCGTGCCAAAGGACGAGGCAAACCAACCAAAACGCCTCCGTCCATCAAAGCTTCTACTAAAAGGGCCACATAGCCAGGCCCCGACCCCGAAAGCCCGGTCACTGCATCCATTAAAGATTCAGGCACTTCTACAACCGTGCCTACCGCCTTAAAAATTCGTTGCGCCGTCTGTTGCTGCTCAGCGGTTACGTGCTTGCCATAGCTCAAGGCACTGATTCCCTGACCAATCAAAGCAGGAGTATTCGGCATCACGCGCACGACTGAGCTATTTGGAAAAGCGGTTTCTAATTGCTGCAATGAAACACCCGCCAAAATCGATAGCAGGAGTCGATCACGGGCCACCGCGCCTATGTCTTGGATGATTTGAGGAAAAACTTGGGGCTTAACGGCGAAGAGTAAAACCGTACTTTCGCTAACTTCTTGGTTACTTCCCGTAACCACTATCCCAAACTTATCTTTGAGATAGTCTCTACGCCCTGCACTAGGGTCACTCACTAAGATTTCAGAAGTCGAGTACGCTTTCTTAGCTAAAAGACCAGAAATGAGGGCTTCGGCCATTTGACCTCCACCCACAATCCCTAAAGCGGTCATAAGTTTTCCTCTGCCAATTGGCTACGGCGTCTTAGAACTGCATGCTGCGACGAGGGGGTTCAGAAGCACGCCAATCACCACCCAGCAAGCTGCCTGTATTCGTGACAGCAGCACTAGGAGCAGGAGCAGCTTTAACGGTTCCACCTGCGCTAATCGTCACCGTACTAGGAGCAAAGAGGAAGATGCCATCGCCGACCCGCTCTTGATGACCATCCACGGCATAGGTTGCCCCAGCGATGAAGTCTACCGTGCGCTGAGCTTGATCCGGCTCCATCAATGTCAGATTCAGGACTACAGTTTTACGGTCCCGCAGATGTTGAACGACCAGAGGGGCTTCTTCAAATCCTTTGGGCTCAAGAACCAAAACCTCTGAAGAGGAAATATTGGGCATTCCGATTACGTTGCCTGTCACAGTACTTGCTCCACTAAAGTTATTTCGAACCGCACGGCGGGGATAAACATCGACATTTTGGTCTGCATAGGCAGGAGCACCTTGGGCTGTGGGAGAACCACTGGAGAAGTCTTGCAGTGCAGACGATAGAGAAGGACGCGCATCCACCGTCCCAGCCGGAGGAGGTGCCATAGCATCCGGGTCATACTGGGTGCTCTCTTGGGCATACAAAGAACCGTAATCCCTCTCGTCATAATTATCGAGAGGGTCGTTCAACCCAACAAAATTTTTGACACGATTCCAAATACCACTCATGACGTGGACTCCTGTATTGACGAAGAAATTTGAACTTGACCACTTGCTTCTAACCTTGTGCTCCCAGATTCGGGAGCTGTGCTCCCATGTTCGGGAGCGAAAATATGCCGACCGATGCGAACCATCGTTGCTCCCGCAGCAACCGCCTGGGGATAATCCCCAGACATCCCCATCGAGAGCTCATCCATCGACAAGCGCTGCCAAACCTGATTTTTGAGATCTTCCGCTAAAGCTTTCACTCGGGAAAAAAGCGAATATTGTTCGGGAGGACTAATCCCATAGGGGGCGATAGTCATCAGTCCCCTGATCCGCACATGCTCTAACGCATCCAATTGAGGGAGCGCTTCGAGCAAACCTTCCAGAGAGAACCCTTTTTTACCAGGGTCTGGCAACAATTTGACCTGAAGCAGAATGTTCGGGCAGACACCTAGTTCTTCGGCAATACGATCGATCCGCAATGCTAAATCAAGCTGATCCACAGAATGAATCCATGAAAACAACTTGAGGGCCGAACGGACCTTATTAGCCTGCAAACTACCGATCAAATGCCACCTCACATCCTGACAGTCCTGAAGTAAGAGCATCTTGTTTTGGGCGTCCTGCACTCGGCTTTCTGCAAAATCACGCACGCCTGCGTTGTAGGCGGAGCGAATCTGATCTACCGAGGCAGTTTTAGTCACTGCAATGAAACAAACGATGTTTGGTAATTCATTGCGAAGAGCCTGGACCCGTTGCAAGATCCCCATATTTTGCGTGGATTCTATCACAAAAGACTACATGTAGGGGTCAATAAGGTCAAGATATTTTTTGAACACTAAACATATGGTAGACCTTCAAAGAGCAGTTGCTCTTATCTCAAACCCTAAAATTGCTCCTGTCTGAAACCGAAAAAGGTCCTCGATCAAACTATAAATAATCTCGACTGTCTCGAACCGGGATCACAAAACTATCAGGCTCGAAACCTGTATCTGCCGCCCAGAGGGGAAAGCAGCGCTCAGTGCAAACCGGAACTTTCTATAAACTCTTCCAGGATTTTGCAAATCTGGGTGCTGGCGGTTCCATCTCCAAAGGGATTAATAGCGCAAGCCATCGTTTTGTACGCAGGCAAATCATTCAATAGATGCGTGGCAGCCGCGACAATAGCCTCCGTATCGGTACCAACTAGACAGGCCACCCCTGCATTAATCGCTTCTGGACGTTCGGTGGTTTCCCGCAAGACTAAGACCGGTTTGCCCAAGGCTGGAGCTTCCTCCTGAATGCCTCCTGAATCCGTAAGCACTAAATAACAGCGCTGCATCGCTCCGACCAGTTGGGGATAGTCCAAAGGGGCACAGAGCAAAGCTCGGGGATGGTCCTTGAGAGCGGCCTGCAAAGGTTCGCGGACCGTGGGATTGGGATGGAGCGGCAAAACCAACTGGGTATCGGGGAACTGATTCAGGATATGTAAAAAAGCTTGAGCAATCTGCTCAATCGGCGCTCCCCAGTTCTCTCGACGATGAACGGTCGCTAAGAGGACCCGTTTGTGCTCCCAATCGGCAGGCACGCCTGGGTCTGGATGCTGCGCACCCATGGAGAGGAGCGCATCAATAACGGTATTGCCTGTCTGATAGACATTCTGGTGAATCCCATCTCGATAAAGATTTTCCATGGCCAGCTGGGTCGGTGCAAAATGCCAATGGGCTAGCTGTGAAGTCAATCGGCGGTTCATTTCCTCTGGGAAAGGGTCATCAGCTTTACCCGTGCGCAACCCTGCCTCTACATGTCCCACCGGAATCTTTTGATAGAAAGCGGCTAGAGCCCCAGCAAACGTAGTGGAAGTATCTCCTTGGACCAATACCAGGTCTGGTTTTTCCTGCTGGAATACTTTTTCTAGCCCCGTTAGTGCCCGGCTCAAGATATCGCTGAGCGTTTGTTTCACACTCATGATTTTCAAGTCTTGGTCTGGAGCAATGCCAAACCAGCCCAAGGTTTGATGCAATATTTCCTGATGCTGGCCTGTAACAACCACCTGTATTTCCCAGGGATATTGCTTGAGTGCCAAGATCAGGGGAGCGAGCTTGACGGCTTCAGGCCGCGTTCCCAAAACAACTAGAATTTTCGCCATGGTCCGCCCCTCAGATAAATAGTTGCTTATAGTATTTTTCTAAAAGCGCCATCTCTTCTTGTAGAGCCGCTGTCGTCGGACTCCTTCTGATTGCCCTCAGCCGATTTTCCAAGAGACTGCGGGTTTCAGCGCGAGTTTTGGGTTCAAAATTCAGCGTTCTCCCTTCCTGTACCGAGACGAGAAAGAATAGTCGTTGTGCATAGAGGGTCGTAAACAATGCTGAATTAGCATCAAGGGTACAAAGGATGTAGAGCAAGCCAAAGTTTGGGTGTTGTACGTATTTTTCGTCCAAAGAAAATCCAAGCCTTTCCAGTTTGACCGGGGTTGTAACTGTCCTCTGTGTTATCGAAGTTTAAAGCACGGAGTATCCTTTATTGCCTGAGTCCTGTGAAATACCTCATCCGCCTTCCTTCGACAAGCCCTTCTCGCCTTCGGCTGCCAGACACGGGTAAACTCAGGGGCCACTCAGGAAGCGTACGGTGGGGAGGGTCAAGTTCAAGCAAGTAAATCAGGGCGGCGCGCTTGGGTCCGGGTCTGTCGCTGCTCTTTTCGCCATTGAGCAATAGCTTTGTGGTTCCCAGAACGCAAGACTTCAGGGACTTGCCAACCCCGAAACTCTGGGGGCCTCGTATAGTGCGGATATTCTAAAAGGCCGCCTTCAAAGCTTTCTTCCACAAGGGATTTTGCTTTGCCCACGGTGCCGGGCAGAAGGCGTATCACCCCATCAATCAGGGCCAATGCTGGGATTTCTCCACCCGTCAATACAAAGTCTCCCAAAGAAATCTCACGGGTGACCAAATGTTCCCGGACGCGCTCATCCACGCCCTCATAATGCCCACAGATCAAGACCAACTGTTGGAGTTGGCTAAATTCTTGAAAATGCTCTTGCTTCAAGGGTTCGCCTTGGGGCGTCAGCAGAATGATTTCACGGGGAGGCAAGCTTGGCAGAGCTTCAACCGCAGCGAATAAGGGCTCCGGCTTGAGGACCATGCCCACGCCACCGCCATAGGGCACGTCATCTACGGTGCGATGCTTGTCGGTAGTATAGTCTCGAAAATTGGTGCAGTGCACCGCAACCCGTTCACTTTTCAGGGCCTTTCCCAGAAGACTTGCAGCCATAGGGCTCGCGAAGAATTCTGGAAACAACGTCAAAACATCGATGCGCACAAGGGACCTACTTCTCTAAAGAACGGACCCGCGAGGCAATTTCTGGGCTGTAGAGCCTGAGGTAGTTCCAGTAGTTGCCAAACACCGATTTAACATAGCCCCGAGTTTCCTGAAAGGGAATATTCTCGATAAACGTTTCCGGGTCTGACAAAGTGGAAGAGCCCGTCCATTTTGCCACATTGCCTGGTCCGGCATTGTAGCTAGCCACGGCCAGGAGGGAATTATCTTGCCAGCGGCGATGGGTAGACGCTAAATACCAGGTCCCGAAGCGAATATTGGTCTCAGGATCAGTCAGGCTTCCACCAGCAACCCCTAGACTACGGGCAATCCCTTGTCCTGTGCCGGGCATAATCTGCATCAATCCCTGTGCTCCCGTCCGGGAACGGATGGATGAATCAAAACCAGATTCCTGACGAATCAATCCTTGAACCATCAGCGGATTGACGCCATTGGCTGCACTCCACTGGTCTACAGATTTCCAGTAATAGAGGGGATAGACGGCTTGCCAAAAGGCAGGGTCTTTGCGCAGCTCTAAGACTTGGGAATCCTTGAGGTTGCGATTGATCAGATTGAGCTGTTTGATGGCGGCAAGATGCTGCCCGGCCTGGCCTGTAAAGACTGCATCCGTGGCCTGTTGGGCCGGGGTCATCTTCTCAGAAGCCACGAGGTACATCTCTGACTTCCACTGCATGGAGGCTTCTGGCTCCAGTCCCAAACCATAGAGTTCTTTGACGACTCCAGAACCAGCCAAAACGGTAGGCGGCCTAGTCTGGTCAATCGTGTGGACATAGGGCAACTGACGGTTATAGAAACTGCCCACATCCATCCCTAGGTGCACGGCAGCACGCCAGGCATAGTAGGTATTGGGATGACGCTTGAGAACTTCCTTCCAAGCATTTCTGGCCGCTCCTGTGTCGCCTAGTTGTTCTGCCCAACGGCCCGCCCAAAACATAGCCATTGGTGAATAGCGGTACTGGTCTGGAATGGTGTCAATGGTTTTGCGTGCTGTCTCATAGGCACCTTTCGTATCGCCTTGCTTAGCTTTATCCCAAGCTAGCTCCCAAGCGGCTTCTGCCGCTTCTGCACCGTTACTGTAGGAATCCAGAACTCGTTGGTAGCCCTGTAACCTTTCGGCTTTGTTGCCCGTCTTGGCCAGAGCAACCATCGCTTCAGCCGCATGTTCAGGATATTGCTGAGCAATTTGTTGGTAGACTTGCCTGCCTGCATCACCCCGGAGCACTTCCGCTTTCTCAAAAAGGGCATCAACGGCTTCTTCACTCCGAGGAGCGAGTGCCATGACACGGTCAAAAGCACTGACGGCAGCGGGGTCGCGCACTGCTTTTAAGGATGTGCCCAGAGCGAGCAGGTTCTCTGGAGTCGCAGGAGCTATAGAAAGAGCTTGCGCCGCCTCTCGGTAAAGCTTTTGACGGAGATAGATCATCCCAATCCCCTGTCCATCTTGCGGAGCCAGCGTCCCTAATTTCTCTCGCTGACGGGCGAAACTCAGACTATCCGGCTCATTAGGAAAGTTGCGCACAAACTGACTGAGGGTGGGGACGTTATCAGGTTTTGCCTGCAGCCGCACCCGCAAGACATCAGCAGCCCGAGCATGCTTTGGATAGCTTTCTAAGAGCTCATTCCAACTGGCTTGATCGCCCAAAAGACCTCGCTGATAGAGGGCTTCAGGCACAGGAAAACCACCCGCATCTTCAGTCAAGACTTGTTGCCACTTAGCCAATGCTTGGGCTTTGTTCCCCTGTTGGCCCAAGATTTCGGCTTGTTTAGCCAGAATCCATCCCTCTAGGACAGGATGTTTGAGCCCTTCCAGCGCATCTTGGGCCGCCGTCGAATTCTTTTGCTCTAGATAGGAATGGGCTAATAGGAAACGTGTGCGCGCCTGGTCCAAAGGACTCTTTAAACTTTGGCCCACTGCTTGGAGACGAGTAATGCGTTCAGCAGGGGTACTCATCTGCTCTGCTTTGGCAAAATCAGGAGGAGGCGCTGCAACTTCTAAACCAGACTTGCCACTCTTAGCCCAAGAATTGAGCGCCATGAAAGGAAAAGCCGCACTTCCTGCTACCAATGCCAGAAAAGATAAGGTCAGTAGATAACTTTTTCCACGTTCTAGCTTGCTCCTCATCACACGCCCCTAGATGCTGTTACCTACTGTACCTAATTTTGTTAAGTTCTGAAAAGAGGATGACGATAAACTTTTACGAAGATAGCAGGCATTCCTGATAACAAAAAATCATAGAAAGCCCCATTGCCCACGTTTACGGTGTGCCTATCTATAGTCTTCCCGTGTCCTCAAAATTTCTATACAAGCTTCCCCATAGCAGTCTGGGATAGGTAACTGGGGTTTAGTAATGCTCAAGCGAACCTCTAAAACTAAGGGATCACGGAGGATGAACTGGGCTAGATGGTCCGCTAGAGTTTCTAATAGGAAAAAATGGGATTCTCGCACCTGTTTTTGAACGGCTACCGCCAGTTTCCCATAGTCCACTGTTTTACTTAAGTCGTCGTGCTTAGCTGCCTGTTTTGTATCTACCGAAAGGGCCAAATCGAGGTAAAAAACACGGCCTAGCTCCCGTTCTGGAGCCAAAACTCCGGTGTATCCCCAGCAGGGAAGTCGTTTGATATAGATATAGTCTTGGCTCATAGCGCTCTATCGTCCCTTGAAATGGCCCCCAATTTACCCATGCTCGAAGAAAAAAGCGAGGGGAAATCAGGAGCCAGAGACAACGCATCTAAGCACAAATCGCTGTTTCTTTCTGGGCCTGTTCTGTTGCTTCCAGTCGACCACGCATCTTCTTGAGCGCTTGGGACTTGAGCTGGCGGACCCGCTCACGGCTAACCCCCAGAATTTTGCCGACTTGGTCTGTCTCCAAAGGTTCTCTAGACTCTAAACCAAAGAGGAGGTTGATCGCCTTTCTTTCGGTCGGTGTGAGTCCTTCCATCAGTTCTGACACTTCCCCTTCGTGCTCCAGACTGTCGAGTGGGTCAATGCCCTCGGCTGGTAACACCTGGCTCAGAGAAGAATATTCTTCTGAATTTCCCATCGGCTGGTCCAGGCTCCAGGGAGTGCGCAAACCTCTGAGCAACAAATCTACAGTTTCCTCATCAAACCCCAAGTTATGGATCAACTCTTTATGGGTTGGATTGCGGTGATGGCTATTCACAAAATTTTGGACAGCAGAACGAAAATGGTTGGCCTTTTCTACCATGTGGACAGGGAGTCTAATCGTGCGAGACTTTTCGGCAATGCCACGGGTAATGCTTTGACGGACCCACCAGTAGGCATAGGTGCTAAAGCGATATCCTTTCTCCGGGTCAAATTTATCTACGGCCCGCATCAAGCCCAGATTACCTTCCTGGACCAATTCGGCTAAATCCAAGCCTCGGTACTGATATTTCTTAGCAATATGAAGTACTAATCTTAGGTTACTTGTCACCAGAATATCGCGTGCTCTACGACCAAGGGCTCCCCCTTGCTTGGCTTGGCGGGCGAAAAGTACCTCATCTTCATGACTTAGCAAAGGCAATCTACCAATACCGCTTAAATACGTCCCCAGAGCATCGTGATGATTGGCCATAGCATGTGTCTCAATTAACTCTTGATGAAATCTTAGTGGTATGGTTTGACGAGTCTGTGTCTCTGGTGTGACGCAAAGATTTCACATAGAAGAATTGGTTTTGCGCATCCCCCCTGAGGAAGATACCCCTCAGTCCCTACGGGACAGCTCCCCTTTAAGGGGAGCCTATTCTGGAAGGAGAAGGATGGCTTGGATTTGGCTGTAGACGGTGCCAAAGCGATAGCTCACTGCTTCTTGTAGACTCTAGAGATGAGCTTGTTCGGGTAGGGTTATTGCATTCCCTACAGTTCTAACCCTACCCCCACAGCTTTCTTGTCTCAGAAGAGGCTCCCCTTCGAGGGGAGCTGTCCCGTAGGGACTGAGGGGTTGGACTAATCACCCGTAGCGCTATCTACAAATTTGTAGCCAACGCCAATGACCGTTCTCAAGAACTCAGGATGAGCCGGGTCCTCTTCAATTTTTTTGCGCAGACGGGCCACATGAGTGTCTACAACCCGCTCATCCCCGAAGAAATCATCTCCCCACAGCCGATTGATCAGTTGGTCTCGGGTCCATACGCGGTTGGGCTGAGTTACAAAAGTAGCGAGCAGGTCCAATTCTAAGGCCGTGAGCACAAGAGACTCTTCCCCTTTCTGGGCAATACGACCATCAAGGTCGACCTTGAAATGACCAGACCTAAGAACATGAGAAGCGGTCTTTGCTTCTTCTCGCTGAGAGCGGCGCACAAGCGCTCGGATGCGCGCGATCAGTTCCTTCGGACTAAAAGGCTTAATCAGATAGTCATCAGCGCCCGTGGAAAGACCAATCACCTTATCCGTTTCATCGTCACGGGAGGTGAGCATCATAATGTAGGGCTTATTGCCTCCAGGCAAAGCGCGCATCCGCTGGCAGACTTCCAGACCATCTAGACCTGGCAACATCCAATCAAGCAGGACCACATCAGGACTGACTTCTTCAAAAGCTTTGAGCCCTGTAAGGCCATTCTTGGCAAAACGGGCTGTAAATCCTTCTTGTTTAAGTACAATTTCAAGAAGCTTGCCTACGGTTTCGTCGTCTTCAATGACCAATATATCCATCGCAAACCTTTAATATCCTGCCCAGATAGATTCTAGCTCTGAGGTTGGATTATATCCGACCACGGAAGAAGAGCGCTATTCATCCTTCCGACGCTAGCCTGCATAGAGTAAATATAGCTATACTTGAGGACAAACTAACATATAAGAATAGCCACTATCCCCCTTGAGACCGAGGTTATCCCTGTGATAGAACGACTCATCGCACCATCGCCCTATGCTTTAACCTCATCCTACGCCCCCTTGGGAGACCAGCCACAGGCTATCGAATTTTTGAGTCAAAATTGTAACAGTGGCATTCCTTCCCAGACCCTTTTAGGCGCAACAGGGACAGGAAAAACTTTTAGCATTGCCCATGTCATTGAACGGGTAGGAAAACCAACCCTGGTCCTAGCCCATAACAAAACCCTGGCGGCCCAGCTGTGCAATGAACTGAGGGAATTTTTTCCTGAGAATGCAGTGGAATATTTTGTCAGTTACTACGATTACTATCAGCCAGAAGCCTATATTCCTCGGACTGATACTTTTATCGAAAAGTCTGCCGCAATCAATGACGAAATTGATATGCTGCGCCACTCAGCAACCCGCAACCTCTTTGAGCGCAAAGATGTGATTGTGGTGGCCTCTGTTTCTTGCATCTACGGTCTGGGCATGCCGGAAGAATATCTGAAGCAGGCCGTTTCCCTCAAAGTAGGAGCCCAGCTAGACCAGCGTGAACTGCTGCGCCGACTCGTCACGGTCCAATATGACCGCAATGATGTGGAGATGGGCCGAGGCCATTTCCGGGTGCGTGGGGATGTAGTAGAAATTGGCCCCGCCTATGAAGACCGGATTGTCCGGATAGAGTTTTTCGGAGATGAAATAGAAGCTATCCGTTGGCTAGATCCTGTCAGTGGCGAGATTTTGAGTAGTGTCACGGGACTGAATATCTATCCAGCGAAACACTTCGTCACGCCCAAAGAACAACTGGAACGGGCCTGTGCCGCCATTGCCCAAGAGTTAGAAGAACGGGTTGCAGAGCTGGAGAGTCAGAATAAGCTTCTGGAAGCCCAGCGTATTGCTCAGCGCACGAAATACGACTTGGAGATGCTGCGCGAAGTGGGTTACTGCAATGGCATTGAAAACTATAGTCGTCACCTGACGGGGCGGGCTCCAGGGGAGGCTCCTTCTTGCTTGGTGGACTACTTTCCAGATGATTGGCTTCTGGTGGTGGATGAATCCCATGTCACCGTGCCGCAAATTCGGGGCATGTTTAACGGGGACCAGGCCCGAAAGAAAGTTTTAATCGACTACGGATTCAGGCTTCCTTCAGCAGCGGATAACCGTCCGTTGAAATCAGAGGAATTCTGGAACATGGTTCCCCAGACTATTTTTGTCTCTGCCACTCCTGGCCTATGGGAGCTAGAACGTTCTGAAGCGAAATATGATGCTGAGAATCGTGTTTCAGGCGGCTATGTTGCTCAACAGGTGATTCGGCCTACGGGTGTTTTAGACCCAGAGATTTTCATTCGGCCTACCGAAGGACAGGTGGATGACCTTTTGGATGAAATTCGCCAGCGGGTGAATCTCCACGAGCGGGTCTTAGTAACGACGCTGACCAAACGGATGGCCGAGGACCTGACAGAGTATTTCCAAGAACGCGGGGTCTTAGTCCGTTATCTTCACTCTGAGATTCAAGCAATCGAACGGATTGAAATCCTGCAAGCCCTGCGAGAAGGGGAATTTGATGTCTTGATTGGCGTTAACTTACTTCGAGAAGGACTAGACTTGCCTGAGGTTTCTTTGGTCGCTATTCTGGATGCGGACAAAGAAGGCTTCTTACGCGCCGAACGTTCTCTGATTCAGACTATTGGCAGGGCTGCCCGTAACGTGCGGGGACAAGTGATTATGTACGCTAACCGCGTCACCAATTCTATGGACCGAGCGATCCGAGAAACAGAGCGACGTAGAAATATTCAAATGGCCTACAACGAAAAGCACCACATTACGCCCAAGTCGATTGTCAAAAAGACGGGGGGCAACAGCATTCTCAATTTTCTGGCAGCCTCTCGCAAACTCAATGATAAAGAGCTAGAAACTGCTGTTGAAAAAGTCTCAGAAATTCCTTTGGAAGACGTTCCTCTCTTAGTTAGCCAACTGGAAACTCAGATGAAGGAAGCGGCTAAGAAGCTAGATTTTGAGAAGGCGGCAGAGCATCGAGACCAGATTAAAAAGCTTAGAGAGCGGTTATTAGGGCGTTAGTGACGAGATGATCAATACAGCCTTCGCTACGGTTAAACGCTTTTCTCTAGATGAGTACAATCGTCTCGGAGCGTTGGGGTTTTTCCTCGGGAATAAACGTGTTGAGCTAATTTACGGACAAATTATTGAAATGGCAGCTAAAGGCACCGCTCATTCAGTCTGTAGCACCCGTTTGAACCGAGAATTACTCAAAATCTTAGGAGAGCGTGCAACGCTCCGGGGGCAAGAGCCGATCGTCATACCTCCAGACAGTTCTCCTGAGCCTGATTATGCGATTGTACGAAACCATCCTGATGACTATCTGAGTGCTCACCCCGGTCCCTCTGATATTTTTTGGGTGATCGAAATTTCTGATTCTACGCTGAATTTTGATCAGCAAGTTAAGTTAGCTCTATACGCTGAAGCTGCCATCTCTGACTATTGGATTATCAACTTACAAGAAAAGCATCTGGAAGTTTATAGCGGCCCCTATCGCAATCCCCAAAAGAATTTTAGCTATCGTACGAAACGAATATTTTTATCTGATGAGGCTATTATCTTGCCTTACTTTCCAGACTTATCGCTAAATTTAATGAACGTTTTTCCTGAGGCCCCCCTGCTCCCCAGTATTCAGGGCTGATTCACTCTTGTCGAAAGGCTACAATGCAACGCTATCTTTCTGCCTCCAGAGGAGGCTCCCCTTAAGGGGAGCTGGCCCGTAGGGCCTGAGGGGTATTAATCAGTCCTGCCCAATCTTGGGTGGTTCTGAATTGAAATCTATAGTAACCTGCACCTTCGGCAGGCTGTCTCTTACAGAGCGCTACACGAACGCCAACGGGAAGCTGCGCTAAGGGTGGCTAGGGGGGCAAACTATTGGACTACCGGATTTGTATAAAACAATTTAGAAGTTTTACATTGAGCACAGTCCAGATAAAATTCTCTTCCCTTTTTACGAATCTTCCCATTCTTATTACATACTGTACAAATGGGTTTTATCGTGGTATTTTTTTCACATTTAAGGCACTTAAAATAGTAGTTATAACCATACTCTATAGCTAGCTCACTGCTCTTGCAATATCCACAAACTTTCACTTCCTCGACATGAGCCACTTGTGAATGCTGCTTTTTTATAATTGAAGGCTTGCTATAGGAAGATCTAAGTTCATCCTTTGAGGATTCCAGTATTTCTCTCTCTAGTGTTAATGACCTCGGAGCTGCTTTAGCTACAGGAGCTTCTTTAGATAATGTTTGCAGAAGTAATGGCTCATTTTTTTCAATCAGAAATTTGCTTATATTAGTAATTTCATCTTTGTACAGTTCATAGCCTCCTTTTTTCAAATCAAAAGTAAAAAGTCTACTGGCTTTAGACCATCTCTCAAAAATTAGTCTCACTCGGTCTGGCACTTGATCTGCTTTACATATTTCTTCTAAAGAAGCTATTTTGGGACGCTCAATAATTCCAGAATCAGATATAGCTACGATGTGATCAATAGGCATTCTCCCAAAGCGACTTTGTCCTAGAAAGGACTTACCTAAAAGGACAGGGGCAAACTGATTTAAATAGCTTCTTAGGAATTCACCCTGTCTTTTAGCTTGCTGGATAGGAGAGGGTATTCCTTTAGAAGAATTGTCAAACCAACGGCTCCACTCTTCCCATTCATTAACTTCAACCTTGGTCGTTACACTCTTACTCTCAACAATGATCATTCCATATTTATGGAGAACTAAATGATCTATCTGTGCTGCATCATCATCTTTTTCAAAGCGGAGATTATTGAATACGAGAATGTCTTTGTCGTCTACAAAAGCTCGACGGAGATAAAAGGCTAGTTGTTCTTCAGCCACTCGGCCAGCCCTTTCAAACCTATCTTCTGAGATAAATGGATCTAGCTCTTTGAGAATCACTCTTTTTCTCTTCCCCTCGTCATAGTGATAGTCTTCCCCGGACCAGCAAAAAATTCTCACCAACCAGCCACAAAAAACCCTGGATTCGCAGCTGAATCCAGGGTTTAAAAAAACAGGCTTAGCTTACTTTTTCAGCCAGCTCATCATTGAGCGCAATTCCGTACCCACCGCTTCAATCGGATGTTCTGCTTCCCGACGACGCATGGCATTGAAAGCAGCTTTACCCGATTGATTTTCCAAGACGAATTCCTTAGCGAATTGTCCGGTTTGGATTTCGTTCAGAATCTTGCGCATCTCTTTGCGGGTGTTGTCATCCACCAGGCGAGGCCCACGGGTCAAATCACCATATTCAGCCGTGTTAGAGATTGAATCCCGCATTTTTGCCAAGCCGCCTTCGACAATCAAATCGACGATTAGCTTGACTTCATGAAGACACTCAAAATAAGCCAGTTCTGGCTGATAGCCTGCTTCGACCAGAGTGTCAAAACCAGACTTAATCAGAGCCGTCAAACCACCACACAGAACTACCTGCTCTCCAAAGAGGTCTGTTTCAGTTTCTTCGCGGAAGCTGGTTTCCAAGATCCCGGCCCGTGTACCGCCAATTGCTTTGGCATAGGCCATCGCAATGTCACGGGCATTGCCCGTCGCATCTTGATAAATGGCGAACAGACAAGGCACGCCTCTACCTTCTTCGTATTGGCGACGGACCAAGTGACCAGGCCCTTTTGGAGCAACCATGATTACATCCACATCACTGGGAGGGACGACTTGGGAGAAGTGGATGTTAAAGCCGTGGGCAAAAGCCAAAACTTTACCCGCCGCTAAGTTCGGGCGAATTTCCGCTTCAAAAATTTCTTTCTGAGATTCATCAGGCAACAAAATCATGATTAAATCGGCGGCGGCAACAGCATCGCCTACAGATTTGACGGCCAATCCTTCTTTCTCTGCTTTAGCGGTGGAGCGTGAACCTTCGTAAAGCCCGATCACTACGTTCGCACCAGAGTCCTTGGCATTGAGGGCGTGGGCATGCCCTTGGGAGCCATAGCCAATCACTGCAATGGTCTTACCTTTTAAATAGTCGAGGTTGGCATCCTCGTCGTAGTACATGCGGGCCATAACACAATCTCCAGGGGTCAGATATAAATCTTACCGGATGCTGGGGATTGCGGTTCGCAAGCCCCGCTAAGAAATGGACGGCCCAGTGGGTAAAATGGAGTGATGTACCCCTGTTGCAAAGGATAATTTCTCATGACTAAAGGATTTGGCCAGCTTTCAGAGGCCCTCAAAAAGGCAAAGCAAGTTCAAGCGAATGCAGCCAGGGTCCAAGATGAATTGGCTGAAGCCGTGGTGGAAGGCAGCAGTGGCGGTGGTTTGGTTACCGTGACTATGAGTGGCAACCAAGAGCCTCTGAGCCTTGTCATCAAACCCGATGCCCTCAAAGAGTCCCCAGAATTTGTAGAAGACCTCGTTCTTTCTGCATTCAAGGATGCCTACAATAAATCGGCTGACCTGATGAAAACCAAAATGTCAGAACTCACGGGCGGTCTGAGCATTCCTGGTTTGTTCTAAGGCTTGTTCTAAAACCGCCCATTTTGGGCCAACCTCATGTATACTCGCCCTCTTGCTCGCTTGATTGAGCAGTTTCAGCGCCTTCCTGGCATTGGCCCTAAAACTGCTCAACGGCTGGCTTTCCATGCCCTAAAACGACCCAAGCAAGAAGTTCAACAACTTGCTCAAGCTTTGATTGACTGCACCGAACAGGTCGGAACCTGCACCCGCTGTTTCAACCTGTCGGTAGACCCAATCTGTGAGCTCTGTAGCAATACGAATCGAGATCTAGCCTCCCTCTGCGTAATCGCTGAACCTAGAGATTTAGTGGCTCTAGAAAAAACTCGTGAATATCGAGGCTACTACCACATCCTTGGGGGACTGATTTCTCCGATGGATGGCATTGGTCCCGAACAGCTGCATATCAAAGAACTGATTCAACGGGTTAGCAGCGATGAAATTCAGGAAGTAATTCTGGCGATTAATCCCAGCGTCGAAGGGGAAACCACCACGCTCTACGTTGGTAAACTGCTCAAGCCCTTCACCCGCGTCACCCGCATTGCCTTTGGTTTACCGATGGGTGCAGATTTAGAATATGCCGATGAAGTTACTTTGGCCCGTGCGCTAGAAGGGCGGAGAGAGATTTAGAAGTCTGACACAGAAATCTAAAAGATTTACTTGTGCTGGCAGCGCTAGACGCTATGAGACTGATTTCTTGGCAAGATAGTGTTCATCAAGAGCACGCCTCAGCATCATTTTAATCACGGCTTGAGAACTTATGTTGAGTTCATCAGCCAATTGATCGAGTTCGTTTAGCATCGGGCGAGGCATTTCCAGGTTTGTTGTCACTAAATCCTGTCGTCTGCGCGAAGTCATTTGACGAGGCGTGCCGACTCTTGTGGCCGTAGCGTCAAAATAGCGATCAACGACTTCTTCCCCTGCCTCAATTTTCTGTTCGAGTTCTTCAGTAGAGATATTGCTCATAGATTTCTCTCTCTCTTCTCGTACTTTGCCAGTAAGTAATTAACCAGACGTATTCCCCTTCATCATCATAGCGAACTTCATATATGACCGATAACAGAGTATTCCCCAGATAGCCGATCGCAATAAATTGTTCTGGGTCATCTCGTTTCACCCGCTCTACATATTCGCCAGCTAAGATGGCAGCAACTTCTTCAAGGGAGTAGCCTCGATTCTGTTTGAGAAGGTTGCTTTTGTCGTCATTCCAGTCAAATCGCATTTTTATTCAATGATCTTTATCGGGTTAAGCGAACCCAACACTAACAACTAAGCTGAGTAATTGTACAAGGAATTCTCCATGCAGCCAACTGTCATGTCTTGAAAAAGCGCGATCGCATCGGCAAACCGGACGAGATTACCCCTCTGAATCTTACCCGCGAACGCATAGCATCCCTGTCAGAGCATCGCCCCTCAACTCAGACGATCGCCTCCGTACCGTTCAACCATTACCGAACCGCAAGCTTGGCGATCGCTCTATACTTCCCCCTCGCTCTCAGATGTAGAGTCGTTTATCTCCCAGGTGTAGGGACCAGAACCAGCACTTCCCATATCCTCCGATGACTCTGATGGATTGGCGTGATAACTGGCACCTTCTCAAAGCTATCTTCTTCCAAGCTCGATAACCCTTCTAATGGGTCGCTGTCATACAACTCTTGGTATAGTTCATTGTCAACCACAAATCCCAAATCCATACCCTCCGATAACGGTGGAGATGGATAGCCATCTAGGGGGAAACCATCTTGAAAGTTCCCGTCATTTTCAAACCCACCGTCTGATAATGGTGGTGACGGATAGGGTAAGTTATTCTCCTTAATCGCTCCAGTCAGTTGACCAACCCGTACCTATTCAGTAAAACTTACTGATGACTGAGTTAAAGACTGAGATTGACTGACTTGTGACTACTTTTGTTATGACTTTTATGAGTGCTCCATAGCGTGTTGGTTACGGAACCCAAAAGGCTCTGCTCTTCTATGCGGCTGCGCCCCTCTAAACTACGGCCCTGCCATTGGTGCCATGCTGCCTGGCTCAACTCACTCGGAGCAGCCGGAAAGTTGTTGCACGTTCTTGGGCTGGGGGAAAGAGCGAAAAGTATGTATGGCCTGTGAATATTGGGTTATAGTGCTACGGCGATTCGTTTCAAAACGCATAGAACTTTGAACAAATCATTGCCACGATTTAACAGTGAAAAGGTATCGGAGAAATCATAGCTTGGGGATTCTTGGCCAAGCAGCTTAATGAACAAAAATTCGCCACCGTTGGTGATTAAAGCGTAGCCAGGTTGGGTGGTTTGTGGTTTGGCTAGCAAATAGGCAAGTGCCTGGGGAACGGCTGCCTGCACCGAGAAGCGAGACCGTTTTGATTCAACCACCAAAATCCATAATTGTTTTTTTACGATCAACGTATCGATTCGTCCAACTAATGCAACACCATTTTCATCAGTTTCTTGAATTTCGATACTGACTTCTGAGTCGATCGTGAAGGGATAGCGATAAAGTCCAGCAATGTCTAGCAGCGGGGAGACCACAACCATTTTGACTGTTTCTTCATTGAGTGATTGAACCTCGAGTTGGCTGAGGTAGTTTTGCTGCACTCGATCAAGGGCTGTCTGTTCGGCTTCTGTAATTTCTGTGTAGGGGGCGAACCATTCCCCGAAGAAATTAGCCTCGCTGGATCGGACAATGCCAAAGCGATCGCGAAGTTGAGCAAGGGTTAGTTCGGTAGCGATCAGCGTCGGCATATATCCTTTACTGGCCACAGATACGCTTAATCCTAACATATGGCTTTCAACGCCACCTGAATGCGATATCACCCCTCAGCGCGATTGTCTTTAGGGCTAGTGGATTGATCCGTTGCAACAGCTGGCCACGTCTGTTTATTATTGCAGGTCGCAACATATAGAAGTTCCAGACAAAAAGCCCAAAGGGATGTAGAGCATGTCACTTTACAGCTAACGGTGCTGCAAGCGCCTCATTTACTCCCTGTTGAGCGAGGTATTGCAGTGCTTCTATAAGCTTGTGTGTATCCTCGTAGAGGTAATCCTCAACAGCGCGGCCCCAGCGCAAGCGCATAAACTGCATTCCCTCATTGGTATAGGTGCGGCCATCGGGCAAGGGGGCACGAACGACAAAGCGCGTGGTCACAATGGTGTCCCACGGCCACCCATGCACCATGATTGCCTGTGACTCGATCTGAATGCCAGGAAACAGACGGTAGATGTGCTTGAAATATTCCCGTACGGCAGGGACACCATGCTGTTCACCACCCAAGGCATGATTTCCTAAAAAGCAAAAAGTAACGTCAGGCGCGAATGATTTGAGGACAGCTTCACTCTCTCCTGAACTGAGGTGCTGGAAGCCTTGACGCACAATCCTTCTAACAATGGAGTGATACATAGTAACGCTTCTCCTCTAAACCTTAATTTGATTTCGAAAAATCCAAAACAGCATCCGTTACCAATCGCCCGTCTTCCATATGAACAATTCGGTCGGCAATATCGAGAATGCGGTTGTCATGAGTTACGAGCAGAATGGTGCAGCCCTGTTCTTTCGCTAGCTTCTGCATTAATTCCACCACATCGCGACCAGACTGCTTATCGAGTGACGCCGTTGGTTCGTCAGCAAGCACAATTTTAGGATTGGTGACCAGAGCACGGGCGATGGCAACGCGTTGCTTTTGCCCACCAGAAAGATTCTCTGGATAGTAATCGGCCCGTTCCTCTAGGCCAACTTCGAGCAGCATCTTTTTGGCTTTTGCCTGTGCTTTTTCGAAGGCAAGATCATGGAGTTCTAGAGGCATTTGCACATTTTCCTGTGCCGTCAGAAACTTCAATAAATTATGCGTTTGGAAGATATAGCCTAGTTTTCGTCGAGATTCTACCAGTTGTTCTTGAGCGGCATCCCGTAGCTCTTGACCCAAAATCCTGAGACTGCCTTCTTGCGATGCCCGTAGACATCCAATCAGACTTAAGAGGGTGGTTTTTCCTGAGCCAGACGGGCCAGTCATGATCACGATCTCGCCTGCTTGCACTTCTAGGCTGACATCAAATAAAACCTGTTTGCGCAGGTGTCCCTGACCATAGTAGTAGTTTATATTTTGGATAGAGATGGCAGATTCTTGTAACTCATAGCTCATAATTAAAATACCTCCGCTGGATCGGCAGATTGAAGTTTACGAATGGCAATGACTGCAGAAATAGAACACATGAACGCTGTTAAAACTAATACAAATAAGGCTCGATCAAGAGTCATCAACATAGGCAACAAAGTTGCTTGACGTGTCACTTGATAGAACCCTAGTGAAATTAAAAAGCCAGGAATGAATCCCATCGCTGCCAGAATTAAAGATTCTTGAAAGACAACTAATAATAGATAACGGTCTTTAAAACCAATCGCTTTCAGCGTCGCATACTCTGGCAGGTGATCCGAGACGTCGCTATAGAGAATTTGATAGACAATGACAGCCCCAACGATAAAGCCAATCACGGCACCTAAATCAAACACATAGCCGACGGGCGTACTCGTATTCCAAAAGCTTTTCTCCTGATCCATAAATTCTTGCTTGGACATAATGCGTACATCATCCGGGAGGCCCGAACGCAAATTCTGCAGCACTTGTGCGGCATTGGCTCCCGATTCCAATTTGATCACACCGATATCAATTAGTCCTTTTTGTCGCCTCTCGTGGAACAGACGTAAAAAATTAATATCGCTCGTAATCAGATTGCCGTTGATACCAAACGAAGTTCCTAGCTTGAATAGTCCTACAACTTCCACCTGCCGATTCTCGACTTCAGTGCTGAATACACCATGCTCTTTAAATAGCTGAGTAACAGGCCCAAACTCTGCCCGTGAACCTTGATCAAAGATCACGGTATCCGGTTGTTTCAGTTTTTCTAGATTGGCCTGTACTGCAGGCAGATTGATTACATGGTCATCTGGATTAAAACCAATGGCATAGAGATTCCAAATTTGCTTGTTTTCTGGATTCTTCCACTGAACGGGCTGTAAATACACAGGGCTAACGGACTGTACACCTTCATAGCCAAAGGCCTGATACAAACGCCGTTCTGTAAAACGATCGAGGGCAATCAACGCCTTGTAGCGGTCACTCACCAGCACAATATCGCCGTCTAAACTGTCATGAAGCTGAACAGCACCATTAAACAGAGCGCTACGAAATCCAATTTGCAGAAACATCAGCACATTCGCAAAAGCAATGCCTGCGATGGCGACCAAGATACGTGTGCGCTCCCGTGAAAGTTGTCTCCAGGCTAAAAAGATTCTGCGTTTCATGGCTTCTATTTCCTTTGAGAATGATTCACGGTCTACAGGTTGATCGCTACTTTCACTTTCATATTGGTGAGCCCTTTAACCTTCTGGCTATCGAGCGGATTAAGGCGAATTTTCACTTCAACTACCCGTGCATCAAGATCAGCCGCTGGATCTGTATTCAAAACGTCTTTCTTGGCAACTTCTAAACCCACTTCATCCACAACACCATGCAGCGGCTGGGTTAAGGAACCCCCGGTATTACGGGTAATCGTAGCCAGTTGACCCAAGCGAATTCTGGGTAAATCGGTTTCATACACTTCTGCAACGGCGTACATCTGATCTGTTTGGCCCAGCGCCACAATCCCCTTTTGGCTATCGATACTTTCGCCTTCCCAGGTTTGAACTTTGAGAATTTGACCCCTCCTGGGTGCCTTGATCGAGGCTAAATCTAGCTCCGCTTGCGCTTGTTGAACGGCGACCTCTGCACTCCGCACTTCAGCCCTCGCGGCCTCTACGTCTACAGGACGCACTTCCGTAATCTGGTCAAGCGTAGCTTCAGCTTCTTGAACTTGTTTGGCCAGCGTTTCAGCCACTTGATTGCGATTGGTTTTTGCTTCATTGAGCTGCTGTAGGGTCACCTCATGGGCTAATTTTTTGTTATCCCGCAGTGAAGCTGAAACCGCTCCCTGTTGGTAAAGAGATTCATAGCGTTGATATTCCAATTGAGCATTGCGAACCTCAGCTTCTAAACGGCGGACGATGGCAGATTTTGCAGCAACATCCTCCCGTTGCTGGACGGAAATCCGGGCAACCATTGCTCTCTGGGCGTTAATCTCTCCCGTCTTTGCCCCTGCCTCTACCTGTGCCAACCGAGTTTGTGCTACTGCTACCCGTCGTTTTGCCTGATTCAGGGCCGCTTGCAAGCGATCATGAGTATCCAAAACAGCAATCACTTGTCCTTTTTGGACCTGATCACCCACCTTGACCAACAACTGCTGCAGTCGGCCTCCCTGAGTGGAAGCCGCCAGTTGAATCACTTCTCCCTGAGGCTCTAACCGCCCCAGCGCTGTAACGGCTTTAATCACGGGGCGACGCAGCACAGGTTGGGGCGTAGAAGACTGAAATCCCGCGATCAACGGTCGCAGAAAGTAGCCAGAGAGGGCAAGCGTTATCAAAGCTGTACCCGTCCCTAGACCCAGCATCCAGCGCTTCGGAGGCAACAATTTTCGAAGGAATAGAGAGGCTGATGCCTGCGGTCGCTCATCAGTATTCTGCATAAAGTCATCCTCGCTGTCTTGGAAATGAATTCTATACAAGCAATATAATACAATTAGTTGAATAAAAATTGTTGTATCCAATGATAGCGTTTAGGGATGAGCAGGTGCTCGAAGGCACGGGGGCAAGGAACCTGCAAAAATCACTTTTGACAATTTGCCCCCTATATTTGGGGTAGTTCTGTCTTTCAACCTATGACTACGGCTTTAGCAGCAGCAATCCTCTCTTGCCTCATAGAAACCCCTCAGAGTGGGTATGATTTGTCGAAACAATTCAGCGAGACGCTTGGTTTTTTTTGGAATGCCGCTCAACAGCAGATCTATAGGGAGCTAGCGAAACTAGAGTCTGAAGGCTTGGTTACTGCGGAAGCGATACCGCGTGAAGGACGGCTAGATAAAAAAATTTACTCGATTACCGATCTGGGCAAGCAAAGCCTGCTTAAGTGGTTAGCTGAACCCAGTCATCCCTGCGTGATTCGAGAGGATTTACTGATTAAGATTTCTGCAGGGAATCTCGTTCCGACAGAGGACCTGATTGCAGAAGTGGAGCGGAGACGAAATCTCCATTTGAAGGCGCTACAGAACTATCAAGCGATCGAGCCTACCGTTTTGCCAAATCCCACAGCCCCAACCTGGAAAGAACAATTAATGCATCTCACCCTGCGTCGGGGAATGCGCTTTGAGGCAGAGTGGGTAGATTGGTGCGATGAAGCTCTTGAAATATTGAAAGAGTCCAGGTGAGAACCTCAGTCAGGAAAGAATGCATTCCTGCGGAATCATGAGTTTTACCATTACTAAGATGGTGATTTCAAACCATAGGGTCGTGGATAGGGTTTGAGTAAAGTTTTAGCATAGTAAACATTAAAGACCTGTACCACTACCCCTCCTCGGCGAATGGGAACTTCCCCAATCTTTTCAATTGAACGGAAATAGCTGCCATATTTTGCGTTTATGTCTTCCCCTTGTCCAAAGAGTTCAGAGGTAATGTAAAGAGCATCCTTATTCAGCCCTTCAGTATCTTTTGACCAAAAGGCAAATCCACGAAGGTCTGCATCGAAACAAGTGATTCTCTTATTCTCGATCGGTGTCAAGGCCATCGCAATCTGTCCTCCCAGAAAATATCTATTGGTAAAGACAAAATCAGCACGAGCTAAAGCTTTCCTCAGGACAGGTGATTGGATAAAGCCCTGACGAAGCTGCTGGATATCAATCAGTTGAGTTGAGCTGTCGTCTTTAGCGGGCCAAAATCCGCCTCCTAAGGCATATTGTCCAGGCTTTTGAATGATTCCCCAGGTCACATGGAGCAGGGCAAAAAGCATAAGGGAGACTATAACAGCGGCTGAGCCTTGCAACCAAGAGCGTACCCGTTGCGGAAATTTACTTTCCCAGATGGACGCCTGTAGTCCTAATAGTAACGTAGCCCCAAAGAATCCTGGCATTGGCCAGCTAGGAAGGATCGGTTGATATCCGCCAATGAAGGTGAACCATAGAAAAATGGGTAAAGACACCCATAAAATCATCCGTTGTTTCTGACTACTCTCTTGTTCTATAGGAATTATTTTTGGATTAATGATAGGCATCACCTGAGCAAAAGTTGCCTTTAGAGTTACCCACCACAGGGGCAATCCTAAAGTGGGAAACAGATAACCTAAGCCCACGAGAAATGTAGTAAACAAATCATTTATTTTTAAGCTATTACTAGGAACAACTCGTCCTGATTGAAAGCGAAAAGAGGCCCAATCATGATTCATATTCCAAAACAATACAGGGGAGATAGTAGCTAAAAATATAGTCACTCCTAATGCTGTCCAGGGAGAAAATAGGGCCGAGCGATGACGGGGGTTTGTTAGGCAAAAAGCCACTAAGCCTAGGCCTAAAAGAGCACCATGATATTTTCCTAAGAAAGCTAAGCCCACCAACAAACCAAGGATGGCAATACGATAGCTAGGAGCGTAAGTTTTAGATTTGTGAAAAAACTCGCAGGCAGCAACATATAGACTTGCTGACCAAAAGAACATCAAGGGAACATCTGGTAGATTCAGGGTTCCAAAAACAATTTGAAAAATGGGGATGGTCGTTGCAATTGCTAGTGTCCAAGTCGCCGCTCGTTTAGAAAATAATTGGGCACTCGTTAGATACAAAAATGTCAGTGTACCTGTGTATAAAAGTAGAGAACCTATGCGAATGGTGAACTGAGAGACTTCGCCTGTGAGCCACGGCCCTAATCCTGTTGTGAATGCAATCAGGGGTGGGTGATCAAAATAACTCCAATCAAGATGGAGTGCATAGAGATAGTAATAGGATTCATCAAAACCAGGAGATAGAAAAGTAGCAATTATACTTCTAAACAGTAGTCCGCTAAATAACAGAAGGACCACTATCTGATTTTCTTTGTGTGCCAACCACTGTTTACTTTTTAACATCAAGCTCTCTATTTTTGGAATTTGGAAAGAAACCTAAAGTTATACAATGAGCTGTCATCAAAAAGCTAAAAACTAGAATTTCTTAATTTTGTTCAAGCGGCTTGGAGAAAAACCATGAAAAGTTTGCACGTGTCTAAGATTTAGCAAGAGGATATTCTGCGGTCAATATTGCTCAATTTTTTTCAACAGGTGCTCTATAGGTGGTAAATCTCGCTCTGTCGTTCCTTAAATACTTATCTTAGCCTAGCAAGAGTTTGCGAACGCTTCGCTACTATGGCGTAGGTCACGCAGTCTTTGACCAGATAAAGTAGATGTACGTGTCCACAGACAATGCGAACTCATGTGCGGTGGCGTAGAGTACAAAGCCCATAATCCAAAGTCCGGGCAAATCGAGCATCGTCGGACCTACTTTCCCATTCCCCATGCCCAATTACCCGTGGTCGGGACTAAAGGGGCAGCTCTGGTCACCTGGGGAAAACGTAAGGGCGAATATCCCGACCTTGATATTCCCTTGGGTGGCTGGGCCCAATTGGATAGTCTGGAGGCAGGAGGCTGGGACCGCTATAAGCCTCAGCACGTAGTCATTCCTGTGCGTCAATTTATGGAAAAAGACCGCCAGGGCACCTCTCACTGGTTTTTGTTGGAGGCGGCTCAGGTTCTGCGGGGAATTGGGATTCGGGCTGGGGGGACGGGCTTTGTCTATGTAATCACCGTGCCTGGAGATAAAGGCTACGAACGAATGCCCCACCCCCTTCATCTCAAACGAGCTAAGGAATGGGGAGACTTTAGCTGGCCTGAAAAATTACCCTGGCTAGAATCCTAAGGCTTTAACAAAGCGCTCCAGACTCTACGCTTGTTGTCCCAAAAAGGAGCGGGGGTGGCTCCAATAATATCGGGTCCCCAAAAGCGGTCTGGGAATTCTGGGCTAAAAGCCATCAAGATATCGCCTTCCTGAACGACAAGAGGCGTTTCGCCAAGGGCCAATTCCACCCCTTCGGCACTCCCTTCCTGTGGTTCATAATCCCAGAAGGCACCGGAGACAGAACCATCTCGCTTGGTCAGGACAATTCTTACTTTTAAATCTGTAGTGTTACCGACCCGTAGAGAACCCTTGCGGCTTGAGGGCGTAGCTGGGACAGGAGGGTTCTTGGAGGAGGGAGCGGTGCCCGCAGCGATAGGCTCCAGCCCTCGATTAATCGTCAGTGTCCACATTTTTTTCTTGATATCCCATGTCAGAGGAACATTGGGACGTCCGGTGACAAAAGGACCCCAAAAATTGCGTGAGCCATCCATGGCGATCGCCGCTATTACATCTCCAGCGAAGAGCAGCACCGGTTTTTCGTCTACTTTCAGGCGCATATCTTTGCCTTGCCGAGAGGAAAAGTTCCAATAGCTTTCTTGGGTGGCTCCATCTTTGCGGGTCAAGATTACTTGGATAGGAGTGCCACTCTGATTAAAGACCTGGACTTCTCCTACAGCTTGCATGTCCTGGGCTGGAGAGGGAGGCGTAGCAGCCAACGGACGCTGGAGCGTCTGCGCAACAGCTGGCACTGAACTCACTTTTTTAGAGATCAACTTATAAGACAGGGGTGCCGCGATCACTGCACTCAAACACACCGGGCTGACCAGCATCAACCATAGCCATGAAACTCGTTTCACGAAGATTCTTCCCGCTTGCGCACAATAGTTTGGATCCGCAATACGCGGCCTGCAATTTCACAGGCTACCTTAAGTGCATGGGTTTTGACCTCCGTTGGATCTACGATCCCCAGCTTCCAGAGGTCCGTGATATTCCCAGTTTCTTGGTCAATCCCTAGGTGTGGATTGTGCTCCATTTGTTGCTGGGCCAAAACCTGAGCAATTTTCTCGAGGGGAGCATAGCCAGCATTGCTGAGCATTTGCTCTAAGGGACGACTCAGCGCCTCTAGCACTGCTTGGATTCCGTATCGTTCTAGGGTTTGAGTTTGGTCTAGGAGTTCTTGGACAGCCGGACGGCAGGCCACTTCTGCCGCGCCACCGCCTGCGACAATGCCCTGGTGTAAAGCAGCCTGTACAGCTCCGCAACTATCGGTAGTTACCCGCACATTCTCGGCGAGGACTTCATCAGAGATGGCTCCAACTTGAAGGGTTACCATCGGTTCGCCAACCCCTTCCGTAAAAAGGAGACGAGCCTGTTCTCCCAAATAGCGGGCGTGGGCTTTGCCTAAAGGTAAATCTTTGGAGGCCAGCGCCGTACGCGTGATCGGTGTGGCTCCAGTAAATTGACAAATCCGCCGCCAGTCGCGCTGACTGACCCGTTCAAAAGCAAGGACTCCCAACTGATTCAAAACTTCTAAAGCAGTGGGATCAATGCTTCTCTCCGCTAAGAGGACTACGATTCCTTTGCCAGAGAGATTCTGCAAGGCTTCGCGGAAACGATTTTGGATCACTAAATACTGATTAAAGCCACTTTCCGTGCCCAAAGCTTGGGGGTCCAAACTTTCCGGCTCTAGGGCATCGGCCACAACCAAAATGCCACCCGTTTTTTCCCAGGCCATTAGGGGCGGATTTAGGGCTGGCTTACTCAAAACGGTTCCTGCCACCAGCTGACTGGTTTGCCCCAAGCGAGGAGCAATCAGGCTGCTCAATCGGAATTCGGGGTCCTTCAGTTTCTCAGGGCCCAAGGTGCGTACGCCTTCTACGACTAATTGAGCTAAGGTTTCGTCTCCACGGGCCGCAATCAGGGCAGTCTGGAGGAGGAGTGGACTGTCCAAGGGTACAGGCTTGGACATGTCTTCCAATACACGAACAGCTACTGACGAGGCTTTAACCATTCCCGAAAGAATCGGATTAACCGGGACTCCTTTCTGTAGGGCAAGAAGGGCGGATTCGAGCAGCGCTCCAGCCATCACCGTAGCGGTGGTTGTGCCATCGCCAACAGCCGTTTCCTGGGCTTCAATCGCTTGAATGACCAGACGGGCACAGGGGTGTTGGGCATCGAGCTGTCTTAAAATTTCAATCCCATCATTAGTCAGAATGATCCGCCCCAAATCGTCTACCAGCAGCACATCCAAGCCTTTTGGGCCGAGGGTTCCAGCCACGGTTTCTACAATCACCTGCACGGCAGCAATATTGGTACGAACTACGCGCAAGCGGTCTTCAGAGGGGATATTAGACATAAATAATTAAAGCCCTGTGTTCCTTAGTGTACTGGTATCGGATTACTCAGGTCTTGCAAACTGATCCAGAACACTCCGCCCGTTACAATTGAGCGTGCATGATTTCTACTGAGTGGACCGATGACTGAACTTGGGATTATGGGGGGCACCCGCGACTTTTTGCCCCAAGAGATGAATCGCCGGGAATACGTCATCGACCGGATGAAGCAGGTATTTCGCAAGTATGGTTTTGAACCGTTGGAAACGCCTTCTATCGAGCGCTGGGAGACGCTGGCGGGCAAATATGGCGAAGAAGGGGAAAAACTGATTTATCACGTGATTAGTAGTGGGAAGCTGAGAGAGGCCTTGAAACAGGAGACGGACGAACCTAATTTCTTGGTTAGTTACCTGAATGAGGCTGAGTCACGCCTCGCGTTGCGCTATGACCTGACCGTTCCTCTTTCACGGGTGATGGGCATGTATGGCGACCAAACCTATCCAGACCCTTCGGACGCCAAGGGCAAGCGTCAGCTACGCAAATTGGCTCGTCCCTTCAAGCGCTATCAAATACAGCCCGTGTGGCGGGGCGATAGACCGGGTGCCGGTCGCTATCGAGAGTTTTTTCAGTGCGATGTAGACGTGATTGGGGCAGAAAGCCTCTTGGTCGAAGCCGAACTGGTGGCTATTGGTTCTGAAATCCTAAGCAGCCTTGGTTTTCCCTCCTTCACGATTCGGATGAATCACCGCAAATTACTGACGGGTTTGATTCAATGGTCGGGCATTCCTAAAAATCAAGAAGCAGTGGCCCTGACGGCGGTGGACAAGTTGGACAAGGCTACTCCAGAAGAAGTCCAGCAGGAGTTATTAGCCAAAAATTGTGCAAAAGAGACCGTTGAAAAACTCTTCAAGGTAATTGGCCTGGAAGGAAATTCCCTCGAAGTTTTAGCTCAGGCTCAAGAACTGCTGGTTGAATCTCCCCTAGCGCTCGCAGGAATTCAGGACCTAGAGAAGGTCCTGGGCCATCTGAAAGACTATGAAGTCCCAGAGCAAAACTACAAAGTGGACCTCACATTGGCCCGTGGATTGGATTATTACACCGGGACGATTTTTGAAACCGTGACACCTGCAAATATAGGCAGTATCGGCGGTGGTGGACGCTATGACCGTCTGATTCATGACCTATCCGATGGCAAAATTGACCTGCCTGCAGTGGGCACTTCTTTTGGCTTAGACCGCTTGCTGACCGCCCTGGAAATGCTGGATCTATTGCAAACCGTGCCTCCAATTTCTGAAGTGCTGGTAACGCGCTTCACCGATCCAGGAGCGGCTACGCTCGGCTTGAATCTAACGAAGCAACTGCGTCATGAAGGGATCCGCACTGAAATTTTCTATGGGGATGAGCCTTTTAGCCCTAATGAGATGCGCAAGCAGCTGGGCTATGCCAATGAGAAGAAAATTACCTATGTTTTGATTCTCGGCCCTAGCGAAATCGAAAGCGGTGTCGTTGCCCTACGCAATATGAATGACCGCTCTCAGCAGATGGTACCGCTGAATGAGATTGTGTCGTTGCTGAAGTATTTGTGTCGTGGGTGACGCAGCCTAAAGCTGAGGACATCTATCACCGGAGGGAATGATTCCACCTTGACGGATATATAAAATATATATTATATATAGAAGGTGCGAGGTCTGGAGGCAACAAAATTTGAACAAGAAAACGTTAATTTCATTAAATCTGTCGTCATCCGAATTGGAGCTGCTCACAGAACTCAGCGAGAAAAAGGAAATGAGTAAGTCTGCCATTCTGCGGCAGGCTCTGAGGATGATGGCAGTTCTTGAGCAGCGCATCGAACAAGGGGAAAAGTTCTACGTCGAGTCTTTGGATAAAGAAAAATCTGAAGTTTTACTCTTCTAGCTTTTGCTAGATAGAAAGGATCTGTCTTGAAAGCAAGTGTCAAAATTTTTCACGTCAAGAACCAACAGGTTGTTAATGCAGACTTGATTCCTATATCAGACAAACACCTAGCTGATTTCGAGACCTTCTGGAAACCAAGACTACAAGCTTCTGATGAGCAAGACAGCCACTGGGAGTGGACGAAAAAAGCATCAGTACCAAGGGCACCTAGTTATGAACTATATGCATTAGAGTGTGACAGGATCACGCAGGGAATGATGATCCTAGAAATAGACCGTTATCGTTCTAGGTTGGAGAACGGTAGAGGCCTAGTCTACGTGGATTTTCTGGCTGTAGCTCCTTGGAATCGACCCTCGCCAGAAGGACCAATGTATAAGGCTGTTGGTACCGCTTTGATAACCTTCGCTATTCAAAGGAGTATCGATTTAGAATATAAAGGAAGGCTGGGTTTACATGCACTATCTAAAGCCCATGGGTTCTACAAAAAGCTTCAACTAGTAGATTTTGGTCCTGACCCTTCCAAGCAGAACCTGAATTACTTTGAACTTTCTGTGAAGACAGCGACAGATATTATCAGCAAGTCGGATTTCAGTAGGTAGCATTAAGGAGAAAAACGGATATGAGTACTGAACAAAATTGGATGAACTGGGCGCTCCAGGTTGAGGATGATTTTGAAATTTCTGCTGGATTAGATATTGGAGAACATTTAGGGGAATACTTAACTCAGCTAGCCGAGAGTCAAAATTGCCTCAATAAAGAGAAATTAATGGCAATTTTACAGGAGGAACTAGGAAGTGTTCTTTCACAAGATGATCTTGAATTTATCGCCTCTGAGACTCAAAGTCTAGTAAGAGAACGTATCCATGAAAAATCTCAATCTTCTGCAATTGCCTAAGGAGTTGGCACATGTCATTAGAGTTAAATAATGTTGTTGTTCCCCTGAGCCAGGCACGCCTCAATCGTGAAAATAATGACATGATTGGGGTGTCTGAAGACAGACTCAGGAATATACTTTCTGAAGTTGTTGATGAACGCCTAACTAATAAACTTACTCGTCTGGAGAATAGCATTAACAAGATTGTAGGGCAGTTTGAGTCATTAGCCAATGGAGAAACAGAGGATGCCGCCCTTAAAGTGACTACTGAACTTGATGATCCTGATATTGCACTTTCCAAAATCCATCTTTCTAAAGAAGATTACTACACTTATACATGTGCCCAACTAGCCGAAAAATTGAGTGTGCGTTCTTATGATGTAATAACAATGATAAGGCTCTTTAAGTTGCGCGATAACCATCGCTATCACACATGCATTAGCACAGGAATGAGAAGCAATGTAAACAAATATTCAGAAACAACTTATAAGAGGCTGCGTGAAGCTTTAGATTCAGGCGAGTATCCAAAGCGTGAATGATTTCAGTGGTAACTCTGGCCTAACCCTTTACGATGCAGTGAAATTGTATCGTTATTGAAGCAGTTGTGCCGACCGAACTAAAGGGAATTAATTCTCAGGGGGAGCTAGTATAGCTCTAGTCAGAGCCCTCTCCAGAGATGCGTTTCTGGCAAATCTGTGTTCGCTTCTTCATGGGTACACCCCGTGTGCTATGCTTTCTCCGCTTTGTTCATTGAACTGGCAGATTCTCTATGAAATTTGATATGGACGATTTGCGTATTAGTTGGAACGAGGTGGTAACCTCTCCAGCCGCCCTGCTTGAGGAACTACCGCTTACCGAGGATGCCGCTTGGACCGTGCACTCAACGCGAAAGAACATCCAAAGCATTCTTAAGGGTGAAGATGATCGGCTGATGGTTGTGGTCGGTCCCTGCTCGATTCATGATCCTGAGGCAGCCCGTGAGTATGCGCAGCGGCTCAAGAAAGTCCATGATCGCCTGGCGGATGATCTGCTGATCATCATGCGCGTCTATTTTGAGAAACCTCGGACCACCGTGGGCTGGAAGGGTTTGCTCAACGATCCATACCTGGATGGCAGTTTTCGAATTAATGACGGTCTGCGCATTGGCCGTCAGCTCTTACGAGATCTAGCCGAGATGGGTGTACCCGCTGGTACCGAATTTCTAGATTTGATGACCCCACAGTACTACACCGATTTAGTTAGCTGGGGCGCGATTGGTGCTCGCACAACCGAAAGCCAAGTACACCGCGAACTGGCCTCCGGTCTTTCCTGCCCCATTGGTTTTAAGAATGGGACTTCTGGAAATTTACAAATTGCCATCGAAGCGATTGTCTCAGCGGCCCACCCCCACTGCTTCCTGGGCCAGACTAAAAAGGGTCAATCTGCTATTTTCACCACCAGCGGCAATCCAGACTGTCACATCATTCTCCGAGGCGGTCGCAACACAACCAACTATTCTGCTGAGCACGTCCAACAGGTCAGTGAGCACCTAGAGAAAGTGGGCCTAAAAGCGCGTGTGATGATTGATTGTAGCCATGCCAATAGCCATAAAGACTACAATAAACAGCCAGAGGTCTGCCGCGATGTGGCGACTCAGCTCGCAGGTGGAGATAGACGCATCATCGGCATCATGATTGAAAGTCACTTGCTCGCCGGTCGTCAGGACATCCAGCCTGGAAAACCCCTGCAATATGGCCAAAGCATCACCGACAGCTGCATTGCTTGGGAAGAAACCGAAGTCTTGCTAGAAGAATTAGCGGTGGCCGCACGCTCCCGACGGAGGTAGCGTTAGTTAGAACGAGGCCAAAACGGAATCGAGTCTTACTTTGGCAAATTCTCCAGCCAAGCCTCTAAATCAGCAATCGATTGAAAATCTAACAATGCCTCAGCTAGAGATTCAATTTGCTCGATCGACAGATCAGAAATTTTGCTTGTGACAGATTCTGGCAATGTTCCAACCCGCCGATTTAATTGGCGCAGAACTAGCGATTGGCCTTCTTCCTCTCGTCCTTCTTCCTTGACTTCCCGATAAAACCGCGTTTCTTCAAGTGAAATCCCTAGCATCGCTTCTGCCTCCCTTCGGCCCAAATCTGTGAACTTGTAAACCAGTATTGTTGTCAGCATCTCTATTATGGCCCGACTCGCTTCTTGGGATTCCTCTTGCCGCGATCGTTCCAGTAAAGAGCTAGCTTCGACTTCGCTCAGCCAGCGGGGCTCTTGCTCCCTGAGCGGAGCCGAAGGGAGCCACTCCCAGCGGCAACCGTTCAATATCGCCTAACTCATCCAAATAGACGCGATGCACCTGACCTTGTTGTTAAGCGAGACTGCGACACCTGGCCACAGCAAATTTATCTACAGAAATCATTATTCTAAAAGTCGCACCTGGTCGGGGAACTTTGCTGCCAACTTGCGGTCAAACGTCAGCAGTTGCGTCTTCTCCTGAATGGCTGCTGCTATAAATAGCGTGTCGTAAAACGAATGCCCCGCCCGAACGGCCAACTCCAACGCTATCTCCCGAATCCGGGCGATCGGAACCACCTTATCCACCAACGCCTCTGCATCTGCCAACACATCCAATCCAACCTGCAGAGACAACTGCCGAAACTGGATCCATTGCCACACCACATTCCCTAACTCCACAAACAGCGAATCCGGCACAATAATTTGCCCTGTCCCTTCTAGCGCGGCAAGGGCTTGCTCATGTTTATCCTCAACCCGTAGCAGAGCATAGGCAAATACCATCGTATCGATCACTATCAGGGGCGTCCCTGCGCTTTCCAGTCCTGTATCGGTTCGGCAGATTGAAGCGGCAACGTTTCCCAGCGCTGACGTATGCGCTCAAGCACCACACTGCGCTTCTCATAACGACTTTGCAACAAATCGCGGATTTCCTGCTCCATCGAAACCCCCTTTTGTCCAGCCAACCGCTTAATGCGGTCGACCAATTCATCCGGCACATTGCGAATCGTAAGCGTTGCCATCAGGACCTCCAGCATCAAAAGCACCATCCATGGACATGCTAGCACAGTGCTGGCATTTTAAGCATTTAGAGGCAGGTTCAGCATTCCCTCTAACTCCTTCATCTCCTATTGAATCTTGGTTTCAAAGGTAGAGACTAGGCCCAAAATTTTGTATCTTTTTTGCTAAAACAGCATTTTTTGTCTAATTCGTTCATGATCGAAGGTGTAGCTCTATTTCGTGGTCCATCCAGAAAAAATTGATGATCCTCTTCAATAGGCACACGGAATCAACATAGTGATTAGGGAAGGTAACCAAAATGCCTCAACTAGCACCGCATATCTTTGAACTCTTGTATCAGCAAGGTGTGCAACATGCCTTTGGCATCCCTGGTGATTTTGCCCTGACGCTCTACGATGCTCTGGTGGAGAATCCGATCAAGCCAATTGTGATGACCCACGAGACCCAGCGTCGCGTGTACGAGGAAGTTACTCTCTACGCAGAGATCCTCGACAACCCAAAAACCGCAGAAGCAAGATCCACCGGGCTATCGACTATGCCATAACCTTCAAGCGCCCGGTCTATCTGGAAATTCCCCGCGATATGGTTTATGCAGAAATTGAGGAAGCTGAGCATCTGCCGCCGCCCGTGAAGCGAACTGAGTCAGGCCCTTTGGCAGAATCGGTTGCCGAGACGCTGAAAATGCTCAATCAGGCTAAAGCTCCGGTCATTCTGGCCTGTGCGGAGGTCCACCGCTTTGGCTTACAGGAACAAGTCGTAGCGCTGGCAGAGCAATTAGCTAAAAGCGCGGAAGCCTCGCTCTATAGGCAGAGCCTTAGAGTCAGGATGGACCGAGGGGTCGTAGACCATAGCGCCGTCTACCAGAGGTAAGCATTACTAGCACCGTTGCACGGATACAGGACGGTAGACGTCACTGGAAACTTCTTCTTATAGTTACATTGTGATTGTTTCAACTAACTATACCTCTGCTTATTCAAGTATCCCTAGGTTGATACGCTGAGGTCACAACGGGTGGTCGTGGCTTTGTGATAAAAATAGGAGAAGAATTTTATCAAGCCCTACGCCTAGCGAAGGAGAGCGAAATCTTTAACATCCTGGATGTGCGCATTGCTCCAGATAATGGGTCTCCAGCGCTTAAGTGAACTATTTTCCAAAACGTTGAAGGGGTAGTCGGGCCAAAAACCGCAGCCTTGAGAGACAATAGGGAACGTAGACTGCGATGTGTCATGAAAGACCAACTAAATCAACTCCACCAAGAAGCCCATCTTGCTCTTACCGAAGCCCCTAACTTGGAAGCTTTAGAAGCGCTACGTATTGAGTACCTGGGGAAAAAGGGGAAGCTTTCGGCGATCTTGGGAGGCATGGGCAAGCTTTCGGCAGAAGAGCGTCCGGTGATTGGCGCTTTGGCCAACCAGATTAAAAACGAATTCGAAGAGCAGTTACAGGAACGCAAAGCGACCTTAGAAGAGGCCAAACTTAATAGCCAACTGGCTGCAGAAGCCCTTGATGTGACGATGCCCGGTGTCTATATTCCCCAGGGCAGTATCCATCCTATTCTCGGAACCATTGACCGGATCACGGATATTTTTGTGGGCTTGGGCTACTCTCCTGCTACAGGACCGGAAGTGGAGACGGAATATTACAACTTTGAAGCTTTGAATACACCAGCAGACCACCCAGCCAGGGACATGCAGGATACGCTCTATCTGCCTAATGGTCAGCTCCTGCGGACCCAAACCTCTTCCATTCAGATTCGCTACATGGAAGAAAATGAACCTCCATTCCGTATGATCTGCTCTGGGCGCGTATTCCGCAGAGATGCCGTAGATGCCAGCCACTATCCGATCTTTCATCAATTAGAAGTGTTGGCCGTGGATGAGGATATTACCTTTACAGACCTCAAAGGAACTCTGACTATTTTTATAGAAGAGCTTTTGGGAGAGCGTCCTACCCGTTTTCGCCCAAGCTTTTTCCCCTTTACCGAGCCTTCCATGGAAGTAGATATCTGGTGGGAATCTAAATCTGGGGGTCGCTGGTTAGAAGTCCTAGGCGCTGGGATGGTAGACCCAAATGTCTTCAAAGCCGTTGGTTATGATCCTGAGAAAGTCCAAGGCTTTGCCGCAGGTCTGGGCATTGAGCGATTAGCTATGTTACTCTACGGCATCGACGACATCCGGCTTTTGTACAATAGCGACCAGCGTTTCTTGAAGCAGTTTTAGATCTAGAAGCTAACCGTGCTCTAGACAACAGTCGTAAACCCGTAAACTTTCTTGCGTATGCTAGTATTTCATGACAAATACTATGTTGTACGCTGATTATCTATCCATATGTAGCGTCGTAAAGTACCCAGTAAAGTCTATTTCGGGAATTAACCAACTACATCTACCGTTCTATAATGAGGGTAGAGTTGCCCCCTGAAGAAAACGGACGGGTATAGACCTAAATGGTGCTCAACGAATGAGGGGACGCTAGAGGGGCACCGTGCGGACACCAAAATTATTAGTTCTCAGGAGGACATCATGCGTCGTTTCTTAGTTCTTTCACTCTCTCTTTCCATGGCTGTAACTCCTCTGCTGTCGGTGTATGCAGCAGACTATCCAGTTTTGGAGCCAGACAATAGTGCATCTCAAGTCAACAATCGGCGCTTCAATGTGGGAGTTGCGCGTTTGGAAGCAGGAGCAGCAGTTCCTGTAGCAGCTCCAGCCAACTCAACCCAATACTTAGATCCAGGTAAAGATGCCAATGCTACCTTGGTGACCTCTCAAGATGTAGTAGATAACCGAGGCGGGGTCGTCTTCCCTAAGGGGACAGAAGTGCGTGGACGGTTCGCTCCGGTACCTGGCGGCCTAAAATTCTTTGCGGATGGAGTTGTCATCAACGGGCAGTACACTTCTCTGCGCGCCAGTTCCGATATGATTCCCGATGAAAAGGATCCTAGAGAGTATGAAGGGGGAGCGATTGCAGGAGATGCTGCCATTGGTGCCGCTGGTGGTGCCCTTCTCGGCGCCGTAACGGGTGGAGTTTCTTTGGGTGGTTTACTCGGAGGCGCGGCGGCTGGCGTAATCGTCGGCAACGTGACGGCTCCCAGGGTTGTAGTAGTCCGGCCTGACCGCTCCCTCAATCTTAAGTTGGATGCTCCTGTCGCTATTCGCCGTTAAAAGCCCCAGCTAGCCGATATACTCAGCTCTGAAAAGCGCATAATTAGTTTATGCAGCTAGGCACAGGCACTGACGAAAAAGAAAAACGATGGTCCGGGGGTGGCTTAAGGGCCATTACCCTCTTGGGTATTGGCGCTACGCTGTTGGGTGCCTTGGTGCTTCGCTTGGTCCTCTTACAGCTTGTTGAAGGCGCAGAACATCGAGAGCAAGCTGAAAGTAACCGTATCCGTCTCTTGCCAAAGGCTCCAGAACGGGGAGAACTCCTAGACCGCAACGGTAAAGTTTTGGTCAGTAGTCAGTTAACCTACTCTTTGTTCCTAGACCCGCTCCAGGTGCGCCCTCGAAAATGGCCAGCGGTTCTGGAGCGTCTAGCTCCCTATACGGGTCTTACCTCTGAAGAGATGTACCGGAAACTGCGCATTGCAGGATTCCGCTCTCCCTATCCTGTTCGTTTGCTCCAAGGCTTAGATCCAGCCTTTGTGATCCGGATGAAAGAACATGGAGCAGATTTGCCAGGCGTAAGAGTCGATGCTGAACTCAGTCGCTTGTATCCTCACGGCAATTTAGCCTCCCAAGTCCTGGGCTATACCGGAGAAATTTCAGAGAAAGAACTGGAGCGCCGCAAAGACCAAGGCTACAAACTTGGGGACATTGTCGGCAAGATGGGGGCAGAACAGTTATTTGAATCCCAGATGCACGGACAATGGGGCGGTCAACAGGTAGAAGTAGATGCCTCAGGACAAGTCAAGCGTGTCTTAGGGACAATTAAATCGCAGAAGGGGGGAGATGTGACGCTTTCCCTAGACCTGGACATGCAAAAAGCAGCACAGGAAGGACTAGGGACCCGCATGGGGGCGGTGGTAGCCATAGAGCCAAAAACAGGTGAAGTCTTAGTGATGGCTTCCAACCCTAACTTCAACCCGAACATGTTCTCGCACAAGATCAATAAGAAAGAATGGCAGGATTTCCGCCAGCTGGACCATCCCTTCCTAAACCGTGGTGTGCGCCCCTATCCGCCAGCCAGTACCTATAAGATCATCATGACGACGGCGGCCCTAGAGTCAGGCCTGTTTAACCCGAAATCCGTACTCAATACCTTCGGGAGCCTGCAGGTGGGAAGCCGCCGCTTTGGAGAACATAATCATCGAGGCTTTGGCACCATCGGCTTTCCGAGAGCTTTGGCCGTCAGTTCTGATACCTTCTTCTATCAAGTGGGGCTGCGTCTTGGTCCAGAACGGATCGGGGCCATGGCCCGCAAATTTGGCTATGGACAAAGAACGAGCTTAAACCTGCAGTCTGAATCGGCGGGGATAGTGCCCAGTGAAGCCTACAAGCTGAGGACGTTTAAGCAAAAATGGTATCCAGGGGATACGGCCAACATGGCTATTGGACAGGGGTTTAACCTGTCTACACCGCTACAGAATGCAGTCATGGTTTCTGTCATTGCCAATGGCGGCTATCGCGTCGAGCCGCATTTGCTGAAAGGAGAGCCTCCTGTCAAAACCAGCCTTAGCCTCAAACCAGAAACCTTAGCCGTGGTCCGCAATGGTCTTAGACAGGTGGTGGCCAGTGGTACCGCCCGTGGCGTTTTGGGAACTACAAGCTTTGCAGGGAAAACCGGAACGGCCGAAGACTTCCATTCCCACCGCACCCATGCCGTTTTTGTAGGCTATGCGCCCTACGACAATCCTGAAATTGCGATCTGCGTCTTTGTGGAAGGGGGAGGGCACGGGGGAACCGATGCAGCCCCTGTGGCAAAGAAGATCTACGACGTTTATATGAGTCGCAAGAAGGGAGCGCAAGTAGCGCACCCCCCGGTCAAAACTCCTAAAAAAGTAGCGCGCTAGCTAAATTATTTTTTGAATGTCTATTTTAGAACGATTTAATATACGGACCGACCAAGAAATATCCTACGGGTTAACCGATCTTGGTAATGTAAATCAATCTTTATATAAAAATTTGAAATATTTTTCCAAGAAAAAAATGAAAACAGTACCTAACTTTGAACAGAGCGTGTAAAATATGGCATTGAAGTTCAGTTTCATCAGGGTTCCCCTCTGAAAAGGTTTTCGGCTTCTATTGCTAACAGGTACCCTATCTGTCACTAAGGAGAACGCCCGCCATGTCTGCAAAAATTCTTACTCCCAAAAGTGTACATGCCCCACCCACAGCCAGTTTGAAGCCCCAAGGGGTGCCAATTGGTCCAGCCAGCAGACAGCAAGAAGAACCTAGAGAGACCCCTGGCTTGAGGTCAAACGAAAGCGTAACTGAAGTTCATATATCCACTGTGAGGAGATTGTCATGAATAAAGGTGAATTGGTAGACGCTGTAGCAAAGCGGACGAGCCACACAAAGAAAGACGTTGATGCCATCATCACCGCTGCTTTGGAAACTATCGTTGATGCCGTGTCTGAAGACGACAAAGTGACCTTGGTCGGTTTTGGTTCATTTGAGCGCCGGGAACGTAAAGAGCGTGAGGGTCGTAACCCTCAGTCTGGTAAGAAAATGACCATTCCTGCCACAGTGGTGCCTGCTTTCTCTGCTGGTAAGTCCTTCAAAGAGAAAGTAGAAGCTCAGAAAGCGAAAAAGTAAATCTATAGAGCTTAGGCAAAGCCCCCTAGAGATTAATCTCTAGGGGGCTTTTTTTAGAGCAAGTTCCAGAAAGTGCTGCTAGGACATGGGATGGAACAGAGGATAGTTCGTCAGAATGTTGGCCCACATGAGGGCCGCAAGACTAATTGCGATGAATAATAGTCCACCAATAGGTGCGGGAATACGCATAGCTACAGACTCCGGATTAAGGTTTGACAGTGTCATTTCGGATAGAGCCCGAAATCAATTGAGGAATAGCCTGGATAGGCCATAGCAAGCCAGCAAGAAGAGACTGTAACGCCATGGGGATATCAATCATAATTTCTAGATTGGCATCTCCCTTGGCCTTGCCCAGGTAATCTCGTCCAGCCCAGCCCAGCGCTCCAGCGACATAGAGGAACAGGATGCTAGGAATAATGAAGTCCCCAGCATGGTTCCAGCGACCATCTGCAATCAAGCGAGGATTGCCATCATCCACGCCACAAAGGACACCAGGCTTTTCATAACGGGCAAACTTGTCTGCTAACGAAGCTTTTTTGGTTTCCCACTCCTGCTTCAGAGATTGGCTACCCGTGACTCCTGGAATAATCGTGAAGGTGGGAACGGCAGCGATAGTAGCTTTGGCAATCTGTTCGTCCACCGCAGCCAGTGCAGCCGTCTTCTTCTCTTGGAAAGCAGGGACATTCTTACAGGGGGCTGCAGAACCGAAAGTGGGCTGAGTCCCTGCAGCCGTTGGAGCAGCGGCAGCAGCGGCTGCAGGCGCAGGAGCAGATTCAGGCGAGGGAGGGGCAGGTTTGGTCGCAGATGATTCAGCCGCAGCCGCAGGCGCAGGAGAAGGAGTGGCAGCGGAAGCATTAGATTTTTCTCCCCCAATCACAGCTCCAGCGGACTTTGTGTACCCACAGGTGAGCTTGAACAGTTGTTTAGCGCGATCCAGACTTAAAATCACCGTTGCGCCATCAGCCTTAGGGGCAACAGACACCACCTTCTTCAGTCGAAATCCCTTTGCCTTGGCTGCATCAACGCAGGCGTCCTTAGCCGTACTGGCTAACTCTTGAGGCACCGATTGGGCAAAAGCTGTTGAGTTGGCCGTGAGGCACAGGACACCAGCTGTCAAGCCCACTAGCCAACGATTTAAGGTTTTGGTCATGTTTTCTTCCTTTACCGGCAATAAAACAGAAAGGACATATAGCAATTAGAATCTTGGAGTAGAGATACAACCCCTTCTAGGAGTGCATCTTACCTGCTGTAGCTAGTGCAATAACAGAGGAAACGGTAAAGATATGTGAATGTGACGTCTCCGTTCGGCCCCTGTAGCCTGTTTCTGGCCCCATTATCCCTAAATCGAATAATCTGCAACAAAAGACTTGGCGTCTTTCGTTCGAACAAAAACTTGCTGGCCGACTTGGGGATTCAGTCGGTCAAAGTCATCTCTATTGAGATGGGCGGTGATCGAATGGTCGTAGCCAGAGGTCAATTCCACCTGGACTTCCCAGCCCAAATGCGTTATCCGTCGGATCGTGAATCCGCTTGCCCCTTCGGTAGGGTTAGCCAGGAGTTCTATGTCATGGGGCCGGATAAACAGATCTTGACCATTAGGATTCATCGATTTCACTAAGGGCGAATCGGAAGGGACTACATTCACCGGACCAATAAAGCCCATGACAAAGGGCGTTTTTGGATGGTCATAGATCTCCTGAGCGGAGCCGATTTGTTCAATCTTGCCCTTATTCATGACTACGATTTTGTCGGCCACCTCTAGGGCTTCTTCTTGGTCATGGGTAACGAATACCGAAGTCACATGCACTTCATCATGCAGACGGCGTAGCCATGCTCTGAGATCTTTGCGCACCTTGGCATCCAGGGCTCCAAAGGGTTCATCCAGGAGCAGTACCGTCGGTTCTACGGCTAAGGCCCGAGCCAGGGCAACCCGTTGGCGTTGGCCGCCAGAAAGTTGATTGGGATAGCGCTTGGCCAGTCCTGCCAATTGGACCAGCTCTAAGAGTTCATCCACCCGTTTTTTGATAGTAGTTTGATCCGCTTTGCGGAGTTTCAGGCCAAAGCCAATATTCTCTGCTACCGTCAAATGCTTGAACAGGGCGTAATGCTGAAAGACAAAACCAATGTTCCGTTCTTGTACCGTACGGGTGGTGGCATCTTCTCCAGTGAGAAAGATTTTGCCAGAGTCAGGCGATTCTAGCCCGGCAATCAAACGTAGCAAGGTGGACTTTCCTGAACCACTAGGGCCGAGGAGGGCTACCAAGGAGCCTGCTTCCACTTCTAGCGAAACGTGGTCAACCGCTTGAAAATTGCCGAACTGTTTACTGACGTTTTGGACTGTGATTCCCATGGCTTCAGGCTCCTACGAACTCTGCTGACGGATTATTCTTCTGCTTCTAAAGAAGGCTGTTTGCTCTTGATCAGCTCTTGAACCACTAGGGTAACTACGGCCAACAGGGTTAAGAGAGAAGCGCAGGCAAAGGCAGCTACGGTTTGGTATTCACCATAGGCCTGCTCAATATGCAAAGTGAGCGTTTCTGTTTGGTTGATCAATTTACCGGAGACTACAGAAACGGCTCCAAATTCTCCTAAAGCCCGCGCTGTGCACAGGATAACCCCATAGAGGAGCGCCCAACGGATATTGGGCAAGGTCACATACCAAAAAGTTTCCCAGGGACTGGCGCCCAAGGTGGCTGCCGCTTGCTCTTCTTCATCACCCAATTCTTGAAGGACGGGCAAGACTTCACGGGCCACAAAAGGCAGCGTGACGAATAAAGTAACCAAGATTACGCCCAGGGGAGCAAACAAAATTCTGATATGCAAGGACTCTAGCCAAGGACCCAGAATCCCTTTAGTTGGGCTGTAGAGAATCACATGCATCATCCCTGCCACTACGGGCGAGATAGCAAAGGGAAGGTCCAAGATTCCGAGGAAGAAGAGCTTGCCGGGAAACTGATAACGGGCGAGCACCCAGGCAACCAAGACACCAAAAATGGTATTGACCGGAACGACGATCAGCACCACTAACAGTGTGAGGGAAATGGCACTGAGAGCTTCTGGGTTTGAAATTCCCTGCCAATAGGCTCCCAAGCCTCCTTGAAAGGCCTGATAGAGAATATTGAACAGCGGAAACAGCACGACCAAGGCTAAAAAGCTGAGCCCTAATGTGATTAAGGCATAGCGTCCCCACGGCAAAGGAGCAGCCGTAGATAGCGCCGTTTCTCTCGCAGGCTGACTAGCTGTCATAGCGGCGACTCCAGGCTTGTAGGGCATTGATGCTAAGCAAAATCACCAGAGAGAGGGTCAAGAGGACCACGGAAACGGCGGTGGCTCCTGCGTAATCGAATTCTTCCAAACGCTGAAAAATGTAGACTGGAGTAGTCAGGGTTTCGTAGGGCACGTTTCCAGAAATCAAGACCACGGAGCCATATTCTCCAATCGCCCGCGCAAAAGCGAGGGTAAATCCGGTCAAGATGGCGGGTAGGAGCTGAGGGAAAATCACCAAGCGGAAGGTCTGCCAGTTCGTCGCTCCCAGAGAGGAAGCGGCTTCTTCTAAGGCCGGCTCTATTTCCAGAAGAACGGGCTGCACGGTGCGCACGACAAAGGGAACGGTGACGAAGGTCATCGCCAGAACCACGCCAAACTGGGAATAGGCCAGACGCACCTCTTGAATCCCTAAGAGGGCGAACAGGTTCCCCAAGGGTGTACCGGGGTCCAGGAATTGCCCAAGAACGCCCCCAGGACCATAGAGGACGGCCAGAGTAAGACCGGCTACCGCTGTCGGAATGGCGAAGGGCAAGTCAATCAGACCATCCGCAAGGCGCTTGCCAGGAAAGTCGTAGCGCACCAGAATCCAGGCCAAGACCACCCCGAAGACCATATTGATCAGCGCTGCGATCAAAGCCCCACCGAAGGTCAGTTTGTAAGTTTCCACCGCCACTGGAGTCGTCACCAAGGCCCAAAGTTCAGGCAAGGGGAGCTCTAACGTTTTTAAGAACAGTCCTGCCACAGGCAAGAATAGCAGCAGCCCCAGATAGACTAGGGCAAGCCCCCAGGTGAGGCCAGAACGTAAGGGATTGCGCAGAGAAGTAGTCATCGGATTGGTCTACCCGCTGCTTTTTGCGCCTGGTCGAACAAAGCGTCATCATCAAAAAGCTTTTTATTCACCGCCTTCCAGCCTCCAAAATCAGCAATCGCATAGAGCTGGGGTACCGCCTGGTACGACCTGGCATACTGGGCGAAAACCTTGGGATCGGAGGGGCGATAGCCAAATTCGGCATAGATTTGCTGCACTTGAGGCGTAAACAAAAACTGGGTAAAAGCTTCGGCGACCGCACGGGTTCCACGTTTATCCACCACCTTATCAATCACCGTTACCGGAAAATCTACGCTGATATTTTGCTTGGGAGCAATGTAGGGAAAGTCTTTGGGGATCATCTTATTCACAAAAATGATTTCGTTTTCATAGTTGACCATCACATCGCCCATCTGCTTTCGGACAAAGGCATCGGTCGACTGGCGGCTGCCACTTTCCAGGCTCCGGGTATGGCTCAAGAAATCAAAAACAAAGGCCTCTGCCTGTTTCTCGCCCTCGGCTTTAGCAATAGAACCATAGCCTGCCAAGATGCCCCAGCGGCCACTGCCTGACGTTTTAGGATTTATGGCAATGATCGAGACATCCTTGCGGGTGAGGTCGCTCCAGGTTTGAATATTTTTGGGATTGCCCGGACGGTAGACCAAAACCATGACGCTATGGGCGGGAGAAGCGCCATAGGGCAAACGCTCACTCCAGTTTTTGGCGACCAGCCCAGCTTTGACCAATTTATCGACATTGGTCTGAATGCTTTGGGCCATCACATCCGCTTCCAGTCCATCAAGAATCGCTCTAGCCTGAGCCCCAGAAGGCCCATAGGATTCCCGGAAGCGCACCTCTTGACCTGTTTTTGCTTTCCATTCTTTCTGAAAGGCGGGAATGATCTGTGCGAAAACGGGTTTACCAACAGCATAGGCAACGAAGGTCAACTCCACAGGGGGCTTCTGCGCTCCCACGGGAGAACAACCCGTCAGCCAAAGTTCCCCCAGGCAAAGTAGGGATACCCCATATGTCTTTAACCCAGGCATCATCCAACAACCCAAAGACTATCCACAAAGACTATAGCGCAGAGATACATCTTAATCTCGCCCGAGATAGTGTAGTTTAGTCCTGGGAAATAGAAGATGTCAACGGCCCGCCTTGCGAGGAAGCCTCAATCTTCGGGTTGCTGAAAACCCAACTGACGGGTGATAGTCCAGAGCACGACAAAGAAAATACCGAGAAAGAGTAGACCAATGAATCCTGATAGGGGATTGCCGGGAATCACCCCTGTGACCAGCGGTGAAATAGCGCCGGTGTATTTGACCAAGCCAATAGAATTTACTACGGTCAGCACCCAAACGCAGCCGCCATGGAAACCGATGGCCAGACCCAGTCGGCTATTGGTCCACCATCGGCAATAGACCAGCACAAGGCCAAAAGCCCATAAACCAGGAAATTGAGGCCAGGTAGCGAGAATAGCGTCCAAGGGTTTCAAAAAATGGGCAACGGCAAAGAGCAAGCTAGTCAAATACTGGGCGGAAGTCAGGCCATAGTCTCGACCAAACTGATTGACTAGAAAGCCTCGGAAGAGTAGCTCCTCCATGAATGCGGCCCCGACTCCGACAGCAAAACCTTGCAGCAAGAGTAAGGGAAGAGGACCTGCGGCTTGTAAATTGCTGAGATCAAAAGTGATCCAACCCAAAACTCCTTGAGTGAGCAGGAGTGAACCGCAGAGGATGAAGCCCAAACCAATGCCCAGTCCAAACCCTAGAAAATTTCGGCGGTCTCCACTCAGGCCATATTGAGAAAAAGGCTTATGGTCCAAGTACTTAGAAAATCCCCAGAGGACGGTGGGGATCACAAGATAGAGAATAACGGCTACCCCGATATTTTGGGTATTGGTCAGTTCTTTCCCCCAAGTCCAGCCTGTCCCAAAAAGCCATACAGAAGCAAAAGGCGCCCACAGCAGTACGACCATGCCAAGAAAGAGAAGCAGACGTCCTGGGGTTTTGAGTTTGGAAAGTCTATCGATGACGTTACTCAAGGGCAATCTCACAAATCATCAGCACCCAATTTGGGTCGAAATAGACCCACGACAGAGGTAAAGCCATGCAGGTAGGTCTCAGATCCTACCGGACCAATTTCACCATTACAGAAAAAACCTCCCACAGAGATCGGTCCCAAATAGCGCTGGATGCAGTTTAAATCATGGTCGGGGACTCCATAAAGCTGCTCTCCCCGTCCTAAGCAAGAAAAGAGCAAAGCTCCCTTGGCTTGCTGCCCATGGTCTAGCTGATATCGAGACAGCATCAGGTGCAGATCTTCTGCAGAAGTTCGGCCATCCCGGATATGGAATTGGATGATTTGACCGGGCCGTAGACGGGCACCCACTGCCAAAGACCCATCTGAGCTGATCCCCATCAGCGTGCGGATCAGGAAGGTCCCAGTAGCGCTTTTTTCTCCAGACTCGACCTTCAAGAGACTACTGCCCACTTCTCCGCTAAGAATGCCGACAGACAGAGAATGACGGGCTAGTTCACGATCGCGGTCATCGAGTTCACTCAAAACTTCTCGCAAAACTTCAAGTGCGGGTTGGTCTTCGAGGGCATGGAGCAAATGCCGTTCACTCTGGGTGATGTTCAAAGGAGGGCCAACGGGTCTACAGCCCTGGGCCACCACCGCATCTACGATAATATTTCCGGACAAACCAAGGCCCACTGTACCTTCGCTATAGACTTTCTCTTGTCCAAAGAGGAACCGAGCACCACTGACCAACCCTCCAATTTTCGTGCGCGAAGGAAAGGCAAAATCCATTCCTTGGAGCAAATCAGTGATTCTGTCCCCATCACTGAGCAAAATAAAATCTGGCTGTACGTCTTGGGGAAGACCCAGCGCTTTCACCCAGCTATCAGGGCGGCTATCTAAGTCGGGAATGTTTCTGGGACCTAAGTAAAACGGGTAGAGCTGGACACCGGGTAAGTGGGCAGCAACCAGCGCAACCGAAGGTTTACTCTCTATCTCTTGCCCTCCACCAATGATCCCTGCCCCCGTACAGCCGAGAAAGGTCCCGCAAGGTAAACGCTCTGCCAAGAAAGGGTGTAGCCACTGAAAATTTCCACTAAAGCCTGGTGAGATGAAAGCGATCACCAAATCAGCACTACGGCCCTCTAATTCAGTCTGAATTTGAGACACACAGGCATCCAGCGCCTGATACAGCGAGGGTAAGCTGGAGAGCGCAGAGACCCACTGCATTGTGGATGTGGTGGCAGTCGAGGAGGTCATTCCTTAATCATGTCATGGCTCTCTACAGAATCCAAATAAAAAGAATTTCCTCAAACAGGCTCCAGTGGAGCTTATAGGGCATTTTAAGTGGTTATTTGCCCCTTACTTGTTCAATCAATAGCAGAAAGAATGGGTAATATCTGATAATAAATAAGTATGGAATTCCCATACTCCCTGAAGGAGCGTTGTTCCCCCGGTATCTATGGACATACCTATATTCTTGGCTACGGCAGCTGTAGAGCCTAGTCTGTCGTGGCCTGAGATTACTTTTAGACTTTTTGCAATTTTATTTCTGGTACTCCTGAATGGCTTTTTTGTAGCGGCTGAGTTTGCCCTCATCGCGGTGCGTCGTACTCGGATTGAACAGCTAGTAGAAGAGGGAAACCGGGCAGCTGAGGCAGTACAGCGTGCACAAAAAGACATAGATAAAGCACTGTCGGCTAGTCAAATCGGGATTACTCTTGCTTCCCTGGCTTTGGGATGGGTAGGAGAGCCCACGATTTCTGCTGTCCTGAGGCCCTTCTTTCAAACGGTGGGGCTTGGCGAATTTTTAGGGAAGCTGCCTTTCGCTTCTGGTGAGAAAAGTGTAGAAGTACTCTCCATTGCCCTCGCTTTTTTCCTGATTAGCTATATGCATATTGTCTTGGGAGAGTTGGCCCCAAAATCGATTGCGATTCAGTATGCGGAAAAAACAGCCCTGGCGGTGGCGCAGCCCAATCAAGTCTTCTACTATCTGTTCGCGCCCTTCATGAAGATCTTGAATTTTTCTTCCAACCTTGTCCTCAGAGTGCTGAAGGTAGAACCTGTCCCAAATATGCACCACACTGGCCTATCGTCAGAAGAACTCCAGTTGATGATTGCTGCTTCTTCAGAATCGGGAGCTTTGGAAGAAGGAGAGCGGGAATTGCTTTCCAATATCTTTGAATTCGGCGATGTGGTGGCTAGCGAGGTTATGGTCCCTCGTACCCGCATCAACTCGATCGAGATAGACAGTACCTTTCAGGATTTGTTGGCAGAAGTAGCCGCTACAGGGCATTCCCGCTACCCGATCTATGAAGAATCAATCGATGAAGTCCGTGGCTTTATTCACATCAAAGATGTGCTTGCGAAAATGGCGACCTCCAACTTGGACCTTAGTGCGCCTTTAACAGACCTTGGAGTTATCCGTCCGGTGCGGTTTGTTCCAGAATCTAAGCGTCTCCAAGAGTTGTTGCCAGAGATGCAGAAAGACCGTCAAGCGATGGTGATTGTAGCCGACGAATTTGGCGGTACGGCGGGTCTGCTCACCATTGAAGACATGGTGGAGGAGATTGTCGGCAGCATCACCGATGAAGGGGAAGAAGTTCTTGCCACGATTATGGCGCTGGATGAAACTACTTCTGTGGTCCAAGCCCAAGCCGATTTGGAAGAGGTGAACGAGCAATTAAAGCTCAACCTACCCACTTCCGATGAGTATCAAACCTTGGGTGGATTTTTGATCTACCACCTCCAGAAGATTCCTGAGGAAGGCGAGAAGTTTCTATTCGAAGGCATCGAATTCGCTGTCTTAGAAGTGAATGGTCCCCGCCTCGAAAAAATCAAAGTCAGTATCTTGCTCGATCCAGCCAAGCAGGATGATTTGACTTCGACCGTATCGAAGGGAGAGTAGATCCCCTGAAAGCCTCGTTCTGTATTTGTGTAATGCTTAGAATGGCCTGAATTAGCCAAGAAAGAGAAGATATTTCTAATGACCACTCCGATTAAAATTTTAGGGTTCTGCGGTAGTCTCCGTCCTCAATCCTTTAGCCGCGCTGCCCTCCTGCTAGCACTTGACATGGCCGAGAAACAAGGAGCCTCGGTAGAGTTTTTTGACCCATTAGTGCACATTCTCCCCTTGTGTACGGGGGCTAAGGAATATCCTGACTATCCGGCCGTAGAACTCTTGAAGAAAAAATCCACAGAAGCCGATGCCTTTCTCCTTAGCACCCCGGAGTATCACGGAAGCTACAGTGGCGTAATCAAAAACACTTTAGACCTACTCAGTTTTGATGAACTGAGGGACAAAATCTTTGGGGCAATCAGTGTTTTAGGTGGAGTTTCTAACTCCAATGCGCTGAATGATCTGCGCATCGTGACTCGACAGGTGCACGGTTGGATGGTCACAGAGCAAGTAGCTATTCCCCAAGCGTGGAAACAGTTCGACTCTGAAGGTAAATTGACAGATCCTAAGTTGGAAGAGCGTCTGTTAGCCCTAGTTACTTCTGTGGTGACTAAGACTAGTCTTTTGCGGCGTTAGAGAAATCCCTTACCCTGCCTGTCTGCCTTCTTAGCATTCTAAAGTGTGGGCCCAAAATCGGTGGCGAAACGTTTGGTTTTGACTGGTCATGTTGCAGATTCTGCCGATACCCAGGCAATTGTATGTTTCCGGAATGGCATTCCATTCCATCAAATGGACGTAATCCCGTGTTTTCATACGGTAGAGACGCCCTATAGGGCGTCTCTACCGTATGGTGAAATATTTTCGGGATATTCAGAATAGGAACCAATCATAAACCTTCAGGCAAAATGTTGGAACCCATACAGGGTAAGTAAATTTAACTTATTTAGGCGGTAGGCATTGAAGGAGAGCTCAAGCCTCTGCCTTAAATTCCTTTGAGAACTCATTCAGATGATAGGCAGCAACTTGTGCGACTTTCTCATCGGCATCTTTCTTGAGAAATTCCAGAGCAGAGCGGCACTTGGGCATATCTCCCGTTTTGGGGTCATTGAGCAAATGTCCTAAAGCTCTAGCAATTTTGTAGCGCATTTCTCCTTCGGCATCAGGCAGCAGAGAAAACAGGACCTCTTGTGCCTGCTCATCCCCTAAATTGCCCAAAGCTCCAACTGCAGCCTCTTGCAAGAGATTTTCTTTGGCTTTGAGTCCATTGCGAATTACGTCATAGCCACGGATATCTTGAAGAAGACCGAGAGAGACAATCACGCTGTAGCGCACAATCCAATCCACGTCTTCATGGTAAGCATGGACTAAGTGCTCCGTAGCCCGCTTGTCGCCCAGATCGCCTAAGGCTCCTGCGGCCTCAGCCCGGACAGAAACTTCAGGGTCATTATTGAGTAAATCAACCAGCCGTTCGTAGGCTCCTTCCCCTTTTTTCTTTCCCAAACCAATGGTTGCGAAGATTCGCACCATCGGCAGGGGGTCTCTGGTGGCTTCAAGTAATAAAGGCGTTGCTTCATCCGAGCCTAAAGCACGAAGAGAAACTACGGCTGCCATACGTTCCCGAGGGTCTTCACTATAAATTCTTGGTTCTAAATTAGTATTCATCGCAAACACTACCCTGCTATATCTTAGTATCTTAACATTCCTTAATACTATAGAAGACAAAATGTTGAGTGGACACCCTAAAAGTTCACAGAGCAGTAAGTTTTATGAAGCTATAGCGATTAGGTCCTCTTCTCCACCGCTTTTGGCGTGTTGGCTGTAAACGGCAACCCCATGCGATTTAGATAAATACGTTGCGAAATATCCCGAATCAGCTGATTGGCTCGACGGTCATTGGGAGGGCGCTTTACAAGGACTGTGAGAATGTAGCGCTTGCCATTCACGAGATCAATGATCCCGGTGTTGCCCAGAGAAGATTTAATATCTCCGGTCTTATGGGCAATACGGCTTCCAGAACCCAGGCCCGAAGGTAATAAGGTGCGGGTCTTGGTGCGATAGAGGATTTCCAAAGCGCGGTCACGAGAACGAGGCGAAAGCACAAGTCCCTTTTCCAAACGCCCCATCAGTAGAGAAAGGTCCCTCGGAGAAGTCGTATTCTGGCCCGTTAGGTCAGGCAGAGGTTCCTTGATTTCAGTTTGGCGGAGATTCCAAGCTCGAAATTGTTCATTCAAAACTTCCTTGCCGCCTAGACGTTCAATCAACATGTTGGTGGCACTATTGTCGCTATCAACAATCATTAAATCTGCGGTTTCATAAACGGTGAGTTGGGTGCCAACAGGTTTGTACTGGAGATAACCAGAGCCATCACCTTTTGTAGCCGCTGAGAGGACAAGCGGTTCATCTAACCGAATCGTGCCTTTATCTATCTGAGCGAATAAAGCCATAAGTACCGGCAGTTTGATCGTACTGGCGGCGGAGAATGCCTCATCTTCGTGCAGGGTCAAATAGTCTCCACTATCCAAGTCGACAAAGAAAATACCCGTTTCCAGCTTGGGTAGTTTGGATAGATTGACCAGGTCTTGTTGGAGCGATGCAGTCAGACGGGTCATATTGAAGGGCAAAGGCCAAGCTTTGGGCAAGGGAGGTCCATAGTTCTCATTGCTGCCCATCGCAGCCACATTGGTCGGAAAGCTGCTAGGCCAATTAAACCAGTTGGCGCCCAAGGTGGTTGCAAGTCCTAGAGCCCCTGCGCAGAGCAAAGCGCCTAGGAAGATTCTGCCTCTGAAGTTGCGCTTGCGGGGTCTTAGGGGATTATTCATCGGGGTTTGCTGTAGGGTGCGCCCGCGAAGCTGTGTAACGTTTCTTCTAGACTTCGGGGTTGGTTGACCAGGAGTCATATCTTAGCAATCTCCTACAGTTGGCTACTAAGCCTATAAGGTTGATTTTTTGTTAAAGCAAGTTCGGCGTGTATGTGATTCGCTGCAACTCAGGATAATTGGTGTTCATCTTCTTGTAAAACACCATATTTGGTGGTCTCCCAAGGAACGGAAGCCAAATCCTTTACCCCAAGCCATATCCAGATAATGTAGAGCTTCAAAGATCTGGGGGGCTCGGTCTGCCAAAGTCCAGCCTGCAGGAGGAACAGCAACTCCCATACCGATTCGAGATTCAAGCGTGAACCAAGGCTCAAACGCTTTCATGATTTCTCGGGGCTGATGATAGAAGGTTGATACTTCTATACCCGGTTGCATCTCCACCAACCGTTCGTGCACCTGCCGACGCCACAAACGCTCAGAATTGCGCTGAGCAATTCCCTGAAGCAGTCCTAAGGCTAGCTCCCATCCACAGTTTCGGTTAAATAAACAGAGAACCACTGGAGCCTTGGTTCTGAGATGGGCTGCCAAGGTTTGAGCGACAGAGCCCAAGTCTTCCACACAATTCAGGGCCGCAAAGTTAGAAAAAGCGCCATCAAAAACCTGTTCTCCCAGCTCGTCCAACTGCTCTGCTTTTAGAGGAAGGGTGTGGATGGCCCTTACCTGGGATGTTTTGGTCTGGAGTTGGTCAAACATCCAGGGATTGGGTTCTGTGCAAGTAATTTCTATATCCATTTCTTGGTGCGCTAGCCATAGCGCATCGGTACCTGTTCCTGCCCCTAGCTCTAGCCAGTGCATGCTAGGGGTTGCATAGTGCCCAAGGGCCTTCTGGAACTGCTGACGCTGCCAATGAGAGGTCTTTGTGTCCGTTCTCTGGTCGTAGGAGCTATCCAGACTATTCTTCTTCTTGCGCGGGTGCATAGAAGGATGTTGTTGTTTTAGATACCTTTTGACGTTCTTCTCCAAAAAGCCCTTGGGGACGGACCAACATCACCAGAACCATAGCAGCGCCAAAGAGTAACATTCGATATTCAGAAAATCCACGCAATACTTCTGGAATAACAACCAGGAGAAAGGCTCCGGCCACCGCTCCAATCACAGAGCCCATCCCTCCGACGACCACCATCGAGAGGACAATAACGGATTCAAAAAGCGTAAAACTTTCTGGAGAGACGAAGGTGAGCTGAGCGGCAAAGAGGACGCCGACAATCCCTGCCAGCGTGGCACCACTGGCAAAGGCTAAAAGCTTCATGCGGACGGTGTCAATGCCCATCGCTTGAGCGGCAATCTCATCTTCTCGAATAGCTAACCAGGCCCGACCAATCCGGGAATTCTTCATCCGAGAAGTGGTCCACCAGACAGCACAGACGAGTGCCAAGGCTAAGTAATAAAGCTGGGCCGGTTGATAGAGGTCAATCAGGGTAAGGCCCTTACTGCCGATCCAAGGGACAGAAGGAGCCCGTACCCCGGCAATCCCCTGGGGGCCATTGGTCAGCCAGTCCAGATTATTGAGCGAAATCCGAATAATTTCGCCAAATCCCAAAGTGACAATCGCCAAATAATCTCCCCGCAAGCGCAGGGTCGGGGCTCCTAAGAGGACGCCAAAGGTAGCAGACAGAAGACCTGCAACTGGCAGGACCATCCAGAAAGACCAACCGAAATTAGTGCTGAGGATAGCCATTGAATAGGCGCCGATGGCGAAGAAGGCGATGTAGCCCAAATCGAGCAGTCCTGCCATGCCCACCACAATGTTGAGGCCCATAGACAGCACCATGTAGATACCGACCGTTACGGCCACATTCACCAAGTAGGAGGGCTGTGATGAGAGCTGGGCAAGCAAAGGGAACAAAAGGGCCAATACCAGCAAAATTCCGTTGCGGGAAAAATTCTGTGTATTCTTACCCAGCGAAATTTTAGGTAGGGCCATAGACTATACGCAGCTTGGATACTCTATCTTCCGGCTCTCTCTGGCAAACGTCAACGGAAGCAAATTATAAGGTCTTCAACTTTATGCCCTTGTAGGAAAGGCTATAACTGAGATAGTTTGGAAGTACTTTTGGCATCTGCATACGGCTATGAGTGAGCCCGACCCTTACAAGTTATTAGGCATCTCGGAAGATACTCCTTTCGAGGAGATCCAAGGGGCCAAAACCAGGCTTTTGGAGCAATATGGCGACAATGAGCGCCAAACCCAGCTTATCGAAGAAGCGTACGATATGATCCTCATGCAGCGCTTCCGGATGCGTAAAGAGGGGAAAATCAAGGTTCCAGAAGGGATTCGCTACGCAGAAAATGCGATTCCAGCCCAACCCGCTAGAAACCTCACCAAAGTTCCAAAAGGATGGGAGAAATGGGTTGAACAGCCTACGCTGAGAGAGCTTGGACTCCCCACCGCTATTTTTGCAGGGCTTTGGATTTTGACCGCTAGCTTCTTTTCTGCCTTCAATATCACGATGCCTTTGGCTCTGCTGGCCGCCCTTTACTTGCTGTACAAGAAAAATAACCGCTTCTTACGTGGTTTCGGCCTTGTATTTGGTGGATGGCTAACCGCTTCTATCATTGCCAATTTCGTCATTCCAGCCGCTCTTTTTCCAACCGTGGGCACAGGGATAATGTTTTTGGCACTCTGGGCAGTCTCTAGTTTTTCCAAGTAATGCGCTTACTTTTCGTTTCCACTCCGGTCGGTCCTTTGGGTAGTGGGATCGGGGGCGGGGTAGAGCTAAATCTGCTGAATCTTGCTCAAGCCCTGGTCCAAGCCGGAGAAGTGGTGACGCTGATTGCTCCAGAAGGGAGCAAACCCGCCTGTGCCAAGCGAGGGCTGGTGTGTATAGAGGTGCTGGGAGCACCGCCAGAACTGGCACAAAACCAAACACGGCAAGAACCGATCATCCTGACGGACCCTTCGCTCCTGACCAATCTCTGGGAACAGGTAAAGGCTCTAGAGTTGGACTATGACCTGATTGTGAACTGGGGATATGACTGGTTGCCGTTCTATTTGACCAGTTTTTTTAGCCGCCCGGTGGCGCATATTGTCAGCATGGGTTCTCTAAGCGATGCAGTGGATGAACGTTTGGCCTATGTGAGTACTCATTTTCCCGGTACCGTGGCGGTTCATAGCCAAGCCCAGGCCCAGACTTTCTCTTTTGCTCAAGATTTGGTGGTATTGCCCTGTGGCATGGACCTTTCCCAATATGATTTCAATTCAAAACCGCAACCCAGATTGGCCTGGGTCGGACGGATCACGCCGGAAAAAGGATTGGAAGATGCCCTCGCCGTAGCCGCTAAGACGCATAAGCCTCTAGACCTGATGGGGTACCTACAGGATGAGTCCTATTATCAGCAATGTTTAGCCGCTTATCCTCAGGCTGAAGTTGTCTTTCATGGTTTTTTGACCACGCACAAAATGCAGGCTATTTTGCGGGGGAGTCAGGCACTTTTGGTTACGCCCAAATGGGTAGAAGCTTTTGGCAATGTGGCGGTGGAAGCTCTGGCCTGTGGGGTACCTGTGCTCACCTATGACCGGGGAGGCCCTCAGGAAATCACGCTGGATGGAGTGACAGGGTTTGTAACTCCTGCGGATGATATTGAGGCAATGGTTAGGGCACTAGGACGTATAGACTTAATTGACCGAAAGCGGTGTCGCCAAAGAGCGGAACAAGAATTCTCTTTAGAGGCAATGACCCATCGATTTAATACCTGGTTTCGGCAGATTTTAGAGGCGTCCTGATGGCAGTCATTGGTTTGGTCGGTTTAGGTTTGATTGGTGGTTCCCTTGGGCTCGATTTTCGCTCTTCTGGTCACCGAGTTTTAGGCGTCAGCCGACAGCAATCCACCTGTGAACGGGCCTTAGTCAAGGGCGTTGTGGACAAAGCCAGTCAGGACTTGGCTCTGCTCAAGAATTGTGAGGTTGTGTTCATCTGTACACCGATTCCCTTGGTCCTCCCTACCCTCGAAAAACTGCAGAAAGTGCTTAGCCCTCAGACAATCATTACGGATGTAGCTTCTGTAAAGGGTCCGATTGTTGAAGAAGCTACGGCCCAATGGCCCCGATTTGTCGGTGGACATCCGATGGCAGGTACGGCCAACCAAGGAGTTGAAGCGGCTGAGGCTGGATTATTTCACCATCGCCCCTATGCCCTGACGCCTATCACTACTACCGATGCCCAAGCATTGGATACTGTTCATCAGCTCGCTTTAGGTTTGGGCAGTAAACTAGTCATCTTCTCTCCAGAAGTTCATGACCAACTCGTTGCTCAGGTGAGCCATCTGCCTGTAATGGTTTCTGCAGCGTTACTGCTCAGTGTGAGCGATATAGACAAGGCTCAAAAACTGGCGGGTCCAGGTTTTCAAGATACAACCCGCGTTGGGGGCGGAAATCCAGATTTAGGACTAGCGATGGCTCAGCATAATCGCACGGCGATCTTAGAAAGTCTCAAGCAATTTAGGGCAGCACTAGACCATTTGGAAGAACAGATCCAGGAACAGAACTGGGAGGGATTACAGGCGCAGTTAGAGACTAGCCGACAGATCCGCACGGGCTTTTTCCCTTCCTAGGGACCCTTATTAATCAAAATGGGGGAAAGCATTTTTCCTAAGCCCTGAGAGACTTTTGGGCACATAACTTTTTCATACTTTTCTCTAAAAGTTCACAACCTTTTCTCACTGAAAAGGACGAGGTTCTAGAGATAATGGAATTAAAGATAGATAGTAAAAGCTACGAGTCTGAAACGCTGCTTAATTTCCCGGTTGTGAGGTAATTAAACCTATGAAAGGCTTCCTCCATTTTGATCTTGAACTTAACCCCTTATATCTCATTCGTCAGTGGCTAGAAACCCTTGAAATTCATAATCCTAGGTCCGCATGGCTACTTTGCAAACTGATTCCTAGTCACTGTCCCTTTGAACGTCGGCTAGAACTCTTAGGCCATACTCTTTTATACATTCCACCACTCTGCAAACTAAATCCTCTTTATGAACAGTTAACCAGCCTCCGTTTTAAGTCTCTTTGTTATCTGGCTGATGAGTGTGGTCTGGATATAACCCCTTATTGTTAGGAGACTAGAGATCCCTGTAAAGACGCGATATATCGCGTCTTTACCATCTCTCCGAAAAACCCTAGGTCTCCATAGAGATCCTTAGATAGGCTTCTTTTGCCGCAGCCTGTTCTGCTTTCTTCTTAGAGGGTCCTTCACCTTGGCCCCAACGTTTACCCCAAAACCAGACTTCAGAGATAAACACGGGTTTTCCTTCATCCGATTGTTCTACCAGTCGGTACTCCGGTAACTCTGTATTTTTGGCTTGGGTCAATTCTTGCAGCGCCGCTTTGTAATTCCCACGGGTGGGATCATTGAGGATTTCCTGGGTCATTTTCTTAACGACGGGCAGCAACCAGGGACGAATGAGCGAAAAATCTCCGGTACTAAGATAGAGGGCCCCCAAAACAGCTTCAAAACAATCCGCCAGGCGGGAAGCGCGTCCGCCGCCATCAGCCGAGGCGCCAATGACTAGAAATTGGTCTAGACCATACTGTTCTCCCAGGTCACTAAAAGTTTGGTCACTCACCAGGACAGCCCGTACTGCGGTCAGTTCTCCTGAACTTTGCTCAGCATGGGTCTCAAATAGAAACTCTGAGACCAATAGACGCACTACGGAATCACCTAAAAACTCCAAACGGTCATTGTTCTCATCGGCCTTTTGACTACGGTTTATCCAAGAAGGATGCAATAACGCTTGATCCAGCAATCTCCAATCAATAGGGTCTGTAGCACGGAGATTCAAACGACGAACAAAGGTCTCTAAGGCTTTTTGGCGCGTGGGGTCAGGGATGGGCGAAAATTCCATAGTCACAAACCTTTCAGGTCAAACCGTACATGGAGAGGCAGAGAGACACTTAGCTGAAACAAACCGTTCAATCCCTTCGAGGTCTCGATGGACCTGGATGTCTGTGTAATGGCCGTTGGCAATAAGCAAATCGATTACCATCGGAGCTTGGTCTACCATCAACTCTACCAACCAAAGACCGCCAGGCTTGAGCCATAACCATCCCTGTTCAACCAAGATTCTGATAGCGTTCAGTCCATCGTCTCCTCCATCCAAGGCCAGTTGAGGTTCATGTTGGCGTACTTCGAGCTCCAAAGAGGCCACTGTTGCGCTAGGAATATAGGGCGGGTTAGACAGAACAGCATCGAAATGCGCCTTCGGGATGCCTGAAGTCTTCAGGGGCGAAAACCAATCTCCCTCTAGGAAATTCACGGCACAGCCCAGGTCCTGAGCATTTCTACGGGCGACTGCCAAAGCTTCTGGTGAGCGGTCTATGGCGGTGCACTGAGCAATCGGCAACTCATGGGCAATTCCCAAGGCAATCGCGCCACTGCCTGTTCCCAAGTCCAGAACCTGGGGCTCTGAGCGGTCATGAAGAAAATCTAAGGTAAGGTCTACCAAAAGTTCAGTTTCCGGTCGGGGAATGAGTACGGCTGGCGTTACGGCTAGCCAGAAAGAACGCCAAGCAGCCTTACCCAAGAGATATTGAATAGGAGTTCTTTCTATAAGTCGCCTCTGCCACAGGACTTTCAGTGTTTCCAACTGTTCAGCAGAGCAGGAAATTTGGCCCAAGCGTAGAGAGAGCTTATCCAGGTCTAGATAACCTAAAATAAGCCAATCTAATTCTTCGGAGTTGACTTGGTATTGAACAGAATCCTGCTTGGCTTGGTGATACCAAGCAGAGAAGGAAGAGGGGAGGGTTTGCTGACTTTGGTAAGAATCTGTCATCGATTGAGGGTTCACTAAAGCGTGTGGGTAATATTTTGACTGCTTTTATGCTTTTTTATAGATTTTTTAGGGTTTCAGTAAACAGGAAAAAGGCGAGAGAAAACTAGTTAGAAACACTCTTGCTGAGAGCAGGAGGATTGCTTACGATATAAATAGCTATTCACACAACACTCATAGCTTTTCGGAGCCCCCCATGGCAGAGATTCCTTCCTCCCCGGTCAGGTTGCCTTCTAGTTTGCTTTCGCTATCTGTTTTCCTTGTGACCATACCTCTTTTCTTCGTTTTACCCATTCCTAACGACCTCGGAAGAGCAGCTCTATCTATCCTAATTGCATGGGGTGTTTTATTGCTGACAGCTTTCCTGTTCCCTGCGACCTGGGTAGAACGATTTGTGAGTAAATCTGGGCTTTTAGTCAATGCCTCCATTTCCGTTCTCTTTGGATTGGTCAGTAGCATCTTTTTGCCGATGAGTATTGTTCCCTGGCTTGTTAGCTGGCTCGTGCTATGTTTCCTCTGGCTTCTCCTTCCTGGAGAAGACTTCCATGACCGTTTAGAAGAACGGTTTGACCGTCTGTTGAGTTGACTTGAACTTAGGTCTTTCGCTAATCCTAACCCCATGAGCTGCTGGCTCGTGGGGTACATCTTTGAGCTAGAATTAAGAACCTCATTCATCCTTAAAGATAAGACCTGGAGGCTAACCTGTGAGTAACGGGACGCTATTTGACAAAGTTTGGAACGCGCATACGGTTGGAACCCTACCCTCTGGTCAAACGCAGCTTTTTATTGGTCTCCATCTGATTCATGAAGTGACCAGTCCCCAGGCTTTTGCCATGCTTCGGGAGCGAGGGCTAAAAGTTCTTTTCCCTGAGCGCACCGTGGCTACGGTTGACCATATTGTGCCAACGGAAAATCAAGCCCGCCCTTTTGCCGATAGCTTAGCTGAAGAGATGATGCAGGCTTTGGAAAATAACTGCAAGGAACAGAGCATTACCTTCTACAACATTGGTTCTGGGAATCAAGGCGTCGTTCATATCATCGCTCCAGAACAGGGACTCACCCAACCGGGTATGACCATCGCCTGTGGAGATAGTCATACGTCTACCCACGGCGCTTTTGGAGCGATTGCCTTTGGAATTGGGACCAGTCAGGTCCGGGATGTCCTCGCTTCGCAAACGCTGTCCCTTTCCAAGCTCAAGGTCCGCAAGATAGAGGTCAATGGCACCCTGCGTCCTGGGGTCTATGCCAAGGACGTGATTTTGCACATCATCCGTACCCTGGGCGTCAAAGGAGGGGTTGGTTTTGCCTATGAATTTGCAGGCACCACTTTTGAACAGATGAATATGGAAGAGCGGATGACCGTATGCAACATGGCGATTGAGGGCGGCGCTCGCTGTGGTTACATTAATCCAGATGCTGTGACCTATGAATATCTCAACGGCAAAGATTTCGTGCCTCAGGAAGCGGAGTGGGAGAAGGCCGTGGCGTGGTGGAATAGTATTCGCAGCAATGCTGATGCCGTCTATGACGATATAGTGGTCTTCGATGCAACCCAGATTGCGCCTACGGTTACCTGGGGAATCACACCAGGTCAGGGGATTGCCGTGGATGAAGTCGTTCCGCTGGCAGATACCCTCCTCGAAGAAGACCGACCGATTGCCGAAGAAGCTTACAGCTATATGCATCTCCATCCTGGGGCCATGATTGAAGGTACCAAGGTGGATGTTTGTTTCATCGGTAGCTGCACCAATGGCCGAATTACAGACCTTCGAGAAGCGGCCAAATTTGCCCAAGGTCGCCATGTGGCTGAAGGGGTGAAAGCTTTTGTGGTCCCCGGTTCTGAGCGGGTCAAAAAACAGGCAGAAGCTGAAGGCCTCGATAAGATCTTCTTGGAAGCAGGCTTTGAATGGCGTGAAGCGGGCTGTTCCATGTGCCTTGCGATGAATCCCGACAAGCTTCAGGGAAGCCAGCTCAGTGCTTCTTCTTCTAACCGCAATTTTAAAGGTCGTCAGGGCTCTTCTTCAGGGCGGACGCTACTGATGAGCCCAGCGATGGTGGTGGCTGCAGCTGTTGCCGGTCAAGTCTCTGATGTTCGTAAGCTTTTGTAGCTGCAAGCAGTTTTCCAAGCCTTCTCTAAGTATTGGAGAGAAACTGCGACAAGTGGGGCGGCAGCGGACGCGTATGGACGAGCTGACCAGTCGCCAGGTACTTCATTTCCTCAGGGGTTGATTGGCGTCCTAGCGCATTGTTGCGATGAGGATGACGGCCGAACCGTGCAATCACTTCCCGATGTCTGCGCGCTTGCGCTGCGGAGAACTCTAGCAAGGCGCGATACTCCTGTAGCGCCTCCTCCACGAGCTCATCTGCAAGATTAACTGCAAGCTCTAGGTTCCTGAGATCCTCGGAATGCCCCAGTGGCAGAAAGAAAAAGGTCTTCTCCCAAGGAGTCTCAAGCGCTGCATAGTGACCAATATCGATCCCTTCGAGCGTCAGCGCGCAAGCCTTTGGGTCCTGTGCGAATGCTTGAGCAGTTCCCCCATAGATCGTTCGCGAGAACTGGTCGAGGACGATGATAAGCGCAAGCCGTGACTGTGGCTCACCAGACCAGGCATCGAGTTCACCCTGCGTAGCTTGTTCCAGCAGCGATGAAAAATGCTCGGTTATATCGGCATCTCCACCCCCGCGAAACCACCATTCCCACTGACGAACCATTGCCGCTCGGTCACCACTTGGTTGGATGGGAAACCAGAACCGAAGAACGTCTTCCAATCGTTGAGTGCTCAAAGTGAACCTCCCTCCGCTCCGCTGCCTAACTTAATTTAGGCCAAACTACCACCTAAACACTATAGGTAAGACAGGGTGAAAGTCTTGCCCACAGAGGCTAACCTGACTATCGAACCTAACTTCCAAGAGATGATTCTTGCCCTCAATGATTTCGACGCTCGTAAAATTTGTGGCACACGTTGCAGGCACAGAAAGTTCTTCCAATTTCGGAAGTGTAATGTGGACTGATGTTATCTCAATAAAGCCTTTTTGATGTATCAATGGCTGATGTTTTTCAGGTGGTACTGAATCAGGCCTCAATCCAAAAGGTAAAAAAAACCACATAGGCTCGGATAAAGGTGCATCACCTATCTCAACGGCTAAATTAGAGGGTAGATAAGCTGGTTTATAAGACCAGCTTGCGAACGGTGCTTTTTTGTCTTCCGTGTTGGTAGATCTGAAACAAATGCCAAACGGTGAAACCTCTTGATCTTCAGATGTGAGTCGCTCGAAAAGATTGGTTGGTTTTGTAACTTGATTCTGAGCTTCCTCTGAGTCTTCAAGCCATAACAACTCGATAAAGGCATTGTGAAAGAAAAATCTGCGATTGGCAGTGCCTTGTCCGAGATGCCTGTTAGCAGAACCTTCCGTCAAACCAAATTCTGCCAGGGCCTCTGCTTCAGGTCCGCCAGGCTTTACACAGATGAAGATGTGGTCAATTTCCATGCCTGTTTATTTCCACCTATTGCTCATTGTGAAGCCGTGGCATCGTTAACTTTCAGCATAAGGGGCATTGGTTCAAGAGGTGAAGCTGTGAAACCACACTTCACGTAAAACTGCTTTGCCTCTTCCGAGATGGCATGTACAAGAATTGCTCGTATCCCTGCTATTTCAGCAGCTTGCAGCGTGCGAAGAATGGCATCGCGCAGCAGAGCACGCCCAATACCTTTACCTTGCCACTGACAATCAACCGCCAGTCTTCCAATAACCATAACTGGAATCGGATCGGGCATATTACGCCGAACTCGACCTGTTGCAGCAGTTTGTGCCACGGCTCCATTGGAAAGGCAGTAGTAGGCGACGACGACTTCGCCAGCGCAGAGAACATAGGTTCGGGAAGCTCCTTCTAACTCATTTTTCAGAGCACGACGCTTTAGCCAGTCATTGAGCTGATTGTTACCTGAGTCAAAGCTTTCAATTCGATGTAGCGAATTCAGTTTTTCAGGCGGGCGGAGCTTGTCTTCCTCTGGGTCTAATCCCATGGAGACTGGGTTGTCAGCAAGGTATGTAGCTTTTCATTCCGAGTAGGTGGTGCATCCAGCAACGCCACAAATTGCTTAAATTTAAGTTCATCTAACCCAAAGAAACTCCGGTCTAGGAGAACGTCTTGGGCTTTCTGATAAGCTGACTCAAGCATAAACTCTGAACGGCTCTTGCCCTGAATTTCAGCCGCATAATCAATGAGATCCCGTTGATTCTGTTTAGCTCGGATGTTGATGGTGACATCGCGGGTCCGGCTAACTGACCCTTCACCCTCTGAGGCAGACATAACACTTACTCTTTTGAGCGAGACTCTTCTAATTTAAGGTTTTGTATATACAATGTCAACACATTTGTGTTTTCGGCTATGCCTAGCTGGGCAGCAGCTCAAGTCATTGCCGTAGCCATACTGCTTATTCAAGCTTATAGGTATGGTCCTCCGCGCTATGTAAGCTTATCTTTTACTCCTACGGTCTAAATCCGAAAATTTGGGAACTATAACGCTAATACTGCCTTAAGCGCAATTATACCGAAATCTGTCTGTGAATCGACTGGCTCAAGCACTTTGGCCCAACAAAACATTAGCAGGGGTCGATTGAACCGTTAACTTGAGCATGGGCTTTATTGCTTTACCGTCTAAGATCTATAAGAACAAGCGGGACGAGAAAGCTTGAGCAAGATTGACAACATTGGCTTTTTAGATGCCGTTAAGAATTCTGGTAACGGGTGCCACAGGAAACGTTGGACGAGAGGTAATCCGCCTCCTGGCGACTCGCGATTGTGAGGTGCGCGCAGCCGTTAGAGACCCGGCAAAAGCGCAGCAGATTTTAGAGGGAAATGTTGCCTGTGTGCTATTCGACTTTACCGAGCCCACTACGTTTATTCCTGCCTTCACCGGAGTCCGAAAACTCTTTTTAGTGCGTCCGCCTGCCCTGGCAGACGTTCGCAAACAAATTGCTCCGGCCCTCCATGCAGCCAAGCAAGCAGGCGTCGAGCAGGTCGTATTTTTGTCGCTGCTCGGAGCCGACCGCAATCGAGTGGTGCCGCACTTTGCTATTGAGCGCACCATTGAGCAGCTGAGTGTTCCTGCAACCTTTTTACGCGCCAGTTTCTTCATGCAAAATTTGAACACTACGCATCGAGAAGACATTCGCCAGGGTAAATTATTGATGCCTGCGGGCAACGGGAGAACAAGCTTTATTGATGTTCGAGATATTGCTGCCGTTGCAGTGAAAGCCTTGACGGAGGATGGACATCAGGGTCAAGCCTATGCACTAACTGGAGCAGAAGCCTTGACCTATTACGAAGTGGCAGATATTTTCACAGAGATTTTGGGAAAGCCCATTCGCTACACCAATCCTTCGCTCCTAAGGTTTGTTGGACAAATGTGGAAGCGCAAACTGCCCCTAAACTTCATTCTGGTCATGGCGGGTATTTACACAACGGCTCGTTTAGGATTGGCAGAAACGCTTACCGAAGATGTGGCTCGATTGCTGGGGCGTCCACCGATTAGCCTGAGACAATATGTAGACGATTATCGATCCTGCTGGTTATAGGAGTGATTTCTTCCTAATCGAAAGTGAGTTTTTGTATGAGTTGAACAACTTTTTCTTTAATTTCGTCGCGCACGCGATGGAAGACTTCGAGGGGTTGTCCATCTGGATCATCGAGCTGCCAGTCTTCAAAAACTTCTCGCGATATCCAGGCGTCTGGCAAATTCCCCCCACAGCCGCAGAGCGAGATAACCACATCGTAGTCCTCTGCCATTTGTGAACGGCAGGAATTACGCTTGCAGACAAACATCACTCGTTTCATAGTTTTACTCCTCTTTTTATGTCGCTGCAATTAAAGCATTCTCGGTTCAGGTGTCTTGAAATAGCGCTTTTCCAACCAGAACGCAACGTTAACGAGACCAATCAACACAGGTACTTCCACGAGGGGGCCAACGACGGCAGCAAACGCAGCACCCGAATTAATGCCAAATACTGCAATAGCAACAGCTATAGCCAGTTCAAAATTATTGCCAGCGGCGGTGAATGCGACACTTACTGATTTGGAATAGTCTGCCCTGATGCGCCACGCCATATAGAAGCTGATGAAAAACATGAGCGCAAAGTAAATAACCAGTGGGATGGCAATTCGAACAACATCTAAAGGAATCTGAACAATCAAATTCCCTTTCAAGCTGAACATGACCGTGATCGTGAAGAGCAAAGCAATCAGTGTAATCGGACTGATTTTGGGGACAAACTCTTCGTGATACCAAATTTTGCTTTTCACTTTTACCAAGAAGAAACGAGTGAGAAATCCGGCGATAAAGGGAATTCCTAGATAAATAAACACACTCTTGGCAATCTCAGCAATACTCACATGGATGAAACTTCCTTACAGGTTGACGAAGTTCATGAGCAGTAAGAGGATTTCACTACAGCGGGTTCTAAAGTAACGGCAGGCGCACAGCAGACTCCTTCTGTTCCACATCCCACTTCTTGTCGAGTGTCCTGCATTCGGTCTGCTTCTTCATGACGCACCCAAAATTCCCACTCATTGCCATCTGGGTCTTTGAGCCAGAATTTATCCGCTACGGCATAGCAGCAGGTAACAGTTTCTTCAACGCGGGGTGCAAGGCCAGACGCTGTGACTTTGTCTTTCCATTCCGCTAGCTGCGCATCCTCGAAGAGTTCAATCCCAAAATGCTGGTCTCCTCGATAGGGTTCATGGCTTGGTTTATGGACCAGCGCTAAGTGCAAGGCAGGCTCTTCTAGACGGAAGTTGGCATAATCGGCGTATTGCTTGGTCGGCTCTATGTTGAAGATAGCGCTGTAGAAATCGATAGAAGCCTCCAGGTCAGAAACTTCTAAACTGATATGGGGACGAAATTTCATGGTTTTACCTCAGAAGATTGATTTACTTTACGCTCATCGACGATTAACGATAGATTAAGCAAAAGAAAAAGCTTTGCCTAAAGAGCTTCAACCAGAGCTTTAAACTGCTCTAGCACTATGGGATGGACACAGTAGCAGACGCGGGGGCCGTCTACTTCTCCTTGAACCAAACCCGCCTGCTTCAGAATCCGCAGATGTTCTGAAACCGTAGACTGAGACAAAGGCATCACTTCCACAATCTCCCCGCAGATACAAGACTTTCGCTCCAGCAAGATTTTCAGGATACGGACACGGGATGGATGTGCCAAAGCCTTGCATAGAGAAGCTAAATCCTGCTCAGCTTCAGGGTTAGCCGTGATTTGAGGGTTTGTGGGAGGACAAGATGCACACTCGGTCATTGAACTTATCGCTTATCGTTGATTGACGATATACTAGCACAAATACAGGCTTGGTTAGGGGGAGCCGCTCGTGAGGTCTTCAATCGCATCTGGATCAGTGGGTAAAGCCCCAGTCAATACTTCATGCCCTGATTCAGTAACCAAAACATCATCTTCAATGCGGATACCGCGCACATCGGCAAAAGCTTCTAAGCGTTCCCAATCCACTACTTTTTGATACTTTGCTCGTCGTTCTGAATCTTGCAAAAGCGCAGGTACTTGATAAAAGCCCGGTTCAATGGTGACCAGCATGCCAGGACGTAAGGGGCGATTCAAACGCAGATAGCACAGCCCAAAACGGTCACTCCTGACTCTGCCTGATTCATAGCCTGCCAAATCTCCCAAATCTTCCATATCATGGACATCTAGACCTAATAGATGACCGACGCCATGGGGGAAGAAAAGAGCATGGGCATCCATCGCCACCAAGTCCTCTGGCTGTCCCCGCAAAATACCCAAATCAACCAAGCCCTCAGTGATAACCTGGGCAGCCAATAGATGGAGATCTTGATACTCCACCCCAGGCGCTACCTTGGCAATGCAAGCATCATGGGCCGCTAATACGACTTCATAAATAGCCCGTTGCGTAGCAGAAAATAGACCAGAGACAGGCCATGTGCGGGTCACATCGGCAGCCCAGCCTGTGGCCGTCTCTGCTCCCACATCGGCCAAGAGTAAATCTCCGGCATGAATCGGATGGTGATAGTGATTGTTGTGCAGCACTTCTCCATGCACGGTGACAATGCTCTGATAAGAACAGCTCATATCTTCAGCCATAATCACGCCTTCCATCGCCGCCCGAATTTCTGATTCCCGCTTAGCCGTGGGCGTTGCTGCCATCCCTGCCAAATGAGCAGAAACCGTCACCTGGGCTGCCAGACGCAACTCTTCTAAAGCTCCTTGATCATGGGTAAGCCGGAGCGCAACGATAGCCGCAGCCAACTCTAAATCATGGCCTGAGGGGGTAGCAGCAATAGTGCGTTTCAAAAATTGGGATTGCTGCTGACAGATAGACTCCGACTGCACCGCGATAGTTGCTGCATCTTGGGTTCGTTTATCTAGCTCTGCCAAGGGAAAAGCAGCATCAGCCCCAATTGCTTCAGCGAGTTCTTGGCGCGTGGGCGTCTCTCCATGCCACAGTGCGGAACTGGGCGTTCCTTCATCGAGGAAAAGCTCCAGAGAACCTGCTTCCATCCGGATTACTGCATTCTCCAGCGGCAAACCCGCGAAGTAAAGAAAATGGCTACTGGCCCGAAAAGGAAAAGTATTACTGCGAAAATTGCGCGGGCTGCTGTACCCAGACCAGAGGGCTACAGGGTGTTTGAAGCGTTGCGCTAATTTCTGACGACGCTGACGGAGGCTGTCTTGTAGATGCATAGTGCCTTGATTCTATCTATTTCGTATCGCAATAAACCTTGTCACCTTGTACTACAAGGTAGTATTTTGCAGAACAGAATATTTGGGAAAACTAAGTACAAAAGGGGGCCTGGCTTGCACCCTCGCAAGGGACGAGCCGGACTAGAGGTATATTTATTCTCTTCATGTGCGGGAGTGTCGTTATGGCAAAAAAGGTTAAAGCTAGAAAGACTGACCTGCTCTACCAAAGGCTTGATGAGGCATTGCAGCAGGGCAGCAAGGTTCATATTGAGACCATGAATGATAGCTACACTGGGACTCCTGTCCATATAGACCAGAAGTTTGTTGAAATTGTTATTTTCTCTTCCTCCAGAGATGACGAAGGCGATGAATTCCATAAGCGCACTTCCTGGATCATTCGTCTCGTTCATATCAGTGCTGTAGCCTATCCGACAGAGGCTTGGTCTAAGGAAAGACTAGAAGATTTGATTGAAATAGAAAAACAAGAGCGAGATTAACGCCGACCACGGCATGAATGAAAGGTAAAGTAGATTTTTGCCTCCTTTAAGCCTGACAGCTGATGAAGCGACCGTATTACTTTTAGGCGCTGGCGTGATGGAAAAGAGCTTTGATGCGGAATATAGTACTGTCGCTACAGGGGCGGCCCGCAAGATTGCCGGAGCTTTAACCAATAGCCAACGAGAAAAAGTCCAACAGCTTCAGCAAAGTATCTGGTTTACAGCGCAAAGTATGGACAGTCAGGCTGAAATCGAGCAGTTGCAACTGACTTTGACCGGGCTGTTCATTTCTACAACACAATTCTAGGTATTGAAATTCGCAAAGATAAATTTATGGGAGTCCCCAACGGGTTTTTCCTAATGGATGGTGGCGAAGTAGGCGGTGCGATTGTGTAGGGAGAAAATTGGGTTCCAGGCACAACCATCTACCTGAACGCAGTCGATGTGGACAATCTAGATAAAATCCTAGAAAAGGTCGAACCAGCAGGAGGTAAAGTCTTGATGCCGAAGACGGCTATTGGAGACCCCGGTTTTATCGGCACGATTCTCGATACGGAAGGCAATCGCATCGGATTGCATGCGCCTCATTGACTCCTCCCTTCGACTCCGCTCAGGGAGCCTGCTCTGGGAGCAGAAGGATTGATTGGATTTGGCTACAGACGCTGCCTCTGCGCTTATCTGTTCTCCTTCGCGTACTTCCCACGGGTGACTTTACCCTGCGCACGGGCTTCTCGCCAAACCCTGGCGGGAAGCCATCCATCCAACTCTGCTCGGATTTTGGCGATCGGATCGTTTGCTTCCCACCAGCCAGGCATCTGGTCCTTGTTAGCCTGCTCTAGCTCATCAAAGAGCTGCCCCAACTCATCTACTAAATCTGCTAGCCTCTGGGCATGCTCATCTGAGAGCGCAATTTCAGCCTTCAGAGCTTCGATAGCTTCTTCATCCGTTAACTTCTTCGTAGACTGTCCGTTCATAGGAGGTTGCCCGTCGGGCACTGATAATACGGATAGAGATTAAATACTACTCTCTTCAAACAATTCCAATACGCGCTCTAAAGCCAGTTCCATATGCGCTAAGTGCGTTCCACCCTGCAGAAAAGCGATGTAGGGTTCTCGTAGCGGTCCATCGGCAGAAAGTTCGAGGGTGCTGCCTTCGATAAAGGTTCCTCCTGCCATTACAACCGCATCTTCATAGCCAGGAACCACATCCGGCACAGGGTCTAAGTAGGAACCAATTGGGGAGCGCTGCTGGATAGCGCGACAGAAACGGACCAGTTTCTCTGCACTGCCTAGGTGAATCGCTTGAATCACATCGGTTCGAGGATCAAAAGGACCCGGTTTGACCGTGTAGCCGAGGTGCTCAAAAATCCAAGCGGCTAGATGAGCACCCTTTACTGCTTCGGCAACGACCTGTGGAGCAAGAAAAAGTCCCTGGAAAAGCAGACGATTCTGGTCCATGGAAGAGCCGCCCTCAGAACCGATGCCGGGAGCGGTAAGCCGACAGCAAGCTTTTTCTACTAAATCGGCCCGTCCTGCCAGATAGCCTCCCACGGTTGCAATTGTGCCCCCCGGATTTTTAATCAAGGAACCCGCCATCAGGTCTACGCCTACCTGAGTTGGTTCTTGGGCTTCTACAAACTCGCCATAGCAGTTATCGACAAAGCACACCACATCCGATTTGACCTGTTTGGCGGTGTGAACGATTTTGCCAATTTCTTGAACGGTCAGACTTTTGCGCCAACTATAACCACAGGAGCGCTGGATCGAAATCATCTTCGTTGTAGGACCAATCGCCTGAGCCAATCCTTCAAAATCTACGGTGCCATCCGCTTTGAGGTCCAGTTCCCGATAGCTAATCCCCCACTCGGCAAGCGAACCCTGACCGACCCCTCGTAGACCAATCACTTCTTCCAAGGTGTCATAGGGATGGCCAGCCACCGCCAAAAGTTCGTCTCCAGGGCGCAACACCCCGAATAGCGCACAGGTGATCGCATGGGTCCCGGAGACCATTTGCACCCGCACCGCTGCTTTTTCTGCGCCCACAATCTGGGCAAATACTTGGTCTAGGGTGTCTCGACCCAAGTCCCCATGACCATAGCCACTCACTCCAGCAAAGTGATGAGCGCCTACCCCAAAGGCTCGGTAGCTATCAAGAACCTTAGCTAGATTTTGTTTGGTCTGTTGGTCAATTTGGTCGAAGAGAGGCCGCAGGGCTTCACGGGCTTTGGTGAATAGCACAGGTGGGGTGAATTAGAGAGGAATCCAGGCTACCCCAGCTTGGTGTAGCGCCACAAATTATTTGACTACACAAGCAAAACACCTGTCATCGAGAGAATTTAGCTCGGTAGCTTCTAGTGAACACAACGGCATACACTTTGGGTATATACGACAAGGATTAGTTCATGCCCCGGAATGAAATTGCCAAGTTGTTTAAGAGCGGCCATAGCCAAGCGGTGCGGTTGCCTCAGGACTTTCGTTTCCCTGGGGACCAAGTACGAATGCGTCGGGTGGGGAAGGGAGTCCTTTTAGAGCCAATGACGAACGATCCGGTTGAGTGGTTTAACCAGTTAGATCATTTTGGCTCGGAGCCTTTCATGGAAGGCGGAAGAGAGCAACCGATTACGCCAACGAGAGGTAACGACCATGAGTGAACTCAAGCATCTTGCATAAGTACATAACTGGAAGATTGTTTGAACCAAAATAGTTCCAATCCTCACCCAGCCCAAAGCTGGGCGCTACTCAACAATTTCTCAACCTCTACAACACTTTTCAACCAGCGTCATAGGCTTAACCTACTCCCCTCTCCCAAATTTGGGAGAGGGGCCGGGGAAGAGGGCTCACTTAAAAAGCAGCTGTAATTGCTCAGTCGTGAGCTGACTTTCCAATCCATGACGATGGTCTTTGATCACTTTCTCACAGCGGAGTACAAAAGCTAACATCCACTGGCGCAATTCATCTAGGGCCTCTCTATCAAATTGGCTTTGGCTTCCTTTAAAGGAAATTTGAGCCGCAAAACTCACCTCAAACTTAGTCAACAGCGGCATATTATCGACCAGTTCATCCCGGCTTGTTTTTAGATAGTTTGCCACTACCACCTTGCCCAAAAAGCTAGCAGAGTACTGAACTAAGCTGTTGGCAGCGGATATCCAATCTTTTACAGGCGCTTCTTGCAGTCGTTTATTGGCTGCAGGAGCGGTAGGTATAGGAGACTGCTCAGGAGCAGGAGGCTTATCGGGTACAGAGGGTGCAGAAGTTTCAGCAGTTGGGAGGGTAGCCGCATCGATCCGCAAAGGAACCCAGGCCAAAATCGTATCTACAGGCTCTGCTCTGAAAACTTTACGACAGATTTCTGCAGATCCATAGACCCGTTCAAGATTTGCAGTGGCATCTACAAAAATCAAGAAAGCCAGCTTTTGGACCAGGCGAAACCAGAGCACATGGCCTTCACTAAAGGAAAACTCCATGGTTTCCGTCTCCTTGGGGAGCTCCTCCACCAAGGGATCGAATTCATGCATGAGACTCGCCCAGCCAGCCACCTCGGGCGGAGGCGTGAACGTCATCCGGTAGAGATGGGGTTCCCTTCCCTTGGAGAGCAAAACAGCGCCTGTCACACCCGGTATTTCCAGGAGGTTGCGGAGAACATCCTGTGTCATAGCCTTTCCTTCGTTTTTGAGTGTGCCTATCATCGTTATACGAACCTAGAAGTCTATTCGTGAGCCCCGGAACCAAAAAATTTGTTTAACGCATCAGGCACATTGGCTGATTGCGGGAGAGAATCAGGAGCATCATTGACCAATTCAGCAAAGCGGAAATCACTAGCTAACGCCCCAAATTCATGAGCCGAGGAAGAAGCCTGATAAGCCCAATGGGCATCTAATTGGATAGCGTAGTGAAGATAGGTAATCGCATCCTCAATATTGCCTGTCAAGGCGAGGGCCGAAGCTCGGTAATACCATGCTTCACTATTGGTTTGGTCCGTATCGAGGACGATATCCAGGTTTTGAATGGCCTCTGCATACTGCTTCCGGTTCAACAACTGCTTTGCATTCGCTAAGTAGGTTTGAATACCCTGGATCTCCCCGGAGGGGGAAGAAGTAACACTACGCTGGACAGCCTTGTTCTGGGCGGGAGCAGGACCACTTTTGCGTTCTAGCTCAGCCAATCGATTCTGTAGCGCTTCCATCTGAGACAAGACAGACTCCATTTGGAGCATCTTGACCCGTAGGTCTTCCATCATTTTTGGATTAGCCGCCGCAGAAGGTGACTGCCCCAAAGTCTTTTCCACATAGGTTTGCCATTGGCTCAGGGTGCGGTTTAGCTGCTCTTCCCACTGAGCCAGTGTGCGTTGTAGATCTTGGGCAGAAGTCTTTTGGAGATTCTGAATCCGGCTGAGTTCCTTTTGTAAGAAAGCCTCGATCCCAGACTGGCGTTCCCCCAGTTCTTTAAGCTCCTGGCGGATGAGCCTACTTTCATCGACATTGCCCATTCGATTCAGCGCATCCTCCACCAGCGATTGGACTTCAAGACGCCCTGAACTTTGCTGGCGCGCTACTCCAGCTAGTTCTTTACTAATCTCTTTGCGGACATCAGCGAGCGTGGCACCCTTGGAGCGCTTACCCAAAAGACTAAAGAGAAAACCACATCCTAAAGCCACGAGCCCGATCACGAGAAGCCCAAGAGGTGTAAACCCCAAAGCCTTGAACAGATCATTGAACCCGGCAGGAGGAGGAGTCCCTTTAGCCGGAGCTTGAGCCAACAGAGCTGAAAACTCTAGAAAAACCATGAAATTGACCGAGCAAGTTAGCGCTATACGTTAACGAAAATAGTAAGAAACTATAGTCCTTAAGTTTAGATTGCCCTGAATATAGGGCATAGCTCACTGTTCATCTCAATCTTCATCACTTTATTAAACTTAAAATTGCCTGAGCGCCTCGCTGTATAACCCCAGGAGTGCCGAGCTTTTCTCTCATCTGGGCATAGTCTATGTGCATCTGCTGTCTGCGAGGCTGGTTGGTAAGCAAATCAAGCCCTTCACGAGCAATGTTCTGAGGATTACTGTCTTCTTGTACGTATTCAGGCACAATGGTCCGCATTTCCAGAAGATTGACCGGGGAAATAAAGGGGATGTTGACGTTGAGAATTTTCCGGGCAATAAAAGCGGTGACTTCGCCGAGTCGATAGAGCACTAGCTGGGGAATACCAAGGATAGCGGTTTCTAGATTTACGGTCCCCGATTTAGAAATCACCAGGTCTGAGGCCGCTAAGAAATCGTAGGTATTGCCTTTGGTGATTTTGAGCCTTAGGCCTTTGGCCTCTGCTTCTTGCTGAACCGCTTCTCGGAATCGGTCTGAAGATAAGGGCACCCAAAAATGAAGAGCAGGCATAGCCTCCTGCATCAAGCGTGCTCCTTCAAAAATGGCAGGCATCAGTTGCTTGATTTCCTGGGTACGCGAACCAGGCATCAGGACTACTATGGGGTCCGTAGCAGAGACTTCCATCTCCTGACGGATAGCTTCTCTCGACTTGGTGGTTTGAACAATATCGATCAGAGGATTGCCAATGAGGGTGACGTTAGCCCCACTATGGGTATAGTAATTCTCTTCTTCTGGGAAAATAGCCAGGATTAGATCGGTAAATCCAACAATCTCAGAGGTTTTGGTCGAACCTGCGTTCCAGACCCATTCTTGAGGACCGATGTAATAGACGCCAGGGATAGAGGCATCAAGTTTGCGTATAAATTTTCCCAGGGCAACATTAGGCCCTATGTAATCGATATAGACTACGAGGTCTGGAGGATTTTGTTTCAAGAATTTTTTGGCTTCACGCTGCACTTTGAGAGTGGGCAAAATATAGGGAACTGCTTCTGCATAACCAATAGAACTAATCGCTCCTGTATCAGCAATCAGTCTAATTCCGGTTTGGGCCATCCGCTGACCACCCAAGGCCGTAATTTCCAGAGTTGGGTCTAAGGCCAGCAGCGCTTTAATGAGATAGCTCCCATGCAAATCGCCTGAGACCTCTCCCGTACTGATGAATATCTTTTTACCCATATTTACTCATGGAGTTACTCAGGGTCGGATTTATCCGTTGGTTCCTCTGTCTTTCCCAAACGCCATTTCTCAGGACGAATTGGGCCTCTACGGGTGGGATCGGTCGTAGAGGTTTTCAGAAACTCATAGAGGTGGTCTGCTAGAGGATTGCTGGTGAAAAGCTCTAGTTCCTGGAGGACATGAGCCAAAGGCATACCAGAGCGATAAATCAGGCGATAGGCTTTCTTGAGTAAGCTCAAACTTTCAGAACCGACCTGCGCCCGCTTAAGTCCTAATATATTCAAGCCCCGTACCTGCACAGGGTTGCCTTCCGCCATGATGAAGGGCGGCACATCCCGTTCTACCCGAGAACAGCCGCCAATCATACACAGTCGACCAATGTGCACAAATTGGTGGATCCCGGTCATGCCCCCGATGGTCGCTTTCGATTCCACTACAATATGACCCGCCAAAGACACTGCATTGGCTATCACCACATGGTCTTCAATCACGCAGTTATGAGCCACATGGACATAGGCCATCAGCAAATTGTTATTGCCGAGGATTGTTTTTTCTCCCGCTTTGGTGGCCCGGTTAATCGTCACACTTTCGCGAATACGGTTTCCGTCGCCAATGAGTACTTCGGAGGGATCGCCCTGGTATTTCAAGTCTTGAGGTTCCTGCCCCACCGAAGCATGGGCAAAAAATTCGTTGTGGCGGCCAATGCGGGTATGGCCCTGGATCACTACGTGGGGACCGAGACGGGTACCTTCCCCAATCTGGACGTCCGCCCCATCGATCACCGCATGGGGACCTACCTCTACCCCTGCATTCAGGATGGAGTGTTCCCCAATCACAGCATAGGGACCTATTACCACCGATTCATGGATATCAGCTTTGGGGTGAACCACTGCGGTTGGGTGGATTCTGGGAGCAGCCGGGGTGTAAGTGTGTGAGCCCATGTCAGTCTCAGGAATCTCGGTCTATTATTGCAAAACGAAGCTCTCCATCTGCCACCTTTTGGTCATTGACAGTGGCCCACACGTCCATCCTCCCAAAACGCTGCTTACGGATGTCAATCAACTTAGCATGAAGAACAATCGTATCCCCCGGCACCACTTGCTTGCGGATCTTAGAGCGTTCTACGCCCGTGAAGAGGGGGATTTTTTGAGCGTACTCAGGGATTTTGAGGACGAGGAAAGCGCCTACTTGACCAAGGGCTTCAATCATCAAAACACCGGGAAATACAGGATGACCTGGATAGTGCCCTTGAAAAAAAGCTTCATTGATAGTGACATTTTTGATACCAACTACATACTCTCCAGGCACATATTCAATTACTCGGTCTACAAAGAGGAAGGGGAAGCGGTGAGGCAGGACTTCCTGGATATCAAGAACAGAGTAATTTACTTGGGCCACAATAGATTCCTTATGACGTGGGGGCGTGCACACAGGTGCCAGCGTAGAGTCTCCTCATTCTCTCAGCTTTTGGGCCATTCTTCTATGGAGGTCGTGACCCGCTTTGTAGGCCACAAAGTGACCGACGACAGGAGCTCCTACAAGCGCAAGGTCTCCCAATAGATCCAATATCTTATGGCGTACAGGCTCATCCGGCCATTGAGGAGTATTGACCCAGCCTGTTTTGCTGCATACCAGGGCGCAATCCAAGCTTCCTCCTTGAATCAAACCTTGCGCTCTCAGGGCTTCAATTTGCTCTAGAAGCGTAAAGGTCCGGGCTGGAGCAATTTCTTGGGTAAACATTTCTGCTGTAACGACTAAGCTAAACCATTGCACCCCGATCTCCGGGACCGGAAAGTCAATGCCATAGGTGATGCGAAAAACTTGGTCGGGAAACGCCGCTACAAATCGGTCTTCTTCTGAAATCATCAGCGGAGTTTCAATCTTGATCTCTTTTCGGGGTTGCTCTTGGGTGACCAGGCCCATTTTCATCAGCGCTTCGGCATAGGGTTTGGAAGAGCCATCCAAAATCGGGACTTCTGGGCCATCCAGTTCAATCCGGCAATTATCTACCCCAAAAGCGTAGAGGGCCGCCAGGAGATGCTCAACGGTACGGACATTCTGCGAACCCAAGCGTAGTTCTGTGGAGAGCAGCGTCTGATGACCATATTCCGCCAAAGCGGGAAGGTCACCCTGATTGGGCTGGTCCAGACGGTGAAACTGCCGACCATAACCTGGAGGAGCCGGGACCATAGTAAGGTGGCAAGACTTTCCATAGTGCAATCCCGGACCTTCAAAAGTCGCCGTATGAGCCAGTGTTTGTTGTTGAGACATAGAGAGGATTGCGTATGTTTAGAACTTCTCACCCAAACCAAAGTGGACCTGGCTAGGCTTATTGACGCTGTTAAAACCGAAGTCAATCCGTAGAGGACCGAGCGGGGACTGGATGCGCAGACCTAAGCCGTAGCCCAAGGCATTACCCGGTTTCCCCCGCACAATTGCAGGAGCTCCTAGCACTGCAGCAGCACTGCCTAAATCAGTGCCATAGTCCACGAAAGCTACACCTCCCACAGGGTCAAATACAGGAAAACGTAGCTCTGTCGTCCCGATAAAGAAGGAACGCCCTGTGCCTAAGTTGCCCTCGGAAAAGCCCCGCACCGAGTTACTGCCGCCCAGGGTAAACGCTTCATAGGGAGGGAAATCACCCAAGAGGGTTCCAAGGCGACCGTTAAAGGCCAGAACTTGTTTCCCTGAGCCGAAGTTAAAAAAGTTGACGGGCATAAACTGGCTGTAGGTGGTAGCCAGACGCGTGAATGAAGGGGATACTCCTCCAGTGCCGAAGACGGGAAGTGCTTGATCGGCTCCCAGACTGAAGAACGAGCCTGACTTAGGATTGTTCGGGTTATCGCGCAAGTCATTGGCAATAGAGGTCTCTAGGGTAAAGAGATTATCAATAGAAGTTCCGCTTAGGGTAAGCGGATTTCCCAGCTGGTCTACTGTCTGAGGCGTACCCCCAACTCCGAAACCATCGCGGATCTGGACCTGCTCAAAACTGAGCCCAGCAGAACCTCGCCAAGAACTTCCGAACTCCGTCAAGGGGCGCGCCAAAGCGGCTCTGGCACCCAAACGGTCTTCACTAGGGCTATTGCCACTGGCTAAACGAACCCCTTCATCAAATATGTAGCTGAAGGTATTTCTTTTAAAGAGGTTGACATTCAGGGCTGTTCGACTAGGGTCACTGTTAAGCCAAGGGTCCGTATAGTTAACGTTGGCCTGAAGCTGTTGGGTCCCAAGCTGCAGATCTAATCCGGCTTTCTGGTTATTTCCACCAAGATTCTGCTCTTGGAGACTGATAGTTCCAAACACCCCTCTTGCAGAGTCAACCCCGGCCCCTGCTGCCAGGGAACCTGTATTTTTTTCCTTGACCTTGACCCCGACCACCACTTTTTTGGGGTCCTTACCCGGATTCAGTTCCAGGCTGACATCTTCGAATAGATTCAGGGCAAAAAGCTTCTGGAGATCCTTCTGGACTTTTTCTTTGTTGAATACTTGACCAGGCTTGAGGTCCATCTCCCGCGTGACAATAAAATCTCGGGTGCGCGTATTGTTCTTGACTACGATATCTTCGACCTGCCCCTCGGTCAGAGTCAGCGTAACCTTGCCGTCTGGGCTGGATTGGACATCCGTGACCTTAGCCAGCACATAGCCTCTCGTTGCATACCATTCTTCCACATCCTTAATAGACTTCTGGAGTTGTCCGTAGTTGATGGTCTTGCCTTTTTGTTCTGCAAAAAATTGATTGAGTTCCGCTTCCGGCAATACGGTACGGCCCTCGGCCACTACATCCGTCAAGGCAGGGTTAGGAGCGACATCAAATGTTACCCGTACGCCCAGCGGCGTGTCCTCTGGCGTCGCTTTTACCGTCGAGAAAAAACCCGTCGAGAAAACCGCATTGATATCTTCCTGGAGCTGGGTCCGGGTCGTTGTTTCCCCTGCCCTGGTTTTGATAACTCTGTAGACTTCCTTCTCTAGCTCGGGCAACTCTTTGCCTCCAGCCGCATTGTTTACGACCTTCACCTCTGCCACCAAGACTTGAGGCTCGGCAGGCTTGGCCGCATCGGGCTCAAGGGCAGGGGGCTTCTCTTGTGGAGCAGCAGGGGGAGCCACGGGTGCAGTGGGTAGAGCTCCAGGTGACGCAGGTTTATCTTGGGGCGCGGGAGGAGCCGTAGGAGCGGGCTGAGCAGGAGCTGGAGGCGCTGGTGGCAAGGGAGCATCCTGAGCCCAAACAGACTGCCCTGTGAGGGCCAAAGTAATACTTCCTGCGAGATAAAGAGCTGACCAGCGGAATTTCATCAGAACGGAGCCACGTTACTTTTTGGGAATTATACCATTCAGCTGATCAGCTAAAGCAGCCCGGAACAGCTAAGTACAGAGCATTCCAGGCTGCCATATCCCAATTTACCTACAAACTTAGGATTGAGTAACGCCTTCTACAGCTTCCTGAACCAGAGGCTTTAACTCCCCACGGGAGTGCATTTCAAGGACAATGTCACATCCACCAATGAACTCTCCTCCCACATAGACTTGAGGAATGGTGGGCCAATTAGAGAATTCTTTGATGCCCTGACGGATCTCTGGCTCTTCCAGGATATTCACTGTTTCAAACGGATAGCCCAAGGACGCAAAAGCTTGGATGGTGGCTGCGGAGAATCCGCACTGGGGCATGCTCGGGGTCCCTTTCATGAAAATCAAAATCTTGTTGTCATCCACCATAGATTGAATTTTTTGCTGAAGTGCAGGGGTCATGATCTTCTTCCGTACGGTTCGTTTGTGCTTGCCTCTATATTTTAGCGCTAAGATTTTCGCTTCCGAAGCTCAAAAGGATTGCAGTATGCACAGAACCAATTTTTTGCTAATCTAGTTAAGTTTCGATATAAGCAAACTTCCTATGCGTATTCGCCAGAAAGAACTCAACCAGCGTCGCCAACGCAAGCAAAAAATTGCCAAGATCCGCGCTAAGTACGAAGTGGCCACCACCCAAGCTGAGAAGCAAAACCTTGTAGAAAAGCTGCAGCGGGTCTCTTTCTACGCATCTATGGACAAGACGGCTACCGTTGCTGCCCAGCCTAAGCAGACGGTCACGGCCAAAACGACCGCCACGGCAGTCGCAGCGACCAAGCCGCCACGCCGTATTATTCGTACGGAAAATAACTAAGCTTTCCGCCTAAAAACCCAAGTTCTTTCGCCTATAAACTTTTGTGGCAAAGGGCTCAGGGTTTTTTTGTGCTTTCTAGAATGAAGGTAACGAGCATGTGGGGTGTCCTATGCGTCCTCTAGCCTCTCCTTCCTATCTCCAGTCTTTGATTCTCTGGTTGTGGTTTACCGTAGTCTTGCTTTTTGTGTGGGCTACCTTTGCTTCACACCCAGTAATCTAGGGATGGACTTATGTTTCAACGCATTCTTGTAGCGTTCAATGATACGCCTGAGGCTCAACAAGCTTTTGAGAAGGCACTGGCTTTGGCTAAGCGGCTTCAGGCTGAGCTGTTTATCTTTGGAGCCACAGAGATACCGTTCCCTACGATCGCTCCCATTCCTCCCTACTCCTATCCGATGTGGACTCCCCTCTCTACGGAAGTGAATGAGATTAGACACGAAGGCGACGACACGGGGCAGCTTCAACAAAGATGCACGCAGGCCAACGCAGAGGACGTTATGGCGTATTGGGAATATCGAACAGGCCCCATAGGGCAACTCATCTGTGCCTACGCCCAAGAAATAGATGCAGACTTGGTAGTGATTGGTCGTAGGGGATTGCGGGGAGTCTCAGAGATGATCCTGGGGTCTGTGAGTAATTATGTGATGCACCACAGCCCTTGTTCCGTCTTAGTTGTTCAAGCGGCCGCAGAATCGGTTGCAAAAGTTCCGCTACAGGAAGCTTCTTAGGGCGCTGGGATCGCGGTCCAAGGCAGTAATATAGTGAAACCGCAATACTTTTTAAATTCATGACCCAAGATAAAAATGGCAAAGGGTTTGGCGCACCCATGGAAGCGCCCTCTCCTCGCCCCAAGAAAAGAAAACCGATGATGATGCCTCGGCTCTCCGATGAAGACTTCAAGGCGAAGAAACAATTAGAAGAATCAGATGGTCCTATTTTTGAAATTTTCGCTCGGCCTCAAGGCTCCTCAGTAGACTGGAAAGCGCTAGGGAAGGTCGGTTCCAAAACGAGCATTGGGGTGAACAAGGCTATTTTTGACATGGAAGAAAAGCTCTATCAGAACGCCCTTTTACTGGATAAGGCTTGGAAAAAAGAAAAGCCCCCGATGGAATACAGCTTCCGGAATGTGGAATTTCCAGATGATCCATACACTCCTGCTGTTCGTCCGCTTCAGGTGGGCAACTTCTTTGAAAAGCTCAAGGGGTTCTTGGGAACCAAAAAGGGTAAATGAATTATAGGAACGTAAATCTTTTTTACATTCCTGAAACAATGTACGAATGAGCGTGTTAATTTGGCATCGCAATCAGGAGTATCCCCCTTGTCCTCAGCAGAGCAAAATATAAGATCCTCTCAAGAAGAGATGAGTGCCTACGTTGCCGACCTTCACGTGCATATGGCACTCCAAGCCCGAAATCTACTTCCGCGTATGGATGCGCAAAATACCGCCAGTCCTGCTCAGCAAGCTCAAGCTGACCTAGAGCGCTACTTTTCCAGAAACGAACTGCGTTAGGTATCGGTTTAGGGGCAAGCCATGGTTTGCGTCTTCTCAGTATCTCGAGAACCCAAGCGTGGCCCTTACGGGTCATTAAAGAAAACCTGAAGAGGAAGACACTTCCATAATCAGGAGCGTTAGTCTGAGATAGTTTACAGATTCCACAGATTGGAAGCGGTATGCAACGAAAGGTGCAGATTATCGCAAGCCCGGAGCGTCAATACATCATTTACGATGATGACCGGACCTATGACCTGGCCGACAATGGCATCATCTTTGAAGGCAAGATCGAGGTTTTGCTGGAAGAAGATTACTCCAAGGTCTACCAAGTGACCTGTGAAGGACTGCACCCTGGTGTGTTCAATGCCCTCTGGCTCCGTTTGGTGGAACACCTGACCGTAATTCGACACTTTCTCCCCGCAACCCCTTCTTCTCAAGATATCGAAAAGTTATTTGATACCCCTAGATCATGAAGCTCTTAGTCCGGGGTGTACCCCACGAAGTGCAATTTGAAAAAAGCAATCCTCAGCAGCCTGTGCTCGTTCATGTCCACGGCTGGGGAGGTTCCAAACGCTACTGGCAGGGAACCGTAGACCATTTTCAAAAAGACCTTTCTACGCTTACCTATGACCTCAGAGGCTTTGGCCAATCGCAAGCGCCTCAATTGGGTGAATCTTTTGACTTAGCGACCTATGCAGAGGATTTGAAAGAAATCTTAGACCAGTTAGAGATTGAAAAAATATATTTGAATAGCCACTCCACGGGAGCTTCTATTGGGCTTCTTTTTGCCAATCATTATCCAGAAAGAGTGCAGAAACTGATTCTTACCTGCTCAGGAGTCTATGACTACAACAAGGTCGCTTTTGAACTGTTTTACTTCTTTAGCCGCATCGTCGTTGGCTTTAGACCCTCATGGTTAGTCAAAGTCCCCCTGGCCCCTTTCTTATTTCAACAGCGGTTTGTCCATAAATCTTTGCCCAATCCCTTTCCTAAAGAATTTTTGGAAGACTACGTACTATGCAATCAAGAGGCAGCGATGGGAACGCTCTATAGCTCTGTTAGCAAATATGCCGCTGAAGAGCTACCGAAAGAGTTTGCCCAGCTTAAAATGCCAACCCTATTATTTGCGGGAGCCCATGACCAAATCATCCCAGAAAAGTTGGCCAGAAAGGCATTAGTAGCAAATCCCGCGATGACTTTTGCCCTCATGAAACAGAGTGGCCATTTCCCCATGTTGGAAGAACCACAAGCTTATTACGCGCACATCCGAGATTTTCTAAAACTTTAGATTTGAAGTGTAAATTGTGTAGCATAAGCAACACAAAAAATAGATCTATCAAGATCTGAGCCAATCCTAAATAAGTGTGGCAAACTGCTAACTATGCTTTTTATGTAGGTATGCCTATGTTGGATATCATTGCATGTCCCTTAACGCAGTCTCTGAATTCCACACAGGCCTTGGGCTCTGGAAGCTCTGGCGGCGGTGGATTCTTCATAAGCTGGTTCAACAACCCTTCAACCCTGATCAGTACCGCTGTGATTTTTGGTCTTGCCTCCGCCGCTTTCTGGGTGATGCAGAAGCAAGCTATTCCTCCGGCAACGGCGGCAGAAGTCAATCTAGAAGAGTTTCCTGTGCATACAGCGCCTGAGGAAGCTGAGGCCAGAGAGCTTGTAGAAACGAAGTAAGTAGATAGGTGGAATTAAGAAGACCCCCTATAGTCCCCCTTGATAAGGGGGACGGCGATAGCCGGGGGTTAAGACCACCCACCTATCTACTTAAGTCTTTTGAAAGCGTCCTGCTCGGTTATTTCGAGCGGGACGCTTTCGTTTTGCTCGGAGCTGCTGGTTTTTTTTGCGTGGCGTTAAAGCGATAGCCAATCAGCTTATAGATAAGCCGGGCCACGAGCGCATCGCACTGCTCCTGACCAACCATCGGCATCAGTTCCAAGAAATCTGCAGCTACTACATTTCGGGCTTCACACAGGTGCCGCAGAAGTCGAAGCATCGGGTACCAGGTTATTCCCCCAGGGACTGGAGCATAGATGGCAGGCAACATGCTGGGGTCCAGCCCATGTAAATCGACGGTTAAGAAGACCGGAGCATCCTTGGGGATAGCCTCTACAACCTTATTCATATCCCAAGCCTTGGTGCTATCTTTTACCGGACAGTGATCGACAAAGTCTCTTGCCCAAAACACGGTATTGCCAAGTCCTGCAGGCGAAGACAACCACTGAGATTCATCCATGCTCAGAGCCCGAATCCCCACCTGTACCAGAGGGATTCCTAATCCATGGACGCGGGCCATGACAGACCTGGAAGCATAGGGGTCTTCTCCAGAGACTAGATCGAGACGGGCATCCACATGCACCACGCATAGGTTTGGATATTGTTTCCAGGCAGCACGGATAGCCCCAATACTCAAGGCCTGCTCTCCCCCGATCAAAATCGGGAACTTGCCCTGCTTGAGTACCTCCATCGTGGCCTGTTCGGTGCGGGCAAAGGGGGGCTCATCCCAAAAGGCTGAAGCCGTTGCGATACCCACCTGGTAGGGCTCATAGCCTAATTCCTCATCAAATAGGTCCAGATTGCGGCTGGCGGATAGGATCGCCTGCGGACCCTGACTGGTGGCCTGATTGAGGGCCGCTTGATAAGGAACAGGAATAATGACCACTTGGATATGCTCCAGGTCAATAGACTGCGATTCAAATCCACCAAATGCTGATACAGTCACGAAAAGCCTCACCGATTAGGCATATTTTGACATTTTCTAGGGGCCCAGCAAACACGCTTACAGCTCATTATTGTTATACTTTCCGGGTGCTACCCTTTTTTGCCGTAGTTTAGGCTGATATTCTTAAGAAAACAGTCTATATTTCTTTGCAAAAAATTCACAGCTTACTTTGTTTATTGTTGTTGCAGAGTTGACAACCAAGAGGGACAAGTTAAGGTATGCTTAAATCTCGTTTAGCGCAATGCTAGTTTGACAATCTATTTTAGTTAGACTGTTGACCATTGCAGTAAATTGAAAAGGAGTTGTACGTCCAGTGAGCGATACATCAGAAGCTATCAACATACATGAAACTCTTTCGAAATTTAGGTTTGAGGGAATCAGTAGTCCTGGTTTATCCAAAATATTAAGTGCTTGGCAGGAGACATTCTCTTCCGAGTGGATTCCCCTGGCAGTGGTTCAGGCTGCTTATCAGGGCCGATATAAAGTTGCCTCTGTAGAACAAATTTTAAGATTCTGGGAGCGCAGAGGAGAACCCCGCTGCAATTTTGACCGTGAATTCAAACGGATGATTTTAGGCTTGGATTGGGAGCCTATTGTCAAACCTATTGATCCCATGTCTCCAGCACCAAGTAGATCAAAGTCAACGGTATCTAAAAAGTCTAAAGCTTTCTATGCCAGCTCTAGTTTCCCCATTGGTCTACATCCAGAAGTTCAAGAAATGTTACAAGCCAAAGTCTCCTCGAGCGCAAGCAGTGTCCTAGAAAAAACATCGCTTGAGGATCCCTATGGTCCTGTTATTGACCGTCTTCGGGAATTAACCCGAATGGTTCGCTCTTAGCTTCAACGCTTTACGGCTTTCTTCGCGGTCGTCGAAGGGATATTTGATGGTGCCAAGGATTTGATAATCTTCATGGCCTTTTCCTGCAATGACGATGCCATCTCCTGGTTTAGCTTGGACAATCGCTTCTTCTATGGCAAGACGGCGGTCTACCTGGACCAGCACAGGTTTTGTGGTAGAAATCCCCGTCATCACATCATCCAGAATTCTCTGTGAATCTTCTGTTCGTGGATTATCGGAAGTAACGACCAAGACATCGGCCAACTCAGCCGTAATCGCTCCCATTTTTGGGCGCTTGCTTCTGTCTCGGTCTCCGCCACAGCCAAAGACACAGATTAAACGGCCAGGAATAAAGGGTCGTGCTGCTTCCAGCAAACTTTTCAAACCATCTGGAGTGTGGGCATAGTCGACGAGAACTGTGATGTCATCTTCTAGGCTTGTGACGCGCTCCATTCGTCCAGGCACTCCAGCAAAGTTCGTTAACCCTTCAATAATCTGCTCCAGATCTAGGCCCAGGGACAAAGCCCCTCCGACGGCTCCTAAGAGATTATATAAATTAAACTGGCCGACCAGGGGAGCCTGAAATAGGGCCGTTCCTTGTGGTGTAACCAGGGTTCCCTGCATACCTTGGGGCGCAAGGGTCAAATCTCGGGCATAGATGTCTGCCTCTGAGGTCAGGCCATAGGAAATATGGTCAGAACCTTCCAAGAGACGCTGACCGTAGAGATCATCTCGATTAATAATCCCTGGTCCTTGGAGGTATTCCGGACTAAAGAGGAGCGCCTTTGCTTGGAAATAATCCTCCATCGTCGGGTGGTAGTCCAAATGGTCTTGGGTAAGGTTCGTAAAGACAGCGGTCTTAAAGGTAAGGGGGTAGACTCGCTTTTGGGCCAAGGCATGGGAACTTACTTCCATGACGCCATGGGTGCAACCCGCCTCAACAGCCTGGGCTAAGGTCTTCTGAATATCAACGGAGAAGGGAGTGGTATGTTGGGCCACCTGACTAAATCCAGGCCAGCGGGCGACTAAGGTGCCAAGAAGGGCTGATTTATGACCACTACTATTGAGCAGATGCTCTAAAAGATAGGTTGTTGTTGTTTTGCCATTAGTCCCGGTCACTCCGGCCAAGGCCAATTTCTGGGCAGGGAAATCATAGAATGCGCTGGCAAGACGCCCACACAGTGCGGATATGTCCGAGTCATGAACCGTGGGTAGCGAACTTTCTGCCTTAATCCCTTCACTGAGTACCAGCGCCCTAGCTCCTTGGGCAACGGCTTGAGCCCAAAATTCACCGCCATCTACTTTAGTTCCTGGCAAACCGATGAATAAATCTCCTGGTTTCACCGCCCGCGAATCGGTCGTCAACCCCAAAATCTCTTCGTCTACTATCCCATCTACTAATTGATTTAAACCCGCTTTATGGAGTAGTTCCTTCAGCCGCATCCTTCATCCTCACAAGCAACCGCTGCAACTGTTGTACCGGAATGTGGGGCGGTTGTGGTGGAAGAATTTTATCGCCCACTTGAATTACGGGAATAGTGTACTGATATCGCTCAAACCATTCAGGATTGGTCAATATATCTCTTATTTCTAGCTCAAAGGGCCAAAAGCTCTGGACAGCGCTGAGTTTTTCTTGCATTCCTTCGCAAAGGTGACAGCCTGGTTTGCTGTAGAGAATAACGTTCATACGTTTTACACCGTCAGATAGGGCATACTTGCATCGGACAAAACAGCACGAGGCCATGTGGATAACCAATTTCCCATTATCGATGTTCCTATTGATGCTGCTGAGGAAATTGAAGCAATGGGAACCAAGGACAAATTTTGGTTTCACCACTCAGAACTGGGTTATTGCCTCTATAAAGAAGCTCGGCCCAATACGGGGGAAGACTGGTCTGAGAAAATAGCTTCGGAACTGTGTGAGTGGCTGGGATTACCTCACGCTCGTTATGAGTTAGCCATTCATAATGGAGCGTTTGGCATCGTATCTCCTTCTCTAATTCATGAGGGTAATGCTCTCGTTCATGGCAATGAAATTTTGGCTAGGCGTGATCTAAGCTATCCCACAGATCGAACCTTTAAAGTGTCGCAACATACGCTTGACATTGTGCTAGATGTTATTGGAAGTGAAGTGGTGCAGCTACCTCTTGGCTGGGCACCTCCTAATGGAATAACAACTGCAGTAGAAGTCTTCCTAGGGTATCTCCTCTTAGATGCATGGATTGGAAACACTGATAGACACCACGAAAACTGGGGATTTCTTGCTAGATCTGGGGAAGCCTCAACTATGTATCATCTGGCGTCTAGCTATGACCATGCTTCCTGTCTTGGTCGGGAATTGCAGGACAGTAAACGCGAAATAATGCTCAATGAAAACTCTGTTCACAAATATGTGGCTAAATGCAGGTCGGCACTGTACGTTCAGGATGGTGATAAAAAAGCGATGTTCACACTTGTCGCATTCCATGATGCGGCAAAGCGTTACCCTGGTGCCGCACGAGCATGGCTTGGGCGTTTAGAGGATGTTTCAACAACTGATACAATGGAACTCCTCCAGCGAATTCCATCAGCACGAATCTCAAAAACAGCCATCGATTTTGCTCAGAAAGTGTTAGAAATGAACCAACATAGCCTGCTTGACTTGCGGGAGAAATTATCTTGAAAACTCTGTATCTAGCTTGGCAGGATCAGTCGAGTCGCTCATGGTTCCCCATTGGGAGATTAACTTCTGATGGCGCTACGTACCGATTTGTTTATGTCAACGGTGCACAGGAAGCGCAAAAACAATGTGGTTTCCAACCGTTATGGCTATTCCCAGATTTGAACAGGGTTTACGAATCACCAGAACTATTTCCTCTGTTTGCCAATCGTATTCTGCGTCCCTCACGACCAGACTACCCAGATTTCATCCAATGGTTAAACATCTCTCCTGAAGAGAAGGATGAAATTACGCTACTGGGCCGTAGTGGGGGACAGCGAGCAACTGATAATTTTGAAGTCTTTCCTTCGCCCGAGCCAGATAACGAGGGATCTTACCATCTTTATTTCTTTGTTCATGGGATTCGGCACCGACCAGCGGAGAGTCAACTTAGACTTCAGGGTTTAAGTTCAGGTGACTCCCTGTTGCTCATGCATGACTTTCAAAATCCTCATGACAAACACGCTTTGCTACTACGCACAGAGGATGGTTACAACGCTGGTTATTGCCCTCGATATCTCTTAGATGATGTCTTTAAACTACTAAGACAACCTTCAGGAGCTGAACAGTCTGTAAAAGTAACAGTTGAACGTGTCAATCTACCCCCTACTCCTATTCAGTTCCGTTTGCTTTGCAAACTGACAGCACGTTGGCCAGAGGGCTTCCATCCATTTTCGAGTTCGATTTACCAGCCAATTGAATCTGCAGTCGCTGTGGCTGTTTAAATTGAAATCAAATTCACCATCCAGAACTTGGCTATTGCCTCTATCCCAGAGAATGTTGGCCAACTTTGGCATTCTTCCCTGCAATCACTTCAACTGTACGAAATCTTAGTATCGCCAACAGATTTTTTTCGGGGAGCTTTACGGGAGTGGGCTGCTCACCGTTGCCTGGGGCGGGTAGAGGATAGGCGGTTGTCGACGCCGTGTGAAAACGAATATTGCCTTCGCTGCGTTGAATTACCTGATGGATATGACCGCTCAACACAGTGACCGACGAAAAGCGGGACAGCAATGAAAGCAACAGGGCCCAGGATATCAACGCCCTCCTGCAACAGTCCCAGACGCAACTTTTCTCGCTCAAGGCGATGAATGTGACAGATACCGCTTCGGGTAGCTTTGTGGTGAATCTGGGGCAGCGGCAGGGGATTCTTACCGTGCAAAATCTGGCAGCTCCTCCGGCAGGTAAGGTCCATCGGCTGTGGGCGATCGCCGATGGCGAAAAGATTCCCTGTGGCACCCTAAAGACCAACCTCCAAGGGAAGGTGCTGGAGAAATTCTGGATGCCTGCTGACTTTTATGACACAGGCAGTTCCAGTTTATTCGTGACATTGGAAGCGTCTGAATCTGGCCGTTATCCTACCGGACCCACTGTGATGCAGAGTACGTCTACTAAGATCTAACCTCAGCAACCTAACGATCTGTCCTTTTGTTTAATGCCGTTGGTGGTGTCCGAGAAGTGTGTGAATCGAGCACCCGTTAGACTTTTTGTAATAAGCCGCTTGAGGAATTCTATGGCATCTCGATTTGAGTATGGCCCTATTTCCAGTCCTGAAGACAGTCAGATCTTAGGGGCAATTCTTCAGCAATGCTTTAACAGTTCACCAGAGGCAGCAGCAGCTTATTGCGCTCGGGTGGGATTAGAAAACTTTCGGACTATCCGTCGGTCAGAGCAAATTGTTGGCGGATTGGCCATCTTGCAGATGGGGCAGTGGTTTGGGGAGCAGTGTATTCCGATGGCGGGCATCGCTGCCGTTGGCGTTGCACCCGAGCATCGCGGCTCCGGTGCTGCGTTGGCCTTGATGCAACAGATGCTCCTAGAGCTTTACGCTCAGGGAACACCCCTTTCTTCTCTTTATCCAGCCACGCAATACTTCTATCGACAGGTGGGCTATGAACAAGGAGGCATGCGCTGTGATTGGGAAATAAAGACGGACAGTATTAATCTCAAAGACCGCGCCCTGCCCGTCATTCCTGTACAAAATGCCCATCTAAATCACCAGATCTTCACCAACCTCTATACCCAGCAAGCAAAAGCGAACAATGGATACTTAGAGCGGAATCAAGCTATTTGGAAGGGCATTCTGGAACCACCTGTCTATGCTTATCTCATCGGAGAAGAAGCTCATCCAGAGGGCTATATCATCTTCAGTCAACATCAGGAGAACAATAGTATCTATATGCATATCAAGGATTGGGCATTACTCACTCCTGCAGCAATTCAGAGGTTCTGGAGCTTTATAGCAGACCATCGGTCCATAGTGGGAAAAGTGCGCTGGCAGCATTCCAGCTTTGACACGCTCTCTTTCTCACTTAATGAACGAACCGCAAAAATTCGCAATTTGGGACATTGGATGCTACGCATTGTAAATGTTCAAAAAGCCTTAGAAAAGCGAGGTTATCCAAAGAACATATCAGCAGAATTACATCTAGAAATTGAAGATGATTTGCTAACTCAAAATAGTGGAAAATTCATCTTAAAAGTAGCAGAGGGGCAGGGTGAAGTCACTAAAGGAGGCAGAGGAGATTTACAGCTAAATATTCGAGGATTGTCACCCCTCTATACGGGATTATTCACCCCTCAGCAGTTGCAGTGGACAGGTCAGCTAAAAGCTACAGAGGAAACTCTGTCCATTGCTACAAGACTATTCTCAGGAAGTCTGCCTTGGATGCCAGATTTCTTTTGAGAGCCCCCCAACCCCCCTTAATAAGGGGGCAAAGCCCTTACAGGATTAAAGTTCTTGTTAGCTTGGGGCATCTCAAGAGATCTAATACTGATTGATTTGCTTCGCTCTTTTTGGGGTCGGAATCAATAAGGCGATGATCATGCCTAATACAAAGCCACCGATATTTTGGGCTAAGGGTAGAAAATCAGTTGTTCGGGTGACGACAGGACCGATGCCAAAAGACACAAAGAGAATGGCCCAGAGGGGTGCAGAGATAAGAAACCCTTTCCAATTAAAACGTTCACCTTTGCTGCGGGGATGACTGGCAAAGCCTGCCACCAGACCGCCAATCAATGAAAGAACAAAGGTAAATAGCTGATGGTCTGAGGTCAAACCAGGGACAGAGGGCCTACCGCCCTGGCGTAGAGATTCATCAATAGCACTGACGGTTGCTAGCATCGCCTGGGAGCGGCCATGCTCGGCTACATAGAATTTGTTGCCATAACGAGCCTGTAGTTCTCTCCAGAAAACTCTAGGCAAAGTCTGCCGATATCCATCTCCAACATTGAAATTCAGGGGATTGTCTTCACGAGTGTTCATAACCACGAGAATAGAACGGTCATCCAAGCCCCAGTAGGGTTTCACCGCACGGCCTGGGGTTTCGTCTTTCAGCGTCTCGGGGTCAGCACCAGGCCTGTACTTTTTGAGGTTTACGGTGAGAATTCGGACCTTCCAATTTAGGTCTTTCTCAAGCTTGATAATAGTTTTGGTTAATTGTTGCTCATCTTTTGCCGTGAGTGTATCCGTAAGGTCTACAACCGGACGGGCAGGCTGGGGCAGTGTGATTTCTGCATGGGCTGGAGTAGCGAAGATCAAAGCCAGTAGAACTATGAAGCTGCGTAAAGAGGGCATTTTTAAGAGGAGTATCAATATGTTAAGAATGGTAACACATCCTTCAGAAAGGGGGTAGAAGCCTCATGCCTTATGGCTCAGGGGAAGATGGAAGGCTTGATGAACTACCCTACCGCATGGTTCCTGAGTTAAGCCTTAACTTTCTTCATCTCTTCTACAAACTCAGCAAACAAATAGTCAGCATCATGGGGGCCAGGAGAGGCTTCAGGGTGATATTGCACAGAAAAAACAGGCAGGCTGCGGTGCCGTAATCCTTCTACGGTGTTGTCATTCAGATTGAGGTGAGTGATTTCTACATCCATATTTTGGAAAGAGTCAGAATCTACTACAAAGCCATGATTCTGACTGGTAATTTCCACCCTTGAATTAAACGACGCAGGCTGATTCAGCCCTCGATGTCCAAACTTGAGCTTGTGGGTTTTACCCCCCAACGCTAAACCGAGGATTTGATGGCCCAAACAGATACCAAAAACAGGTTTGCCCACCTCCAACAATTGCTTCACCGTATCAATGCCGTAGGTCACCGCCGCTGGGTCCCCAGGACCATTGGAGAGAAAAATACCATCGGGCTGATGACTCATAATCTCTTCAAGGGTGCTCGTAGCTGGCAACACGACCACTTCGCAGCCATAGGAAACCAAACGACGCAGGATATTCCACTTAATCCCAAAATCCAAGGCCACCACTTTTAGGGATTGGGGAGTTTCTGTCCCGGTTTCTGTCTTGCCAGCTCGGAATTCCCATTGACTGTCCCCTTGGTCTTCCCAGGTATAAGAGTTAGCCGTCGTTACCTCAGGCACTAAATCCCGGCCTTTCATCGAAGGAGCAGCTTTAGCTTGGGTTAGGAGCTTTTCTGGGTCTAGGATTTCTGTAGAAATGGCTCCATTCATCGATCCTTGGGTCCGTAGATGACGGGTTAAAGCCCTTGTATCCACCCCGGCAATGCCGACAATCCCCTCTTGCTGTAAATGTTCCGTCAGCGAAGCCGTAGACCTCCAATTGGAAGGTCGTTGGGCAATATTGCGCGCAACGATTCCCCGGACTTGAAGCTTGCTGGATTCCACGTCCTCCGGATTAATCCCTGTATTCCCTAATTCCGGATAGGTAAACGTTACAATTTGGCCGCAGTAGCTAGGGTCCGTGAGCACTTCCTGGTAGCCCGTCATTCCCGTATTAAAAACCAGCTCGCCCGTGGTCGTCCCGGTCGCCCCAAAGGAAAAGCCCCGAAAAGTTGTACCGTCCTCAAGGACTAGAAGAGCAGGCAGCTTGGATGACATGAGAAATTACAAAAGAGGCCCATGTGATTATCGCATCTACAATGTCAAGCCGACAGAGACAAACGATAGAGTATCTACAGGATGCAAATCGGGGTGAAAATTATGACCACTCAGCACACGCTCAAACTGATCCGACCGGGTGAGGGCAAGACTATTTCCGTGAATGGCGGCCAAATTATTTTCAAAGTTGCAGTAGCTGAGCATGATGCAGCAGAAGCTGCTCTCATAGAAATTATGACTCCGCCCGGCGGAGGGGCACCGCTCCACAGACATACTTCAGAAACTTTCTATGTTCACGCAGGATCCTTCGAGTTTTTTGGAGCCCAGCCAGAAGAGACGATTCAGGCAACGGCTGGAGACTACATCCATATTCCTCCTGGAGTTGCCCATGGCTATAAGAATGTAGGAGAAACCAGAGGCAGGCTCCTGATCGTCACGGTTTCGGCATGGTTTCAGAATTTTTTAGAAGATCTGGCGGCGGTTGAGGGGCCTTTGGATATGAAAAGAATGGTCTCGGTCGGTCAAAAGCACGGCATTGAAATGTTGGGTTAGCCCCTGACTGTATAGAATCTGTCGACTTTGCAGAGACCTGAAGAACAGACAGCAGGGGCTGTTTTTATTAGACTTCTCCGGTCATCTATGAAGCAACCATGGCAACATCTCCCTTAAATCCACAGGTCCAAGCGCTGCTTGCGCATATGGGAGCTGCACCTCCTCTGAGGAGTTTGCCACCTGTGGAAGCACGTCAGTTTTACATGGGTATGCGCCGATTAGCAGGCGAACCAGAGCCCGTTCATAAAGTTGAAAATCTTTCCATTCCAGGGCCCACCCAAGCTATTTCGTTGAGGGTTTATACACCAGACGGGGAGGAGCCTTTCCCGCTCTTAGTGTTCTTCCATGGTGGCGGATTTGTTGTAGGCGATCTCGAAACCCATGATCAACTTTGCCGCCTGCTCGCGAATAGAGCTGGCTGTATCGTTGCTGCCGTCGATTATCAGCGCGCTCCAGAGTGTAAATTTCCGACAGCTATAGAAGATGCGTATGCTGCGACTCAGTGGCTTGCGGAGCACGCAGCAGAAATAGGGGCTGATGCAACCCGGATCGCGGTGGGCGGCGATAGTGCCGGGGGCAACTTAGCGGCGGTTGTTGCCCTCATGGCACGGGACAAAGGCGGCCCTTCCCTGGCATATCAAGTCTTGATTTATCCCGTGTTAGATGCAACCTGTAGCAGTGCTTCTTACCAAGAAAAATCTGATGGAACCTTGCTTGACCGAGAAACTATGCGTTGGTTTTTCAATCACTATCTAACCCAAGAGACTGACTTGAAAAACTCCTATCTATCTCCCTTGTGGGTAAAAAGTTTAAAGAATTTACCCCCAGCCTTAGTGATCACCGCTCAGTACGATCTTTTGAGAGATGAGGGTGAGCATTATGCAGAGAGGCTTCGAGAAGATGATGTGGCTGTGACGCAGATTCGCTACGAGGGAATGATTCACCTGTTTTTCCATATGACAGGAGTGGTAGACCAAGCAAGAGCCGCCGTGGAAGAAACTAGCGCGACTCTACGCGCGGCCTTTGCCAAGTAATGAAACACAATTGGGCTAAAAACGATCCCACAATCAGGCAACCTTATTCCCTAGGAAAGAACGACGCAAGCGGTAGGTACGGAGTACACTACTGAATAGCGACCGTCCCCAACACTATGAGTTTTTGGAAAAAGTTTTTCCCTAGCGTAGAAGATGAAAATCTGTCTGAAGATACTGGCAGCATTTCCTTCTCCACCGACCGAGAGATTGACCTTTACGAATTAGAAGAGCTCTGTGATGCCGTCGGCTGGTCGCGTAGACCGATCAAAAAGGTCAAAAAAGCGATTGACCACAGCTTCTGCGTGGTATCCATGTACCATAGCCGCAATGACTACAAGCGATTGGTTGGTTTTGCCCGCGCCACTTCGGATCATGCTTTTAATGCCACGCTTTGGGATGTGGTGGTCCATCCCGACTATCAGAGCAAAGGTTTAGGCAAAAAGCTGGTAGACCGCGTGATTATGGAGTTGCGCAGCGCAGACATCAGCAATGTCACCCTCTTCGCCGACCCTCAGGTCGTGGATTTCTATCGCCGCCTCGGCTTTGTGCAAGATCCAGAAGGTATCAAAGGGATGTTCTGGTATCCCGATTAATCGGTCGCCGTCGCGTCCTTAACGAGGATGAACAAACTCATAGGAAGGTTACTTCGCAGAAACAGGGACTAAACGTTCTTTCTCTGAACGCTTACCCGTCATCACCATCGGCACACCACTGCCAGGAGCGATCGTAGGCCCACGGCGCACAGGTTGAACAGTCTTATCATCAGCCAGAGCTAACTGGAAGTGCGACATCACCGTAGCCAGAATCAGTTTCATCTCGAAGAGGGCAAACGCGGCCCCAATACAACGACGGTTACTCCCGCCAAAGGGCAAGTATTCATAGGGCGAAAATTGACGTTCCAGAAATCTTTCCGGTCTGAATTGTTTCGGGTTGGGATAGGTTTGCTGACGGTGATGGGCCGAGTAAATAGAGGGGATTAGCAGCGTCCCCGGTTCAAATTCATAACCCAAGAACGCAATCGGGGAGAGAACTATGCGCGGGGTAGGAATAATCGCAACCGGATAGATGCGCAGCGTTTCTGAACAGATGGCACTCAGATAGGGAAGCCGCGTAATATCGCTAGGGTCAGGGTTTTTTCCTAGTGTATCCAACTCATGCAAAAGCTTTGCTTTGACATCTGGTAGATGGTGAATCCAATACAAGGCCCAGGTGAGCGCCGTTGCCGTTGTTTCATGACCCGCCACCAAAAGCGTCATCAATTCGTCTAGCAGTTCTTCCTCCGTCATTGGCTGTCCCTCTGCATCACGGGCAGCCATCAGGACGCTGAGAATATCGGTACGGGAAGAATTAGGCTGTGCCCGACGTTCCCGGATCTCAGCGTAAATTAGCTGGTTGATGCGTCGTTTCTGCTCTAGGAAGCGTCCCCAAGGACTCCAAGAGCCCAAATCACGCTGGGCAAAGGGAAAGAAAAGCAGAATATTCCCCAGCGAGGAGAGTGATAATTCCAGTAAAGAACTGAGGAGTTGCTGGAGTTGTCGGTATCGTTCTCCTTCTTCCAAACCAAATACAGCTCGGAGCATCACTTGCAGCGAGATTGCCTGCATAGCAGAACGCGCCAGAAAAGGTTTGTTCTCCGTCCATTGGTCCGTAACCTGTTCCGTAATCTGGCAAATAAGCTGCCCGTAAGCCCGCATCCGGTCCCCATGAAAGGGAGGCATCAAGAGCTGCCGATGGCGCTTGTGTCGTTCCCCATCGAGCATCAAGAGTGAATTGTTGCCCAGTATCGGCTTGATTAAAGTGTTCGCACAGCCCCCATCAAACTGTTCAGGATTCTCGGTAAAAAGTTTTTCAAGAGCTTCTGGATCGCTCAAGAAAACAATATTAGGGAAACGCAGAAAGCTTCCTCTAAAGCGGTCACCATAGCGATGGGCATTACGCTCTAGATACTGAAGAGGATGGGCAATCCACTGAATAAGCTGCCACAGCGGTAGATCCTTGGGACCATCAAGCGATTTTAGCGGTTTCATAATATTTCTCTACAGTGCAGCGGGCTTATCTATGTACTTTTATATTAGGCACAATGTTTCTCCTGTACTTTCTTTTTTCAGGGCTACTTTGAAGAAATTGACTATTGCAGTCATCTTCCAAATGGTGGATGATCTAGTTAGGGCAGAATGTTAGTTTTGCTCTGTAACCATGAGTCCAAGCTTAGGATACAGAAATCTTAGCTTGTGTATCTATTTGTGCCCTGAGGTAAGGGAAATAAATGATGAAAGTGAGCAAAGTTTGCAATGTAGTTTTCGCTGGTTTATTGGCATTGTCCATACTGCCGTTTGCTTCCGTTTCCTCTGCAGAAGCAAAGTCCAAGCGATATGAGGCGGGTGCCAGTACCGAACAGTCTCAAAGGAATACGGGAATTAATAGCGTGCTCAGTCCTAATCTTTCCTGTGGTTCCGACGAGCGTAATAATAATGTAACCAAAGGAGCGGCCTATGGGGCTGGGGCTGGGTTACTAACGGGCGGTGGCCTTATCGGTGGAGCCGTGGGTGCTGGTGCTGGAGCGCTTATCCAGCAAGAACAGAACCGAGATGCATGTAGAGGTAATCGGAAAAGATAGGTTAGTTGTTTACCTGAGGGATCTGAGAGGGATGTGAGGCTGGATTCCCTCCCTCGGTAAGATTGCCTATTTTTTCGCTGAACAATAAAAAACGGCCCGGAGGCCGTTCGTTATTCAGTGAGTCGTCCACAAAGAAAACTTATTCAGTTCCTTCATCCCAGGAGCCCATGTAGTGGATCTGGTCTGCCGTGAGCTGGTCGATATGAATGCCCATCGCTTCTAGTTTGAGGCGAGCGATTTCTCGGTCAATATCGACGGGGATGTCGTAGATAGCTGGGGACAGCTTGCCTCTGTTCTTGACAAGATATTCCACAGCTAAGGCTTGGTTGGCAAAGCTCATATCCATAACAGAGGCAGGATGGCCTTCTGCCGCTGCCAGGTTAATCAAACGGCCTTCACCCAGTACGATAATCGACTTGTCTGCCAGCACATACTCCTGGGTGAAAGGACGCACACTGCGCTTTTCACTGGAAAGTTCGCCTAGGGCCACGAGGTCAATCTCAATATCAAAGTGACCGGAGTTACAAACGATAGCGCCGTCCTTCATCGCGGCAAAATGCTCGCTACGGATGACATGCTTATTCCCGGTAACGGTGATGAAGATATCTCCAATCTTGGCGGCTTCCGTCATCGGCATCACGCGGAATCCATCCATGACCGCCTCAATGGCAGCAACTGGATTGATTTCCGTGACAATGACGTTGGCACCCATGCCGCGAGCCCGTTGGGCAGTTCCCTTACCGCACCAGCCATAGCCTGCTACGACGATATTCTTCCCAGCCAGCAAGATATTGGTCGCCCGAATAATGCCATCCAGGGTGGACTGGCCTGTGCCGTAGCGATTATCGAAAAAGTGCTTGGTTTCGGCATCATTGACCGCAATCGCCGGGAAGGTAAGCACCCCAGCCGCCAGCATCGCTCGTAGACGAACAATCCCGGTCGTTGTTTCTTCCGTAGTGCCAATCAGTTCTTCTATTTGTCCAGAACGCTGTTTAATCAGGGTGGCCACCACATCGGACCCATCATCAACAATCACCTGTGGGTGATGGTCCAAAGCAATATTTACGTGTCTGAGATAGGTTTGGGTATCTTCACCCTTCAAGGCGAATACTGGAATACCGTGGTCTCTAACCAAGGCTGCAGCCACATCGTCTTGAGTAGAGAGGGGATTGGAAGCGATCAATACAGAATCAGCCCCACCAGCCTTCAGGGTGATAGCAAGGTTAGCGGTTTCGGTCGTGATGTGGCAGCAGGCTGCAATCCGAATGCCTGCAAGCGGACGTTCCTTGGCAAAGCGCTGACGAATTTGACGGATAACAGGCATTTCTCTAGCTGCCCATTCGATTCTCTGGGTGCCTTGTGTAGCAAGCTCCAGATCCTTTACTTCGTACTTGATCTGGGCAGTAGTAGTAACCATGGACGATCCTCAGAATAACAACGCTAGGACTGGTTAGGACTAAGACGAACAACCAGGAAGCTGGCGTCGTGAAGAGTTCTTAACTTTTACCAGAATATCCTAGGAATGTGATGTGTCCAAGGTTGCATTTAGCGACTATCCCGGAAAACCAGCCACAGCATGAGAGACGGCAGGGTCATTACTAAAAAAGTGATCGTAATCCACAATACAACTCCAGGTCCGGGCGGTAGTTGAAAATATCGAGGCAGCCAGAATGTCATAAGTAGAGGAATGGCAAGAGAGCCTAAAACCAAAGGAAGATAGTTCTCGCTCAAACCACGGTCTTTACTACGCCAGCCTTCTGAAACCCATTGCCAGGTCTTGGTATAGGGATAGCTTGTCGAAAGCTGCTCTATGGTCTGATTGTCTTCGCTCAATCCGAAAATCTGCTGGCAGCGGTCGCAGCCAAAAGCCTCTGTCAGAACGATGGCTTGGAGATTGCCCTTCTTACAGCGTGGACAGGGATATTGTTCCTGGAGATCAATAGGTTCCGGTTTCACAGCGAATCTAACCTTGAGCTTCTATCAAAACTTTGGGTGAGAGAACCAGAACTAACTTTGCTTTGTCCCGTTCTGGCTCTTCCAAAGAGATTTTAATCAGTCCAGCCTTCTTTAAGTGCAAGATGCCATGAACCTCTCCCAAGAGTATCATCTCTGCCCATCCGCTTAAATCTGGTTCATGGCCTACCAAAGCAACACTTTTGAGGTCTGGCTTTGACAGCCACTCCTGCCTAAACTGTTCCAGAGAACCTCCTGGCGCAAGGGGAAGATAGGTATCGAAGGTCTTGCTTAATCCACATTTTTCCAAAATAACAGCGGTTTGCTGAGCGCGCACTAAGGGGCTTACTAAAAGATATTGAAAGCGAATACCACGATGCTCTAAATTCTGGGCAATTAGAGCAGTTTTGCGCCTACCTTCTGGGGTAAGCGGACGCTGCTCATCATCAAGGCCCGTAGTGCCTCGTTTCACAGCGATTCCGTGGCGGATGAAATAGAGATCCATATTGTTAAGAAGCCGAATGTTGTAAAGAAGTATGTACAGGGCGCTTTTTGCTTAGACCCCACCAGTACACTACCCTAGCAAGTTGTTTAAAGGAAGACTTCTATGCCTGGTGCGAATGTATATCCCTTCCTGGTCTATGCCGTCGGGTTGGTGTTCCCTGTGATTTCGCTTATCGCCCTGTACATATTTATTGAGGGCGAGCCTGACTAGGCCTGGACTCATCCAAATCCCTGTTTTACTTTTCAATCTGTAAAAACGGATCAGTGTCTGTGCGCGTTTCCATCGACCAACTGGCAGAATTGCCGGACACTCCAGGTATTTATCTATTCCGCAATTGCCGAGAAGAGATTCTCTATGTCGGCAAATCTGTAAAGCTTAAAACCCGTGTCCGGTCTTACTTTCGCAAGGAAGGGGGCCACTCTCGTCCGACCCAACGCCTGAAATTTGAAGCTTCTACGGTGGAGATAGCCTCCACTGGCTCTGAGCTAGCCGCGCTCATCTTAGAAAATCAGCTGATCAAGAAGCATTTGCCGCCCTTTAATCGGTTACAGCGTCGCTATCAGCACTATCCTTTTTTACGCCTCACAGTCCACGAGCCCTTCCCTCGGCTGCATTTGACGCGGAGCCTGAGGAATGATGGGGCCGAATACTATGGTCCCTATGTCAAGGCCAGAACCGTTGATTGGATGGCCAGTCTCTTGAATGAAGCGCTTGGACTGCGTGCCTGTAAGGACCTTTCCGCGATTCGTCAAGGCTGCCTCTTGGACCAATTGGGCAAGTGTCTAGCCCCTTGTCGTGGCTGGGTGGATGAAGAAGCGTACCACACCCCTATAGAACAGCTACGGGCTATGCTCCGGGGAGAAGCCAGCGCCTCCAAAGAGGTGTTGCAGCACTTCCATGAACAAATGGAATCCTGTGCTACGCAAGAAGCTTTTGAACGGGCTGCCCAGTGGCGCAATCGTCTGTTTGCCTTAGAGGGATTTCTCCAGCGTCAGAATTTGGTTCGTGAACGGGTCGTTTTAGACCTGGTGATGGTCTATCCTGGCCAAGTCAAGGGAACGGCTCAAGTATTTTGGGTACAATCTGGAACCCTCCTGGCCACCCATGAATTCAACACCACGGCTTCCATGCCAACGATTAGAAAGCAGCTTAAAAGCTTCTATCAAAAAAACTATACACAACCCAATGATCAGCCTTGTTTTACCTTACCTCAGGACCGCTTGGATGAAGTGCACATGCTGAGTGGCTGGATCTATCGTCACCGCGCCGAGGGCAACCTCTTCTGGCTCCATCGAGAAGGTCAGGACCTGGCAGAGTTAGGAGCATTGATTCAACGGACCCGCTCCGCACGACCTACGGTCTACACCCCTTAATCCCGCCTGCAGGGTCCTACGGAAGCCATGGTGCAAGAGGGCTTGGTCATGTCATGCTACAGGTGCTGCCGATACAATATCTAGGCAATTTTGTATTTCTGGATGGGCATACCGTTCCACCCAATGGCATTCATCCCCTGTTTGCGTACGGTAGAGACTTCATATATGAAGTCTCTACCGTACGCCGAAATTTTTAGGATATCCAGAATGGGACCCAACCATGAACCTTCAGGCAAGGTGAGGGGAAAACGGAAAATCTATGTATGCAGCAAAATCTTAAGATAGACCCATCGGAAGAGTGCCCACTTGAGCGAGAATTACAGGGTCGTATCCATTTAGTCTTTTGGAACAGTCATTAGCTTTGGTCAAAACAGAATCTCAACCGCTCCAGTCCTACAGCAAGCGCGTAGGCATCATTGGTGGGGGACAGTTGGGGCGGATGTTGGCTCTAGCGGCCCACCGTATGGGAATTCAGACCCAAATTTTGGCGAATGATCCACAGGAAAGTGCGGCTCAGGTGAGTCAAGCACTGGTGGGCAGTCTGGAAGACCCTGAGCTTTTGGGAGTCTTGGCTCAGCATGCAGATGTGCTAACGGTAGAAAACGAATGGGTCGATGGGGCGGTCCTTGCTGCCATCGCTCAACAATACGCTACTCCAATTTGGCCTCATCCACAGACACTGACCTGGATTCAGGACAAATATGGTCAAAGGCAGCACCTCAAAAAGTATGACTTACCCGTTCCAGCTTTTGAGGGCGTAGAAACCTATGATGACCTCCTGGCTTTTGCCAAAGTCTATGGGCCAACTGTCGTTTTGAAAACCCGAAAACAGGGCTATGACGGGCAAGGGACCGCTATTTTGCGCCCTGGGGATGACTGGGATGCGATTTGGAAAAAATTTGCGCGGCAACCTCTTTTGGTGGAGCAGTATATTCCCTTCGAACGAGAACTCGCCGTTCTCGTAGCGCGAAGTCCCTCCGGCCAAATCAAGAGCTATCCGGTTGTTGAAACCCAGCAGGTAGGGGAGGTTTGTCATGTGGTCTTGGCCCCCGCTGCTATCCCGACTGCCCTCCAAGAACAGGCGACTCAACTTGCCCGAGCGGCGGTAGAAGCCGTGCAAGGAGTCGGGATTGTCGCTGTTGAACTCTTTCAGGAAACGAGTGGCAAACTCTGGATTAATGAACTTGCGCCCCGTCCCCATAATTCAGGTCATTTCACGATTGAAGGGTGCGTCACGAGCCAGTTTGAACAACATTTGCGGGCAATTTTGGATTGGCCCTTGGGCAGTACGGATCTCGTTCGTCCGGCAGCAGTCATGGTCAACATTTTGGGAGAGGTTGAGGCTCCAGGTGCGCTCAACCTCTCACCGCTCCTAGTGCTAGAAGATGTGCACTTTCACTGGTACGGCAAGGCGGCTCGTCCTAGTCGCAAACTAGGGCACATCACTGTCTTGGGCGATAATCTGGAAGCGGTTTACCAACGGGCATGGCAAGCCCGTAAGCTCCTGAACGTTTAACTAATGCGGAGAAGTGCGTGGACAATTGTTTAGTCAGCGTGATTATGGGCAGTGATTCGGACTTGCCCGTGATGAGTGAAGCCGTCAAGATTTTAGAAGCCTTCGAAGTCACGCACGAAGTAAAAATTGTGTCGGCCCATCGCACTCCGGAAATGATGGTTCAATTTGCACAGCAAGCCCATCTGCGGGGCATTAAAGTGATTATTGCTGGAGCGGGAGGTGCTGCTCATCTGCCCGGCATGGTCGCTTCTCTATCTCCCCTACCCGTCATTGGTGTCCCCGTGCCGACCAAACAACTAGGTGGGGTTGATTCGCTGTATTCGATTGTGCAAATGCCTGGAGGAATTCCTGTGGCCACTGTCGCGATTGGCAATGCAAAAAATGCTGGTCTTTTAGCAATTCGCATCCTCAGTACCGGGATTCCCGAACTCTTGGATAAAATGCTTGCCTACCAGGCGCAACTCAATCAAGAAGTCTCCCAAAAAGAAGCCCGTTTGGAGCATTTAGGCTATGCAGCTTACCTGAAACAAATGAACCTCCTGCATGGATCTGGGAAGCCCCCAACTTTGGGAGGCTGATTCATTCTTCGGAAAGGCTATGATCCAACCCCTCAGTCCCTACGGGACAGCTCCCCTTAGAGGGGAGACTTCTGTGGTCAGAGAAAACTGCGGGTGCAAGGGTAGAACTGAGGGGATACGAGAACAATCATATGAACAAGCTCCCCCTAGGGCCTGCAAGATGCGCGGTAGCTCCACTCCCGCGTTAGAAAGTTTAGGCCTGCGAGTAGTCTATTTCATCCATGCTGGGAGCTATCACTTTGGCAGCGTCTGTAGCCAAATCCAAGCCATCCTTCTTCTCCCAGTATGGGCTCCCCTCTAAGGGGAGCTGTCCCGTAGGGACTGAGGGGTATGCAAGACAAAATCCCGGATAGCCTCCATATATTGAGCTTTTCCAATTTTAAAATTGTGGTCGTGGTCGCCTTGAGGAATTAGCAAGAGCTTCTTCGGTGAAGTGGTCATCGCAAATAATTGTTCACTCATCTCGTAGGGAATCATCGCATCGGCGGTACCGTGAATAAATAAAATTGGCATTCTAAGCATTTTAATTTTTGACCGGGAATCGAATTTCTGAGTGAGCAGAAAATCTAAAGGAATATAGGAAGCCCACCAATCCGTTCTAATAGCCATATCGCGCATGGCGGTGAACGAACTTTCTATGATTAATCCTGGTATTTGAGAATGATGAAGCGCTAACTCAATAGCAATCGCTCCGCCCAGCGAATGACCATAGACAAATACATGTTTAGGATTTAGCTTTAACTTTTGAATCAGATATTGCCAAGCCTGCTCAGCATCCTCATAGATTTGAGTTTCAGAGGGAAAGGCCCCTTCACTTTTACCAAAACCTCTATAGTCAATCAAAAAGACAGACAGCCCAAGCTGGTGAAACTGGCTAACCCGTTCAGCGTCTTTACCCATATTGGCCCCCTTCCCATGGAGGTATAGAAGCGTTTTAGCATTCTTCTGGACAGCAGGAATCCACCAACCCTGTATTTTCTCAATCTTCTGACTTTGGGTTGTGATAGGAAGCTCAACCTCCTGATAGGGCAGATGATAAAGCGCAGGAGTAGCTCGAATTTGCCGCTCTGGATCGTAAATAAAATAGTTCTGACGGAAATAGAGGAAGCCACAGACAGCAATATAAAAGAGGATGAAGAGAATGCTCAAACTCTTAAAAATATTTGGCCATGATAGTTTGCGTACGAACATTCAGTTAGGGGCAGGAATAAGTACCTACAATATGCCTGATTATGGAAATTTATAGATTGCTGCTCTAGAATCCAAATGATTTTTCATGAAGACCCCTGAGATACCACGGGGTTCGTAGGAGCACTGACCATCTGCACAAAATTTTGAACCACTTCCAGGTAGCGTGGACCTGCAACGATAGCATCATTCCCATGGTCTGCATTGGGCACTAGTTCCAACTGTTTAGGTGCGGGAGCCGCAGCAAATAAGCGCTGACTCATTTGAAAAGAAATAGTCTGATCCGCTGTGCCATGAATGAAAAGAACCGGTACTTTGAGGTATTTCACCTTAGAGAGGGAATCGAATCGCTGCGTCAGGAGCAGGGGCATGGGAAAGAACTGAGTCCATGAATAGCGAGAAGCCAGATCCAGGATAGAAGTGAACGAACTTTCCACAATCAGGCCCGCAGCTTCTGGATGGTGCACCGCGAGATCTACCGCAACCGCTCCTCCAAGAGAATGACCATATATAAAAATATTTCGGGCCTTTTGTTTCTTTACTAAATAGTTCCAGGCTGCTTGGGCATCTTCATAAACTTGAGATTCGGAAGGGAATTCTCCATCACTTCGTCCAAAGCCCCGATAATCAACCAAAAGGACAGAAAACCCGAGATTATGTAAGCGGGTGGCATGTTCTGCGTTCGCTCCGACACTAACGCTGTTTCCATGCAGATAGAGGAGGGTTTTGGCATTTTTATTGGCATTAGGAATCCACCACCCGTGAATTTTTTCTGTCTTGCCTGTAGGAGTAGAAACAGGTATGTAAATATCTTGATAGTTGAGCTGATAATCTGCAGGGGTAACTTTGATATCTCTTTCCGGGACGAAGATATAGTGTGCCTGTCGAATATAGAGGAAAACACAGGCAGCACAATATACAGCGAGTAACAACGTTAAAAAAGCACCTAGAAGCTTAAGCAGGAATTGGGAGAAGCTTTTTATTGTCAAATCCTGTTTGAAGCTATTTCGATTAGAAGTAATTCTATCCATATAGACCCCAATGATTTCTATAGACAGACGCTCCTACCGAATATAAACTACCTTTTTCTCTATCCCCTTGTTCAAGTCTCCGTTTCTTAAGGAACAACGGTGATTTTGCCCTTCATACTGGGATGAATTTCACAGAAATAATTCTGTTCACCCATTGTTGTAAACGTGACTGTTTTAGAGGGGGCATCTTTTTCTAAACGCCCCGTTCCCACGAACTTTGACCCTTCCTCTGGTGTAACGGTGTGGGAAGTGGAATCTTTGTTCATAAAAGTCACCTTGCCCCCTTTTTTAAGCACTAGATTATCCGGTGTAAATTGAAAGCCATCGATAATCACCGTAGCGGTTTTCACCGCTTTTCCTGTCTTAGCCATTTGACTGATTTTCTGAGATTCATTATGCATAAGAGGCATAAGGGGATACATGGCTAAAGCTGCAGTGGATATGCCCATGGAGAAAATAGGTACTAAAGCGAGATTTATGGCGTAGCGTTTCATTAAAAGTTCCTCAAGAAAACGCCCAGGGGGAAGTACCTAGGCGCATAACCCAACAAGATCAGCATCAAATTTCAAAAGCTCTAGACTTTCAAGATCCAATCCTTGCGCGTATCAGCGCTGATAAAAGCGGCTGGCACGTATTCGAGGGAGGGGATTAGGGTTTTGAATACAGCCCGGATTGCCGTTGCATGGGCGGCTTCATCGGGAGCGATTGTTCCGGCTGCGGCGAGAATGGCAGGGGTTTTCAGTTTGCTGAAGGCGTCCCCATAGGCGAGAACGGCATCAATTTCCAGGGCCAAGGCCAGTTTGCCAATATTGGCATCGGAGTTTAGATTGCCTTCCCCTGCCTTGATATAGGTAGAGAGGTCATAGCTCTGTTTGGCAGGAGCAGGCGTTTTACCCAAGCTCTTGACTACCGCCGCTAAAGCATCTCGGTGTTTTTTGTGGTCTGCTTGGTTGCGGAGGGCCAAAGCCAGAATCGTTTTTCCGACGTCTGTACTGCTGAGTTTTCCACCAGCGACTCCATAGGCCCAGATCGCTTGGTTTTCTAAGTCGATAGCAGCATTGAGGATAGCGGCATCTTTTTCTTGATCGGTCGCTGCCATCGACGGACGCGCAATAGCAACTATGCCCAAAACTCCTGTCAAACCAGCGGCAGCTCCCTTCACAAGAACATCGCGCCGAGAGGAAGTAGGCGTTTCCATAGTGTATTTCCTAAAGATGTGGGTAACGTAGCGATTCATTGACTGCTTTTGAACGGCGTACAGAATCGGTATCCACATTCTCTAGGGGGTTAAATGCTCTTTCCAGACCAAAAAGTACTCACTTTTTGGTCATTTTCTGGGATAGGTGGAGTTTCTAGACCGCTCCCAAGCGCGCTGGTCTCTACATCGCAGCGATAGTCCTCCGTATAGGTAAGGGCGCATCGCGATGCGCCCTTACGAGAGAGCCATGGTCCTGGTCTTTAGCAGCAAAGACTGTCAGGCCTTACTTCTCGACTTTTACGCCTTTCCAGAAAGCGATATGGCCCTGGATATTTTTGGCGGCATCTTTAGCCGTGGGGTAGTACCAGGCTGCGTCCTTGTTCACCTGACCATCCACTTCCACGTTGTAGTAGCTGGCAACCCCCTTCCAGGGGCAGGTTGTGTGGGTAGAGCTTTCTTTGAAATACTCCTGCTTGATCGAGTCCGCAGGGAAATAATAGTTTCCCTCCACCTGCTCACATTGAGCGCTCTCTGCCAGAGTTACACCATTCCAGATCGCTTTGGGCATAGGTCTTAGCCAATTCAGTATTAACCACATTCTAGTTGAAACTGCTGCTTACCCCATATGGAGAACGTGTAATGGACTAGTGACGGGATTTCTGCTGTGCTGCGAGGCATCAGAGAGATTGCTAACACACATACCCTAATTGGCAAACATCAGGGGTGTTGCAGAAACTGTTTATAACCTATATAGAGAATGAAGCCAGTTTCTATCACCCTTATAGGGTAAGTAGCCTATCCGTAAATTAGGGAACGGGTTTTTCTTCTCTCCTGTAGAGATTTCTAGGATACGATGGCGCTTCCCAACTTTTAAACATCATCAACTGTATTGACATGAAACAGTTAAAGTCTCTTCCTGTAGGCTTTCCACTAACGACTACAAACTATCGTAAGCGTAAGTGCCCCATTTGGATTGTCAAGATACAAACAATTTATAGATAAAAGGAAGATAGTTTCTGTCGCAATCTTGCCATAGGTAGTCATTACGAAGTTCACAAAATCTTTACAAATCAGGAGATATACGGAGGAATGCTTGATTTTGTATCCACTGGCACATCATCTATATGCGTCTTCTCGAAAAGCTATCCAAAACACCAAGGAGTCACAGTAGTGGTTTGCTGGCCGCTACTTTTCTCGTGAGTAGTATCCTACAGTTGGCTCCCGCCGCTTGGGCTTCTGGCACTACGGCTGGTACTACTATCAGCAACACGGCCCAAGCTACCTACTCTGACAACGCAGGCGTAGCGCAGCCCCCTACCACTTCCAATACTGTCACCGTCACCGTCGCAGAAGTTGCGGGTATGACGCTTACTTCCGCTGGTGTTACGCCAGCAGTGGCCGGAGCCTCTATCACTCCCGGCTCAGTCCTTTACTATGACTACGTAATTACCAACACAGGTAACGACGCAACAAGATTTACGATTCCTAACCTGGCCACGGTGACCGCTGGTCCTGGCAGTATCAATGGGAGCTTGTCTGTCGATACGGGCAGCGGGTTTGTCGCAATTAGCGGTGGTTCTTTCACTACCGCCGATATTCCTGTAGGCGGCACGATCAAAGTAAGAGTCCCTATCCAAGTCAGTCCTGGCGCAACAACAGGCCAAGCAATCTCCATTCAATTGGGTAACACCCCCGGAGATGCTCAGAACCAAGAGCGGACGGCAGCTACCTCCCAAGCCGGAGACGTATTTACCGTAGATGGAACCGTTCCTGCCGATGCAGCCTTCGCTCCGATTAACGGTACTCGTGAAGCCAGTGCGACCCAGACCGCTACCGTGGGCAGTAACCCTCAAGCCTTCGCGGCCATCCTCAAGGGCAGTGCCTATACGGACAATGGCACACCAAGCACGCTCACCGATGACAAGGTTACCTACAGTTTGAGCCTGAGGGTAGACAGTGCTGCCCCTCTAGGAAGCACAGGATTTTCTGCCGCTCCCTTAGCCGGTACTCCTATCACCGTAGATGGCGCTACCGTCACTCGGATTTTGGTTTCGGATGCTGTTCCTGTAAGCACAGTTTTGATAGCAGGTACCCCTGTTGCACCCTCAGGCTGGACCACCGTCTACACCTCAGATCTCACGGCTACTAAGCCTAACTCCACGCTTGCTGCCTGGACTACCGTACCTGGCACTACCGTAGCTCGGGTCGGTTTTATCAACAATGGCCCAGTAAGTGCAGGAACCACCGTCACCGGATTTTCCTTCCAAGTCGTTACCAGTGGCGTTACATCCGCAGGTACCAGTGTTCGTAACCTGGCTCAAATATTCGGTACCACTCCCGGTGGCACTATCCTGGTCTACGACGAATCTGGAGACCAGAATCCTAGCAACTTCACCGATGGCCCCAGTCCTATTGCTGACCCCTTTGATCCAGCCACCAACACGGGCGTCCCAGGCGCGACCGACGGCAATGACCCCGGTAATAACTCCGGTACAGGTCCAGATGGGGAAGCGAACCTCGTCTCGATTGCCCCTCCTTCTACTGTTCTAAATGGTCCTTCTGGCGCACCCACGGCCATCGGTCCTACGAGCAATAACGATGACTTCACCAACAAGGCCGCCCTATTAGTCGGAACCGACCCTAGCCCTGCAGCTTTCACTGGTACCGTGCAAAACTCAGGGACCTCTACGACTCCTATATCCCTAGCACCTGCTACCGTCGCAGCAGGGACTATCCCCAATGGTACTAAGGTGACAATCTCCTACGGTAGTCAATCCGCAACCTACACCTACACCGGAGGAGTTCCTGCCACTACCGGGACCCCCGTCGTAATTCCTGCCGCAGATATTCCCGTCGGTGGAATTGCCAACTACGGGGTATCCGTTGACCTACCTGCTGGAGCGCCCACCTTCACCGGTATTCCTGTTCCTGTTGCAGCCTTTATCGATCTAGGGCCTGCTGGCTTAGATGCTGCCGATGCTCAGAACACCTCCATTGACCGGGTTTATGTCGGTTTCATGACCCTGGCTAAAACGGCACGGGTTCTAGCGGCCGATGGCGCAACAGAACTAGTTCCTGCTGGAACAGCGATCACGGGCAATGTTCCTCCTGGAAGCATCATCGAGTACAACATCACCTACAAGAACATCACAGAAGCGCAAGCAGGTTCTGGAAGTAATGCGGTGCTGGATGCCAAAGACATTGTGGTTACCGAAAACGGCACCATCGGTGGATTGACTGGCAACAACTGGGCTCTAGACAACGACAGCAATGGTTCCTTTGATACCAGCAATGTGCTTGGCTCCGCTCGTGATTCTGGAACGGGTACCGTGATTACCTTCTTCAGTGGTGCCACAGGCGCTACTGCCGCCGTAGACCAAGCGGGGACAACCGCAACTACGGATGTCACCAAATATGTAGATACCATTACTGGCCCTATAGGACCAGGGGTAAGCAAAACGTTTACTTTCCGCCGCAAGATCAACTAGTTAAAACAGACAGTTGGGGGCACTTTCCTTAGGGTGTCCCCAATTTCTTCATGCCTTATCGGAGTGAAAAGCAGTGGCTTCCTTGTGCAAAAAGCGCTCTAGTGATTTCTTACAACGTTGCTTTCAGCTATTACTAGTAGGTGGAATGTTACCCCTAGCTCAACCTGTTTTGGCTCAGACCAATACGACCTTCAGGAATCAGGCGAGCCTGGTCTATCGTGATCCTCAGGGCTATGCTCAGGCCAGTTTAGCTTCTAATCAGAATAGCTCCAGCTTTGAATTGATCGATCCCTTAGGCCGGGTAACAGGTTGTGATGGAGAAACGCTGAGCAGCTATAAGGGATTCAGTATTAGTTTATATGACACGCCGAATGGCACAGACCTTGGCTCTCTAGTATCTCTGACGCGCACAGAAGTACCCGATGATTTGAGCAATACCATTCCAGGTGGAGCTGCTCCCAATACGCAAAACAGTAATCCTTTCTTTCTGTCTGATAGTGGCAAGGGCAACTATAACTTTCTCTTTGATGCAAGAAGAGGGCAATTGGATACAGGTAGAACCTATATCCTAGTGGTCAATCCCCCTACAGGTGGTATTTACAGCCAGCGCAGAATTCTTCTAAAAATTACTAACCGTGTGGGCAACAACGTTACCTATGAAGCTACATCTCTAGATAATAATCCCTTAGCGATCACCAGCAATCCGACTGTTTCCACAACCAATACCACTACGATTGGCGATGCAGCAACGGTTGGATTGATCCTCATAACTGGCCTCAATACCAGTGTTTGCCAACCCAACGAAATCCAAATTACCAAGATAGGAGATCGTGCTACCGCTGAAACAGGAGACACGATTGTCTATCGGGTGGAGGTCAAAAATTTATCTACTTCTCCCCTAGATTCGATCCAGGTAACCGATACTCTTCCCCTCGGTTTTGACTTCTTGCAAAACTCCGTACGGGCAGAAGTTTCAGGTAGCCCCGTAGCGGTTACGGCAACCCGGAGTGGCTCGACCGTCCTCTTAGATGCCACAGGTGCAACCATTCCTGTGGGCATGAGTCTCAACATTGCTTATGCCACAACCCTCACGCCCGATGCCATTCGCGGCTCAGGCCAAAACTCAGCTTCCGTAGTCGGTCGCCGGGTAAGCAACAACCGTCCAGTACGCGGTGGCCCTGCTGTCTACCGTCTCAAGATCCGTCCTGGTATCCTCTCCGACCGGGGTTTGATTCTCGGGACAGTATTTACAGACAAAAACTTTGACGGCGAACAGCAGCCTGATGAACCAGGAGTGCCCAATGCCGTGGTCTTCATGGACAATGGCACCCGCATCACCACCGATCCCAACGGTCTGTTCTCCGTCGCCAATGTGACTTCTGGACCCCACACCGGAGTTCTAGACCTCAATAGCCTACCGGGATATACCTTCGCCCCAAATATCCATTTTATCGAACTCAATAGTCAGTCTCGCTTCGTGAACTTAGAACCAGGCGGTTTGGTGCGGATGAATTTTGGCGTCACCCCCACGTACAAGGAAAAACGACCATGAAATCTTCTGTAGTACGTACAGGAATTCTCTTCTATCTGGCTGGGAGCTTGAGCTTTAGCTGTGTGGTCAAAGCAGAGCCCATTGCCCAAACGGAACTCACTCCGCCGAATGCAGCCAGCCGAGTCGTCAAAATTCTCAATCCTGCCCCGAATTCAATCGTGGACATTCCGGCAACGAATGTGGTCTTACAGTTTCCGCTGGATGTGGGCAAAGACGTAGATCTGCTGGTCAATGATGTCCCAGCAGACCGTACCTTGATTGGGCGTACAGAAACGGATACCAAAAACAACCTGGTCACCCAAACCTGGTATGGCCTTTCCCTGAAAGAGGGTGAGAACACGCTCGTGGCCCAGGTTAAGGGTGGAGAGAAAATCATTGTCAAAGTATTCGTGCGCGGTATCCCTAAGAAAATCACGGTCAAGTCTGCACAGGCTAAGCTCCCCGCCGATGGTCGTTCAACCGTTACCCTAGAAGGCCAACTTCTGGATGAGCAAGGCAATCGTTCAGACCGGGATGCGATGGTGACGCTGACTAGTAGCGCTGGCGAATTCACCGGAACCGACGCAGACCCCGACCAGGCTGGGTTCCAGGTCAAAGTCCAAAAGGGCCAGTATGTAGCCAATCTACGTTCTAACTTAGAAGCGCAAGTAGTCAAGGTTGAGGCCAGAGCGGCAGACCTGGCAGCCTCTTCCCAGCTAGAATTCGAGACCAGTTTGCGTCCTTCTCTCGTCACGGGCGTAGTTAATTTACGACTGGGCGCTCAAGGAACCGATTACTACCGTAGTTTCCGAGACTTTCTACCGCCTGACCGCAACAACACCACCAAACTAGACCTGCGCAGTGCCGTGTTTGCTACGGGTAAAGTTGGGGATTGGCTCTTCACCGGAGCCTACAACAACAGCCGCTCGCTTAACCTGGATTGCAATGACAGTAGTCGCCTCTACCAAGATGTCCAGTCTTGCGACCAGCCCTATCCCGTATTTGGCGATAGTTCCAGCACGGAACGCACCGCTCAATCAAAAGACAGCTTATTCCTTCGTTTAGAACGCAACCAAGACTCTGCTCTGTGGGGCGATTACGATACGGCGAAAGAATTTTCGACAAGCAATCAACAATTGACCGCCCTCAGCCGTCAACTGCATGGACTCAAACTCAACTACAACTTTGGCAACCTACAGCTCACCGGACTCTATGGCGACAATGTCCAGGGTTTCCAGCGCGACACGATTGCTCCCGATGGCACCAGTGGCTACTACTTTGTATCCCGCCGACTGCTCTTGGCAGGAAGTGAACAGCTTGCCGTCGAACTAGAAGAAATCAACCGTCCCGGCACGGTGATCGAGCGCAAACTCCTATCCCGCAGCACAGACTATGACATTGACTATGACCGGGGCGCTATCTTGCTCCGCAGCCCCCTCTTGCGGACAGAAATCGGCCAAGATGGTCGGCTTTTGGTGCGTCGTTTAGTAGCGACTTATCAATATGAAAGTAGAGAAAATGCCAATATTTACGGTGCTCGCGCCCGTTACCACTTCTCCAAAGAACTGAACCGAGAAAGCTGGCTAGGAACGACCTACGTTAAGGAAAACCAGGGAGTCCGCACGTTTGAACTCTATGGAGCGGATGCCCTCTTCTCGCTCGGTCCCAACAGCAAGCTAATTGCCGAATATGCCCATTCTCAAAATGATTCGGAAGTGGTCGGTCCGGCCAGCGGTTCCGCTTTTCGGGTGGAATTCGACGGAGAACTTTCTAAAGAGATCAGAGGCCGTGCCTATCTGCGTGCTGCCGATAGTGGCTTTGCCAATAATGCCACCATTAGTTTTGTACCAGGGCAAACCCGTTATGGCGTGGACCTGACGGCTCAGGTCTCCCCGACTACGAACGTAAAGGTGCAGTACGACCGGGAAGATAATAAGGGAATTGCACCTCAACCCCGACTTACCTTTACGGACCTCTTCAATCCTGGTCCCGTCGCCATCCCCGGCATGCAGGTGGACAATAGTCTGACTACCTTTACGGTAGGCGTCGCCCAACAGCTGGGCAGCAGCAAATTAGAAGTGGATTTGCTCAATCGGACCCGTGAAGACCGCCTCCAGCCAGATATTGCTGGAAATTCCAGCCAGCTGCGTTCCAGACTGACCGTTCCGGTTACCGATAAAGTAACCTTCCGGGCGCAGAATGAGCTGAACCTTTCTCCCCGTCAGGACCTGAGCTATCCTGACCGCACGATTCTTGGTCTAGAGTGGGCCGTTTATCCAGGCATCAGAATCCAACTGAACCAGCAATTTTTCTCTGGTGGACAGTTTGGCAGCAACTCGATTACCAGTCTCGATACCCTGGCCGATTACAAACTCGCAGAAAATACAACTCTGACCGGACGTTATTCTGTGATCAGTGGAGCCAACGGTCCTTCTAACCAAGGAGCGATTGGCCTTAACCAGCGCTTGGTCCTCTCTGCGGGCCTCACCGCCAATCTCAACTATGAACATGTCTTGGGTAACGTATTTGCCAATACAGGCGCAGGGCTTCAGTTTGCTCAACCCTATGCCATCGGTCAAAGCGCTTCGGCTCTAGGAATCCAAAGCGGAGACAACTACGGCCTCGGTTTTGAATACACCGCAAATCCTGATTTCAAAGCCAGTGCTCGCTATGAAAAGCGGACCAGCGGAGCCGGGGACAACACCGTTATCACCGCAGGCGTCACCGGAAAACTTTCTCCTTCCCTGACCGCCCTCCTGCGCTACAACCAGGCAAATTCTGCCAATCAACTCTTGACTGGACTGGCGGACACGAAGGACCTGAAACTAGGCTTGGCCTATCGCAATCCCAAGGACAACAGTTTCAATGCCCTGTTGCGCTATGAGTACCGCCAGAATCCATCGGTCATTCCGAACACGATTTTGTTTGGCAGCGGTACGGGTTCTGCTGACCATACTTTGGCCTTGGAAGCAATTTATGCACCGAATTGGCAGTGGGAATTCTACGGCAAGTACGCTCTACGCAGCAGCACGACCAATCTTGCTCAAGATTTCTCTGTTTCCAGCATGGTCTCTCTGGCTCAGCTACGTGCCCGTTATCGTTTGGGCTACAATACCGACTTAGTTGGTGAAATTCGCTCGATTAGCCAACCGACTGCAGGCTACAGCGAAACCGGCGGCGTTGCCGAGCTGGGTTACTACCTCTCTCCAAATCTTCGCCTGGCGGGTGGTTACAGCTTTGGCAGTATCAACAATGACCGCGATTTCAGTGGTACTCGCTATGCCGCTGGACCTTATCTGGGCATCACGCTCAAGGTCAATGAACTCTTTGATGGCTTTGGTTTGCAACAAGTTGCTCCCGTCCAACTGCAGGAGTCTCCGCTAGCCAAGTCCTTGCCTCCCGTAGAGCCGCCTAAAACAGCAGCGCCACCGCTTGTTCTACCTCAGACAGAGTCCCCCAATGCTGCAACAGCGGCACCGACTGTTTCCCAAGCTCCAGTTCCTACACCCGCACACCCTTCTGGACCTGTGTATCTGAACGAACTGTCTCCGCTCGACACCTCTGCCGCGACGCTTGTCTCAGCACATTTTGCAGAACCCGCTCTTCCTTAAAAAAGGAAATTCGCTTCCAAGCCAAGGTGAGATGAAAATTATGTGCCAGTTAAGGACAAAACCTCAGAAGTGCAGCCCGATAAGGGAACTATTAGAGCAGGCCCCCCCGGCCCCCCAATTCTGGGGGGAGAAACATCCCTCTCCAGCTCCAGACAGCAGTGATGGGTGGGCAGAGTTCAGTTCTTATAAAACTTTCCCTCAGAACCCCCCAAGGTACCCTTCGGGAAGCTTCGCTAGGGGGGGCAGGGGGGCCAAAAAAGTTCCCAGGAAGTCCGTAATGAAATTTCTAGTCGAACATCTAAGCGCATTCTTTACACCCTGGCATGACAATTCCGAATCTGCCTTGGAGGCAGGGGTGCGTTCTCCTAAGAAGAAAGGCAGTAATCATCGGTTGTCCGGTACTGGGTTGTTCGCACAGGTAATGGTATTTTTGGCGATTTTCTCTGTTGGCATGATCATAAGTAACAGCGCGGTCTTTGCTCAGTCGATTACGCCGACCATAACTACCAGCACCTTGCAATCGACTTTGGCCGGGTCAGCATCAGGATCAACAGTCTCTAATGTCACCATCACCTCAAACGTATCGGGGAAGGGTATTAGTGTTGGGACAAGTGGTGTTGGGACATTTACGAATGCGGGTGGATTCCCCGGTGATGGCATCGTACTGCGCACAGGAACTTTGAATAGCAGGACTGTAAGTACAGGAGGAGGGGGAAGCTCCCCAAACTTTGACATTACCACTGTTGAGTTTGATGTAAAGCCTCAATACAACAGTTTCGGGCTTAACTATTCATTTTTCTCTTGGGAATACCGGGAATATGTTGGCACAGCTTATAACGACAATATTGACATCATCATCACCGGGCCAGGGTTGCCTGTAGCAGGGGTGAATTTGGCCAGCTTGCCCAATACAACTACTCCTATTCAGATTAATACGATCAATGAAACTACTAATTCCTCATTCTTTTTCAAAGCAGGGTGTACTTTAATCGCCTGTCCCGCTCCAAACGATTCAACTGCTGCTGGTGCTGAGTTCACCATGGACGGTGGAACCGTCCCCTTAAAAAACTTTACTGCCTTGGTCCAAGCTGGGCAAACCTATCATGTCAAAGCCACCATCAATGATGTAGCCGATAGCCTGAAGGACAGCCAAGCGTATTTCAATACCCTATTCAGCGGACCACCGGATACGACCATCAGCAAAGCTGTTAGTCCTTTAGGGCCAGTTACCCCCGGTACGCAACTTACTTACTCCATTACGCTGTTGAACAAGGGTATTTCAAGCGATAACGTTAATGTTTCAGATGCTATTCCGGCTAATTCTACGTACGTTGTAAGCTCGGCTTCCAATGGAGGCATATTCTCGGGCTCGACCATTGATTGGTCTAACCTAATCGTCCCTGCGGGAACTTGTGCCAACGTAGCCTGTACCTCTATAACCCCAGGCACCTTAACACTGACATTTAAAGTGCTGGCGGGCACTATTCTTACGCCTATCCAGAACAATGTATCTTTTTCAACAAATTTACCCTATACGCCTTCTAGCACAACCTCGAATACGGTAGCGACTCCCATTGGCTATTCTGATCTGACCATTACTAAAAGCCACACCGGGAGTTTCACCCAAGGACAAGTAGGAGCAACCTATACACTTACGGCAACGAACTCTGGTGCTGGAGCGACTAACGGAACGGTAACAGTAGTCGATATCCTGCCTACAGGTCTGACGGCAACCGCCATCAGTGGTACGGGTTGGACTTGCACCTTGGCAACCCTAACCTGTACCCGCGCTGATGCCCTGGCCGTAGGCGCTAGCTATCCAATCATTACGATTACGGTGACCGTTGCTTCCAATGCAGCCCCCAGTGTCACCAACAGTGCAACGGTAGCTGGTGGAGGAGAGGCCACCACTACCAACAACAGCACCACGGACCTCACCAATATCAACGGTATTCCTGATCTGACCATTACCAAAACCCACACGGGCAACTTTACGAAGGGACAAACTGGAGCAACCTATACGATTACCGCGACCAACTCTGGTGGTGCAGCAACCAGTGGCACTGTAACGGTAGTCGATACCCTGCCTACAGGTCTGACGGCAACGGGCCCAACGGGTACCATCAATGGCTGGACCTGTGCTCTCAACACTCCCTCGGCAGGAAAAGTGCAGTGTACCCGCAGTGATGCCCTGGCCGCAGGTGCTAGCTATCCAGCCATTACGCTTACAGTGAACGTTGCTTCCAATGCAGCCTCTAGCGTTACCAATAATGCAACCGTATCGGGTGGAGGGGAAAGTAATACGGGTAACGATACCGCACTTGACCCCACAACAGTGACGGTACCCGTTGCCAACAATCCAAAACTGAGTCTAGTCAAACGAATCACCGCTATCAATACCAGCCCGATTACAACGGTGGTAGATCCGACTACAACCGCTGACCTGAACGACAACGAACCCAACTGGCCTGCAAATTATCTAAAAGGAGCAATTGATGGCGGCATCGTCAAACCCGGTGACGATGTGGAATACACCATCTACTTCTTGTCTAGTGGCGATGTCCCGCTCACCAAGATCGCGGTCTGTGACTTAGTGCCTGCTAACAATACCTTTAGTCCCAATACTTTTAATGGTTTGATACCCACAGATGGCGGTTTACCAGGGGCCGATTCAGGCATAGCGATGGCAATTGGTCTGACAACGACCTATATGAGCAATGCCAGTGACGCAGACCGAGGTGAATTCTTCGTGGGTGGGACAACTCCAAGCACTAACTGTTCAGGAACTAATACTAATGGAGCGGTGGTTGTTGACATTGAGAAAGGAGTAAATACCCTACCGAATGCAACAGCTCCGGGAATACCTAACAATTCCTATGGTTTCATTCGCTTCCTGGCGAAGGTGAATTGACCTCCCATTGCTTGCCGTCAGGGAGTAGGATCTGCCCTTGCCTGAGCCAGCCTGCCATCACATAGGGATGGGCAATGAGCAGACTACCACTAGGGTCCGTGTAGAAAGCAATCCGACCTGCTTCGAGTACAGTCGCACCTGTTGTGCCGCCCGTCAGAAAGTCAGCAAAGTTCGCGGTCACTAGGATATGGGCCTTGGCCGCTATGCAGGTCTCTAGCACATGGGCATCTTCAGTATCAGCAAGCGGTATCACACCCGTACCACCCAAGGTTAGGGTCGGCGGAGTCCCAGCCGGTCCGACAGCGGCATAGCCAGCAATCGCCCCCAGTAAAGTATCGGCCACGGATGCTGGAATGTGTAGATCCTGTACATACACCTTGCGCAACCGATTGATCATCCCCCAAGAAATGATTAGTTGCACGGGGCCAAGCGAACCTTGCCCAGCACGCACCATCTCGACAAGCTTGCGCGTAGCTGTATCCGTGCGACCATGCTGCTCAGCAATGAGGTCTCCACACCAAATGTTGAGATCCAGACACAGGCGTAGAATGCTGCTCACGAGCGTGTTAGTCTCACCGCCTCAGCCAACAGCTCATCCTCACTTTCAAGTTCTACCGCCGGAGCATTCATGGCCTGGATAGCCTGCTGCTTAGCCCAATCGTACTGAGCATTCAGCAAAGCGCGAGTCACTTCGCGTCGCATCAACTTGAGGGCTGGACCTCCCTGCTGTTCGATAGCCCGAAAGGCTTCGCGGGCTTCTGGTGGCAACTGTACATACAATTTGAGCGCCGCGCCCGCAATCTGCGCTGGTTTGCGCTGCTCCTGCGTGGCCAACTCGCCCACTCTGAGCGCCGTTTGCTCATCAGTGTACGCAGAGATAGTCTTTCCTTTACCCATTTCTATATTCTCTAGTTTCTATAGAAATCATAGCATCCAGAGAAACTAGAGGTGGGTTAGCAAAGCTGTAAGGGGAAATACCGTGCAATTTGCACGAAGTTTCGATCTTTAGAAAGCAGGGGGTAATTATGCTTGAGGGAGATTTGGGCAATCAGACAATCGATCACAGAATGGACCGTAATGCCTTTGCTGCGACAGGTTCGGTAAAGATGAGCAGCAGCGCAATAATCCTGTCGCTCAGGTTCGGGAGCCAGCGGAAAAGCTTCTAGGAGGTTTTCAATACGGCTGGCTTCGTCTTCCGGGAGACCCAGTAGGATTTCAGTCAAAACTACCCCACATAAAACAATAGATGCATCCTCTGCGATTGCTTTAGCCAAAAGGTCGGCTTGGAGAGAATCATAGCCATTCAGATAGTCGATCCAAACGGAGGTATCAACCAGCATTGGATTTCCGTTCAGCTCTTAGGAAGTCTAGATCGCCTTGCCAATGCATCTGACCACGAAGGCGTAGAAGTTCCTGTCGCTTTAACTGCTTGACATGCTCAACTAGAGCAACATTCACCGCCATTTTAATCGTGGTATAGCCTCCTAGGGCGCGAGCTTCATCGAGCAAGACATCGTCGATATCAATGTGAGTACGCATGGCACTAATGAAGAAATATTATGGGACTATAATAGGCTGAAAAATGGGACTTGCAAAGTATACTGCTCTACTCAACCTCTATAAGCATTGATAGAAATGAATTCAACGCATCTATAAAAGTAGAGGGGCCTTGAAGCATCTATGCCTAGACTCTAACCCGTATATTTACGGAGAATAACTGGGCACACTAACTTAAGGCTGCCTTTTGCTTTGGATTTATGCCTCTTTTTAGAAATCAAGGTGCACTCAAAAAACTCTTTTCTCATTCCCTAGTCTGTCTTGCCTTATGGATGGTCTGGTTTGGCTTGAGTGCGAGGATAGTAGAAGCAGCTTCTCCTCCACGCGATGACATTATTTACGGCACTAATGGCACTACGATCTACACCATTGATCCAAGTACAGCAGCCACTACTTCAGTCGGAACTTTTTCTTACAGTACCAATGGAATTGCTAGAGACCCTGTTACAGGAAGAATCTATTATGTTGACTCGGCTGCCAGTCCTGGCAAGCCTGCCTACTGGGACCCTACTACAGGCTTGAATACTGTCCTAAGTGCCTCACTCGGATTTGGTACCAACAGGCTTACGTTTAGGTCGGATGGTATTTTATTCACAATGGATCCGGCCACAAATAATATTTACACCGTTGACTTAACAACAGGGGCCCCAACCCTGGTTGCTTCTGTATCAGGTCCCCCCTTGAACGGCGGTGGAGACATGGCGTTTTCATCTGCAGGCCAGCTTTTTATCGTGACTGGCACCAACTTGTATGCAGTACAGGGAACTATTTCAGTTCCTCCCAGCGGTTCGCCTCCCTCCCTGCCGACGATAGCAACGGCCACCGGAGCAGCCGCGAGCGTCACAGGTTTGGTCTACGGCTCTGATAGCCTTCTATACGGTACCTCTGGAACCAACCTTATTCGGATCAATCCGAGTGGTGGAAGTTCGATAATTGGTAGTACTGTAGCTGGCCTAACTGACCTCGGTTCCATCACAAAATTTGCTGACATTTCGATTACCAAGACTGCCTCCAGCCCTATGTTTCCACGGTCAACCAATGGCAGCTATACCCTCAAAGTTAGCAATAGCGGTCCTCAGAGTGCCAGCGGTCCTTTTACGGTTAAAGACACGCTTCCTATCGGCCTCACCTATGTCTCCGGCACAGGGACCAACTGGAGCTGTAGTGCTGTTTTACAGGTAGTTACCTGTACGAACAATACGGCCAGTGTAGTTAGCGGTGCCAGTTTGCCAGACATCACGATTACCGTTACCGTGACAGCAGTAGCCCCGAATAGCGTCAGTAATACGGCTACAGCTTCTAGCACCACTTTGGATCCGAGTCTCACAAACAACACAACCACCATTGCTAATAGCGTCGGTGCGCCCACCATCAGCAAGTCTTTTTCTACAAGTCCGATTGCACCTAATGCTACTTCGACCCTGACCTTGACGCTGAGCAATGCCACAGCTACCTCTTTCACAGGGGTAACCTTCAGCGATACCTTTCCCTCCGGGTTAGTAATTGCCTCCACACCCGCGCTAAGCAATACCTGCGGTGGAACGAGCACAGGGGGAGCCGCAGGCAATAGTAATGTCGGCTTAAATAGTGGCAATCTTGCTGCGGGAGGGACCTGTACGATTACCGTGGTTGTTACTGCAGCGACTTCAGGCAGCTACGCCAATACCAGCAGCGGTGCAACGACTACGCAGACGGGCGTAGGAGCAGGAGCAGTCAGTAATACAGCTACTTTAGCGGTGCTTACTCCTGCCAGTATCACAAAAGCCTTCTCTCCATCTCCCATCCTGGCTGGAGGAACCTCGACCCTCACCTTCACGCTCACCAATCCCAATACATTAACGCCCTTAACAGGCGTGGCCTTCACCGATACATTCCCGACGACGCCTGGAGCAATGGGAGTGGCTGCAACGCCCAATGCCACGACCAATGGCTGTGGTACGCCAACTTTTACGCCAACTGGAGGCAACGCATCCATATCTTTCTCCGGCGGTTCGATAGTGGCTGGAGGTACCTGCACGGTGAGTGTAGCTATCACGGCACCCGCCGCAGGAACCTACAACAACACGAGTAGTGGGGTGAGTACCACAAACGCAGGGACAGGAACCACTGCCAGCGCTACGCTCACTGTATCGGCAGTAGTCCCACCCTCTATCACTAAAGCCTTTGTTCCCAATGCCGTTGCACCAGGCGGGACGACCACCCTCCGATTCACGATTAGCAATCCAAATCCCTCTACCACCCTAACGGGGGTGGCTTTCTCTGACACTTTCCCCACCTCGCCAGGAGCGATGAAAGTCGCTGCTACACCCAGTGCGAGTACAAGCGGCTGTGGGACTCCGACTTTCAGCCCAGCCGCAAACGGCACTTCTATCTCATTTTCCAATGGCTCAATCGCGGGTGGGGGCACCTGCACGGTCAACGTCAACATAACCGCGCCAGCCGTAGGAACCTATAGCAACATTAGTGGCGCGGTGAGTTCTACCAACGGAGGCACAGGTAATACAGCCAGTGCGACTTTGTTTACATTGGCCCCAGCCGTCCTCAATAAAACCTTTACTCCAAGCACTATTGGAACAAACGGTACATCAACACTGACCTTTACCGTTACCAATCCAAATGCAACCACAGCCTTAACCAGCGTTGCCTTCTCCGATACTTTCCCGACTACTCCAGGAGCGATGAAAGTGGCCTCTACTCCTGCCGCGAGTACTTCTTCTGGGTGTGGAACACCGACCTTCGCGCCCACGGCAGGCAGTGCGTCTGTTGCCTTTTCAGGGGGCACGCTTGCCGGGGGTGAAAGCTGCACGGTCACCGTGAATATAACAGCCCCAACCGCAGGCACCTATAACAACACCAGTAGCACAGTCACTACCGCCAACACAGGAGCAGGAGTAGCAGCAACGTCAACGCTAACGGTAGTAAGTACAGCCCCACCGACGATTAGCAAAAGTTTTTCTCCTAACTCAGTGGCTATAAGTGTTCCTACTACCTTGACGTTCACCCTCACCAATCCGAATCCATCCACCATCCTGACGGGGGTGGCCTTCAGTGATACGTTCCCAACGATTCCGGGAGTTATGGTAGTGGCCCCTACGCCTAACGCCAGTACCAGTGGTTGTGGAACACCCACCTTCGTGCCCACGGCAGGCAGTCTCTCTATCTCTTTCTCAGGAGGAACCCTTGCCGCCAATGCCACCTGCACAGTCAAGGTGGACATAGTAGCGCTCACCGCAGGAAGCTACAGCAATATCAGTGGCACGGTGAGTTCGACCAATGGCGGTACGGGGAGTACGGCAGCAGACAGTCTCACCGCGCTTTCCCCACCGACCATTACCAAAACCTTCTTGCCTGACTCGGTTCCAGCAGGAAGTCCGACAACCCTCCGATTTGCGCTGACCAATCCCAATGCATCCACAACTTTAACCGGGGTTCAATTCAGCGACACCTTCCCAACCACTCCCGGAGCGATGGTCGTAGCCACAGCGCCCAATGCCAGCACGAGCGGCTGTGGCACCCCAACCTTCAGCCCAGCGGCAGGCAGTGCCTCTATCTCCTTTTCTAGTGGTTCGATCACAGTCGGTGGCACCTGCACCGTCTTAGTCAATGTCACCGCACCAACGGCAGGAATCTACAACAACACGACTGGCAATATCAGTTCAAGCAACGGGGGTACTGGCGGTACGAGCAGTGCGACCGTAACTTTTACGGCCTCTCCTCCCCATGTCCGTCTGGTAAAGCGTATTACTGCCATCAACCGCGATGGTCTCAATGTCCTTGCCACAACCTATATAGATGTGAACAGTGGAACAGGCAGTAGTGATGATAATGCTTCCGGCTGGCCCAATCTCCCCGCCTTGGTCACCGCGACTCTAGACCCTGGACCAGGCAGCAATCCTAATTTCAGTCCTTTTCTCCCAGGAGTGATCAATCGCAGTGATGCCCGTCCCAATGATGAGGTCGAATACACTATCTACTTCCTTTCTGATGGGGGCAGGGATGCTGGCAACGTGAAACTCTGTGATTTCGTTCCAGGCAATAGTACGTATGTAGCTAATAATCTCCAACTGGCCATAGGTTCTAGTGCTCCTACGAACCTTACGGACCTTGCTGATAGCGATCAAGGAAAGTTTATAGCAGACCCAGGTCCCTTTGATTCAGCCTGTACAGGGACAAACAATAGTAGGGGTGCAGCCTTTGTCAACGCGGGTACGGTTCCTACGTCTACAGGCCCCGGCACGCCTTCTACCTCTTATGGGTTCATGCGCTTCAAAGCAAAGGTGAACTGACTCCCCATGGAAATAGCAACTTGGACGCACAGAATACGCTAGCCAAGCTACTCAGCCCACTCCAGATCCAAAAGACGTCCTAACTGATGAACACTCATCCAGTCCAAACCACGCAGGGCTGTTAAAGTCTGTTTCGGGTCGCTCGTCTTGATAAATTGGCGACTAAACTGCTCCCAGCCCAAAAGTTGAATCATCAGAGCACATTGGCTTGGTCCCAAGGCAGCATCGGGCTCCACCCACTCTTCTGCTTCTTGGGCTACGGCCTGATTGATGGTGCAAGGGTCAAAATCACTGTAGATCTGGACCAAATCCGGCCATGCCTCGGACAGTCGGCTTTCACCCATGGCCCGACTGAAAACTACCCAGCAATAAGCTTCATAAAAGGTCTGTGGCGTCAGGCCCAGAGGAGTACCGGAGGAAAAATTGGTTGCGGGCTGTGTATGAAGGAGCATGGCAGGTCTCTGCAGATAATACGCAACCAAGGTTTGGTCAATTTGGCTACATTCTTATAGTCCCCAAACGGGAATCTATTCTCTAAGTTACCCATAAAGAGTATCTAAGATGTACATCAAGAGGGTATGGCGAAGATGTGTACTTGTCTGCACCTTGCGTAGAAGTGCGGGCCAGCCGACCTGATTTGTGGTCTTCACTCTATTCACCCAAACAGGTCATTTCCTCCTCTTAATGCTTTGTGCGCTAAATGAGAGTCTTAGTCAGCCCAGTCCATATCTAGAAGACGACCTAACTGCTGGACACTCATCCAATCCAAACCATGGAGCGCCGCCAATGATTGGTTAGGGTCGCCCGTACTGATGAATTGACGCTTAAATTGCTCCCAGCCAAAAAGCTGAATCATCAGAGCACATTGATTGGGTCCTAAAGTAGCCTCAGCAGGGACCCATTCTTGGGCCGCAGGCGCCGTGTATTGGTCAACGGTACAGGGGTCAAAGCCACTGTAGGTTTGGATCAAGTCTGGCCATATTTCTACCAATTGGCTCTCTCCAATAGCACGGCTAAAGACCACCCAGCAGTAAGCTTCATAGAAAGCCTGTGGGGTAAGGACCATAGACATTCCAGAAGTAAAATTGGGCGCGGGTTGGGTGTGGATGAGCATGACGGACCTCGGTGGACGTGATGTAGTAGCGCTTTAGTCTTTTGGGCTACTGAACTAAGTATGCTCGAAAAAACAGTGCGCTTTCTAAAGTGCGGCTGAAGACTCCCTAGGATATCAATCAAGAGGGTTTGACATGCGTTTGTACTTGAGTTGTCTTTGTCTATATTTTTGCTTTGATATTCTCTACCAGCAGGGGTTTGAGGAATTAAATTATTCAATTCAGAAGTCTATTTAGTGATTGTTTGCACTTGATGAAGGCCGTTTGACGCACATTTGTACTTGAGCCATTTTAGATGACACAGCCTATCAGAATTCTTAGCTCCCCCAACCCCTCAGTCCCTGCGGGACAGCTCCCCACCCTTCGGGAAGGCTTCGCCTACAAAGGGGAGCCTTTTCTGGGAAGAGAAAACTACAGGTGTAGAGTTAGAACAGTGGGGATGCAAGCAAGCTCAAACGATGCTCACCGCACAGCGATTTTAGAAAGTTTAAACCCGCAAGTAGTCCCTTTCAGGCATGAGGAAGTAAGCCATCGCTCTAGCAGTATCTGCATCTAAAATCCAATCAATCCTTCTGCTCCCAAAACAGGCTCCCCTCCCAGGGGAGCTGTCCCGCAGGGACTGAGGGGTTAACGCACTTGGCACAGGGTAAGACCAAACCAATGATTCGGGTCTGTCCAGGTCTGCAAGGGAATTAATCCCTTGGCCGCAAGATCTTTTTGAATAGTTTCTAGATCAAATTTCCGAGAAATCTCTGTCAGGATGGTTTCTCCTGCTTCAAAAGTCACCTTCAGGTCTAGCGTCTCCAGATAGGCCACTTGGTCAATCAAACTTTCTAAATGCATTTCTATTTGCTGCAGAGATTCATTGTAGAAAGCTCTATGTCGGAACTGGGCCAGATTGAAATTGCCAACAAATTTTCGGTTGAGATGACTGAGTATATTTAGGTTGAAAGCAGCCGTAACCCCTTGACTATCGTTATAGGCAGCCTCCAGGATAGCTTTGGGCTTTTGGAGATCTACACCCAACAAGAAATACTCACCCGTGTCGAGGGCATCCACCGTTTGGGTAAAGAATTGGTCATATTCTTGAGGATTAAGATTGCCCAAGGTACTGCCCAAAAAACAGAGCATCCGGGTGGGTAAGGGAGAAGGAGCTAATTTTTCTAAGGCCAGGTCAAAGGTGCTGACAACCCCATGCACCTGCAGCGTTGGATAAGACTTGAGTAGCTGTAAGGCACTCTCTTCAAGAATGCCTGCACTGACATCAATCGGCAAATAATGCAAAGGATAGCCCAAAACTCCATAGGCATCGAGCAGAATCCGGGTCTTGGTGGAGCTTCCACTGCCCAATTCTACGAGTTCGCAGGGGCCAGTCATCTTGGCGATAGTGGACGCGCAATGCTGCAAAATCGAAGCTTCTGTGCGGGTCGGATAGTACTCTGGGAGACCACATATCTGTTCAAACAACTCCGATCCTCGGTCGTCATAGAAGTAACGCGGTGGGAGCGTTTTTGGGACTTGACTCAAGCCTTTGACCACCTCTTCATCCCTTTCAAGGACGGAGGACGGCGCGGCCTGAAGCAGTTGCTCTAGATACAACCGCTCATGTAACTCTTCCTGAAGCATAATGACTGATTTCTCCCCGCTTCTCTGCATTATCTAGCTCTAGCTAAATAGAACAGAGGGGCTTGTGAATTTATGTAGACGGCTTTCCATATTATCCATGGCTATCTCTCGAATAACTAGTTCTACTTGCTACATTTAGAAAGCCTTTTATTCATTCTCGCCATAGGTTTTCCAGTTCATGGAGAGGTATCAAAACAATACATCCCTGCGATCGGCTCAGATAAAGCGTTATAGTCAAACGGATGAAGGATGATTGAAGAGGTTGGGAGTGCCGAGAATAGTCGCTATCGTCAATGGCAAAGGTGGGGTTGGGAAAACCACCACGTCTGTTAATCTGGCCGCAGCCCTTGGACAGAAAAAAAAGGTCTTACTAGTGGATGCAGACCCTCAAGCGTCAGCAGCCTGGTGGGTGGGACGGAGCGAGAAGGGTATGGGTTTTGACCTGATCATAGAGACCGACCCAAAACGCCTCAGTGATTTACACAAAACGAAGGGCTATGAACTGGTGATAGTAGACACCCCTCCCGCGCTGCGTTCCGAAGCATTAGCTGCAGTAATCGCTTGCGCTGATTATTTAGTTTTACCGACACCGCCTGCCCCCATGGACCTCACCGTTCTCATTGAGACGGTCCGTGATGCCGTCAGCCCCATAGGAGTTGCTCATCGAGTTCTGCTAACTAGGGTGGACACCCGCAGTCTGAAAGAGGCCCTGGAAGCCCAAAAGACCTTGATGGATGTAGGCATTCCCACCTGCAATGCCTTTGTTCGCTCCTACAAAGCCCATGAACGGGCAGCCCTAGAAGGTGTATCAATTGCAAACTGGAGAGGAAAAAATGCTCAAGAAGCTGAAGCAGACTATCGTCGCGTGGCCGATGAACTACAACGTGATTGGGGGAACTGACTAATGGTTAGAAAACGTTTAGCAGACCTACTAAGGCAAGAGGCTGAAAAAGCTCCAGAAGTCAGCCCCCCTGTAACCGACGAACTAAATAATCAACAACCACCTACTGAAGCAGAGGAGAAATCACCCATGACTACACCAGCAGAGCCCAAGAGCACACATACGGAAAAAACCAGTAAGCCCTCGGCTAAGACCAGTGAGCCGAAGACAAGCCCGGCTTCAGATCCAATCGATAAACAAGAATCCGCTGGTCAAGAAGCAACGCTACATCAGAAAGTTACTGATTTGCAATCAGAGCTCAAGCATCAAAATGCCCACATTAAACAGCTCCAAACCTATCTTGACCAAACCAGTCAGCTCAAAGCAGACCTTGAGCAAGTTCAAGGAGAACTTGAGAGCGCCAAGGCAGAGTTGGAATCCCTCAAACAGGGCAGATCTTCCTTGCCAAAAATATTTCATCGCCCTACCAATGAAGAGATGCAGGCCCTTACACAGGCAAAAGCTGAACGGGAAGCGGTGAAAAAGCCAAACTTTCCTGCCGCCAGAATTTACCACCGTCCCACCAATGAAGAAATGCAGGCCCTTACGCAGGGTCAAGAAGGGGAAAAAGGCTCAAACCTTCCTGTCGCGAGAATTTATCACCGCCCAACTAATGAAGAGATGCACTCTCTGGCACAGAAAAAAGAGGATTCAAGCTCTTCCACCTCTACTTCTGATCAGGATATTGGCTGGTTCGATTAGATCCTCGATTCCCCCTATCGTAGGAGAATGATGCGCCATAAATGGCCTTGCCCCTTTATGGAAGGGGGGATCTCAACGCTTCGACAAAGGGCTGAAACTTTGGAATCAGATCTGACCGACTGGTTACCAGGGTGGGATAGCCTCGTTTACCGTAGTCGAGGCCTGCTACCAGCGGAAAAATCGGTTTAGATTCTAAGGGAACCCAGACTCCACCAGCCGCTTGGACTATGACCCAAGCCCCAGCAATATCCCAAATCTTTGGGGTGGCTTCTACACCACCCAAAGTGGCTCCCGTAGCGACCATTAGGAAGTTGTAGGCCGCACTGCCCAAGAGACGAGCTTTGCACGGGAAACCGGGTTGCCATAGATGAAGACTGCGGGCACAAAAACTAAAAAAGTGATTGGCCGTGATTTCATCGGCACTGGCATGAATCGCTTGGTTATTGAGAAAAGCTCCATCTGGACAATCTCCAGGCGCATTCCAGAAACCATGAAAAGATTGGCCGAGGGGAGGCATGTGGACATAACCAAAAACGGGTGTGCCCTGATAGAGCAAGCCAAGCGAAATGCCCCAAATCGGAATCCCTCGCGTGAAATTGGTCGTGCCATCCAGAGGATCAACGACCCAGCACCAGTCTTTGTCTGGGAAAACCTGCTCATTTTCTTCGGTTAGCAAGCCATGGTCTGGGAAGACAGCGGTAATCTGTTCTCGGAGATAGTGGTCTGCCCACTGGTCTGCCTGGGTGACCAGGCTGCCATCGGCTTTTTGGGAAGCCTGAACTTTGCCGAAATCAGCCAAAAGCTGCTGCCCAGCTTGCTGAGTAATGGCTTTAGCACAGTCTAAAACCTGGCTCCAGAAATTTTGGTTGGGAATTTGCTTGTTGCTCAATTAGGCGTGCACCATCAGATATTGGCCGTTCCCATTGTATTCGCCATCACATGTTGCAAAGTTGGTTCCTAGCCAAAGTAGATAAAATCTCCAAATCCGCCGGAACCGGGCATAGTCCATGCCATAGTCCAGATTTTTAACAAGGTCCTGGTTGGCATCAAAATTATCTAGCCAGGCCATGAAGGTTTTGTGGTAGTTAATACCATTCAAGTACCAGCGCTGAGTAGTTTTCAGGTCTTTATTATGGTTGGGAACGGCATCGTAGTTCCAGTAGCGTCCATACGGGAAAATATACTTATGCGTAAATGGACTTGAAATATTGTTTGGGGTGCGAACCGTGATGATATGAATGAAAACGGTGCCATTTTCCTTCAAGAAAGAGGCTAGTTTTCGGAATGACTGAGTTAAATTTCCAACATGGCAGAACACCCCAACGGAGAGAATTTTGTCAAACTTTTCATCAAATTGAGCGTCATTCAAATCGCCTTCATGCAAGGTGAATCTCCCTGAACTTAAGTGGCTCTCTGGGTCTTGCATTTTTTTACGCATATATTCGCATTGGTAATGACTTAGATTTAGCCCCGTAAATCGGACGTTGGGAAACTTGGAAAGGATATAGTTTGGGACGCAGCCCCAACCACAGCCAAAGTCTAGGATGTTATCCCCATCTTGGATATCCATTTTTTCAATCATGTCATCAATCATATGCATTTGAGACACTTCTAGATTGGGGGCTCCCTTCTCCCATAAGCCCATGCTGTATTTAGGATAGATGAGGGGCCAATCTCCTAGCATCGGGTTCAACATTTCCTGAGGCCGATCATATTGAACATCCATCAGTTCCCGTGAACCTTCTGCCAAATGGTCCGTTTCTTTTAGGACCCACTCATAGGGTGCCAGTAGAGCAGGGAAATTCTTAAAAAATACAGGCATACAAGTATTAAAAAGTGTTTTCAGCGTAGAGTCAGGAACTTCCAATCCATTAATGTACGCTTCTGCCACGGCCATTTGTACTGCATTGACTACGGAAACAACACCACGAGTTGCTTGATAGGCCATTGGATCTTTTACATTGATATCCCCAATCAAAGGGATATGTTTTTGAAAATCTTGCGACACAGGGGTAGACGTCATACTCAACCTCCACTTAGTCTTGAGAGCTGGATTGGAGAGTTCTATTATAGTTTCATCGGAAAAAATGACCACAGCCTCGCTTTAAAGTAGTTCATTCACCTATAAGTTTATGAAAATTGTTGAAAACCAATCCCTGAGACTTCAGGCAGAGTACGCGAAAAAACTGCGTCCACTCCTGCCGCCTGAAGCCTTTCTGCCCGATCGCAGCAAGGTCTTAGTTCTGTTCATTAATCTAGCAATTTTGCTGCTGGGTTGGGGGATCGCAGCGCATCTCGATCGCTGGCCTGTATATCTTTTGTGGCTCTACTTACCTGTAACCTTGATCATGGGAAATAGTGTGATCGTTTTACTCTTTAGCTCCCATGATTTGATGCATACAGGGATTATCAAAAATCCTTATGGGCTCCGCATGATTAGTCTATTAGGATTAACGATGCTGTGGATGCCACCAACCTTATGGAAGCTCCTTCACAATCGGGTTCATCACAATCAAACAAATTCTCTTGGAGACCCCGATCGCAATTACTTATATCAGCAACCTAATACATGGGGGAAATGGATTCAAAACTTGTTTACGCCGTCCCAAACGGTTAATCAATTCTGGCTAATGATAGGAATGGCAAGTGCTTGGGGAATCTATACCTTTCGCAATTTAACATCGGTACTACTATTTAACAGCGAACGGGTAAGCTATGTGCCCGCTGCTTTTAAGGTTCGGATAGAAGAGCGCAGAGCAATTGCTCTAGAATCACTCGTTATTCTTGCCCTCCATTTAAGCGTTCTAGCCTATCTACAATTTCATCCCGTTAAGTTAATACTTAGCTATTTCTTACCCATAGCCATTGGTTATGGGGGAATCATATTTTATGTTTATACCAATCACATGCTGTGCCCTATGACCAGCATTAATGATCCCTTGGTTAATAGTGTTTCGATTAAAGTTCCTAAGCTGTTCGATCTGCTACATCTAAACTTTTCTTATCACGCAGAACATCATATTTTTCCTGGGTTAAACTCTGACTACTATCCAATCGTTCAAGACTTGATCAAAATCCACTATCCTGAGCGGTCCGATTACATCCTTAATGCCAGCGAAGCTTGGAGCTTATTGCTGCAAACGCATCGCCAGTATAAAAATGAAACTACACTCACTGATTGGAAAGGCGAAGCAACGGTACCCTGCCGATTGAATAGAGTGCTCCTCGGCGAACCTCCGGCTATCGCCGTCCCCCTTGCCCTAGGCAAAGCCTTTCCCAAGGGTAGGGGACTATAGGGGTCTTCTTAATTCCACTTAGCTACTTACATATCTTCTAACTCAATCCCTTTGGTTTCCTTAAGCAGAAAGAAAACGAAGAAGAATGAGCTAGCGGCTGCGATGGTATAGATACCGTAAGCAGCACCCAACCCAAAATATTGAAGTAGCGGAAGAAAGGTCGTAGACACGATAAAGTTTGCAATCCATTGTGCGGAGGCAGCAACGGCAAGGGCAGCTGCTCGAATCTTATTGTTGAACATTTCGCCCAACATCACCCATACCACGGGTCCCCAGGAGAACCCGAAACAAAATACATAGAGATTAGCGGCTACTAGTGCGGCAATACCAGCAGAACCAGTTAGCGCAGGATTACCCGCAGCATCCAGCGGTGCGGTTGCAAAAACAAAAGCTAACGTCCCTAAGGTCAGGGTCATACCGAACGACCCCAACAAGAGCAAAGGTTTGCGACCAAACCTGTCGACAAAGGCGATTGCAATCAGCGTCGTGACAATATTGGTGGCTCCAGTGATCATCGTAATGGCGAGGGAACTTTGTTCTGAGAACCCGACTGCCCGCCACAAAATGCTGCTGTAGTAGAAGATTACGTTAATGCCAACAAATTGCTGCAATACAGACAAGCCTATTCCTAGCCAGACGATGGGTAAGAGGTTGCCATTGCTTCCCAAGAGGTCAGAAAGACTAGGTTCACGCTCTCGAAGCACCGTTTGTCGAATTTCTTCGATTTTTACTGCTACATTCCCTCCTAAAATCTTGGTCAGAACGTCAGCCGCTTCTAACTCCCGGCTTTTGGCAACCAAATATCGAGGAGATTCAGGAATCGTCAAAGCTGCCATTCCATAAAGTATGGCTGGCGGGGCTGCTGTCCAAAACATCCAGCGCCAAGCGGGAATTCCAAACCAAAACGGGGACTCTGCTGAACCGGCTGATACCGCAATAAAGTAATCGCAGAGTAGCGCGATGAAAATCCCAAATACGATCGCCAGCTGCTGAAGCGAGCCAAGCCTTCCGCGTAGATGGGCAGGGGAACATTCGGCAATGTAAGCAGGTGCAACTACGCTAGCAGTACCCACGGCAACGCCACCCAATAAACGCCAAAAAATAAAATCCCAGATGGTAAAGGCGAGCCCAGAGCCAATGGCACTAATAGTAAATAACGTCGCCGCAATCACCATTACCCTTACCCGACCATAGTGGTCTGCGACTTTCCCAGCGTAGAAGGCTCCCACTGCAGCTCCCAGCAACGCTAGAGAGACGGCCAGACCAGTCGCCCAGCTAGAGATGTTGAAAGCTTTTGCCAGCGCTGCAACAGCACCATTAATTACAGCAGTGTCATAACCGAACAGAAAGCCGCCAAGGGCAGCAGCCCCAGTGATCAGAATGAGATAAGGGGTATTCGATTCACGAAAATTAATAGTAGAGGCCATGGTTATAGTTCGTAGGGACAGTGAAAATCTTGGTTAACCAGATTGAAACTGAATTAGAATTAGAGGCCGCAGCACAACCCTCCAAAATGCAGAGGAGGAGTGATTCGTGCTATCGATCTCGTTTGGGGAAAGGATTGAGGCAATGCTGCCAGACTTCCAATCCAGAATCTCGACTATGTCCTCTCCATATTGATTCTGTTGCAGATAAAATTCAAGGAAAAAATAACTCTTTGCCATCCGCCGATTTAAGCCGCAACGCCCAAGAGTTTAGAAATAAACCTGGCTTGAGCTACCCTGTCCCCGCGAGCCATTCCTTTCACTTATGCTTTGCGAATTGTATTCATTGCTTCATATTTCCTTAGGGTTCGGCTTGCGGTATTGAACAATTTGAATCCCTTAAATAAAATTTTAGTCATATAAACTTTTGTATTCGAGCCGATGCAAATCCAGTATAATGTACGTAAATTGCCTAAAAATCACTAAAATCAACCAATTCATAAATGACTAATCCTAAATACAGAACTGAAAGTGAAACAGAGCGAGTCTTCGATATTTTTGAAACTTTTAATAAAGATTCTAAGGAGGTTCAATCTCCACCGGATGCTGACATTGAAGGCTCCGGTCAATCAATTTTAACCATGTCTTCTTTAGGACAATTGGGACGATTTGGTAATCAGCTTTTTCAGTATGCTTTTCTTCGAATCTGTGCCCACAAAACTGGATCTTTAGTAGAATGCCCACCCTGGATTGGACAAACTTTATTTGGACATGATGACGCTCCAATTTCCCGTCGGTTAGAACCTGCCATTGAGCGTAAAAATAATGAAGAGATCTTATTTGATATAGTTCCAGAACTTGTCCCTCACATTGAAAAACTTGCCGGAACAAAGATACGTCGCATTGGCGCAGAGACTCTTGAACAGGGCATCACAAATGTCGACTTGTGGGGTTTCTTCCAGATATCAACTCATTTACTTGCTCCCTACCAGGACTATATTCGCTCACTATTTCAACCTGTGAGTGACTTGAAATCCCCCTTGGAAGAAGGTCTGCAAATTCTTCGCTCCAAAGGCAAAACAATTATTGGAATTCATATTCGTCGAGGTGATTATATTACTCAAGCACGAACAGGATTTACTTTAGTTTTTCCTGAAAGCTGGTACTGCGAATGGTTGGACAAAATCTGGAATGAATTAGAAGACCCCGTTCTCTTTCTATGCAGTGATGATCTCGATCGGATTCTGCCTGCTTTTGAGAAATTTTCTCCTATCACCTCACGAGATTTACAGGTGCAACTCCCAGAAAGAATGCAAAACGCAAATATAGAGTTCTATGTTGATTTTTTTATCTTGAGCAATTGTGACATTGTTGCCACGAGCAATAGCATTTTCAGCTTTGCCGCTTGTTTATTAAATGAACGTGGTCAGATGTTTGTTCGTCCACACTGGAACTTTTCCTCAAAATTTATTGTTTTTGATCCGTGGGACAGCGAACCCTTGCTTTGGATAGGAGATGAAAAGCCAAGATTTTTTAAGAGTTTATCCGAAATCATTTCTACTACTTATGCAACCCAAGGTGTTTGGTCAACGCTCAAATGTTTATTTCTTTTCGTTCCTAAGGACTATATAAAGGAGTGGGCGATTCGAGTTTACCTAGGTTACCAAATCCAAGGATTCGTTGGTGCCACTAAAAGTCTTGCATCTATCTTGGGCTGGCGCTCTGTACGGAATAGCTAATGAAACCTGCCCCATTTCCAACTTCCTAGATCTACTAACCCGTAAGCCGTAATTGGGTTTTTCCTCTGACGAGGCAACTATGCTCAGAAATCCACCCGCTTCAGCTCTAAATACTGCGGAGAGTCAGCGTTAGGTTGACTTTGCATCAGGCTAAAACTTTTTATCGATAGATTTCCTAATTTTGGGGTTGGCTCTTGATTAACAATGTTCTCCAAGTCTTGCACAGGAGTTTTAAATCGGGCCAACGTCACATGGGCGTGAAATTTCCTAGGTTCTCGCTCAACTAGGTTGGGCGCAAGTGCTGTTTCTAAATCCTTTGCTAGTCTGCCTAAGTGCTCCTCACCCGTTTCTACACCAACCCAAAGGACTAAGGAACGACGCAAGTTGGGGAAGGCTCCCAAACCACCCAAACTAATCTCAAATGGGCTGTGGGCCTGTGCCGATTCTTGCATAGCAGTTTGAATAACCGATAAGCGGTCTGGATTTTGTTCACCTAAAAATTGCAGGGTAATGTGCAAATTTTCGGGTTTGACCCAGCGGATGGACTGATCTGCGAGACGTAGTTTGAGGGCTTGCTGTACCGCTGAAACTCTTGCCTTGATTGCATCGTCCAGCAAAATACCGATGAAAAGACGCATAGGCAGCATTCCACCACAGGATTCGTTACTTATACTGGAAACCAATAAAAGAGAGCTTTTTATTTATTACTTGCAAATTTTTAGACTCTTATTATGATCTTAGTTGGGAAGTATTTCAACTAAGTACTCGCCTTTCTTTATTAAGAATACAGCCTGTTCATTTTGGCTGGAACTACTGATTCTTTCGTCCCATTAGTTTAAACGTTAGAATCACCTGCGCACCTTCGTAAACATCAACTTTTTTGTCACAAAGAAGGTAAATCTTCAAGGGGAAACGATTATGTCACTCCCTGATGGTCCAAAAACTCCAGCCATTGTGCAAATGCTCCACTGGATTAAAAATCCATTTTCATTTATGCGTGCCTGTAACCGTGACTATGGGGACTGCTTCACCGTAAGGCTGGGTGATAAATTTGCTCCTGTCGTCCTCTTCAGTGATCCGCAAGCACTGCAAACCATTTTGACCAGTGATGATTCTAAGGTCTTCGATGCTCCTGGGGCACTCAATGGTCTATTCGAACCATTGCTGGGAACGCAATCGGTGATTGGATTAAGTGGCGCTCCCCACCGCAGGATGCGTCAGCTGATGATGCCCCCGTTTCATGGCGAACGGATGCGTTCTTACGGACAACTCATGGGCAACATCACGGAGGAGGTAATACGCAAGTGGACTGTCGGTAAATCCTTCTCTGTTCGGGAGTCCATGCAAGCTATTTCCATGCGGGTGATCTTGGGCGCTGTGTTTGGTTTAGCCGAAGGAACTCGCTATCAGCAACTAGAGAAACTTCTAGCAGCCGTGCTCAATGAAATGAGTAGCCCCTTGAGTGTCAGTCAGCTCTTTTTTCCAATCCTCCGTCAGGATTTGGGTCCTCTGAGTCCATGGGGCCACTTTCTTCGTAGACGACAAAAAATAGACCAGCTTATCTACGATGAAATTGCAGAGCGTCGAACCCATCCCAACGCTTCCCGTGATGATATTCTTACGTTGCTCATGGCTGCCCGGGATCAATCAGGTGAGCCGATGACGGATATAGAATTGCGCGACGAATTGATGACGCTTTTAGTGGCGGGTCATGAAACAACTGCCACCGCTCTGACCTGGGCCTTGTACTGGATTCACAAATTTCCAAAAGTCCGCGAGCAACTGTTGCAGGAACTTCAGGGACTCGCTCATCCCCTCGATCCCAATGCTCTTTTGCACCTCCCCTATCTGAATGCAGTTTGTTGTGAAACCCTACGGATCTACCCTGTGGGAATGCTGACTTTTGCACGGGTTGTTAGATTGCCTGTTGCGTTGATGGGACACTCGCTTGAACCTGGAACTATAGTCATCGGCTGTATCTATCTCACCCATCACCGCGAGGACTTATATCCAAATCCTGATGAATTTAGACCAGAACGCTTTTTGGAGCGTCAATTTTCTCCTTTTGAATATTTGCCTTTTGGTGGGGGTAGTCGGCGTTGTATTGGTATGGCCTTTGCTCAATTTGAAATGAAAGTGGTTTTGAGCAGAATTTTGTCACAGGTTGAACTAGGGCTAGCGGACACCCGTTCAGCGCGACCTGTGCGCCGAGGTTTAACCTCAGGAGCGCCTCCAGTACAACTGGTTGTTAAAGGCTACAATCCTAAAAATCTGCATCCTGCTCGTACTTCTAAATCAGTTACACAATGAGCACTCAATCTTACTTCCGTCAGGTCCATAGGGATAAACATGGCAAAAGTATTATCTCTAAGCGCAACTTCCTGTTGCGTTGCGGCTAAAAGACTGCTTACGTCAGTACATTTTTTAATGCATCAATAGAGGGAGTGAAAAAATAACCACCCCCTGTAGGAATGACCCAATCCTCTGGAGCTAAGAATTTTTCACACCGTTCCTGACTATTATTGTCTTTAAACTTAATGAAAAAGCTCCGTGAGCGATCGCCATTTGGCCCATTACTTTGACCGATTACAGGATCATGCCCAAGGGGTAATTCAGACTCACCGTCTTTTGTACACTCATGGCCTTCGGCGGCTGGTTCGCTAAAGTTTGGATTATTCACCCAAAATCGAGTGACAAATTCAAATTGATTCGTAATTGAGGTCTGATAGGCCAGAAAGTGTAAGCCACGGTCAACTTCGTCTTCAACAGGGTTATTCGGCGTTGAGGCAGATACTTCACCATAGGGAATACCCCGACGAAGCATCCGGTGAGTCTGGGTAGTAACCTCGCCTCTCTCCGGAGTCGGAACTCCATTCTCATCTAGACCACCAGGCGTCAAATCGTTTCGGGGATAAGTCTTGCGCGTATGAGCAGCGAATGGACAACGCTTTCCTGTTGCAGCATTATCACTGCCGGTTGCATCATCTTTAGGTGCACTTTGAAACTTATCTTGACAGTCAATGACACTGCTTTCTGAGTCTGGAGTTGCAGGATCACGATTGAATCCAAAGTCATTATTGGCGCAATCATCAGCGCCCATCGCCGGATTGTCCTGGTCGGGAGTCCGTACTGTGGGAGCACCGCTTTCCCAACGCCCGACAAGCTTGGCACTGACCAGAAGAGGATCAGTTTGCAAAGTCTGTGCCGTTTGTTGCTGGAAGGAGTGAAACTTAAAAACATCCTGACGTAGACGCCGAAACACAAGCAAAGAGCCATTGTCTGTCCAGTGAGGCTGTGCAAGATCTATATCGACAGCTTTTCTGACGGTACCTTTGCTATCTTCGAGCTCTTCGGCATCCTTATTCTGCTCAGGATAGCCAAACACAAACTCACCTGGCCAGAGTAAATCCTGACCAGGTTTGCCTTGCGTGCGATTTCCCCTACTATCAACTCTCTCTGGATTCTGTCTAGGGGTTAAAACATCATTTGGCACTGGGGAAATGCGGCCTCGAACGCCTGGCTGAGAGACTCCGTCAAGCGTTCCAAAGTGCTCATGCCCTCCTAAAGGTGCGGGCAGGTTAGTTCCCTCTTCTTTAAAAATAACGGTAGCGCTGTTCGAAATAGGCGGAATCTTCAGGCTGTTTTCAATGCGATAAACCTCATTAACCATATCGTGATGATCATCGCTGGCAACCAGCATCAGGACGTGAGCTTCATTATCTAACCCTCCGACAACCCAATTCTGCGGATTGCCCTCTGCATCAGGACTGGTAGGGTCTCCTAGCGTTTCTGCACGAGCAGCTAGCCCTTCTTTGAAGGAGGTATCGACAAATTTGTCTGCTTCTGAGCCCACTAGTAGCTGAAGGGCAGTGAATGAAAAAGAGATATTGACCCACGTTGCTTTTAACCCAGTGGGCTCACCACGTAGCTTGCGAATCGCTTTGAATAGGCGATTGAAAGTGAGCACCTGCTCTGCTGTCGAGATGCAGCCTATTTGCGTTCTGAGCCAAATTTTGAAATTGTTTACATCATCAATCTTTAGACAGAGCACTGTTTGGAAATCTTTGTTGAAGCCCCCATCAATCACATTGCCTTGAATGGTGTGGACTTTTAGTTCTTCTTCGAAGATCTCAGGATGAGCTGGATCTCCCACGTTCGGGAATGCAGGATCATTTGTTCCAGGAAAGATCTGTGGGCTAGCAGGTGCTTCGCGAGTGGATGCAAGTGAGGCCATGCGGTACTCCTTTCTAAAATCAGATTGAGTTGACTTTAAATTTCTTACCCATTAGAAACCGACCGTTTCTAGCTTTGATAAGCCCCTGGAGAGGGTCATACCTAAGAGGATAGTTAACAGAGATAGAAAGTAAATAGGAGAATCTTTTGATTGAATTGAACGATTTTTAGGTGAGTACGCTACTGTATGTGACTTTTTTCTCTCGTCACGCATTATTCCCCCTCCTCATAGAGTAGACGTTGAGCTACTTAGAGAATTATTACGAGTGTGCCTCCAATGATCAGAACAGTTCCTAAAACAGATTTGAGGTTTAAGGGTTCCCCCAAGAAAGCAGCAGAAAATAGCAAAATCAATACCAAGCTTGCTTTATCGATCGGTGCAACCAACGATGCCTTTCCTTCTTGTAATGCTTTGAAGTAGAAAATCCAGGATAAACCAGTGGCAAAACCGGAAAGTAAGAGAAAAAGCAGTGTTTTTTGAGGAATTTCAAAAAGATACTTAGCATTACCTTGAGCAAAAACAATACCCCAGGCAACTCCTAAAATGACAACTGTACGAATAGCAGTGGCCAGGTTGGAATCCACATTTTGAACTCCAACTTTGGCAAAAATCGTTGTCAATGCAGCAAAAAAAGCTGAAAGTAGAGCATAAATCCACCACGTTCCAGTAATATCCACCTTGTCTCCTTTTGTAAAAGCTATCTAGCTCTTGCCACCAATCAACACAGCTTGGTCTAAGTCATCCGTCTCTTTCAGAAAAACTTTGACCTGTTCATGACGGGCCGTAGGAACTTCTTTGCCACAGTAGTCGGGATGAATGGGCAATTCTCGGTGGCCCCGGTCAATCAGGACTAAAAGCCGAATCGAAGTCGGTCTGCCGTAGTCATTCAGGGCATCTAAGGCCGCCCGAATTGTACGCCCCTTATAGATCACATCATCTACAAGGACCACTTTTTTGCCTTGGAGGTCTACAGGGAGTTGAGTACGCTCAGGCGTCCGCACTCCAATTTCCCGCAGGTCATCTCGGTACAAAGTTACATCCAAAGCTCCAACGGGCGGAGCCACTCCTTCCTGTTCTTCCAGAAACCGAGCTATCCGATGAGCCAAAGGAACCCCTCGGGTATAAATGCCCATTAAGACTAGATCTTGAACACCATCCAGGTCTTCCAAAACTTGGAGCGCCAATCTACGGAGCGTTCGTTCTAGCTCTTCCGCCGAGAACAGTTCTACAGATGGAGTGGTGGCCTGAGATTCACGGGTCATGATCGCTCTTGGCTGGGCTCCAATTCTACCAAACCATTACCAGCGATTGCGACGATGCAAGGCATGTAGCGCATTGCGACGCAGTCCTTTGGCTTTGACTCGACGTAACGCCATTCCTCTACTCCATTGGTCAAATGCGTCATCATCCAGCGTGGACAGCGCTTCCAAGCTAGCAGTGAGAACGCCTTCTCTAGGAAGAAAATCGGCAGGAATCTCTTGTGTTGAAAGCTTTTGATTGTAAGGACATACACTTTGGCAGAGGTCACAGCCGACTACCCAATCCATCAGAGGAAGGTCAGTTGGCAAGGTTTCACTGCGGTTCTCAATGGTGTGATAGGCGATACAACGATTGCTATCCAAGACACCAGACTGGGGAAAAGCGCCCGTCGGACAACTATCCAGACAGCGAGTACAGGTGCCGCAATGAGCCGTAGTTGGAGCATCAGCGGCTAAGGGCAAGGTCGTTAACACCACCCCAAGAAAGACATAGGAGCCAAAATCACGGCTCAACAGCAGCGTATTTTTCCCTAACCAACCCAATCCTGCTCGTTCAGCCCAGGCTTTTTCTGGAATCGGTCCTGTATCCACATACCAGCGGTGTTGATGGTCTGGAGACTCTTCTTGCAGCCAACGACTGAGGGCTTTGAGTTTACCCCCCAGGACTTTGTGATAGTCCCGCCCCCATGCATAGCGAGAAATCTTGGCGGTTCCGGTAGGGGCAGCCTCCTCTGTGTAATAGGAAAGTGCAGTCACAATCACCGACTGGACACCGGGCAAAACTTGCTGAATATCTTGACGACGAGGGTCTTCCATCCAGGCCATATCGGCTTGATAGCCCTGCTCTAGCCAGCTTTTCAGATCTTCTGTTCGTTCCAAAGGTATTCGCGCATTGGCAATCCCTACTTGGTGAAATCCCAAGCTATGGGCTTTTTCTTTGACGCTCTGGGCTTCCAACATTGCACTCACTTGGCGGAAGGGTGGCACTGCTGCCCAAGTCTGTAAATGTCGATGCGCTCACTACGCTGCTTGGTTTGTCAAAGCTTCGGTGCGGACTGGGATTGGCGTCAGGGTGCCTTGGCGGTTTACGGTGAAAGCAATAGTTTGACCTGGTTTTGCCTTGTCAATAGCAGCTTGAACCTCAGTCCCATCCTTGACCGTGGCATCTCCCACTTTCACCACCACATCTCCAGGTTCCAGTCCTGCTTTCTGCGCGGGAGAATCGGGCAAGACTTCTTGGATGAGGACTCCCGTGGTAGCACTCAAAGAAACGCCACGCTGTTGCAAAGCTTGGAGCACTTCTGGTGAGAGGGTAATCATCTTCACTCCAATAAAAGCGCGGGATACTTTACCTTGTTTGACGAGCTGCGCACTAATGTCTTTTGCTAAGTCAATCGGAATCGCAAAGCCTAAGCCCTGAGCCCCTTGAATAATCGCTGTATTCATACCAATCACTCGGCCTTGGGTATCGATGAGAGGCCCGCCAGAGTTGCCTGGATTAATCGCGGCATCGGTCTGAATAAAATCCACCTTGCCATCGGCGATACCGAGCCGAGCACTAGGACGACTCAGGGCACTGACAATCCCTGAGGTGACCGTATTCTCAAAACCTAAAGGGCTACCCAAAGCCACCACGAACTGACCAGGGCGCAAACTCTTAGAATCTCCCAGTTGAACTGCGGGCAAAGGAGAAGGCGCATCAACTTTCACCACAGCTACATCCGTCACCTTATCCACCCCTAGCACCCGTCCTGGGAAAGTACGGTCGTCATTCAGCAGCACTTGCACTTTCTGGGCGTTGGCAACTACGTGGGCATTGGTCAGAATAGTGCCATCCGCGTTAATGATGAAACCTGAGCCTTCCCCTCGTTGAATTTCCCGTCGAGGAGTCACCCGCGCACCAAAGAATTCTTCAATATATTGTCGGTAGCGCTCATCTTGAGGCGTTTCTGCAATGACGCTCTCCACTTTGATAGATACGACGCTAGGGCTAACTTTTTCAGCAGCATCCGCAATGAAATCAGTCCCCAAGGTCCGAGTTACGCTATTAGTAGCATAAGGGCTGGGGGCTGGAGCAGGAGCCTGTCGGTTGGCCTCTGCTTCTGGAGAGGCAGGCTTTTCTGGCGTTGTCAGTTGGGGAATTTGCAGATTGCTACAAGCGGTAAGAGCTACCAGGCTGAGGCCCAGGAGAACGCGCTTATAAAAAATAGGTACCGTCATAGCCTTCGTAAAGGGGGTTCTTATTCCCAGCATAGTCAAAAAGCAGTCTATTTTTTTCTGCCAAAAGCCTTATTTATCGCCTGCGAGATGGTTTGAACCTTTTGCGCTGCCGTTTCACCGCAGAGACGAGGGTATCAGCGATGATATGGCTGATCGCTCCCAACTCTAGCCCTAAGAGAATCCAGAGAACAAACTTCCACTCCCAGCGAGCGGTCTGTTTGGTCAGCATGGGATAGGTCACTTCTAGTTCTTTGACTACAGAAACACCGCCATACTGCTGAAGCCCATAGGCCACTAGACCAGCTAGCGCACAGAAAACAACCGTTAAATAGACCAAGCGCAGAAACGTCCCAACAAGCACCCCATGGGAAAGCCGAGAACGATGGGGGACAAAACGACGGTAGGGCCACCAAATCCAGCGCAGCAGACCCCAACGGCGAATTTGCACCGAACGAGTATCGAGATCAGGGCCAAACATCAGGCCACTAAATAGATAACTAGCTCCAACCGCGCTCGTGACATCCCAGCGGCCACTCAGCCACCAAGTCCCTCCCAAGGTTAAGGGGAAGGTCCACCAGGTAATACGGTCATGGGTGCGGCCACTGGGCATGAATTATGGTTGTGTACTTATATCCACATTAAAAGGCATGAGTCACTTTTTCGTATAGAGCTTCATACTCTTTGGCCGACTTTTCCCAACTGAAATCCTGGGCCATCGCTCGCTGCACAAGCTTGTTCCAGGCATCTTTGTGCCGATAGCCTTCTTCCGCTTTGAAAATAGTCGTCAGCAGAGAGGTACTCTCATACCAATCAAATCCATAGCCTGTACCTGTTTCATTAGCTGGGTCATGATAGGTCACCGTATCTTTCAAGCCACCCGTGAAGCGGACCAAGGGGATACAGCCATAGCGCAAAGCAATAATCTGACTTAGACCACAGGGTTCAAAGTGGCTAGGCATCAGCAAAATATCTCCACCAGCGTAGGCCAATTGGGCAAGGTTCGCACTGTAGCCTCTGTAGAAATAAAATCTTGCGGGATGACGGTTGGCAATCGCCTGTAGCTGAAACTCATAGTGTGGGTCTCCCGTGCCCAAGAGAAAGAACTTGCCCGTTCCAAATGTCAGCCAGGTATCCAGAATTGGCAAAAGCAGGTCTAATCCTTTTTGCTCTACCAATCGAGTGACCATCGCAAATAAAGGTCGGTCATCCTCTTCAGACGAGCTCCAACCACAGCGTTCGAGGAGTGCTTTTTTATTGGCGGCCTTGCCCTTCACCGCTGTTTTAGCCTCATATTGAACAGGGATATCCTTGTCTGTAGCGGGATTATAGGTTTCCGTATCAATGCCATTGAGAATGCCGTGGAGCTTATATTGCTCACTGCGCATGAAGGCGTCTAGTTTTTCGCCATAGGCAGGCGTCTGAATTTCTTGAGCATAGGTGGGAGAAACGACACTAATGGCTTGAGCCCACCAGCATCCCAGAGGTAAGAGCAGTACAGGATTCGAGGGAGGAAATCCCCAACCATGCATCCCAACCCGATCTAAAATTCCTCGGTCACACCAGCCCTGATAGGCCAGATTATGAATCGTGACAATGGATTTGGTGTGTTGATTGCCCAGGGAATAAGAAAGCCAGGGAATAATCGCCGTATGCCAGTCATGGCAATGGTATACATCCGGCGTCCAGCCAAGACGAGCCCACAGGTCTATCGCACCCCGACAAAACAGAATAAAACGCTCGGCATCATCCCGATAGCCATACATATAATCGCGGGTGATCGAGGGATTATCCAGCCAGTAAAGGGGAACAGTAGGAGTTCCAGGCAAGGTCGTTTCATAACAGCTAAAAGGCTGATCGTGTCCCCAAGCCCACCAGTGCTGGATCGCATTTCCTGGAATCGGAGTGTTATGCAAACGGGGCGCCATGATCCGCACATCATGGCCCAGCGCAGCCAGCGCTTTAGGAAGCGACCCGACAACATCTCCCATCCCTCCTACTTTTACAAAAGGAGCGACTTCACAGGCAACAAAAAGAATTTTCATGAGGAAATCACGGAGCTTGACTCAGGTTATCACTGCCGGGGCCATTGTCCCGTGCTCTGTGCCTCATATCAGCATCAACTTATACCGGGTGGGTGTAATGGCTTTTGAGTTGCAAGCACTTGTTACGGCTTTTTAAGGTATCCCATGTTGCTCAGTACAATGGTTTGGTTACATTAGCCAAAAGTTTATCTTTTATTTTCAGATATTTTTCTGTTAATCAATCTCTGTGCCAATGTGTGATTGAAAAACAATCGCGATCGCCTATACAAATCCACACCCAAAAATGCGCTTGTCTGTCATCGCATCGTAGCAGTTGCTGTTGTTCCGCTAGATGGCGATCGCTTTTCCAGTAAGATTACAAAAACTTAGCGTTGTAATCGCATCTCGTGAAAACTGATTCTATTTTTTACAGAGTATTTCAGGCTGCTCCTGGCATCTTATTTGAGCTTCTGGGACAATCGCCTGACTTAGCTCAAGGCTTCAGTTTGAGTCCGTCGAAGTAAAACAGTTGGCTTTCCGTCTCGACGGAGTTTTTCTTCCCAAGCCTGATACAGCAGACCAAACAGTTATTTTTTTGGAAGTGCAGTTTCAGCATGATCCGGTTTTTTATCACCGATTCATGGCAGAAATTCATCTATTCTTAAAATTACACCCCCAGACTTTTGATTGGAGGGCAGTCGTTATATTTCCTCGCCCTTCAGCAGAACCTCTCGAAACCAGATTGTTCCGCAACCTCCTTGGCAGTGACCAAGTTTATCGGATTTATCTGAACGAGCTCCCAGCGGAGTCTGGTGATTCAGTAGGTCTAGGGTTGATGCGTCTTATTGTAATGAAACAAAAAGAGGCGATCGCCCAGGCTAAAGATTTGTTAGCCAGAGTCCGGCAGAGGTCTTCCACGGAACCCCAGTTTGCAGCGATAATGGAACTGATAGAGACGGTGATTGTCTACAAATTCCCAAAACTGAGTCGGGAGGCGATTGAAGAAATGCTGGGCTTAAGCGAACTCAAACAAACCAGAGTCTATCAAGACGCTTTGCAGGAAGGTCGTCAAGAAGGTGAGCAGGCTGGCCTGCTTAAGGGCAAACTTGAGGGAGAGCAATCTCTGATCCTCCGTCTTCTAACGCGCCGCATTGGCGATGTGTCTTCAGAACTACAATCGCAGGTTCAAGCCCTATCCCTTACCCAACTTGAGTCCCTGGGTGAGGCATTACTGGATTTCTCGGAACTGAATGATTTGGTGAACTGGCTAAAATCGCATTCTTGACGATCGCAATCGCCTATGCAACCCCACACCCAAAAATACGATCGCCCGTAATCGCAGCGTAGCAGTTACTGTTGTTGGCTGTAGTTCAACGCTAGATGGCGATCGCCTGGACAAGGGAAGGGTTGATTTTCGCCTTTTTGTCTGCTGCACTGAAGAACCATAGGTTAGGCAACATTATTTCCTTTATAATCTCGTTGGCAATAACTTTTGAAGGGGATAAAACTGCCTCCCATAACAGTGGCAACCAGCTAAGTCGAATCATGGCGATTTTACTTCCCAGCCCTCAACACCTGTTCAGCCGTCAGTTTTAACTCTGGGAAGGTTGGAGAGACGATGGTCTGATTGCCTTGAAACTGCTGAATTTCATACTCTCCATCCACTAGCGTACAGATAGAGAGGGTGGGTTGTTTGGGCTTCCCAATGTGTCGAGTACCACCTAATCCTGCATAGTCTGCAATCCAATATTCAGGAATGCCTAAGGCCGCGTAGTCTTCGACCTTGCGAGCATAATCATTTTGCCAGTTGCTACTCACAACTTCTGCCACAAATTTAATCGAACTGCCCAGCGTCAGGATTGACTGGTCAGACCAAAGCAGTTCTTTGGTAAGTTCATCTCGATTGACAACTGCAACATCAGGTCGAAATGCTGTCATACCACTGTTAGAAGGGCGCAATATTCCACGCTGAAGGACAAACCAAGGCAGACCTATTCCGTCGATCTGGACACAGACCTTTGTGGTAACGAAGGCTGCAACTTCCTCATGCTGGCCTGTTGGTTCCAAGTCGAAAACCTCTCCATCAATCAGTTCATAGCGGTTTTCGCCACCATAACGCGCGAGAAACTCGTCAAAGCTGAGTAGCTTCTGTTGGATTGGTCGGTCGGTTGCAATGGCCATAGGTCAACTTAGCCCAATCAATGCCTTCAGTTTACCAGAACGAATATGTGACTGCTGAAACGCCCAGATGTAAACACTACCTTACTTTTTTATACCTTTGTTTTGGACTGCGAGGCTTATCCAAGTATTGCATCAGCAGTAGTTCCGCTTTCAACGCAGGGTTGAGATAGTTTTTACGAAACGTTGGCATGTGGGAAAGTGAAAGTTTCTCCATCAGTTCTTGGGCGCTCCAGTACTGATTATCCATGACATCTAAAAGTCTCTTAACTTGGTCGCTAACTTGGTCGGTGGCTTGGATTGTTTCGCTGTTCTGAGTTAATACATTATCGATGATGCCTAGCATGAACTCAATGAAAACTTTGCTGCTGGCCTCTTGGTCAGCTTCTTCCAGGGTCTGGTAGTAACGCTCCTGCTGATCTTTGACTAAGCTTTCTATAGGGAGCAGATCTAAAAATCCCATTGCTCAAATAACTCTGCAACCGCCATCGAAAAACCCGGTACTACCTCTTCCTCATCCAGATGATCCGCAGAGCGTAGAAAGCGGTCGGGTTCCGGTGAATGGTAAACCAGCACATACTTCTCGTCGGGATGAATCACCCAAACTAGGCGAGTATCATTGTCAAAATACTCCACAATCTTTCCGTGGATTTCCTCGATCGTGTTGCTGGGCGAAAGGATTTCAACGGCTAGGTCAGGAGAGCCTTGGAAAAAACCACGGGGAGGACGGCTCAACCCCTTCAGGCGATTCTTCGCAATAAATGAAAAATCAGGAGAGCGTTTATTTCCAGTTTTGAGTATAAATGCCGTGCTGGAGTCACAAATGGCTCCAAGTTTGTTGACTCGAATATACCCTCCCAGCACGATGGTCAAAATGCAAGCGATATAGCCATTCTCCATCCCCGAATTGCCCATATCCACCAACGCTCCATTCACCAACTCGTAGCGATGCCCATCCTTGGGTAACGCCATAAACTCTGCGTCTGTCCAGACCTTTTTTTCGGTGGAAATGGTCATAGCCCCAACCTCCTGAGGTTTTTGCACATCGCTGCTTCTAGTTTGGCACTTTCTGTAAACTATTTCTCTGGAGCGAACTGCGATAAAGCTTCGATGAGTTCATGAACGTTCATCTGCTTCTCAAACCTCTAACTCGCTGATCACTAGCACCCGCAGTTCCATCACCCGTTTCAGTTGGGCATCATTCGTTAAAAACGCCTCACAGTTGGATTCTATTGCGGTTGCTATCTGCAACGCATCGGGCAACTTCAAGTTATATCTGACGCGAATTTCTGCTGCAGATTGAGCAATGGCAGTATCAGTTTTGATAAAATCTGCCGTTTCTATTGACGTAAGAATATCAATAAAGACTTGCTGTTTCTCTGAATCGTTCTGACGAATGGGTAATACCAAACATTCTGCCAACGTCACTGGAGAGGTAGCAGCCCGAATCTGCTCTAAATTTAGACGATCAAAAATGCTGTCCATCACACTCAAATACTCAGGATTCGCGTCAATGTAGTAGATTACAGGAGCAGAATCTAAGAAGAGCCGATTCAAGCCCTGTAAAGCATCGCTAACCTTCATTGATTCTCTTGGACTCTTATTTCCCGCTCCTCCCACTCATCCCGCAACTCATTGACCCATGCTTGAGCATCCTTTCCCCCTAGAATGTTTGGCGCGATTCCCCTCAACTCTTGCCAACTCCGTTTCGGCTGACTCACTGTCTCAAAGGACTTGATTCGTTCTGCTAGCCGTTCAGATAACTTCTTTTGCTCATCTGGGCTAAGCTGCTCAATTTCTTGTAAAATCTGCTCCAGCAGAGGACTCATAATCCCAACCTCCTGAGGTTTTTGCACATCGCTGCTTCTAGTTTGGCACTTTCAGCAAATTGCGCCTCCAATGTCTGTGAGAGGCTAGTCTGAAGATAACTGTCACAGATACAGAAGAGTTGCAGCTAAAAAAGATTGCAACGCCCCGTTACTGCTGAAACTGCACGTCCTTAGGATTGAACTTCTGCTTCTTCAGTTCTTCGGCCAGACTCAGTTGGTTATCCACTCGGTCTACAAACAACACTCCATCTAGATGGTCCATTTCGTGCTGGATGACCCGAGCAAAAAGCCCCGAAGCTTTGATGCGTTGAGGCTTACCGTAGATATCTTTAAAGCTGACAATCAGTTGGGCTGAGCGTTGCACATCGCCGAACACATTGGGTACACTCAAGCATCCTTCCTGTCCCACTTCCAAATCTTTGGACAAATCATGAATCTGGGGGTTAATCATCACATAGGAAGGGTTAGCCGCCTCTTCGGGGTCGGTGTCGATGACGATGATCCGCTTATTAATCCCTGACTGAGGGGCCGCTAGACCAATACCGTCATAGCTGTACATCGTTTGGAGCATCTTGCGCGCAATCATGCGGACTTCATCGTTGATGCTGGTAACATTCTTGCTGTTTTGGCGCAGAACCCGGTCCCCAAGCGTGAAAACTTCGAAAGGGGGCACCACCAACTTTTCTTTGGAGACGATAGGAGCGAGGGGCATGGGAAGGGAAGTAATAATTCTTCTTTTATCTTAGCTCCACAAAACCTACAAGCACTAGGGGATGCTAATATCACCACATGACGATTGACCGCGATACTGTTCGAAAAGTGGCCCACCTGGCCCGCCTAGAGCTTTCTGAATCCGAAGAAGAGCTATTTACAGGGCAACTCAATAATATTTTGGGATACGTAGAAGAACTTTCTGCATTGGATACCAACGGCGTAGAACCAACTACCCGAGCGATTGAAACGACGAATATCGTCCGCGAAGATGAATTGGTTCCTTGGCAAGGTTTAGAAGAAATTCTCCAGAATGCCCCAGACCGCGAAGACCAATTCTTTAAGGTCCCCAAGATTCTATAGTGCTCAGTCCGTAAGCTACTTCACCAGCGCAGTATGCCCTACCTCATCGGTTTTGATCCAGGACGAGATAAATGTGGCATCGCCATTGTGGATGCAGTCGATCCCCATTCAGTTCGCTATCGGCAAGTGATAGCAGCGGAGCAGTCCCTGGAAGAACTCCGCACTTTACTTACACGCTTTGAAGTCCAGCAACTCCTGATTGGCAGTCAAACGGGTTCTAAGGAATGGCAAACCAAGATAGGCACAGCTTTTCCCGAACTATCGATCGCTGTGGTCGATGAGCGCCATAGCTCAGAGGAAGCCCGTAAGCGTTACTGGGATTATTATCCGGCCCAAGGGATGAACGCTTTTTTGCCTAAAGGGATGCGTACGCCACCGACGCCCTACGATGACTTGGTCGCCTTGGTTTTGATTGAACGTTATTTGGGAACATCTATTTCTCTGTAGACAAGACCGGAGGCAACATATAGCTTCCTTCGAAGGTAAGGGGTTTAGCCTGCTTCGGATCTTTCGGTTTGATCTGAATCGTGATCCGATGACGTCCTGGTTTGCCCCGTAGCCCATAGACCTTCACCCTAGCAGTAGTGTCATCAACTGTTTGCTCTGCCAAGATGAACTGGTCGTCCCCTACAGGCACCGCAGTAGCGCCTCCAGCAAAAGCTCGGGCTGCTGCAGACACATCCACTCCATTGACGAGAACAGTGGGTTCTGTCCACAAGAAATCTTTTAGGGCCAAGGGTCTAGGGTCAAAAATTAGGGTTAGCTCTGCCGGATTTTTTAGAACAGACCCAGAGGCAGGCTTACTCTCAATCTTTTGAGCAAAACCAGGGAGAGCATAAGAGGCAGAAAACGTGAGTAAGAGTAACGCTGTAACGAGCTTCATCGACCTCTCCGAGCAGAAAAGAAGTAGTGGGTTTTCAAATAAGACGGACTGCAGATCGGGTCAGTGCCAAGATCCACCGAGCCTCTGTATTAATATATACATTTGAGTCGCAGGAAATAACCATAGCCTCAAGCCCTTAGCGTTATCCGTCCAGAATATTCTTGGCAGTCAGCTCGTCGTCTAGATTAAGATAGCCCCGGATACTCACCGATAAAGCTAAGGATAACGTCGTGGCCCTACTCCCCGCAGAAGTTTTGTGTGTTGGCAGCGAACTGCTCCTTGGTCAGATTGTGAATACGAATGCCACGTTTCTGGCGCAGGAGTTGGCAGGACTCGGTATTCCCCATTTTCTCCAAACTGTGGTGGGGGACAATACCGAACGCATTCATCAAGTCCTAGACCAGATGAAGGAGAGGGAAGCAGGCGTGCTGATCACCACCGGAGGGCTAGGGCCAACTCCGGATGACTTAACCCATGAATCCCTGGCCTCCTACTTTGGGGTGCAGATGATAGAACATCCTGAAATATTGAAGGCTTTAGAATTGCGCTATCAAAAGCGCAATCGGGTGATGAGTCCCTCCAACCGTAAACAAGCTTCTTTTCCCGAAGGAGCGATGGTATTACCCAATCTCACCGGAACTGCTCCAGGGATTGTCTGGGAAGCCCGTCCTGATTTTGTGATTCTGACTTTTCCCGGCGTGCCCAGCGAGATGAAAGCAATGTGGAAAGAAACGGCAATACCTTTCTTGGCCCAACGCTATGGCCAGCGGGTTTTCTATAGTCGGACCTTGCTCTACTGGGGCATTGGTGAATCAGACCTGGCTGAAAAAGCCCAAATCTTCCTGGAGCAGGAAAATCCAACCGTTGCCCCCTATGCCAGCATGGGTGTGATTAAGCTCAGAGCTACGGCATCCGCTCCAGATATCGCTCAAGCTAAGACCCTTATAGAACCTACCGTCCAAGCTTTAAAAGAGTTGGGAGGCTCTCATTATTTTGGAGAGGATGAAGCGACCTTAGCGTCCGTGGGAGGAGAACTTTTAGCCAAGCGAGGACAGACTTTAGCGGTGGCAGAATCCTGCACAGGAGGCTGGTTAGCAAAAGTCCTTACCGATGCATCCGGCAGTTCTCAGTTTTTCGTAGGCGGGACGATTGCATACAGCAACCAAATTAAGACCGAACTTTTGGGCGTGGACCCTCAAATTCTAGAAGAACAGGGAGCCGTATGTAGCCCCGTCGCCCTGCAGATGGCTCAAGCAATCCGCAAAAATCTACACGCTGATTGGGGAATCGGGATCACAGGCGTATCGGGTCCAACCGGAGGGACTGAGGCGAAACCAGTCGGTTTGGTTCATATCGCCATTGTTGGCCCGGAAGTCTCAGAGACTTTTGAATATAGCTTTGGCGAAGACCGCAGCCGAGAGTGGATCCGTTGGCTCAGTGTCCAGTCGGCTCTAGACCAATTACGGCGTCTTCTATCCCCTGTGACTGATCGCTCGGTGACAGACTTCCAGCGCTGAATCCTTAAATTTTGGGAATTTCCTCCTTGACTTAGGAGCAGAAATTCTTAATCCAAGTGATCCCCGAGCCATGTCAGAGATCACTTAGATCCTCGAAAACTTCTATCTGCAGCCAATTGGCTTCCACGTCAGCAGGTGCTCACACTTATCTACCTACGTATGCTTCTCAGGGTTTTTTTGTGAATCTGATAAACATTGAACACAGAGTAAATAGAGCTGCTACTATAGATTCATTAGGCACTCCAATATCTTAGAAAGGGTATTTCCCCTCATGCGAAAGGCACTCAAAAAAATTCTCGAAGCACTGGAGAAAAAAGCCGCCGAGCTTTTCGGCCCTACTCCTGAGCCTGATCTTGTACCTATCCCTGTGCCAGTTCGTGAACAATACCCCCGTCGCCGCTAATCTACCTTGCTTTCTTTACTGATCCTCCATGGCCCTAACTTAAATCTGTTAGGTCAGCGAGAGCCTGGCATTTATGGGTCTATGACCCTGAAAGATATAGAAGAACTTTTAAAAACGGATGCCCTAGAGCTTGGGGTGTCCGTTAACTTTTTTCAGTCCAACCATGAAGGGGCCTTGATCGATGCCATTCAGCAAGCCTTCGATCAGCATAATGGGATCGTTTTCAATCCTGGCGGCTATACCCATACCAGTGTCGCGCTAAGGGATGCCATCAGCGGCGTGGGCCTGCCGCTTGTAGAAGTGCATCTGAGCAATATTTACAAACGCGAAGCCTTTCGCCAGCATTCATTTATCGCCCCTGTAGCCATTGGTCAGATTTCGGGCTTTGGTGCAGAGAGTTATCGCCTGGGACTAAAGGCTTTAGTGCGTCATTTGGAAGTTTCTAAGTAAGCAACAAGCGCTTCCATGCTCAAGCATCGCCGATATGCGCATAGCCCTGTTGACCAAAAATTGCCGAATGATGACGATAAAACTTAAACTCCAGAAGGTTATGGAAGGGGTCTTCTAGAAAGAATGTACGATGCTCTAGAGGTAAACCCTCGTAGCGCAACTTGGCCTCTTGATAGAAGGGGAGTCCTCGTTCTTTTGCATGTCTGAGGAGGGCCTGCCAGTCTGATTCGTCACTGAAAATTAGGCCAAAATGACGGGGATAGATGCCTTTTTGGGAAGTAAGAGGCTCTTTTGTCACATGGGCAACTAACTGGTGGCCCTGCATATTAAAAATGACTGAATTAGCCGTTTCTCGCCCTATTTCACACCCCAAGTCCTCAGCGTAAAACTTCTTTGCTTGGTCGATGTCACCAATGGGAAAGGCAAGATGGAAGAGTACCTGATGATGCATAACGTACCCAGATTACGGAAAGCCATGTGTCTCTATTGTGGCTTTCAAATCTCCAAGTTGAAAGTGAATTTTTGGATCTGTGGCTGTAGAGACCAACCTTAGTGTGATCTAGAAATTAACATTGCGCCATAAATCCACATCACATAGCTTATGGAAATCTCTTATATTTTCGGTTACAAGCACAACACGTTGACCAGGATGATCATTCTGCAGTAGTCGCCACTGAGCCGCAATAATTATATCAACATCAATATTTTCTTTGGCTTTATTAGGTCGAGCATTAACTGAATTTTCTGCCCATAATTCTGAAGCTAGGACAAAAACATTATGATTAACTGGCAAAAAATCGATACGCGTTCTCCATTCCTCAAGAATATTTAAGCCAGAACCACCTCCTGATTTCTTTTTGTCAAAAAGTAAGCTTCTTCTTATTTCATAGTCGCAGATATCAGAACTCACTACATAGGCTCTAGAAAGCATGCGCTCCAACCAGCTAGTGATATCAATACCAAGTTGATTTTCATTGGGATTAGTCAGATAGCTAAGAATGTTAGTGTCTAAAAAAATCATCACTGTTAGTCATTGCTTGAGAATAACTTATGACCTTCTGGTCTATGACTGTCTAGAATAGCTCTTAAACGCTCAGACTCTTCATTATCTATTTTAGATTGCTCAGGATCTACTTTTATATCTCTAAGTGATCTTAGAAAACTAATAGCTCCCTGATTGCGTAAAATCTGTTCCTCACGGCTAACATTTGCTTTAACTTCTGGAAAGTTAAGTGCTTGCTTGTTTTCAAGATCCAAAGAGCTATCAATTCTTTCAATATCCCATAAGATGGACTTAGCATATAGTTTTATGGATTTTAAACAGTCCAAAATTTCTTGCTCACCTTGTAGACCAGCAATGCTCTCACCTAAATCCCAACGAACTAAACCCTCTGAAAGTTCCTCAAAAGTTTCAACTACAGCTCTTCTGCTTGATGAATCCAGCCAATTGACCAGTTCAATAAAATTCTCTGCAACATCTTTCAACCTTGTCAAACTTGCGCAATACTTTTTAAGATCTTCAATATCTAAATTTTTACCTTGAAACTCAAGCAGAGACTCAGACAAAATAAGAAAGGCAGGCCGAATTACAGGAAGTAGGCTAATACCTGTTTCTAATTTTTCAAGAGATTTTTTTAAATTACTATCAATAAAATCAGAATATTTTGTATAGAAACTGTCTAGTTTTTCATGGGCATGCTTGAAATTTCCTATGTCAAAATCGCTCTCAAACAGTAAGTATCCAATTTCTTCATAGTCTTTATGCATTTCATTGTTGAAACCAGAGTTTGAAGACTTTTCGAAAAGATCTTTAAGACTTTTTTGATAGCTACTCAGGAGCTGATCGTTATTTAGAAGAGTTGGAAACATACAAGTCCACTCCTGAAGATGCAAGAAGTCCATTATACCCCTCCATTTTCTCCTATCCCACAACCTAGCTAGGGATTCCAGCCATCGGCAGATATCGACACGCCCCAATTTCCGGTCAGAACGCCGGGGCGCTAAAAAGCTTCATCAGAGCTTCTGATAGGCTGAGAACAGCACCACTGTCTCGGGCGTTACTGCATCACAGCGCATCATGGGGTAAAAAGAACTATGGCAAAACTCGAACTTCGAGACCTCAATAAGACCTACAACTCCACCAGCGTTCCGGTCAAAGACCTGAGTCTGAGTGTAGAGGAAGGGGAATTTCTGACCTTGCTCGGACCTTCTGGTTGTGGCAAGTCTACGATATTGCGCTTGATAGCGGGATTAGAACAACCTACCCGAGGGCAAGTGATGATCCAAGGGCGCAATGTCAGCGGTTTGGAACCAGGAGAGCGCAATATTGCGATGGTCTTCCAGAGCTACGCGCTGTACCCGCATATGACCGTGCAGGAAAATATTGCTTCCGGCTTGAAGTTGCGTAAGCTGGCCGATAGCGATATCCAGCAACGGATTAGTGAAACCGCCAAGTTCCTGGGCCTAGAAACGCTCTTAGACCGCAAACCAAGCCAACTATCAGGAGGCCAACGGCAGAGGGTCGCCGTCGCTCGTGCCTTAGTCCGTAGACCTGATGTATTTTTATTGGACGAGCCTTTGAGCAACCTGGATGCCCTCTTGCGAGAACGGGTACGGGCTGAGCTTAAACAACTCTTTTCTTCCCAGAAAGCACCTGTGGTTTATGTCACCCATGACCAAACTGAAGCGATGACTTTATCCACGAAAGTAGCCGTTCTTTATGATGGCAATTTACAGCAATTGGATACCCCTCAACGCATCTATACTCATCCTGCCAATCAGTTCGTAGCTGGGTTTATTGGCAGTCCACAAATGAATTTATTGGTTGTGCCTTGTCAAGGTAGTTATGCCATGCTCACTGATGTTAAAATACCTCTTCCGACAGAGTCTAAAAATCTTTCTAAAGTAGTTTTGGGTATTCGTCCTGAACATATACGGATTGCCCAGCCAGGAGATACCTACTCCATTCCTGGAACGGTCTATTTAGTAGAGAACTTAGGGATGCACAACCTGTTGAGTGTCCGCCTGGAAAATCAGCCAGGAGAGACGCTGAGAGCCCTTTTACCCGCAGAACAAACCTGGAGTGGAGAGACGATAAACTTAAGTTTTTCTGAGGAGTGCATACATTGGTTTGATGTCAACTCCGGCCAACGTCTTTAAACCATAAGGCATAGGACCATTAAGAAAAAACTTCTACAATGTAGTTATCACACATCCTCGTAGAAGGCGTGCCGTGTTACTCAAATTATTAGGGAAAGCTACAGCAATTCTGTTCGTTCTTGGGGCGTTATGCGTGATTCCCCCTGCCCAGGCTCAGCTCCAGGCTTCACCCTCCTCTGAGTTACGGACTCGGCCTCAAGGTAGGCCAGTAGTCAAAGGTCCTGCAGCTAAAAGTGCAGTCAAAAAAAGAGTAAATATTAGAAGACCCGTGGACCGCTCTTATGAGTTTAGAGCCTCCGAGTCGCAGTTTAATCGCGTTGAGGCCCCAGTTAATAGTGAACAAAGACGGTTCCAGCAGCAGTACACTCAATCCCGATGCCGCAGTGTGTGTTTTGTTTCACCCTATGGCAGTCCCATTCCTCTAAATAGAAATGTCAGTTCAGGAGGTCCTTCTGGCATTGCGATAGAAGCAAGAACAGACTTTTGAGCATCCTAATGTCTTCCATGGATGAAATTCTAGACTTTTGGTTTGCCCAAGGCCAAGAAGCTGAATACGCACAGCGTCGCCGGGTTTGGTTTACGAAAGATCCAAACTTCGATCAGGCTATACGCACCTGTTTTCAGGCAGATTATGAACAGGCCGCCGTAGGGAAACTAAACGATTGGCAGGAAAATGCTCAGGGCTGTCTGGCTTTAATTTTGCTCCTAGACCAGTTTCCACGCAATATGTTTCGGGGAGAAGCGCAATCCTTTGCCACCGATGACCAAGCCCTAAAAGTTGCGCAATATGCCATCACTCAAGGCTTTGACCAGGAATTACCGTCCATCCGACGCATGTTTATCTATCTGCCTTTTGAACATAGTGAGAATTTGGAATACCAGCATCAGGCTGTTCAGTGGATGCAGGAATTACAGATAGAGGATGTGACAGCCTATGCCATCAAACACAAAGCCGTAATTGAGCGCTTTGATCGCTTTCCTCATCGCAACAAAATTCTGGGACGGCTCAATACAGCGGAAGAAGAAGAATTTCTCCAGCAACCGGGTTCATCGTTTTAGCAGGGCTGTTTTATTCTTCAAAAGGCTATGATCCAACCCCTCAGTCCCTACGGGACAGCTCCCTGAGCGGAGTCGAAGGGAGCCTTCTCTGGGAAGAGGAAGTTGCAGGTATAGGGTTAGAACTGAGAGGAGGCAAAAACACTACGCGAAGAAGCTTATTCCTGGAGCCCGTACAATGCTTGGTAGCCCTACTCCCCTAAGCATAAGCTCTAATACAAATTCTTTCACCACTTGACCTTACTCTTCTATTTAATTCCACCTACCTAATTTAAGCCAAAAGTTTCTGGAGTTGCTGATAGGCTAAACCTTCTTCTAAGGCTCGTGTTGTTAGAGGAATAGCATCTGCTAGCGTGGCATAAAATCCAGCTTGAAACAATATAAAAGCACTGCTGAAAATGGCGGCATGGCGCAGACTGGTTGCTTCTCCTTGGAGCGTTGCCAAAGATATTTCCCGATGCCGTTCTAAATCCTTGCCATCTTTAAGCATCGGAAAATCATCATCGCCCAAATCATATTCAGAAGCCAAAATCCGAAAGTTTTCTGGGGCTGACATTCCGTGCGACCAACGGAAACCGAGATTGGGGTGAAACATCGTGCAATTGGACGAACCTTGGACACCCCGCACCATTACCAAAGGAGTACCTCCACGCAACTCCGTAGTGCCTACGGCCAAATCCACGGTTTCTCGATGGGTATAACCAATAATCGGCAGTCCTACGCCGACTGGATTCCAAATCAGTTCTGCGGTTGATAGAGGAGGACGTTTGCCTATCTCATCTCGCAACGTCTGCAAGGCATAGGCTTCGGGAAAATGAGTGGGCGAGTATACCCAGCCCAGCCCAAGGTCCTTATACTGCTGGGTCAGGGTCTGGCTACTCTTGGTCAAGTCCACACCGAGAGCAGCCAAAACATCAAAGCAGGTCATGCCATGTTTGGGTGCCATATCGGTAGTGCCATGCAAAATGATGCCCTGTCCCAGACTGCTACAAATCAAAGCTGTAAGCGGGGCAACAATCCCTAAACGTTCCTGCCCATCGTAGGGGCTGCTCAAAACTACTGGTTTTTTGGCATCGGCTAGAACCTGCATCGGTCGGGCCACTTGGTCATAGGCATCAAGAATACCCGCCAACTCTTCAAATGTCGGGCGCTTAATCCGGTGAGCAATCAAGAAAGCGCCCATCTGTGCCTGGGTAGCTTCCTGCTTGAGCAGCATTACCGTTGCTTTGCAACTATCTTCTCTCGTTAAGTCCCGCCCTGTTAGGCGACCGGAACCAATCTTTTTAACGTATTCGCGGAATATAGTGCTCATGAGGCAAAAACAATAGAGCTAATTATCCTAGGGGATTAGAGGCTACTGAGCTACTAATTTCAAAGGAATTACGTTTTCTCCAAAGGAGCTACGTTCCAGAGAGTTTTGAGTGCACTGATTGAAAATAAACGGTAGGCGTTTGACAACCAAGTCGGCAAAAGCGGCCACCACCGGAATTTGATAGTTATCTCGATGGCAAATCAACTCCACTTTGCGGGTCAACTTTGGATCTTTGACCCGCAAGCTGACCAAGTCAGGGGGTAGATTTTGAACGGCTGTAATAGGGAGCAGAGCTACACCAACGCCCTGACGCACGGTTTCTTTGAAAGCTTCTAAGGTATTCAATTCCACCGCCACATCCACCACGCAATCAATCTCAGCGAATATTTGATTGAGGGTTGTATTCATGGCATAGCCATCTCGGAAGACGATTTGGGGATAGGGGGCGATATCAATAAGCCGTACTGTCTCAAGACGGGTAAGAGGATGTTTGGCGGGGACCAAAAATACTAATTCTTCCTCGTATAGCGGGATACTGAGCAACTCTGGAGCGGTGGCAGGCCCCATCACAATCGCCAAGTCGACTAATCGGTCCAACAAAACCTTGGTGATGCGCTCCGAGCCAAGCGAACTGAGACGCAGCTGGATCTGGGGATATTGTTCGCGGAACTGAGCAAGGAGGGAAGGCAAAAGGTAGGTATTCACCGAGTGGAGAGCTGCCACACAAATCTCACCCTTATCTGGGCGGAGCAATTCTTTGATCGCCTGCTGGCTCTGTTCCAATTCTCGAACGGCTCGACGAGCATAGGGCAAGAAACATTCGCCAATCGGCGTCAGCGTGATTTTGCGACTGTTGCGGTTGAATAGAGGCCCACCCAATTCCGCTTCCAAAGACATAATCTGCCGACTCAATCCCGGCTGAGAAATACCAGAGTTCTTGGCAGCCACGCGGAAATTGGCAAAAGTGACTAAAGCGAGAAAGTATCGTAATTGCCTAGAATCCACAGAAGGTTCCATGTTGTTCGTCACTAGAAGCTTTACCGTACTCACCCCCGTAGCTTTTGTATAAAAAGATACTAAACACTCCCTGGTTCTCCGCACACATCCTTAAGAATCAAAATTTGATGCATTTTTGTTATCAGTTCGATGAACATAGGCCGATTAAAGGGTTCATTCTGTTATGAAAAATACATTTTCTATAGTCTAAAGCGTGTTTCCTGTACACATGGGAACTTTCTCAACGCTCCTTTCAGAGTTGGTTCCGGAGTGCCCTGTGCGCAGTAAACCCACTGGTTCCTAATATGAGCAATCCCATTGAGAAAATTAAAGAGACAAAGCCAGGGTTGGCCGTCAAACATGAACTTGCTGATTTTGCGGCGATGGGCTGGGAAGCTATTCCCAAGGAAGATTTAGAACGGCTGAAGTGGGTAGGTTGGTTTTTTCGCAAAAAGACACCAGGTCGTTGGATGGTCCGGCTTCGGGCTCCCAATGGCATTATTACCAGTGAACAGATGCGGGTCCTTGGAACTTTGCTCCTGGAGTTTTCTGATGTCCAACAGCTAGACATCACCACCCGCCAAAATATCGAACTGCGTGGCTTGCGGATTGAAGACATTGTCGAAATCATGAGCCGGTTACAGACAGTGGGTTTGACCACTATCCAGTCTGGCATGGACAACGTGCGCAACGTCGTTGGCTCTCCTGTGGCTGGTTTAGACCCCAGTGAAGTAATTGATGTTCGTCCCTTGACCCAAGAAATTGATAACTTGATTACTAATTATGGCAAGGGCAACGAGCGTCTTAGCAATCTTCCCCGCAAGTTCAATATTTCGATTACGGGCGACCGAGAAAACTCTGCCCATGCCGAAATTAATGACATCGGTTTTATCCCTGCCGAAAAAGAGGGAAAAGTAGGCTTCAATGTTCTGGTCGGCGGCGTGTTGAATGCACAACGGGCTACTCCAGCCATTCCCCTCGATTGTTTTGTCCTGCCGGAACAGGTGGCGCCGCTTTCAGTAGCGATTTTAGATGTTTTCCATGATTTTGGAGCCAGAGACGCCCGTACCAAAACTCGGATGATGCACCTGATTGATGACTGGGGAATCGAAAAGTTTCGCCAAGAAGTAGAGAAGTCTTTTGGAGCACCCTTAGCGACCGAATCTGATCACGAATTTATTGATTATGCCAAGCGCGACCATGTGGGTGTCCATCACCAGAAACAGCCTGGCTATTTCTTTGTGGGCCTCCACGTTCCTATTGGTCGGATCTATGGCGACCGCGCTCTTGAGCTGGCCCGTTTGGCAGAGGAGTATGCCACTGGCGAAATTCGGCTCACAGTAGAACAAAGCGTTTTGATACCGCATGTGCATGAGAACCGTCTGAATCAGCTCCTGGCTGAATCCCTCTTGCAAGAATTCTCTCCTAACCCAGACCCGCTCTTACGCGGCTTGGTCTCTTGCACGGGAGCCCAGTTCTGCAACCTGGCGATTATTGAGACCAAGGAGCGAGCGTTGAAATTGGCTCAAGTTTTGGCAGAGGAACTATATCTACCACAACCCGTGCGTATTCACTGGTCCGGATGTCCCAATTCCTGCGGTCAGCCCCAGATTGGAGATATCGGATTGATTGGCACTAAGGCTAAGTACAACGGCCAAACCGTAGACGGGGTGAATATCCTCTTGGGCGGGAAGGTCGGCAAAGGTTCCAAGCTGGCCGAACTGATTCATGAAAAAGTGCCCTGCGAAGAACTGCCCAGTGTACTTAAGTCTCTGCTGATGGAGCATTTCGGGGCGGAAGTACGAGAGTCGTTAGAACAGCTAGAGGCGTCATAATAGAGATTCCCTCACACAAAGTGAGGGAAACCGTAACTGGCAAGACTCTGTATGATTTCAAACGCTACTAATTCCTCGCATTTTTTCCAGTTTGAAGCAGATTTCGTGGATGCGTTACGCTGTGTGCCGATGGCGGTCCGTCTCAAGCTGGACAGCTGTGGCATCAAACTCAAATTAAGCGAGTGGAATAAGTTTAACCGTGAGCAACGCCAAACTTTAGTGGAAATGCCCTGCCAGACGGCCAAAGAAATAAAAGCCTATCGGGAGCATCTACAGCAACTGGTCATCGGGTGCGTAGGACAACCTCCTTCCGAACTGGCGATTGATATCCATCCTGAATGGAATAACAGCATCATAATTCCTGCTAGCGTCCAAGAACAAGCGCAGTCTCTCAAGCTAAACTTTACGGTGGAGCAATGGGCGCACTTGTCTACGCTTGAGCGGTTCGCCCTGATCAAATTGAGCCGTTCTGACCACGAGAATCACAACTTTCTCCCCGCGCTAAAGGAATTTCATCTTGTCTGACCCCTCCGAGGAGGAAAAGCCTGTCCGAACAAACCTCAGTGCCCTGATCCTGGCAGGAGGAAAAAGCAGCCGCATGGGGCAAGATAAGGCATTGGTCAAGATCCACGGGAGGCCGATGCTCCGTCAGGTTTGCTCGGTAGCGCAAGCGGTTCTCCCGGAAAGTATCTATATAGTGACCGCATGGCCTGAACGCTATCAGGCCATAGTCCCAGGAGTATGCCAGTTTATTCAAGAAGTAGCGGCCCAAGGTCCTCTATCTGGTTTTGCTCAAGGCTTAGCCCATGTACAAACGGAATGGGTGCTCCTGCTAGCCTGTGACCTTCCCAAACTCGACGCCCCTACGCTACGCTCTTGGGCCGAGGAACTAAAAAATATTTCCCCTAATGTGATGGCCCTCGTTTCTCGTGAAGAGACGCAGAAGGGATGGGAGCCTTTGTGTGCCTTCTATCGACAGGCCAGCCTTGACTCATTGCAACAGTTTTTAAGCCAGGGGGGACGCTCTTTTCAAGCTTGGCTGTCCCAGATTCCTGTGCAGGAGCTGCCTTGGGCAGAGGAAATGCTGTTCAATTGCAATGCCCCTGAAGATGTGGCCCGATTGGAGCAAGAGCCTCTATGAAAGCAAACTTCACGAAATGTTAAAAAAGATGAAGGGACGTGAATGCTACATATGGAATACTAGCCCCCGAGTTTAGTTTAATGGTCCTTTCCGCATCACCTGTTCAGACCAACGCCCCCTATCGTCTTTTAGCGTCTCGTGGCGCGTACCAGTCTTGCCATATCCGGGTGCCCGATATAGAAGAACGCTTGCCAGCCCTTTTACTGGACCAAAAATTTTATAGCTTTTTCCGCGTCGTCCTTGATGAGCTTCAGCTGATCACGATGGTTGCCAAGCTAAATCGTCAAGCGCAAGAATCAGTCGTTACCCCGGTGGCTAGAGGATACGCCATCTGGGTATTAGAGCCAACGGCTTGTCTGGACACTCCCCGGCTATCTTCCTTGCATTCAGTCGCAGCCGAATTCCCCTACAGAATTTTAGAGTCCCGCAGTCAGTACAAGTCTTGCCATATCCGCGTGCCCGAGATAGAGCAACGATTAGTAGCGATCATGGTAGACGATGCGCACTACAGCTTTTTTGCCGTAACCCAAGATAAGGCAAACGTTTTAAAGACGCTTGCCAAAACTAAACTAACGGTTGAACAAGTAATCATCACCACAACGCCAAAGGGATATGTCTTGTGGGTTTTAGAGCCTCAAGTTCTGGTGAATACTGCATCTGAGAGCTTTGCCAGCTAACCTTTCCATCGAGCGGACAGCCCAAAACCTGTTCTACCGATTGGCGCGTGGGCAGAACAAAAAAATTCCGAGGGGGTCTCGCACCGACCGAAGAAGGGGTTCTATACCTTGCGCAGCCCTGCTACAGGAGGGATAAGCGGGGTTAACCATGCTCCAACGTAAGATTATTGATTGGATTTTCCATGGTGTTGAATTTGCTCCTGTTAGAGATTTATTCAAGTTGCCTTTTTGTGGTCTACGGTCAAAGCATCTCACTGCTTGCCCGAACCTATAAGAGAGTGTTGTAAATGCTTGTTAAGCCGTTTTGAATTTTTAGTGTGACCAGCATGTGCCAGCGCCCCTGCAGCAAACGCATTAAGCGAAGCCGCCATTTGCCCGCAGCACCTGGGCATTGACCCAACCGCCATCAGGACTAGCCAGGAATGACACCACATTGGCGATGTCTTCCGCCTGACCGAGGCGTTCTATGGGGGCGAGTTTGCTCATCTGGTCGATCTGCGCTTCGGTCTTACCTTTGAGGAAGAGATCCGTTGCAACTGGTCCTGGAGCCACCGCGTTGACGGTAATATTGCGACCTCGCAGTTCGTTAGCCAGCACATGCACCAACCCTTCAACCCCAGCTTTGGAAGCGATATAAGCACCATAGGTCGGGAATGACTTGGCAATTACACTGCTGGAAAACGCGATAATCCGTCCGCCTGATGATACATGCTTAGCCGCCTGTGCTAATACGAGGAAAGTCCCGCGTAAGTTGGTCGCAATTACCTTGTCAAACATCTCAATGTCACCATCTGAGATCGCGGATAGCGGCATAATCCCCGCACTGTTGACGACAACATCGACCGCTCCAGACTGCTCCATCGTCTGCCTAAACAGACGTTCGACATCAGCAACAACCGCTACATCAGCTTGCACTGCGATCGCTCGTCCACCGCTAGACTCAATTTTAGTAACAGTATCTTGCGCTTTCTCAGCGTTGCCAGAATAATGCACTACTGCTACAAAGCCATCATTTGCTAGTCGGATGGCGACAGCGCGACCGATGCCCCCAGATGCCCCAGTGATAAGTGCAACTTTCTGATTCATTTTGACGCTCCCTAGTTTGAGTATTTTCGAGCGATTCCTGCTCACGTATAGAAGTTGGTCTATGGACATCCAAACTTGACGGTATTTCCCTTCTCTAAACGGAGTTATTTCTACAATCAATATTGATAGTCTGACTAGTTATGAAGGCTGCGTCATCAGACGAAAGGAATAGTACCGCGCTAACTAGGAAAGACGTGACCGGAAATTTGCCCGCATTAGTGACTATTTTGAGAGCAGAAGCTTAGTTCCCTGAAAACCACCATTCATTCGGCGCATACTCGCCTTAATGCTTGAGGACGGCGCGATAGCAAGCTTTACCACTGCGGAGGTGCTCTAATGCTTCATTGATTTGATCGAACAAGTAGACTTTGACAATCGGCGCGATCGCATGTCGAGAGATTGCGGCGATTGTGATTTGCGATATCCCAATAATTTCTAACTCAGTTATGTTCGCTTCGCATACCAAGCACGAAGCAGTAAGGTTTGGAAACATAAAACGGGCTGGTCAAAGCCACTCGATGCAATAATGGACTCGACTTCGATGGGTGGTAACACTGCAACATTCTGACCAAAAGCTGTATGCATTTGCTCGATTTGCTCGGTTGGCATTTGAAACCGTCCTAGCCAGAGTTTGAGAAAGCTATGATAAGCAGTAGTAGATGTATCGGAACTTATCAAATATCCATTTTTCTTTTAATGCAGATGCTTTGCTTTCGTCACGCACAAGCGCGGCAATTTGGTTAGCTGATGTCTTTTGCAATAAAGTTTGGACTACTGCCGTCCCTAATTGTCCGGTAGCTCCTGTTACTAGGATCATAATTCTTCCCCCTTTCATTTGGAGCTTTCTTTGTGGCTTTTTTATACTGGTTTAAGGAATCTACCCAAGCGGGTTCGCAGATAAGATCTTAGCTCAGAACCATAGGCTTCAGGACTTCCTCGCACCACTGTCGGAAACTGGTCGGGGTCGTGTTCTCGGTTGTGCGCTCTTCGGCGTTATCGAGACCCTCTGCCTTTGCAGCGAACATAGTCACATACGCCTGGGCAAAGACCTCATTCGTGCCGAACTGCATCAACTGGGCTTTGAAGGCTTCGTTGGAGATTGGCTGAAACCGAATCGGCTTTCCGAGCACATCCGTCATGATCGCCGCCATATCGTTGAAGGACAGATCCTCCGAACCAAGCACAGCGAGACCCCCTTGTCCCGTCCACGATCGGTCGAGGAGAAGTTTGGCACCGCTAGCGGCGATATCCCGCGTCGCCACCTGGGGGGACTTCAAATCTGGACGAGCTGGGAGGGAAAACATCCCCTGATGCTTGATCGGTTCAACTTGTCTGAGCAGGTTCTCCATAAAAGAGGGACACCAGAGCGCCCGGAAATCGACCCCTGTACTCTCGATTTCTGCGTCATTTGCAAATGCGGCTGTGACTAAACCCGCGTCGCCTGCGACTCCCCGTCCCAGGGCTGACACCCCCACGACCCGTTTCACGTTCTGACTCTTGATCGCGCGGCATGCAGGTCGGCTGAAATGGAGGTAATACTCCATAGCGCTGTTCGCCTGGAACGAAGGCGGGATGAGCCAGAAGAGGCTTTCTGCGCCTTCTAAAGCTTGGGACAATACCTCCTCGTCATCGTGAGAGCCTTGGACTACATCGACCTGACCGTGAACCTCAGGAGCAAGCTTGGCTGGGTCACGCACAATGACACGTACCGTCTCGTTGGCGGCAAGAAGATGTTTGACAACCTGCGATCCGATTGTTCCTGTCGGAGTTGTGACTACAATCATGATGTTGTCCGTCAATTCTTTTTAGATAAGTAAACTATACTGTACCGTTTACTTATGGTCAAGTGTAAATTAACTATGGCAATGCGAGGCGATAAACTCCGGGAACACATCCTCTACGTCGCTAAGGACGTGTTCCTTGAAATGGGATTTGAGCGCACATCAATGGATGTGATCGCCGTTAGTGCGGAGACCTCGAAACGCACCCTTTACGCTCACTTTGAGAACAAAGAGAAGCTCTACCTTGCCGTCATCGATCTGGTGCGTGGACTCGTTCTCAGCAAGCTGAAGATGCCCAGCGATTATTCGGGTGATGTGGAGGAGTCGCTAGTGATGTTCTGCGGTCGGTTTCTTGAGATCTTGCTATTCGGTCGCACGATCCGAATGTGCCGCTTAAACATTGCTGAGGTCGAAAGGTTCCCGGAGGGCGCTGCCCAGTTCTTCGACGTGATCTTCTCCGCAGTCCACGAACGACTGAGTGTTTACCTGAAGGAGGCGTTTGGGCTATCGGCGCAGGCGAGTTCGGAAGCGGCACAGGAACTGCTTGGTCGGGTCATTCACCCGCGTTTCCCGCGTGCCCTGTTTGGTGTCGATCAGCTTTCTGAGCAGTTGGATGATGAGACCATAAGAGCAGACTTCGATCTCAAGGCTGTTCGTAAAGCAGTTGCGGAACTGATCGAGTTGCTAGCGTGACATTAAGGACTTCATCTCAAGCACTTGAGACTTCACTTAACCTGCCCCTTTAATGAGGTCCAAAGTTACCTTACTCCGAAAAAGTGGACAGGTAAGTTAGGCTGCCATCTAATGATCTAGGGTGAACCAGTAATCCTCCTCAAACTGAACAGGGGAAAGGTATCCAATCATCGAGTGTAGGCGCTGTCGGTTGTAAAACACCTCAATCCACTCCGCGATGGTCGTTTTGGGCTCGTTTGACCCATTGTCGGAGGGCGCTTTTGGTAGCTGAGCTTGCCGAAGCTCGGTCAGACCCATTTCTTTGGCAACTTGGCTAACGGGTTTGCCAGATTGAGTGACGATGCGAACTGCCTCAGCTTTCTGTTCGTCTGTAAATATCCTGCGCGGTTTTTTACTCATGTGAACATTCTCCTAAGTTATCGACTCTTCGGGAATGTCTACTAAATCGGGGAAAGGTCAATCTGTTTGAAGCCAAGTTGTTGAACCAATTGATGAACGTCTTCAGCAACGCTGTGCGCTTCGTAATTTGGCGCGGGACGAGAAGACTCGCCGAGACCACGTAGGTCTGGCGCAATAACCGTATATTTTGCGGCAAGCGCGGGCATGATTTTGTGCCATTCGTACCAAGTCTGCGGAAAACCGTGCAAAAGCACGACGGCTTCACCGCTGCCACCTATCACATAATGGATACGAACACCGTTGACCTCAGCCGTCCGATGCTTAAATTGTTGATCAAAGGTTGCTGAGTCACTATTTAGCATTTGCATACTTTCTCACAAGGTTCTAGGACTAAGAATTTGAGACACAGCTGATAAGGGCGCTAGATTTTTGAAATGACATCAATCGCGCTAGTCCACTGAACATCAGCATAGCGATCGTTGTCCAGTGGTTGATTTTGCACAATGAACATACTGTACAAATACTGCATCGCTTGCCACTGCGGATACATCTCTTGTTCTCCTTCTGGATGTGCCGCTCGTGCTTGTTTGTTGGAGGCAGAAAAATCTGCCAAGCTTCCCAGCGGGACGAGCTTAAATTTTGTCTTTTTAACTTCTTCGCCTACAGCAATCAATTCGTTTGGACTAATTTGGAAACTGGCAATCCGAAGAATTCTTGGAGTAGTCGAGTCTAACGCGGCTGCGGCAGTATAGTCTGCCGTGTTGTCCATCGTCGAAAAGTCTACTTTCCAGTCTGGGTTATCTCCCCAATAGCCGACACTATAATCCTTTGGCTGATAAAGTGGCGTGCCGTAGCTCAAGATATCTGCAAAAGCACCATTGAGGATCGATGTTGCGGCAATTGGCGATTTGTCTAGATATTGATGGAACTCTTTTCTGAGATCAAAATTTCGGTTTTCACCTTCAGGCATTTTGGTAAAGTCAGATGAATAATCAGACGGAATGAAGCGGGGTACGCCCGCAGCGATGGCTGCATCAAGCAATTGCGTTTGGGAATCTACGATTACCTCATGTAGCCCTGCCAAAGCAGAGACAACACAGGACACGTCTTGACAGGCAAGTTTAAGCTCTTCAACATCTGACATATCTACTGCAATTACCTCCGCACCAAGTTCGGTTAGTTTCTTGGTTTTCGCTGGGTCGGTTTCTTTGCGGTTAAGGATACGTACTTGTGCCCCTCTTTTTATCAAAGCTTTAACGATTCGTTCGCCTAGATTACCTGTTGCGCCTGCTACTAAAATTTTTTGTGGCATATTATTCTCCAAAATTTAACTGTTGTGTTGTGTCAGTAGATATCGATCGGAGTTTGCTCACAAGCGGAGCGAGTCTGGTGAATCAACCCAATACATTCCAATCTTGTTAAATACTTCCTTAAAGTCACCAGGGGAAGTGGATCTGACGTTTCCTGGTGGTGGCAGAGTACGCGTCAGCGCTGGCTGACTTGTTTCGACGATCATTTGCTCGAATCCACCAGGCGTATAGAAGTTGAGAATATGTGCGACTTCACTATCGACACGAAACGAATGAACCGTACCGCGCGGAATCGAGACAGAAAAGCCACCCTGAGCCTTCAAAATTTCATCACCTGCTTGAAAGGTGACTTCTCCTTCTAGAAGATAAAACCCCTCATCTTGCTCGTGATAATGGGGCGGTGGACCCGAATTTTTAGGACAAAACTGTTCTAGCAAGCAGTAGGAGCCTCCAGTCTGCTCGCTACTGGCAAGGATGATCCACAAAATGTCTACATTCCAGTATGCGGGAGCATCTTCTCGATTTGATAAAAAAGGAATAGGTGCGTTTGAATGATTCATATTATGAATACCTCGACTGACCAATCTATACAAATCATAGGAAAATGAAACTCGATCGTCTTGGACGATCTTGCTTTTTGCCAGTACATTCTTGTCATCTAGCGGAACTGGCTGGGTAAAACACCAAAATGACGCTTGAAATGTCGGTTGAGGTGACTTTGATCGACAAAGCCGACCTGACCTGCAATGTCAGCGATCGATAGCTCTGTAGCTTTGATTAGCCGTTTCGCCCGATCGATCCGACATTTGAGTAAATACTGATGTGGAGCGAATCCTGTTGATTGTTTAAACAAACGGCTAAAGTAATAAGGACTCATATGTACAATTTCAGCCAAGCTCGTTAGGCTAGGATTCTGCGCTGAATGCTGATGAATATATTCAGTCACCTGTCGTAATTGAGCCTGCGATAATCCATAAGAATAGCTTTTGATTTTGGGCTTTTGTGTCGAGTAGTGCTGGAGCAAATGAGCAGAAAGTGCGGTTGCCATTGACTCGGTATAGAGGCGACTGCCTATACTCTCAGACTCAAGATTTGCTTTTAGCGCCATCCCAATTTGATAAATTAGCGGGTCATTTAACTTGAATTGGGGTACAAGCTCAAGTCGATCAGGATCGGCCACCTCAGCCGCAATCTGTCTTATAAATGTTGGTTCGAGGTGTAGAGAAATAAACTTGCTTGCATCCTGCAAACGGACTAATACAGGAGCACTTGCAGGGATTAAACAGATGTCGCCGTTTCTAAATTTATCATATTGTAGATGACCATTTAACGATTGCTCTTTCTTGACTACTGCGTGATTGAGATGAATTGTAATCAGATGCTGCGAGAAACAATGCTCAGGTGTCTCAACGGCAGCGTAGAATTTGTAATAGCTAATTTTAACTCCATCCCAAAATACTTTTTGACTAGAGAGAACTGGCGCACTCGGACCAATTTTTGAAATGGATTCGTCGCTGGCAGCATCAATTGTTAAGGGCTGTTGTCTAGTCATGGTTCCTATACTGGGTGTTAAAGTCTTACCAAATTGAACAAATATTTGAGTCAAAAAGCGGTCTATGGACATCCAAATCTGACGGCATTTCTCTGCTCTAAACGAAGTTATTTCTACCATCAATATTAATAGTCTGACCGGCTACGAAAGCTGCGTCATCAGACTAACGGAATAGTACCGTCCCAACCAGACATTGGCAGGTTCTCATCGCTTGATCGCTCTTGCCTCTTCCTACTTGTCAAGTACTTCCAGATATCAGGCAAAGTGCGTAGCTGATGAGTCAAGGTGCAGCAACCCGAAGCACGATCTTGCCGCCCGTGTGCCCTTTCGCTAACTCAGTGTATGCCTGGCGCACATCTTTGAGGTCGTACACGTCTGCCACTGGAACCTGCAACTCACTGTCTGAGACCAGTTTGGCTATCTCAGCGAGAACAGTACTCGACTCAGCCGCAGAGCTTCCGTCGGTGTGAACCCTGTGTTGGCTTGCCGCTGCGAAATCGATAATCGTGTTGATGCGATTCGGCTCAACCCCCAGCTTGATTGCCAGATCGACGTAGCCGTGACCTGTGGTGTCGATTACAGCATCAAAGCCATCCGGAGCCACGTGACCTAAGCTCTCTGCCAAGTCGTTTTCGTAGCCGATTGGCGTGATACCCAGCGATCGCAACCAGTCGTGGTGCGACGATCCGGCAGTACCAACGACGGAGGCCCCAGTACGCAGAACCAACTGAGCGACAAGTGACCCCACTCCGCCAGACGCACCAGATACCAGAACGGTTTCCCCCCGTTGGGGTGCAACAGCGGCGACGGCTGCGGTTGCCGTCGATGCGACGACAAAGAGTGCACCCGCCACGTTCCAGTCAAGAGATTCAGGCTTGACGACGAGTTGGTCGGCAGGGACAGCGACAAACTCGGCCTGGGCAGAGCGCTCGTTTGACCAGCCCATGACCGCAGTACCCACGCCGGGCTCGGTTACGTCGTCTCCGAGTTCAGCAACTATCCCAGCGAAGTCTGTCCCCTGCCCCGACGGGAATGTCGCCGGGAACTGCTTGTCGAGTCGACCTTCGCGTATAGCGATCTCGCCCGGATTAGTACCGGCAGCGAGCACACGCACTAGAATCCGACCTGCACTGGGCAAAGGTCGTTCGACATCGATGACCTCAAGAACATCAACATTTCCATAGTGATCAAAGCGTACTGCTTTTGACATTTTGTAACTCCTATAAATTCATTAACCTAGTTTTTGATTCCAATACTACTCACGGCCAGATCGCTGTCAACTTGAAGGGACCACAGTTGGCGGCCGCGTGTGCGACGGCTTTGTTCGCATAGGGTAGAACATCAGATGCTACGACATCAACGACGACTTCCCCCGTGCCCAGGAGCGGGTCGGGCAAGGTCCCGACAGCGAGTGGCGATCCAAACGTTTTTAGAATTGCAGCTTTCATGGTCGCTCTCCAGCTGTCGTCGTTTTACCCTCTTGATCCAGTAGTGGACGCACTTTCTACAGGCTTTGCCCAGCCGCGAGCACGCAAGTAGGATTCAAAGTCGCTCAATTTGGCAAACTCTCGTTCCAACTGCGCCAAATCCGCTGCGTAGCCAACATTCTCAAACCAGCGATACATGATAGTTACCTCCTCGCCAGCTTGCTGCTCGAACGCCTCAAATGGAATTTGTTGGTAGTTGACGGGTTTTCCCAACACTCGACTGAACGCCGCTGCAATTTCCGTCATGGTCATGTCCACACTGGCGACTTCCAGTTCGCGGTTCAAAAAATCTGAGGGGCGCTCAAACACTTCAGCGACCATTGCCCCATAATCTTCTTCAGAAAGTTGCTGCAATTTTGTATCGGGACTAAGCGGCTGGGGGAGCGTTCCATTTTCAACCATCGGGCGCATCATGTTGTAGTTATAGAAGAAGAACACCGGACGCAGAATCGTGTAGGGTAACTCGATGGCGCGGATGTATTCTTCGAGCTGAAACTTGCTGTCAAAATGCGGGATGCCCGTGTTGCGTTCTGCGCTACCGACCGAACTGTAAACAAAATGCTGGATGCCTGCTGCTTTTGATGCGTCTGCGACAGCCTTGCCCTCACGAATTTCGGTTTCCGTTCCATCTCGGAAGTCCTGCATTGAAAAAATGCCGGAGACCCCTTGCAGAGCGCGGTCAAGGGAAGCGCGGTCGCTGAAATCTCCTTCTGCGAGTTCTGCGCCCGCTTGCTTGAGCGCTTGGGCTTCAGGCTTGTTTTGTTCACGCACCAAGGCACGAACTGTAAACTTTCCGCGTTGTAATAGATGACGCGCCACCATGCCGCCTTGGTTTCCAGTTGCGCCCGTCACGAGAATGATTTGATTTGAATTTGTCATTTTTTTCTTCCTTGATTCTTAATGGTTAACCTAGCAACTAGCTTTCAGAAAATTACCCTCTCTAAAGGCTGAAATTTTGAATGATGAAGCGTTCTGTATTTGTTTGATATGGCATGTTTTTAACCCAATCTGTGTACTTGAAATCTAATCTTGCTCAAACAGTAGCTTGTACAGAAAAAGAGAAAATGTAATTACAATTCAAAACAGTTATGCAAAAAGATCAAAAATGCGTTGGGTTAGTTCATGGACAAACTAAAAAGCCTGATGATCTTTATGCGCTCCGCTCAATGCTGCAACTTTTCGAGGGCGGCACAACAGCTGGGAATGGCTCCTTCAGGGGTGAGTCGAGCCGTATTGCGCTTAGAAGACGAATTGGGGGTGCGCTTGCTCCTCGCGTGGAGAAGATGCCATGATTGCTATTCAGGGCGCATTAATTCTGTCCCACGGTTTGCACGATTTTGCTCCGTTTCAGCGAGTTATCAAACAATTACCGCAACAACTCTGTTGGGACATTGGAAAAAGCTAGAGCATTCGATACAATCGGTGGACGCTTCTACCCATCGTCATTACTACCCTATAAGGCTAAACCCGTAATTGTCCATAATTTGACCTGTCTACCCGGCGATACTTGAGGCTTCCAGGGTTGCCAAATTTTGTACGCGTAACAAAGGTTCTACTTGGTCAAAAAGCACACAACAGAAGCGCCTTGGATCATGGCGCGAAATATAGCGGATACCATCTGGCTTGCTAGGGTGTGCCCAAATAGCACGACTCCACTTCTGCGTGAGGGTTCGACTGCGTCCAGTACAGAGGTCTGCGTCTGCGCCAATCTTGCTGAGCCCTGGCCCTGTAAGGTCAACAATACGCAATGGATTTGTGCTCGTAACTTGAGAGAGCATCCGCTCTTGAAGCGCTCTTAGGGTTATGTCTTTCTTCCCCGTCTGCCATCCAAGCGTTTCTATAAACGCCGCATGGTAGTCCTCGCCTAAGTAGAGAACTCCATAGACTATTTGAGGATCATCGAAACGGCCTGACGCCCTCCGCCCAAAATGAATACATTCATATTGTTTTTGGTGGATGCGCAGCCAAGGTCCCTTCTGCTCGATAAGGGGCAGTTCCTGGTCACGCAGGCTTTTGGGAGGATTGGGATGTCGTGGAACCCTGGAAGTCACGCTCCACCCTGCTTACCGGAAGAATAAGCAGCACGAAGCACTTCGTCAACGGCTCCTTTGCGCAAGAGGTCTAGGGGACTAGCTCCGTCTAGCCAATCATTGGGAGAAACTAAAAAAGATAACTGCATCCAGGGGTCTTTATCTTCAAAAGTGCTAAGTACCTTTTCCAATCCAGGTAAGACATTTCCCTGTTCGGTGAATTGGCAAGAAGGATATGAATACCTGCGCCCCCTGGCTCGAATGCCAATCAATTTTCCTTTTTTGCGGCGAATATCAACCATCTGGCGACTGATGCCTAAAATTTGTGCCGCTTCCACAGCAGAGAGTGAAGTACCTTCCGTTTGCAGTAAGGCCTGGCGACGCTGCAAACCACGCATTCTCGCGTTGAAGAATGGATCTCGGCTAGAGTCTGCGGGCAAATGCTGCATTAAGCAGAAAATAATTTCTTCACCCGAAAGTCCAGCTTCAGGAAGCTCAGTTTCAGTTAGATTTAAGGCCGCTTCCAGCAAGGCTTTGGAGGCGCTTTCATAGAGGGCAAGCTTGACTGGATTGCGACTTAGTTGCTCAAGGGCTGGAGCTTCATTGAACAGAACACGAATTTGATCAGAGAGGTTGTCAACCTCAAATTCATGAGACTCAGGATGGAGTAGCAAACGCTCAGCCACGGCCTGCCAGGAGCGCGTCTGCTTTCCGGTTATAGAGTCCGCCTTACTTCTTTTCTTACGCGTAATGCTCATATCTTCAATTTATTCACTTTCGTCAAATTCGTCAAATGAATTACCTGCCTTCAGCGTAGCTAGTCTTGAGCGAAGGTGCACACACTCCCGCCTATAATGCACGGATATAGCTAGATAAAGAAATGCCTCTCGCCTTAGAAAGTGTTTTAGAAGCTTTGCGCCCTGTCCAAGACCCAGAACTGCATCGGTCTTTGGTTGAGCTGAATATGATTCGGAATCTGCAGGTAGATGACCAAGGGGCGGTGACTTTTACCCTGGTCTTGACCACTCCTGCCTGTCCGCTGAAGGACTTTATTGTCGAAGAATGCACAACGGCCGTGAAGGAAGTGACCGGAGTGTCTACGGTTCATATTGATATAACGTCAGAAACGCCTCAGCAGAGAGAACTGCCGGGGAAAGAAGGGATTCCGGGCGTTCGCAATATCATTGCCGTTTCCAGTGGTAAAGGTGGAGTCGGAAAGTCTACAGTCGCTGTCAATTTAGCGGTGGCCCTTGCCCAAACGGGTGCCAAAGTAGGCATCATCGATGCTGACATCTATGGCCCCAATGTTCCGATCATGATGGGGGTGCAAGGGGTCCCTGTAGCGGTAGAGAACACACCCCAAGGAGACCGTTTAGAGCCGCTTGATAACTATGGTGTCAAGCTAGTTTCGATGGCTTTGCTAATTGCCGAAGACCAGCCTGTAGTCTGGCGAGGCCCGATGCTCAATGGCATTATTCGCCAATTTCTCTATCAGGTGAACTGGGGAGTCTTGGATTACCTGATTATCGATATGCCTCCTGGGACAGGGGACGCGCAGTTAACTTTGGCCCAAGCGGTGCCCATGGCTGGAGTAATCATTGTTACTACCCCTCAGCGTGTTGCCCTCCATGATGCCCGCAAGGGATTAAGAATGTTCCAGCAGCTTGGCGTTCCGATTCTCGGCTTAGTGGAGAACATGAGCTATTTCATCCCACCGGATGTTCCCGATAAGCGCTACTACCTCTATGGCAATGGCGAGACTGAAAAATTTGCTAAAGAGATTGGGGTAGATGTTTTAGGAGAAGTACCACAGGAAATGTTAGTCCGAGAGGGCGGCGATGAAGGTCGCCCTATGGTCGTTGCTCATCCCGAAAGTGCTTCCGCCGAAGCCTTCAGGACCTTAGCCGGAAGAGTAGCCGCTCGGGTTTCCGTGGCAGCTCTTAGCTAACTCACCTCCTCCAGTTCCTTGCCAATAAGCTCCTTGGCAACTAGAACTTCACCTTGTTTACCTTTGAGGCCAGGGCTGCTGTGTGGACTCTTGAAGGTCTGCTGTGCATCCGGATGTTGGCAGGCGATCATCGTTTTCACGTGCTCTGATTCATCATCTCGGATGTTGATAAACACATCGTAGAGATTATCTACAGAGGGTCTGCGTTCAGAAAGCTGACGAGAAGTTTGAAACTCATCAAACATGTACAGATCTCCTTCCCGATAGTAGTCAACTGCGATCTGAGGGGCTGGTTGGGCTTTGAGTTCTGCCTCATTCTCTTTCAGAAACGTGTCGTAGGTGTGGAAAGCGTGGCTTTCTACCAGTTCCATAAAGTAGTAGGCGGAACGAGGAGAGAAGGCATATAAAGGCACCACAATCCAGTAATAGAAGACTGCTGTGGAACGGGCGAGTAAACGGTCAGTCCAGTGTCGATTACCTCCGAGAGATTCCATAATTAACAGATGGTGTAGTTCATTCCAAGATTCTGCAAAGTGAATTTTAAGCCAATCGGCCTTGCGCCATGCTCCTACTGTTTCATAAAGGTGAAGAACAGAAAGGAAAGCAAAATAAGGAACACGAGCTACCGTTTCTAATACGTAGAAACGGGGATATGGACGATTCCTATAAAGAATGTCAATTACAGCGACTAATAGATTAACCAAGAGACGAATCACAATTCTTTCTCCATTCCTACCTTCGATCTTAACGCTGATTTCATGAGTCATTGAGGGGCGGTGAAGAGAGCTATAGCTGGAAATCAAGGTGACAGCCTCTTTCGTAACTTCCTTAAAAAAGCTAGAAGTTCTATCCTCCTAGGGCAGTTTAAAAATTGTCCTAAACTGGTTTCTATCTATGACCTTGAGCTTGTAGGCTTGAGGGCATGACCAAAACATCTTCTGTCGTTGCCCCTGCCGCTCAGCAAAACCGTGCCGATTGGGCCTATGCGCTTGGGATTGGAGGTTATTCCATTCTGGATACGGTTTTGCAACTTTGGCTGATTGCCTATTTTGTACCTTCTCCAGACAAAGGGATTCCTTTCGTAGACCCCCAGACCTTTGGTTTGGCAATCTTAGTTGGGCGCTTTATGGAAGCGCTCACCCATCCGTTTGCGGGCTATGGTTCCGACCGACTCGGTAAACCTTGGCTCTTTTTATTGTTTGGAACCTTGACTTTTGGCATCTGTGGGATTGCGCTCTTTTATTCCCCACTCCCCGGCCAACCCGAGCGAAACGCCGTACTCTTATTTGTCCTCTTATCCGTAGCCTTGGTCGGCCAAGCTTCCTATGCTGTGCCCTACCTAGGATTGATTCCTCAAGTAGCCCCGGAAGCAGAGCGTCGCCTGAAAATTACGAATACGCAGGCGATTATTATCTTGCTGGGCGTATTGGTGGGGCAAGTCCTTTCTGGCTTTGCTCTTTTCCGGCTTGGCAACAACCTACCCTTGATGATCACCCTATTTATGGTCGGGGCGATGGCACTGATGTTCATTCCTCTAAGCACAGTGCGAAACTTAAAAATTCAAGGGGCAGGAGCCAGTTTTTCCCCGAAAGAAATGATAGGAATTCTCCAGCGCAGCCCAGGGTTTCGGGCCATTGTCACGGGTCAAGTTCTCTTCTGGCTTGGGTTCAATATGGTCCGGGCTGTTGCAATCTACTATGTGACCGTTCTCCTTCAGCTACCGGCAGCAGATCTATCAAAGTATTTAGGAAGCATTTTCCTGGTTGCCTTGCCTTCTTTCCTGGCCGTCCGCTGGCTGACACCCCGATTGGGTAAGCGGCAGATGATGATCCTGGCGACGGGATTGTTCGCGATTTTTCTGCCTCTGCTCTCTACCATTGGGCAAGCGGTGGGGCCTTTCTCTGCCCCTGTGTGGGCCTTGATCATTTTAGGTATCAATGGTTTTCCTCTAGCGATTATTTCCGCCGTCCCAAACCCGATGGTGGCAGACCAAGTAGACCAGGACTACGCGCTTACGGGGCAAACGAAAGGAGCTTTATTCTTTGGGGTCCAAGGATTAGCGATCAAAATTAGTGTTGGTCTGGCCGGAGCGCTTTTAGGATTTATTACTGCTACTTTTGGTTATTCTCAAGAACACTCCTTAGGCATTCTATTGATTGGACCGATTGCAGGAGTTTTAAGTTTCGGATCAGCTATTGCCTATAGCTTCTATCCCAAGGACTAAGTGCTGTAAGTGGGTGGGCTTAAAACCCCCTATAGTCCCCCTTGCAAAGGGGGACTATAGGGGGTCTTCTTAGTTCTACCTAGCTACTCAGTCCTTGGAGAAAAGCAAGCCTAATTGCTGAAAACTAGATTGAGATGTGTATTTGAATTATTCTGCCTAACTTTTTACCTATTCTTAATCATAAAACTAAAGTCTTGACTATGGGATAGTCCAGGCATGACATAAATAGAACGGTCTTGCCCTATCTTAACCATAGAGGCCTTCTTAAGTACTCCCAACAACCGTGTGATAGTAACCCGTGTTGTATTAATGGCATCAGCTATCTGCTGATGGGTTAACTGAACCTCTAAGCGGACCCCTTGAGGCGTTGGGTTACCATATTCTTGAGCCAAGAAGGATAAGAAGGCAATCAAACGCTCACTGGTTTGACGTTTACTCCTTAAATCAAGCAACACTTCAGTATGACGGAGCCGCTGGATCAAGGTGCGGTTTAACTCTCGCATCAAATCATTAGATCTATAGACTTCATCCCATTTCAGGCGCAAAAGGTCCACGGGCGTTAAAGCATAGACTTCGTAGGAATTGAGCATCGTAAATTTTGGGGAAATAGGCATCATCGGGCCTACTATACCTACAATGGACTCCTCCCCCCCCTGCTGCAAGGTCTGTGTGCGGATAATACCGCGATGCACAATACACATTTCATCTTCGAAAAGAGGAATCCTTCTACCCGGAGAGTAGGACCAAAGTGGGCGCCCTCGATAGAGTTCTTCAAGCATGAGTTTGAAACTGTCCATATTTAAAGAAGCAAGAGAGTTAGCCATAGTCCGTTGCCAAAATTAATGAATAAAGGCCCATCCAACGAATTCCAGAGAATTCATAGAAGAAAGAATAAACCTTCTTCACAACATAAGCTTGAGTTCGTAGAAATGCAATTGAAGGATCTTTAGATCGGGTTGGCTAATCTTTCGATAATCTCTGTTTCTATTTTTCTAACAATTTAGTTGAAGAGTTTATATATTCATTTCCTAAAGAGTTTAGTAATCATGGCAAACTGGCAATGTATATTGCAATACCTATATTACCTCAAAATATTTCATTCTAAGGATAGGTTAACGCCTACTTATTCATTAGCTGAATCAAGAAGAGAAGTATAAACTAATACAGATTGTCATAACTAGAACATTCTTGACTGGAAGTGAAGTTATCTCTTAGCCAAGATCTGTGTAGAGATAAACCACTCCTAAGTATTGAGCCAACTTCCTAAAGATGATTTCTCTCTGAAAGGGTTTGCTCACAAAATCATTACATCCTACTGACAACATCACTGCACGGTTTTCCTCAAAAGCGTTTGCCGTTAAGACCACGATGATTGGGCTTGGATAGGGTTCCGAAACAAATTTTTGCCCTACTCGGTCCTTTTGGTCTTCTTCCTCTAGCCGCCTAATTTGGCGAGTTGTTTCATATCCATCCATTATCGGCATTTGCATATCCATCCAGATGAAATCAGGACGCCAACTTTGCCAGATGTCTACTGCTTCTTGACCGTTCACCGCCTCGCGGGTCTGGAAGCCTACAGACCTTAAAAGCCTGACCATCAGGAGGCGGCTTATTCTGTCATCTTCCACGACCAGAATACGATAGGAGGGCTGGTTAGGGGCTAGCCCACACACTTTGCGGTTCTGCTGTAGCGGCTCCTCTTCAGGGAGTGACGTACTAACTTGGACATCAAATCTAAAAATGGTCCCCTGATTTGGGATACTGCTGGCTGTAAGCGTACCTCCCATGAGGTTTACGAACTGGCGGGTAATCGAGAGCCCCAAGCCTGTTCCTTCTTGAAATTGCTGTCCCCTTTTACCTTGAATAAAGGGAGCAAATAAATGCTCAATTTCATCTGGTGCGATACCAGAGCCTGTATCTTCAACCTCAAAGGATAGGACATAGGTCGTAGAGGATAGAGCATTAAGTCCTTGCGCTGCTCTGACCTTTAGGGTGACGCTCCCTTGAGCCGTAAACTTAATAGCATTACCCAGAAGATTGATCAGCGTTTGACGCAATTTACCTTCGTCCGCTTTAACCCTTTGCGGTACATTGGAGGCCCGTTCAAAGATGAGCTGCAAGTCCTTGGATGCTGCTTCGAGTTGCAACATGGCGTGAAGATTATCGAGCAATTGATAGAGGTCAAAGCTACTTTCGTTGAGTACAACTTTTCCTGCCTCAATCTTGGACATCTCTAGAACATTATTGATTAGCTTCAACAAATGCTCTCCGCTGCGATTAATGATGCTTAGATCGGCCTTATGCTCAGTACTTAGTGCTGGGTCGATACTCATCAACTGGGCAAAACCAAGAATTGCATTAAGCGGAGTGCGCAGTTCATGACTCATCTTCGATAAGAACTCGCTCTTTGCGCGGTTGGCTATTTCTGCAGACTCTTTTGCCTGTTGGAGGGCTGCTTCTGTTTGCTTGCGCTCTGTAATATCGTTGACTACGGTTAGCAGGCAAGGGGTGTTGTCTATATTAATCACCTGTGTAGACAGAAGCGCTGTCTTGATTTCGCCAGATTTGGTGCGAGTTTGAAATTCTAGATCGCGAACGGCTCCTTGCTGCTTTAAGGTCTGTCTGAGCTTGTTTCGCTCATGGGGATTGACCCAAAGCTTTACTTCAAAAGAAGTTTTCCCAATTAATTCTTCACGAGCATAACCAGAGGCGCGACAGAAGCTGTCATTGACCTCAATAATGCGTCCCGTTTCAAGGATGCTAATCGCAATCGGATTCGGACTCGCTTGGAAGGCTGTAGAAAATTTTTCCTCTGATTGGCGCAAAGCTATTTCTGCAGAGATGCGATCGCGCAAAGCCTCCTGCCGTTCGTGTACTTCTTGCTGCAGGTCTTGGGTAAGCTGCTGCAGCTCTTGCGTTCTCTCTTTGACTGTTAACTCTAAGGTATGTGAGTAATCTTCAATGCGTTCATAGAGACGAGCATTTTGTAGGGAAATAGCGGCTTGAGCGGTGAGGATATTCAGTACTGCCAAGCGGTCGCTGTTAAATACTCCCGTTGTCAAATTATTTTCCAGGTACAAGATGCCGATCAAGCTACCTTGATTGACAATAGGAGCACACAAAACCGACTTAGGCTGCCGCTTAATGATATAGGCATCAGCAGCAAAGATTGGATCCGTAGTGGCATCATGGAGGACCAGGATTTCGTGGGTCCGTGCTACGTAATTAGTGAGCGTAACTGGAAAATCTTGGATATTGCGTAAATATGGTTGCAACGCTCCTGCCGACCTATCCCTCTCGGATAGAGCGACTGGATATTGGGCAGCCGTGAACGGTTCATCTTTTTCAATAAGGATAAAAATCCCTTTCTCTGCTCCCATATTCTCAGCTAAAACTTTGATCAAGGAAGCTAAGAGTTGGTCTAAATGGATTTCTCGCGTGAGCGCCTGAGATGCTTTTACGACCGTAGCAAGATCTAGGTTTTGAGAACTCGTTGGGGTCCCAGACTGTTTGAGGTTGGAAGGAACTGTTACAGGGCCAATGCCTTCGGGCAGTTGATTGGTTTGCTTATCAAGAACAGAAGTAAGTAAGCTTGCATAACGGATTTCGAGATCCTCTACTTTCGCCTTAGCTCCCCAACGGGCATAGGCACAGTAAGCCTGAGCCAAATAGGTTTGAGCAATGGTTTCTTTTCCCCAGGTGAGATAGAACTTAGCAGCCAGTTCATAGGCCAGGGCTTCTTCGTTGATATAGCCATGACTTTTTGCAAGAGCAATCGCCTGCTCGTAGTACGCTATCGCTTTCAGATAGCGCTTGAGCACGCGCGCGTGCTCTGCCTCAACCAAATGGAACTTATGCAGATGATTCATCGGTGCATGATGCGCCCACTGCTTCAGCTTTTTCTGATTTTCGGTGACACGACGCAGAAGTGGTTTTTGTTCAGATTGAGGGAGTGAACTATACCGCTCTAGTTGAACTAATGAATCATAGAAATAGAAGAGAGGGACTGATAGAGATGCACGTTTTCCGTCTATATAGGTTGCTGCTAGCTCTGCATTTTGGGCAGCTTCATCATATTGTTCAAATAAATAGTTGAGAATTATCTTTTGGAAATAGATATCAAAAATTGCTGTTCTGTGATTGGCCTGTAATGCCTGAGGCAGTCTAATCGCTTCATCATAGTTTTCTCCAAGCAATCGACATGGGTTTGCCGATCTTCCCATTAAATTCAGCACTGTTTGCTGGTATAGATCAAGCAAGTTCAGCGTTGCTTCTTGATTAAGCTGGGCGACTGTATGGCGATAGTTCGCCATCTCTAACTCTAGCTCTGTGAGATCTCGACCAGCAAAGTAGGAATGGTAGCAAAGAACATATGCCGAATAGGCTGCAAACTCAAGATCTCCCGTCTCTAATCCGGCTTGATAGGCATCTGATAAAGACTTCAATCCATCAACGACATGCTGTTTCCAGTGGTTGATAAAACTAGTCACTACAAAAATTGTTTTGGCTCTGATAGCTTTAGCGTTGAACTGCTCTAAAACATTCATGGCCAATTTGCCAAATTGGTAGCCTTCATCAATATTCTCCAATACACCGCAGAGAATCACGCCATAGCTGGCATAGCCATAGGCAGACTCAGCAGTATTACCATATCGAAGAGACAGGTTCACGCCTTCAAATGCCAGTAAAGGCATTAGCTCAGGAGTGGCAAAATAAGCAGGGGAGCCTACACTGCGGATGATGCGCATGATGGCCAATTGCTCCAGTTCAGTCATTTCTGGAAGATCAATTAACGTCTCAATATTCTTCCCCAGCAACGTGAATTTAGTGGCAGCCAAGGCCAACAGAACCTTGAGCTTTCTGGGCTTGTGCGGAAGCTTGACCCCAAAAAGTTGCAAAACCTGTAGAGCGGTTAAGACAGACTCCATCAGTCTATTTTGAGCCGCATAGGCTTGAATTCTGACCTCATAAACCTTGACTTTATCCAGCAAACATTGGGCTTGCCGCATCACCGTTTTGGCTAGCTGCTCCATATCCTCAAACCTGCCATTCAGGTAAGCAACCTCTGCGGCTGTCTCATGCAAGGCAAGCGTGAGTCCATATTGTTGCTGCCAGCTATTGGTTGACAACAAGCTGATACCAACCGCCAGATAGTCAGCAGCAGACTCATAGGCCGTGGATGCTCTGGCTTTTTGTCCGGCAGCTAGATTTAATTGTGCAAGTACCTGTCGCTCTGTCGGCTGGGAAATTAAATCTACGCCCATGTTCAGTTGGTTAACAATTTCAAAGACTCTCTCTTCTTGTTCTTCTGGTGCCGTATTTTGTAATAGCAGCTGTCCAATTTTCAGGTGTGTTGTTTGCTGCTGGGCCTCCGGAATCAGGGAATAGGCAGCCTGCTGTACGCGGTCATGGAGAAACTTATAGGGGACCGAGAACTCAATAACGGTATTAGCGTTCCAGGGTGAGGCGGTGGCTGTTGAAGTTTCTGTGTCTCCAGTACTCCACCAATCAAACCGTTCATTTCCTTGATAAAACCGATAGATTTCGCTGCTGGGCAAAACCAACCCCGCTTGCAGCGCCTCCCACAAATCAACGGCAGTCTCGGCCTGAGATTTACCATAGACAATGGCGAGTATGGCTAAATCAAATTGATTGCCTATACAGGCGGCTAGCTTGAGGACGGCTTGCGTTTTTGCTGGCAGTTTCCGCAACTGACTTGCCATAAACTCAACCACATTAGAGCTAACAGAAAGCCATTTCACCTGGGCGATGTCGCACTGCCAGTAGCCACATCCATGGTCAAAGGAAATAAGCCCGTCTTGATGTAACGATTTGAGAAACTGGTTGCTGAAAAATGGGTTCCCTTGAGTTTTCTGTAGGATTTGTTCTGTCAGGGGTATAGCCCTTTCTGGCGGGCAACTTAGGGTATCGGCAATTAGTTCATTCAGCGCCTCTGGACTAAGGGGCGCTAGCGTCATTTGGTTTATGATTGCACCCCGATCACCCATATCTCTTAGTGTTAACACCAGAGGATGCGATGAACTAACTTCATTATCTCGATAAGATCCAATCAGCAAAAGATAGCGCGTTTCGATTTCGACCATCAGCAATTGAATCAGTTTTAAAGAATCAGAGCCTGCCCATTGCAGGTCATCTAAAAAAATAACTAGAGGATGTTCTTGAGTTGCAAATACCTGAATAAACTTCCCAAACAGCAGGTTAAATCGGTTCTGTGCTGCACCTGGTGACAGGTCTGGAGCAGGAGGCTGAGAACCAATAATTCGCTCTAGCTCTGGGATCACCTCAATCAAGACTTGAGCATTTTCGCCCAATGCTGACAGAATCTTGGCTTTCCAGCGCTCCACCTGAGCGGTACTTTCGGTAAGCAGCTGCCGCATCAAATTTTGAAACGCCTGAACCAGAGCAGAGAGGGGAATATTCCGCTTCAGCTGGTCAAATTTGCCTTTGATGAAATAGCCTCGCTGCCGGACAATCGGTTTGTGAGTCTCATTGACTAGGGCTGTTTTACCAATTCCAGAAAAACCAGATACAAGCATTAGCTCTGTGTTTCCTCCGCTCACTCGATCAAAAGCTGCCAGCAGGGTGGCCACCTCTGATTCCCGGCCGTAGAGCTTTTCCGAGATTTGAAAACTGTCAGAAATATCTCGTTCACCCAGAGGGAAGGCTTCTATATTGCCGTAAGCTGAGTACTGCTCTAGACAGCGTTCTAAGTCATAGCGCAGCCCTAGTGCACTTTGATATCGCTCTTCGGCCATTTTCGCCATTAATTTCAAGACAATGTCGTTCACCATCTGGGGAACAGCAGGATTCACGGTATTGAGCGGAACTGGTTTACGGGCAAGATGACAATGAACTATCTCCATCGGATCGGTGGACTGAAACGGAAGTTGCCCCGTTAGAAGCTGATAGAACGTTACGCCTAAAGAGTAGAAGTCGGTGCGATAATCAATCCCCCGATTCATTCGCCCCGTTTGCTCAGGAGACATGTACGCCAGCGTGCCTTCCAGAACATCAGGGTTTTGAATTTCCTGCTTTTCTTTGGATAGAAGGGACGCAAGGTTAAAGCCAATTAGCTTAACCTCGGCAGTATCCGGATTGATCAGGATATGCTGCGGTTTAATGTCTTTATGCACTACTCGATGGGATGCTAATCCTTCCAAAATTTGGACAATCTGTATCGCAATCGTCAAAAATTCGTCAAGGCTGTCAACAAGTGGGGAGGACCTATCCTGTGCGACCATCAGCGGGGAGTTTGTATCGCCCTCTGCTTTAGCGTCTTGAGATAGGGGATGGAATGCAGTTTCCTCACGGGGAGCGCCGAGATAAGAAAGCGAATTACTGGGTTGGCCTGGTGCTTGTCTCTGAGAGGCTGTTCTAGAGAAGTAGTCTTGGAGGGGAATGCCGCCAAAATCTTCCATCACCAGTGCAAAACCGTTACGGTAGTCCTCAAGGCTATAGGGCTGAACTACTCCAGGTAGATTCAGGTTCTTGGTAACTGCATACTGATTTCGAAACTGTACAAGGTCTCTGAGCGTGGGGTACTCAGTCTTAAGCAGTTTAACCACAACCGCCTGTTGGTCTGACTGTCGCGCTCCTCGATAAATTTGAGTCCTAGAGGTATCGCATAGTAGATCAGTGAGAAGATAGCCGGGAAAGCTAACCATTTTTACACAACCTTCTAGACAAGCCTGGATAGAAATTTGGGCGAGCTGGTCAACTCAAGATTGAAGTAAAACAGCACCGGAACTTTTATAGAGTACCCAACATGAGGTCTGGTAGCTAAGTAATTTTCTCGGGTGGTCATAGATTGAGGCCCGCATTTCGCAGGTTTTGGGTAGTTAATAAGCTAATGTAGCAGATGCCGCTTTAAAACGCGCTTAAATAGAGATTTAGGCAGACTTAAAAGCATGACGGTAGCGATGAAAACCTAAGCATAGAGTAGTCTGTCGTAGGATAAGCTTGCCAGGGTCTCAACGCCTTGGTATGTTTTTTGTTTCTCAGGACCAAAAGGGCCGAATCGCAAGGGCATCCATGCAAAAAATCAAAGTCGCTAATCCCGTCGTAGAGCTTGATGGGGATGAAATGACCAGAATCATCTGGCAGTTCATTAAAGAAAAACTGATCCTGCCCTATCTGGATATAGACCTGAAGTACTACGACTTGAGTGTTGAAAGCCGGGATGCCACAGATGACCGCATTACCATCGACGCCGCTAAGGCGATTCAGCAATACCGGGTGGGGGTGAAATGCGCCACCATTACCCCTGATGAAGGCCGGGTCGAGGAATTCAAACTCAAAAAAATGTGGAAGTCGCCCAATGGAACTATCCGCAATATTCTCGGTGGGACCGTATTCCGAGAGCCGATTATCTGTCGTAATGTGCCCCGTCTGGTTCCTGGCTGGACAGAACCGATTGTGATTGGCCGTCATGCCTTTGGAGACCAATACCGAGCTACGGATTTCAAGGTGCCTGGCCCAGGGACCTTGACAATGAAGTTTACGCCTTCTGATGGTGGGGACGCGATTGAGTATGAAGTCTTTTCTTTCCCCGGCAGTGGAGTGGCTATGGGTATGTACAACTTGGATGAATCGATCCGAGGCTTTGCCCGTTCCTGCCTAAACTATGGATTGATGAAAGGCTGGCCCGTCTATCTATCCACCAAGAATACGATTCTCAAAGCCTACGATGGGCGCTTCAAAGACCTCTTTCAAGAAGTATTTGAGCAAGAATTTGCGGACCAGTTCAAAGCAGCTAAGATCACCTATGAGCACCGCTTGATTGACGATATGGTCGCTGCAGCCTTGAAGTGGAACGGTGGCTTTGTCTGGGCGTGTAAAAACTATGATGGCGATGTCCAGTCCGATACCGTCGCTCAAGGTTTTGGCTCTTTGGGCCTGATGACTTCTGTATTGCTTACCCCAGATGGACAAACTGTAGAAGCAGAGGCAGCCCATGGAACCGTGACCCGGCATTTCCGGGAGCACCAAAAGGGCCGCGAAACTTCCACCAATCCGATTGCCTCTATCTTTGCCTGGACCCGTGGACTCTTCTACCGGGCTAAGTTTGACGATAATGCGGATCTGGAAAGCTTTGCGCTCACGCTCGAAAGAATCTGTGTTGAAACCGTGGAATCAGGAGCGATGACCAAAGATCTAGCGGTGTTGATTGGCCCAGAACAGCCTTGGCTAACGACCCAACAGTTTCTAGACCGTCTCGACCAGAATCTGCAGGCGGCTTATAAAACTTCTAAATCTTCCAAGTCTCCAAAAAAAAAGAAGGCCTAAAAAAGCCTTCTTCACACAAGTAACAGAATTTACTGGAGTAGATCTAGTATTCCCTTACCTGTGAACAGTTCAATCAGGAGGAAGACGGCAAACCCAATACTCTAGGGGGGTGGGCAGAACCCCCGGCTATCGCCGTCCCCCTTGAGGGGGACTATAGGGGGTCTTTTACCAATCCTCTATGCGCTATAGGGGCAGAAATTGGCGCAGTTGAGCTCGCGCTCAGGAGCAATTTTGCCGCACAATCCGCAAACAGCCACTGCCGTCTGATTCTGGACTCCGCGCTTTTCCATCGCCCAGTAGGTCTGTAGTGCCCATTCTTTAAGGGGGAAGCTCTCTAAATCAGGAACGACGAGCTCTGTCTTCAGTTTTGCAATATCGGTGTAAATTTCTTCCAGGGAACGTCCCTCGCGATAGGCCGATTCAACCAGGGAGACGAAAAATTGTTTGAAGTCCAAATCTATTTCTAGAACTTTGGCCTCAGGCGTTTGAGCGATTGCAGCGAAGTTAACCATGTGAAGAACCTCCTTAAAGTTTTTCAATACGCTCAGCTTAACACAAGTTTACAGAACTTCACTCATTCTTATGGAGGTAGACTCACATGATCTTCATAGACTGCGCTCAATCTTTGAGATTTACTTGCTCAAAGCCGCATCCTGCTTGATTCACAGGTAGAACTTCCACAAAGCGGCGCAAAAAAAGAAGGCTTGCATTCAAAGCCTTCTTTGCACAATCAACAGAATCTACCGAAGTATGGCCTTAGGGTTCCCTCTCTGGGCCCCTATATCACGGTGGTCTTCAACCTGCGACGGAATTAGCTCCCCAGAGAATCTTCCTCAATAGCCCTGTAGCCCAAGGAACAGGAGGAAGCGGTACACTAGGCTTTGCTTTTCACTCTGGCGCTATGGCTGTATCTATCAGTGAACACTTTGCCCATCTCAAGGTCCTTCAGCAAAAAGCGCTGATTCCTTTCTTGACGGCGGGTGACCCAGACTTGGCGACTACCGAAGCCGCGCTCTTGGCTCTAGACCAGGCCGGGGCAGACCTGATTGAACTAGGTATTCCTTATAGTGATCCTTTAGCCGATGGTCCAGTGATTCAAGCGGCATCTACCCGCGCCTTGCAAAAAGGCACAACCCTTAAAGAGGTTCTAGCTCTAGTAGCACGGGTCACCCCAAAACTGAAAGCACCTTTGATTTTATTTAGCTACTACAATCCGGTACTATCTCTGGGGATTGAACCATTTCTCGACAAAATTGCCCAAGCGGGAGCGAAGGGATTAGTAGTTCCAGACTTGCCTCTAGAAGAGTCAGATCCTCTGGTGCACGCTGCTAAAGCCAGGGGCATCGATGTTATTCAGCTAGTGGCTCCAACCAGTCCGATAGAACGTATGGAAAAAATTGTGCAGCAAGCTCGCGGGTTTGTTTATCTCGTCAGTGTCACAGGCGTAACGGGTGTACGAACGGAAGTTTCCAGTCAACTCCAACCCTTAATTCAACACCTGCAAGGGCTGACGGACCTGCCCGTTTGTGTTGGATTCGGTATTTCCAGCCCGGAGCAAGCCCGGCAAGTGGTGGATTTGGGTGCTGACGGCGTGATTGTAGGCTCTGCCTTTGTTCGGAAATTAGCGGAAGCTAAACCAGAAGAGCGTGTGTATGAAACGTCACAATTCTGCACAGCCTTACGTAAGGCTGTAGACAGTAGTAATTAATAATTAAAAGAGAAAATACAATTTATCCATCCTCTAACTTTGGAGATAGAACTAGTTGAAATGTATATCCAGATACTCAATGCCCATAGGGAGTGGAGCTATCTTATCTATTAGCTATCCTTGCCTTCCCTAAGCAAATATATGAAAAGAATAGAAGAATTATTAAATGCTTAGCCGGATCTAATAGTGTGCGGTGCTTGAGTTAGGACTTCTCTTGGATCACGGCTTATAGGTGCGATTCGGGAACCCGTGATACATTGTGGCTTATGCATCGTTTCTAGCCAGTTTTCACAATTCCAAGTTTTTCTTTATAGATGCTCCTCACGAGGCTAACTATGCTCGAGTTTTTCCCCGTCTTGCTCTCTGCAGAGACTGCACAGGCTGCCCCTAAGGTACTCAAAGCCCTTAGTCATGAAGCTCTGTTCCTATTGCTTTTGCAAATCTGTGTACTTTTGGCCGTAGCCCGTGGCTTGGGTGAATGGATGCGAAAGATCAACCAGCCTCCGGTAGTGGGCGAACTCATGGCTGGGGTGATTCTGGGACCTTCTATTTTAGGACTGCTCCTGCCACAGCTCCAAGCCGAGATATTTCCGAAGATTCAAGCCCAAGCGGATTTGCTATCGGTAGTCTCTTGGGTTGGCGTGTTGTTCCTGTTAATTGTCACGGGCTTGGAAACAGACCTCAATCTGATCGTCCGCAAAGGCAAGTCAGCCTTGATGATCTCGCTCGGTGGGATTGTCGTGCCTTTTATCACCGGATTGGGCCTAGGTTATCTCCTGCCCGATGCTTTTCTCGCCAATCCAGAACGGCGTCTAGTTTTTAGTTTATTCATGGCCGTGGCGATGAGTATTTCAGCGGTACCCGTAATCGCGAAGGTGCTCATGGATTTAAAGCTGATCCGGCGGGATATTGGTCAGGTCACGCTGGCTGCAGCAATGACAGACGACACGATTGGCTGGATTTTGCTCTCTGTTGTGGCTGGTTTGGCGACCAGTGGCAGTGTGGACCTCCTCTCTGCAGGACGTTCTGTCGGAGGAGCAGTGCTTTTCTTGGGCATTGCTTTCACCATCGGGCGGACGGTGGTAGCTCAGATCATTGCTTTTGTCGATAAAGTCGTGGGCGGGACGATGGCCCAACTTTCCGTCATCCTGGTTATGGCCTTTGGCGTTGCTACTTTCACCCATGAGATGGGTATCGAAGCGGTCTTAGGTGCTTTTGTCGTTGGGATCTTGGCTGGTCAAGCACCTCGTTTCCGTCCAGAGGTGGGCCACACCTTAGAAATGGTCACAGCAGGATTTCTGGCTCCGATTTTCTTTGCTTCCGCTGGCCTGAAGGTAAACTTGCTGCGCCTTTTGGATCCCCAAGTTTTGACGATTGGCTTATTGGTCCTGGCTATTGCCTGCATTGGAAAATTTGTCGGGGTTTACCTAGGAGCTTGGGCTGGGGGGCTCTCCCACTGGGAGCGCATCGCCATGGGCTCTGGCATGAATGCTCGGGGAGCAATGGAGATCATCGTTGCAACCGTGGGCTTAGGCTTAGGCGTTCTGAATTTGGAGATGTATTCGATCATCGTCATGGTCGCCATTGTTACCTCCCTGATGGCTCCACCTCTGCTGCGCTGGGCTTTGAGCCATGTGGAGATTGGGAAGGAAGAGGCCGAACGTCTGGAACGGGAGAAAATGGCAGAGACTAGCTTCGTCCGTTCTATCAACCGCGTGCTGTTGCCTTCTAGAGGAGGCAGCAACGTGCAGTTGGCGGCCCAACTGGTGGGTCATCTTAGCCACCAGCAACCGATTCAAGTAACTGCACTCTATGCCACAAACCAGGCTTTGCAAGCGCCCTCCTGGCAGTTCTGGAAGCCTAAATCAGCGCTCCTAGAGGGAGATGGGGCTCAGATTGCGATTGAAAATATTCGAGAAGAACTCAAACTGATCGAAGGACCGGATCCAGAAGTACGGGTAGAGGCTGGTAAAAATGCTGCTGAAGTGATTTTGGCAGAAGCTAGCAAGGGCTATGACTTGGTGGTGATGGGGGCGACGGAAACCCAGAAACGGACAGAAGTCTGGAAGTACGGCAGCGAAGCCCTGTTCAGCAACTTGGTGGACCGCGTGGTTCAGGATGCGCCCTGTGCCATGTTGATTGTGAAATCCCACCTGCCCATGGGCGAATATTGTGACCTGGTAGAAACCCAATCCCTGCGCCGAATCTTGGTACCGACAGTGGGCACAGAATATAGCAAGCATGCTGTTGAAATTGCTGCCGTGATTGCCGCTAGCGTAGGAGCTTTACTGACTGTGGTCCATGTCGTTAGCCGTCCGCAGGTGGACAATGTGCTGATGGACCGTCGCAATATAGACCCGATGAGGGAAATCGGTCAGCAAATTGTTGATAGACAAGCAGACCTTGCCCGCAAATTAGGTGCAGAAGTGGAGACCACTCTTTTGGAAGGCATTTCTCCAGAAGCTGAAATCATCCGTTTAGCTAATCAGGACGGCTATGACCTGATTGTGATGGGTAGTAACCTGAGACCGATTAGTGGGCGGGCGTTCTTTGGACATCGGGTAGATGGCATCTTAAACCAAGCTACCTGTCCCGTAGCGGTGGTAAGTTCTTCATAATAAAGACTGGGCAACAGCACAGTCTAAAGAGTAAGCTTATAAAGCAAGAGTGATTCTTTTTCTGACTACAGGAGCAAGCTATGGGACTGTTTGACCGCATTGGCACTGTCATCAAATCAAACCTCAATTCCTTAGTGTCTGGTGCTGAAGACCCAGAAAAGATGTTGGAACAAAGTGTCGAAGACATGCAGGAAGATTTGGTTTCTCTGCGCCAGGCTGTAGCCCAAGCGATTGCGGGCGAAAAGCGGGTCGAGCAGCAGCTGGTACAGAATAGAGCCCAGTCTGACCAATGGCAGCAGCGCGCAGCTCTAGCTTTATCCAAGAATGAAGAAGATTTGGCCCGTGAAGCTCTAACTCGTAAGAAAGGCTATGCAGAAACCGTAGTTGGCCTAGAGACTCAGTGGGCGACGCAAAAAGAGCAAGTCCAGAAATTGCGTCAAAATCTAACGGCTTTAGAAGGCAAACTATCCGAAGCAAAAGCGAAGAAAGACCTCTTGGTTGCTCGCGCCCGTTCTGCCAAGGCTTCTGAACAAATCAATGAAGTGCTGGGTCGGGTAAGCACCAGTTCTTCCTATGGCACTTTTGAGCGGATGGAGCAGAAAGTATCGGACCTGGAAGCTCGTTCTGCGGCGATTGGTGAACTGTCTACAGATAATCTAGAAGACAAGTTTAAATCCCTGCAGGCTGGAGGGGTCGAGGACGATCTCGCAGCGCTCAAAGCCTCTATGGGAATGTTGCCTGCCACCGAAGCCCCTAAATCTTTGCCTGAGGCCCCTCCAGAGGCTCCCAAAAATCCGGCCTAGGCTTATGGTTATGAACGTGACTGTTAGGCTGTTCGCAGCCTACCGGGAAGCCTTTGAACTTAGCGAACTGGCTCTGTCCGTTCCTGTGGGCACTACTGTACAGCAGGTGCAGCAGATTCTCGTTCAACAGAAACCCCAACTATCGCGTTGGCAGGACCAAACGCGCTACGGGGTCAATCAAGTTTTTGTTGATGCACAAACCGTAATCCAGGCCGGAGATGAAATTGTGTTTATCCCTCCTGTGAGTGGGGGATAAATTAAGCCTTATGACCAAAACCCTAGCCTTGCCGAGTTCCCAGAGTGCTGTTAGTCTTTCCGGCCTTGGTCAAGAAAATCTGGCGATTCTGGGCAAAGAAGCGGAGGTTCAGGTAACGCTGCGCGGTTTAGAACTGATTCTGTCGGGCAGTGAAGAAGGGCAAGCCCTTGCAGAAGAAATTGTTTACCTCCTGCGCGACCTGTGGAAGGAAGGTGGGAACCTCGGTCGGCCTGAGATGCTGAGTGCTAAAGAAGCGATTCTCACTGGACAGCAGGAAGAATTTTTGACAATGCTCCGGACACCCTTGGCTCATAACCGCCGGGGAGATATCATTCGGGCCCGGACTCTCAAGCAATGGCGCTATGTTCAGTCGATTCTCTACCACGATTTGACCTTTGGCCTGGGGCCTGCGGGAACGGGAAAGACCTATCTGGCTGCCGTTCAAGCGTTTAGAGCCTTGAAAGAAGAACGGGTGGAACGGATTATCCTTACCCGACCAGCCGTGGAAGCGGGAGAAAAGCTGGGCTTTTTGCCAGGCGATTTGCAGGCCAAAGTAAATCCCTACCTGCGGCCTCTTTATGATGCGCTCTATGAATTCATTGACCCTGAACAGTTGCCCAAATTGATGGAACGGGGTGTTGTAGAAGTGGCTCCTTTGGCCTACATGCGCGGTCGCACCTTAAATCGGGCCTTTGTGATTTTGGATGAAGCCCAAAATGCTACTCCCGAACAAATGAAAATGGTCCTCACCCGTCTGGGTTTTGGTTCCAAGATGGTGGTCAATGGCGACCTCACTCAAACAGACTTGGTCGGTAGAGCCTCTGGCCTAGCGCTAGCACGTCAGGTCCTCAGTAAGGTCCAAGGGATTTCTTTCTGTATGTTTGACAGCAGCGATGTGGTCCGCCATCCCCTGGTCATGAGGATTGTAGAAGCTTATGAGGCTTTCGACGCGAAACCGGACCGGAACAGAGGAGAAAGATGAAAAGGGAATGATACTTTCTACATCTCCTTACACTCCCCTCTACACGTTCCCTCCTTTGCTTGAAGGACGTTTAGTCAAACGCTACAAGCGCTTTTTCGCAGAAGTGGAATTGACCGATGGTTCTTTAGTAACAGCTCATTGTCCAAATACAGGGCCGATGACAGGCGTAAGTACTATGGGCTCGCCTGTCCTGCTATCCGAATCGGATAATCCAAATCGCAAACTAGCCTACACCTGGGAATTGATTCAGGTGGATGAAACGTGGGTAGGCATCAACACGAACCTGCCTAATAAAATCATTGGCTTAGGCTTAGAAAAACAAGCCTTTTCCGAACTAGGGGAATATATCAAGATTGAGCGAGAAGTTCCCTACGGTTCTCAAAAAAGCCGGATAGACTATCGGCTGACCCGTGCTGATGGTCAACAGGTCTATGTAGAAATAAAAAATACGACATGGACCGATGGCAAGAGTAACCCGAGAACCGCTCTGTTTCCCGATACGGTCACCACTAGAGGCCAGAAACACCTGGAGGAGCTGATGGAAGTGGTCCAATCCGGTCAGGAAGCAATCCTTATATTCTTTATCAATCGACAGGACTGCGAACGATTTACTCCTGGAGCGCAAGCCGATCCCCGCTATGGGAAGCTATTCCTTCAAGCCTTAGAAGTAGGCGTAAAAATACTGCCCTATCGCTTTCAACCTACGGCAGCAGGGATTAATTATATAGGCCTCGCAGAACTAGCCTAGGGCCTTTTTAATCAGTAGACCCGAAAGACCGACGGCAACTAAATCAAAAATCAACAAAGCGAATAGGCAAGCTTCTAGAGACATTGCCCCCCAAGGCGCTTGGAACATCGTAGTGGTCCAGCTCCAATCGCTATTCGTGTAGAGATAGCGGACAGGCTCGATTGCGTGGGTTAGGGGATTGAGGCTGACGACGACCTGCAGCCAGGAAGGCATAAAGGTAATTGGAGCCAGGGCCGTGCTGGCAAAAAGCAGAGGCAAGTTGACAACAAAGATTAGGGCCAACATCTCTACGTGACCAGGCATGCCAAAGGCTAAACCCAGGCTCAAAGCCGTAAAGCCCAAAACCAACAGGCCGATTGCTAAGGTGAGCACAAAGAGTCCTCCAATCCCTGCAGCAAACTTGGCTCCTAAAACGAGACTCAGCGCCAGGACAGCGGCAGTTTGCACTAAACTCAAGAAAATGATGAAAATCGCTGAAGCCATCACAATCGCAAAGCGTGTTGTCAGCGGTGCTACAAGAATCCGGTTCAAAAAACCAAATTCTCGGTCAAAGATGATCGCTACCCCAGAATTCAGGGCTCCGCCAAAGGCCGTAAAGACAATGATGCCTGCTGCTAAAAACTCTAGGTAGCTATCCCCAGGGACAAAAGTCCCCTTTGGTGCCCCTTGAAAAAGGGCTCCGAACAGAATCAAAAAGACCAGAGGCTGGATAATTCCGGCAATCAGCGTGGTCGGCCGACGCTTCAATTGAATAAACAAACGGCGCGTTAAGGCAGACGTTTCTTGATAAAAATCAGCTATGGGAGAAGACGGAGTATCTCCTGCTTTAGGCGACACTCCCGTCCCGAAGGAGGTAGAAGCATTATTCATATGTTCGGACTCACAGGACATTTCACGTGCGTGATAACCATTATGTATGATTCCCTGACTAGGGTCATATAACCCTCTTGTCATAGGCATCTCATTCCTGTGTCAATCTCTGAGATCCCCCCGCTCCCCTGCCCCCCAATTCGGGGGAATTTAGGCTTCCCTGAGCGTCAGCCGAACGGGGGCGTGTACTGGCAAATAAGCTCTACGCAGGATTCCAGGTACCGTGGAATCCTAAGGGAATCACTGTCGGCAGAGCGATCCGACAAACAGGGTCTTGATCTAGATGTTCACTGTCGAAGATCCAGACTTCGCTGCTCTGGCTGCTACTCTCGAACACCACGGTGAGAATCCAACCTTGATTGGGATTAATAGCATCAGGAGCATAGATCGGTTCCATCGGGTAACGATGGTCTCCCAGTTTTGCCTCCGTCAAGGTGCCTGTCTGGTGGTCAAAGCGGCCAATGGCATTAAATAATTCCTTGCTGATATCTACACCAGACCGCCGAATCGACAGATAGGTATAGCGCGAAGGTTGCCCTACTTCACGGGGATTGACCGAGGGAAACTCAGCCGTACGCGCACAGACTTCTTGGAGCTGCAACACTTTGCCCGTTTGCGGATTGAGGCGAAGCTGCCAAAGCGTTCCTTTCGCTGCGGTCTGAGTAACGCCCGATGCCACTTCTTTCAAAAACTGATTGGTCTGGAAATCTTCATAGCGAACGAAGTCAATCACAAGCGATCCATCAGCCTCTTGATAGCCATTGCCAAAATGCCATTGATACCAGGGTTCTGTTTCCCCTCGACTGACAAGGGCAAGGGTATTACGGTCGAAGACCAAAATCTGGGTTCCTTTTTCAGGCTGCCAGGTAAGAGCATCACTAAAACTCTTCAGACGAGCCAGTACAGGTAGAGGACTCATGCGGACGGGAGAAACGAGAAAGACCAAGTATGGACCGGCCAGGACAAAATCATGGACTAGCGGCACCCCTTCTAATTCCAGGCATCCCTGTTGCACAATCTTGCCGGATGCCTCACTGCGATAAAGATTTAACACAGCATTTTGCCCAGGGAGAACCCCAAAGTTAAAAATTTCTCCGGTCTGTGAATCACGCTTGGGGTGGGCCGAATAGGGTAAGCCCCCTGATAACGCTCCTAAATCTTCCAGGCCAAAAGTTTCTAAGGTTTTCAGGTCCAGTCCGTGTGGTTGGCCTCCTTCCCAAAGCGCCAATAGCTTATCAGGAAGAGCCATGACTGAAGTATTCGCTGCATTTTTGGTCCCTTTGCTAAACCGTTCCCAAATCGGTCCAGGAGGCAACATGCCATAGCCACTGAAAAGGAATCTACCCGCCGCTTCTTCCTCCTGATAGCCAGCTGTCTGGACGTAACGATAGACGCCTGACGCCCCACGTTCAGTGAAATGAATTCCTAGGATCGCTCCATCGCCATCAAACCAATGGCCTACTCGCTGTCCGCCACGCTCTAGGCGCGCTGGACCGTTGCGATAAAGAGAGCCCTTCAATCCTGTAGGTATAGATCCTGAAACCATCGCTAGGGGGGTAAGGGCAAACTCGGTAGCAGGCTTCGCTATGGCGCTAGCCCAAGTTCCCGTTGTGGGCTGTGATTGGGTGGTAGTCATAACATTCTCCTTGTTGTCAGGCCGTATTCGGCAAGGTTTTATATGCAACTAATTGCACTATGTCCGTAGTGTATATTCAACTTATTGCATACGTCAATAGTTTTTTTCTATGTCTCTGGCACACGCTATTCTCTCCTTCCTCTCGGATCGCGCCTGCAGTGGCTACGACCTCGCAAAAAACTTCGATGGGTCCGTTGGTTTTTTCTGGAATGCCAGTCATCAGCAAATTTATCGAGAGCTGACTAAACTGGAAGCTTTGGGTTGGCTGCACTACGAAACGGTCACTCAGGCGGGAAAACCGGATAAGAAGCTCTATCGGATGACCGATGTGGGGCGCAGGGAGCTAATCAATTGGATTTGCCAACCCTCTGAGCTGATGCCTGTAAAAGAAGAGCTTTTGGTCAAAATCTACGCAGGCGATTACGTGTCTCCTAACGTGATTTTAAAGCACCTGGAACGGCACTATCAGGCCCATCAAGAGCGTTTAGCCATCTATCAAAATATCCGACAACAGTATTTTCAAAATCCCGAAGCACTCCCTCAAGCCTCGAAATTCCAATACCTCACCTTGCTCAGTGGCCTCCACTATGAGCGAGGCCAGGTCGATTGGTGTGAGGAAGCGATCGCTTTCTTGCGTGCTGAAGTCGAGAAAGCACAAAATAGATCATGATCAGGTCACGGCTTCTATAGAAATCCGAAAAGGAATCCTTGTTATGCGCAATCGTTTCGTCGGGAGCCTACTGCTTCTTAGTAGTTTTGTTTTGTTGAGTATGCCTGCTTGGTCCGAAGCGCAAAGCCAGCAATCAACCCCAGAGGCCGCGCCCGTCCCTCCGAATCAGTTGAAAGCGCCCACTACAACCGTGCGTCTACCAGGGAACCAAGTCAACATCTCTATGGTGAACCAAACAGGTACGGATGTTACTTATCAAGTACTGGGAGATACGGCAGAGCGCCGTTTGTCTCCCAAAACGAAATACACACTGCATCGTTTGCCCGTTCCAACCAACATGAGCTTCTATCGCCCGGACCGTGGACCGATTGATGCCACGGTCCAAGCCACTGCACCCGGTGAACTGCAGATTATCTTCAAGCGTGCTCTTAGCTTTGATCACGACAATACCTTTCTGAGTGTGCTGGATTCTGGACAGGTTTTTTTGGAGTAAACTAGCTACCTGGACCGGATTTCAGCCGATATCTTACTGGGGTGATAGCAATCCTTGGGTCCTGTGTATGTTAAAAATATGGTAGGCAAAATAACAATTTGTAACACTATGTCTGCATTGGGTCTTTAGGGTCACTCGTACAATACAGCGTGGTCAAGTTATTCCAAGAAGCCAAATTCCTTAGCAAGACACGCAGGATACTTTCATGAAGATCGCGGTGGTAGGACTAAGTCACAAAACAGCATCAGTTGAAATTCGTGAGCGGCTCAGTATTCCAGAATCAGCAGTCCACCAGACGATTCAAACCCTCAAGTTTTATCCGCACATCAAAGAGATAGCCATCCTCAGCACCTGTAACCGGATGGAAGTTTATGCCGTTCTGACGGATACCCAGCAAGGGGTCCAGGAAATTATTCAGTATCTTTCTGAAGAGAACAATATTCCCTTAAATTTCTTGCGTCGCCATCTATTCGTCCTCCTGCATGAAGATGCGGTTACTCACCTGATGCGGGTCGCTTCTGGCTTGGATTCGCTCGTTTTAGGAGAGGGGCAGGTTCTGGCTCAAGTTAAAACAGCCCATCAACTAGCCCATAAAGCACAGGGTACAGGCCGGGTTTTGAATCATCTCTTCAAAACAGCCCTAACGGCGGGTAAGCGCGTCCGGACAGAAACAGATATTTCTACCGGAGCGATGAACGTAAGTTCTGCTGCCGTGGAACTCGCCTGCATGAAGACAGAAGCCCTCCACGCCCAAGATTGCGTGGTAGTAGGCGCTGGCAAGATGAGCGAACTCTTGATCAAGCATTTGTTGGCCAAAGGGGCCAATCGCATCCGCGTAATCAATCGTTCGACGGCTAAAGCGGAAGTGATGTTGTCTCAGTTCCAGCACGTCATTCCTGTCCTGCCCATGGAAGAGCTGCTGCATACCGCTGCTAGGGCAGACTTGGTCTTTACGAGCACTTCTTCACCCGAACCAATTTTGCAACGGTCTACCTTAGAACCCCATCTCAACGGCAAATCCCTAACCATTTTCGATATTTGTGTGCCCCGCAATGTGGCCCCGGATGTTCAAGAGTTGCATCAAGTCAAAGCCTACTACGTAGACGATTTGAAGCAAGTGGTGGAAGGCAATCGAGCTTTGCGCCGCCGGATTGCCGCCCAGGTAGAAAAGATGGTGGAAATAGAAGTTCTAGAATTCCAAGCCTGGGGCAGAGCCTTAGAAGCAGTGCCGACGATCAATTCGCTGCGGGAAAAAGTAGAGAACATTCGTGAACAGGAATTGGAAAAAGCTCTTTCTCGCCTGGGTAGCGAATTTGCAGAGAAGCATCAATCCGTCCTTGATGGTCTCACCCGAGCCATCGTCAACAAAATCCTCCACGATCCGATGGTTCAGCTCAGAGCAGAGCAGGATGTGGAAGTCCGCAGACGTGCGCTGCAGTCGTTGCAGGTGCTTTTCAACTTGGAAGATGCTTCTTAATAGTTTCTCTATCTATCCCTGCAGGTTCTTATCTTAAGTGTCGGATAATACTAGACTATGCAGTAGTATCAAGTTAGTTAGAGAAGAAAACTATTCAGTCGTAAAGACTACTTCATGTAGCATCGGCTGATACTCGTTGTCTGCCAGCTCAAGCATTTCTCCAAAGAGGGGAGAGAAGGGGCGGTTTGAATCCATAGCGGTGAACTCTGCTAATGAATGCCAGTGCCCAAAGTTGATACAACGCCAGCCATCCAGGCTGCGATGAGCATGGGTGGAAATAAGGCCTGCTTGTCCTGAAACCATCTTGAGCGTCTTCTGAAACAGCTCAGCGAATCGGGGCTGATTCTCTGGGTCTTTTATCTTAAAGATACCGAAGTTGATAAGACCATCCATATCTGGTGAAAGCTGTAGCTGACTACCCTCAGGTTCTTCAGCAAAAATCTCAAAGAGGTGAAAATCAGGTGGGTCAAAATCAGCAAAGGCCTGACTGGCTAAATACGCGTCCCGGTCAATCCACTGGACATAGCTCGTGACCCGAAGGCCATCTCGGCTGCGGTGCACAGTGCCAGAGGCAAAGCCAGGTTGTTGTTTGAGGACAGACTCGATGTTGTCGATAACGCGCTCTACCAAGGCCTCTTGCTTATCAGGTTTTACAGGGAAAATGGCAAACTCAGCGAGTAGACCATTGGATTTGTTTACGATGGCCATTTTGTCTCCTTGCAAGATCAATGCCTCTAAAAACATTCTGGCAAAAAAATAGTACGGAGGAGTTTAGCAAGGCCAAGCCCGCACTGCTTTATCGGTCGCAAAGATTTTTGAATTTGTTTTCACATTTAAATAACTTCAGCGATTTTCTGGTCTTTCCCCTACGCTGGGATGTAGCCATTACCCGTATCGATGAAACTGGCACTTCTACAGCTTAATCCCACTGTTGGCGACTTGGAAGGGAATGCAGCGCGGATTTTGGCGCAGGCCCAAACCGCTGCCCTCCAAAATCCAGACCTGATGATAACTTCAGAACTGGCGCTCTTGGGTTATCCGCCCCGAGACTTGCTGCTGGATCGAGGGTTTGTCCAGCGGGCCTGGAAGGTTCTGGCAGACTTAGCTCAACGGTTAGCGGGATTGCCTCCTGTACTCGTGGGCATTGCCGAACCAAATCCAGCGAAACAGGGGCGACCTTTGTTTAATAGCGCCGTTTTGCTCCATCAGGGCAAGCTTGGTCCGACTCTGCGCAAAACTCTGCTGCCGACCTACGATGTTTTTGATGAAGACCGTTACTTCGAGCCAGCGAGAGAAGCGCAACTACTTGATATCAATGGCCTGTCCGTCGGGGTCAGTATCTGCGAGGACCTCTGGAACGACCGAGATTTCTGGCAACGCCAACGCTATCACCAAGACCCAGTGGCAACCTTGGTACAGCAAGGAGCACAGTGTCTGGTCAATCTTTCGGCCTCTCCTTTCACGGTAGGCAAGCAAGCGTTGCGCGAATCGATGCTCAGCCAACTAGCCCTTAAACACCAGCTCCCTGTTGTCTATGTCAATCAAGTGGGTGGCAATGATGACTTAGTTTTTGATGGGCAGAGCATGATCCTCAATGCCAAAGGTCAGATTCTTGCACGGGCTCAAGCGTTTGCCGAAGAAGCCCTAGTCGTGGATTTAGACCAAACCCCGGTTATTTTACCCGCCGAAGACTGCCAAAAAGAGCTATGGCAATGTCTGGTGCTCGGAACCCATGATTACGTTCAGAAATGTGTATTCAAGAAGGTTTTACTCGGTCTTTCTGGCGGCGTAGACTCCGCTTTGACTGCAGCGATTGCCGTGGAAGCCTTAGGGCCAGAGAATGTGTTGGGCGTGTTGATGCCTTCTCCCTATTCCAGTCCAGGCAGTATTACCGATGCCCTCCAGCTTGCCAAGCATCTGGGTATGGAAACGATGACGCTGCCGATTGCTCCTTTGATGAAAGCGTTTGAAGAAACTTTGGCGGGTCCCTTCACGGGAAGAGCAGCCGATGTGACTGAAGAAAATATTCAATCCCGGATTCGGGGCAATCTCCTGATGGCCCTCTCCAATAAGTTTGGGTCGATGCTGCTGACCACAGGCAACAAGTCAGAACTGGCTGTCGGTTATTGCACAATCTATGGTGATATGTCCGGAGGCTTAGCGGTTATCTCAGACCTCCCAAAAACGTGGGTCTATCGCGTCTGCCAATGGCTCAATCGTGACGAGGAAAAAATTCCCTGGAATATTTTAGAAAAGCCGCCTTCTGCTGAATTGCGTCCCGACCAAAAAGACCAGGATTCCCTACCGCCCTATGAGCTTTTGGATGGGCTGCTCTATCACCACATTGAGCGGCATGAAGGAGCAGAAGAGCTGATAGAATCCGGTTTTGACCCAGTGACCGTCAAGAAAGTGCTGCGTCTTGTCCAAGTTGCAGAATTCAAACGCCGTCAGGCTCCTCCAGGGTTAAAAGTGACTGACCGCGCTTTTGGCACGGGTTGGCGGATGCCAATTGCACGAAAGTAGCCGAGCTTTTTGTAGCTTGCGTCCAGAGGGTAGATTTGTGATTCACTCCATAATTCGACAATTCGACGATATAACTATTTGAAAGTTAAGAATATTTACGATGCCTTTATAGACAACTTCGCATTACTAATTTGCTGGGCAACTTGCCTGACCTAGTCAAATAAGCGAAGTGGTTAAGTTAGTGGACTCATCAGTGAATCTCGTTATAGTTCCCCAAGATTTGGGAACTATAATGCACATATGGGGGATAAATCATATGTTGCAGAGTTAGACAGTACAGGTGTGGTTAAATAAATAGCTATGCACAACAAGAATCACAAAAAAATAGCATGAGCATTATTCACGTAAATCAAATTGCTAGCAAAATTCGAGGACTTTTTGCCGATAAGCTAGATTTGTCCGATTTGAGCCCAAGCGACAAGGAATACGACCCAAAAGTTCTGACACGCTGCTTGGCTGCATACGCAATTTATTCTATTGGTGGTACATCAGAAGCAGATGCCGCTGCTGCAGTCGTAGATGGAGGCGAAGACAATGGCATAGATGCCGTTTACTACTCTCCAGTTACTAAGCGAATGGTGATCGTTCAGTCAAAGTGGAAAAGAGACGGGAATGGGGAGCCGGAGAGCAGTGAAACAAGAAAGTTTAAAGATGGCGTTTTCGATCTAGTGAACCTTAACCTCGACAGATTTAATGCCAAGGTTGTCAAAAAGCAAAGTGTAATTGAAGCGGCGCTCGGGGAGTTCGACACTAAATTTGACTTAGTGCTAATACACACTGGATCGCAGTCCCTTAGCATGCATAGTCAACGCGTAATTGATGATCTTCTTAATGAACTGAATGACGCAGGAGATGGAGAAAATGATGATGTTGTCACTTTCCATCACCTGAACCAAGCAACTATCCACTCTAGCTTAGCCAGCGGATTAGATGGAGAGCCAATAGACTTAGAAATTGGCTTATCGCAGTGGGGGAAGCTTGAAGAACCGCATTTGGCTTTCTATGGAATGGTAGCAGGTGAAGAAGTTGCAAACTGGTGGGCAAACAAGGGTAAAAGGTTATTCTCAAAAAATATTCGGCAGATGCTCGGAGCAACTGAAGTAAACGACGAGGTTAAAAGCACACTTGAACAATGCCCAGATCACTTCTGGTATTTTAACAATGGCATTACGCTTGTTGCAGATACGATCAAGAAATCAATGGTCGGAGGTAATGGTCGGGATATCGGATCCTTCAAGGCCACCAATGTGAGTATTGTGAACGGCGCACAAACTGTAAGCGTTATTGGAAGATATAAGCTTGAAGCAGGGCAAAATTTGGAGCGCGTCCGAGTTCCTATACGTCTCATATCTCTCGAAGGTGCGGATGTAAGTTTCGGCGCAAATGTGACGAAAACAAACAATCGCCAAAACAGAATTGAGAATCGTGATTTCGTCTCACTAGATGAACAACAGATCCGTTTGCGAAGTGAACTCGCCATTGAAGGCATAGACTATAACATTGTGCGCTCCGAAAATTTTAAGCCTAGTAATCTAGCTATAGATTTATCGGAAGCTACAGTTGCCCTTGCATGTTGCACAGGCCAAGCTAGTATGGCCGTCCAAGCAAAGAGGGAGATTGGAAAGTTTTTCGAAAACTTGACAAAGGCACCCTATAAAACTATTTTCAACCCAAACACTACGGGAATCTTTTTGCGCAATGTTGTTTTGTCACTCCGAAAAATTGACGAAGCATTGGGGAGGCAAACCTCGGAGCTTTTGAAACGAAGCGGTAAGAAATATGGTGTGCTCATTCACGGCAACAGATTCATTACGATGCTGGTTTTTAAAAAGCTAAATATTGAGCGAGCGGCAAACGATTACTCTTTTGATACTGGCAATTATGACTGGGATGCGGCTGTGAATGAGGTAGTGGAAAAAGTGATAGCTATACTCACAAAATCTTATAACGATAAGATACTAGGAACGCTTTTTAAGAATGCAACGATATGCAAAAGCTTGGCTGAAGAATGCAGCTAGTATCAGCAAACCAACGAAAATAAGCAGCTGTTTAGTAACATTTTTCCTCCAGTCCATTTGGTTAGACTTCCCTCGCTTGCCTGTGATTAATCTAAGGACAGAGCTGAAGTTTAACTGAGCGAATCGAGTTCCGCCTCACTTTTCAGCAACTCAGGCCAATAACTACCGTTTTCATGCTGCCAGCAGTCTTTTCCACTTGACCGAATCCCATGCACAAAGACAACTGAAACTTCGCTTTTCGGTTTTCTGATCCACTCGCCCTGCATTTTCACTCCACAATTAATTTAGTTAAAGGTCAATGCCTTTAAATTTCTCGGCCAGATTCACAAACTCAGAATTTGATGAATTCTTGGTAGGCAGGTTCATCAATTGCAGCAGCAATAAAAGCACTAACAAGAACTGTCATGTTTTTCGATCACTTCCAATTTTGTATGACTATATTTATAGCATTTTTGTTTAAAGCTAGTTGTTCTCAGATCCCAATCTGAGATAACTTAGAGCTTTTTAAGCTTCACCTTGAAAAGCAGCAGAATAGTGAGAGTGAGATACGATAAAGGAAAACCATTGAAGGCTTCAGAGGCCACTAGGTATGACTTCAATGTCTAACCAAAAACCAACGATTATCCGTACAGAGCGTGGGCTAACAATTTCAGGCACACGAATCACTCTCTACGACGTGATGGACTATGTGACGGCTCAGTACCCCTCGAAGTTTATTCGCTCTCTCTTTGACCTTACAGACGATCAAATGAATGCAGCCTTGTCCTACATTGAAGCAAATCGCGCTGAAGTTGAAGCAGAGTATCAAGTTGTTCTAAAGCAGGCTCAGGAAAATCGGCAGTACTGGGAAGAACGTAATCGTGAGCATTTTGCCCATGTTGAAGCGATGCCACCCAAGCCAGGTCGAGAGGCTCTCTGGGCAAAACTTCAAGAGCAGAAAGCTAGACATGAACTAGAAGCATGATTTTCCTTGTTGATCACAATCTGGCAGGACATGCAGAGATTTTATTGGGCAATATGGCGAGTCAGGGTTGGTTAGAGCTACTGCCAATTCGCTTTGTTACCTTCAAGGAGATGAATCTGTCGATTGACAGTAACGACCGAATCGTTTGGCGGATTGCGCAGACCAATCAGATGATTTTGCTCACTGCTAATCGAAGTATGAAGGGCCAGAATTCACTAGAGCAAGTCCTTCGCGAGGAAAATACACTAGAGTCACTTCCCGTAATTACGATTGGAGATGCTGATCGATTGCTAACAGATCGGGCCTATCGAACTCGTTGTGTTGACCGTATTCTTGAGATTTTGCTGGATATCGAAAAGTGCATGGGAGTGGGTCGCCTATTCATTCCCTGAATTCAACCGTCACTTGAACCAGAGATCCCCCCGCTCCACCCTTATCTAGGAGGGCAACGCTGCTGACAGCTCAAAGTTGCTTTTTCGCTAGGGGGGATCACTCGTCAATTTGCCACAGGTCTCTAGAAGCTGCTTCATCGAAGAAACGCTTGGGACGCAGAATCAGGACTAAACGCCCTAGGAGTTCCGCCTTGGAATCTTCTTCTAACCATTGCAACTGGGTTTGACCGTCTTGCTCTACCAAGAAATAGCTGTCCGCATCCCATTCCCGTTGGGCACGGTCAACTACCAGCAAGATAGGTTCCACAGGGCCAGGGGTTGCACCAGGAGCATCTTCAGGAAAGACAGCTGTAGTCGCCACAATCGCCACTGGATCATCAGAAAGGCGGACTACTTGCCAGCCGGGTATCGCTACCCAAGATAGGAGCGTCTTGGCGGTAATTATTTTGAAAGGACCTTCTTCCACCACCACGGGCGCGGCTCTTAGAGCAGCTTTCGTCACTGGATACTCACCAATTACAGGCAATAGACAAGGCAGCTCTTCTTCGGAATCCAGGCGGTAGATCGGTAAGCGAGGCGCTTTGCGAACCTTGACCACGGAGAAATCAGTGAGCAGTTCTTCTAACTTCTGACGGGCCGAATCGCTATGGAAATAGGCCAAGCCACGGGCAATATGGCGAGCACGGTCTTCCAGCTTTTTCTCTTGACGGGCTGATTTCCACGATTGATAGGCTACTATATCGCCCGGATGGGTAGAGAAGCCTTCAGGAACGACGCCTAGACGAGAAAAGTCTTTGACGGCTTTAACGAGTTCCCGGACGCTGACAATATCTAATTTCTTAGCGTGGACCAATTCACTGGCACTGACCCGCTCTTCTTGACCCAGAACGCGCAGTTCATAGAGAATGTCGCTGCCTCTATCCCGAAAGTGCTCAATCGTGCTGGCAGAAGCTCCCTTTTGCACCAAAGTGGCATAGACTTGAGCCCCAACCACAATTTGATTTTGTAAGATTGGTTCAAAGCCCGTCGCTTCAAAAATAACCTGTGCGCTCTTGCCTGCTTTTAGCAGTTGTTCACAGGCAGCACCCCACTCTACCCAAGTTCCTTCTTTCCGTCGGAGCGTCTGTAACAGGGCATCAGCATCAATATCAGCCATGGGCTCATTAGGATTTGACATTTTAAAATAGGATCACAGGCGAAGTCAGCATACTCCACTCTTACAGAAAGCAAGAAAAGGGCTGACGTTCCACTACACATTTCTTAATTTAAGATAGAGGATTACCTAGAGAAAAACTGATGGCAGAGCGGGATACGATCTACGTCCAGGGTGCGCGGCAGCACAACCTCAAGAATATTTCCCTGGAAATCCCCCGCAACCAACTGGTGGTCTTCACCGGAGTTTCTGGGTCGGGCAAGTCTTCTCTTGCCTTCGATACGATTTTTGCAGAGGGACAGCGGCGCTATGTAGAATCCCTATCTGCCTATGCTCGCCAATTCCTCGGCCAGCTAGACAAACCGGACGTGGACCATATTGATGGCCTCAGTCCCGCTATTTCCATCGACCAAAAATCCACCTCTCATAATCCTCGTTCTACCGTCGGTACCGTCACCGAGATCTATGACTACCTGCGCTTACTGTTTGGACGTGCTGGCAAGCCCTACTGCCCTCACTGCGGTCGTCCGATTGAGCCTCAGACCGTCGAGCAAATCGTAGACCAAACCATGGCGCTACCGGAGGGGACTCGGTTTCAACTTTTAGCCCCCGTCGTTCGGGGTAAAAAAGGGACCCATGCCAAGCTTCTTTCTGGTTTGAGCGCAGAAGGTTTTGTGCGGGTGCGTGTGGACGGAGAAGTGAAAGACCTCAGCAGTGAGGAAATTAAGCTCAACAAAACCCAGAGTCACAGTATCGAAATCGTGATTGACCGTTTGGTGCGCAAAGAAGGCATCGAAGAGCGATTAGCTGATTCCCTAGGAACGGCCTTGCAGCGAGGGGAAGGTACGGTCCTCTTAGAATTGATGCCCCGCAGCGAAGAAGAAGGAGAAGTCCTGCGCAAGGTGGCCGAACAGTCAGGGCAATATGGAACTGAAGAAGCCCCTGTAAAAGCGCCAGAATTGCTTTTCTCTGCCAACTATGCCTGCGCGGTCCACGGTTCCGTCATGGATGAACTTTCGCCCCGCTTGTTTTCTTTCAATTCTCCCTATGGTGCCTGTCCTGCGTGCCATGGTCTGGGCACCGAACAAGAATTCTCGCCCCATCTGATTATTCCGAACCCGACGCTCCCGGTTTATGCAGCGATTGCTCCCTGGGCCGAAACAGGAAATGCCTATTACGTAGACCTTCTCGTCAGCCTTGGTAAACAGGCTGGTTTTAATATCAATACGCCCTGGGACAAACTGACGGATAGCCAAAAGCACTCTATTCTGCATGGGGATGCTGCCGAAATTTATGTCGATGCAGAATCCTGGTATGAGAATAAACGAGGCTATACCACACGCTTTGAAGGCGTTATTCCCAATCTCAAGCGACGTTACCATGAATCCAATTCAGAGCAATTCAAACAAAAACTAGAACAATATATTATTAGCCAGCCCTGTCAAACCTGTAAGGGAACCAGACTAAAACCAGAGGTTCTTTCCGTAAAGCTGGGGCAACATAATATTCTGGATTTTACTAATGTCTCGATTGACCAGTGCCTGGAGCATGTGCGCAATGTCAACCTATCACCCCGGCAAGCGAAAATTGCAGAGCAAGTCCTAAAAGAGATTGGTGCCCGACTACAGTTCTTACTCGATGTCGGACTCGATTATTTAAGCCTGGACCGTCCGGCGATGACTTTATCTGGAGGAGAAGCACAGCGCATCCGTTTGGCAACCCAAATTGGCTCAGGCTTGACAGGCGTACTCTATGTGCTCGATGAACCGAGTATTGGTCTCCATCAAAGAGATAATGAACGGCTCTTGAAAACCCTATTCAAGCTCCGTGATTTGGACAATACCTTGATCGTAGTAGAGCATGATGAGGAGACGATGCGTGCTGCCGATTTCATTGTCGATATCGGTCCTGGCGCGGGCGTGCATGGCGGTGAGATTGTTGCAAAAGGGAAATTAACGGACATTATTGAGTGTAAGAATTCTATTACGGGAGAATATCTGTCCGGTCGCAAAAAGATTGAAACTCCAGTCAAGCGTCGCCCTGGTAGTGGACTGAAGCTGGAAATCAAAGATGCCCATCTCAACAATTTACAGCATGTAGATGTAGCCATTCCCCTCGGCAGTTTGGTCTGCATCACCGGAGTCTCTGGCTCTGGTAAGTCTACGCTCATTAACGAACTGCTTTATCCCTATCTCCAACATACGGTCAGCAAAGCAAACGTTCCTAAGCCACATGGGATTGAGAGCGTCAAAGGCACCCGTCATCTCGACAAAGTAATTGTCATTGACCAATCTCCCATTGGCCGCACTCCTCGTTCTAATCCCGCTACCTATACAGGCTTTTTTGATGGGATTCGGGATATCTATGCCTTAACTGTAGAAGCAAAGGCAAGAGGCTATCAGAAAGGTCGATTTTCATTCAATGTCAAAGGTGGACGCTGTGAATCTTGTCGGGGGGAAGGAGTGAATGTCATTGAGATGAATTTCCTGCCGGATGTCTATGTTCCCTGCGAAGTCTGTAAAGGCAAACGCTACAACCGGGAAACGCTACAGATTAAATTTAAAGGCAAATCGATTGCCGATGTCTTGGAAATGACCGTAGAAGAAGCTTTGGATTTCTTCGAAAGTATTCCAAAAGTAGCGACAAAATTGAAAACGCTCCATGATGTCGGTTTGGACTATATACGGGTTGGGCAACCTGCTCCTACGCTGTCTGGAGGAGAGGCGCAAAGAGTGAAATTAGCGACTGAATTATCTCGTCGGTCTACAGGAAAAACGCTCTATCTTTTAGATGAACCCTCCACGGGACTTTCTTTCTATGATGTTCATAAGCTATTGAACGTACTTCACCAACTCGTAGATGCAGGTAATTCGATTGTGGTGATTGAGCACAATTTGGATATTATCCGTACATCAGACTGGATTGTTGACCTGGGACCAGAGGGTGGCCGCCGAGGAGGACAGATTATTGCCACAGGTACTCCGGAACAAGTGGCTGCCCATCCTGAATCTCATACGGGATATTTCCTGCGACAGACGTTGGAACGTTATCCAGCCAACTCTTGAGTTTGCCCAGCAAAGGCCTGAGTCATTTTGTCCTCATCTAATAGAAAGAGGTTCGTCTTCTCCTCGGTTCGGATAGAGAACCAACTGACACGGTGTATATATTTCAAAGAAGGATGCGTCAGCGTCACGGGAGCAAAGGCAGACTCATTGACCCATTGGAAGGTGTAGGGAGAATCGAGTAGAACTCCCCAAAAGCCTCCTAGAGAATTCCTCAGGATAATTAGATAGTGACCATGAACAGGTATAACTTGACTGGCTTCTTCTCGGAAAATGTGATGCCGTGTATCAATCAAGGTGAGTTCTTGCCCTTTGTACGTCGTGGCTTCCATATTGGCAAATAGCTGGTCTTCATAAACACTACTCATCGGAACTATTTCCTGCACAATCTCAGCCAGAAATGCAAAATTTTGCAAATGAACTTGAAACATGATGATCTGACGGTCTACCTTGGACTGAACTTTCACTAACCGCTTAATTGAAATCCCCATAAAATTAAGCGTGCCAACAGCATCTTCAAAAGTTGGCAATTGGTCTTGGGATTTCTTCATGTCTTGGCCTTCTTTTTCAATCGATGTAACTTGCATAGAGGACTTGTTCATAGCTAAGGAGACTCATACTCAGTTAGTACACAGAACGAACTTAGGCAAATTTATGCACTTAATAGTTAGTTACCTAGTGCTATATTACCCAGCGAGGCTTAGAGGTTTTTAAAGAAAGTGTATAGTTAAGATGCTTTTACAAAATCTGTATACTGTCTCCAAATAGAGATATTTAGGAGGGAAAAAGCAATAGATGAATACCCAATCGGGGAACTTTATCGTGAATTTGCTGAATGATCTTCTATTGTTAGGCTTGACACGGACTGGCCATTTTAAATGTTCTCCCTAGGACTGATTTTAGTAGTACTAATTTATTAAAAACAAAGAAAACTCAAGTACACATTTGCTACAAATCCTCTTTATCACTTGCAAATAATTGCCAAATTGATATTTAAACGTAATGAAAAAATCTTCTAAAGTCTTGCTGGCATGGGATATCACAGCAAAATATAGACAAAAACACCTCAAGTACAAACATGCGTCAAACACTCTTGACTCAGCACTTAAGTAGTCTTTAGCCACCCTTCAAAAAGGGCCTTAATATTTCCTCCATAATGTTCTCAAAGCTTGAATGAACTAATCACTGCTACCGCCTGTCCCCCGAGGTCCACCATGTTTGTCCAAACGTCTTCCTCCACAAATCTTTCCCCCGCCATGTCTTCCTCCCTGACTCCTCAAAGATTCTATGAAGCTTATTGCTGGACCGTCTATAGCCGTGCGCTGGGAGAAAGTAGACTAATTGACCTATGGCCAGACTTAGCCCGGATTTACCAGAATTTTGACCCCTACACTGTCGATCGGGGTACGGCTGCTGAATTGGAAGAATGGCTGGATCCTGAAACGGCATTAGGCCCAAGCCAGTGCGCTCTAATGATTCAACTTTTTGGTTGGGAGCAGTTCTGCCAGCAATTCATCAAAACCGCCGACCCTAAGCAGACCCTCGCTACATTGCGGGGTCTAGATTGGATGAGCGTCCAGCGGCTAGGTCACCTTTTGGATATGGCGTGGGCCAATTAGGTGACGGCTTCACCATATTTCCCCCATGGTTAAAGGTATGTTTTCGTCTAAACAAAATTCAGAAACATCGAGCGACCAAAACCAACGCCTGATGGATGTCAAGCTTAACGTGCTCCAGCTTCCTGTTTCCCTTGTCTCTCCTCCAGGTACCAAAGATTTTCAGAGGTACTGTATTGATTCTTGAGATCATCAAAAATTAGTTTGGGCTGATATTTTGGATGATTAGAACTTATTAAAAGATTAGAATCACCGCCATATACAAAAACAGCCTTTGTGCGTTCAGAAAACTGGTTTTGATAGGTATCAGTAACAAATCGGAATTGGGTATCAGACTTCAGCCAGTAACTAAGACAAATTGCTGCAATGATATTATTGGGGTACTTAGTACTCATGACAATGAGAGGATGTTCATATTTGTTTATCGTTCTGGCTAGCGTTATGGTATGGCGATAGATAGTTGTATTAAAGGAAAACTCAGATTGGGAGATGGCAATACAAGATGCTGTACCAAGAGCCAGCAAGAAAGCAGTAATCGCTTGCCAAAAGTTTCTGGACCATCTGACAGCAGCACTTCCCTGCATACAGAACAGATAGGCAAGAGATAGATGTACACCCAGGTAGGGAGCAATAAAATATCGAGAAGCTGTAGAGCGACTTTCCCCACCACGGATGAGGTCAGGGACAAGCAAAGCGATAACAGTAACGCCAATAAGACTAAACACAAATATCCAAACCGACTTAGGGGCTTTACGCCACAAAAAATAAAGGGAAAATGCTATGAGAGTTAGCAAGAGAAAAGTTAAATAGCCATACCCCTGGCCGAAAGAAAAAAATACATCTCTAAGATTATTCAGTGTCATTTTGAGTAAATTTAGAGAGCCAATCTTTACTGATGACCATCCTGTTGCATTGTTCACCACCCTTAGGTTAGAGGCGATTACTAAGAGCCAAGGTAGAAAAGCTAATAGACCTACAATCGTTGCAATCAAATAAGCAATGGTGGTCTTTGTCAGGCGACCCCCTTGCATCAGAACAACGTAAATTCCATGGCTAGCCAGGACAAACACTGAAAACAAAAAGGTATAAAGATTGAGAACTACAGAGAGTGCATAGGCAATCCAACTAAGCTTCGTGTTCAGGCGTAGTGCTCTTAGTAAAGAAGCACTCGATAACATAATGGCAAAAATCCATAGGACAGGAGGGCGAGCTTCTTGGGCATAAACGAAGTGAAAGGGAGAAACTGCCATCATCGCTACGGCTATAAGCCCTACATAAGGAGAGTCAAACAACTCAAGACATAGCCAATATAGGCAGAGGAAAGATAGCAGACTTACAAAGACTGAAAAACTTCGTAGTACTAGCACTGTACTTCCAAAGTCCTTAAACTGCTCTGTCCAAAGACGTGCTAGCACAAAATAGATAGGAGTATGCTGTGGCTCTTCAGCTATCAACCCTTGCACTGTTGCAGCTAAGCTCCTTTCAGAACTAGGACGTTGGTATACCATCAGATCTGAAGGGGTTGCTGTCGATTTATTTATAAGCTCCTGTTTAACTTCTGCTAGACGATATCCTGCAATACGAAACGAAGTGAAAATTTCGTCGTACCAGTATACGCGGCTGTCAATATTAATGCATCTCAGTACGCTCCCAAAGATAATAACGACAGTCAGAAAAACATAGAACCAGCTAGTTGATAAGCCTGTAATTTTTCCAAGTTTTGTATTTGACATAGAGTCGAAATGGGGAATATTAGACTTGTCTAAAAAGTTGTATCACAGGGCACAGAAGTATATTCTCGCCCTATAAAAGATGCAACATAGTCACATGCATTCTATTCTCTATTCACCTAGTCTATGCAAGTAAAAATACTTATTCTGCTAAAAATTGCAGCCTAAATGTAGCAGTTCTCAAAGGAAACTCGGCGATGATTACTGCTAAAAAAGCGTCTAACCCTCCATTAGGTGGGTTAGATGAGAGACGTCCCTTAGTTACAGCTAGATTCCTGCTCTTCTGAATCATAGCCCCGTGCTTGCAAACCCCAGCGGATAGCTTCATTCAATTGCTCATTGGTAGAGCGGACGCGATGGGCTATCTCATCCAAGATCACGAGCAGAAAGTTAGCCGCCAAGGTCGGATCTTTTTCAATCAAAGTTTCTAAATTTGAGCGTGTGAACACCAGTAGTTCAGTGGCTTCCTCTGCTTGAACCGTAGCCGAACGGGGAGCGTTGTCAAAAAGTGAAAATTCTCCGAAGCACTCGCCTGGGCCAAAACGAGCCAATACCGTTTCAATTTGAGACTCTACCGCTTTGCAGACTAGAACTTTTCCAGAGTGGATGATGAACATCTCATTGCCCAAGTCTCCCTCGTGACAAATCACATCTCCTGGGCCGTAGGAACGCTGTTCGAGGGAGCTCCAGGCTTGAATAGGCAGAGATTGAAAGAGCGTTTTAATCATGACAGCAAAGCTTATTTACACCATAGAGTACCCAAGCCTGTATCCAAACTAAGCGTCAAAGCTTCATCAAGCCCTTAAATACTCTGTACGCAAAGTTTCTAGGATACAGAAAGCGAAATTTGGGCCTATGAATCATCGTTGGTGGGTGTTGCCTCTGGCTTTGCTTATTCTGTCTGGAGGAAGTGCCCAGGCGGACCTTTTGGTTACTATTCGTGGGGCAGTGAAATCTCCAGGGCCTTATATTCTCAAAGACCAAACCACGCTGGGAGAACTAATACGACAGGCTGGGGGACTGGCTGCCAGTGCTGATCTGAAGAGCATCAATCTGAACACCCTGCTGCAAAAGAGGGGCGATGAAATCACCGTAGTCATTCCCTTTCAGGAAAGTAGCCCCAAGAGTAAAATTAAAGAGGCGATCATTCAACAGCACAACTTTACGCCTCCCACCTCTACAGGAGATGTAGCGTTAAACCGCGCGGATAATAATCCCCCAGGAAAAGGACCTGTTGCCTGGGACCCCCATCGTTTTCCCCTAAAAGTTTGGATTGAAACTCCCCCTGCTGACAGTCCTGCCACCTATGGCCCTGCTATCCGTGAAGCTCTGAATGTATGGAATGGACTCTGGGCTGTAAACATGGGTCCAGTTATGGGGAAATACGTTGCCTTTCAAGAAACAGCCAGTCCAACAGAGGCCGATATCACCGTTCAATGGAAAGAACTAAATGGCGCTGTGGCAGGAAGCACCCTTCCAGAAAGGACAGAGGTTAAGCTCCCGAACGGCCAAATCTGGCAAAGGATCGACCAAGCATCTATTGATATAGATCTTGTGGATAGCGAGTACAATCTCTACCCCGCAAGAACCCACACTTTCATCATGGCCCATGAACTTGGCCATGCTCTGGGCCTTTTGGACCATAGCCTAGATCGGCAAGACCTCATGTATCCAGCTATTCAAAGATTTAAACAAACTCTGACCTTACCTACTTTAAACAGGCTGCGTTCCATGTACCAAACAGTCAGTGATGCAAAAATATAAAAACACCCCCAGCCTAAGCCAGGGGTGACAGAAGTCGTGTAATGACCTTACAGTCCTTGCTGCTGGGCCTCATACTCTTGTACTTTCTCCACCTGTTTCTTCTTAAGCACTAGAAGCAACTGGCAAAGGAAGGCAGCACCCAGTGCTACTAAGAGCCAAACTACACGCTGAGGATCCTGCAGAACAATGTCTCGCTCCGCCTGACCATAGCCGCCGACATTGGGATCGTTGGTTAAGGGATCGCCGACTTTTACCGCATCGCCGACTTTAACCTTCAATTCAGGTCCGGGTGGGATTTTTTCAACGTCTTGCTTACCTTCTTTAGTCTTGATTGTAATCAAGGCTCCCTTTTCGTAATCAGTAGCACCCTCCCCAGTACCCAGTGTGACTTTCACGCCTTTTTGGATGTTGGCAATAGTACCTTCTGCCTTGGCTGTAAATACTGCATTGTTGCTGGCAGTTCCCGTGGGATAGACCTGACCCCGACCTCGGTTCCCACCAAAGTAGAAGGAGTACTTACCAAAGTTGACCTTCTTATCCACACCAGGATCTGGAGCTTTCACGGGGATGACGATTTCTTTATCTGGCAGGTCCGCACCAGGATGAGGGCCCACGAGCAGCTCATAGGGTTTGTCATCCGCAATTGGAGCCGCTGAGGGAAGAACTCCTTTCTCGATTTTTTCTGCGAGTTCCTTGGGGATTTCCTTGCCTTCAGCCAGACGGAAACCTTTGGGCATAATCAGAATCGCGCCTACCTGGAGCGGTCCTTTGCTCCCATCGGCATAGACTTCTTGAGCCTTGTTGTCGTAGGGAACTTTGATTTTGGCTTCGAACACTTGGCCGGGCAAAATGGTCTGAGGAAGCTCAACTTCAGTCTCTTTAACGCCTAAATGGCAGTTAGCACAGGCAATACGTCCGGAGGCGTCCCGTGCTTCTTTGTAGTTGGCCGCGAACTGAGGATAAGCTTGAGCGGAACCTGCTGCGAAAAGGGTCAGCATGGATACGGTGAGTGCTAGAAATTTTTTCATCGGGGACTTACTTCTCTTAAGGTTTACGACCACCACGGCTTTTTCTGGCTCCACATGGGAGTGCTACGGAAGTCATCCCCTTCCCAGGGAGAGAAGACTACTTTGTCATCCTTTACAGCGGCTTTTGCCAAAGCCAGCGGTTGGGGAGCCGGTCCACGCAGCAAGCCACCGTCAGCAGCGTATTGCGAACCATGACAAGGGCATTGGAACTTTCCTGCTCCAGCATCATAAGGGACAACACAACCTAAGTGGGTGCAGACTGCATTCACACCGTAGTTAGCGACTTGCTTGGCATCGGTGACTACGATATAGGTAGCATCCCCACCTTTGATAGTGAGTCCCTGAGAAATGATGTGTGCACTGGGTGCAGCAGTAGCTAATAAGGCACTCACTTTAATTTCTTTACCCAGTCCATCCTTGGCTACGACGCCAGCGCCAGCACCAGCAGCGGTAGGAGGAGTAAAATACGAAATCACTGGATAGAGAGCTGCTAGCGTAACTCCAGTGATAGCTCCCCCTGTCAAGAATGTGAGAAACTGACGGCGGCCAACAGGAATTTGTTCAACGTTTTGTGTCATGGAATACCCTGGAACGGAGGAGCTCGTAAAAGGTTAATAAATTCTGCACACACATCTTAACGGAAAGAGGCGATCTGATCCCCTTATTCAATGTAAAGAACTGCAACGAAACCTATGACTGGTAGTGAACTAAGACAACTGATTGAAGACAAGTGGGATCGGTCCTACGATGTCCAAGTGGCTGTGCGTGGGGAACGTAGGTTCTTCCAGGTGATGTGGGCCTACTTAGGACAGGCTTCTTTTCCGTTTACAGAAGAACAATATGCGCAACGTTTAGAAAGAATTTCTTACTTTCTAGATGAGTGGGCTGTCAGTGATCAAGTACGAACTTTTATTGCACAAACTAAGGAACGGCCTCGCGTAGGTAAGGCTGTTTCGCTGCCCCTGAATTTTTCGTGAATATTAATTATCGGGATGCTGACATTGGATTTTTTGTGGACGTCAATTATTGGGATGCGCAAGCAGAGGCGCAATATATTGCGCCTCTACGGAATGTTGGGTTGGATGCATTATTCTGGGTCTACCCAACGACCATCTGATTTGATCAGGGCGACCAATTGGTCTACCCCTTCTGCTTCGGGCACCCGTTTGATTTCTTCTTTGCCGCGATAAAGGGCAATCGTTCCTAGACCTTTGCCAACATAGCCATAATCAGCGTCGGCCATCTCTCCGGGGCCGTTCACAATACAACCCATGACGGCAATGTCTAATCCAGTCAGGTGAATCGTAGCTTGACGAACTTTGTGCAGGACTTCTTCCAGGTTGAACAAGGTCCGTCCGCAGCTAGGGCAAGCGACGTATTCGACCATCGTTTTGCGTAGGCCCAAGGCTTGGAGAATGCCATAGCAGACAGGGATTTCCTTCTTCGGATCTTCGGTCAAGGAAACGCGGATCGTATCGCCTATGCCTTCTGCCAACAGCGTTCCAATGCCAGCGGTCGATTTAATTCGACCATATTCGCCGTCGCCTGCTTCGGTGACGCCTAGGTGAAAGGGATAGTCCAGTCCTAAAGCATCGAAGCGGCGAGCGGCCAAACGGTAGGCGGCCAACATGACCGGGACGCGGGAAGCCTTGAACGAGATCACCAAATTGTGATAGTCCAATTGCTCACAAATTTGCACGAATTCCAGGGCCGATTCCACCATGCCCAAGGGTGTGTCCCCATACATGTAGAGCATCCGCTCTGCCAGAGAGCCATGATTCACACCGATGCGCATCGCCTTATTCTGGCTCGCCAGACTCTCTACAAGGGGCTTCAACGATTCCACAATCGACTGGTGGACGGCATTCAGTTCTTCTTGGCTATATTCTCCAGAAGTACGCCGACGCTCAAAAACAAAAAGGCCAGGATTAATACGCACTTTATCTACGTGCTTAGCTACTTCCAGGGCAATTTTCAAACCGTCATGATGGACATCCGCCACCAAGGGCACAGGTTGATAGGTGTCTTCTAAGATTTTGCGAATCTTTTCGAGGGCACGCGCATGGCTCAAGCTAGGTACCGTTACCCGTACCAATTCACAACCCAGCTCATGCAGCTCCCGAATCGCCCGCACGGAGCCTTCAATGTCTAGAGTGTCTTCATTGATCATCGACTGGACGACTACGGGATGCTCGCCGCCAATGATCACTGAGCCCACGGGCACAGGACGGGTTTTGCGTCTCGGAATCGAGGTGGACGTGTCATCAGCAAGTTCAGCAAGCAGGGAAGCGGACGCCATCGTATTCATGTCAGAAGAGATAACTATTCCTCCAGACTGCCACAGCTTAGGGCTCTTGTGATTAAGACTCGCCTTCTTGCTGTCTACGCTGCCGATTTACCTGCTCATTTTGACGGTCTAGCCAATCCGCCAGATCCTTGGAAAATCCCTTTAAGCCTTTGCCTGCAGAACCCAAGAGGTCAGAGAAGGTGCGGGAGTAGTGGTCCACCATCCGCTCAAATTCCTTATCCATGGGCGGTTCGTAGCCCCTGCGAATGTAATCTCCCCGCAAAATCCGGTCATAGTTACCAGAGCGCACCCAGCGCAGCAGTTCAGAGACGCGCCGGACGGGGAATGGATGGGTGGTCCCGATTTCCAGCATGAAGCGCAGCGTCTTATCGGCGTAATCTTCTGATTCTTCGTAGGCTTCGGCTTGTTTAATAAAGGCATTCAGGTTCAAATTCTCCAGCACTCCGCCTCCAGCCAGTTTCATCAAGGTTGCACTGTAAACCATCGGGTCGCGGACCATAAGGGTGGCACAGCGGTCACAGGTCAATTCAGAAGCGCGGTCCCACTCTAGTAAAGCCAAGCGCAGGGCTGTGAGAGGCAAAGCACCCAGGCCAACGGCCGAGTTTCCCAGTTGGAGCAGGATATTCAGGGCGGTCTTGTACATCACATGTTCAGAGAGGATATGCCCCAATTCATGAGCCATCACACTCTGGAGTTCTCGGTCCTCCAGCATGGACACCAAACCGGACTGTAAGACCACAATCGGACGGTCTGCACCGAGCGTAAAAGCATTGCGGGTAGGATTCTGGAAAACGTATAGATCCGGGCGGTAGGGGCCAATATCCAGGACATCCATTGCATCTTCAAAAAGCATCCAGGTGTGTGGCAGCTGCTCAGGACCAATTTTGACGGAGTTTGCCAGAAAGAACTGTCTGTAGGAACGCTCATAGCCAAATTCAATCAGCTTCTTAATCGCTACATCCAAGAAGGGGATTTGTTTCAAGGCCGCCGTAGCAGCACGGTCCGCCGGATGTTCAAAAGCTTTACCGCTGATGTCGGTGAAAGCGAACTTGGTAGGCATGGTACTAGTCATCGGTCCTCTCCATAGATGCTCTGGGACACTTTACTACTCGTTCTCTCTACTGTTTAACTCATACTTCCCATTTTGGTCTCCTCGCTGAGCTCCCGCCACTCGTGCATAACGGTGCTAGCCTTAAGAATATGTAATGAACGTATTTCTACCTATGGGCGTTTTCCTTGGCATTGGTTCTGGCGGCAGTTTCGTTCCTGACCTAGAAAAAAATAACTCTTTGGCCCTGTGGTACCCGCACATGGGCGGTTTTGAAGGTGATTATCAACGGCGGATGAGGGCGACAGGCTATGGCTCCATCCACATGTCGGCCCGTGGCTTAGGGGATATGGCCCGCTTTCTGTCAGAGGACTACACGATTCGGCCTGCTCATCTGGGCAAGAATTCCGTCTATACACAAACTTTCCCCCCAATCATTCAGACTGGGCTGCAAACCCTGACGCCCAAACAAAAAGGTCTACTCCTCTGGTTGATTGAAGGGTACGTTTTGTCTTCTCAGGAGCTTGCTTATTTAGTTAAGCTTGCCGATGGAGAGAAACGGCTTAAAATCGTTGTGGAAGTCGGCTATGACAAGAAAAAAGTGCGTTGGGAACCCCTAAAAGACTGGGTTACAAAACTAGCCGCAGGCGTGTAGCTTTTTTGATCTCTAGATTGGCTGTTAGAAAGCTTTGCAGTTCTTGGAGCTGTTTATCACACTCGTTGATGTCAAACTTATAAGGAAGCAGTGTAATCACTAATATCTTCCTTATTGCGGTCGATAATATCAATTATCAAAAAGCCCTGATCGGTTTTTGTAAAGAGTAGCCGCACACTTTTGTCCACCCTAACTACCCACGTATCTAAATCCTGATTCTTGAGTATGTGAGAATTTAAGTGCTGTGAGTTGTTGGCATCTAGCTGCTGTATTACCCGAGAAACCTTACTTTGTTGATTCGATGGCATGGTTTCATACGCCATCAATGCTTTCTCTCGGAACTGTACAGCCACTTTATATCTCCTTATCGGCCAGCAGGAGGATTAGCGTCAAGGTTTACCCTCATATCGTACCCTTACAGACACAGGTTAGGCAGACTCCAGTGCATCTGTGCCCTTCTCCCAATCAATCCAGAACATCTTCAGGCAGTGGAACTTCACCGCCCTCTCGGTTCAGCACCTGATCAAACGCTATTCCTGATCTTTGTAACGAACCCCTGTTTCCCAGCCTAAAATCTGCCAAGCTAGAGATCTAAAGTCGAGATCTACTGGCAGAAAACTAGCCGTAGAGAAACTAAAACAGGATCCAGCGATGACGAGTCTCCACGAATCAGAAGTCTACCAAGGGCAATTTGGTGAATTCACCATTACCGACCAGGACCGTCAGAGCGTGATTGTCTATCGCGGTGCGCTTGGTGTGGCAGCAGTGTGCTTTGCTCTCGGAACAGCCGCTATCCTATGGCAGGGCAATGACCCGTTGGTGCTGAATATAGTCTCTGTGCTCTATCTTATTTTTTCGATAGCGATGGGTGTGGCTTTAGCAACGATTCATATCTATATGGCTTGGCTGCATCGCATCTTACAAATCTTCTGGGGCATCGGCACTATCGCGGCCTTATGGTTTGAACTGCAAGACCCCCAACCGCTGGCCTTGACTATCTATAATCAGCCCCTAGCTCTCTTTGGTATTGGATTTACCTTCGCAGCCTTGACTGGAATTTTCTTCAAAGAGACTTTTTGTTTCAATCGCTTTGAGACTAAGTTCCTAACCTTTCTCGTTCCTGTCCTTATTCTGGGGCACCTGTTTGGACTGATGCCTCTTCTCTGGGAGCAGGTCCTCTTAGGAATCTGGGCCAGCTTATTTCTGGTCTTCGCTTTCCGCAAAGCAATCCAAGCGATTCCTCCAGATATTGGTGATAAGTCTGTATTTGCCTATCTCAAAAATAAGCAAAAAGATGGCCCTACGTTGGTTAATTAATCTGTAGTTCCTGCATAACCAAAGCATTGCCAATCCTTAGGCCGTTTGATGAGGCCGAAAGATATGGGCATGTCCAGCACTGTAGAGCTGAGAACGCGCTTCAGGGGAGCCCTCTAAGGCAGGGCTAATGATATAGAGCACGGTCCGGTTTAGTTTTGCCTCACGGGTGAGCTGGGCCATTTCATCCAAACGCCCAATTTGTACCTGCTCATCCGGCCAGCCTAGACGATAACAAAGGGCCATTGGCGTTTCAGGAGGATAGTGGAGGAGCAACTGTTCTTCAGCCTTGGTGCAGTGATGGGCACTGAGATAGAGACACAAAGAAGCGCGATGGGCAGCAAGAGAGGCTAAGTCTTCGCTGCTCGGTACTTCCGTTTGTCCTTGCGCACGGGTGAGGATGATGCTCTGGACCAAGTTTGGGACGGTTAGTTCTACCTTTAAACGGGCGGCAGCGGCCTGAAAAGCACTCACCCCTGGCACTATTTCAAACGGCACCTCATGCTTCCAAAGATTCACCATCAGTTCGTGTAGAGCACCATACAGCGAAGGGTCCCCATCCTGCAGACGAACCACCGTTTTTCCAGCCTGTACGCGCTCCAGGACCAGGGGCAACCATTCTTCTAACACTAAAGACCGGGTATCAATGCGCTCAACTTCTGGCTGGCAATAGTCCAGCATGTACTCCGGGACTAATGAACCCGTATAGAGCACCACATCTGCACTCGCTAAGCGTCTCTGCCCGCGCACGGTAATCAGGTCCAGGTCTCCGGGGCCAGCTCCGACAATATAAACTTGCCCCCTAGAAATTTTTTGATCAAGCATCCCGATGGCTCCTTCTTTCCAGTGATCACCATACTATGTGCATGCCAAATTTGAGTCAGCTTCTGCAAAGCCTTAGGAAAGTGGGTCCATAGCAAATAGGACAAGACGTTTGCCTTGCCCTATCTATCTATTTATTATTAACCAAGCAAAAACATCAGTCTTGGATGGCAATGCCCATATTGCGCGCGGTTCCGGCAATAATCTTCATCGCGGCATCGATGTCATTGGCATTGAGGTCTACCCTTTTGACTTCTGCAATTTCCCTGAGCTTATCGCGGCTAATAGACCCGACCATTTCGGTGTTGGGTTTGCCAGAACCTTTGGGTATTCCTGCTGCTTGCGTCAATAAGACGGAGGCAGGAGGCGTTTTCAGGACAAAGGTGAAGGAACGGTCTTCAAAAATAGTGATCTCTGCAGGGATGATCATGCCCGCCTGATCGGCGGTCCGGGCATTGTACTCTTTGCAGAACATCATGATATTGACGCCGTGCTGACCAAGAGCAGGGCCGACAGGAGGGGCTGGGTTTGCTTTCCCTGCAGGCAGGGCAAGTTTTACAATTGCTGAAACTTTCTTCGCCATAAAGAGGCCCTTCGGGGCTACCACTAAAAAACACAGTCTTTAATCATCGGTCTAAACGTTCTTTTTGACAAGAATTTTAAGGGTTACGAAGAAAGTCGTTACCTTATCCCGAGGCCCAAAGGTTCTATGTTGGGTGCGTACTAACCCCCGGCTATCGCCGTCCCCCTTTCTAAGGGGGACTATAGGGGGTCTTCTGATTCCACCTGGCTACTTAGATGGGATAGTGGAGAGCCGGGCGGGTATTAAGATCTTGTCTAGGTTGCCTGCTACACATCGAATCATGGACAGAAATACTAAGGGCTTGTCCCTACCCTTGGTCGTTTTTATCAGTGCCCTGCTCTTGGTCCTGGTAACGACGCTGGTGTTCAGCAGTAGTCAACAGCTCCAACGTTCTGTCTGGCAACGCAGTCGGGTGGGTGCAGGCTATGCGGCTGAGAGTGGGCTGGCTACTATGCGCACGGAAGCGAAGTCCATTTTGCTAGATGTGGCTTCTGATGGTGGAGCCTTACCGGACCGGACAAGTCCCTTGCAGCTTAGCTTTAACGGAGATGAACTCTATTTTGCCCGTTTCCGAAAAACAGAACCTTTGGGCACCAGTGACGAGAACACCTTAGATGATTTGGTAACCGAGGATCTGCTCCCGACAGCCTACGAAGAGACCCCAGCTCCCTGGCTAAGGCAGGACGGAGCACAGCGTTGGTGGCTCTATCGTTTTGGCCCTGTCCAATGGTTTCCAATCAATCTGGAAACGCTGCTGCAAACAGAAGGCAAGACGAACGTGGCGCGACGCACGGTAGATGTGGTCGGAGAAGTCTTGGGACAGAAGAATCCCCAAGCCAAGAAACTACTTTCCCAAAACCTGGAAATTTCGGTCAATCTCAATCAGCCCATGGTCCATCAGCGCCCAGAATCCGGTTTGACTTTACTAAGCAAAGAGGCCAAGGCTCCTGCTCTGAATATAGAAGGCTCCAACCAACCCTTCTCTGCGATTCAAGTAACCGGACCCGTGTGGATACAGAGTACGGCCGCTCAAAGCGTGGTCATCAAAAATAACGTCAAAGTGCTAAGCGCCAAACTGGACAAAGAGAAAGATCCCTCGCTCAATCAGTTTTACAGAGACAATCTGAAGTCCGACGCCCTGATCTTTTCTGGGCCGAATGATCGGCTTTCGGTAGAGTCTCCAGCCAGTTGGAAAGTAACGCCAGAACATCTGGCCCAAGAATCGTTAGAGCCCTACTTACCAGAAAAGCTGATTGATTGGCTGGCCGCTCGTGGAACTCAAGCAAAGGATTTCCGCCAAGACCAAAATCTGCTCAGTGACGAAAAAGAGCTGATCTATGACGCAAAGGAAAGGGTCTTCGATTTTTCTAAAGCCCGCTATGGAATCCTCGTAGTCAAATCCCTTTCGATCACAGCGGATAATTTTGCAGCCTTCCGCTATCGGGGGCGAGGCACGCTGATTGTCCAGGGAAGTTTAGTCCTCGAAAATCTCAGTTTATTGCCCGAAAATCCAGAGGATAGTCTTTCGATTCTGGTGAATGCCAAGGATGAAGATAAGGAAGATACAAAGCCACAAGACCCAGGTGCTCAAGCGCTAAACCAAATCGCGGGTCTAGCACCGAAAAACCAACAGCCTCCAGATCCTAACCAGCCTGCTAAAGAGCCAGCCATCCGTTTTCGTTCCCTGAGTCCTGAGGCTCCTGCCACCGTCTTAGCGAATCAAGAAGGGCAGCCCATTACCTTCGTGACCAAAGAGACCAACCCAGATCCCCAGAGTCCATCGGGAATTATTCGGCGTACTCGTTCGGCAGTGACGATTGGTAAAATTACGCTTCCCCTCGATACGCGAGTAGTGGCGATTAGTGAGGATGTAGCAGTGGTACCGGCACTGCTCAATTCCTCCGATCCTGAACGCGACCCCGAGGTAGTGGTAGCTATTGGAGGCGTCGGTCGCGGACGGATAACCCGGTTGGAGTATAAAAGCATTCCAGGAAAAGTTCTTCCCCTCGCACAGATCAAAGCTCAGGTGTTCACCACCGGAGGCGTAGAGATTCTGGGCAGTTTCGGAGTCCAAGGTAGCCTACTCGCTGACAATCTCCAAGTCCGTCCTAGTCCGAACCCAGGCGGTCAAAATGTAATCTTCGGTGCAAACTATGGCGACCGCTATCTGGCGGCCTTCTCCTACGCGCCAATGCCCGCAACAGTGGGCAGTCTCTTGGTCACGATCCGCAACAATCACAAAAATGGTGGATTGGTCGATAGTCTTGTTGCCCAAGCCTGGAATCCTCTATCGATTGATGTCATCCGTGCTTCCTTAGCCACTCCTCCAACTCCTCCTCCTGCGGCCAAACCTGTTCCAGCGTCTGTTGCCGCAGCGGTGCCTAATCCCGAAGTCCAATCCCCTGCTCAAGCTTTATCCAATCCTCCCGTTACTCTGACTCCTGCGCCGCCTCCTGTACCTGCGGCTGCGCCTTTACCCACGACTAAGCCAGCGAGCCAAGAGAAATTTCGCCTCCAGTCCATTGCTGACCAAGGGGGAAATCGGTTGGCGATTATTGAGGTTCAGCAAGGGGAAAATCAAAAAAGTGTCGATGTTGCCAAAGGAGATCGGGTCGGAAATGGTTGGTTAGTCCAAGAAATTACGAACGATAGTGTGGTTTTGCGTAAAGCGAAGGCTTCCCAAAAGCTAAGGTTGTAAGTTGCCATGCCCCTAACCCAAAAGCGTGAAAAACTCAGCATTTTACTAATGCAAATTCGTGACGATCAAGAAACACGCGAAGAAGAACTGGCTAAGTTTGTACGCTACAGTCAAATTCCCAAAGGACAATTTACTGTTCTGAATGTCTTCGAAACTCCATATTTCGAAGACTCCTGTATCAAGGGTTACGATGCACTCTTTGTCGGTGGCTCCAGTGATGCCTCGGTCATTCAACCAGAAATTTATCCTTTTGTGGAAGATGCTAAAAAGCTATTGCTCCATTGTGTAGACCAAAATATTCCTGTCTTCGCCTCTTGTTTTGGATTTCAGCTAGTGGTAGAAGCTCTAGGCGGCAAGGTGATTCTAGATAAGGAAAATATGGAGATGGGAACGTATCCACTCCAGCTCACAGAAGCTGCCCAAAACGATATCCTTTTTTGCGATGTTCCCAGTGAATTTTGGGCTGTTTCAGGTCATAAAGAACGGGCCGTTTTTTTGCCCAAAGATGCAATCTTGCTAGCTTCATCGGCACTATGTCAACACCATGCTTTGAAGATAGGAGATAAGCCCTTTTATGGTTTCCAATTCCATCCAGAATTGGATAAACAGGATTTAAGTACGCGCATTACCCGTTATCGAGATAGATATTTAGATAGTCACGACATGCTGCAGAACATTCTTGATAATCTACAGGAAACGCCTGAATCTAATAATCTAATTCAAAAGTTTGTTGATAGAGTGCTTCTCGGTTGACTTTCTGTGATGGCGGATGTGTGAGGGTTTGGGGTGAGAATCTTATTGGCTTTGGGTCGGTTGCACTACATCATGTGGTGACAGAATCGCTACAATTAAATTTGACGGCATCACTATACGGAACAATCCACTATGGTTCAATCTACGGAGCATCTTTACATAGTTAGAGACGAGCAGATTCTAAACAGTGAGCCAATTATTAAAGGGACCCGTACACCCATTAGGGCAATTGTCGAAACTTGGCGTATGGGAATTGCCCCTGAGGAAATCCCAAATGGTTTACCGCATCTAACACTGGCACAGATATTCGATGCCTTGAGCTACTACAGTGATCATCAAGATGAGATTAACGCCTATATCGAGCGCAACCGAATTCCTGATGATCTACTTGATCCGTTGGTGCGAGATCTATGAGTAGTTTGTTTATTCGTTTATACCTAGATGAAGATGTAAATGTTTTAGTGGGAAATTTACTAAATGCAAGAGGGTTTGATGCTTTAACCGTAAGAGATGCAGGACAACTTCAAGCAAGTGATCAGGAACAACTTGCATACGCAGTTAACCAAAAAAGAGCGTTAGTTACACATAACCGTAGTGATTTTGAAGAGCTTATCCAAACATATTTTGCTGCAGAGCGAAAACATTATGGTGTAATCTTGGCTACCCGTCGTTCACCTCAAGAAATTGTGCAACGATTACTGGTGATTTTGAATCAAGTGACGGCAGACGAGATGGAAAATCAGGTTCGGTATATCTGATTGCTCAACTGGATGGTTTTTTCTTCGGTTACTACGAATTAGCACCTTAGCCTAAAACATATGAATACAGTTTTACCTAGATATTCCAGTTAGCTCAAGTGAGCAAGCTGAGCTGCGGGAATCTGACTGTAAATCTCCGCATTTTCTTCTTGAGCTTGACGCAAATCATACTGTGTCTGTAAGTTCAGCCAGAATTGAGCACTGTTACCGAAATATTGTGACAGGCGCAGAGCCGTATCTGCTGTAATACTTCGTTTTTCAGACAAAATCTCGCTGATTCGTGTCTGCCCTACACCAATATCCTTACTCAACCGATAGGAAGTAATATTTAGCGGTTCCAGGAATTCCAGGCGTAGGATTTCACCAGGATGAATGTTTGGCAGACGGTTGTTGTTCATGACGTTTTTTGTACGTTTTTTTCTTAGTGGTAGTCTACAATTTCGACTTGAGCTGAGTTATTCTCATCTGACCAGACAAAGCAAATTCGCCATTGACTATTAATCCGGATACTGTATTGCCCTTTGCAACCGCCAGATAACTTCTCTAATCTATTCCCTGGTGGAACACGCAAGTCATTAACTGATATCGCAGCATTTAACAGGAGAAGTTTGCGCAAAGCAATCTTTTGAATATCGGGTGGGTAGTAGCGAGATGTAAAGCCATCAAAGATAAGCTTTGTTTCGTCAGAATTGAAACTTACAATCACAATTTAATACTACTGCGCAGCAGTACTATTGTCAAGCGATAGTATCATGCTCTGGTTCTTGCAATCAATCTAGCGCACGGTTTATTCTCTTTCCATTCGTCCGTTTAATCGATCGCAGGGGTATCCACCTGCCCAATTAAGCTGCACTTTCCTGCGAATACAAATATTGCTGAAACTCGATAAACACTTCACTTATATTTGCAACGCTCCCTAATTCTTCAATGGCATCACGAACATCATGATATTTCAGCTCCAGCAGTTGAGATAATTTCGAGCGATCGAGTTCTCCTACCCCTTCTCTGATGTATCGATCAAGCACGAAGTTTAGAAATTCTTGCTGTTTGCCGACATAGCGGGAGAAGATCAGTGCTTCATGGGCCACGACTCGCTCGCGGCGGCTAATCGGTGCAGTCGCATAGGCAATGTAAACCAGCACGTCATACAGGTCGCTTTTCTCGGCGTCGATCAGACGGCTAATCTCTGTGAGTTGTTCGTTACCATAGCCTTTCTCCGCCAGTCCTTCCAGCAGTGCTTTGCGGGTGTCGGGGCGGCTCCACAGCGCCCGTAGTTCGTCTTCGGCTTTGAATAGTTCTGGAATTTCGCCAAAAAGGCGTTCCACGAATTCAGCAGCAGATAAAGGCTTACCGTCTGGACTCCAAAAGCTGGTGGACATCCAGTGTTGGATGATGCGTTCTTTGCAATCACCTAGCTTTATTTTGATGAGTTCGGGGCGACGGCGGGTTTCTGTTCCTTCATCACCCTCGTCGCTAGTTTCTGTGCGTGTGTTGTATTCACCTCTTGACTCGCGGGTCTTTCTAGAAGTCACCAGCACGGGTTCTTGAGGTTCGCCATCCCATTCAGGATCGCTGAAGTGTGCGTAGGCTTCGACAAAATCGTAGATGGTGAAATAGTCTTTGCCGTCAAACAGCCGAGTGCCGCGACCAATGATCTGTTTGAACTCGATCATCGTATTTATCGGGCGCATCAGCACAATGTTGCGGACGTTCCGTGCATCAACTCCGGTAGAGAGCTTTTGGGAAGTGGTGAGAATAGTAGGAATGCTTTTCTCGTTGTCTTGAAAGGTTCTGAGGTGTTGTTCGCCGAGTTTCCCATCGTCGGCAGTCACGCGGACACAGTAATTTGGCTCGGTGCTAATCTTCATCTGGTTAATTAAATTTCTCACGGCCAGAGCGTGGAGTTGGGTGGCGCAAAAAACCAGGGTCTTTTGGTTTTGATCAATCGCTTCCATGAAAAGCTGAACTCGGTAGTGTTCGCGCTCTTCAATTTCGATGATGCGGTTGAAGTCGGCTTCGGTATAGGTTCTTGCTTCGTCAACAGCACCTTCAATCAGGCTGTCTTCGGTGCTGTAAATGTATTCATCGAGAGTGGTTTCGATTTGCATAACTTTGAAGGGGGTCAGGAATCCATCGTTGATGCCATCTTTGAGGGCATAGGTATAGACCGGATCGCCAAAATAGGCGTAGGTGTCGGCGTTGTTAGCGCGTTTGGGGGTGGCGGTGAGGCCCATCTGCACAGCGGGAGAAAAATATTCTAAGATGCCGCGCCAGTTGCTCTCGTCGCTGGCTCCGCCCCGGTGACACTCATCAATAATGATGAAGTCGAAGAAGTATGGGGGATAGTCGTTGAATTTGGGAGTGGGATTGCCATCCTCGTCTTTTCCAGTCATGAATGTTTGGAAAATGGTGAAGAAGACGCTGCCGTTTTTAGGAACTCGGCCTCGTTTGCGGATCTCTTCGGGGTCAATCCGCACCAGGGCATCGTCGGGGAAGGAGGAAAAAGAGTTATAGGCTTGGTTGGCGAGAATGTTGCGGTCGGCAAGAAATAGGATGCGGGGGCGGCGGGTAGGTTCTTGGCTCAAATTCCAGCGGCTTTGGAAGAGTTTCCAGGTGAGTTGGAAGGCGACGAAGGTTTTGCCTGTTCCTGTTGCCATCGTTAGCAAAATACGGTTTTTTCCCTGGCAGATCGCCTCTAGAACATGTTTGATCGCATTGTGCTGGTAGTAGCGGGCTTCCCAGGTGCCGCTTCTGTCTTCAAATGGGATGTCGGCAAAGCGGTCGCGCCATGCGTTAGTTTCGCTAAAGGTGGCATCCCACAGCTCATTAGGACTGGGATATTGGCTGATATAGCTTTCTATCCCGGTACGCATGTCAATCTGATAAATACCGTCGCCATTGGTGGAGTAGGCGAATCGGGTTTCTAGTTTTTCAGCATATTTTTTGGCTTGGCCAACGCCTTCGGTATCGGACAAGCTGCGCTTTTTGGCTTCGATGACCGCGAGTTTTTCGCCGCTATAGACGAGTACGTAATCGGCGATGTCTGCCTGAGCGCGTTTCCCCCCACCGACCAAGCGACCGGGAGCAATGACTTCCCGGCGGATGCGGCTGCCTTCAATGACTCCCCAGCCTGCGGCTCTAAGGGCTGGATCAATCAGTTCGGCGCGGGTTTCGGATTCGTTCATGTAGACTCATCGTTTGGAGAAGATAATCGGCGACGGGCAGCAGTAATCGATTCTTGCAGTTTGGCTTGGAGCAATTCTTTGGGCGGCAATACGGTGAGGTATTCGGCAACATGAATGCCACTTTTATCTAGCTCTAACAATTCAATCTGCTCTTGCTTCTTGCCTGCACATAAGATTATTCCCAAGGGTGGCTGTTCATCACGCTCCTGTTCGTATTTAGCAAGCCAGCGCAGGTAAAGTTCCATCTGGCCTTTATATTCGGCCTGGAAATTGCCGAGTTTGAGCTCGATGGCGACGAGGCGTTTGAGTTTGCGGTTATAGAACAGCAGGTCGATGTAAAAGTCGTCATTGTCGATTTGTATGCGTTTTTGACGGGCAATAAAGGTGAAACCTGCACCAAGTTCCAGCAAAAATTGCTCGATGTCTCGCAAAATGGCATCTTCGAGGTCTTTTTCGAGGTAGCGATCGTTCAAATCTAGAAAGTCTAGGATGTAGGGGTCTTTAAGCAGCAGATTGGGCGATACCTGTTGAGTATGACGCAGTTGCTCTAGATCGTGGCGAATGGTGTCTTCGGGTTTGCGTGATAGAGCGGTGCGCTCGAATAGCATGGAGTTGATGCGTTCTTGCAATTGGCGAACACTCCATCGTTCGAGTTTGGCAATTTCGATGTAGAAATCGCGTTTTAGGGGATTTTCTATGCCGATAATCAGTTTGAGATGCGACCAACTCAATTCCGCACACAGTGTGTGCAGAATCTCTCGATTGGGAAAAACTTCTGCAATCAGGATGCAGTAGTTTAATTGACGTTCACTCCAGCCTCTACCGTAAGCTTGGGTGAGCTTTTTGGAGAGAGCGATAATCACTTGTTTGCCGTATTCGGCGCGTTGACCTTGGAGGACTTCGGTTTGGATGCGGTTGCCGACTTGCCAATAGAGCAGGGTGATTTCAGCGTTGATGGCAACAGCAGTACGTTGTTTGGCGGCATCGATAAGCTGACTGATTTCGCTCAAGAGGGCTTGCTCTGAGCGCTGGAAGGCGGTGTCAATCTGTGGATCGAGGGAGTCAGCTTCGTTCATATTGCTCTTGCATCGATTTGCTTTTAAGCACTTTTTTACTTGTTACATAAGGGTTTCAGGTTTTGATAGTCTGTTGGATCGGTTTGCGTTAAAGCACTTTCACCATCCTTGAGTGTAGAAAATTCCGTTCAACCATTTTTCAACAGCTTCAAGGGCAACCGCTGGCAGGATGAGTTCACTCGTGGGCTCAGAAAGGATCGCTTGAACACTGGTCCCTAATCGTGAGTTGCCCTCCAGGAAACAGATCGGCGCATGGGTATTGAGAATATATTTCATGGTGCTGAGAAATCATTCCCAATTGAGGGCATCGTCAGCGTCGCCGTTAAACTCTGCTTCTTTGAAATCTGCTTCTGTGGATTGCTGAATGCCCGAGAACATTCCAAAAACCATAGCGGGCTGGGCTGTCTTGGAGGACTGGAGGTTCTGAACGTCACCAAAACCTGGCTCTCTGTAATTCCTTGGGGTATGTTGGCAAGTTCGATTTTGCCGTTTTTATAAATTCCTTGAATGGTTTTTGACATAAAGTGCCTCCTGTATGAATTTTAGCGGATTGAGCCTATCGCGAGAGACTCTAGAGAATGTCTGAGGGCATTATGAGTCCAGCTCAATTGTGTCAGCACTATGGAGACAATTTTAGGTCCCGTACAACGCAGCGGCGATGCGTTGACGGATGTTGGGGGAGCGAAACCCAAAAATGATGTCTTTGGGAGAAACGCCGCGCTGAATGAGTTCGCGATCGATATAAATCTCGGTGCTATTGTGCTGAATCCAAATTTGACCTTCGATAATATCTAGCTGCATGGCACAGCCATAGATGCGATAGTCCTCGCGCCATTCGTTATGCATGACCAGGTAGTGATCGCGCTCAAGGTCAAAAATTAGTTGGGCGTTTGCGTCATCTTTGGCAAAATCTTCTAAAAAATTACGAACAATTTGTCGATACTCGGTTATTCTATCCATTGGTCAATGACCTCGCATACAGCTATTTTACGCCCTTCTTTTTCGGCGGCGATCGCGTCTTCCGCTGCTAGGTCGATATAAACATCAGCAACTCCGTAGCGGAGTTTATATGGATCGTGGGTAATGATCCAACCGTCTTTTTGGAGGGCGGTTTTAACGGTGTTGTGAAAGATGTCTTTTGCCATGGAGTCCAGCTAAATTGTGTCTGCGGTGTTTGAACTGTTAGCCCTCCGGTAGCCAATCTTCTGCTAAAACCAGCTCTACAGAATAGGGACAAGCATTTGGAAATGCCGAGATTTCTAAACTGGTTTGTTTAGCTGCTTGACAACGTGCGCGTTGGTAACTCTCTTCAAGTTTTTCTGCAGGATAGCTTGCAAGACTAGGACTATCCTCAAGGACTAATTCAATTTGAGTACGAGCATCAGTTATAGAGTCTAGCCAGCTATCTGAGCGCCGCTGAGGTTGATATTGCCATTTGAGCACATGCAGTAAAAGACGAGTTAGTTGGCTAGTAATCCCCCGTCGTTCACTCTTACCCAAGTCCTCGATCTCCTCAATCAGATGTGTCACATCAATTTCGTGCCAACGATGCTCTCGCAATAGCTGAGTTGTTTGAGCGATCCACAAGTTAAAATCTGCCAAATCTGTTTTACTCATAATTTGATGCTTACCACTAATGCAGCACTACAGAGCGTATTTATCCCTCAATAATAGCGCCTGATGAATATTCTCGATATTGGACGGGGATTACAAACAGCCTTATCAATAAAAATGGAGTTAAATGGTGCTAGCCCTTCTTATCGTAATTCAGGCAAGGTATCAATGGCTTTGCCAACTCGTCTATTGACTAATTTGCCGTCAGGCTGCTTCAATCCGCTATGTGTATTTTAAGCACCATGCCGCTCACGATATCCTTCCGACCGATGACTGAATCAGACATCCCGCTGTTTCATGACTGGCTCTCTCGGCCTCATGTCGCAGAGTGGTGGGGACCAGCTCCATCCCTTGCCGACGTTCGCGATGAATTCAGTTCGTACTGCTCCTCGGATTCCCCCGTCAGAGCGTACTTCGTGCTAGATGATGGTGAGCCTATCGGCTACATCCAGTCATATACCGTCATGGGCGCAGGAGATGGATGGTGGCCAGAGGAAAAAGACCCAGGTGCACGTGGCGTTGATCAGTTCCTTGCGAACTCCGAGCAACTTGGTCAAGGACTTGGAACGACAATGCTTAGATCTTTCCTTCGCTGGTTGTTCGAAGACCCGTTGGTTACTCAAGTGCAAACTGATCCATCACCCAACAATCACAGAGCGATTCGTTGCTACGAGAAGGCTGGGTTTAGGCAGGTTGCAGAAGTCGATACCCCTGATGGTCGCGCCCTGTTGATGAGGTGTGATCGAAAGAGCCTTCGCGCGGTTACTATACCCTGAGAAGTCTTCTATTACTAACATGGGTGGATATTACAGGTCATGCACTGGGCTATTTCTAGTTGAGGCTCAGCTTTCTGTGCGACGCTGCACAATCCCGAAGGTACAGGTTTATGAGGCTCTGGTACGGAATACCCACTTCTTCGGAGATCGTCTTGAAGTAGGCGATCGAGTCTTCGTCGAGCCGGATAGTAGTTTGCTTCTTTTGCTGAGTAGTGTAAGGATTCTTGCTTGACTTGGAGAAGTCATATTCCTTGCGCATACGGGACACCTCTATGGATACGACTTCGACTCGTGCGCCGTTGCCTTGCGTGCGTCCCACTCGAACCGCAGTGCACTCACGCTGCAAGTTTAACTACATTGTAGTTACGATGCAAGACACCCGTGTATATCGAGACAAATGAGGAGCTAGTCTACTTTTGGCGGGACCATTTCCCATCTTGTCCCTTGCGATAAACGACTGCATGGGATTCGCCCGTCGAGATGATAAACCCTTTTTGCATGTTGTTAGCACGGATGATTGCGCTCGTGAGCTTGGCTCGCTCCACGTCTACCCGAAAGGTATTCCAGATCTCATCAATCTCCTTTTCCATCGCAGGCAGATCTGTGGCATTCAGATCAGTTTGATAGCTGAGGATCAAGGCCGGAACGTCATTTGAGAAAGCTATCTTCCCTACGCTGAGAACCTTCACTGGTTTTCCCGAAGGCAAATTTATAATCTTTACTGGTGACTGACCATTCCCGCATGCAACCAGAAGGGTAAGGGCAGGAATCATAAGGATTTTTCGCACGGTTACTCTGTAGGCTAATTATTGATGAGACAGACTTTCTCTTTGTAGGTTACCCATTTGAGAGGATTAGGGAGATAACCTCGGAATAGATAGTTATTTTGACGCACTTAATAGCTCTATTGATTGCTTAAATAGATGACTGAAGTGAAATTGACTCATTAGTAATGCATTTGAATCTAAACGCTTGATGTCTTGACTCAAATGTTCGCTTCAGAAAATCCCTGTTTACCTGTGTGAGCGCGATGTATCACTAAGGTGAGCGCACTGGTTTTGCATCTAATGTTCTCAACCTCATAAAACATAAAACTTAAAAATGACGTAGAAGGCGGTTCATCCTATGACTGATTCTTATCGTTCCGAAGATGTGCAACAGATTCTCCAACGAGCGATGACACGTCACCAAGAAGGAGAATTTTCCCATGAACAACTGGTGGAAATGGCATCAGAATTGGGAATATCTGCGGATAATCTCCAAATAGCGGAACAGGAGTGGTTGACCCAGCGAGGAGAAATCCAGGAACGGAAGGAATTTGATGCCTCCCTAAAGGAAGGACTAAAATCCGACCTCTTTTCCTATCTGGCCGTCAATACATTCTTACTGCTCTTGAATCTGGTGACTGACCAAACTGTTTCTTGGGCCATATACCCTCTGTTGGGTTGGGGATTGGGCTTGCTGCTCCATGCTTTATCGACCTATCAACTGAAGGGAGAAAAATACGAAGTAGCCTTTAAGTCTTGGCGTGAACAACGACAGCTAAAGGGTGGAACCCAGGAAAATCAGCATCTCAAAACCCTTAACTAACATTTCATGTCCAGTTCATAATTCTTCATTAGGCTATGTATAGACGTTTACACGCCCTGCTATGGCCATTCCTAAGCAAAACAATCTTTTTCGAGTGGTTCATGCCGTTCATGGCCTCGCCGTTTTGCTCCTGCTTTTTACAGGGCTGCAGTCCTATAACGCCTGGGATCAAGGATTTGGTCTAATTCCTAAAGTTTTTACGCTAGGAACTTGGGCTGGGAATCCGAAAGCCTTACACATCGCCTTGGCTTGGTTGTTCCTGACCAATGGACTGGGATTTTCTCTGTATCAGGCGATCTCAGGTGGAAAAAAACTTTTCCGAGAGCAGGATGCAGAAGTGCTTGTTACATCGGTACAGAACTGGCAACGCTGGAACTATGCTCTCCATCGCTACATTAATACAGCCCTGACCTGGCTTTCTACCCTTTTTGCTGTCACTGGCTTGATTCTGACCAATTGGGGTGGGATGGGGCTTTGGGCTTCGATTCTTGGAGGAGATAGTTTTATTCGTTCCGTGCATCTGGGACTGGCACCCTTCTTGGGTTTGGTTGTCCTGGCCCACCTGCTCCTGATGGTGAAAGTGGGTGGTGTTCCTTTAGTGCTGTCTGCATTCATATCTAATGATCTAGGAGGTCGTCGTGTCGAAGGCTGATTTTGGCAAAACGGTTATGCCCTATGTAGTAATGGCTCTACTCTTCATAGGTGGGGGTGCCACAGCCTGGGGCATCTTTGGAGCCCTGGGTAATGGAAAGAATTCCGCAGACTCCGGTACTTCTGTGAATAATGCTCGTCAAGAGGCATCCGCTACCCCTGGCAGAACTCGGGAAAGGGGTGAGGCTTTTGAATCGGAAGAGCATGAGCGAGGAGAAAGAGGAGAGCGAGAGGAACTGGGTGGAAGGGATGACGACTAGTCGCTCTCCCCTGCTCAAATATCTATTTCCAATCGCATTAACCGTTGGGCCAGCAATAGCCTTAGGGGTTTTTCTGGAAAAGCTCCGCACTCCACCCCCACCCCCGGTCGTGATTCCCAAGAATGTGAAAGTAGATGGTTCTCCCCAAGCCAGAAATCTTGGGGCTCAAATTAACCGAGCTAACTGTGCCGATTGTCATCGATTGTTTGAACAGCAGGACCTGAGTGCGCGATCATGGAAGCGGATCATCCAAGGATTACCGGATCATTTTGGTCGAGGCGATGTGCGTCCTCTAGACCCTAAACAACGGCAACTTTTAGAAGCCTATCTTTTCAGTTCAAAAGATTCAGGAATATAGAGCACTATGCGTCTTTTACTGGTTGAAGATGAGGAAAACTTAGCCCATGCCTTAAAGGATGTTTTAACGGCTGCTGGACATGTGACCGATGTTGTCTATCGGGGGGATGATGGCTGGGATCTTGCTCAGACGGTGGCCTATGATTTACTGATTTTGGATTGGATGCTGCCGGGGCTCTCAGGCATAGAACTTTGCCGTAAATTGAGGCGCTCCGGCAAGAGTACCCCTGTGCTGATGCTGACCGCCAAAGACCTCTCCCTCGATAAGGTGCAAGGTTTGGATGCAGGGGCCGATGACTATATGATTAAACCCTTCGATACCGCCGAACTACTAGCGAGAGTCCGGGCCTTGCTCCGCCGCCCGACCAGTTTCCAAGACCAAGTGATTGAAGCTGATGGAGTGCGGCTCGATTTGCAAACGATGACGGCCTACCGAGAAGACAAAACGATTGCCTTGAATCGCAAAGAATTCCAACTGCTAGAGTATTTCCTCACCCATCCCGGCCAAGCGCTCACCCGTGACCAAATTATTGAACGCTTGTGGGAAATCGGTGAGGAACCAGAGAGTAATGTAGTGGCTGCCCAAGTTCGGCTCTTGCGCCAAAAAATAGACCAAGGTTTCAGTAAGCCCCTCATTCATACGGTATATGGAGTAGGGTATCGGTATGGGGCTCTGGGAGAGCCGTGATGAATAAAGTTTTTGCCCAGACTCGCTGGAAATTGACGCTTTGGTATGCCTTGGTCATGGGCGTGATTCTGCTGCTTGCTTCAGGGATATTTCTCAAAGTTGTTCATGCTGGGCAAATTCAAGCAGTAGACCGTGCTCTGAAAACCCTGGTCAGCCCTTTTGCAAATAGAGAAGAGATGGCACATCTGAGTGAACAGAATTTCACACTTACAAGACCCCACACTGATATCCGGGAAGACTTCCGAGTAGCTGACCTGGCCTATGCCCGTCTGTATGACGCGCGCGGAAACTTGCGGTGGGAGGAAAAACATGGAGATCTGGATGACGAGCAAGCAGCTATTCCTGTCAATCGAGATCCAATCCTAGGATTTGCCACCGTAGATACAGGGGAAGTATCGTACCGCCAACTAACCGTGAAAACGCCATCGGGTATAATACAGGTTGGCGCGTCCTTAGAAGAAATGGACGAAGTTTTTAAACAAGTCCTGTTAGGCCTTTTGGTATCGGTTCCTCTTTTGCAGGGCGTGATTGCTCTGGCGGCCTGGTTTCTGGCCGGAAGAGCGATGGTCCCTATCCAGGAATCCTATGAAAAGCTACAGCAGTTCACCGCTGATGCTTCTCATGAATTGCGGACTCCAGTGGCTACAATCCTGACGACCGCTCAAAGTGCGGCGCAAAGTGGCCCGCTCACGCCCCAACAAACTCAGGCAAAGTTCACAGCAATTGTCGAAACAGCTCAACGTATGGGCTCCTTGACCAACGACCTCCTCTGGCTGGCCCGTGCTGACCGTGTGGATGTCGCAGAACAGCCAAAACTAGAGCGCTGTTCTCTGAAGACGATCCTGTCTGACCTCTATGAAGAATTGGCTCCTCAAGCAGAAGCGAAGAAACTTAAGTTTACCTGTCAGCTTCCTGAAACAGACCCTAAAGTTCGCGGATATGAAGACCAGCTCTATCGCTTGTTTACCAACCTGATTGTCAATGCCATCAAGTACACACCTGCAGAAGGGAAGGTCGAAATTCACTTAACTCAAACGGCTGACCAAGCTGAAATCAAGGTTTGTGATTCTGGCGTGGGCATTGCCGCGCAACATCTGCCTCAATTGTTTGACCGTTTTTATCGCGTGGATGAATCCCGTACCCAATCGGCAGGAGGCACAGGCTTAGGGCTGGCGATCGTGAAGAAGATTTTAGAAACCCATCAGGGGCAGATTACGGTCAACAGTGTCTCCGGAAATGGCAGTACGTTTACGGTGCATCTCCCGACTGTCTAGATAATTTAAGTAAGTATCAGCTTCAATCCAGCAATTAACAAGACTAACGAAAGTAAACGACGAATGCTGTCAGGTTGCGCTCGAGAACTTCCAAATCGGGAACCAATAAATCCACCGAGGAGGGCTGCTGCCGCCCAAAAGGGCAGCACACTGGGAAGAAACTGTACACTGGCGTAATTCCCTGCCAATCCAGCGACAGAATTGACCAAAATAAATGCTGCGGAGATGGCAGCGGTCTGTTTCATTTCGGTCCAGCCCATCAAGAGCAAGAGTGGGCTCAAAAAAATTCCGCCACCCACGCCCGTTAGACCTGATAGGAAGCCAATCCCAGCACCCAGGGGGATGGCAAGCCCTACAGGCAGGGATTTAGCGTTGGTCTTAACAACTGCCTTAGTGTATGTAAAAAGTCGATAGGCGGCAAACAGTAGAACGAGCCCTACCACTTGCTTATAGATAGTCGTTGGTAAAGACAATGCCCCCCCGAGAAAGGCAAAGGGGATAGAACCCAGAGCCAGAGGCCAGAAGACTTTCCAGGAAAAATGACCAGCCCTGTAAAACTGCACCGTGGCAATCAGGGCCACCAGAATATTCAAAAAGAGAGCAGTGGGCTTAATCACCGCTGGTGCTAGTCCAAATAAGGCCATGGCCGCAATGTAGCCTGAAGCCCCTGCATGACCGACTGAAGAGTAAAGCAAAGCGGCGACGAAAAATAGAATAGATAGCCAGAGAACATCATTCATGGTTAGGAGACGCACATATTTCCGAAGCTATCATCCCAAGACCTATTTCAACGTACTTTTAAGTATCGTGGAGTCTGGTTCCAAGACTGTTGTGTTAGACTCCGCTTAGGGGGTTTGCGAGGGTTGCTTGCATCCACCAAGGCTAGTTTCCATGCCCCGGATTTTGATACTTTATGCTTCCCTTGGCTCAGGACATAGCCATGCTGCTAGTGCTCTGGGCAGGGCATTCGAGCGCTATCCTAGGGTTGAAGTTCAGATTGAAGATGCCCTTGCCTACGCGAGTCCGATTTTGCGAGAGACTTTGACGCGGGCCTATGAGCAGCTTAGCGAGAAGGCTCCCCGGCTCTATCGACTGATCTATGAGGGCAGCGATGTCTCCGATCTCAAAGATTCGATGAGCAATACCCTGTTGCTTAGTAAGATTGAGCGTCCCTTTTTTAAAAATTTTGAACAACTGATTAAGACCTCAGCTCCAGATGCCTTTATTTGTGTGCAACAGATTCCGAGCAGGCTGCTACAGCTCTTGAAGCAAGGGAATGACGAGCTGCCCCAGCCGCACTTTGTGGTGATCACCGATTCAGTGGCGCATAGCACCTGGATCAATCATGGAGTCGATGGTTATTTTGTTGCCAGTGAATTGACGGCCAACATCCTGACCAAACAGGGAATTGATCCTCAGCTCCTGCATGTGACAGGAATTCCGGTGAACCTGGAGATCCTTAATCCAAAGCCCTCTGAGGCAATGCGCATCCAGCACGATCTGCCGCTCGATGTCCCGGTGATCACCCTCTTTGGGGGTGGGTTGCAGCCAAAGCGTGTACGGGTGATGGTGACAGGGCTATTGGAAAGTTCCATGCCTGGAATACTGGTAGTGGCGACGGGACGGAACCAGGCTCTAGCTCCTGCCCTGGCTGATTTGACTGACGGACCTGACCTGCAGTTACGGTTACTAGAGCACATCAACTATATTGACGATCTGATCGCGGCCAGCGACATTGTGATTACGAAGGCGGGTGGTCTAATTGCCAGTGAAGTGATGGCTCGGGGCACGCCCCTGGTGATCATTGACCCAATCCCAGGACAGGAAGAATGGAATGCCGATGCTATCGCCGCTTATGGTGTGGGTATCCAGTTGCGATTGCCGGAAATGGTAGCGCCTGCGGTTCAATTTCTACTCAGTCAGCCTGACCATCTTGCTTTTATGCGTCATCAAGCCAAGAAATTCGGGAAGCCCCAGGCAGCGATAGATATTGCCGATTTTGTCTTGGCTCAACTGCAAGAGCGTGAGATCATTGAATTGTGATGAAGACTGAGCATAGAGAAGGGGACCAACCGGACACGCCGCCAGCGTCTGGTTCGCCTAAGCCATTTTTGTGGGGTGTGGCCACCTCTGGCTACCAAAGTGAGGGCGGCTACAACGGTCCTGGACAGCCCCAGAACAATTGGTCGCGCAGCGAGGCCAAGGGCGCAGTCATGAATACGGGCAAGGCCGTAGAGTTCTGGACGCGATATGAAGAAGATTTTCAGAGCTGCCAGGACATGGGCCTAAACTCTTTTCGTCTGGGATTGGAATGGGCTCGCATTCAGCCTTCCAGTAGTCAGCGCCCCGAGTCGGCTCCTCCCTTCGATTTTGCTGCCTTAGACGGCTATGCAGATCGTTTGGCTGCCTGCCGTTATCAAGGGATGGAGCCTGTAGTTACCCTGCATCACTTTACCCATCCGGCCTGGCTCGGTGCCGATGCCTGGCTACAAGCTTCCACCATCGATCTGTTCGGGGAGTATGTGTGGACAACGGTCACCCATATCAACCGTCGTCTAGCCGATCACTATCATCAGCCACCGATTCGATGGTTCATCACTATCAACGAACCGAATATGCTGGTGCTTAATACCTACATCGGTCGCCAGTTCCCCTCTGGGGCTCTATCTGGACCGCAGCGGGTCCTGCAAGCCTACAATCACTTGCTAGCCGCCCATGTGCGCGCCTATAACTGCATCCACGACCTCTATCTACACGAAGGCTGGTCCTCGCCACAGGTATCGATCAACACCTATTCCAGCGATCTCTACTGGTCCGACAAAGTTCTTTGGGATTTGCTCAGTCTTCGGGAAAGAAAGGTTGCACCCACACAACTTCATGAGTACATCTATGACCAGGCTAAGCGCTTCGAAGCGGCAATGGTAACCGCCAATTTACCTTTTCGCCATGACCTTCCCTACCAAGTGGGCCGCTTCGCTCACTGGATCTCTAATTGGTTCGGCTATCGCACGTTTAATAGCCAGCACCTAAACCTCTACCTGCATGAACTGGAAGTATCTCCACGCGACTCAGTCTTCGATTATGTCGCCATCGACTATTACGATCCTTTTCTTGCACACAGCTTCCGCCTGCCAACTTTTTCTGACTTCGAGTTTCCCACTCGTGGTTTACCTTCCTGGCTGATGAGTGGCGTTATGAGCAAGTGGTGGGACTGGCGCAGCCTTCCAGAAGGTTTACACTTCTTTTGCAAGTACTACGCTCAGAATTTTGCCCCTCGCCCGATCCTGATTGCTGAAAATGGGATGGCCATGCGCCGCAGACCTGACAACAGCATTGCCCTTCATCGTCCTGACCAGCTACTGCGCAGCGAGTTTTTACAGGCGCACGTCCAGCAAGTTCTGCGTCTGCTCTCAGAAAGTGTCCCAATCGCTGGCTACATGCACTGGTCCTTGATGGATAACTACGAATGGGGTTCCTACACGCCTCGGTTCGGCCTTCTCTCGATCGACTTTGCTAAGGGCACCAATCGACTGGTTGAAGACCATCTTGGGGACAGACCTTCAGAAACTTACGCCCACCTGATCCGCGAAGCAAGACTTCCGAGCAAATCGATGGAGTCTCTCCAAGCTCCACAAGAACCGTAATTCTTAGGGGCAATTGTCTCGAAGGCTATCCGGCGCATCTTCACCAATCGCCACAGGTTTCCCATCGCGCCAGATGACGGCATAATGACCCAGGCGACGCTTACGATCGAGGGTCTCAGCGGCAACTTTTTTGAGCATTTCTAAGGCTTTTTGGGTTACTGGAGGGATTTCATTTGTCATAGTTCTGCCTGTTGAGTAAGTTGATTGATAACTTTGCAATTTTCTCTCTGTTGTTCTGGCAATTGATCATCTTTCTCCTGGGACCCAATCACTCAGAAATTCTAGTTGACTAACCATCTCTTCTGCCGACTTAGTATTAATCAAATTTAGAACTCCGCGCATGAGTTCGCCCACTCCATATCGCTGTTGCGGTGCTAGCACAATTCCTGCATGAGACAATCCCTGCTCCAGCAAAATCGTGTGCAAGCGATAAAAATCTCTTGTATTGAAGCTGAAAATGACTCGATAATGTTCTGCTGCCCAGGCGAGCTGCTCTTCATCTGTCCTGTAGAACATCCCTGCATCTGCAACGGTCAGAACATCGACATTGCGTGACCGCAGCGCCTGTACAAAGTCCTGATCCATTGAGTCTTCATCAAGATACAGCAGAATTTTGCCCATTCCTAGCTCTGTCCAGCATTTTTACCGTGTGCTGCTGCTAATCTGGAATATTCAGCTTCCTCTTCAGCCAAATCTGCTTCAATCTCGTCGCGGTTGGCATGATAGTAAGCTAGTGCCGCATAAACCTGGGCAAGGCTGAGATGACTCATGCGACGGGCTATTTCTTCTGCACCTGCACCTTGTTTATATAGAACAACCACGCGCCTTACCGAGGTTCTCGTGCCCGCAATCATCGGACGACCACTCCCGATTTCTGAAGAACGAGTGATTAATGTACCAATGTCAGTCGTGGTAAGCATGCTTGATCAACTCTTAGAATAAATATTCGCTCAAAAAGCTACTGGAGTAGAGGTAGATAACTTGAGTATAGTCACCGCTTGCTTTCTGCGCCTCTTATCCTCACGGTGGATGGAGCCGTTCCCCACAACCTAATGTTCGACCAAATCAAATAAAATTGCAGGAAAGTCAAAATCGGCTAAAAGCTCACCAAATTAACCGAAAGATCTTTCAATTGACTTTCTGCTTCAACTCAGTATGATTACACTTGGATATCTACGTGTCATGCTGGGTATGTGAAAATCTTGGAATTCTGGCATGTCGCAACTTAGCTCCTGATATTGCAAGTTATGGGTAATGGTTTTTTCAAATAAGGATTTGAACATGGAAATCGCCGTTTTGACAGGGTTCATCAGCCCGTTCTTACCCTTTCTGTTGAAATTAGGTGGAAAGGCGGTGGAGAAAGCGACTGAATCTGCTTCGGGGAAGTTTGGCGAGGCGGCTTGGGGTAAGGCACAGGCGGTTTGGGAGAAGTTAAGTCCTAAGGTGGAGACCAAGGAAGCGGCAAAAGAAGCCGCTGCGGATGTGGCGAATAATCCAGAGGATGAAGAGTCGAGAATTGCCCTCAAACGACAATTACAAAAAATATTAGAGCAGGATAAAGAACTGACCAAAGAGATCGCTCGAATTCTCCAAGAAAACGCTCCTGATGGCACTCCTGGACTCCAAGTTGTCCAAACTGTCACCGGGAATCAAAATCAGGTAATTGGGCAGATGAAGGGTGGTCAAGTAGTATATGGCACTGTTCAGGGGAATGTGACGAATGAGTTGTCTTGATGCCTGATTCTCCTCTTACTCCAGACTCAGATCCACCGATTAACCAGAATGTGAAGGGCGATCGCAACCAGACCATTGGGCAGGTGCTTAGCGGCGGGATGGTGGTCTATGGAACGGTCATCTATAACAATGTACCGATTGAGCCGAAAGAGTCTGATGTCAAACCTGACAAAAAAATGGGTCCAAACCCTTACAAAGGATTGTTGGCCTTTCAAGAAACGGACGGTGAGCGCTTTTTTGGAAGAAAGAAACAAATCCAGGAGCTTTGGGCGAAGTTCAGAAGTCTGCATGATTCCCCATCTGCTATTCGTCTATTGCCAATTTATGGTCCATCGGGTTCGGGAAAGTCTTCCTTGGCAAGAGCAGGGTTGATACCGGAACTAGATAGACGACCATTGCCTGGACGTGAGCACCCTAAGGTTGCAGTGCTGGTGCCTGGAAGTCATCCCTTAGAAGCACTAGCGACAGTTCTGGCACGAATTGCGACCAATGACCTTACCCCTGTGGCGAAGACCCGTGAGTTTGCTGAGGAACTGGCTAAGAAAAATGCAAACGGCGAATATGACGGGTTACGTCGGATTGCGGATGTGTTGCCGGATATTGCTATCTCTCCGCTCATAGTTTTGGCGGATCAATTGGAGGAGGTTTATACTCTTTGCGAAGATGAGGCTGAGCGCGATGCGTTTATTGGGAATTTGCTTTGCGCATCTAAGGACCTGGCAAAAAGGGTTTCTGCGATCGTTACCCTGCGGAGCGACTTTTTGGGTGCAACCCAGAAATATCCTCAGCTAAATCAATTGATTGCTGAGCAGGGGTCTTTTGTCTCTGCCCTGAGTGTGGATGGACTCCGAGACGCCATTCGTAAACCAGCGGAACAGGCAGGACACGCCCTGGATGAATCTACTGTTAGCTTGCTGGTTGAACAGACTGAAGGACGGGAAGGTGCTTTACCCTTGCTCCAGTTTGCCCTGACACGGATTTGGGAAGGACTAACAAATGGCAAGAAACCCTCGCAGACACTGACGGAAATTGGCGGTGTAGGTGGGGCACTGGCCGGAGAAGCACAACGGATCTACTCGGATCTCAATCCTGACGAACAAAATATTGCGCGGCGGATGTTTTTAGGACTTGTTCAACTGGGAGAAGGGACAAAAGACACACGTCGTCGAACAGCTCTTCAGCAAATGATTTCATATCGAGACCGTCCTGAAGAGGTCAGACAGGTGATTGCTCGGTTTGCTGATCCTAGTGCGCGTCTAATTACGTTGGCCTCTGATGGCGATGCTAGTTCAGAAACTGTTGAAGTGACCCACGAGGCATTATTCGATAACTGGGATCAATTGAAGAAGTGGCTTGATAACGGTCGCAGCGATCTGCGCTTTCAACGGCGACTGGATGAATCGGCTATCTATTGGCGCAAAAATGGACGACCAGAGGGCAACCTCTGGAGATCGCCCGATCTGGATTTGCTGCGGCAATACTATGACCGAGATGGTGATGATATGACCCCGCTGCAAGTCGAGCTTTTTAAGGCCTCTATCGATTTGGAACAAGCCCAAAAGCAGGCAGCTGAGAAGGATGAGAGGGAGCATAGGCGACAGCAAAAGCTTTGGTTTGGATTCCTGAGTACAGGACTTGTGCTGACTTTGGGTTTATTAACCTTTGCGTCATATCAGGGGCAGCAGACCCAGCGGCAGCGGGCTGAACAGTTGGCTACAAATGCGGAAATTTTGCTTTCAAGCCAACCTGTAAACGCAGAAATCAATGCAATTGCAGCAACTGGTTTGAGTCAATCTGCTTTTGCTCTATTTTCTGACCAGCCTCAATTTGAGGCTGTGTATGGGAGCTTACTGGATGTCATACGGGAAAATCAGGAGCAAAATCAATTACACCATGAAGCTGAAGTTAATTCAGTTGCATTTAGTCCCAATAGTAAACACATTGTCAGTGGCAGTCGTGATGGAACGGTAAGGATTTGGGATGCGGCTACAGGAGAACCTATCGGCAAGGCCCTCATAGGACACACGAAGTCGGTCAATGCAGTGGCGTTTAGTCCTAATGGCAAACGTATCGTCAGTGGCAGTAGTGATTATTTAAGAACTAATAAGGACAATACAGTACGGATTTGGGATGCGGCTACGGGCCAACCCATCGGCCAACCCCTCAAAGGGCATACGGATGTTGTTAAGTCAGTGGCGTACAGTCCTGATGGCAAACGCATCGTCAGTGGCAGTGAGGACAAAACGATACGGGTTTGGGAAGCTGCCACTGGTAAGCCCCTGGGTAAACCGATTAAAGAGGATGATACAGTCACTTCAGTAGCGTTTAGTCCTAATGGCAAAGACATTGTTAGTGGCAGGCTTGGCGGAACGGTAAGGATTTGGAATGCAGCTACGACTGAAGCTATTGGCAAACCTTTACCTTTGAAAGGTAATGAGTATGGGATCACTTCTGTGGCGTTCAACCCCGATGGCAAACGCATCTTAAGTGTTAGTTATGACGGAACAGTAAGGATTGGGAATGCGACCACGGGTGAAGCCATTGGCAAACCTTTCATACTCGGCCAACCCTCCAAAATTGTTAACCCCTCCAAATATTATGATGTTTTAGTCACTTCAGTTGCGTTCAGTCCCGATGGCAAACGCATCTTAAGTAGTAGTAGGGATGGAACGATAAGGATTTGGGATGCGGCTACGGGACAACCTATCGGCAGGCCTTTCAACGGTCATGAGGCTAATGTTAATTCAGTGGCGTTCAGCCCCGATGGCCAACGTATTGTCAGTGGAAGTAATGACAAGACAGTAAGGATTTGGAATGTGGCCACAGTAGGAGCGATCGGCAAACCCATCAAAGATGAGGATACAGTCACTTCAGTGGCATTTAGTCCGGATGGCCAACGCATTGTCAATGGTAGTAACGACAAGACAGTAAGGATTTGGAATGCCGTCACGGGTGAAGCCATTGGCAAACCTTTCAAAATCGGCCAACCCTCCAAAATCGGCAAATTCTCCAAATATAATAATGTTTTGGTCACTTCAGTGGCGTTCAGTCCGGATGGCAAACGTATCTTAAGTGGGAGCAAGGGCGGAACGGTAAGGATCTGGGATATTTCTTGGAAACATTCACTGCAAATCGCCTGCGATCAGTTGCGCGACAATCCCAGCCTTATTCAGCCTAAAACTGATGTGGCAAAGGAAGCAAAGCAAACCTGCAAAAACTATGCCGGGAAGTAGCACTCAGGGATGTAGATACTGAAATGTCAATCTCTTGATGCGGGTCTGAAGTGACTACGGAATAAGCATTGTAGGTTCTTTGAGGGGGCGGTCACCCGTGATAAGAAGGCCAAGCTATCTCATATGGGAAGAAAAGTTAATCTTTTTGATTAGCGTCGCTCAATGTGATCATGATCTCGTTAACATGATCATCTAGGACTCATGTGATCACGTTTAGGGACTTATGCAATCTTTTGTGTCCGGTGTCATTGAACGTCAACCGATTCCCCCAATCGCTCTTGCAGACTATTCGGCAGTTGGGCGAGCGTAAGGGGAAGTAAGCGCTGTTTCAAAATCAGTCACCTCAGGTTTTAGAAACATTGAGACAGATTGCCGTGATTCAAAATACAGAATCGTCTAACTGCATTAAGGGGATTGCCACTCCTGTCTAGCTCTTCTTAGAATCTGCTAACTATTTAGGCAAAAATTTATCAATCTGTTTTTCATTCAATGACCTCTGACAAAAGCACAGTATGAAGATTAGTGATTTCCTTAAAAGCTCGGTCATTGGTCAAAAATGAAGTGCATTGAGCTTTCAGTGCAGTAGCTCCATGAATCGCATCGGGGAGTTTTAACTTACTCGTTGAGCGCAATTGAGCAGCTTGAATCAAAATCTCGCGCTCCACCGGAAGGACTGCAACATTTTGACGGTTGGATATCGCTGTCTTGTAAGCTTTTTGAAGGGATTCATTCTGGAGTTGCATAGGCTTGACTAAAGCTTCTGCCAAAGACAGTTCGCTCGTGACTGCTTTCAAATTTCCTCGATCAATAGCCTGAAAGAGCAGCGTTATCTCCTCCCAAAAATCAGGGTAGCCCTCCAAGGCATATATCCAGATATTGACATCCAGATACACCAAATTGCCCTGAATGATGTCTAGGATTCCCATGAATCCCGTTCTTGTCGAATAAACCGATCTGCCTCTTCAGGTGTTGCAAAGCTGCCTTTAGCCGTGCCGATTAAACTCGTAAGGCTAAGTTCTGGAAGTTCAGACGGCTGCGGTTCTACGAGAACAATGACTTCCACTGTCGCTCCTAACGGTAATTCCGATGATTGAATGGTAACTACACCATCGGGCTGCACGACTGTTTTTTGCCGAAGTCCATTCAGCATTTTCTCTCCTTCTTCATCTGCCATATCGTAGTGTATGTTCCTGGCACCGAGCAATGCCTTGATTCTGAGTCTAACTCCTCCGACGCTTTTAGGCTTTATCCAGTAACGGATCCTCAAAATCGAGATCAAAGACATACTGAAATTCTTATAAATTCGTCTTTTGGAGCAGGTCTGGAATGACTATGGGGTAGGCCACGCAGGCTTTGCGAAGGGGCAATCGCCTGTGACAGTCGTGGACAGAAGGCCAAACTATCTTACATGGGAAGAAAAGTTAATCTTTTTGGTCTATGCCGAGCAATGTGATCATGATCTCGTTAACATGATCATCTAGGACTCATGTGATCATGTTTAGGGACTTATGCAATCCTTTGTTTCTGGTGTCATTGAACGTCAACCGATTCCCCAATCGCTCTTGCAGACCATTCGGCTGTTGGGCGAGTACAAGGGGAAGCAAGCACTGTTTCAAAATCAGTCGCCTCAGGTTTTAGAAAGCTTGAGACAGATTGCCGTGATTCAAAGTACGGAATCGTCTAACCGCATTGAGGGGATTGCCACCGTGCCCCAACGTCTCCAGTTGTTGATGGCGGATAAAGTTAGTCCCCAAAGTCGCTCCGAGCAGGAGATCTTGGGCTATCGGGAGGTGCTAAATAGCATCCATGCAAACTATGACGGCATGACCTTTACCCCTGGTCTGGTGCTGCAACTCCATCGGGATTTAACCCAGTTTCTGCCGATTCAAGGCGGGGTCTGGAAAGGATCTGACAACGATATTCGAGAAACTCGTGCCGATGGAACAACGGTTGTGCGCTTTCGTCCCGTTCCGGCTTACCTCACACCTCAGGCGATGCAGGAACTCCATGGGCACTTTAATCAGTACTGGCAGGAAGGAACGATTGAGCCCCTGTTGCTGATTGCGACCTGTAGCTTAGATTTTCTGTGCGTCCATCCTTTCTTAGATGGAAATGGTCGTATGGCGCGGCTGTTGTCGTTGTTATTGCTGTACCAAGCTGGATATGAAGTGGGGCGGTACATCAGCTTAGAAGCGATCATAGAGCGCACGAAGGAAAGTTACGATGAAACGCTTCAGCGATGTTCTCAAAGATGGCATGAAGGAGAGCATGAGCTGTTGCCCTGGTGGGAATATTTTCTGGGCGTGGTATTGAGTGCCTACCGCGGGTTTGAGCAACGGGTTGGCGTGGTGACAACCCAGAAAGGAGCAAAACGGGAGATGGTTGCCGACACGATTGCTCGTCTACCCCAGCAATTCCAGATTTCGGATATCCAAAAGGCTTGTCCAACAGTGAGCCGCCCGACGATTAATCGGGTCTTGGCGCACCTCAAGAAGGAAAGCCGGGTGCATTGTGTAAAGGGGGGCCGAGATGCGCTCTGGGAAAAACTGGGGTTGGGAGTGTAGAGAGCTACTGGCTATTGGTCAATAACTAAAAATTCCTACTCACGATTTGATCTTACTACGGTTTAGCAGAAACCTGAGCAGGTTTGAGCAGCTCGGTTAGGAACTGAGTATCAATAGTCTCTTCTATATTAGGTCCCTTAGTAATTTGCTTCTTCTTGATTAAAACATCACTAATAAGCGGACCACTGCGATAGAAAGAGTCAATCTTATTGCTCTTGGTGAAGTTGCTCATCATTTCTTTTAAGTTGGGATTAAAGACCCCTGTTAGTTGGGATTGAACTTCTTTCTCTGAGAGGTCCATCCACTTACCGATGATAGCATTAGCTTCCTTAGGATTCTTTTTCATATAGTCCAAACTATCTAGATAAGCTTGAAGAATAGCTTTGACCTCTTTTGGATTTTTGCTGATGTAGTCTTTCTTGAAGGATAAGACATCGGTGATCAGTCCTGGAGCATCCTTAGAAGAGAAGATGACCCTGAAAGTCCGCTGGGACTTAGCCGATAGGAGTTGGGACACACTTGGTTCATAGGTGACACCAATGGGAGCTGCTCCTGAGATGAGGGTAGCAGGCACTGCTTCTGGAGACATATTGGCTGGTTTTATGTCTTTCTCCGTCATATTATTTTTTTGCAAAGCATAGGAAAGTAGAAAATCAGAGGGTGACAAAGGATTGAAAGCGACCTTTTTTCCTTTGAAGTCTTTAATGCTTTTGATAGAACTATCAGCTACAATCGCATCGGCTCCATTAGAGTAATCAAGCGTTAATACGGCAGGATGTTTCCAGCCTTTAGCTGTAACGCCAATCACTTCATCATAGGTCAGCGTACCTCCGTCAAGGGCATTACTTTCTATTGCTGGCGGAATTAAAGCCGGGTCTTGAAACTTAACAAGTTTTACATCCACGCCATACTTTTTAAAAGTGCCTAACTTGTCAGCAATGTATAGAGGTCCATAACCAATCCAAGTAACGACCCCCACCTTCACAGGAACTGCATGTGCAGCCATAGGAGTGATTAAAATGCTTGAAGCTAATGCGAAGATAGCAAAGCTAGCTCGCAGAGGAAGGCTTGTTGTAGGCATTACGAATGAACCATAAATATTTTAATTAGGAGTAACATTCAGAAAGTTTTTAAATTGTATTGGAAGCTACTTATTTTGCATCTGTGTCATAGTCAGCATGTTGCTGTGAATACGAAAACAATCTATCGATTGGGATAAAGTAGATTATGGACTTTTAGGGCTCTGTTGCTTGAGTGCTATGTTCCCAGAAGGTCTGGTCCAAAAAAGGCATTCGTATGGTGGCACGGAGGAGCAAAAACCTGCGAAAGCCATAGAATAGGCTAAGTAATTCTTTCTTTCTTGCTTCTGAGGCATGTTTCATGACCAGTAGTGTTTGGCGGTATCCAGACGGGTTTTGGCCTAATTTCTTAGGGCTTAGCTATACTTTCTTAGGCTATTTTTTTGGCCTATGGATGCTACTTCAAGCATCAGTTGTCTGGAACTTCTTAGGGGTATTGCTAGTCACCCATACCCTTATATATTCGGCTTTTTTTACGCATGAACTACTGCACGAAACTATCTTTAGACGCCGAGGGATGAATTCAAACTTTGTACTTCTTTTAAGCTGGCTTAATGGAGCTTGCTATGCAAGATCTAAAGACCTCAGACATAAGCATATTCGTCATCATGTAGACCGTGCTGACGTGATTACGTTTGATTTTAAAGAATTTTTACGCACAAAGCCCACTTTGCGGAAAATAGTACTTGCGCTTGAGTGGGCCTATGTTCCAGCCGTTGAATTTATCATGAAAGCCTATGTTGTTGCCTCTGCCTTTATTAGAAAAGAGAGACGAATTGAAGTCATTTTTATATTTCTGACCCGCGTCGGCTTTCTATCGGTTTTCGCACTCCTTTCCCCTCAAGCAGTTCTCTTATATGCACTCTCATACTTAATCTTCATCCATGCGATGCGCTTCATTGATGCCTATCAGCACACCTATGAAGCCTATGCGATTGAGGGCTATGAAGAGGCTCCAGGGATAGAAAATCGTGACCGAGATTACGAGCACCAAAACACCTATTCAAATTTAATTTCTACACGCTATCCTTTGCTAAATCTCTTAACGTTGAACTTTGTCTACCATAATGCTCACCATACGAAGACAGGAGCCCCTTGGTATGAACTCCCTGCATTGCATGAAACGCTCTATGGAGAAGGGGATGGTCAAGTGCTGCCTGTGCGTACTCTCTTGGCGAACTTCCACAAATACCGAGTGGAGCGGGTAATGAGCCCTGATTACATGGCACCAACCCAAGCCTCTGAGGACTCCAAAGAGTTTATCGGTGCTGTTGGCGTATCCTTCTTGACGGCTGTGTGAATGAGATTAGATGGCAAGGTTGCCCTGATTACGGGGGTAGGCGCTGGAATTGGCAGAGCAGCGGCTGAACTCTTTGCCGCTCAGGGTGCGTCCGTTTTTGGCGTCGATTGTGACCAGAGAGCAGGCCAAGAGCTTGCTGAGCGACTCCATAAACAAAAACTGAGCTTTCAGTTCCACTTAGCCGATCTCTCTTCCCACCATGCGGCAGTGGAAGTAGTCAAACATTGCTATGCCACCTATGGGCGGGTCGATATTCTCTATAACAATGCAGGCATCTCTGTCATTGAACCTTTTGTCCATGTCCAAGAAGCAACCTTGGAGAGGACCCTGGCAGTCAATTTCCTGTCTGTCTTTTACCTGTGCCAACAGGTTATTCCGGGGATGCAGCAACAAGGGGGAGGTGTGATTATCAATACAGCCTCCGAATTGGCAGTGGTTGCCCAACCCTTATACACCGCCTACTGTGCCAGTAAAGGAGCGGTGTTATCTTTCACCCGTGCCTTGGCCCTCGAATATGCAAAGGACCATATTCGCATCAATGCCCTCTGCCCTGGCCCCGTGGATACCCAACTGCTTCAAAGGGAGTTTGACACTGAAGCAGATCCTGGTGCTGCGCGGGCCGCTGGGATCGCCACGATGCCGATTGGGCGGCTTGGCCGTCCTGAAGAGATTGCCCAGGTAGCCCTCTTCCTGGCTAGTGATGCTCCAGAACTCTTGCATGGAGCCACGCTTCTAGTGGATGGCGCAAAAACGATTCTTTAGGAGTAGAGCAGGAGATGACACAGGTAGACCCCGTACTGATGAGTTCTATAAGTTGGATTGAATTCCAAAGACGGGTTTCCCAGGAAAATTTGGTGGTTTTCATTCCCTGTGGTTCTCTAGAGCAGCATGGTCCCCATCTTCCGCTTGGCACCGATGCCCTCCTCTGCACGGCTGTTGCCCAAAGCGTGGCCAGAGAAGTAAACGGTTTGGTCGCCCCCACGTTGAACTATGGCTATAAATCCCAGCCTCGCTGCGGCGGCGGACAGCACTTTCCCGGCACTACCAGTTTGGATGGCAATAGCCTGAGTCAAATGACCCGAGATATCATCCGCGAATTAGCCCGTCACCAAGTCCGCCATATCGCTTTTATCGATGGTCATTATGAAAACCAATGGTTCCTGACCGAAGGCATTGAGTTGGCGATGCGGGATTTAGGAAAAACGGCAGCCGTGCAGGTGATGCGCTTGGAATATTGGGATTTTTGTAGCGAACAAACGCTGAAAGAAGTCTTCCCCGAAGGTTTTCCTGGCTTTGCCCTGGAACATGCCGCCGTGATTGAGACTTCTCTTATGCTTCACTACTATCCAGAGTTAGTGCATCTGGACCTGATCCCGAGTGATGGTCCTGCCGAGTTTCCCCCCTATGATCTCTATCCAGCGGATACTTCGCTAGTGCCCGCCTCAGGAGTTTTATCTTCGGCTAAAGGAGCAAGTCTCCAAAAAGGCGCTTTGCTAGCAACACAAATTTCTAAAAGTATCGCAGCCGCTGTCCATAAGGAATTCTGTTCTTAAAGCGGGTCAGAGGGATTTATGAGTCTTCATGTGCTCGACCATCTGCTGGCGTCAATCGCCATGATTTCTCCGCAAACCATTCCAGCGCTTCACACCGCTCAATGAATTCTCGAAACACTTTCTGGAGTGCTTTGTAATGCTCTTTGCGAAAGTCCGCTATCGTTTTATGGTCTGGCGTTAAGCCCTTGAGCAACCACATCACTTCTACGTTTCGCTGACTCTCTCGTTCCAGACAGCGACTGAGAAAGGCAGATGCCGCCCAACATTGAAGGAGAGAAAGATGTTAAGAAGGATTCTACGCTGGATGGCGATAGGGTTGATCGCAGCGGTGGTTTTGGTTTCAGCGGCCTATCTCTGGGATATGAATCGAGCTTATGAACGGGTCCGGGGAAAGAGCACTGTCATAACTTCACCCTATGGGGATATCGAATACACCGAAGGTGGATCAGGTCCTGCGGTCCTGGTGATCCACGGAAGCGGCGGCGGCTACGATCAGGGCGAACTCCTTGCGCAGGCCGTGCTGGGTGAGCAATTCCACTGGATTACGCCTTCGCGCTTTGGATATCTGCGCTCGACCTTCCGCGAGGGTGCCACCTGGGACGACCAAGCCCATGCCTACACGTATTTGCTCGACCAGCTGGGCATCAAAAAAGTTGCGGTCGTCGCTATATCTCATGGTGGCCCTTCAGCTCTACTTTTTGCCGTATTGCACCCTGAACGGGTATCCTCGCTTACACTCATTTCTTGCGGTGTCGCGGCTTCAGCCACACAAGACCAAGCGCAGGCGAACCAGAAAGGCGAGATGCTGACGACTATCTTTAAGTATGACCTGCCTTACTGGGCCATCACCAAGCTGTTCAAAAAGCAGTTCATGGGGTTGATGGGGGCCAACGACGCAGTCATTGCCGGTCTTATCCCCCAGCAGCGGGAATGGGTTGAACACTTGATTGATTATATGAACCCGGTTTCGCTGCGAGCTGCCGGTGTTGCTTTCGATAACAAGGCTACACTGCCAGGTGAGAGGATAGCCGCGATCCAAGCCCCGACCCTGGTATTCCATGCCACAGACGACACCCTGCAGCTCTACCACAATGCTGCGTTCGCTGCTTCCACAATTCCAGGTGCAAGGCTGGTCCGTTTCGAGAGAGGGGGCCACCTCCTGATGATTGTCGAGCAATCGACCATCCGCACGGTCATGCAGAAGCACATCCTCGACCGCATGAGCGAGTTGTTCCCACAAAGCCCGTGATCAATCCAGTTTTTAGGGGCCGCCCAACACACTCACACGTCTATGGGCTGATGCCACGCTGAAGATAAAGCGACAGAATGGACGATATAGGCCCTTAAAGCCTTGAACGAAGTAGCACTGATTCATCGGTTTGCAAATATGCCGCATTTATTTGAACCATTGGACCAACGGGGTGTTACCTTCCGGAATCGGATTGCAGTTTCTCCTATGTGCCAATATTCCAGCGAAGATGGATTCGCGAACGATTGGCATCTTGTTCATCTCGTCAGTCGGGCTGTTGGAGGGGCAGGTCTTGTGATGACGGAGGCAGCGGCAGTCGAGCCGCAAGGTCGCATCACGCCCCAAGATTTAGGAATCTGGCAAGATGCCCACATTGAAATGTTGGCGCGAATTGTGGAGTTAATTCATCGCAATGGCGCTGTTGCTGGCATTCAGCTTGCTCATGCGGGTCGAAAGTCGAGCACGTCTCCACCTTGGGAGGGCGGAGATGTGCTTCCCGAAGCTCAAGGGGGATGGACCCCGATTGCGCCCAGCGCCATTCCATTTAAGTCAGACAGCCTCGACCCGACCGCGCTCAGTATCGAAGACATTAAAAATCTGACGACATCCTTTGTGGACGCAGCTCGGCGCGCCCTCGAAGCTAGATTTGACGTGATTGAGATTCATGCGGCTCACGGCTACCTGCTGCATGAATTTCTGTCTCCCTTGAGCAATCAACGGACAGATGAGTACGGTGGCAGTTTTGAGCATCGCATTCGGTTTTTAGGTGAAGTCGTTCAGGCAGTGCGCAATATTCTGCCTGATCAGACACCGCTTTGGGTTCGCATTTCTGCAACCGATTGGGTTCCTAATGGTTGGGACCTTGAACAAAGTATTGCGCTCAGCGATAAATTGAAATCACTGGGCGTTGATCTCATCGATTGTTCTTCGGGTGCGATTGTGCCGGGTGAAAAGATTCCGGTGGGCGCAGGCTATCAAACTTCTTTTGCCGATCGGATCCGACGCGAAGCAAACATCGCTACCGGAGCTGTTGGCATGATTACTGCACCCGCGCAGGCTGACCAGATTATCCGTACAGGTCAGGCGGATATGGTGTTACTCGCTAGAGAAATGCTGCGTGATCCCTATTGGGCGCTGCAGGCTGCGAAACAACTGCGTCAGGCGGTACCGACGCCGGTTCAATATGAACGCGCTTGGAAGTAAGCGGCTTTGCGATCGGTTAAATGTACAGACTAAACAAACACAAAGGAAATAACGATGAAAATTTTGATGGTGTTGACTTCCCACGACAAGTTGGGCGATAGTGGCAAAAAAACGGGGTTTTGGTTAGAGGAGTTTGCGGCTCCCTACTACGTCTTCAAAAATGGAGGCGCCGAAATTACGCTCGCTTCTCCCAAAGGCGGACAACCACCGCTTGATCCTAAAAGTGACCAGCCGGATGCTCAAACCGAGGCAACCGCTCGCTTTAGAGGAGATCAAGCGGCGCAAACTGCTTTGGCGAATACGGTAAAGCTGTCGAGCCTATCCGCTGAAGCCTATGATGCCGTGTTCTATCCCGGTGGCCACGGTCCGCTGTGGGATCTGGCTGAAGATTCCGACTCCATTGCCTTGATTGAAGCTATGTATGCTGCGGGCAAGCCTGTCGCCGCCGTCTGTCATGCTCCTGGCGTATTGCGCCATACGAAAGCGCCCGATGGCACTCCTCTAGTCCAAAATAAATCTGTAACAGGCTTTACCAACACTGAGGAAGCAGCGGTTGGCCTGACTGAGATCGTACCGTTCCTGGTGGAAGATGAGCTGAACAAGAATGGCGGCAAATATTCCAAGTCAGAAGACTGGCAGTCCTACGTAGTGAGCGATGGCAATCTAATTACAGGACAGAATCCTGCATCCTCTGAAGCTGGAGCGAAAGCGGTGTTGAAACAGCTAGAGGCCTCTTTGGTCGAAGAGTTCACCATTTAGCGGGCATTAAAGCAGTCAGTAGTCCAATAAGAGTCAACCATCTAATAGCTATCGTTATCGACTACGGTCCGCTTCCCAAGAAGATAGTTGGCTTGATTGAGGCGGTCGGCAATAGCTTGTCTCCAGGCAAGGCTGACTTCTGGATCTCCCAGTGCATCTTGCGCTAGTTGGCGGTAGAGTGCGCTGGTAGCAACGTCCACACGCTCAAGCAGCTTGAGGTTGTCGTAGACGGTTTGTGGAGAAAACTGCATCATGTTCCTTTCCTTTTTTCTTCGTGTATTGGCTTCAGAAGCAAAACGAGGGGCTGGACAGTAGAAGCTATCCTCCTAGGGTAAATCAGTACTACCCATTAGGTAAAGGTCACATTCACGGGCAGCACCACGGCCTTCGTTGAAAGCCCAGACGACGAGGCTCTGCCCACGGCGGCAATCACCGGCGGCAAAGACGCCAGGAATGCTAGTGGCATACTTACCATAGTCGGCTTTCACATTGCTGCGTGGGTCACGCTCTACCCCAAGGGCATTGAGTAACGGTTGCTCAGGACCGAGGAAGCCCATTGCCAGAAGAACAAGTTGGGCAGGCAGGACTTGTTCAGTGCCAGGGACATGTGCCGGAATGAATTGTCCCTTGTCATTTTTCTGCCACTGCACCTGGATGGTATGAACCGCTTTCACCTGTCCATTTTCATCGCCTTCGAACCTGGTGGCGGTAGTCACATAACCGCGTGGGTCTTCCCCAAACTTAGCCGCCGCTTCCTCTTGGCCATAGTCCATTTTATAGACCTTGGGCCATTCGGGCCAAGGATTATCCGCCGCACGAGCCGATGGTGGCTTGGGCATGATCTCAAGCTGTACTAGGCTCCGGCAGCCGTGACGAATCGAGGTGCCAACACAGTCCGTACCTGTATCCCCACCACCGATAATGACGACATCTTTGCCTGCAGCAGACATTGAGGTTTCGCCACGATCTAGAACTGCCTTTGTATTTGCCGTTAAGAAATCCATCGCAAAATGGATACCTTCTAGCTGGCGGCCTTCAATCGGCAAGTCGCGGGGTTTGGTCGCTCCGGTGCAGAGGACGACGGAGTCGAAGTCTAGGAGTAGCTTTTCCACAGGCAGGTCTTTGCCCACTTCTGTATTGCAGACGAACTTGACGCCTTCGTCTTCCAGCACGTTTAGACGGCGAAGGACGATTTCTTCCTTGTCCAGCTTCATGTTGGGAATACCATACATCAGGAGACCACCCGGACGGTCAGCCCGTTCAAATACGGTCACCCAATGCCCTGCTTTATTGAGTTGGGCGGCGGCGCATAAACCAGCAGGACCGGAGCCGATGATGGCAACATTTTTCCCGGTACGTTTGGCCGGAGGTTCGGGAGTAATCCAACCTTCTTGCCAGCCTTTGTCGATGATCGAGTACTCGATGTTCTTAATCGTGACCGGAGGGTTATTGATGCCAAGGACACAGGCCCCTTCGCAGGGGGCAGGACAAATGCGGCCTGTGAATTCGGGAAAGTTATTCGTCTTGTGCAGACGATCCAGGGCTTCACGCCAGAGTCCTCGATAGACAAGGTCGTTGAATTCAGGGATCAGGTTATTGACGGGGCAGCCGCTGGCCATCCCGCTGATCACGTTACCCGTGTGACAAAACGGGATGCCACAATCCATACAGCGAGCTCCTTGGGTGCGGAGCTTTTCCTCTTCCATCGGCAGGTGGAATTCATCCCAGTTGCGGATGCGTTCGAGCGGTTCTACTTCAGAAGGTGCTTCGCGGAGATATTCAATAAAGCCAGTTGGTTTTCCCATGGTCGTGTCTCAAGAATGGCCATTCGGTAAGAGGGCGTAGGGATGAATGGCCGTTCTCCCTACAGCAGTTATGAATTCTAGCTACCACCGATACGCGCAACGTCGCGGGCATTCGCTTCAAAAGCGGCATCAAGGGCATCGTCGCCACTCAAGCCGCTTTTTAGAGCTTCTTGCAGCGCTTGCAGTACGCGCTTGTAGTCCCTTGGCATCACTTTGACGAACTTAGGCAGCATCGCTTCCCAGTTTGCCAGGACCTGGATCGCCTTTTGGCTTTGGGTATAGTCCACATGGTTCTGAATCAACTGACGAAGATCGTGAATCTCTTCTGGATCTTCCAGCTTTTCCAAGCCAACCATCTGCGTATTGCAGCGCGTTGCAAAATCACCCTGCTCATCGAGGATGTAGGCAACCCCACCGCTCATACCCGCTGCAAAGTTGCGTCCGGTGCGCCCGAGGACAACGACTTTTCCTCCGGTCATATATTCGCAGCCATGGTCGCCGACGGCTTCAACGACGGTGTTCACGCCTGAGTTGCGGACACAGAAACGTTCCCCAGCAATTCCTCGGATATAGACCTCACCGGAGGTCGCCCCATAGAGGGCTACGTTCCCGACAATGACGTTATCCTCTGCCACAAAGGTGGAAGCGGCTGGTGGATAAAGCATGATCTTGCCGCCGCTGAGTCCTTTGCCGAGGTAGTCATTGGCATCGCCTTCCAGTTCGAGGGTGACCCCTTTGGGCACAAAGGCGCCAAAGCTTTGACCCGCACTGCCTTGGAAATGCAGGTGAACCGTATCTTCGGGCAAGCCTTCCCAGTGACGCTTGGTGATTTCGTTGCCAAGAATCGTACCGACGGCGCGATTCACGTTTTTGATCGGGAGCGGCGGATCTGTCTTCACCGATTCACCCTTCTCAATCGCTGCTTTACAGAGGTCAAGCAATACGGTCATGTCGAGGGATTTTTCGAGGCCGTGGTCCTGAGGAATCTGACAATAGCGACCTACTTCTGGTCCGACCTGTGGCTGATAGAGAATCTTCGAGAAATCGAGACCCTTCGCTTTCCAGTGGGCCACTGCTTTCTTCGGATCGAGCACGTCGGTGCGGCCCACCATTTCATTAAGGGTGCGAAAACCAAGTTGGGCCATCAGCTCACGCACTTCCTGGGCAATGAAGGTCATGAAATGCACAGCATGGGCAGGGTCGCCTGTGAAGTTCTGACGGAGATAGGGGTCCTGCGTGGCAATCCCGGCTGGGCAGGTGTTGAGATGGCAGACGCGCATCATGATGCAGCCGAGCGAAACTAGAGGAGCAGTGGCAAAACCGAACTCTTCGGCTCCCAGCAACGCAGCAATCACCACATCCCGGCCTGTCTTCATCTGGCCATCGGTTTCGACCACAATCCGGGAACGCAGATTATTCAGCACGAGGGTTTGATGGGTTTCAGCAAGACCCAGTTCCCAGGGCAATCCCGCATGCTTAATCGAGGTCTGAGGAGAAGCGCCTGTCCCTCCGTCATAGCCTGAGATCAGGACGACGTCCGCGTGTGCCTTCGCAACGCCCGCCGCAATCGTCCCGACCCCAACTTCAGACACGAGCTTGACGCTAATCCGTGCCGCTCGGTTTGCATTCTTCAAGTCATGAATCAATTCGGCCAGGTCTTCGATGGAGTAGATATCGTGGTGTGGCGGCGGCGAGATCAGTCCCACGCCTGGCGTCGAGTGGCGCACCTTTGCAATCCAGGGATAGACCTTCTTGCCAGGAAGCTGTCCTCCCTCACCCGGTTTTGCGCCCTGTGCCATCTTGATCTGAAGTTCCCTAGCCTGGGAGAGATAGAGACTGGTAACACCGAAACGACCGGAGGCAACCTGTTTAATCGCACTATTTTTCGAGTCGCCCTGCTCATTGGTCCAGGTGTAGCGGTCAGGATCTTCGCCCCCTTCACCCGTGTTCGATTTGCCGCCAATCCGGTTCATCGCAATCGCCAGGGTTTCGTGGGCTTCCTTGGAGATGGAGCCGTAGCTCATCGCCCCGGTTTTGAAGCGCTTCAGGATCGCTTCGATTGGCTCGACTTCTTCAATCGGTACCGATGCTCGCTGCTTGAACTCCAGCAGTCCGCGCAAGGTGTAGTACTTCTGCCCTTGCTCGTTGACCAAGGCGGCGTACTGTCTGTACATCTCATAGCTACCGCCACGCACCGCTTTTTGCAGGGCGTGAATCGTCTCTGGGCTGAACAGATGCGCTTCCCCTTCCTTACGCCACTGGTATTCACCGCCAACATCGAGGGTGTGACCATCTCCGGGACGGTCTGGGAAGGCATGACCGTGTCGCAAAATTGCTTCTTTCGCAATCACTTCCAGGTCCGCACCCTCAATGCGAGAGGCCGTCCAAGTGAAGTATTTGTCAACAACCGCCTGATTCAGACCAATCGCTTCGAAAATCTGAGCCCCACGATAGCTCTGCAACGTCGAGATCCCAATCTTTGAAGCAACTTTGGTAACCCCTTTAGTTGCGGCTTTGATGTAGTTCTTGCAGGCAGTCTTATGGTCAACATCCACCAGCAAGCCTTGACCAATCATGTCATCCAGCGTCTCAAAAGCAAGATAGGGATTGATCGCTCCGCAGCCATAGCCAATTAGGGTTGCATAGTGATGGACTTCCCGTGGTTCACCCGATTCGAGCACAAGACCCACCCGTGTACGGGTGCCTTCACGGATCAAGTGGTGATGCAGTCCCGCAACCGCAAGCAGTGCCGGAATGGGAGCCTTATCTTTATCCACGCCTCGGTCGGAAAGGATAAGGATGCTCACCCCTGCGGCAATGGCCTCATCTGCCTTTGCAAAAAGCTCATCCATCACCTGCTCAAGACCCTGCCTCCCAGACTTTGGATCAAAAAGGATAGGGAGCAGTAAAGACGCGAAATTTCGCGTCTCGGTCTCCTGCATCTCGGTCTTAGCTAAATACTTAAGCTTGGCCAGCTCTTCGTTGCTGAGAATCGGTGTTTTCAGCTCAATCAAATGGCAGCTTTCGGGCTCGGGTTTGAGCAAGTTGCGCTCAGAACCGATGGTCGTCTCCGCCGAAGTGATAATTTCTTCGCGGATAGAATCAATCGGTGGGTTCGTCACCTGGGCAAAGAGTTGCTGAAAGTATTCATACAGTAGTTTAGGGCGGTCAGAAAGCACGGCCAGGGGCGTATCCGAACCCATTGCTCCAATGGCCTCGACACCATCACGGGCCATCGGTGTCAATAACATGCGCAGTTCTTCAAAGGTGTAGCCAAAGGCCATCTGGCGTTGCAGCAGAGGCAGAGTATCTAATGCTGGCAATTCAGGCGCATCTTTCAGGCTTGCCAGTTCAACCATATGTTGGTTGATCCATTGGCGATAGGGATGCTCCGTCGCAATTTGGTGCTTAATTTCTTCGTCTGTGACAATGCGGCCCTCTTCCATATTCACCAGGAACATCCGGCCTGGTTCCAAGCGGCCTTTCTCTGCTACCCGCTCCGGTTCGATCGGCAGTACGCCTGCTTCCGAAGCCATGATCACCAGATCGTCTTTGGTCACGTAGTAACGGGAGGGGCGGAGGCCGTTACGGTCAAGCACCGCGCCAATCATTGTACCGTCGGTGAAAGCGATGGATGCTGGGCCATCCCACGGCTCCATCAGGCAGGAGTGGTATTCATAAAAAGCTTTTTTCTCATCGCTCATCGACTCATGAGCCGTCCACGGCTCAGGAATCATCATCATCACCGTATGGGGTAGTGACCGCCCGGCTAGAACCATCAGTTCAAGCGCATTGTCGAAAATAGTCGAGTCGCTGCCATCGATGTTGATCACAGGCTGGATCTTCTGGATATCCTCTCCAAACAGCTCCGACTGGAACATCGATTGTCGGGCAATCATCCAATTGATGTTGCCGCGCATCGTATTGATTTCGCCGTTGTGGGCGATGTAGCGATAGGGATGGGAGCGCTCCCAACTAGGGAAGGTATTGGTGCTGAATCGGGAGTGAACCAGGGCCAAGGCACTCTCCACATCTGGATCGTGGAGCTCAGGATAATATTGCCCCACCTGTATGGGCATCAGCATTCCCTTATAGACAATCGTGCGGCAGGAGAGGCTGGAGGGATACCAACAGGCGTCTATTTTGGTTGCGCGGATGGCATTGTGCGCTAGCTTGCGGATGACGTAGAGCTTACGGTCAAAAGCCAAATCGTCTGCCAAATCTGCGGGTCGTTGAATGAATACCTGCTCCACAAAGGGTTCGCTAGACTTGGCGGTATCCCCCAGCAATGAGTTATCCGTCGGCACATTGCGCCAGCCCAGAACATCTAGGCCTTCCTCGGATGCAATCTTTTCAAAAATCTGTCGGCTCTTCGCCCGTGCAGCAGGATCGGTCGAGGAATAAATCATGCCGACGCCATACTGCCCTGCTTCGGGCAGGGTAATGTTTTCTGCCTGCGCTACTCTTTTCAGGAACTTGTGCGGTACCTGCATCAGAATGCCTGCTCCGTCCCCCGTATTCGTCTCGCAACCACAAGCTCCCCGGTGGTCAAGGTTCACCAGAATGGTCAAAGCCTGCGTCACAATATCGTGAGACTTATGTCCTTTCATGTGCACGATAAAGCCGACACCACAGGCGTCATGCTCGAACTGTGGATCGTACAGACCTTGTTTCGCGGGCAGTTCGTTGCTGTTCATAGTGGAGGGGTGGCCTATTAAGAGGGTGTCTAAGGAGCAGGAGTTTAATTCTAGCTAGTGTGGATTGTGCAACGTGGAAGCCTACAGATCTTTAGTTTTAAGGAAGTTGTCATATCTGAGGATTCTGAGCTTGGTCTTTTGCCCCTTACCTAAATCTATTAGAATAGGCGCTAATAGAGCTGGAATGCTCTTTAGGAGAGCATTTAGAAGAGTGAGCCTTGCCCTAAGCACTCAGAAAATGCTTGCGAAAAAATATTATGAAATGTAACAGAGAGAGATAGAGAATTATATTCACTAGCTAATTTGCGGGTGGAGGCGGTAGAGACAGCGCTTTCTCAATTTTTCTAAGCAATTCAAAGTCTGCTTCAGGAAGAAGATGATTTTTTCCCTCTACTAACGATTTCTTTTCTAGGAAGGCAAAGGCTTGCCGAAATTGCTGAGAACCAACTTCAAGCGGTGAGTCTGCATGACAGGGAATGATGCGTTGAAAATTCCAGCTTGCTACTTTATCAGCCCACTCCAAGGTTTGCCGGGGCGCTCGGTTCAGAATCAGCGCTTGCAAAATGGGGGCTACAAATAGACGTCCGCCGCCTCGCAGAGAAGCAAAAGATTCCTCCCAGATGGGTTTCCAGCGGAAGGGGAAGAGGCCGAAATATGCTTTCTTAGAGCGGTCTGGAGCTTTACAGGCATCGCGGAACGCCTGCTTTAAGCCAATTACATGCAAGGCACTTGGTTGGAAATAGAATGTGAATAGAGAGATGCGTTTCCAGCCCTTGCGTCGATTTTCCTCTGTATCTTCGACGATATCGAAGGCATTATCTCTGGCATGAAACAGTAAGGGATAGGGGTCCAGTTGGACGATAGCAGGGGGGTCTTCTGAGATGGAAACTACTGCATCAAGTATAAGTAGTGTACGGGTTCGTCTGTGAAAAAAGGCTACTTCTTCATAGGGTTGACCAACCCCAATAGGGCCGAGAATAGCGTAGTCAAACTGATTGGTAAAGGGAGCTTTGTTACTGTCTTCTGGAAGCAGATGGGTACGCCCTAAAGGTAAGCCCAACCAGCTAAGGGGGAGATTGAGGGGAAAGCTCCACTGGTTGGGTGCCATGAAAACCTGGGCCTGGGGAAAACGTCTAGCAAAAGGACCAACAAATACTTTGTGCTCTAGGCCGGATACGGTGGGCAGGATGATGTATTTGACATCCCCATGTTCTGCCACTAGTTCTTTAACAAGCCGGATACACTCTCGGGTTGGGGCAATTGGAGCAAAAACAAACAAACCGCCTTCATCGAGTTTTACGACGGTCATGCGAATCGGTGTGACGACGTATAAAACACCCTGAATTTGGTCAAACGTCCAGATGGTGTCTTTAAGCACTTCTTGACGGAGGGTCCGCCGCTTACCGTATGGGTAAAGAGGTACTAGTGGCCAGAAAGGCCACGACCAGTCTCTAGGACTGATAGATTGCTCCCGCGTCTTTTGCGCGTTCATCGTGCTTTAGCTACTCCCCTTCCGATTCACCCAAAACTCAAACTGCTTTGCTCACTATCTCTAGGCGCTAGAGTTTAGCCAATGGTTGACCTTATCGTGTCTCTATGGTCCAACCTCTAGTCTCAGATGACAAGGTGATGTAACTTCATTCATCCCAAGACCTAGGCGGGTAGACCATCCGCTCAAGATGCTGGGCGGCTTCCTCTATATCTTTGGCCTCATGCTCCAATTTTTGCAGGCGTTCTGGGTCATCCAGATTTTCACAGAGGGTTTCCACCTTCCATCGGCGGGTGCGTCCGTGATATAGCACTTTTACCTTGCGGAAGCCCTCTCGTTTCAATCCAGCCCAAAAATGCTCAAAACCCGCTTGGGTGTCGAATATGGTGGTTTTGACTTGAGGCTCAGCGTTCATGGGTCAACGTGGGCAAACCATTCCATAATTGCGGTTGATATAAATATCAGCGTCCGTCAATTGTAACCCTGGACAAAGAAAGATTAAGAATTATCATCTATCTTCTTGGAGAAAGAGGATTCCGCTGTATTTGCAGAATTTCGTACTTCTGTGCCTATCAATGGAGATATGCACCACTACAACTGTGATTAATGAATGAACGGTAGATTTCTTAATGCAAAACATCTGGTAATTAGAGCGCTGAGTCGAGTAATTTATGATGCATTAACGTTATCGTTTCCATGCAAAATCAGCATGATAAGCGCTCCAGATTGATCAGTCTCCTGTATGTATGCGCTACAGAGGTATCACCATAAACTTTCAGCTAATACAATTGTTAAGAATCAGCAATCTGTCACTACCGAAAGATGACAATAAAAGAACTTTTTCATACTGATGAGGCGCCTATGGCTTATGCATGCGAGCTAGGCACAGGCCAAAGAATTTATCTTGATAATCAGGGAACGCAGACAGTTGTCACCACTATGAGCGGTGGTCCTGGACAACAGCAGCAGTCCAGTACTGGTTTTCATACAGGAGCTTGGAGTGTTCCCCCTGAAATTTTTCAGACCACAGGCGGAGCGGTTCTGAAAGTTACCACAGCGCAGGGCGAACATTTTATTCATATCCAAGGAAGTAGCATGCAGGTGATGGCAGGATCGCCCTCCCTCAGCGGTTCTCAGCAAATGCAAGTACAACAAGTGGCGGGTATCCCTTCCTCTTCTATGCCTCCGATGGAGCCGATGAAGCCGATGAATATGGGAGGGATGCAGATGAGCCCGATGAAGCCGATGGAGCCCATGAAACCGATGAGCATGGGGGGCATGCAGATGAACCCCATGGAAATGCGGATGGGAGATATGGAAATGCGCATGGGTTCGCCTGCAGTTTCGAGTACTCCAAAAACTCCAAGTCCACCTATCGCTGCCGATAAGCCTGCGGCGGCAGGTACAACGAGCACCCGCCGCTTTTGCAGTCAATGTGGCACCGCCGTCGAGCCTGAAGACCGCTTCTGTTCTAGTTGTGGTCACCGTCTTGTTTAATTCACCCAAGAGGAATCTCCCAGCGTGAGCCACCCCTATACCGAAGAGCAATGGCGAGAGATTGATGCATTAGGGCAACAGGTAGAAAAACAGCTCAACCGCTTGGGTGTCGGCTTGACCATGGGAGGAGAGCCTACTTTTGTCTCCACGGACGACTTTGAATCTTTGCAATGGCAAGTTGCAGCACTGGGAGACGAGAAACGAGCATTAGCCAGAAAACTGCTGAGTCGCCTTGGTCCTAGATTCTCTGCCCAAGGTGGGCTATTGCACTATGGGCAAGGGAAATGGTATCCCGGAGAAGCGATGCCCCGATGGGCTTTGGCTTGTTACTGGCGCGAAGATGGGGTTCCCCTTTGGCGCAATCCTAAGCTCCTCGCTATGGAAGGCAAGGATTATAGCCATACCCAGCAAGAAGTAGCTATTTTCATCCAGGCTTTAATCCAACGCTTAGGGATATCACCAGAATATGTACTGCCTGCCTATGAACCTGAAACCAATGAGCTAGCTGGTTACACTTTGCCTCTCTTGGCAGTCCGCCGGGAAGAAGAATTGCCCTTACATTGGCAAAGCTGTCGCTGGACCCCACCGGAAAATAGGCTCCAACTCATCCAAGGCTATTCTCCTCTGGGATTGCGTTTACCTTTAGGGATGATTCCTTGGGTGGAAGACTTGGAGGAAGAAGCAATTGTTTCTCTGGATAGTGAATCCATTGCTCCCAGTCCTATCCCAGTTGCGTCACCTGATAATTCGATTCGAGTAGCGCTGAGTATAGAAGTGAGAGACGGACTTTTGCACGTTTTTCTTCCTCCCTTTAGTTCAGCTAGAGGGTATGCCGATTTAATTGCGGCCATTGAAGACAGTGCAGGAGAAGCAGGAATTCCCATTTTAATTGAGGGCTATCCTCCTCTTGGAAATGCAGGGATTATTGGTTTCCAAATTACACCGGACCCTGGTGTGATTGAGGTGAATATTCATCCGGCAGCCAGTTGGCAGGATCTAATCAAAATCCACACCATACTCCAGGAAGAGGCTGAAAAATGTGGTCTTGGCATCGAGAAATATGCCAAAGATGGTCGTCGTGTAGATACGGGTGGAGGCGCACACATCACGATTGGCGGTCGAACTACCGAAGAAAGCCCACTCCTGCGACGCCCCGATTTACTGCGGAGTTTGATTAGCTATTGGCAAAACCATCCCAGTCTCTCCTATTTATTTGCCGGACTTTTTGTGGGTCCTACCAGTCAAGCTCCTCGGGTTGATGAGGCTCGGCATGAGAGTTTATATGAGTTGGAAATTGCCTTTCAAACCTTAAAACCTAACCAAGAAGTGCCTGCATTCTTAGTGGATCGCCTATTGCGCAATCTATTAATAGATGTCACAGGCAACACGCATCGCACTGCCTTTTGTATTGATAAATTATTCCCCATGGAAAATTATCGTACGCAGTTGGGGCTATTAGAATTTCGAGCATTTTCTATGTCTCCCCATGTGCAGATGAGCTTGCTCCAAATGCTACTGATTCGTGCGTTAGTTGCTTGGTTTTGGGAAAAACCATATACGGAGCGTCTCATTCGCTGGGGAACTACACTGCACGATCGTTTTATGCTGCCCTATTACCTTGGGGAAGATTTAAAGGAGATAATAGCCGATCTAGAGCAATCAGGTTATCCCTTCAAGTCCGAATGGTTTGAGCCTTTCTTTGAATTTCGTTTTCCCCGTTATGGTGACGTTACGCTACAGGCACTTGACCATACTGCGCTCCAATTAGAGTTGCACCATGCGATTGAACCGTGGCATGTATTGGGAGAAGAAACTATAGGAGGCCAGACAGCTCGCTATGTAGACTCTTCTATGGAACGGATGCAAGTTACGCTGCGCGGAGCAATAGGAAGCTCTTCAGAAGAGGATAACTTTTCATCTCATTATGTCGTGACCTGTAATGATCGACTAGTCCCTCTAAAATCAACAGGAACACCTGGTGAATATTTAGGCGGGGTACGTTTTCGAGCGAGACAATTTGCTGCGTCCTTACACCCTTCTATCGATCCCCACAGCCCCCTGGTATTTAACCTAATCGATACTCAAGAAGAAAAATCCCTAGGCGGTTGTATATACCATGTGAATCGACCCAATGGGGAAGCCTATGAAAAGTTTCCCACCAGTCCTCAAGAAGCAACATCCCGTATGAAAGAACGATTTATGGCGCTTAAACCCGCCACAGGAAAAGTTAGCGTGCCCACTTTATATATCAGTCCTGAATATCCGTTGACCTTAGATTTGCGGCAAGATGGTTAATGTTGATAGGCAATTTTATGATTCTGGTTTCCGCATAGGTATGCCATTCCACCCAATTGCCATTATCCCCTGTTTGTGTGCGGTAGAGACATGACATGTCGCGTCTGCTACACGACGTACGGCGAAATGTTTTGGGATTATCCAGAATTGAACCCAATCATGAACCTTCAGGCAAAATGTTGGAAACCACGTCTTTGAATTGACAAAGACCGTACATAGCATCTGATGAAATTTGATCAGTCAGGAGTTCAACTTACCAGCTCTTATTCATCTTTATAGATTCGACCTGCTCATTCATGACCTGTTTGCACCAGATACTTATATAAATGAGGATGTCAGATAAACTCTGGCTAATCAAGCTCAGGAAGAGTCTTTCTGAGTAATATCCAACCCTTATTAAAGAGCTCTTTGTCTTTTGTTCTTACGCCGTAGCACATAATGTCCAAACGATGAAAACACTGGAAGAACTTCAGCTTTTTCAGTAGCCTATTTGGGTCTTTAGCAGCATAATACTTGAGCATAACTTTTAAGAAGTCCTCACCATAATCCCACGCTAGATGAGTTAAGTCATAGTCTGGATCTCCTATGCAAGCTTCTCCAAAATCTATAATCCCTGTTGTTTTATCCATAGATTTATCAAACAGAATATGATTAGAAGATAAATCTCCATGCAGTAGTGCTGGCTGATAGACATGATTTTCCACGTCACTGATATAGCTATAAAATAGCTCTGATATGATGCTGCAATGTTCTGGTATCAAACGAGGAAATATAGAACTTTGAACTTCATTGAAAAGAAGTTCGTAATGTTTTTTATTATGTCGTTCATCAATCCCTATATTCCTTGCTTCATCAATGCAGAAAGAATGTAAAGATGACAAAAACCTAGTAATTACCTGTGCGACTTCATCCTGCTGCTCTGCTGAAAGTTGACTCAGAACGTTCTTTTTTAGAGCAGAGCCATGGATTTCTTCATACCCTACAAAAATTTTATTATATAGCACTGCTCTTAGCTTACTGAAATCATCTATGGGTATGCCTCGACGTGCGATTTTTTTCAATAATTGTATTCTCCTTGTAAGCTTACTTTCAGCAGCTGGAGAAAACACTACTGAGGATTCTTTGCCGATGAATTGAAAGACAGGAACAGGCACAAAAACCTGACTTGAAAGCTTTTTAAGCAAGAGAATTTCTGTCTTTAGTTGATGTTCGTTATATGAACTCTTTGGGAATCTAAAAATATATCTACTATTTACCCTGTAGACAAAATTATCCCAACCTTGTGTAAGAAAATGAATATCTTCAATGATAAAGTCAGGAAAATCTGACAAAATTATTTTTTTAATTTCTTCAGTCGAAAATGCGACCAACTTTTCTTTCATTTAGCTTGTCTTTAATTGAGATAGAGTTTTTTAGCTTATTGCAGGAATAGCTGACTACTCGTTGAGCTTTCTGATAAACTCTTGTAAGCTATCCGAGCCTTTTATTTCAATACGAGGTAGAGCAATTAATGAATCTTGAAAAGCGCTTTTACCTGAACGGCAAGATAAACCAAACGTATAGCCGCAATCTTCAATAAGATGCTGAACTACCCAGTCGACATCGCCGTAAGGATAGGCAAAAGCAACCATCTTCTTGCCTAGCTCTCGCTCAAGGACTAACTGTGCTTGTGTGCCCTCGTACATAACTTCTTTGATAGAAAGTTTAGTCATTGGATCGTGGCTTACCGAATGACAGCCAAACTCCACGCCTTCCCGTTGAAGCTGGAGGATATCCTCCCATCCAAGAAGAGGGACTTCCTCTTTATAGTTCTTTTGGTCCCAGCTATTAAATTGACCGACATTACCAGAGACCAGAAAAACCGTGGCTGAGAAGCCATAGCGCTTTAGCAGGGGCCAGGCATAGGTTTGAAAATCTAAATATCCATCATCAAAAGTAATGAGCACTGCCCGTTCTGGCAGAGATTTCCTCGCCTGCACAGCAGCATGCCAGTCCTCAAGCTTAATGCTATAAAATCCTGCATCTTTTAAATAACGAAGCTGCTCCTCAAAGGCTTCGGGAGTTACACGATAACGGGCTAGATCTGGTAAACCCGATGAGGCTATGCGGTGGTACATAAGAATAGGAAGCTGCTCGGTGACCGATGGCTTATCAGCAGGAAGCTCAGATTTTGATGATTCTGAAGAAGGTCGGGAACGGCTGAAAGACCTATTGAGCCGATTCCTCAAGCGTCCTTGGACTAAAAGGCTTAAAGCAACGAGCCGAAGAGCAGCTAGGCCTACTCGTGATAGGAAATTAGCCACTCTTTCTGAAAAGCTCTTGTCCTGCTTAAATTTTTGTACGTTTGGAACGAATCGCTTGCTGAGGTTAGTGGAAGGTCGTAAAAAACCACGCGTAAATTCATGAATAATAGCCTTTGCAATAGCGGGTCCGTAAACGGGCCCATAGAGCGCGGGTAAGACAACTGTGCCGATACGTCTCCCCTTCAGTTCGACACTGCATAGAAGGCGTTCGACTAAAGCGGGCGGAAAAATATCGGGTATGGACTCTGTAAGTTCAATATGCACTGCATAGGTAGCTCCAATGGTCTGCGGCCATAGGGTTGAGGCATGATCTAAAATCTCTCTCTCTAAAGAAGCACGAGCGTAACGAGCCAATCCTGGATGTTGAAGGTGCTCTTCAAGCGCAAGCAGGAATGTATCAATATGTCGTCCAATTTGAGGCCATAGTTTGATCCAGGCCACAGGGGCAAAGCCCCCAGGTAAAACCCCAGCTTCAAAGATACAGCGACCCACCACCGCTGGCTCCAGTTGGGGAATAGGCCCATAGTCTAGGAGGCTAAGCAGGGGGCGAGCATCTTCATGGCGACCCAGGAGAAGTCCTGCACACCAGCTGGCAAAACGGATCTTGCAAATACTGAGGGTTTCTCTGGATAGACCCTCAGCATGACTGGGTTTCGGGTTCATTACGCGCGGATCAGGAGAGTACCCCTGTGTAAGGACCAGAAGGCCATCCGTCAACAGCTGGACTCCATCCGTAGAGGATGAACCTGGGCGTACCCGATAGAAGGCAAGTATTTCATTTACGGCAGCGAAGCGAGCACCTGTACGAGCAATCCGCTGCCAGAGATCCCAGTCTTCACAGCTTGATAAGGAAATATCAAAGCCGCCAACGGACTGAATGAGGGCACGACGAACAATGCAGGCATGCATGGCAAAGGGACAAACATGGGCGGCCCTAGAGAATATATCTCCCGATGAACAGTCATTACTGTAGCGGTAGGTAGTTCCATCACTGGCGACACGAGCCCAACCACAATTAACAGCATCCAGCGCAGGGGTTCGTAAGAGAACAGCCATCATCTGCTCAAAATAAGAAGGGGCAATCCAATCATCAGCATCTAAGAAGAGTATCCATTCAAAACGAGCCAGGCTAAGGCCCGTGTTCCGAGCAGCACTTACGCCCTTTTGCGATTGGCTTACGGTCCGAATCCGAGAATCTCGTTTTGAGAAACCTGTTACCACAGCATCGGTTTCATCGCTGGAGTCGTTGATAACTACCACGGCTTCCCAATTCCCAAAAGTCTGAGAGCATAGAGATTCCAGCGTCTCAGCTATAGTTTCTGCCGCGTTACAAGCAGGGATTATGACAGATACGTTCATGAGCATTTTAGTTTTGAAGCGTGTAACTTTTCAGACTTTTAAGACAGAGGGCTAATCAGTGGAAAGACCAGGAACTTGCAGTTCGTGAAGACGCGTATAAAGTCCTTTACGGTCAAGCAGGTACTGACGACTACCCTGCTCTACAATGCGTCCTCTTTCTAAAACGATAATCTGGTCAGCCTGCTCGATAGTAGAGAATCGGTGAGCAATGACAATCACCGTACGGTTCTGCGTGAGCCGGGCTAAAGCCTCCTGGATGAGACGCTCAGAAATAGGGTCCAAGGCCGAGGTCGCCTCATCAAGAATTAAAATCTTAGGGTCCAGCAGTACGGCTCGAGCAATTGCAATCCGCTGTTGTTCACCCCCAGAAAGCCGAATGCCTCGGTTCCCAACAACGGTGTCATAGCCTTGAGGCAGTTGACTGATAAATTCATGAGCATTTGCTTGTTGGGCAGCCGCCACAACTTGCGCCCAGCTGGCCTCCGGGCGACTGTAGGCAATGTTTTCTCGAATCGTGGTGTTAAAGACATAAACATCCTGACTGACAATGCCAATTTGGGAACGCCAATCGGTGAGGTTATAAGAACATAGGGGCTCATGGTCCAAATAAATTTCACCTTCCGTCACTTCGTAGAAGCGCGGGATAAGTTTGGCAATGGTGGATTTGCCTGCGCCAGAAGGACCCACTAAAGCAGTAGTTTTCCCTTTGGGAATAGCAAACGAGATATCTTGCAACGCTGGTGATTCTGATGTTCCATAGCAGAAGGTAACGTGATCGAATCGAATGGCCTCTTTCCAGTGGGGAATAGGACGGGGACCAGAACAGATATAGGGTTTGTCAGACCGTTCCAAAAACCCGACCACGCGCTCAATTGGGCTGGCCAGGGAAGCCAGAGACAATCGATAATCATCTAACATCCGAACCTGAGGCTGTAGACGGTAGAGCATAAAAATAAACGTAAGCAAAGTCGGCAAAGCAACAGCCTGGTCTTTAAAGAGTAAGGGGCCTGCCATCACAAGTACCGCTGCCAGCAAAGCAGTGGCAAGAATCTCTGAGAGCGGGGTTACAACACTGGCTAACGCTTTTAGCTGAAAAGCCGCATTGCGAACATTTTGAGAATTAGCGTCAAAACATTGTTGTTCGCTTCTTTCTCGGGTGAAAGAACGAATCACGCTCAGTCCCGACAAGTTCTCCAACATTTGTATAGCAAGAGTATTTCTGGTCTCAGCCGCTTTTTTTCCTAGCTTCTGTACGCGGCCTTTAACCAGTTGAATTGACCAGGAGATCAGGGCCATGAATCCTCCTACGACCAACGTTAACGGCCAGGAGATGAGCAAGAGGAGCAGCGTAAAGACGGCAATCGTACAAACACAAACGATTAGGCTAACCAAAATGCCCAAAGAGCGCCCTGTATGCGCCGTTTCACCATCCAGCATGTTGATCAGTTTCCCGGATGGAATCAGTTCTATAAATTCACCCGCCAGGTCCAAAATTTGCTGGTGAACTTTGGAACGCAATTGATCTTCAATACAGCCGTTGAACCAGGAAAAGAGCATCAAGTTGCCATAACTTAAAGCATTTTTGAGGACAATGCTGCCGAAGATACAGAGGCCAATCAGGGGAAGACGATACTCCAAAGCAACGTGAGAAAACAAACCATTCCCAAAGTCAATGAAACGATTCCCCGTGGTATGGATTTCAGTTCTGCTCAAACTTTGGATGAATGGTATGAATAAGCCCAGCCCAATCCCTTCGCACAAAGAGGATAGGGTCCCAAGGATGACAATGCTAGGAATGAGCCAGGGATAGTCTTTAAAGAAGGGAAGGAGTAACTGGATAGTCTTTGTGTTACCACCTCTTGATTCCTGTTTAGGATTCATAATCTTGAAGCGTTTGAACATGTAGTTGATTTTTTTTAAAACCTTCGTCGGACAAGATTTCTTTTGGCTTAGTATTTTTGCCAAAGTTTCCTTTTAAGCCATCATAGTATGAGGCTGTTAACAAATCAGCGCGCTTAAGCTTAAAGTCAGCAAAAAGAATTATTTTAAGAAGACTTCTAAAATAATAGAAAAGAAGACCCAGATAAAAGGCTAGTCTTTTTTTTCCATGGACTATACCTAGCCAAACCAAGTTCCGTCTTTCAAAATATTCAAACCATAGCTTATCATGGGGATTCATTGAGAATTTAACACCCTGAAAGTCCACCTTTTTTCTTAACTTTTCAGATTCAGATTTATGAAAAATAATACTATCTGTAATAAGGAAAATCTTTCCTATTTGCCTTAGGCGAATACAGTACTCCGTATCGTCATGATAGATAAAAAACTCTTTTCTTGGCAGTCCTATCTTGTCAATGATCTGTCTGTTTACCAAAATACCGACGAAGGAAGCCATATCAATTTCTACAATCTTCTGTTGGTAAGAACCGATGGGCAAAGGTGTTTGGAGCGTGGGAAAAACTTTTTGAAAATCAATCAGTCCTCTATGTTCGCAGGCAATGAGTCCCGAGGTCATAACGGTAGAGGCCAAGGCAGTGTTCTTATCGCGGCCGAAGTGTTGCGCCAACTTTTCCAGGGCATCGAACTGAGGTTCAGCATCGTCGTCCATTAACCAAATCCACTCATAGCCATCTTCGTAGGCCCTCCTTGCACCCTCATGAAAGCCCCCCGCGCCTCCTGTATTCTCAGACAAACAAATATAATTAATCAAAGAGTTATCTAAATAGCCTTTCTCTCGTAAGAATTTATAGGTTCCGTCCGTAGAAGCATTGTCAATCAAGATGATCTTGTTTAGAGCATATGTTTGTGATAGCAGAGCATCCAAACATTCTGAAAGGAGTTGTTTCCGATTAAACGTGACAACCACTGCAGCTACGGTGTTTTTCATAGAATATTATTGAGAGGTTAAGACTAACGTTCGATCGATGCTCAAGCACAGCACTTAGTAAACTATCTACTTTCACCAATTAGTTATCTGCGTGTTTTTACGTGTTTTTAAGTGTCTTTACACTTAGGAAACAGGGTCTAAAATCATAAGACTTGGCCTTCACGGAGCTATGCTTGAAAAAGGCTGTGGTGGGAAAACTGAGATCTAGAAGACCATCAAAGCTCTACCCATTGAAGTAGATTATATTTGGAGCTACTTCAAGCAATATTTATTTGTTACTTGATGAACATGACTCTTTAGGATTTCACTCATGATGTTCTCTTAAACAAAAAGTTCCGCAATGGAAAAATTCTAGTAAATCCACTTACGTGAATAGTTTGCATTCTTAAATTTGCGTTAGGCTGCAACTGACTTATAGCTATACGCTCAGCCCTGCAGGAATTAGATTAGGCGCAAGGTAACCGTAATCAATGCTTTAGCTAACTATTTGATGGCCTAGGAAATCTTTTTAACTCTTGGGCTAAATCTGGAAATAAGGGAGCTATCTGCATGCCATACTTCGCCAGGTAATCCCGCAAGGAGGTTTCTCCAACCAGAGACGCGGATGCTGATTTTTTGGTATCTGAAAGTTGAAGCCCTATGGTGTTACGAATCAGGCCCTACATTGAGCGATATTGAGTTGGGTAGGCTTAATTAAAGCGAACGTAATCCCCCGGCTATCGCCGTCCTTCTTGCCCTAGGAGTTAGCTTCTCTACGGGAGGCTAGGAGTCACTTAATACTTCGGCACAGAAGAATCTACTTCTTCAGACCAAGCATTAATGCCGCCTTTGACATTCGTTCCATGGACGCCTTTTTCAGCGAGAACCTGTAAGGCTTTGGCTGAACGTCCGCCCATCTTGCAGTGGACATAAAGCTCTTTGCCGTCTGCCAGTTCTTTCACCTTTGCTACGCCCTGACCATCCTCAATCTCTGACAAAGGAATCAAGACAGAACCAGGAATACGCCCAATTTCAAACTCATTGGGATTGCGCACATCAATCAGGACAACGCCAGGTTGATCTAACTTAGCCGCTAACTCTTTAACCGTGATTTCAGGAATCGCCATTGCTTTTTCCTCTGCTTCAGCTTGGGGAATACCACAGAACTCTTGATAGTCGATCAGCTTGGTCACCGTTGGGTGGTCACCGCACACAGGGCATTCGGGATTGCGCCGGAGCTTAAGTTCCCGGAACTGCATCTTCAAGGAATCATAGAGCATCAGGCGACCTTTAAGGGTCGTGCCAACGCCAAGGATGATTTTGACCGCTTCCGTGGCTTGGATAACGCCAATCATGCCAGGCAGAATGCCCAAGACCCCGCCTTCCGCACAGCTAGGGACTAATCCTGGAGGCGGTGGTTCTGGATAAAGACAGCGATAGCAAGGACCATCCTCGTAGTGGAAGACCGTGGCCTGACCTTCAAAACGGAAGATAGAACCATAGACGTTCGGCTTGCCTAAAAGAACACAGGCGTCGTTGACCAAATAGCGGGTCGGGAAATTATCCGTTCCATCAATAATCAGGTCATAATCTTTGCCGATTTCCAGAGCATTCTCAGAAGTAAACGGAACTTCGTGAATGTCCACTTGGATATAGGGATTGATGCTCTTAATTCGATGGGCGGCTGACTGAACTTTGGGTTTGCCAACCCATTCTTCGCCATGAATAATCTGGCGTTGAAGATTCGAACGGTCTACCACATCAAAATCGACGAGACCAATCCGTCCAATACCCGCTGCTGCCAAATACAGAGCCAGGGGAGAACCAAGTCCTCCGGTACCGACACACAGAACAGAAGCGGCTTTCAGTTTCTTCTGTCCATCCACACCCACTTCTGGAAGAATCAGGTGGCGAGAGTAACGCTCGTAATCATCGGGCGTCAAATTAATGGTTGCAAGATCTGGGTTGAGCATGAGTATTCTAAATCTTAGTTAGGAGTCGAAAATTAACCGCCAGCGATAGAAGGCACGATGCTAACGGTGGCACCTTCTGTAATCGGAGTTTTTTCCTGCTGCAGATGCCGGATATCTTCGTCGTTGACATAGACGTTGACGAAGTTTCTCAGTTTACCTTCTTCCGTGTAGAGATGCTTTTTCAAGTCACCATAGGTGCCGATGAGATTGGCAAGAACCTCTTGGACGGTGTGCCCTTCTAGGTCAAGGGATTCTTGTTCTTGAGCATAGCGCCGCAAGGGGGCGGGGATGATAACCTTAACCATGAACGAGGTACCCTCAATCACTCTAATTCCGACGGGTTTTCCGGTGATTAGCCGCTTCTCTATCGTACTCTGGATTCCTTTCATTTTCTCATAGCTTATGCCCCATCCCTTCAGGACTGAATTAACCCTAGAAAATCGGCTGTATTTTAATCATGGTGGTCAGGGATTACTGCCTGAATCGACCATCGAGGCGATTAGCGCAGCCTATCGAGCCGTCCAGCGGCGGGGACCTTTTTCGATGGAGGCCGAACAGTGGATCACAGGGCAGATTACCCAGACCCGCTCGCTTTTGGCCGACTCTTTGGGCTGTAGTCCTGACGCTCTGAGTTTTACGGAAAGTACCAGCCACAGCATGAATATCCCCCTGTGGGGCTTAGACTGGCAGGCCGGAGATGGGCTGATGATTTCAGACTGTGAACATCCGGGAGCCTTTCTGCCTGCCCATGCCGTGGCTCAACGATATAACTTGGAAATACAAAAGTTCGACCTCTTGGGCGCTCAAGACCCTGTGACAGCGATTGAACAAGCATTGAAGCCAAATACAAAATTGATTCTCCTCTCTCATGTCCTCTGGAATACAGGCCAGGTTCTGCCGATTAAAGAAATTACAGCAGTTTGTCGCAAACAGGGAGCACTGGTGCTTTGGGATGGAGCCCAAAGTTCAGGGGTGATCCCCGCTGCCTTTGAGGAATGTGGTGTGGATTTTTATGGGTCTACCTGCCATAAGTGGTGGATGGGGCCAGCAGGAATTGGCTATCTCTATATTCGGCCAGAGATTTTAGAACAGATCCGGCCTACCTATGTGGGATGGCGCAGTGCTTCTGCCTATGTAGAACCTTTTCCCTGGTATAAGAATGGGCAACGCTTCGAAGTGGCAACCTTGCCCAGTGAATTATTTTTTGGGCTGGCACAGTCTCTCAAGCTGCATCAATCCTTTGGGACGAGGGAAGAGCGATACGCAAGGATTCTGGAATTAGCGAAGCAACTCTGGTTAGGGTTGCAAGATATTCCTGGACTGGAGCCGATTCACTCTGAAGCCCCGGAGGCTGGATTGGTCTGTTGGCATGCACCTGCCCTCACTACTCCTAAAGAACTGATTCGCATCGTTCAACAGTTAGAAGCTCAAAAAGTTTATGTACGGATGATCCCACAGCCTCTATGCTTTAGGGCTTCTGTGCACTACTTTAATGAGCCTTGGGAAATAGAAAAACTATTGGCAGTTTTAAGAACGGTGGTTAGTATTTGAAGGTTTCAGCTATTCAACGACTACCACCCATTCGTGCAATTGATATTCTACACAACCACTCTCTACAAGAGGGTCTTGGGCGACGATGGCCAGGGCTTCATCCATAGAAGCGGCCTCGAATAGCAACATGCCACCGCCGCGTTCTCTCCAATATCCGGTGCGGGCATGGTGACCCTTTTCATTTAATTGTTGTACATACTCTTTGTGCGCAGCCACATGCCGGTCAAAGATCGGTTTGTCTACAATCCCTCGTTCAATTTTGGCAAACCACGGCATTTGCGCACTCCTCACAGGCCTAAGCTACTTAGAAATTTTCTCAGGGGGAGCTACGGTTTCATCTTTTTTTTCCGCTTCCTTAATTTCTTGTTCTAGCTTGCGTTCTTCAAAGTAGGTACGCGTTACAGAGAATCCAATTACCAGCACCACCGTAATCACTAAAGCCCAAATACCCAAGTCTTTGAAGAAGGTTTCTACCTGCTGACCAAAGATATAACTTGCTGTTCCAATAGCACTGGCCCAAGCGATGGCGCCCATAGCGTTGAACAAGAAAAATTTGGGCCAGGGCATTTGGGTGATCCCTGCCAGTGGACCAGCTAAAACTCTTAGAAGAACGATAAAACGACCAAAAAATACAGCCCAAGCGCTATTTTTTAGAAATCCTTCCTCCGCTTTAGCGAATTTTGCTGGAGAAAGACCAAAATTCTTGCCAAACTTAAGGACTAAGCCCCGCCCATAGCGTCGGCCAATAAAGTAACCGCAGTTATCCCCAATAATTGCTCCGGTAATGGCTGCTAAGAGCACTAAGGGAAGACTAAGCGCACCCTGGTTAGCTAGAACACCTCCAAGGATCAGTGTTGTTTCGCCCGGCAGCGGCACTCCAGCATTTTCTAAAAGAATAATAAGAGCAATTACCCAGTAACCATAGGTTTCCAGATAAGGCTGGATCGCTTCGAGCATAAGACCTCGTAGTTATGCTGTTCCTAATTTAACCGTTTCTCTTGGCTATAAGCCTACAGCGCTGTTTTATATTTCCCCAGCCTTGAGGGCGATCCCACAAAGGAGCTATCTACAGCGCACCCGCTGCCGTACAGTCAAAAATCCCTCCGCCCAGGTGAGAGGTCAGGTTGACCGCAGCCAGAACGGGCTTTCCTTGAGGACCATCGGGATAGTCAAAGATGGTCACCGCCCCATTGCCCTGTTTAAAAGTCCAAAAAGAAGCAGGGGGTAAGCCTAAAACCCCAGCCACAATCGCTTTATTGATAGCATCGTGGGCGGCAACCAGCGCCGTATGGTCTCCTGTTTTTTCTACTAAATCCTGCCATGCCCGCAAAGAGCGCTCCCATACCTGTTGCAGATTTTCTCCTTCAGGCATCTGGACGACTTGGGGCGTTTGAGCCCACTGTTCTAGGGCTCCAGGAAATTGAGCTTGAATCTCTTCTTTGAGTTTTCCTTCCCAGAGTCCATGGGAAATTTCTTGCAGGTCATCTATCAGGGTTAAGGGAACTTCTCCATGATGAGCAAGCACCGTTTTACAGGTCTCTAGAGGGCGAGACAAAGGACTGCAAAAGGCTAAATCAAGCTGCGTGCCTTTCAAAAATTCTCCGGCCTTTTCCGCTTGGGCCATTCCCTGTTCATTCAAGGGAATATCAATTTGTCCTTGGAAACGTTCTGCCCGGTTCCAATCGGTTTCGCCATGACGGATCAGAAGAATTCTTCCTCCTTTCTCTTTCCGTCGGGGAAAAGGTTGCCCATTGTGGGCGGTCTGATTCATCGATTCCAGCACTACAGGACCTTTCTCAGGGAAAGATAGGACACTGATCCCCGCATTGTCTTGCTGGAAACGGCGGAAAGCACTGGGCGGTAGTCCCAGTGCTGTGCAGAGCAAGGCTTGGTTGATGGCATTATGGGCCACTACCAGGAGAGTTTTGCGTCCGGCCCGTTCAGGCAGTTCTTGGGCACGGGCAAAAATAGCTTCCCAGGCGACCTGGGCCTGTTGCCACAGTTCTACAACAGGCAGACGGCCATCCAATTCAAAAGTTTCAGGATGATGGTGCCACTGAGCATGGACCTCCGGTTGTTGTGTCTTTACGTCTTGATGGGCCAGTCCCTCCCAAGAAGTGAGGTTAATCTCGCACAGACTGTCTAAGAATTTTGGTTCTAGGCCGTGACTTTCTACGGCGGTCCGTGCGGTTTCACGCGCCCGCTGTAGCGGGCTGGAAAAGCACTGGTCAATCGACACCGTCTTCAGTGCCCGCGCCACGCTAAGAGCCTGCTCAAGACCTTTAGCGGTCAAGATAGATTCGTCCTTGCGGCCTTGAATCAGACCCCGTTCGTTCCAATTACTCTGTCCATGACGAACCAAAATAACGCGGGTCAACGTTCACCTACACAATGCTTCGAGATGATTGTGACATATTCCTCAACTTGCCGTTGAAAGACTCATGTCTAGCATTTTTTGAATGGGGGCCAGAGCCTTCACACGAATAGATTCCTCCATCACAATCTCTGGCGTACGATTTTTCATGCAGAGATAGACTTTCTCCAACGTATTAAGCCGCATGTAGGGGCATTCGTTGCAGGCGCATTGGTTATTGGGAGGAGCAGGAATGAACTTTTTGCGGGGAGAGGCTTGCTGCATTTGATGGATAATTCCTGCTTCTGTCACTACGATAAAGCTACTCTTGGCACTGCGCTGGGTGTACCGCAAAAGGCCCGTAGTGGAAGCGATGAAGTCAGCATGGCGCAAAACTGGCTCTTCACATTCGGGGTGGGCAATCACTTCAGCTTCTGGGTATTGGACTTTGAGTTGGAGTAACTTCTTCTCAGAAAACATCTCATGCACAATGCAGGACCCAGGCCAAAGCAGCATCTCTCTGCCCGTCTGTTCCATCACATAGCGACCCAAGTTTTTGTCAGGCCCAAAAATAATCGGTTTGTCTTTAGGAATTTGATTGACAATGGCGACTGCGTTGGAGGAAGTGCAAATAATGTCACTGAGGGCTTTGACGCCTGCGGTGCAGTTGACATAGCTAATCACCGTATGGTCTGGATGCTCTTTACAGAAAGCGGCAAACTGGTCTTCTGGACAGCCCTCGGCCAGGGAGCAGCCTGCATCTAGATCCGGCAGCAAGACCTGTTTGGTGGGGTTAAGAATTTTGGCAGTTTCTGCCATGAAGTGCACACCGCAAAAGACGATTACCTCGGCACGGGTATCCGCCGCTTGCCGGGCTAAGCCCAAAGAATCTCCCATATAGTCTGCAATATCCTGGATGTCTGGCTCTTGGTAGTAATGGGCCAGGATCACAGCATTCATTTCCCTTTTCAACCGATCAATTTCTTGGAACAGGTTCAATGAGGGGGAAAACGTAGAAACAGCGGGGGACACCATGAATTTCTCCTAGCAATGCAAGCGTGTGCCTTCTCTCTCTATGGTATGAGATCCGCGATTCAGCTAGCCGATGAACACCAGAATCTATAGGTGCTGAATCTGTTTACTTAGTGACTCCGTAGACCGGACTCGTGGCCAAACTCGTAGAATGGTTCAATGCAGAAATTTGATGCGGTGATCATTGGCACCGGGGCCGCTGGGCTCTACACGGCCCTCAAACTCCCGGAACACTGGAATATTGCGCTTGTTACAAAAGAAAATCTCCAGATCTCAGCCAGTCAATGGGCACAGGGAGGCATTGCAGCGGTCACGGAACCGGACGATTCTTTCTTGCTTCACGAAGAGGACACTTTAAAGGCAGGGGCTGGCTTATGTGAGATCGATGCTGTCAGAATCCTCGTTGAAGAAGCCCCTGCCCGCATCCAAGAACTCTTAGACTTGGGTGTAGCCTTTGACCGTTATCAAGGCCGTCTTGCCGTTACTTTAGAAGCAGCCCATTCTCGACCTCGTATCCTGCATGCAGCCGATGCCACGGGCAAGGAACTGATTCGGGCCTTGATTGAAGAAATTTTGTTGCGTAAGAATTTGACTATTTTCGAGGAAGCGTTGGCCCTTGACCTCTGGAGGGTGGAGGGTGCCGATGGTCAGAGGCACTGCCGTGGAGTTTATATCTATACCGCTCAAGGGACGGAAGTTTTAGCAACTGCCGTCACTGTGTTAGCTGCTGGCGGATTTGGCCGTCTTTTTAGCCATACGACCAATCCCCCCGTATGTACGGGCGATGGTCAGGCCATTGCCTACCGGGCGGGAGCCCTGCTACAAGACTTGGAGTTTATTCAGTTCCACCCCACGGCATTGTGTCTGGAAGGGGCACCCCGTTTTTTGATTAGCGAAGCCGTGCGCGGAGAGGGAGCTCATCTGCTCGACATCCAAGGCTACCGATTCATGAAGGACTATCACGACGCTGGAGAACTAGCTCCCCGAGACGTAGTCAGCCGAGCTATCTTTTCTCAATTGCAAAAAACAGGCTCGGACATGGTTTGGATTGATTTTCGTCCCCTCGGTCAAGCAGTGATTGAGCGACGTTTTCCGACCATCCGTCAGGTCTGTAAGCATTTTGGTTTGGATGTATTGAAAGACCTGATTCCTGTAGCTCCTGCAGCCCACTACACTATGGGCGGAGTAGCTACGGATTTATGGGGAAAAACTTCTGTGCCGGGGCTCTATGCCGTGGGAGAAGTGGCGAGTACAGGCGTACATGGAGCCAATCGCCTGGCCAGCAATTCACTCCTGGAATGTCTTGTCTTTGCCCGTCGCATTGCCCTGTCTGTCACTGAAGTCCCTCACTCCATAGAAGACTATCCAGAGCCTCCAACCCCTATGCCTAAGCCCCTCAAGAAGGCCGAACAGTCTTCTATGCACCATATCCGAAGCATTTTGCCCAGGCTAATGAGCAAATCCCTAGGATTGGTGCGAGATGAGGAAGGATTACGGCAAGCAGCAGAGGCTATCCGTGTTTGGATGGAAGAGATGGGGATGGATTTAGAGGCGCAAGCTCCCATCTATGGAGACAGTGCACTGACCCGCGAAGGCCTGGAAGTTTGGAATCTGCTAACCTTAGGTGCTTTGACCGTCCAGAGTGCTCTACAGCGCACAGAGAGCCGAGGAGCCCATTTTCGCCGGGATTACCCGAGCCAGAACCCGCAATGGGTAGCCCATTCTGGTATCTCCAAGAAAGGCTGGCAAAAAATACCTCTGCCTGCAAAAGAGTCTGTAGAGCGCAGATAAGTGGGTGGGCTTAAGAACCCCCGGCTATCGCCGTCCCCCTTGCACCAGGCAAAGCCTTCCTGGAGGGTAGGGGGACTATAGGGGGTCTTCTTAATTCCACCTAGTTACTTAGTTTGTCACATCTCCACCAAAGACATTGATATCGAAGGTGAACTGGATATCGATGTTGCGTTGTTTATAGGCAGTAGGTAAGGCGCGGAAAGGGGCTGCTCTACGTACCGCATCCATAGCCGCTGCATCGGAGTCTGGATTGCCAGAACTCTTACCCACCCTTAAGTTGGATACTTCTCCATTGCGACTTATACTGAAACGCAGCACACTGCGGCGTGAATTTCCCTGCTCTGGAGGAATCCAGTTACGTTTTACCCGACGCTGCAACTCAGCCATATAGGGACCGAAGTCTACGTCCTTCGCCGCATCAATGCCCTCTCCCGGACCATCCCGGTCCGGATTGAACAAGTCGGAATTCCCGACCCCTCCAGCTCCAGAGCCAGAACTGCGGGCAAGGGGGCCACCTAGAGCAGAAGAATTGGATGACCTACGGGTTCTCCGTCCCTCTGCTAAACCAGAACCGCCCACGGTAGATCTTCTGGTAGTACGCGGTTGTGGAGCTTCCTCCGTCGGTTCAGTTTGTTCGCTCGGCTCTGGAGGCGTTGGCTCTGGCGGAGCAGGTTCTGGCTTACTGGCTACAGGTTGGGGAGGGGCAGTAGGCGTTTCTTCTTGCTTCGCTGGAGGGGTTGGTTTTGGCTTAGGCGTTTCAGCAACCTTAGGCTTTGGTTTTGGTTCAGGCTCTTGACGAACCAAGGGCTTCGGCTCTTCGCGCTTAGGCTCGGGAGCCTTCTGGCGGACTACGACCGGACGACGAGGCTTAGGAGGTTCTACTTTTTTAATCTTCTCTACTTTAGGCGCTGCCTTGGGAGCTGGCTCAGGCTCACTCTTGGCAACAGGCTGCTTGGAAGCCTTTGGCTGCGCTGCTTTAGCGGCGCTAGGACGACCTGGAGATACAACTAATTTAGGATTGCGCTTTCCTCCAGCCACAGAATTTGCATTAGATCTGCGCTCTGTTTTAGGAGGCTTGGCCGCGTTGGAGAGCGTGTATTCCACTGGATCGTATTGAGTGGGTGGCGTGGTTAGGGCTGGAATCGGTAAGCCTATAGCTTTCAGCCACAAGATCAAGAATTTGAGGAAATAGATCACCAGAATCGATGAGGACACGGCCAAGAGATGGAACATGAAAGAGGAAATAAAACCTCCTCTTAGCGCCGTATCTTTGGAATCCCAGACCACTCTGGTTTTGCTGATGTAGTCGTGCCAAGCTCGCCTTTGTGGGTCCACCAATGCAAACAGGTAGCCCACCAAGAAGATGCTCGAAAGGCCGTAGCCCACCACATTGCGTAGAAAAAGACGACTCAGACTGAGGGGATTTCCATCCTCCTGTACAATCCTGAGCCCAGCCAGTTTTTTCCCAATTGACTGACCATCAATGCTGGGCAGCATTAAATGGTTAAACGCAAAAAAGACAAGGGATAAAACGCTGGTCACGGCCATGACGTTCAGAAAGGGCTGCGCGGCAACCGCTAGTTGTCCTAGGAGAGCATCCCGATTCTGGGCGGTGAGAACGGGTTCAATCGAACCAATCGTTTTCCACAGTTGCTCTGGGAAGAGCACTTGTTGAACTGCTTTGTCGAGCGCAAAAGGCTTGCCGTTAAGTAAACTACTGGCACCATCGATGGCTACAAATCCAGCACAGGCTAAAAGATAGGGAATGGCAATGACGATAGCGGCATCGACTAGGGCCGCACAGGCTCTAGACCCGAAACTAACCACTCTGGGCTGCGCCGGAACCTGAAACTCTTCTTGAGGCTCTAAGACTGGGGCGGAAACATTAGCCATGGATCTGTACAACCTCTAAGCTTGCGTGCAGATAGAAAGGCGAAGGCGCGCCCGTGCTGAGACAGGGGGGATTGTACTTCTTTTGGAGATGCATACTTTTAAACAGGCAGGAGCGGCTCATTAAGCGTATTCTACACCCTAGTTCAGAGGCTGGCAGTAGGGGCAGAAGTGGGTAGAACGCCCTGCAAGACGTATTCTTTCCACCAGGGTTCCACAGGTGCGGCAGGGAGCTCCTTTACGAGCATAGACCCAAGCTTCTTCTTGATAGTTTCCGTTTACGCCACGACTATCGGTGTAGTCCCTCAACGTAGAACCGCCCAGCTCTATGGCGCGATTTAGGGTTGATTGGATCACGGTGGCCAGGGTGTCAAGTTCTTCTATAGTTAGAGACTGAGCGGGTTTCAGCGGATTAATCTTGGCCCCAAAAAGCGACTCATCGGCATAGATATTGCCAATCCCCGCCACGACTCTTTGGTCTAGGAGGACAGTCTTGATTGGCTGGGTCCGTTTTTTGAGACGAATCTCCAAGTCTTTGCCAGAAAAATTGGCCAAAGGCTCTGGTCCTAAATGCTGCAGCCCCGTGATCACAGATTCTATAGCTTTCCCTTGGGGCACATACCAAAGCCGTCCAAATACCCTCATGTCTTCAAAACGCAGTTCCCTATTCTGTTCCAGCAAGATCCGCACCCGCACATGGGGACCCAGAGGCTGGTCTGCTGCAGTCACCAACAAGCGACCAGACATTCTCAGATGAATTCCCAAATGCGCCCCCTGGTCCAGATGAATCAGGAGATACTTGCCTCTGCGCGACACATCTAAGAAAACATGCCCCAGCAAATTTTTCACAAAATCTACGGGGGTAGGGGAGCCAATAGATTGCGGCCGAAGCACTTCAACCGCAGTAACCTTTTGGCCTACCAGAGAAGTGATTAATCCCCGCCGGACCGTTTCAACCTCTGGAAGTTCAGGCACTAACGGACCGTTTCAAGTTCTTCCACGCCAAAGTTGTTGGTGTTGAGGTTGGAGTAATTAACCCGCTCAAAACGTACCGTAACTGGGTAGATAGAAGTCGTCTTCTGGTCAATAGAGACGACGGTGCCCACATCATTGAACCAATAAGATTCTTTACGTAGGACGCGCACTTTAGCATTTTTCTCAAGAGCCATAGTTTTCTTAACATGAAGACTATCTAAGAAATTATCATCGCCTCTTTATCCTCGTCAGACTCGTACACATTTTGCAATACATGGACCGCTGCGCCAATCCGTATAGATGACCTCCTTACAGGTTCTCAACACTCCCTACAGATAGTAGTTAATGCAGATTTAACTCTATGGGTAGTGTTTCTTGGAGAAAGGGGTTATAACTTTTCTGTTGCGCTCTGCCTCCAGCCATGAAACTTTCTGCTCCCCTCCACAAAGATTTAGAAGATGCCTTGGTCAGTCTCACGGGCAAGCCGAACCCCACGCCGGACCAGATGGAACACCTCTTGGCGCTGGCTGTCCAGGAATACTGCGCCTGGATTCGAGGAGAAGAGCGCCCCCTTTCTATCTCTGAATGGACCCGCAAACGGGTAGTAGACCTCTATCGCTCTGTTCTTCCCCAGGAAATGCCCCAGGTTAAAACCTTAGTCCGTAGGCTTAAGCTGCCCTACGGTCAAGCGCGCTACCTTATGCAGGCGATTGCCATCCAGGAATACGACTTTCTACAGGGTAAACAGGCCCGCGCCCTCTATGGAGCCCTAGAAAATAGTCAAGCGGTGGAAGCTCAAGAGGGAAAAGATTGCTATGTGGCATTGGAATTGCGAACGTTTTTTGAAGATTTCTGTATCGAAGCGGGGCAACCCCTACCTGCCAGTGCTCCACGCCGTCGGGGAAACTATCTGATCTATCGTATCAATCAAGACCAAATTACTACATTGCTGGCTGCATTAAAGACAGAATTTCCATCTTTGTAATGTGCGTTTTCTACTGCCCGAAAAGCTCTGCAGGAGGGATATTTATCTTCTTGCAGGAATATCAGAGCAACCGCGAATTCGTGTCACCGGATACATTTCTAAGGTGTAAGGAGATAATTTAAAGCCAATAAAAATCACTCTTGAAATGAAAGGTCTTCTAGCAAGAAATCTAAAATAACCAGAACAAAACTCGCTAATTTTGAAAAGATCTGGTCTAGAATAAACGAGACCATAGTAGGCTAGTTGACCATGACCCTTTTTGTAGGGAATCTTCCCTTTCGTGCCCGTGAGTCCGATATCCGCGAGATGTTCGAGGAGATAGGACCTGTAAAGTCTATAAGTATCCCCACTGACCGTGAATCTGGTCGTCCCAGAGGTTTTGCTTTTGTAGAACTAGAGGATGATAAGCAGGAAGACGCTGCTATTCAGGAATTTGACGGTGTTGAATTTGACGGTAGGCAGCTTCGTATTAACAAAGCGCAGCCCCGCGAGCAACGCAGCGGTGGTGGTAGCGGTGGTGGCGGACGGCGTGAACAGCGTCCTCGTTACTAAAAATTGAATAGAACATTGAAAAGCTCCCTAAGGAGCTTTTTTGTTTGTCTAATAGCTAACTAGATAAGAGCCAGTACTTCAGCGGCCATGCCTTCGAAGAATTTGAGGCCGTCCGTGTTTCCCAATGCTGGGTCACAAGCATTTTCAAGGTGGGGCATGAGGCCTACCACATTGCCTCGCTCATTACGAATTCCGGCAATATGGTTCAAAGAGCCATTGATATTAGCTGCCTCCGAGCACTCCCCGTGAGCATCGGAATAGCGGACAACTACTTGCTGGTTATCTTCTAAACGCTGGATCGTATCGGGGTCTGCATAATAGCAACCTTCCCCATGGGCCACCGGCACCCGAATAACTTGGCCGTTGCTATAGGCACGAGTCCATAGAGCATCCGTGTTTTCTACCCGCAGGTGCACCCAGTCACAGATAAACTTCAAGTCCCGATTGCGCACCAAGGCTCCTGGCAAGAGTCCTGATTCTGTCAATACTTGGAAGCCATTACAAATCCCAAGCACATAGCCGCCGCGCTCCGCATGCTGACGCACCGCCTGCATGATCGGGGAAAAACGCGCCACGGCCCCGCACCGCAAGTAATCGCCGTAGCTAAAACCACCAGGCAGAATCACCACATCACTGTCCGCTAGATCCGTGTCCTGATGCCACAGAAAGCGTGTAGGGCAGCCAAGTAAACCCTCTGTCACCTGGGCCACATCTCGTTCTCGGTTCGTTCCGGGAAAAACAACAATCCCTATCTTCATGGAGTAATCCGTCCAACGAGTGGCGAACTGGCGGCGGCTTCTGTTCGTTTAGGAATTCTGCCCGCCAAATAGGCCAAGCGTCCTGCCTGGGTAGCCTGCCCCATCGCTTTTCCCATCATTCCAGGGTCACTGGCCTGAGCGATAGCAGTATTGATCAAGAGGGCACTGGCTCCCATTTCCATAGCCTGGGCCGCTTCAGAAGGCACTCCAATCCCAGCATCCACCACTACAGGAACGGGTGAGCGCTCGATGATAATTTGAATATTCTCTATGTTTTTGATGCCCTGTCCCGAACCAATCGGAGAGCCCAAGGGCATGACCGTCACACAGCCGATTTCCCAAAGATGACGGGCCAGTTCTGGGTCAGCATTGATATAGGGTAAAACCGCAAAACCCTTGGCAACCAGTATTTTTGCTGCTTCATAGGTGCCGATCGGGTCCGGCAGCAAGGTTTTGGGGTCGCGGATGACTTCCAATTTGACCCAATTATTGTCCTCTTGGCCCAGAATCTTGGCCATTTCTCGACCGAGCAAGGCCACCCGTACTGCATCTTCTGCATCGGCACAACCAGCGGTATTCGGCAGCATCCAGTACTGAGTCCAATCGATCGCTTTGGTCAATCCCACATGGCCAGCAGCGCCCATTTCAGCTCTTCTTACCGCGACTGTGATCACTTCACAGCCACTCTGAGAAAGCGCTTGGTTCATTTCCTCAAAGTTGCGATATTTTCCGGTCCCCGTGAACAGGCGGGAAGAAAAAGTGCGGCCTGCGATTACGAGGGTATCAAGGGCAGACTGGGTTGCAACCATCGCTACTCGTCCTCAAAGGAAGCATCGTCATCATTATCATTAGAATCATCAGACTCGTTGAAGTCATCAAGATCGCCAAAGCTAGCCGTTGTGTAGAGCAATTCTTCCTCGTCCGAAACCATGGTCATAACTTGGTCTCCAGAGACTCCTTCTCGCTCCAAAGAGTAGACTTTTTTGCCCATGATTGCTCTGGTAATACCTCGGTCCACCAGATAGTGCCGCGTGATATCGAGAAGATAGGAAGGGACTTTCAGAATACGTTGGAAACGATTGGAAAACTTACGGGCCCAGCGATGATTATCAAACACAGGAATCGCTAGTGCGTCTGCATCAAGAGCAGACATGGTGCCCAATTGTCGGAAATCCCGTAAGGGACGAGCGACCAATTCTGATGCACGGTCCACCACGATATAGCAGATGCGCGGCAGTTCTAGGTCTTCAAAAGTTTGCACATCCACGGGCGAAGCATCTAGATCTCCCTGCTCCTGAGTGTCGCTACCTTGATCAAAATATTCCAGGGCCGAAATTTCTGGTTGAGGATCACGTCCTTCTGTAAAGACAGGGATGGAATCAAGCAATTCAGCTTTTTCGGCAGCAGCCTTTTCTGCGGCAGCGTTGGCAGCAGCCCTTGCTCGCGAAATGCGGGGAGGTCGCTTAGAGCGAGTGGGCGTGACCAATGGTTCTGTGGCGACTTCGGGCACTTCAGCAGCTATCGGCTCAGCCGCCAGATCCTCGGATACTATGACTTCATCTGTAGCCACTTCGGACCCCACGACTTCAGCCGTCATTGCCTCAATAGGCTCGGAAGGAGCTTCAGGTGTCGCCTCGACAGTTACCGTCGAAGTCCCTCGCGTTTCCACCCCTCTTTTCCGCTTTCCCTTAGAGAGCTCTTGATACTCCGCTTCGGGGAGGTTTGCCTTGAGCATCCGAGTAGCCGTGCTCACACTGATATCAAATTTTTCTGCCAGGGTAATCGCCGTGGCATCTGTAGTTTGGTAAAGCCGAATTAGTTCTTGGCGTTCGGCATCGCTGAGTTTGGCACGGGGCATGAATTAATACAAATTAGGGCAAGCCTTTCCTATGATACAGGGGTATAGAACTTGCCTGCATCATCCGATCCGGAAAGGCCTGCCCCCAAAATTAAGCAGATACAGCAGCCTTGGCGTAGACGCTGATTTTCTGACGGCTCTTGCCTAAGCGCTCGAAGATGACTTCGCCATCGATCAAAGCGAACAGGGTGTCATCAGAGCCCCGGCCCACATTGTTGCCAGGATGGAAGTGGGTGCCCCGTTGACGAACCAAGATATTTCCGGCGCGAACAACCTGACCGCCGTAGCGCTTGACGCCCAAGCGTTGAGCATTGGAATCCCGACCGTTCCGCGTAGAGCCTGTACCTTTTTTATGTGCCATGACTTCTTTCCCTTACTGACTGAATATGGACTGAATTTAAGCTGCTTCTCTAGCCGGGGCTGCTTCTGCAGGAGCGGCAATAGCCTGCCCTTTGATTTCGATAGATTCCACCATGAAGCGACTATATTGCTGACGGTGTCCTTTCTTACGACGATAGCCTTTCTTCGGACGCATCTTGTAGATGATTATTTTGCGGGCTTTCCCGTGGCGAAGGACCTTACCTTTGACTACGGCACCTTCTACATAAGGCTGCCCCACGGTCAGGTTCTCTTCATCAGCGCGTACCATAAGTACACGGTCGAAGCTCAAATCGGCCCCTTCTTCTAGCAAAACTCTATCTTCATCAGCAGAACTATAAAGGAGATCTAAGTCATAGAAACGACCGACTTCCACCCGTAACTGCCGACCACCGGATTCAATAATTGCGTAACCCATAATTACCTTCATCTAACGCCGTACAGGAGGGGAAAACCCGCTTATCCCTGGTCCGAGCAAATTGAACAGTCCTTGATTATCTGTACTCTATAGTCTTTATGTCAAGGTTCACATTGTGCACAACGCTCCTAGAAGCAGTACGGACAGCGTTCTAGTATTCTCTTCGCATGAAGCATGAGGAATCCTGATAGTGCATTCATAAGCTGAGCTGAGTGCGTATCAGTTTCATGCAATATCTGCATGAATGTGGGTATTTGGTGTCGAATTACACAAAAATTTATATATACGCCATGCAATTTTGAGTAGTCCTCTACGGAAGGGCAATCGTTTTCATTTTTCAACAGATAGGTCTAAGGAGTTTACTGATGAATCGTTCAATCTTACAGATCAGCATGAGTTTGGTAGCTGCAGGAATTCTGAGCACAGGATTTGCCTTTGTTCCTAGCTTCGTGCAGCTTCCTGCCATGGCTGAGAGTGCTAGTGCTGGCGATGAAGCCATCCTTCTAGAAAATGGCAAGCTTGTCCAAGAAAATAGAGAAACAGCGCTCAAGATTTTAGCCAAGATGGGCGGTGACGCAAATTTTGGTACGGAGGCTGAAAAGAGCCTAATCGCCTCTTTCGAAGGAAAGAGTACTCCAGCTGAAAAGAATCGCATTCTCTTTTTAAAGAACCAGCTCACCTTCAAAGCAATTGCCGCCAAGGCTGGGACTACTCCTATTGATACCCCTCCCTCAACGGAAGGAACGGTAGTGGATCAGAATCAAGCCACGCTTTTGCAGAATCGGGCAGTCCTCAAGAGTGCTGCGGAAAAACTAGGAATTGACCTGGGTACACCCGCTCCCCTCGCAGAAGGAAGCAAGGCTGTGCAGAATAATGCTCTGCTCAAAGCAAATAAAGCGGCTCTAGCGAAGTTCGTGGCTAAGCTCGGCTCGTAAGTTTCTAAATAAAAGTTCACAGGTTATGGAGGGTACGGATACGTCATGTATCCGTACCCTTTTTTAAGTCCCCCTGGCCCCAAGAGCTGTTTCATACCCCTCAGTCCCTTACGGGACTGAGGGGTATGTCTAGAGGCCTGATCCCCTATGCCTCCTTTCGAAGAATGAATCAGCCCTGCCAAGTTTGGGGGAGAAACATCCTTTTTGAGCAATTTTTGACAGTATGCAAACGACTTGTCGTCTGTGAATATCAATGGGTAATGGGTGCCCGAGTATGATGAAAAGACCCGGTATTAGCTAGGCAAATGTGATGAAACAACGGCTCCTTGATGCACTCAAACCCTACCGCGATCAAGTGGACTACTTGGAAATCCGGCTCGAGAAGAGTGAGTCTACCAGTCTCGGCTTTCGCGGCGCACTCTTGGATTCGGTGGACCGGAATTTCTCTCTAGCTGGAGGAATACGGGCCTGTCATAAAGGTGGCTGGAGTTTCGTTACATTCAATAGCTTGGAAGGTCTAGAGAACCGAGTGGCGGAGGCGATTGCCCAGGCAAAACTGGTGGGCCATGAGCAGACTCATTTGGCTGCCGTAGACCCCGTGGAAGATACGGTGCGGGTAGCTTTGGGCCGAGATCCCAGGGGAGTTTCCCTAGTTGAAAAACGAGCTTTAGCCCAGAAGTACAACGATTTACTGCTCCAGCTAGACCCACGCATCCAAACGACGATGGTGGGCATCTCTGACCGTTTTCGTACCACCTATTTTGTCAATTCGATCGGGACGGCTTTGGAACAGGAGCGTCTAGATGTGTCTGGACGGTTTGGCGTAGTAGTACGAGACGGTGCTACGGTCCGACAAGGGTTTGAATCAGTTCATTCCCGTACTGATTTCAATGTTTTAGAAGGCTTGGAAGAGCAGGTTCATGGGGCGGCGAAACGAGCTTTGGGACAGCTAGAGGCCAAACCCGTGAAAGGTGGACAGTACACGGTCGTGCTCGACCCTTATCTGGCAGGCGTATTCATGCATGAGGCTTTTGGTCATCTTTCAGAAGCTGATTTTGTCTATGAAAATCCCCGGATGCAAGAACTGTTGGTCCTGGGCGAACCGATTGCCCATCCCAGTTTGACGGTGGTGGATGACGCTACGATTCCTAATCTGCCCGGTAGCTTGGTCTATGACGATGAAGGGGTTCCTGCTCAATGCAAGTACCTGATTAAAGATGGCATCCTCACTCAACGGCTTCACAATCGAGAAACCGCTGGCAAGTTGAATGAAAAGCCCACGGGTAATGCCCGCGCTATGGGAGCGACTCATCCTCCGATTGTGCGGATGACAAACACTGGCATCCTTGGCGGAGACCAATCCTTTGACGACATGATCCGCGATATCGAAGAAGGCATCTACGCCGTACGGATGTTGGGCGGTCAAACGAATGGCGAGATGTTTACCTTTGCGGCAGCGGAAGGCTATATGATCCGCAACGGCAAAATCGCCGAACCTATAAGCGATGTAAACCTGACCGGAAATGTATTCCAATCCCTCAAAGATATCGAAGCGATTGGTTCTGACCAGCTTTGGCTCAATGGCGGATGTGGCAAGGGCGGCCAATCCCCGCTTCCTGTTGCCGTAGGCGGTCCTCATATTCGCATTGCTAATGTGGTTGTGGGCGGACGCTGAGGAGATTTGGTCTGTTTTATCTTATTAGGACTGGTATAAGTTAGCGCTGGGCCCCAAGAATATATACGTATCTAACAGAATTCTTACTTGCCCTCAAATGCATCTAGGATATCTTCAGGCAAGGGTGCATCAAAGTCATCTGGAACAGTAAACACTCCTGTATCCAAACCTAATGATCGCAGTCTTTTATTGCTGGCAACAACTAATGCTTGTTGAATATCTTCTTCTTCCAGTTCTGGAAATTCTTGAAACAATTCTTGTCGATCTGGATAAGTTGCTAGCAATTCAAGTAGCCGACGAACCGTGAGGCGCAGATCGCGAATGCAGGGCTGACCATTCATTCGATTCGGGCTACTGGTAATACGGTCTAGCTTCATGAAAATTACTCCAAAAGCCAACCAAATAATTCACCCACACTCAATTGCAACTCAGCAGCAAAAGCTGGGACAGGAAGCTGCTGCTCTAGATCATCGAATATTTGCGGCTCTTGTTTTGGTAGATAGACAAACACCGTCTGTTCTTCCGGATCAATGAGCCAACCCATCTGCGTTCCATTTTTTAGACAATGCAGAATATTTTTGGTAACTCTAGTCTGGCTCTGGTCCGGGGACAAAATCTCAATGGTCCAATCAGGGACTATCTGGAACAAGTTGGCAACTTCACCCTTCTCATCGCGAGGAATTCTCTCAGCGAGAAACACAGATACATCGGGCACGGTCGACCGCTCACCAAATGTACAACGCAGCTCAGGAAAGGCTCGTGCAATCCGTTTGGGCTTCAATACAGCCTCAATCGCGAACATCAAATCTCGTTGGATCGTGCTGTGTTTACCTTTTGGCATCGGTTTTTGAATAATTTGACCGTCAACGTACTCACTGGCAGGTTTGGTTTCCGGCAGTTTCAGAAACTCTTCTAACGTTAGGATTTTGGATGGTGTTTGGACCATAGGTAGCAGCCTCCAAGGGGCCAAGCTGTGGCTTCTATTGTATAGAGAACATCTGGGCAACCTAACTCATATCTAAAGGGATCTGTTCAACAGGCATCTGAGGCGCTTGATAGCCTAAGTGTTGATAGGCGCTTGCCGTTGCCATTCTTCCTCGCGGCGTCCGTTGCAAGTAGCCAATTTGCAATAGATAAGGCTCATACACTTCTTCCAAAGTCTGGCTGTCTTCTCCCGTGGCCGCCGCCAAAGTATCAAGACCGACGGGGCCACCGCCATAGTTCTCAATCAAAGTTTGGAGCAGCTTGCGGTCCGTCCAATCTAAGCCCATCGGGTCGACATTAAACAGTTCTAGGGCTTTGGCGGCTACATCTTGAGTGATTGTCCCTTCTGCTTTCACTTGGGCATAGTCGCGGACTCTGCGCAGTAAGCGATTGGCAATCCGGGGCGTACCTCTAGAGCGACGGGCCAATTCATTCGCCCCCATCGGTTCAATCGCAATCTCTAATAGGCGAGCGGTGCGGGTAACAATCGCCTCCAGTTCATCCAATTCATAGAAGCGCAAACGTTGGACCAGGCCGAAGCGGTCTCTCAAAGGAGAAGTCAACGCACCAATTTTAGTAGTGGCGCCGACCAAGGTGAATTTGGGCAGGTTGATACTGGTGATCCGGGCACTACGGCCCTTCCCAATCGTGATGTCCAGGCGAAAATCTTCCATTGCCGGATAGAGAATTTCTTCACTGACCCTTGGCAGTCGATGAATTTCATCAATAAACAGAAGGTCTCCAGGTTGGATATTCACCAAAAGTCCGGCAATATCCTTGGGACTGGAAAGAGCGGGGGCACTGGTTAGATGGAGCTTGACCCCCATCGCCTGGGCCAGAATCTGAGAAATTGTTGTTTTTCCTAAACCAGGCGGACCGTAGAACAGGAGATGGTCTAAAGATTCACCCCGTGACTGAGCCGCCTGAATCGCAATAGACAAAACATCCTTGAGCGCTTTCTGGCCAATGTACTCATTCATCGATTGGGGACGGATAGTTTCTTCTTGGTTACCCTGCTCCTCGGTATCCAAAGTAGTACCTTGGAGTAAAGGCTCCACAGACTTAACTACCTTAGAAGCTTTATTAGTCGCGGGCTGCTCAGGAGGTTGGTTAGACGGTTGGGGACTGTGGGAAGAAACGATAGCCATGCGCCAATCTTAAACCATCCCTCGTGGACTATCAGCTCCCACAGGTATGGTCAAAACGATTATGTCCAGCGGAGATGCGCACGGATCAAGGGATACGGGTACAATATGGTCCAACTATCTATTAAACCGAAGCTAGCTAAACGTGCACAAGACCACTGTTTTACCACCAGAAAAACCTCTATTCATAAACAGCCACGAGCCTTTCTGTAATCAGCCTATAGGCAAGAGGTTTTCATGAAACTCAATTCCCGCCAGCAACAAATTTTTCAAGCCACGGTGCGTTGCTACATCGCTACGGCAGAACCTGTTGGCTCTAAAACCCTTACGGAGCAATTTGATTTTGGGGTTAGTTCAGCCACAATTCGCAATGTCATGAACTTGCTTGAGAATGCGGGTTTACTATTCCAACCTCATACTTCTGCCGGACGCATCCCCTCTGACTTTGGCTATCGCGTCTATGTCAATGAGCTGTTAGAACCGCCGGCATTTTTGGCCCAGTCTATGACTGAAGCCTTGTCCAGTGCGCTGGATAACCATTCATGCCGTAGCCTGGAGAGTCTTCTGCAAGGGGCTTCCCGCATTTTGTCTTCCCTGAGCGGCTATGTCGCCATGGTCACAGCACCTAGGGGTCAACATCCTCAAATCCGTCATCTGCAGCTTGTCGCTATTGATGAACGCAGAGCGATGCTGATTGTGGTCACCGATTCGTATCATACGCAGTCGCTGATTGTAGAATTGCCCGAGGCCACACAGTCAGAAGAGCTAGAGCTGCTGAATAATTTCTTAAATGCGACGCTGACCAAGCAACCGCTAACGGACCTCTCCACTCAGCAATTGGGAGAACTTCATCGAGAATTTAGCCAGTGGGCAGATTTCGTGCGCGGGCTTTTTGATCTGGTTCGGCAAACCATCACTAGACCTCAGACAGAGCAAATTTTCATCAGTGGTGTACATGCAGTCCTCAGCCAACCAGAATTTCTAGACCCCTATCGGGTAAAGGCTCTAGTTAGCCTCCTAGAAGAACAGAGAGAAGAACTTGGCTCCCTGATTGCCCCTCAGGACTTCACTGCCCAGAGCAAGGTGACGATTCGCATTGGGTCGGAAAATCCTTTAGAACCGATGCAAGCCTGTACTTTGGTATCTCAGACCTATGAACAAGATGGGGTTCCCGTCGGCTCCGTGAGCATTCTCGGTCCCACCCGTTTACAGTACGACCGGGCAATTGCGTCTGTACAAGCGACAGCAGAGCATCTCACGGCTGCCCTTTACTCCCGTAGTCATCCAGAAACATCAAAGCTAGAGACGTCAAAAAAGGTATCTATACCTAAAGAAGTTATTAAAAACCATACGAAACCAGAGGAGAAGAACTAAAATAAGCCATAAGATACCTCCTAACTGCGTCCTCAGCCCTAATGCCAAAGCACTAGGGCTTTTATCTTTGTAACCTTAGCGATGAGCAGTCTCAAAGAGGATTTGCTTGCTCTCATAATAACTATTCAGAATCGTTACAAAAAGTACAGTTTTAGTTAAGAATGGATTGCCTTAACATTTAAAGTCCGTCCCTTAATTTTTTGCAGGAATTGTTCTAAATAAGCACCTTCTAGGCACTCATGGGTCAAAAGACTCTGGGCCATCTCTTCTAAGAGAGGATGATTTTGGCGCAGAGTAGCCATTGCTTGGTCGTAGGCTTCGTCCACCAAATCTCGAATAGCTCGGTCAATCATCTGAGCGGTGGCTTCACTGGTTTTGCGTCGTCCCATACCATCGCTATCTTCCAAAAAATTCCGACCTTCGCGCAGATAGCAAACATTTCCGAGGTCATGGCTCATGCCTAGTTGGGTCACCATCTGCTCCGCTAACTCTGTAACTTTGGCAAGGTCATTGGCAGCTCCGGTGGAAACCTCTCCGTTGAATATCAAATCTTCCGCTGCCCTTCCGCCCAAAAGCGTGGCAAGCTGACCAAACAGTTCTGTTCGGGTACGCAGATGGCGGTCTTCCTGGGGAAGTTGCAGGGTATAGCCTAGGGCTTGCTGCCCCCGTGGAATAATCGAAATTTTGCGCAATGGGTTAGAGCCCAGGACACTACTGCCGACAATGGCATGACCGATTTCGTGATAGGCGACGGTCATGCGTTCTTGTGTATTCAGCACCCGCCCTATTTTCTGCAATCCAGCAATCAAGCGTTCTAAGGCCTCATTCAAATCTTTCATTTCTACGGACGGGGCATCTCTCCGGGCCGCCAAAAGCGCTGCTTCATTAATCAGGTTAGCCAGGTCTGCTCCTGAAAAGCCCATCGTTTCAGCCGCCAATAGGTCTAAATCCACATTTTCTGATAGCGGCACTTTCCGGATATATAGGTTTAATACTGCCAAACGGCCATTTCTATCGGGACGGTCTACCAGCACCTGACGATCAAACCGACCAGGGCGTAAGAGTGCCTGGTCTAGGGCATCTGGACGGTTGGTGGCGCCAACGACAATAATATTTTCCGTGGGGTCGAAGCCATCCATTTCGGAGAGCAACTGGTTCAGCGTTTGCTCTCGTTCATCATTGGACATCATCGGATTGTTACCCCTTGACTTCCCGATAGCATCCAGTTCATCGATAAAAATAATGCAAGGGGCTTGGGTCTTAGCCTGTTCAAATAAATCTCGCACCCGCGCAGAACCCACCCCGACAAACATCTCTACGAAAGCAGAACCGCCAATCGAAAAGAACGGCACGCCTGCTTCGCCCGCTAAGGCTCTAGCTATCAGAGTTTTTCCTGTTCCGGGAGGACCGATGAGTAAAATCCCTTTGGGGACTTTCCCTCCTAAACGAGTGAATTTCTGAGGGTTGCGCAGAAATTCCACTACTTCCATAAGCTCTTGCTTGGCTTCATCTACCCCAGCTACATCGGCAAAGGTTGTTTTGGGCGCTCCAATCCCTGTAGACAAGCGGGCTCCACTTTTACTAAAAGACATCAATCCCTTTTCTGGGCTGCTTCTTCGACTAAAAAGCCAGCCCAGCCCTAGAAAGGCAAAGATCAGGATAGGCCAGGCAATCCCACCACTAAAACCAGTGGCTTCCACCGAACCATCAAAGGTGACTCCATTCTGCTGGAGGACTGGGAGCAGGTTTGCATCAGGCACAGGGATTGTTCTAAAGCGTTCAGTTTTAAGGGCAGCATTATGGCGATAGGTGCCGACAATTTGTTGATTAGAAAGCGTAACTTCCTCAATTTTTCCACTATTGGCTTCCTGTAAAAACTGACTGTAGGGAATATTTTGAACCGATGGCACAGAGGGGGCAAAAAACATAAATCCCAAGCTTAAAATAACCACTCCAAGGATGCCCCATCCGAGGAAGGTAAGATCGTCTTCAGAGGTAGGAACTTTGTCCATATCGATGACTTAATACTTATACTTATATGGTCGAAGAAAAAAATGAGTGCGCTCAGACTTCGCAGCTTCTCTTAATCTTTTTTAGAATTTCTTTACGTTGGAGCAAAGGCTCACTCGCTGTGTGCTCTAATAAAGCTTCTTATAACACTATCTGTAGTTAAAACCTATTGGAAAATTAGCCTTATCCAAGCTCAGGTTCACTCATTGAACAAAATAAATGAAAATGGGCCAAGTTAGCCATGCCAAACCATAATACTGCTTATAAGTGCAGTCAACCTTCTAAAGAAATTTCAACTTGAAATCAATGGGGTCAGACTCCTTTAATTTGTAAATTCTTGTGCAGCATGGCTATTTATTTGCTTCACGGCTAGTTTTGGCTAAGCGCAAAAATGCGGCGGATTCTTCAACCCACTGCAATCGCTGTGATGCGGTGAGTGCTTTGAATGCAATTAAGCGCTCGCGACTTACTTTATAAGCTCTTGTTTCTGTTTTTAATGGGTCGGCTGGTGCATTCATAAGTGTTTAATCGTATTCAAATGTTCAATATCCATTAAATCGATTTCGCGCCCCACAACGCTTTTCATGGCAATTAAATCATCAATTGCAGCCACTTTTACTTGGGTATTAGCAATGTCAAAAATCACTGCACGGCTATACCTGCAAAATCAATCGGTGGAAGAAGGAGTATATCAAGTGTTACGCCAGTCAGTTCATCTGTTTTAAGTTCAAAGGCTTTTAGATTGCGCTCATCATGCCATTTTTTGAGTAAATTTAAGTCAAGTAAACTCTCAAGCGGTACAGGCAATACGGGGCTTAATTTAAGTGCTTGTGCCATTGCAATCAGGGCGTTCAGGTTATCGGGTTGCACGGCAACCGTGATGTCAATATCCATCGCAGTGCGCTCTACGCCGTGCAAAGAAACAGCTAGCCCGCCAATCAGCACGTACTGTACCTGATAGCGTTGCAATGTGCTAAATAGATCAATATAAAACATAGAGTTAGCTTACTTTAGTTATGAATGCCTCGCAACATGTTGAAATGCACCAAAGTTGGCCAGACAGTCGCTGCCTAACTGGTTAGGGAGAGAAAAGTACGGGCTGTACAGAGCAGGATAATGGCTAACGGCTGTACGCCGTAGGGCGAGAAATGGGGCCACAGAGACGAGTCAGTTCAACCTACAAGCAGCGAAAGTTGCGAGTTTGCGTCGAAACGGGTGAAGTCAGGCTCGTCCTGCGCCAACTAACCCGAAGGCTCGGCAACCTACCCACGAGCGTTAAGGTGCAAATCCAAGCGCTATCCCTGCTGCAGCTTAAAGCTTTGGGTGAAGCGCTTCTAGGTTTCGCCCAGTTGTCTAACCTGACCGATTGGTTGCAAAGCAATTCCTGAAGAAGGGCCAATCCTTGGCATGGCTCAGATGAGGATAACCCTTTTGGGAAAGCCAAAAAGGCTAGAACCCCTGATAGCTGTAGCAAAAACACTTCAGCTTCATTGGATCGCGTGAGAACCACAGCAATGGGCGGTACATGAATTTGGCGAGCGTCTGGTACGTCTGATGAAACGCTGCTTTGACAATATTGAACGCTGTCTGCGAATCGCCTAGCGTCGCTCCCAGCTCTCTTTAGCCAGCCAGTAAAAGAGAACACATCTCAAGAATTGTTCGTGCTTGTGATTCTGGCAATGTTTGACGGCGACTACTGAAGAGGAGTTGGGCAGCAGCACGGTTTCGTTCCACGAGGTCATAGCTCTCCTTGGGGACAGCTGCGTTCACTTCAGTAGCGAAATGACGTAGAAAACTTCTTCCCCACGCATTGGCTGTCATGCTACCAAATGACACTCGCATAGCTTCCTCCGTACACAAGAGCTAAAGGTTATTTATTAAGTGATGGCTAACGAAAGAAGCTAACCGGCCACGTCTGCACCGAGGCGCTGAGCAGAGTCGAGGAAGCGGGAAGCTGAGAGAGAACGGAAGGCACAGCAGGCAGGGTCCGAGTTGAGAGAGGGGTTAGGCGGTGGTGAAGTTAGATGTCGGGCTCTGCTTTCTGTTGCCTGACTATATCGACGGAGATCTCCACCCACGGAGCCGACTATATATGGATACATGTTTTATCTCCTTATTGTTGGTTGCTAGACTTATGATTGGTGTAGTCTCTAACTTCAATTCTTTGGTTCTGCTATATGCACGCTGGAGCGTGTTAGATAGATCACCCACATCCGTAAAAGTTTTTTAAGCATCAGAAATCTTAGCCAAACCTTATCGGTCTAACAAAAGCAAGACACGTATCATTGGCTGCGCTATGAAAGCGAGGGGGCAAAATCATACTTTTCCAGCTTGACTAAACCACTTCTTTTTACGGAAGCAAAAAGAAAACAGTTTGTCAATCTTGCCCCTCACTTGCTGATAGGACGATTCTTTCAATTTTAGAATCAGGGCTTTGGTTTTACTTGGATTAGCGGTCCTTCTCCATCAGCGAAATTGCTCGTGTTCAAGACCTGGATGCCTGCATTATGCTCCCCGTTGAAGGGGGTCAGAGTGTTCGGGCATCCTGCCTTCGCTGCATCTTCTGGTGAGTTGAACCAGAGCCCTAGATGGAACGTATGGACCGGGCCTGTTGGCGGATTCATCGTGGCATCGGGAATGGGCGAGCTGTGCACCAACGGGGCAGGCGCAGACCCAGGCGCTACGATGAAGGTCTCTTCGTTGAAGCGTCCGACGAATCGCTGGAAGCCCTCTCCCTCTTCATTCGTTTCGATGTCGCCTTGATACCAAGACAGGCCGAAGGGTGCGTTAGGCACTTGAATTACAAAGAAATCGAAGTTGGTTTTGGGTGGTAACCCCTTGACCTTCACATCCATGATCTCAACAGGACCTCTGGACACAATCCTTACTTTTGCGGATGCCTCAACTACACATCCCGCTTTCACCACTCCAGCTGAACGCACCATATCAAACTTCAGGGCTTGCTTCTCTGGGGTTTGGGCATGGGCTGCAGTACCGATCAGTGCAGTAGAAATAAGGGCGGAAGCACCTACGAAATAAGCCCATTTCAGCTTTCTGAAGATCGTTGAGGATGATGGAGCAAGACTCTCATGGGCTTTAGCTTTCAAGTTGGTAACTGATTTGGATGTGTCTGGGCTGGTTGCAATTTCCATTAGGTAGTATTTCCTGTATTTATTGTCTTATCTTAGAAATTTAAGCGGAAAAAACATCTGAAAAACGTCTTGACTATGCTCAACGAAAGTTAGCTGAGATTACCTACTTTCGTTGATGTGCTAGGTATTTAAACTTAAGTCTTTAGTTGAACGTGGAACGTTTTGCCTCAGCACGAAGAGCAAGCAATCGCAAGTCTATTGCAGCAAAACGAGGGGAATCGACCTTGTTAATTGCATTTTCGTCAAATAAGCCCATAGGGAATTGAGCTGTTCCATTGAAATCCCTTATTGACACTCTTCACCACAAGCGGACGGGGTATTAGGGATAAAAATTCATTGGAAGATTAGACCTATCCCAGCTCACTCTGATTCATCAAAATGCCATAGGCTAATGCGCAAGTAATTGTACGGTCCCAAGCATCTCAATGGGGAGCATTTAGCCAAGCACAAAATAGTAGGGTATAGGGTAAGCTAACCCTAGTTCTAAGGGCTACTTGCTTTGATTTCTGACCCTACTGCTCTTCTGGCTTGGTTCCTAGGCTTTATTGCACTTGTTTTCTGGCTATCTGAACAAAAAGTACTCAAGAATCTTTTTGACCTCGTTCCTCCAGTAGTTTGGATCTATGCCCTACCCGCAGGCATGACGGCGCTAGGCATAACACCAAAGGATTCTCCTCTTTACCCCTTGCTTTCTGGGACTCTATTACCTGCCGCTTTAGTCCTTTTGCTCCTCGGCACCGATCTGGCCGGAGTCTTTAAGATTGGTCGTCCAGCCCTGATTATGACCTTGCTCGGAAGTGTGGGCATCGTCCTGGGAGCGCCCTTAGTTCTATTGATTTTTGGGCGATGGCTGCCTGTGGATGCTTGGTCTGCCTTAGGTGCTCTATCCGGTTCCTGGACCGGAGGGTTTGCCAATATGTTGGCTGTCAAAGAAAGTATCAAAACCCCAGATACGATTTTTGGGGTAGCGGTAGGGATGGATTTTTTGGTGGGCTATAGCTGGACCTTGATTTTGCTCTTCTGTAGTCGTTATCAGGATCAATTTGACCGTTTTACCAGGGCAGACCCCAAAACCTTAGAAGCCCTTGCTCAAGCTACCAATGACCGCCAAGCTGCTCAGCAAGCGGCTAAACCTCTGACGACGCCTACCTTGATGATTCTCTTGGGTTTGGCTTTTAGCATTGGTTGGCTATCTTTTGCTGCCGGAAAAGCGCTTCCAGAGCTGGGAGCCATCATCTCTCACAAAACTTGGGGCTTCCTGATCGTTACTTCTGTCGGACTTTTACTCTCTCTTAGCCCCTTACGCGTCTTTGAAAATGCTGGGGCTTCTAAACTAGGAAACGGCATGCTCTACCTCGTAGTTGCAGCCTTGGGCGCTCAGGGTGACCTCGCTCAGATTCGTCAATTTCCGTTATTTCTGGTGGCTGGAGTCGTCTGGATTGCCTTCCATGCAGGCATTCTACTTGTTGTTGCTCGATGGTTGCGGATTCCGATGGCCCTGTTTGCCGCAGGTTCTCAGGCAAACACAGGAGGCGTAGTTTCAACCCCGATTGTGGCAGAGACCTACCGCGCAGGCTTAGCGCCTGTGGGCCTATTAATGGCGATTTTAGGAAATGTAATTGGCACCTATGCTGGTCTGACAGCGGCGTCTCTCTGTCGTCAGGTAGCTCTTTGGATATGGGGAGCAATTTAGCTAGCCCAAGTGAGCCCAGACTTGAGACATTAAATGGTGAACATAGAGCACAGCTCCTGCTGTGGCACTGACTAAAGTGCCTGCCAAAATAAAGGCTGCCTCTTTGCGGTGGTAGCCTTTCTGAAGTAGGTACACGGCCCAACTTCCCAGCGTTACAAGAATAAGGACTGTGAGAACCATAGTAAAATTATATTAAGCATCTTTAAGAAAAGCGCATGCGTCCATCTTTTCTCTTGAACCCGCCTCAAAGTACCCTTGATAGAGCCAAACGGGCACTCCTGAGCTCGGTACTGACTTCTGAGGCTACCCGGAAGATGGTTTCAGGAAGCATTCCGCTCCAAAATTTTGTTGGAGAAGTGGGACAGCAAAAGGGTTTTACTCAGAGGAGTGTCAGACTACTCGAAGTGGAAGATGAACTCCTCTGGCTGATTCGTGTTGGGGTTCTCCGCCGGGAAGTAGATGGTCAAGGGATTACCAATTCTTTCCGACTCACGCCTATGGGGATCCGAATTTGTGAAGAAATGAGATTTTCTTGGCAGCCCGCACCCTTGCCTGAACTGCTCTATGACTGGTTTTTGAGACGTTTGCCCTCATAAAGACTCAATCCCAGGCACCTGCATTATCGATACCGTATTCGGCTCTAATAGAGTGTAGGTGGCGGTTCAGGACGGTGCTGGGCTCAATGTAGGCGTTGATCTTTTGAGATACGGTAAAGCCCTGAGCTACTCCTTTGAAATATAGTCGGCAAACCTTGAGGGGATTGTAGTAAGTAGATCCGAGGGATTTTCCGCCGAAGGACTTGCCCAATAGTTCTAAGAACACACCAAAGCTTTGAAGATAGTAGTACCAGGGTCTCCGCCAGGTAATTGCGGTTAGTAAAAAGCCAATCAGCTGCAGCTCTTGATCCAGTTCAGTGCTATAGCCTGTAACAACATGCATGATGTCATGCCGATGCATATCACACCAGGGAATATGTATCCAACCAACCCAAAAGTCTTTGTTCTGTACAAAGTCAGGATTAGCTTGATAGTATTTCTTTAGTCCTTGCTCCAAGGTCAAGCTTTCAGATTGGTTATCCACTTGATACACCATAGTAATCAAAGCTTATACCGCAGCTAAGTTTAACTTCTTATCTTCTCTCCGTAAAGTTTTCCCATCAAGAAGATCGCAATGTACCATGCCTACATCAATAGTATCGGGAAATTTTTACCGGGCAGCCCGATTAGTAACGACCAGATGGAAGACTATTTAGGAAAAGTAAATGGTCAAAAGTCTAAGGTTAAGAATCGCATTCTCAAAAGCAATGGTATTCAGCAGCGCTATTATGCGCTAGACCAGAATCAAAATACGACCTATCGCAATAGCCAGATGGCTGCCTATGCTGTCAGAGATACCCTGACTCATGCAAATCTAGAACCTGCCGCCATTGATTTGCTGTGTGTAGGAACCACCTGGCCTGATTTATTGGTGCCAGGATTTGCCAGCATGGTTCATGGTGAATTGCCTGAATTTCCTCCTTTAGAAATCATTTCGACCCATGGCGTTTGTTGTGCCGGAGTAACGGCCCTAAAGTATGCCGTTGCTCAAGTGGAATTAGGCAAGCGAGCAGCCGCCATCTCCGTTGCTTCAGAGCTGGCTTCTCGTCTATTTAGAAACTCAAATTTTGAAGCAGAGCATGGGGTCAAAGCAGGTAAAGCTCTATCCTTCGATACTGAATTTCTGCGCTGGATGCTCTCCGACGGAGCCGGAGCATTCTTAGTCAAAAATCATCCTAATTCTAAAGGGATCAGCCTAAAAATTGAATGGATTGAGTTGGTTTCCCATGCCAATGCCTATCCCGTTTGTATGTATGCGGGAGCAGAAAATGAAACAGCTCAAAAGAGCTGGATGAATTATCCTTCCTACGTGGAAGCAGCAGAAGCGGGTGCTGTCAATCTGCGTCAAAATGTACGTCTTTTAGAACATATTGTCAGACTGGGCGTAGAGGGTTTCTTAAAACTAATTGAGTATAGAAAAATACTCCCCAAAGAAATAGATTGGATGCTCTGCCATTATTCTTCTCACTTCTTCCGCAGCCAAACGATAGAACTGATGGAAAAAGCAGGCTGTATGATTCCAGAAGAGAAGTGGTTTACCAATCTCTACACGCGGGGCAATACGGGCTGTGCTTCTATTTATTTAATGCTGGAAGAGCTGTTTCATTCAGGCAAGTTAGAATCAGGTCAAAAAATCTTTTGTTTTGTTCCAGAGAGTGGGCGGTTCACTACCGCATATCTGATGCTAACAGTTGTAGAACCTTCACCAAGAGGAGTCCCGGTGTCTCAATCAGAATTAATTCCCCAGCCACAGCCGATAGCTGCATCGCCCCTGGACCAGCAGCAGCCAGAAAATTCTGTTGCCGAATATCTGCTCCGTCAATTAGCCCTCACCTGGCTGGAATTTGAGCGGGATCTTCGCTCGGTGCCTATTATGCGCAAGCTTAACCGGGGAGAATTTACCCTTGCCGATTACAAAGCCCTCTTAAAAAATCTACGGCCTCAAGTCGTGGAAGGGGCCCGTTGGATTGCCCGTGCCGCTTCCAATATGACGGATTTTCAGCTGCGCTCTACCTTCATTGGTCATGCTCAGGATGAACATCGCGACTATCAGATGCTGGAGCGCAACTATGTCTCAGTCGGTGGTGCGTTAGAGGAAATCACCCAAGCCGAGAAAAATATTGGCAGTGAGGCTCTCTCATCCTTCATCTTCCATCAAGCCTCTAAAGAAAATCCCGTTCACCTTATCGGGAGCATGTTCATCATTGAAGGCTTGGGCAATAAACTGGCTGGGCAATGGGCCACACGCATCCAGCAAATCCTTGGTTTAACCCAGGAACAGGTTTCCTTCTTGGCCTATCACGGGGATAACGATGAGTCCCACTTGGGTAAATTAAACGCTTTAGTCCAGGCGGAATGGATGACCTTGGAGATTGCCCAAGCGATTGTGAAGACGGCTCAGGTTACGGCCCGACTCTATCGGTTGCAGTTAGAGGAAATCCAGTAATGGGTCCCCATGACCGGCTTAACCCCGATGCTTGGGACGCGCTCTATCTAGACCAGGCACTTCCCCTAGATCCAGTGGTCAAAGCCTATATGATTAAGGATCTACGGAGTTGGACCCGCAGCTATTTGCTCCTCCCGATCAAAGCAGTGGCCAACCTGCTCTTAGCCTTGGTGATGACTGTCAAGCGCCTCTTGCCTTTTCAGTTCAATGCTCACTCATTTATGCATCGGTCTGCAGCCTTTTTTCTAAATACTTTTGTTTCACCTGAAGCTTGTTATTTGATTGTCCGACACCTCGGTATCGGTTCTAATATTGTGAATTTTCTGATTGATAATGGACCGGACCCTGCTATCCAAAGATCTATCCTTTATCCCCATACTGTTGATGATTTAGTCGAGAATGCTTTCCTCGAACATGACCTGATTCTCTACAATTTTGTTTTTGATTATGCGAGGGCACAACAGGAGCATCCACAGTGGCTTCAAAAGGTCAGAGAGGAAGGGATCACCTTTGACAGTCTGCAACCGATTAAGATAGACATTGACTTTTCTAATCGTTCCTGGCTGAAGATTCTCGATTTAGAATCAACCCTAGAACTCTTTAAAGTTTTCTATTCTCTGTGTCTGACCAGCGCAGAATTTGAACGGGCTGTGTTATCGCTTCAGTTCGATGAAAATTTTGGCCTCTATGTCGCCACCCTGCTGGGCAGTGCAGACGGCCTACATCTGATTACCAATCGCCATCCTCTAGCGCCGAATAGTCCTTTCAGTGCTGCACGCAACCTATTGCTCCATGGACTGGTCACAGAGTATTTACACCGCCACTTAGAAATTCATGAGCAAAAAGCAAGTAAGACTATGAGCATAGAGGCTAATGCTTTAGAGTATTAAGCGTTAGACGGATTGGTCTAGAGAACCCAATGTCATATCTATTGATGCATTCAAATTGGGAGACTTAAATTTCCTCTGTGAAATGGCAAAACCAACTTCTGATCACCTGTGGAGGTGTGGCGTATCCATGCTGCACACAAAGTCATGCAGCGCCCTCCTCACCAACATTCAGTTTGCCGGTGGCGGCGGCGATGATAATCGTATAGCTTTCAGCATTGCGAAAAGGATCAGCATCGATCTTGGAGCATTGCCCAGATCTAACCATCTACCCAGTTCTCCAGTTTCAAATCGGGAATCCGCGAAAATTCCCTAACGTTATTAGTGACAAGCACTATGTCTTCACTTTTCGCCTGTGCTGCAATTAGCATATCTAGAGAGCCGATGACCTGCCCTTGTCGCTCCAGATCAGCTCGGATTGTTCCATAGACTTGAGCCGCTTGTTGATCGAAAACGAGGATTTCCAGGGGAATCAGAAATTGTTGCAACGCAGCCTTATTCTGTTCAGGCTTCTGACTTTTGCTGGCACCGTATTCTAGTTCTGCCACGGTGATAGAGGAGATGCCAATATCGGATGGCTGAAGGGTATTAAAACGCTCAATGACCTGTTGGGGTTTGCGTTTAATGATGTATATACAGATATTGGTGTCGAGCAAAAACCTCATTCAAATAATGTCTCCCGTTCTGGCTGGGCTGGCTGTTTTCGCTGTTCCATAAAGTCATCGGAGAACAATTCTAGGCTGTTGAATAGGGTTTGCCAGGGATTATCTTTGGGAATCAGAAGGATGACGTTGCCAACTTTTTTGATATAAGCTTCTTCGCCCTCAATTTGATAACTCTGGGGCAGATCGATGAACTGATGTTCGTTGTCTTTTAAGAGTTTAATGATGTTCACAAGGTTTCCTCTAATTAACTGACGGCATATTCTGTAAACTGGCGTTTGAAAGCAGAATGAAAGCCAATCACGATATCGGTTTTGGGAATACCCATATCTACGAGTTCTTCCGCAATATCGTTTTCTGTACCGTTATGTTGGATCCAGATTTTTTCGTCTTTGATATCTAAGTGTAAAATGCAACCATAGACTCGTCGCTCGCCTTGCCAACCAACATGAACAAGTTGGTAATGATCTCTAGTCGCATCGCAAATGAGTTCAGTTTCGACTTCTGAGTCATCCCGGCTAAAGTCGGCATAGTCTTGCAGAAGTTTTTGCACAATCTCTCGGTATTGATCTATTTTAGCCATTGGTCAATTACCTCCAGTTGGGGACAAAACCCTATTCTTATCCTTTGATAATGAATTTCCATGTTGGATGTTCTCTGATGAAAACGGCTCTTTCTTGGTGAGCCTACCTCGACCCAAAGGCTAGGATTTTAGAGCATTAAGCGTTAGACGAATTGGTTTAATGAGCTGGGCATTTAGGGGTGGAAATGGATATTTCTCTAGTTCTTCAGGGAGAATCCAGCGCACTGCACTGCATTCTAGGGCTTGGGCTTCTCCGCTGAGAACGCGACACAAATAGGCCTGTAGCTGAACTATTTTGTCGCCATAGTCGTGTTCTACGGCCGCAATAAAGGCTTCTGTCTTAATCGTCAGCCCAACTTCTTCTCGGGCTTCTCGCACTGCACACTGCTCTGCGGTTTCGGAGGCTTCAATTTTGCCTCCTGGAAATTCCCACAGTCCTGCTAAAACGCCCCCTGGAGGGCGCTGGTCAATCAAAATTTTGCCTTGATGCACGATCACGGCGACGGCAATCTGTTGAATAGGAATGTTCATAGATGTGAAGTTTAGCTCTTTCTATCGTTTGTGGAACTTAAAAAGTTATCCGTTCATGCTCAAAGCCATAAGATCATCCGCCATCTCAAAATTAGCGGTAACGCTCTGAATATCATCTAGCTCTTCCAGCGTATCCATTAGCCGCAGGAGCAATCGAGCTTGCTCTGGGTCCATGACACTCACTTGATTATTGGCAATCCAACGTTCTTCACTGGTGACGCGGTAGCCCTGGGCACTGAGGACTTGTGAAAGGGCTTCCAGATGCTCGACGGTGGTGAATACTTCGGCTCCCATGGCATCGGCGTCTTCATCTTCAAAGAGCTCATAGGATTCGGCGTCTGCTTCAAGGACCTCTTCTAGGAGTGCCGCTTCATCCAACTCCTGACTTCGGCCCTTGGCATCTAAGGGCGCATAGACGACGGCCACTCCTTTTTTCTCAAACATCCAACCGACACAGCCCGTTTCTCCCAAGTTGCCCCCATTCTTACCAAAGGCCGAACGCAGGTCAGCCGCCGTCCGGTTGCGATTATCGGTCAAGGCTTCAATCAACACGGCGACGCCCCCAGGACCATAGCCTTCATAGCGAATCGCTTCCAAGGCATCATTTCCGCCAAACGTGCCGCTGCCTTTAGCAATCGAGCGCTCGATGTTGTCATTAGGAATCCCTGCTGCTTTTGCTTTTTCGATGGCGGTCCGCAGTTGAAAATTGGCGGCTGGGTCTGCCTCTCCACTACGAGCCGCCACAATGATCTCACGGGAAACTTTGGTGAAGACCCTGCCTCGCGCGGAGTCCACCCGTGCTTTCTGGCGCTTGATATTCGCCCATTTACTGTGTCCAGCCATGATTAATCCACAGGCAACTAAGCTTCGGCCCGTCATTGTAGCAGTGGAAGTTGGCTAGATCAGCGTTCGGACGATAGCCTTAAGAAGTGCCTGCTGCATTTTTCGGTATCCATGAACCCTGATCTCCCGCTGGTCTATCCACAAGCCGCCAAAGTTGAACATGTCGATGATTATCATGGAACTCCAGTATCGGACCCATACCGTTGGCTGGAAGACCCGGATTCAGAAGAGACTAAAGCCTGGGTAGAAGCGGAGAATAAAGTCACTTTCGCCTATCTTGAAGCCATTCCTGCCCGTGAACGCATCAAAGAGCGTCTGACCCAACTTTGGGATTATGAGAAGTATGGGGTGCCTTTTAAAAAGGGTGAGCGCTATTTCTACTTCAAAAATGACGGACTGCAAAACCAGAGTGTCCTTTACACGCTGACCAATCTGGAGGGTGAACCGACCGTACTACTAGACCCGAACACCCTCTCCGAAGATGGAACGGTAGCACTTGCGGGCCTGTCGATTAGCGAGAATGGAAAATTTTTGGCCTACAGCTTATCCACTTCCGGTTCTGATTGGCAAGAATGGAAGGTGCGGGAAGTGGAATCAGGCCGAGACTTAGCGGATTATCTGAAGTGGAGTAAGTTCTCCGGAGCTTCCTGGACCCAAGATAGTAAAGGGTTTTTCTATAGCCGCTACGACGAACCCAACGAAACCACCAAACTACAAGATGCTAACTATTTTCAGAAGCTCTTTTATCATCATTTAGGCACTCTCCAGTCTGAAGATATCTTAGTTTATGAACGTCCTGATCAGAAAGAGTGGGGCTTTAGTGGTGATGTCACGGAAGATGGAACCTATTTAATCATTTCAGTTTGGAAAGGGACAGACTCCAAGAACTTAGTTTTCTACAAAGATTTATCCATGACTGATGCCCCTGTTGTAGAACTGATTAATCGCTTTGAAGCCAATTACAGTTTTATTGACCATGAGGGGACTGTATTTTGGTTTCAGACAGACTTAGAGGCACCCCGTGGTCGTGCCATTGCCCTTGATATTAGTAACCCTAGCCAAAAAAACTGGCGAGAAATTATTCCGCAAGCGGCAGAGACCCTAGGCGGGATTGGTGTTTTAAATCATCAGTTTGTCGCTTCCTATCTAAAAGATGCCCATACCCAAATCAAGATTTTTAATCTAGATGGCTCTTTTGTACGAGAAGTTCTATTGCCGGGGCTGGGCTCTGCAGGTGGCTTTGGAGGTAAAAGAGCGGATACAGAAACCTTTTATAGTTTCACTGGTTTTACTACACCCAATGCCATTTATCGCTATGACATGGTGAGTGGAACAAGCACTATCTTCCGACAACCAAACGTAGATTTTGACCCCAACGCTTATGAGACCAAACAAGTCTTTTATAAGAGCAAAGATGGGACTAAAGTACCGATGTTTATCACCCATAAAAAGGGCTTGAAGCTAGATGGAAATAATCCGACCTATCTCTATGGCTATGGAGGCTTTAATGCTTCGATGACGCCGGGTTTTTCTGTAAGTAGTTTGGTTTGGATGGAAATGGGTGGAGTCTATGCCCTTCCGAATCTGCGGGGTGGCGGTGAATATGGCGAAGATTGGCACCAGGCGGGGGTAAAGCTCAAGAAGCAAAACGTTTTTGATGACTTTATTGCAGCTGCAGAATGGCTGATTGCCCATCAATACACTTCCCCGACCAAGCTTGCTATCGGAGGAGGAAGCAATGGTGGTCTTTTGGTTGGAGCCTGCATGACCCAACGGCCCGATTTATTCTGCGCTGCCTTACCGGCTGTTGGCGTTATGGATATGCTGCGCTTCCAGAAGTTCACGATTGGCTGGGCTTGGGTGGCGGACTATGGTTCTTCGGATGATGCAGAAGAATTCAAGGCGCTCTACGCTTACTCTCCTTTACATAACCTAAAACCAGGCACGGCTTATCCTGCAACCCTCGTTACCACTGCAGACCATGACGACCGTGTAGTACCAGCCCATAGTTTTAAGTTCGCTGCGGCCCTTCAGGAAACTCATCAGGGCGAAGCTCCTGTCCTGATTCGCATTGAGACGAAGGCGGGTCATGGAGCAGGAAAACCTACAACTAAGGTGATTGAAGAAGCTGCTGACCGCTGGGCTTTTTTGGTGAAGACCTTAGGGATGGAGGTTTGAGGCTTGATTGACTTAGCGGTGCTCCCGTCAGAACCACGATAAAGACTAGAATTGAGGCATGAATTGAGTGATTCGACTCAGGAGCAAAGACATGATTGACTCAGAAACCCTTGAAAAGCTGCAAAATGTCTCGATTGAGGAGCGAATCACCATCATTGAAACGATCCTGAAATCGTTAAAAAACGACATGAAAAAAGACACTTCCCCCCAGTCTGAGTCTGCGGCTCGCCCACAACGTCCCGCCTTTGGATTTATGAAAGACACAGGTGAAATCCTAGGCGATGTGGTCGCTCCCGTTCTCCCTGAAAGCGCCTGGGAAGTTCTCCAGTGAAGCTCCTCCTTGATTGCTTTTGAGGTTGCAAGCGTCCGTCCACCAGCCATTACCAGCGCGTGGAGGGTTTGGATCAGTTTTTCTGAGACTAAGATGCGTTGGCTACCCTGGGTGTAATCGTAAATCTGGGCTCAAAGGGAATTAACATTTAACGGCGGTTTAACGGCATTGAAGGATGCTTTTATTATGCCGATAAATTCAGACCACCAAAAAATTGTCTCGAAGTAGCAGCTAACCGTGGGGTCCAGTCAGTTAAGAAGGAACTATGGAAATCACCAGAGAAGCAGCGACTGTTCGAGCATCCTTCGACGTTCTTTAGCTATCTGTTTGTTTTGTCTGATTTGCTAACCATTGTCTAACTTGATTACGAAAGCTTATTTCTGCTTCAACTTCATCAAGCTGAGCTTGTTCCAAAAAATTATAAAGCTGCACCTTTTCTACCCAGGAAAAAGTTGGGCTATGGTCAACTTCCTCGTATCTTTTTTCCATTAATTTGAAAATTCGCCACGTTTGTCCATTGAATCGCCAAAACTCAGGAACACCCATGCTGGCGTAGAGAGCATTTTTATTAATGTCTGTATGAGTGATATCCACCTCAACAATTAAGTCAGGCGGTGGGTCTTGAGTAATGTCAACATTGCGACCAGCAACTTTGGGCTGATTTTGGATGTAGTAGGCATTATCGGGTTCTGATCCTCGCTGTAAATCTTCGCGATCAAGCGTTGTAGATCCCATGGTTTTGAGCTTCAAGCCCATTTCCACCACCAGAATCCGAATGAAAAGTTCAATCAGACGGACGGCAAATTCATGATCTTCCAACGGCATACTGATCTCCAGCGTTCCATGATCGTAGGTGAGGCGAGTAGCGCGGGTTTCGGGAAGAGCTGTCAAAATTTGCTGATAGGCTTGCCAATTTAGGTGATGAATCGTCACTCGTCTTTCGCCGAAAGGGCTAGCCTCAATCCGTTTCGCTGTGCTGACCATTTTTATTGCCTTATGCACTAGGTTCTATTGTGACTTACCCTTTGGCTTCTAGAAACGTGAAGAAGCTGCCAATAGCTGGGCCTTTTGCCAGAGCGTATTCAGCACTACTTCCGTTGTTGGTTGTAGTACAGACAAGAACACGCCTGCTTGAGCCTCAAGGTCCTGGGTTAACCAGATTCCTGGCAAAGAGACTTCTAAAAATTCAGCGTCCACCGGATAAGGGTTCAACTCAGCTCCTAGCTCTTCAATGCCCGCAAGATCCAAAGGGAGCAAAAGCGTAGCAATGCCTTGCTGAATATGGAAAGATTCACCTAGCCGCACAGAAAGAACAGACCGTTGCGCCACGATACGCTCCAAGCGACCAGCCAAGCAGGTGACCGTGATGCTATCGGCGGTGTAAACGATTTTCAACATGGGTTTCACCTCACGCGATGGGGCTTAAACGTTAGACATGGCTGCTTGCTGCTCTTGCCAGAACTGGTCGGCAAAAGCGACCGCTGGGTGCATGGGGGCCGTGAGCTTTTTAGGAAGCACCATGCCTGCTTCTTCAGGGGTGCGGTCACTTTTGAACTGGTTACAGGTAGAGCAGGCGGTGACTACGTTGTTCCAGGTGTGGGTGCCGCCCCGAGAGCGAGGAAAAACATGGTCCAGGGTCAGATTGTGCTTGGAACCGCAGTACTGGCAGCTATGCATGTCTCGACGGAAGACTTCCCTGCGATTGACCGCAGGCACCTTCCATAAACGCTCACCAGCGCGAGAAAGAAGCCGAATGTGCTCAGGGACATAAAAATTAGCCCTGGCAGAACGCACCGTCCAGCCCCTGCCTTGCCCATAATCCAAGTCCTGCGCCTTACCAGAAACCAAGAGAATGATCGCTCTACGGATATCGATCCGGCTCAAAGGTAGATAGTTGGTAGAGAAAACTATTACCAACCGTCTTGCGCCTTGCTGTATGTCATTCATCTCCTGCACTCCTCGATTAGCCATAAAAAGACCCCCCTCTTCAGTTCTGAGAAGCGGGGGGTCAAAAAGTCTTTAGTCTTCTTGATTTAGCTTGGGGTCACCTGCATCGTGACCATCCCTCCACTTTCACTGGTTCTTTCTCTCGGTTGCTAATAAAATCTCTTTCTGAAATCTGCGAAATATTTAGACCGCTGAGCCCATAACCAAATGCCAAAAAATCTCCAGTCAGCATCGTTGCTGGATGCCAGGCGCAGAGAGAGAAAGTTCCTATGGCTAAAGTGACACTCATGGAAAATTGGGGCCGAAATATAGAGATGTGCAGATACTACAACACATATTACAGGTCTGTCTATAGAAGAATTTCCTGTTGTTTGTATGAGCGCAAGCGACTGGGAAACATGCAGAAGAAAAATTCCTGAAATCCTCTCCCACTGGTTCCCTTCACGGAAAAGATAAGTCTCATGTGCAAGCAGAAAATACAATGGAAGAGTCTGCTCTGAAGATCTAGTCAGCAGAACAAAGGTCATCCGTGCCCAAGCCTACTAAATCCGTTAAGTCTGTGGCCCTTCCACCAGCCGCTAATGTCTATCCCCTGGTGCCTTTGCGAGACACGGTAGTCTTTCCGCATCTGGTGTGTCCGCTCCTGATTGGACGGCCTCGTTCTCTAGCGGCCCTAGAAGAAGCGGTTACCGTCTATGAGGAAAAATTGGTCCTGGTAGCACAGATGAACAGCGAAGTAGAGGACCCCAAGGCCCAAGATCTTTACCGGGTAGGGACTTTAGTACAAGTCCATCAGATGATGCGGCTTCCCGATGGCTCTGTCAAAGTTCTGGTAGAAGGGATCGAACGGGTCAAAATTGATAAAATTCGCCGCCGTAGCCCTTCTTATCAAGTTTCTGTCACGCCTTTGCTGGAAGAAGAAACCCCCGATGTCGATGAATGGATGACCCTCAAGAAAGTTGTGCTGGAAGACTTCAGTCGCTATGTTCAAGGACATCCAAAACTGCCAGAATCGGCTTTTGAATCCGTAAAGAGCATCGAAGACCCCGAACATCTCACGGACCTCTTGGCTTCGTTCTTGCAAATTGATGTAGCCCAAAAGCAAGAACTGCTCTCAACTACCAGTGTCTATGGCCGTTTGACCAGAGTCGGTCAATTTTTGCATCGTCAGTTGGAACTTCTCAATCTGGAATTCAATATTCACGAAAAAGTGCGAGGACAGATTGAGCAAGCTCAGAAAGAATACTATCTGCGTGAGCAGATGAAAATCATTCAAGAAGAATTGGGTGAAGGGCTAGATGAGAATGCTGAGCTGCGTATCCGCATAGACCAAGTTGGCTTATCAGAAGCCTCTAGAACCAAGGTGGAACGTGAGCTTAAACGCTTAGAAAAACTGCCTTCGGTTAGTCCTGAATCTGGCGTATTGCGTAACTATCTAGAGTGGATTGCCAGCTTACCCTGGCAAAAGCGAGGAGAAGGAACGTTCGATTTGGACGAGGCAGAACGCATCCTCGAAAATGATCATCATGGGTTGAAGAAGGTCAAAGAGCGGATAACAGAATTTTTAGCTGTTCGTCAGTTGCTCCAGCAAAATACGCTGCAATCCACAGAGACTCCGCAGAGTAAAGAACCAGTATTGCCTCCGGCCAGGATCTCTCCGACTATTCTTTGCTTGGTCGGTCCACCAGGGGTAGGTAAAACTTCGCTGGCTCAATCGATCGCCCGAGGATTGAATCGTAAGTTTGTCCGAGTCAGCTTAGGCGGCGTCCGAGATGAAGCCGAGATTCGGGGACATCGCCGTACCTATATCGGAGCATTGCCAGGACGGATTATCCAAGCGTTGAAAGACGTGGGTGAAAAGAATCCTGTCATGTTGCTCGATGAGGTAGATAAACTCTCATATTCAATGCAGGGAGATCCCGCTGCTGCCCTTCTAGAAGTGTTGGATCCAGAACAAAACAGCAACTTCAGTGACCATTTTGTCGAGTTGCCCTTTGACCTGAGTGAAGTTTTCTTCATCTGTACGGCCAATACGATAGACACGATTCCCAGTCCGCTTCTAGACCGGATGGAAGTAGTGACCCTCTCTAGCTATACAGAATTGGAAAAAGAGGCGATTGCCCGTCGTCACCTGATTCCCAAGCAAATCAGTCGCCATGGCCTTACAGAAGACCGGTTTATCATCCAGAAACCGGCCCTGATGCGTGTTGTGCGCGAATACACCCGTGAGGCAGGCGTACGAACCCTAGAGCGGACGATTGGAGCCTTGTGTCGCAAAGCAGCTCGGCAAATCCTCAAAGCGCCTAAGCAAAAAGTAGTGGTCACGGAGCAAAATCTGGAGAAATATCTGGGGCAACCCATGTTCATCCAGGATGAAATTATGTCTAAAGACCAAGTAGGGGTCTGTACGGGATTGGCCTGGACTCCTTTTGGGGGTTGTACGCTCCAAATAGAAGTCAATGTCATGCCTGGAAAAGGCAAACTCCAACTCACAGGCCAGCTTGGGGATGTGATGAAAGAATCAGCTCAGGCGGCCTTTAGCTATATCCATGCCCATCGGGATGCCTTGGGGGTCCCCACCCAATTCCCCAGCGAAATGGATGTCCACTTCCACATTCCCGAAGGAGCCACGCCCAAAGATGGTCCGTCTGCCGGACTAGCGATGGCTACAGCCCTAATCTCCGCCCTCACTGGACATCCGGTCCGGCGGGACGTTGCGATGACTGGGGAAATCACCCTACGCGGCAGAGCCCTGATGATTGGCGGACTTAAGGAAAAAACCTTAGCAGCGGCTCGTACAGGGATTAAAAAAGTCCTCTTCCCCATAGGAAATATTCGGGATTTGGAAGAACTGCCCAAGGAAGTGAAGGCAAAATTGGAATTGGTGCCTGTGGAATTTCTGGCAGATGTCCTACCCCATGCTCTAGAAATGACTATCCAACCAGCAGTGGTTGGTTTTCCAATGGCATGGCTGATGAAAACCAATCAGGACGTATCGATCCAGCCTTCTTGATAGTCAAAAGCCGAACCTATGCTTCAAACCCCGACAACCCTAGATGCTGTTTTTCGCTTACTGAGATGGGATAAACCTGCTGGACGATTCATTCTGATGATTCCGGCCCTGTGGGGCGTATTTCTAGCCGCTAGAGGTACTCCCTCTCCTGCTCTGGTCGGCATCATGGTCTTGGGAAGTTTTGCCACTTCTGCCGCTGGCTGTGTGATCAATGACCTTTGGGACAAAGATATTGACCCTTTGGTGGAACGCACCCGCAAAAGACCTTTGGCTTCCCGCGAGCTAACCATAAACGTGGCGATTGTCACGGGTTTAGCCTCTCTAGCTTGTGCAGCCGGTTTTGCCTTTTTCTTAAACCCTTTTACGTTTGGGCTCTGTCTCGCTGCTGTTCCTGTCATTGCCCTATATCCTGGAGCCAAACGGGTATTCCCCGTTCCCCAAGTGGTCCTCTCTATCGCTTGGGGCTTTGCTGCCCTGATTAGTTGGTCTTCCGTTACCGGAGGCTTGGAACCTGCCGCTTGGCTGCTATGGGGGGCCACTGTTTTCTGGACTTTGGGATTTGATACGATTTACGCTCTCTCTGACCGGGAAGACGACCTCAAAGTTGGCATTAACTCTAGTGCTATTTTCTTCGGCCAAGCCGCGCCTCAGGCCATTGGCCTCTTCTTCTTCCTCACCACGCTCTTGCTTGCCGCTTTGGGTTGGCAGTTGAGTTTGAGCTGGCCTTTCTATCTGGCCCTACTTGTTGCCTTCGGCCTTTGGCTAAAAGAATATCTACAGCTGATTGGGCCGAACAGTGCCGCTTTGTTTCCTAAAGGGCTGAGTGAAAATGTTCAGATTGGTTTTTTACTACTGGCAGGAATGATTCTTAGTCATTGGCTGTAGTTTCTAGAATAAGGAACTGAATCTTGGCCACTATTTAGTTTCAACCGCCTGTTTCGCCTGGATATAAACAGTCTTCCGCTTACGCAGTCGGGCAATGTCTGGGGAAGGATTCAGATCTTGCTCAGCTTGTAAGCGCTCCGTCTGTGATCTTCATTCCGCTAAGTATTGATCAACTTCTTGTCGGTGCTGTTGATAGTACTCCAAGGAAGCATAGATCTGCTCTAAGGTGAGTGAGGGAAATTGCTCAACAAGAGCCTCAGGTTTACAAGCGTAGTCAATGAGCCGATGGAGAATGTTCTCTAGCCCGATACGTGTGCCTAAGATGCGAATCTTGTCAGGGGCTAAAAACTCTAGGTGATCTTCAGACTTCATAGCATCTCTGGCTGTTTCAGACATCATTTTGAGCGGGCCTAATGTCCACATTTTACCTGAATTTTTACTTGTCCTGATGATTCTATTGGGGCATTGAGGTGAGCCGCAAAGCGATTCGCGCATGGTGCAATCGTTTTTATAAATTGCTCTTTCGCGTAAATCAGAAGGCCTAAAAACGCTTACATCGACCTATCTTCAACGTTAGGATAGGGATATGAAAAAACAACTCCTAGTCGGCCTGCTCAGCAGTGCCCTTCTCATCACCGCAACGCCTAGTTATGCGATTGGTTGGCAGGACTTAGTCCGGGGAGCTGCCCAGTACTACTCTGTATCGAATATTTCTCCCCAGCAAGAAGTAACCTTGGGACAACAAATTAATAAGCAGCTTGTTGCTTCATCAGAAGTCAAGCTTAACAGTGACCCCAACCTCAATGCACTCGTGCAACGAGTGGGACAGCGAGTTGCTCAAGCCAGTGACCGACCCAATCTGCCCTATACCTTCCAGGTAGCTCAGGACAAAAGCATCAATGCCTTCGCCACCCTAGGCGGTTTTGTCTATGTGACAACGGGACTCCTCCAAACCGTCAGCGGCGATGAAGCAGAATTGGCGGGCGTTCTGGCCCATGAAGTCGGTCATATCTCCGCGAAACACAGTATTCAGCAGATGAAACAATCGGCTCTTGCGCAGACAGGAAGTGCCCTTTTAGGCGTGGACCAAAACACGCTGGTAAACATTGGAGTAGGACTCGTCTCGCGGAACTATAGCCGGGATGATGAGTACGAAGCGGACCGTTTAGGGATTCATACCCTAGCGCGTGCTGGTTATCCCGCCGATGCTCTCCCACGATTTTTGAGAAAGCTCTACAGCGCTAGCAGCACACCAGAATTTCTGAGCACCCACCCTGGTCCCCAAAACCGCGTGGCACGCTTAGAGCAGATGATTCAGGCAGAAGGGCTGCCTACATCAGGGCAAGCCCGTTAACCCTGCTAATAAAGACAAAAGCCCCCTTTGTTAACAAAGGGGGCTTTTTCTTCTACCCACTATTTATGGGCTTGGCACACTATTTTTCAAAGAGGCAGGTCCCACAAAGTTTGTAAAATACTGCCATTGAGGTAGCACAGGCTTAAATCTCCCTCCACTAACACCACCATGAGTGGCAAAGTTGTCATAGTTAGAGGTTGTGGTGGCCCAGCTATCAATACCGATTTGAGCAATGTACGGGTTAAAGGAACAATCCGATCCTGTACATCTCATCCGTTGATAGATCAGGACAGCATCTGCATCGGCCCAAGGTAGAGCAACTCTATTTCCAAAACCATGATAGTTAAATCCTACAGGGCCATCATCGGTGACGCGGCCCGTAGTCCCACCAGCTTCGCCAGAGGCATTACCGATACCAGATCTCAAGGAAATATTTCCATTTGGCAAGGTCTGAGCATCAGCACCCGTGGCTTGGTTATTCACAAAATCCTCTGCGAAGGCAGCGCCACTCGTAGGCTGACTAATTACAGTGATCCATTTGTTCTGGGAGATAGAGTGATATTTGACCACCATATTCTCAGTCTCAACACGAGCATTGGGGTGAGGCTCATCCCCCGGCCGATGTTTGTAGACCTGATTGTAGGCTGAAAGAGCACTTTGGGGTCCGCGACCTTTAATACCATTGGCTACGTTGTCCAGTCCACCGCCACCAAATTTCCATGAATAGCCATTCGGTACTCCTTCGGGATAACCAATGGAGGGTCCTCCTGTGTAAGGGACCCCATTCTCTCCTTCATAGTCGAAATTAACCGCTGCTTGGAAGGTCTGATTGGCTTGGTCACCCGCTGACCCGACAGGCGCTGGTGTTGGGGCAGGCTTAGGCGTGGGGGTTGGTGTTGGGGTGGGCGTGGATGTTGGTGCGGAAGCTGCTGCACCACTATAGAGCTGACTGGTGGGAACTACTTCACGGGGCTGATTGGCCGAAGACCACTCTAGCCTCATCGAGGCGTCGCCTGCAGCTTCGTAGAAGTACACTTTTATTGGATATCTCTTTCCTGCTTCTAGGGTTATTTTCCCAGTAGCTGTACGTGCCGCATGCGGATTGGGGTCATAGACGATGGTCTGTCCATTGATTACGACTACGTTGCCATCATCAGAAGTGCCATAGAACGTGTATTCGCCTGAGTAGCGTGGCTGAATTTCCCCTTCCCAGTTGACCGAAAATTGGTTTGCAGGAACTGATGAGGCCGGAGACCCTAAACCCCAATTGAAATCAATCTTGGCATCCGTTCTTGTAAAGATGATGCTGCTTTTGGCTGCGTCAGTCCCATTGCGATAGTTAGCTTTTAGCCCATTACCCGTACCTTGAGCCTGCGCATGGGAAGGGAGACAAGACAATGCGAGTAGCGCAAGGCTAACTAGGGTGGACCGAATCGTATTTTTTCCGTAGTCTCTAAGTGAGCAGCTACGGAGCCTTAGCGGGAGATAAGAGGACAGAGTGGACCTGAGCGCAAGCAAACCAGGGGTCTTCACGGAAAAACCGGAAGAAAAAGGCGAATTTTTCATGGCAAGTAATATATTTCCCTGCTAGAGAGAGGAAGAACTTGTTTATAAGTGCCCAAAAGCACCCCCGGATGTATCACACATAGCAAAACAAATATTTCTTCAACTAAATTTTTATATATACAAGAAAACTCACGAAATTTAGTGAAATCGTGAGAGAGCGGCGTAATTACACGGTATAAAAGCGTCTTATGCCATGATACAGACTTGAGCTAAAAATCTCTAAACTTTGGCGAAGAAATCTATTTTGGCACTCCTGTATTGATGCTATGGAATGCCAGGAAAATAACAGACGATCGTTCGTCGTTCTCCCTTTTTTGCAACGATCCCTATATCTCCACTCCTCCGTTTTGGTACGCTGACTGCATGACGGAGCATGCAATCCTGAGTTCAGAAGAATTGATCCATATAGCTACTGCCTTTCTGGGGCAGAATATTGAGATTTTGGCCGTTTTCCCCTGTGCTGGGGGCTTAGTCAATCAGACTTACTGGGTAGAGACGCCCGATCAAGAATATATTCTTCAAGCATTGAATGCCGTCTTTACCGCCGAGACCGTAGAAGATAGTGCTTTGATTGCGGCCTACCTGCATCAATATCAGTTCCCTGTGCCCCTATTCCTCAAGTCCTGGCAAGGAAGCTGGGTATATCCCTGGAAAGGTCACCTGTGGCGGATGATGACCGCTTTAGCAGGTAAATCTTGGGCCAAATTCCCTTCTCTGGACTATGCCTATGGGGCAGGGCAGTTAATTGGGAAATTTCATCATCTTCTTCAGGACTTGCAGTACCACTTTACCTATCACTACGAAGGCTTTCATGACACGCCTAAGATTTTGAAGGACCTATGCGCTCTCCCCCAACGCTTCGAGGTCATAGAGGAGCATCAACGCTGGACAGAACGCATAACAAACGTCATACAGCCTCTATTCCTTCCCCAAGATTTACCAACCAGGATCATTCATGGAGACTTGAAAAGTAACAATTTGCTTTTTAACGACCAGGGAGAACCTACTGGCTTGATTGATTTAGACACGTTAATGTATGCACCCTTAGCAATTGAATGGGGAGATGCTTTGCGCTCTTGGAGAACGTCTGCGCAAGAGTCCAACCAATTTAATGTCGCCATGTTTGAGTGTGCTTTAGAGGGCTATTTTACTAGCGGTATTATCTTAGATTTTGCGGAAGTGGCTTATATTCCCCAAGGGATTCAACTGATTACTCTAGAGCTGGCGAGTCGCTATTTGATCGATTACTACGAAGATACCTACTTTGGCTGGAATTCGAATTTGTTTGCTTCTCGCCAAGCCAATCATCAGCAGCGGATAAAAAACTTGCTGGGCCTCTATGAAGATGTCGCGAAAAAAAAAGATATCCTACAAAAAAAATTGCACGATCTATATTCAGCCCAAAAACTTCGGTGATCGGTTAGGTATTGGTTTTATCGATTCAACCTGCCGTTTTGATAGCAGTAGGGGCGCAAAGTTTTGCGCCCCTACGCGTGTTTAAATGTCCTATTCCTGCTGTGATTGCATCGCTGGATTACTGGCACCATAGGATGGGGCGAAGGATGCTTCAGGGTCGGGATAACCCCAAATACCCATTTCCGGCACATCTAAACCAGACAGCTCCATTTCTTTGGAAACTCTTAGCCAGTTGATCGCTTTGAGAATCGAAAAGAAGACATAGGAGAGGCCAAAAGCGAAGACGATGATCGCACCACATTGGACCAATTGGGCGATCAACTGAGAGGAATCTCCATAGAAGAGGCCTGTTACGCCTTTGCCTGCTTCACCCAGGTACTTATCCGCACCAACTCCATTCCAGCCTGCTCCGTACTTACCGTCCGCAAACAGGCCCAGTGCAACTAGCCCCCAAGCTCCATTGCAGAAATGGACGGCAATAGCGCCCACAGGATCATCAAGCTTCAGTTTGCGCTCGATAAATAGACCAGAGTCACACACCCAACCTCCGGCCAAGGTGCCGATCAAGGCAGCCGTCAGAGGGTCTACAAAAGCACAGGGAGCCGTAATCGCAACTAAACCAGCCAGTACTCCATTACAGGAATAGCCAGGGTCCGGTTTCCCTTCCCAGATCCACATGCGGAACATAGCAGCCAAACCGCCAAAACCGCCAGCGACCATGGTTGTAACCGCCACATTGGCGATCCGGAGGTCTGTGGCAGCCAAGGTAGAACCAGGGTTAAATCCAAACCAACCGAAGAATAGAATGATCACCCCCAGAATACCCATCGGCAAGTTGTGCCCAGGGATGGCATTCACGCTTCCGTCTTTGCCGTATTTACCAATGCGCGGGCCAATCACAATACATCCGGCCAGCGCGACAGCCCCGCCGACCATATGCACCACACCAGAACCCGCAAAATCCACGACCCCATGACCAAGACCGAATCGCGTTCCCAGATCCGCTAGCCAACCGCCTCCCCAAACCCAACAGCCGATTAGGGGATAGATAAACATGCTGACCCAAAGGCCCATCAGCAGAAAGCCTCGCCACTGAATACGTTCTGCTGTAGACCCCGTGGGAATCGTTGCAGCGGTATCCATAAAAACCAACTGGAAAAGAAATAAGGTCAAAACAGAGACGTCGTAAAAGTCTCCACTGAGGAAGAAGCCTTTGGTCCCAATCAGGTCAAAACCGCCGATGGTCAGCATGCCATCCATAACTTTGCTGGTATCACCCAAGGTTAGGGTTTCGCCGAAGCCTCCAAACATAAAGGCAAAGCCGCAGGTGAAAAAACCAGCCAGGCCTACGCAAAAAACCATCAGGTTCATCATCATCGTGTGGGCAGAGTTCTTTGCGCGACAGAATCCCGTCTCCACCAGCGCAAAACCTGCTTGCATGAAGAACACTAAAAACCCTGTCATTAGGGTCCACGTCATATTCAGGCCGACTTTCAAGTTGCCAACGGTGTTCGCTACGGTTTTAAGGTCGGGAGCCGTTTTGCTGACCCTTGACCAATCCACCGCAGAACCCGTTGGGTCCCCCGCCGCATGAGCAGCAAGCCCCATGCAGCCTACCAAGACCACCGCCCCCAAAGCACTAGCAAGAGGGAGCTTCCATCTATCTCTATTCATGAAATTAGAGTCCTCACGAAACAAGGTTGGACCTGGATTTAGCGCGACGTTGTGCCCGGTTGGATTTAGGTGCCCAGCTGGTTTTGGGGTTGTCTCGCCAAAAGCGAAAGTTTTCCATACGGAATTGGGCTTCAGGATCAGCCAAAGTGCCTTTGAGCTTCCAAAACTTTATTCCGTTGCGAAGAACCATATAAAGGACGAGGAGCCCACAGGCTGTGGTCCACAAGTTTGATTCCTGAGGTAAGAAAAGCCATACCCCAGCGAGAAGAAGAGAAGAAAGTAGCAAAAATCCCAAGAGTAAGAACAGGGCCGGGCGCAATGCTGAGTTGGATAACCAGGGGGTTCTATATTGCCCCTTGATAAGAGACTTTTTCTCTTGTTGTTTGGGATAGACTGCCATGACGCTGACTCCTGATTCAGGACTGCATTTTCCTGTTGGATGACAGTGAACTAGAAGTGAACAGTTTCAGCTGTGCGTTTAGCTACGGTTTGCTTGGAGGTTTTATTAGATACAAATAATCTTCAGAAAAGCTTTAGAGTTTGTTTGGGTTGTTTAGAACAAATACTTTTAGGTGAGCGTCAGAGAATTCTAGATTTGGGTGCGTTTAGCTAGGAACGGTTTGCACAGTTCACATTGTTTACTACAGTCTGTCTTGAGCGTTATTAGCTAGCACTTAGCTATAAACATTAGTGAAAGTGATCAACTGCCTGCTCGAAAAGATATGGTCAAGATAGGCACATTACCAATTTTCAGGTGAAAAATTATTTATGGCTTCCTACCTGCAGCTGAAACGCTTCTTGTTAGGCGATCCTCTTCCTACTAGTGCCCACGACGAAGAACGGTTAAGTAATGCAGCAGGATTGGCCGTTCTCTCGTCCGATGCCCTTTCTTCTGTAGCCTATGCAACGGAGGAAATCCTCGTCGTTCTAGTCTTAGCCGGATCGGGAGCTTTGAGTATTTCAATGCCTATTGCTGGGGCCATTATTCTACTGTTGGCCATCATTATTCTTTCTTATCGACAGACGATTCGGGCCTATCCGAAAGGAGGCGGGGCCTACATCGTGGCACGAGAAAATTTGGGACTCTATCCAGGACTAATCGCTGGCGGCTCCTTGATGATTGATTACATCTTGACCGTGGCCGTCAGCGTCTCCGCTGGGGTTGCCGCCTTAACTTCAGCGGTTCCCACACTTTTCCCTTTTCGGGTAGAGCTATGCGTCCTTTTCATCTTTTTACTGATGCTGGCCAATCTGAGAGGTCTGCGAGAATCGGGCAGACTGTTTATGATTCCGACCTATACCTTTATCGTCAGCCTATTTCTGCTGATTGGTTTAGGTCTTTATCAGGCACTTACGGGTCAGGTCACAGACGCACCTGCTTTGATTCAGGCTAAAGAGCCCCTGACCCTCTTTTTAGTTCTCAGGGCCTTTGCCGCAGGATGCACGGCTTTGACGGGTGTGGAAGCGATTTCCGATGGGGTCTTAGCCTTTAAAACGCCTGAGTGGAAGAATGCCCGAACTACGCTGCTCTACATGGGTCTTATCCTGGGCAGTCTATTCATTGGGGTGACCTATCTCGCAAATATTTACCACATCGTCCCGGAAGAAGGACAGACCTCCGTTTCTCTGCTTGCTCGCCAAATCTTGGGAACGGGACCGCTCTATTATTTCTTGCAGGTGGCCACCTTCTTGATTCTGATTCTGGCCGCTAATACAAGCTTTGCGGACTTTCCTAGACTGTCTTATTTTCTGGCACGGGATGGCTTTTTACCCAGACAGCTCTCCCTCTTGGGCGACCGTCTCGTTTTCTCTAATGGGGTTATTCTCCTTAGTCTTTGTGCGATTGTCTTGGTCGTCATTTTTCAAGGCGATACAACAGCGATCATCCCCCTCTATGCCGTAGGAGTATTTACTTCGTTTACGCTTTCGCAAACAGGTATGGTCCGCTACTGGTTTCGGGAGAAGACGCAAGGCTGGCAAGCCAGCGCCTTGATGAATGGCATTGGTGCTTTGGTCACACTTATCGTCTTGACGATTATTGCAGCCACTAAATTTCTCTTGGGCGCTTGGGCCGTAGTAGTAGCCATTCCCTTACTGGTCAGCTTATTCTTGGCTATTCGCAAACACTATCAGAGTGTGGCAGCACAATTAACCCTGCAAAAAGTTCAGCCTCGGTCCTATCCTCCAAGGCCAAAGGTGACCAATGCGACCCATCCGGTAATCGTCTTGGCCGGATCCCTCCATCGGGGAACGATAGAAGCTCTAGACTATGCGCGGGCAATTGGGGATGATGTCACCGCCGTCCATATCGATATCGGTTCTACAGACCGGGAAAAGCTGCAAAGACAGTGGGCAGACTTAGAAGCAGACATTCCGTTGGTCATTTTGGACTCTCCCTACCGTTCGGTAGTAATGCCGATTGTGGAGTTTGTGAATAAAGCAGAAGAGAACTATCCTCCAGAAGTCTATATGACGGTGGTCTTACCCACTTTTGTCACAGCTCACTGGTGGGAAAACCTGCTCCATAACCAAACTTCACTCTTAGTGCGTTCAGCCTTGCTCTTTAAACGGGGGCGGGTAGTGACCAGCGTCCGTTATTTTCTACAATCGAAGGCATGAATGTTCAGCAGATCTGGCCCTAAAAATAGGGGACTGCCCTACGCTTAGGCTTCCTTTTGTGAACAAGCATGAACAAAGCTTTCCCCTAGGCAACACCGCCGTACGATACATAAAGAGATCTTGTCATCGAGGTTGGACCTATGACCCAAGCCAAGGCATTGCCTTTTAACGGCAGCACCCCTATCTTCGGTGGTAGTACCGGAGGATTACTCCGGGCTGCAGAGACTGAAGAAAAATATTTCATAGTCTGGAATAGCAAAGAAGAGCAGGTTTTTGAGATGCCCACTGCAGGGGCAGCAACCATGGTTGCCGGCACCAATGTGCTCTACCTAGCCCGCAAAGAGCAATGCCATGCTCTGCACCGCCAACTCGTAGCCAGCTTTAAAATCCGGGATTCTAAGATCTACCGTCAGTATCCCAATGATGAATATGAGCTGGTCTTCCCCATGGACGGTGTCCCTTCTGAAAAATCCAATCCTGGTCGTTTACCCGTGGGTTATGTCCCCCGCAAGATTGGCAACAATCCCAGCCCGGCCAGACTCAAGTTCACAGGGATCCAGCCCTATGATCCTGAATCTCCCGACCGTCTCCTTCCTACAGAAGGTAAAGAAGTAAAGTAATCAGACCAGGCCCCCCCTACATAGACCTGAAGAACAAGAGCTTGGCAAGTATCCGAGCTCTTGTTTTTTGCAACCCTAGTTTTTTCGGTTTCGGCACTGAGCACTCTGCCTGTCAGTGCCATAGCAATCTGGAGCTGTACTAGAGGGGGTAATAGAAGCTGAAGGGATGGGCGCAGGTTCCGGTCTTTTCAGGGGTGCTTCTCGCGAACTATCAATCACCACCGTCGATGGTGGTTGCGAAGCAGGCTTAGACCGCAACCTGTCGTTCTTCAGGACGGGGTTCTGTGCAATCGTCCGCTTTGCTCTCAATTTTGATTTTGTACTCAACCGAGCTTTCTCTCGAGCAGACAAAGGAGGTGGTTCCTTTTCTAGAGCGGCGGCCAATTTCTTACTCAATTTGGGGGCTTTAGGCACTCCGGAAGCCGTTGTTCCTTCAGCCAGCCTTTCTTTGGCCCTAGCTTCCACACTCTGAGTAAGTTTATTCGTGCGTTGCGATGCTAAGGGCTTTTCTGTTTGCGCAGCTATCTGTCTTGCTGATTCTAACGACTGCTCTGTGATTGCCTCAGGAGAAAATTTAGACCGGGGATCTCCATCTGTTGCGTAGGCCGTATCCTTCGACTCATTGAAGTTTGGAGCAAAGTTCGCAGTCGTCAAGTCTGAGTTGGAAGCAGGGGAAAAGATGAACGATAAGCTGATTGTGATGGCGGCTACACAGACTGCGGCAACGCCCAGCAGAGGCTTCCAAGGAAGATCTTGAAAAGTGTTCTGAAGACTGCGTGAGACTTGCCCCAAGTTACTAGCGACCGGGGCCGAAGGCTGCTGTGCTTGCTCTTTTGTGTTCGTCAAGGGTAAATCTGTAGCCGGAGCATAAATGAAGGGAAGATAGTCGATCAGTCCGCCCTTTTCGAGCGTCCGACAGCTCCGTTCATAAATCTGAGGAGGGGGTGCTACTCCAGGTCGCTTAGATTGATAGTCCCATAGGTCTGGTGCAACCACAGGCTCTAGGTGCTCAGGAGGATTCTGTCGGTCTATATCGCTTGGGGGGCCTTGCTCTAGGAGGGCGAAGATATTTTTTAGCTTGGCTGGATTCAAGCGCCCTATCAGAAAATAGCCAATAAAGTAAGGAACATGACCCTTGCGTGCATCTTCCTGGATGGCATCGTTGTATATCCAACCCAAAAGCGTCTTCTCAGCAGCGATTTGGTGTATGTAGGCACAGCGATATCCTGGCTTTGGCGGACCCTGGGCTATCCAATGCTTCGTCATACGGTCAATGAATACTTCTCGGATATCCAGAGAGACCCCTTCACTCGTGAGTAGCCTGAGCCCTCCCTGCGGAAAGCTAGTGTAGATAAGGTGGCCAAAAATTAATGACATAACTAATTAATAAGCACGTATTTTAATAAAAAGCTTTCCCTTTAGCGTACAAAAAGGTATCCAGTTTCTATCTCCGTCTTTCTACGTAGGTCTCAAGTCTCCCAAGACCTCACCAGCTTCTTAAACCAGTCTTGTGTATCTTGGATAAGAAACTGCATGAGCTGCCGAAACCTGCTGGGCCGGCGCTTACGAGTCTTTGCCGTAGGGACGATAGCGACGATGTCTTGCTTCTGCTGTGACTTCAATAGCTTGTCGGCTTCGTTGCCCGGAATGAAGAGATCAATCATTTCTCCTCGATAAAGAGAACGATAACTCTCTTCACAGGTTCTCGCCGGAACTGTAACCCCGATCCGTACAGATTGATAACTCCATAAATCTGGGGGGTCTAGCGTCTCTAGTACTTCTGGGGGAGCTTGCCGATCAATGAGTTTTAAAGGCCCTTTGTGCAGGAGGGTGAAAATATTTTGCAACTGGGATAGCTGCAGACGTCCAGGCAGATAGTAGCAGATGAAATAAGGAATAAAGTTCCGACCTAGCTCATCAGCTCCATCGTTATAGAACCAACCGAATATCGTTCCCTCGCGAGAGACTTGGTGCACATAGGCACAGCGGTATCCGTGCTCCAGCGGTTCGTAGTTATCCCAATATCTGGTTGCACGCTGTGTAAAAGCAATGCGCACTTCTGTAGGCACCTCCGCACTGGTGAGGACCTTGTACCCATCGCTTGGAAAGCGGGTATATACCAGTTGACCTAGATATAGAGACATAATCGCCGGGGTAGAGGATGCGTGGGCAGAGTTACACGAATGGACAGCCTAAAGGGAGAAACGTTCCCTGTTCTGGGAGATTCACTCCAAATAAGTACTTAAGTTTGTAAACCATTCTAATCTACAACTGTCGCGCCAGTTTTCTCTCTAAACTGCCATCCGTACGCGAGCTACAGGCAATTGTTTGAATAGCTGAGCCAAGGACGCTTGACTTTGACCAGGACCGCTGACTATTTCAATGATTTTGTCCTGAGAATCGTTCGTTTGAGAGGCTTCCACGCAGACCCGTGCCACATCACTGCGGTCAATCGTTCCTTCAAACAGGGTATCGGCAGGACTGATTACAATCTCCAGGCCGCCTGCTCCATCCTTCAGACCACCGGGGCGAACAATCGTGAAAGCGAGTCCACTCCGAATCAAGTGCTCTTCTGCTTTCTTCTTCCAGTACAGCACTCCCCCAAACAGATTCAGAGGATGAAGAATCCGAGAAACGCATAGCGAAGAAACCAAGATCAAGTGCTCAACTCCCGCCTGACGCGCTTGGTCGATCAGGTTTACCGTCCCTTCGTAGTCCACCTGTTGAGCTCCGTTATTGCCAAAACCAGAGCGGGTCCCCGTCGCACAAAAAACTATTTTTGTCCCTGACAGGGCGGCAGCAAGAGAGTCTTTTTTTAAGACATCTCCTTCAAAAATTTCCAGGTCTGTCAGGCCCCCCAGCGTCTGTTGGACTTTGTCTCTAGAGCGAACCAAGACCCTAATCTCTTTTTGGTCCGCCTGCTGGAGCTTTTGCACGATTTGACTTCCTGTATTGCCTGTGGCACCCACAACGAGGATGGTCATAGTAGCTCCAATCTTTTTTTCATCTTGGCACGATTTTTCTGTAGAGGGTTCCTCTCAAGACTTATAGCCGCCAAAAACGGCAAAGCCATAGTATTTCCACAAGACATCGACAGGGCTGAACAGCGCTTTTGACAAGAAATCCAGGTGCATGGATAGCGTAGCTAAATGGTCATGACTGGAGTGACCATGGCTGATGCCTCGGTTCATCTTGGCCCGGATCTCTTCCGGAGTGATAGTCTGTTTTTGCAGCCAGTCTGTTCTTGCCTCTTCATAGACCGCTCTCAAGGACTCTGGTGCTGATAAAACGGGATCTGCATTCCAGAAACAACCCCCTTGCCTAAGGCTATGGTGCAGCTGTTGAAATAATTTCAGCTTCAGCTCGTCTGAAAGATGATGAATCGCGAGCGAGGAGATGCAGGCGTCTAAGGGAACTTCTATTTCTTTCATCAAGCCATGCTCTGCCCAGTTTCCAAAATCTGCTTCTATCCAGGACACCCGTTCCGCAAATCCTAAGCGTTCCATTTTGTGTTGGGCAAACTGGAGCATCCTTGATGAATAGTCAACGGCATAGACGTGAGCGGCAGGACAACGCTGAAGGATTTTAACGGTCAATTCTCCCGTGCCACATCCCAACTCCAAAATCTGCCGAGTATCAGCAGGAACCGCCTGCACGATGACATTGAGCATTTCATCGTAGTGAGGAATAAGGGCTCTGATCCCCGAGTCAAAATCGGTGGTATCGGCAAAAACTTCGCCTGGATAATTCTTCTCTGCACTAGTCATGAATCAACCAAATAAACGGAAATAGGGGTAGCGCAGGGGCGGGCCGGGTTCTTTTTCTAGCTCAAAGTTGATCACATGCCAGGGGGAATGTTCTTTTTCTGCTGACGAAGATCCTGAGTCTGAAGCCTCTTCCGGTTCCTCTGGACTAAATTCAACGGGCAGACCATAGAGGCGATAGCCGTTTTCTTCTTTGCGCCACCCTCCAGCCCGCTCTAAGTAGCTCCAGATCAAATCCCGATAGCGGCGAGCAATGACCAGCTTTACGGCGCGATAGCCTTGGGTGTGTAGACGGTCTAGCTCTTCATGAATTTCAAAGCGAATGCCATCGGGATGGGTATGCTGACGATACCACTCCCCATTCCAGAGCCGCCAGGAACGCTCCGATTGCAGATGGACCAGGCACTCCGTTTTGGGGTCTGCCTCAAATGCACCATGGCGTGGGCACAGGTACGTGTCCGTCAGGGTCAGGGCCTGAATAGTCTGGCGGCAGTGGGGGCAGCAAATCTCAGGGCCGAAAATGGGGTTGTAGTGCACAGGCTGATACATATCCAATCCGCATGTTGAGCCTATTATATCTATCGAACCAAAAGCCATTCGGATAGGGGCGGTCGAAGTTAAGAAAGCGAAATATGCACTAGATCCCTCAGTTTGTGAAAAAATCGTTACAGTACGTTGTGAGAGATCATGTGACGCAAGCAACTTTGGGGACCCCTGAGCGCTCATTTAACTGGACAACTGCTGGATTCTTTCTCCTGATTCACGCAGGCGCCCTGTTTGCCCCCTTTACTTTTTCTTGGTCTGCTCTGGGCCTGATGTTTTTTCTCCACTGGTTTTGTGGTTGCTTGGGCGTCACCTTGGCCTATCACCGACTTTTAACCCATCGCAGTTTCTCCGTACCTAAACCTCTTGAATACTTATTGGCCTTCATCGGCACCTTGAATGTAGAAGGAGGTCCTATTTTTTGGGCTTCCTGGCATCGCCGTCACCACGCCTACTCTGACACCGCCAAAGACCCCCACGATTCCAACCAGGGATTTCTATGGGCACACATGGGCTGGATGCTCTACTCCTATCCAGAATGGGATGGCTTCGAGAACTATTCTCGCAATGTCCCCGATATGGCAAAGGACCCCGTTCATCGTTTTCTAGACCGCTACTTCCTCTTGCCTACCATCGCTTTAGGCTTCTTACTCTATGCGATTGGCGGTTGGTCTTTTGTGGTGTGGGGCATCTTCATGCGTATCCTCTTTGTCTGGCATACCACCTGGCTGGTGAACTCTGCGACCCATCTTTGGGGCTATGAGAACTACAAGAGCAAAGATAATTCCAAAAATCTCTGGTGGGTGGCTTTGCTGACTTACGGCGAAGGCTGGCACAACAACCACCATGCGCAGGCACGCTCTGCGCAGGCTGGAGTAATGTGGTGGGAGATAGATGTGACCTTTTGGGTAATTTGGATCTTAGAGAAACTAGGATTAGCGACCAATGTCCAGCGGACTACCCGTCCGGTTAAGTAACCCCCATCTACAGGTTTCATCGTGGTGAATGTTGCGCTACTGGGCTTAGGTACGGTTGGCTCTGGGGTAGTCAATATTCTTCAGGACCCCGAAGGCCGCGACCCGCTCTTGAAACAAGTCAATTTAATTGGGGTCGGGGTTCATTCCAAAACGAAACCCCGTTCTGATTCAAAAGTTGCTCCTGCCCTGCTGACGGAAGATAGCTTCGCTTTGGTGCAAGACCCGAAGGTGGAAGTGGTCATCGAAGTGGTGGGGACCGTAGACATCCCTCTCAGGCTCATCCGAGCCGCTTTAAAGGCAGGCAAGCATGTAGTCACTGCCAATAAAGCCCTGATGGCTCGTCATGGGACTGAACTTTTAGCTTTGGCCCAGAGCCAGGGCGTTCACCTGCGCTATGAGGCCGCAGTCGGCGGTGGCATCCCCTTGATTCAACCGCTGCATCAATGTCTAGGAGCCAATCGGGTTTCTTCCCTTTTGGGCATTGTCAATGGCACTACCAATTACATCCTGACCAAAATGACTCAGGAGGGACGCTCCTATGCCTCTGTGCTAGCAGAAGCGCAACAATTGGGCTATGCCGAAGCCAATCCTGCCGCCGATGTGGAAGGCTACGATGCCCAAGAAAAGCTAGCGATTCTAGCCAGCATCATCTTCCGCAACCAGCTGATTCCGCTGGAGTCTATTCCTCGCAAAGGGATCACGGGTGTTACCGATGTTGATATTCGCTATGCCGCTGAACTAGGCTACGCAATCAAATTGGTGGCCGTGGCGAACCGCACCCGAGAAGGGCTTCTAGATCTGCGTGTCCATCCAGCCCTGGTCCCCCATGCTCATCCCTTGAGCAAAGTGGACAATGCCTTTAATGCCGTAATGCTGGAGTCTGATCCTTTAGGGCAGATTATGTTCTATGGACCGGGAGCAGGCTCAGGCCCCACAGCCAGTGCTGTCGTGGCCGATCTAATCAATATCTTGACCTTCCCCAATAATCCTATGGATGGGGGTTTCACCGAAACCTATCCACTGCTGCCGATTGATGAAGTGGAAACCCGTTTTTACTGTCGACTTAAAGCCAAGGATCACCCTGGTGTGATCGGCCAATTAGGGCAGGCCTTTGGCGATGCAGGGGTCAGTCTAGAATCTATTGTGCAAAAGGCCGTTCACGGCCCAGACCAACTGGCTGAATTGGTTATTATCATCCATAAAGTCAAGACCAAACGTTTTAATGAAGCTATTCAAAAGATACAGAAGCTCAGTTCTATCGCCTCTGTTGATTTAGCCTTGCGGGTGCTTGGCGATGGTTGAGGTAGAGTCTCTATCGAATCAACTTGACTTCTGTGCGCTGGTTCACCGTAGATTTGGGAGGAGTATTGGGTAAAGGCTGGCTGGAACCGTAGCCCACGCTATTGAAGCGAGCGCGAGGATAGCCCTTACTCACGAAAAAGTTGACTACGGCATCGGCTCTTGCTTGGGAAAGAGTCTTATTGAATCCGGGGTCTCCAAAGCTAGAAGTGTGACCCGCAACTAGAACTCTAAGCCCAGGGAAATCGTTCAGAGTGGCCCGGAAACGCTCCAGAACTTTCACGCTTTCTGGGGTCAGCGTTGCAGAGTCCTTGGCGAACTTGACTTTATCAATACGCAGAGAACCGACAACTGGACGGGTAGTGGCTTCCTTTCCAGGTAAAGGCGTAAACGTATCAGCTGTCTGTGTGGATTTTGGAGGGGCAACCAGACTGGGGTCGAGCGAAGCAATGGCTCCTCGGCGCTGTTCATCGGCCTTCGTATGGACCAGGAGCGGCTGTGGGTCCAGCAAGTCCTGTTTGCCATTCGCCCCAACAATCTCTGCAATCACAAGCTTCCGCTGGTCGAATAAACCATTTTGGAACCAGAGACGATTAGATTCTTCACAAGGCACAAAGTTGATACCTTGAGTCAAGTCAGCCAACTCTTGGTCTTTCGCCTTGCTATCCACCCCTATAGCCTTACGCAGTTCTTCAGGCCGACTGACGTAAAATTGCATCGCCTGACAATAGGCCGAGACAAACTTTTGGACAACAACGGGATCTGTTTTCTTCGAAGCGAGCAGCACGTCCAGAATCACATTTCTCGCATCAGCGCTCGTCAAGGGCACAGCATAACCTTGGCGGCGGGCAAGGCCCGTAAATGGCTGCCAAAGTACGGCTACATCGACTTTTCCCTCGTTGAGCAGAGCCCATGCCTCGTCCGCCACCGTCACTTCGACGGCTTGCAGACGCTTGAGATCAACGGCTTCAAAGCGGAGTGCCAGGGTTCGTAATAGCGTCTCGCTAGGCGTAGCACGGGCATAGGCGACTTTCATGTCGGGTTTGATGTCGTCAAGGGACTTAAGCCCTTTACGCAATACGACCGCATCACCACCCGCAGAAACATCCACCATGGAGACGATCTTGGCCCCAAAAGGATTGGTTAGGACCTGATCGGCTGTTGTCATGGCGAAATCATAGGAACCTGCAGACATCTTCTGTGCCCGTTTGGCCTGGTCGGGCTCATCCTCATACTTCAGCGAAAGTCCCTGACTTTGCAGCAATTTCCCGAAAACACTTTGGGGATCCGTTCCCTGACGCAACCAGAAGTAACCAGCCCAGCTATCGGCACTACTCGTAATTTGCAACGTTCCCAGAGGAACTTGAGTACTGACATTTGAATTCAGACTAGAAAAACTACTCCAGCCAAATACCCCTAAGGCAACCAAGCCAAGAGCCCCAAAAATCCCCAAGGGAGATACTGCGAAATCCAGAGCTGAAGTCTTCCCAAGCTTCTCATCACAGACCATACAGCGTTTGGCATCTGCCGGATTACCATCAAAACCGCAGGTGCGGCATTTCAATTTAGTAGGCTGTCGCATCGTCATCTGAATGGCTCCGCTATTTCACTTAGTAGAAGAAAAAAGATAAACAAAAAGGGTAGACAAGGTAAAAAACGCTGGGGGGAAGATTTACCTCAGGGTACATTTTTTTCTTGAACTTGTGGGGGTGGTTGAACGGGTGGTTGAACCAACGTGCGTTTCATACGGTTAAAACTAGTGACCAGAACCCCCAATTCACCACTATAGGGAGCATGAATTTCCTGGTTAGAGGTACCTCGGCTAATTTGTTGGACTTGATAGGCAATTCTTCTGACAGGGAGAAGCACCTGCTGCCTGAGAAGAATGTACAACAAAAGTAAAGAGACCCCAAAGGCTGAGATAAAGAAACCGCTGACCTGACATAGCAAAGTAGCAAAGTTTACCGTTTGAGGTTCCTTCGGCATGGTGAAGATAATCACTGCGAGGAAGGCCGAACAAATCATGACTGTCAGGATAAAAGCAACAGCGAAGGTTACTCCAATTCTGTAGGTTAATGGCCAATCGGTCTTGCTTGTCTTCATCTTCTGAATCCCTGTAATACCGAGTTTAGGTTCTTATGACTTCGAAACTCAGCTCGGTCTTGCCTGTAAAATCGTCTGGATCTCCCTTGTCTCTTAACGCAATCTCTAGGTAATGGATGACATATAAAATACTTTGCTTTAGTTTAAGTATGTTTGTGAACAAAATAAAGGAACTCACAATAGTCCGAAATCCAGAGCTGGTAAATGGGATCTGTAACAGCGGTACTTTCATTTCAGACTCTGACCTGACAAATGGTAGCTAGTATCCTGGTTGAGAAGACACAACAAGAGAAATGACGACTAAATCAGATCTGTCAATCTAGATTAATTAGCAGCGCAGTATGAGTATCTATTGATACATAGGTTTAAGTCTAAGTGCGTTAGCGCGACCAAGAGAAATTGGGTTAGGCTCTTTTAGACAGGTCTTCAGGAAGAAAACTCCGTGCACTATAAGCTTTTGGTGGTAGATATCGATGGCACTATCCTAGGAGACACCTTAGATCCGACACCAACTGTCCTAGAGGCTCTAAGCCAGGCGCAACAATCTGGGGTGAAGCTCGCCCTTGCCACGGGCAGGATGTATCGCTCAGCCTTGAGATTTCACCGTTTGCTGGATTCCCCTCTGCCTTTGATTAGTTACCAAGGCGCTTTGATCAAGGACCCCAAAGATAATCGGGTCTATCGGCATGAACCAGTGCCCTTGGACTATGCCCTGGAAGTCCTCTCCCTGCTGACAGAGATGGACGTTTCTGTCCATGTGTATCTTAATGACTCCCTCTACGTAGCCAGCCTTTCTCCTGAAACCATAGCCTATGCCCAACGTTCGGGAGTAGAACCTGTAGTCGTCCCAAATCTATTCGAAGTTTTGACAGCAGAACCAACCAAAATTTTAGCGCTTAAGAAAGATAGCCAGCTTATGGGTGAAATCCTTGCTGTTCTAAAGCAAAAATATCGACCTGAAGAGCTTTATCTCACCCGTTCTACCGATTTTTTCGTAGAAGTTGCGCACCCTAGTGCTAGCAAGGGAAATGCCGTTAAATTTGTGGCAGAAAAAATATTAGAAATTACTGCCGATGAAGTGATTTGCATCGGAGACAATTTTAATGATTTAGAAATGATTGAATATGCGGGCTTAGGAATTGCCATGGCAGGCGGCCCAAGCGGGGTTCAGGAACGCGCGGACTGGATCGCTCCTTCTGTAGAAGAAGACGGAGTTGCTATTGCCATACAGAAGTTCATTATCCTTTAAGCTGTTTTATATATCTATATTAAGCATCTCGTCTTTTCATATCGTTAGGCATGCGTCTCTCTTCAGCGCGATAAGCTTGGCGTATGAATACAAAAAGGTATCCACCTTGGCTAGTTTCTACGACCTGAAACATTACATTGCTCATCACGTCAACCGAGGTCGATGTTTGATCAGTGAGAAGGGGAAGACCCTTGCTTTCTCACGTTCGGTATACGACGGGCGAGGAAACTATACCGATGAGTTTAATAACTTTATTGAACGGCTGATCAGTAGTGGAGAGTTTCTCAATCTCTACATTGAAGGAGATGCCCATTCCTTCGCTCAGCTCATCCATTCACGGTTCGAGTTTGACTATTGTGTCCGTTGTGCAGACCCTATCCCCACTCCGCAAGATGTTGTCCTAGCGCCCCCATCCTGCAACCTCTGCCCGATACAAGAAATTCAACCCAGTTATCAAGAGATGCAGCCGAGTCACTTAGAGCAATCTCGGTCCTAAAGTAACCACCACCAAGCCACTGCGTCGAAGCATCCTAAAAAGGCGACTACTGCGAGCGTACGCCTAAGCCTCTGAATTACGGGAAAAACTCGGTATTGGACCAGTAAACGGTCTTTTGCTAGTTCTTCCGCTGGTTTCTTCCAATAGCTGCCATCGTGTCCGCCTGTTTCCTCATAGCTAACTCTGGCACTGACTAAACGGTCGTATACATGGAACCAACCCAAGTACAGACGGGCCATGACCAGGGAAAGTGCTAAGCCTGCTCCGGCTGCCCCGGCTAAAAAGAACAAAAAAGGAGATGTGGTCGGTTCGAAGCTAAAAGCTGCCACGGGGCCAGCAATCAGCCAAGCTCCACTCCATACTGCGACAAGACCGATAATATATCTGCGGGGTTCTATGGTGGCCCAGCGGAAAAAGAACGAATCGCAGAGCTCTTGATACTCATTGATCGGTCGTTGTTCTTTGGGAATCGGTATGCTGGCTTGTTTGTTGGGGAGCATATGCTTTTGATACTATGACAGACCTAATATTTACTGACCCAGGCATCGACGACTTTTTGGCGCTTGGCCACTATGCAAGGGCCAAAAGCGATGATCAAGAAGCTTATGTAGTTGCTTCTGCCGGCAATGTGTCTTTGGAAAACGTAGGGGATAACTTACAGTATCTCCTCTCCCTGTGGAAGGCGCCACACTTAAAAGGCTATCTGGGGTCTGGTGGTTTTGTGTCCGAAGCACCCCTAGAGACAGCAGCCTCCGTCCACGGAGAAAATGGTCTAGCAGGGCTTCCTGTGCCTGCTGAAGGGCATAAGGCGTTAGACAGCTTAGAAACACTAGCGCAGGAACTAACTGACCTCAAATCTCAGATAAGGGTGTTGGTCCTATCGCCCCTTTCCGATGCCTATCGCTTCTTTGCTACCTATCCACACCTGCGAGAACAGGTTCAAGAAGTCTGGGTCATGGGCGGAACTTTCCGCACTCCTGGCAATATCAATGCCTATGCAGAATTCAACGTTTATCAAGATCCTGCGGCTTTTTATGAATTTTTGCAGTTGGGCCTGAAAACCTATTTAGTCGGACTAGACCTGACCGAAGCCCTAGAATTTTTGTTGGCTGAATTTGTTTATAGCAATACGCCTTTCGGGGCCATCGTCAAACACTGCATTGAGTTTTACAGCCAATTCCATCAAGAAGTGGATGGATTTAATGGAATCTACTGTCATGACGTGATTGCCGCTGCTCTATTTTTGAGACAAATACCCTTTGACGCAGAAGCTATAAAAGTTACCGCTGTTCTTGAAAACCCGATCGAAGAACGAGGCAGAATTCTCTGGGAACCCGACGCTTCATCTTCTAGCTATATAGTCAAGATAAGGGATGAGCAAGCTCTAAAAAAACTGATTCTAGATAGTATTGCGGGTTGCTAAAAGCCCAATTGACGCTTGAGTAAATCCATTGACTCAGTGTTGATATAGCTTTCGGAGCAGAGGACTTGAGGCACACGAACCAAGTCTTCACGCATCTGGTGAATAGCGGCCTTAAGCCTATCTAAGATCGCTCGTTCACAGATGATCGTGTGGGCACTGCGAATAACAGACCGCAGTTTTGCATCGTCTTCCAATTGAGCCGTAAGTACTAGAATCTCTTCTCCCCGAATACTATGGCAGATCACTTCTACCACCCGCAAAATTCCAGAGCTGAGGCTAACTACGCCCAGACAACTATCCTTGGGCATGGTTTTAACCAACTGTAGCTCTTGCGCAAATTGATTGATATCTACAGGAATTACCCGTGCAGCATGGGCTGCAGTGATCACTTCTGTCTGTTCGGCGAAATAGCGATTGGTGACCACAGTACCGGAACCTTGTTCAAGGACCTGCCCTAATTGCTCAAGGGGAACCAGTTGCACCGGAATATTTAAAGCGCGTTCCAATTCTTGGCGCATCAGTTCACCTACGCCTAAGTCCTGCAGAGGAGCGGTGACATAAACGACTAGACTACAGCGCAGCCGCCACTCAATTTCTGCTAAGAAAAGTTCACGCGCTTGACTCAAAGAACAACCTTGACTGAGCAATTTATCAAGGCTTTTCTGCACCAGTTCACAGGCTTGGGGGTACTGATTGAAGTGGGCCAGCCGTTCTCTAGCCTCTTGCCCTAGGGTACGCACATAAATTCCAGAACCTGCTTGCGCTTCGACTAAACCTAATTCTTCTAGCTGACGATAGACTTTGCTGATCGTATTGCGATGTAAACCTGTCTGCATCGCAAGCTGTCGTGTACTCGGCAGCTGATGTCCGGGTAAAAATTGGCGGGAAGCAATGGCAAAACTAATTTGATTCAATAGTTGGGTAGAGGCTGGAATTTCACTATCTGACTGGATCTGGAATAGAGATTTCATCGAGAAATTTGCTATGGTAAGCAGCATAATTATCCTGTGAATTTTGAGATTTTTTGGAGATGATCGCTCAAGCTTTTAATTTTGAGCATTCGATGATGAAGGCAACGGACACAATAGCGACCATGTAGGGCAAGGCCATGAGAGAAAGGTAAGAAGCGCAGTCAATGTTCTCCAGATTGACGTTAAAGAATTCACAGAAATGAAGCATACCGAAACTCTTAGAATGGACAGGAACTTTGCTGTTCCTGATGCTAAGCAGTTTAAAATTCAGAGCCAGCCCGTATGGCCCAGCTTGGCCCAGTTTTCAGACTGGCACACGAAGTTATGGGCTCAGCGCAGATACAGACGAGTAAGCTACAAAAAATGAAGCCTCTGTTCGTGGGGTACAATCGCCTCTTAGTCTGCGCAAACCAATGCTGATCGATGTCCTAGTAGACCTGCCGATAGCGGGAAATAAAACCTATACCTACCGCGTACCAGAAGCTATAACCCTCACCGTGGGAGCAGTGGTAGCCGTTCCTTTTGGCCCCAGAGTCGTGCATGGATTTTGCACCCGAATCCGAGAAGCTGACTGTGAGACGGATAAAACCCGCGATGTGCTGGAACTGATCAGTCCTACTTTTTTTCCAGAAGGCTATTGGAATCTATTGATTCGGGTAGCTGACTACTATTTAACCCCCCTTTCCAAAGTCTTAGAAACGGTACTCCCTCCTGGCGTCCTTACCCGTATTCAGCGCCGTGTCCGCTTGATTCCAGTTGAAAAACGTTCTACCCACCAAGCCACTCTATTTGCTCCTCCTCTCAGTCCGAAAGCGCGTGCCGTTTTAACAATCCTGGAAAAATCACCCGATTTGGCGATACTTGCCCTCCAGCGCAAAGTGCCCCAAGCGGCGACTGGCCTGCGGGAACTACAAAAACTAGGCTGGGTAGAAAGCTTTTTTCTAGAGACGAACACGGCCAAACCTAAACGCCAAAAGTTCGTTACTCTAGTGTCTGTCCACTCAGACGGTTTAACGGCACGCCAACGAGAAGTCCTGAATGTGCTGGAAGCCCTAGGTGGCAGCCTCCCTGTCCAGGAAGCGCTGACCAAAGCCCGGACCACGACGGGCACGCTCCAGACTCTGGCTAAGCTAGGTAGGGTCACGCTAGAAGAACGGGAAGTCCTCCGCTTTTTGGGAGGAGTGGGCGTCCAGACTGACCGCCCCAAGACGCTAACTATTCATCAACAAAAGGCCCTAGAGAGGATCCAGGCCCTTTTTGAAAAACCTCCGTCCCATCTCCAAGCGCTCTTGCACGGAGTCACAGGTTCTGGTAAGACCGAAGTTTATCTCCAGACGATTGCTCCCGTTCTAGAACAGGGATACTCCGCCTTGGTCCTAGTGCCAGAGATTGGTCTAACGCCCCAGCTCACGGACCGCTTTGAAGCCCGTTTCCCTGGCAAAGTCAGGGTTTACCATTCGGCCCTGTCCGATGGAGAGCGCTATGACACTTGGAGACAGATGCTTACTGCTGAACCCCAGGTTGTAGTGGGCACTCGTTCGGCGGTATTTGCTCCTTTGCAAAACTTAGGGCTGATTATCCTCGACGAAGAACACGATGGCTCCTATAAGCAGGACCAGCCCCAGCCTTGCTACCACGCCCGGACTGTGGCGCAATGGCGTTCTCAACTGGAACAAGTCCCCCTGATCTTAGGTTCCGCAACTCCAGCAATAGAAACCTTCGCCCAATATGAACCCTCTAGCCCTTCCTACTGTGCCTTACCCGAAAGGGTAGAAGGGCGTCCGATGCCCGTGGTCGAGGTGGTAGACATGCGCGAAGAACTGGCAGATGGAAATTTTAGTCCCTTTAGTCGCCTCCTGCAACACATCCTCTCCGAACTGCCAACGAGCAAAGAACAGGGAATTCTCTTCCTGAACCGCAGAGGCTACAGCACCTTCGTCATGTGTCGCAGCTGTGGCTACACCATCACCTGTCCCCACTGTGCCGTTTCCCTTACCTACCATCAAGCAGGGGAACGACTGCGTTGTCACTATTGCAATCACAGTGCCATGCAGCCGGAACAGTGCCCTGTGTGCAGTTCTCCCTATCTCAAATATTTTGGCTCCGGCACCCAGCGCATTGAAGAAGACCTCAGCCGACTTTTTCCCGAACTCATCTCTCTTCGCTATGACCGGGACACTACCACGCGCAAGGGTTCCCATCGGCGGATTATCGATCAATTTCAACGGGGAGAAGCACAGGTCTTGATCGGGACCCAAATGCTGACTAAAGGGCTAGACCTCCCTGAAGTCACGATTGTAGGCATTCTGGTAGCCGATGGTATTTTGAACCTTCCCGATTTCCGGGCTTCAGAACGAGCCTTTCAAACCCTTCTGCAAGTAGCTGGGCGGGCGGGACGAGGCGATAAACCCGGTCGCGTGATTCTGCAAACCTACAGTCCTGACCATCCCGTTATTCAGGCTGTTCAAAGCCATGCCTATGAACCGTTTATTCAAAAAGAGTTGGAAGAACGTCGCTCTTTTGGCTATCCACCCTTTGTGCAACTGGTGTGTATTCATTTTCAGGGAACGCTAGAAGCAGAGGTCATTGCCTGCGCCGAATCCTTAGCCCTACATCTACACCAACAGACAGTGAAAATCGAACAGTTAGGTCCGGCTCCCTGCACCATCGAAAAAGTCAAAAACCAATACCGCTGGCAGCTTCTACTCAAAAATCCAGATACGGCAAACGGATATCACGAAGGCTATCAGCAAATAGCCCAGGCCCTCACCTTATTTCAAGGACATCCTAGAGTACGTATCCATGTGGATGTAGATCCTCTAAGAATTCTCTGAGCTTTGCCAGTTCTCCATCTGCTTCTTCAAAGAATCAAGCTGTAAGGGTGTCAGCCGAGTAGCATCCTCGCGTATAACCCGGCGGCGCAAAGATTGCAAGGTGTTTTCCAGAGAAGTATTCCTAGTCTCTAACTGCTGGAGAAAGAGGATCAAAGAGTTTATTTGACTGAAGGAAGCATTCTCACGGTGAGCCGAACCTAGAGCCTTCTTGAATTGGTTGAGATCCCCCACTACCAATGCATAGTAGGCCAGCAACTCATAAGCCCGTGCTGGAGTCTCTATCGTCGTCAGTACTTCATTTGAAGCAGAAGAGGGCGCTACTGTTTGTAGAGAAGGTACCGGTTGGAGAGCAACAGTCCCAAAAATATTTGGCGGTACGACCTGGTCTATAACTTTAGGCTTAGCTGGTTCTGACACCCCAGAACTAGTACTAGGAGGCTTCGCTACAGGGAGTTTGGATTGTTCTACCGTCGCAGGTTGTTTCTCAGATACGGATGAAGTCTCAGGTTGCAAAACAGCATCTGCAGGTTGCTGTGTCGTCAGTTGTGGATTGTTCTTAGACTTTTCCAGCTTACTACTATCATTGTCGGAGGCTTTAACGTCGTGTTTTGAGATCACCGACACTATCTGTTTGATCACTCCAGACTCGATCCATGAAGGAAAGATCTGAGTGTTCTGAATGTTTGGCAGATAGAGCACTACTCCGTAGGCAGCCAGCATACAAGACACAGCCAAACCGACACCCAAGGTTGAGGAGTTCCGCTGCCACCAAGACTGCGGTGGAGCTTGATAATCATAGGAGACTTGGTCTTCGGCACCGTCTAGTTCGTCAGCCCCTTCCCGATAAAGGTCATAGAAGATACGCGCCTCGTCATCGGAAAGGATACTGTAGGCCTGATTGACCTCTTCAAACCGCTCTCGAGAGCGGGGGTCACTATTCACATCTGGGTGATATCTGCGTGCCAGGCGTAAATAAGCTTGCCTAATTTCCTCTTTGCTGGTGTTAGGAGGAATATCGAGAATGCTGTAGAAGTCTTTGGCTATCTGTTGCATGGCGACTAGCTGTTTATCCATAACAAATTAACCTGCCAAGAGAACCCTATCGGGCGCAATTTCTTGAGAGGAACAGGAATGCTCAGGAATGCCACTCAAGTTTACAGCAGGACAGCACATTCCAGTTTGAGAAGAATTACGGAGATTCACGTACTAACCACGATAACTTGGTATACAGGGAAACATTTGTGTCACTCCTTAAAGATAATTTCATCTTTCAAACGCCAAGCGGGATCAACAATACACAGGAAAATCAAGGGTTCTGTGCCCCTGTTCGCAATGCATTGTTTGGCACCAGGTGGAATATAAATCGTATCTCCTAGTTCTACTTCCTCTACTTCGTCGTCTATATATATTTCCCCAATTCCTTGCAGAATGTAATAGACCTCAGAAGTTTTTAGGGCGTGGAGCGTAGAAGTCTGTCCTACCTCAACGGTGGCATGGGCCAAGCTATAACGCAGGTCTAGCAGTTGTTTGTCAGGATGCAATAACTCTCGCAGCGAGGTGTTATCTCCGGCGGTAAATTCTGTGCACCTGTTGAGTTTTTGGATCAGCATAGGAGCTCCTGTTTCCTTTGAAAGTACTGGCCGATAGCATGGGCAATCACTTCATTCCCATCTAAGGCGAGGGACTGGCTCTGGCGGGGAGGCTGAGGAGCTTGATTGAGAAATTCCCAAGTACCTTGAGTGAACTCAAGGGGGGTGAGCACTTGGTGTTGAGCATAGTCTCGGATTCCTTCGATCAATAGGGCCGCCTCTGAAAAATCATCTCTGGTCACTGAAACAATCGGTACGCCTACCCGACAAGCTTCTGCAAAAGTGCCATACCCTGGCTTCGAGATGATCCGTCCACATAAAGGCATAAAGTCCACGGGCCGATAGGAATGTCCATCCCGGTTTATCGTAAGCAGATTGGGCAAGTCAGGCGCTTTCTGGTCAAAGGTAATAAATTGCCAATCAGGAAATTGAACTAGATTGCCATAGGGAATCTGGTCAAGCCCAAGCCCCCCAAAGGTTAGCAAGACTATCCGGTCACGTTCTACCTTGAGGTCAAACTTTTCCTTAAGCTCCTGTAGGTTATGGCGAGGAGAACCGCCGATTAGACCAACATCCGTAATTACCGGAAAGCGGCTCATTGACTCATGGAAAGGGGGCCGGAACAGCTGGTCACAGCGACTAAAGCAATCCCCAATCCAATCGGCTATTTCTATAAATTCCCCGCCCCAATCCCGATAGATAAAATCCCAGCCAAAATTACTGCTCATCCAGCAAGGAATCCCTGCTGCTTCCGCCACGAGCGTAGCCAAAGGTGGAATATCTGCCAGAATCAGTCCCACTTTATGCTGCTGAATAAAATCAACTTCCTCTGCAATCAGGGTTGGCGCTTGGGTTCGAATTTGATGCAGCTGAGCAAGGGTTGCTGCTTTGTCCATGGTTAAGCTATCACTTTGGATAACTCCCACATCAAGGACAGAGGGATGATAGAGAAAATCACCGGGGATATAGGATTCCAACAACCAGCGGGGAGCCTTCGTTGCCACAATAATTTCGATGTTTGGATAGAGCCGTTGAATAACTTCTACTACAGAGGATATCCGGGTAGCATGACCAAATCCGTGATTGGTGATGGCCACATAGAGAACAGAGCGAGACATATAGACGTCTTCCCGAAAACATCCTTGTCTTATCACAAACACTATTATTGCGATGTATACACTAGGAGCTTAAGCTTCTTGTTTCGGGGACCAAATCCATGCCAGCTCTCTTAAAGCGCATTCCCCTCTACATTCAAATTTTTATAGCCTTGCTTTTTGGAGTTGCGGTGGGGACTCTGCTTGGTGGAGGACAGCCGACTCCTGAGAATGCCACGCTACTTAATAATCTAGCCATTCCCTGTGCCCTGATCCTCAAAGCCCTCAAAGCGCTGGCTACTCCGCTGATTCTGTTGGCGGTACTTCATGTCTTCATGACCGCAGAGCTTCCTGAGAAATCTGGTCGCCGTCTGGCCGTGTTACTTTTTACCAATACGCTAGTAGCGATTCTGATTGGCTTAACGGTAGCCAATATAGTCCAGCCAGGGAAATGGGGCCAATTGGCTGCTCCCCAGACAGCAGTGACCGCTACTAAATCACTAGACCCTTGGGGACTGCTGCAGGACAGTGTGCCTACTGCCGTGGCGCAACCACTGGTAGACAACAATGTTATTCAACTGATTGTGGTGGCGCTGGCCTTTGGGGTGGCGCTACGGAGCATCAAAGCCAAACAAGTCAAGGAAGGAAAGACGGACTATCTGCCTGTGGAACAGGTGATCACCATCCTGTTGGAGACGGTGATGAAGATCCTGACCTGGCTGATTACGATTGTTCCGATAGCCGTCTTTGGGATTGTAGCCAAGACAGTCGGCACCCAAGGATTTGCCCCTTTTCAAGCGCTAGCAGCCTTCATTTTCGCCGTTATTCTCGCCCTCTTTTGCCAAGCTTGCTACTACCTCAGTCGAGTCCAGTTTGGTTCTTGGGTCGGCATCCCTAGATTCTTATCCGGCGGTGCCGATGCTTTAATCACCGCTTTTTCAACCGCATCCTCGACCATCACTATGCCAGTCACCTTCCGAGTTTTAAAGGAAAAAGTCGGTCTGCGTGAATCTTCAGCTTCTCTGGGTTCACTGGTGGGTAGCAATTTCAACAATGATGGCACGGCCCTCTATGAAGCGATGGCCGCTCTGTTCATTGCCCAAGCCCTAGGGATAAACCTTTCCCTGGAACAGCAAGTGATCGTCATCCTTACTTCGATCATTGCTTCTGTCGGAGCCGCAGGGATTCCCGAAGCAGGCTTGGTGACCATGACTTTGGTCTTTAGTTCAGTCGGCCTACCAACAGAGTACATTGCCCTTTTAGTGACTGTAGATTGGTTCCTAGACCGCTGCCGCACCTCGATCAACGTCATGGGAGACATGACCGTAAGCTCTCTCCTTGATGGAAAAGTGCCTCAGGAAGTAGATGAACTAGTCCCTCAGCCTGCAGTCGCCACGGTTGCTGCCCGTGACTAATCACGATTAACGGGGTGCACGTAACCGAGCAATATAGAACCCATCCAAATCCCACTCATGGGGCCAAATCGTACATTCTCCTTGTCCTAGGAAAGGTCCTGCGCTAATCCCCTCTAGCTGCCAGTCGGGACGAATCTTGAGAAAGTCTGCGACCACTTGCTCATTCTCTTGGAAGTTAAGCGTGCAGGTGCTGTAGACGATCAAGCCGCCGGGTTTAAGCCAGGTCGTGGCTTTCTCCAAAATTTGGCCTTGGAGTGTTGCCGTCTGCTGAAGTTGCTGGGATTGTTTGCGCCATCGGGCATCGGGATGGCGGTGCAGCGTTCCCAAGCCGGAACAGGGAGCATCTACAAGAATTCGGTCAGCTTGAAATGTTTCTGCGCACATCAAAATATCAATGGCTGGTTGAATAGATACGGTCGTAACACCCAACCGCTCAACATTTTCTCTCAATCGACGCAGGCGAGCACGGTGTCGGTCAAAGGCGTAGACAGCGCCCTGATTGCCAATCAATTCTGCGATATAGGTGGTTTTCCCCCCTGGAGCGGCACAGAGGTCTAGGATAAGCTCACCAGGCTGAGGAGCCAGAGCGATTACCGCCCATTGTGCGGCCCCATCCTGGATGCTCCAGTGCCCTTCTCGATAGCCCGGTATTGTTTCTATTGCCCCAGGACTGTCTAAAAGTCTCAGGCCGTGAGGTAGACCTTCTAGGGCCTGAGACCGGATTCCAACAGTAGCTAACGCCTGCTGCACCTGGGAGCGTTCTGTCCTCAAGCCATTCACCCGCAGATCGAGATGGGGAGTGCGATTAAACCAACTGAGGAGTTTTTCACAACCTTCTGGACCTAGCTGCTGCCACCACAACTCCACTATCCACAGAGGAAAACTATAGAGGATGCTAAGTTTCGCCTTCGGCTCTTCCGGTAAACCGATTACCTGCATAGAGTTGGTCTGCTCATACTTTTCCTGTTCACGCAGGTAGTTTCGCAGGACTCCATTCACCACCGTACTCAAGCGCTGCAGCTTGTTCGTTTTGGCCAGGTCGACTGCGCTATGGACAACGGCCTGAACAGGTATATAGGGTAAAAACCTTAGTTGATAAAGGCCCAAACGCAGAATATTTAACAAAACGGGAGACTGTTGCTCCGTAGTACGTTTGGTAGCTTGCTCTATAAGATGGTCGAGCAACAGTTTCTGTCTCGTTACTCCGTACACCAGTTCTGTAGCCAGTCCCCGCTCTTGACTACTGGTTAGACTCTGCTTAAGTTGCCTATCTAATACTTCACTAATGTAAACTCCCGTATCAAAATCCAGCTTCAGTAAGACATTCAAGGCCATTTGGCGGGAAGAAAGAGTCATGGGGATAGGTTCATCTCGGGATATTTACCAGGGATTTACTGATATATAAACTATTCGTTTTCCGTGTCGGCACGGTTATCAGCCGAGGGCTTCCTGCGTTTTACTATGAATATAGTGATTCACAAATAAAGCTTATGTTCGCCCCTACCGCTCCCGTAGAATACCAAGTTTCTTTAGACGCAAAGCAATTTAAACTTTATCAGGAAGGCAAGCAATGGCCTGATTCCCTTGGCGTCCTCTGCCACTATATGGATTGCACCCTGGAGCCTAAAGGCCGTGGCCGTTACGTTCTGACGGGTGCTACCGAAGACGCCGCTTGGATGGTCGCCGGATATCTTTCTCCTATTCTCGGCTCACAGCGTCCTAGAAAAGTAGGTGCCCACGTTTGGGAACTCGGCAACTAAGCCAAAAGCTGTTATCTAACAACTACTATTCTAATTTTCAAGTAATCACTAGAGGGGCATAGCAAGTAAGCTATGTCCCTTTTTGTATGTCAGAAAACTTCTACTGCTTTAATTCCACTGGTTCCTCGAAAATTTCCGAGATAGAAAAGGGGCAGGTTTGGGGCAGTGTCTCTATCTCTATCGGAGTTTCCCGTTCGACCAAGTCCAGCCCATCTTGGTAGCCACGGGTGATCGCTTCTGGAAGATAAGATTTTAAGCTAGAGTTGTCTTGCAGGTGTTCTTGAATCCGCCGTCGCTGTTCCCGAATGGTTGCGGTCCAACTTCTTGATCGGGCTTCGGGTTGATAGCGCCACTTGAGGAGATGACCCAGGAGCACTCCGAGGCGATTGCGTAACTCTTGGCGTTGTTGCTTACCCAAGGACTCAATTTCCTCAATCAAGTTCTCAATATCTAGCTCATTCCAGCGCCCTGCTTGCAGTAGCTCTACCTGTCGTTGAGTCCAGGCGTAAAAGTCTTGGTCATAGAGGGTTGTGGTCTGCATGGGCAGCTCCAGTTGAGGAGGTGTCAAAGAAGCGGATTCTAATACTATAGTATGGTGCTATTTATGCTTGAGCGGCCCTTTCCAGGGTATACGCCCGCCCCATTGTTCGCGTAGAGAGCCAAGTCTCAAAAGCAACGAATTCAACCAGGAGCATAGGCATGGAACAGCGTCGATTCGGTTCCACGGAGCGCAAGGTGTCGGTGATCGGTCAAGGTACCTGGAATATTGACAATGGCGATCGGGTCTCCGCGATTGCGGCTTTGCGCCAAGGACTGGATCTTGGAATGACTCATATCGATACCGCCGAGATGTATGGCAATGCTGAGGAGATCATTGCTGAAGCGATCCATGGGCGACGGGATGAGGTCTTTTTAGTCTCAAAGGTGCTTCCCGGAAACGCCTCCCGAAGTGGAACGATTGCTGCCTGCGAGCAGTCTCTTACTCGCCTCAAGACCGATCGACTAGACTCCTACTTATTACACTGGCGCGGCCAACATCCTTTAGAGGAAACGATTGCTGCCTTCGAGCAACTTCAGGATGAGGGGAAGATCCTTTCCTGGGGGGTGAGCAACTTCGATGTGCCTGATCTAGAAGCAGCATGGAGGATTGCTGGCGGTCGTAGTCTCGTCTGCAATCAGGTGCTCTACCATTTGAACGAACGAGCAATCGAACACGCGGTGATTCCTTGGTGTGAAAAGCATGGGGTCGCAGTGGTTGCTTACAGTCCATTCGGTCAAGGGAACTTTCCCCGTCTTCGCACATCCGAGGGGTGTGTCCTCCAAGAAATTGCCGATGCCCACAACGCCACTCCTCGGCAGGTTGCGCTCCGGTTTCTGGTGCGACGACCTTCGCTCTATGCAATTCCCAAGGCTTCCAAGCCCGATCACGCCGCCGAAAACGCGAGCGCTGGAGAACTCCATCTAACCCAAGCCGAACTTGACCGGATCGATGCAGCCTTTCCGCTCGGAACTCGTCCCCGTGTGCTTCCGATGCTATAAGCTAAAAAATCTCTAGGGGCACAGAGTGAAACAGAACGATGGTTGTTAGATTTAGAAGGCCAAGCCCTAAACTGACAGGTCTAGGTTATCCGTCAGCAAATTTAGAGGATATCCATGCTAGAGACAATTCGTTGGGGCATCCTTGGCACAGGAGTAGTTGCTAGAGACTTCGCACAGGGATTGCAGTCTTTACCTGATGCTCAATTGCTCGCTGTTGGTTCTCGCAGCCAGGCTAAGGCAGAGGAATTTGCTCGTTTATTTTCTATGCCTCGTGCCTACAAGAACTATGAAGACCTCGTTGACGATAAAGATTTAGATGTCATTTACATTGCTACTCCTAACCATCGGCACAAGGACCACTGCCTTCTTGCTCTGGAAGCAGGCAAGAGTGTGCTCTGTGAAAAACCATTTGCACTTGATGCTAAGGAAGCACGTGAAATCATTGCTATAGCTCGTCGCAAGCAGTTGTTTTGTATGGAAGCCATGTGGATGCGCTTCATGCCCGTCATGTCTAAACTGCGCAACTACTTAGATGCTGGTGCCATTGGAGAGGTTCGCATGGTGGAAGCCAACCTGGGTTTCCCTGTGGCTTTCAATGAAAATGATCGCTTTTCAAACCGCCAGAAGGGTGGAGGTGCTTTATTTGATTTGGGTATCTATACCCTTTCTCTTGCATCCTATCTCCTCGGCAATCCTACTCAAGTCGTCAGTCAGGCATCGATTGGTTCTACCGGCGTGGATGAACAATCGGCGTTTATTTTGAGCTACGGGCAAGAAAAACTGGCCATTCTTCATACCAGTTTGTGTACCCAGCTATCCTGCGAGGCTTTAATCATCGGGACCCGTGGCCGGATTAGGATTCACCCACCTCTTTATCGACCCCATAAGCTCTCCATTACCCGATTCCAAGGACCAGAGTCATCAACACCGAGACAAAATGGGTTGAATTATGTCAAAAAGTTGCCTGTAGTACGGTCTGTCTATTTTCATTTGGAGCGATTGTTGAGCGAGCGTCTAGAAAAAGTTGAGGAACGGATCGAAGGTAATGGCTATAACTATGAAGCTGCAGAGGTTATGCGCTGTTTGCGAGCGGGGAAACTTGAGAGTGAAATTATGCCTCTGGATGAGACTTTGAGGATCGTAGAAATAATGGATACAATCCGCTCGCAATGGAACTGCTAAGCTGGGGGGAAAGTAATTTATATCTATTCGCATAGTCCTTAGGTCTAGGAATACAAGACGAGGAGAATCAGGAATGCGTGTCGCCATTGTTGGGTGCGGATTTGTCGCGGATTATTATCTAAGAACGCTTCCTAACTATCCAGAATTAGAAGTAGCAGGGGTCATGGACCTGGACCCTGAGCGGGCTAATCGCTTTTCTGCTTTCTATGGACTCCCTGTCTACAGCACTTTTGAAAAATTGTTGGCAGACCCTAGTGTGGAAATCGTCTTAAATTTAACGAATCCACATAGTCATTTTGAGGTTTCTAAAGCTTGCTTGGAAGCGGGCAAGCATGTCTACTCGGAGAAGCCTCTAGCTATGGTGTTTGAGGAGGCAGAACAGCTCGTACGCCTGGCGGAGAAGCAAGGGTTATATATTACTTCAGCACCGTGCAATGTCCTGGGAGAAACAGCTCAGACTATCTGGCAAGCGCTCCGTCTCAATGATATTGGGAAAGTGCGTTTGGTCTACGCTGAGCTGGATGATGGGCTAGTTCATCGGATGCGCTACGGTCACTGGCGCAGTGAGTCAGGCACTCCTTGGCCTTATAAGGATGAATTTGAGGTGGGCTGCACGATGGAACATGCGGGCTACTATGTCACGTGGCTCACGGCCTTTTTCGGCCCGGCAAAAAAAGTAACCTCTTTTGCCTCTAGTTTGATTCCAGATAAACAAACAGAGCTCCCCTTGGATGTCGTTTCCCCCGATTTCTCTGTGGCGTGCATTGAATTTCCTTCAGGGGTGGTGGCCCGGCTAACTTGTAGTATTGTGGCTCCCCATGACCATGCTTTGCATATTATTGGCGATGAGGGCGAACTTTCCACCGAGGAATGTTGGAATTATGATGCTCCGGTTTATATCAGACGTCGCAACAAGCTAAGCTCACTGGCGGAAAGGTTTCGATTATTGAGCCCCCTGCGGAAGTTCGCGAACCGGAATCGCCGCTATCCCCTGGTCCGCAAGGCTAACTATCGCCACCGTTATGAATGCGATTCTCATCAGATGGACTTTGCCCGTGGAGTCGGAGAGTTAGCTGCTGCCATCACAGAAAAGCGACAGTGCCGACTATCCGCTAACTACGCACTGCACGTTAATGAAATTGTCCTGACTATCCAATTCCCTCAGTTAATGGGGAGTCCTCGAACGTTGACGTCTTCCTTCGAACCTATGACGCCAATGCCATGGGCACGATTATAAGCATTAAAATTTCGTTTGGGCTTCATGAAAAGAAATTAGACCTGAACTAAGGTCGGTTTAGATGAGCCAAGAGGCTTTAAGATGAAGCTGCTTATAGCCATGCACGAAGTTCCTCAAAGCATTGCTCAACGTCTTCCCAAGGATAGTAGGAGCTAAGACAAAGGTTGTCACACTGCTGCTTATATTCTTTAGCGATCGCCTGCTTGAGTTCGCCCGTTGGGAAAAAAGCGATGCTCTCTGAAAATTTTAGGTCTTGAGGACGATAGTAGTATTCTTTGAAATATTCCTGGCTAATGCGATCGCAGTCTTGTTTGATGGCGGTATATTCTGTTGACTAGAGCATGTTTTTCACTTCGGGGCGTTGGGCTAAACACATCAGGTCATAGTAATGCCGGGTGTAGTTAGCAAAGGAGGTTCCGTCTTGCTGGTACTGCATTATTTTGGAATGTAGACTAAATAGCTTTTCTACAAATGTTCTGCGGAAATGCAGCAATGGCATAGAGAAGGATGCTTCATCCTCTGCCTCTAGCGAGTCGCCCTTATTATGTAAGAATTCAGCTAAAAATGAGGTCAACTGAACCGATTCTACGGGAAAGGTGCCACTGCGAATGCCCATTTCTAAAAGAACTCGATTTTGAATCGCTCCATTGCCTGAAAATTGCATGGAATACTCAAAATCACTGGTACGGGAAATGCCTTTTTCAGAGCGGCTGCGTCCTTTTTCTAACTTTGGCAGATATTTTAGGGCTGGATATGCGCCTACAGCCTGTTCAACAGCTTTTAGAGTTTTGTCTCTACCACCAGTGCCTAAAGGAGGCGCAAAGGCATCCTTGTTGAGAAATAAGTCTAGATCTTCCGAAAATCGATTAATCAGTTTCCAACCCTTAGAAAGGCTCGTACCTCCCTTGAAAATAACTTGGTTAGGCCATTGGGTTGCAATGATACGCAGGGCTTCGGTGACGTAGTAGTCTTTCTCAATCAACTGTTCAGTGAGGCCAGAACCCGTAAAGTGCGCTGTGGCCTCAACGATTGCATCATAAAAGTCCGGTGATTCAAAAAGCTTCATTTGGCTTGCCATTCCTTTGCATAGCGCAAGTTCCGCAGCTTGCCAAAGTCGAAGCGCGAGATAGGGTTCAAGGATTGGCGGAGTGGGGCTAGCTGCTTGGCACTCTTTTTGAGTTCTTGCCCGATCGCACCCAGCATGGCCCGAACTCGCGGCGGTTCGGAGTTTGCGATGGCGGCTAGGCGCTTAAAGCGGTCGTCCTCGCGCAGGTACAGTAGTAACCGTTGTTGCGTCTCTTCGGCAGATAGTTCACTGAATTTACCCCGTGATCTGAGCAAATCGAGCAGGGCTGCTTCTGAAGAGGAAACAACTACAGATATAAATTTAAAATTTGGTGGAGCTAAGCGGACTCGAACCGCTGACCCCCTCAATGCCATTGAGGTGCGCTACCAACTGCGCCATAGCCCCGCACACTCATTACGAGCGCTCTTTATACTCTCATGGGTACTGTGGCCTGTCAATTACCGCTGAACAGTTGAGCGCGTGGTTTCCACCCCTGGAGTCATGGCCAGTTTTTTAAGAGCTGCATCCAAGTCATTCGTCATTACTTGAGCACTGCGCTTAATCGAATCCACGTCATAGCTATCTACGTGCAGCGGCGCACCAATGCGGATAGAGACCGTAGAGCGCCAGCGAGGCTGGATTGGATCATAGTGCAAGGCCATAGGCACAACCTTCAGCCCAAGACCGGGTTGGCTGGCCTCCGTTTGCAGCGCAAGACGAGCCAATCCTGGCTTCAACGGTTGGATTTCTCGTTCATAAAAAAGATTTCCCTCTGGGAAGATAACCAGAATCTCTCCTCGCTGTAGAAGCTCCATGCCATGGCGGAGACTAGAGATGGCGGGTTTGTCCGTATCGACCGGGAAAGCCCCCGTATTGCGCATGAGCCAACCTTGGAAGCCGACTACTTCACTGGCAGTAACCATAAACCGGAGGTCCCGTCCCGTCACATAGCGACCAGCGGCATAGGGAACCATCAGCGCATCCCAGCGAGCACGATGGGTAGGTGCCAGAATGATAGGACCACTTTTCGAGAGATGTTCCTGTCCCGTCACCTCCATCGACTTAAAGTAAGCCGGAAGTAAGGCATAACGCCCCATGGGATAGACCAGAGACATGAGCCAGGGAGAGAAATAGGAGGGCGCAGGCGCAGCCTTGGCGTTAGCGGGACCTTTCAGCAGAGAGACAGCAGCAGCGTAGGGATTCATAGTAGAAGATAAACTCTTGGATACAGCATAAAGACTCCATGCCCCTAATAGTGCCCTGAAGGGACACTTTCACAGATGGCACAAGCACCTGGATAATATTAAAAATTAGAGCGGTCAGGCAAAAGCTTGCCTTCCGAAGTCATTAAAGAGGAGGTGTCTCCTATAAGCGGAGGAAGAGCCTTCACAAGACTCGCCATCTCAATCGCATCCATCCCAAAAGACCAGCCTTTATTATCCTTAATGCCCGCTCGCTCCAAGGCTTGCTGCATCGTATCGGTAGTTAATACCCCGAATACCACAGGCACCCCTGTTTGCATCATCACCTGGGCGATGCCATCGGCAACTTTCTTACAAACAATGTCGAAGTGGGGCGTCTGGCCTTTGATCACAGCTCCCAGACAGATAATTGCGTCGTAGCGTCTCGTCAAAGCCATACGATAGGCAATCACGGGCATATCAAAGCACCCTGGGACCCAGGTATAGTCCACCTGGTCAGACTCATCGCTCACATCTATGCCGTGACGCTTCAGCGAATCCTTACAGGCAGACAAGAGCTTGCCCGTAATTAAATCGTTAAAGCGGGCCGTTACGATTGCAAAGCGTAAACCCTTAGTACTGTCTAATCTACCTTCAAAAACTGCCATGATCCCTCAAGAAAGCTTTCCTCCAGATTAGTAGGTTCTGGGGTAGTTCATCGGACTTGAGAATAAACCACGTCAGACAGCTTGGGGATATCGGCATACTTCCCGGTCACACTCTTGAAAATGGAGTAGCAACAGGCAACCGTCACCGCCAGAAATACCGTGTTATTCAGGGTCTGCTTGAGTAGGACCACCAAAGAGCCCAATTCAGGAATCTGACCAAAGATATTGAACAACACGCCAAACACTAGAGAGTAGAGGGTTGTAGCAATCAAAAGCAGTAGGGCCTGAAACACGTTAAAGCGGATGAAATGGGCAATATTTGGGTTGTTAATCACGAGAATGAAGAGTGCAAAAAAGAGGATCAGACCGCCGAAGCCACTGTTCAAGGCAGCTAGAGGCGCCAAAAAATTATATATACTACTGAGGCCAACCTGACTAAGCAGGTCTCCGCCAAAAAGCACCGCATCTCCGATAGGCAGAATATAGATCAAGCTGCCGAAAATCCGGTCCTGTACAGTAGCACTACCGCGCCACGTCATGAAGGCTCTCCTGTCGATTCTAAAGTTTGGGCAAGTCGGAATCCCATCGTACATTGGTACTGCGAGATAGCTTCTGACGACGTTTGCGATAGCCTGCCACAACGCAAACGGTCCTTATCGTAACGGGGATGCCCTTGGGAATTTGCCAGTAAACATGAGCCACAGACAACATCTGAGCGGATGACTTGCTTTTCCAGAATGACAACCCACATGGCGATATACGGAACTTATACTCATTGTGGCTCAATATTTCCAAAAGCAGTAGTCGAACACAGAAAGTTGTAGCTTGAAGCCTCCCAGTCTTAGGATAGAAAAGCCTGTATATAAGCTCATTCTATGGATGTATTCCAGCATCGCCGTCAGCGTTTCCTAAAAGCTTTGGGAGATGGCGTTGCCGTCCTGTCCAGTGCTCCTCCGCAAGTCCATCACAGCGATGTTGAATTTCCTTTCCGCCAAGATAGTGACTTCTACTACCTGACTGGTTTTGATGAACCTGGTGCTGTCGCCGTCTTTGCACCTGATCACGCGGAGCATCAATTTGTCCTATTCGTACGGCCCCGGATCCGAGAGCAGGAGATCTGGCATGGCATTCGAGCCGGAGTAGAAGGAGCGACCGACCGTTTTGGGGCAGACATTGCCTATGTCATTGAAGAAATAGACCAGCATCTGCCTGGCTATCTAAAAGACGCTGGCCGGATTTATACCAAGTTGGGGCGGGACGAAGCGTTCAACCAGCGGATGCTCAAGTGGTTAGACTACTTCCAGCGCAATCGCGTCCGCACAGGCAAAGGTCCTGTCGGGATGGACGATCCGGGCATGATTATCCATAACTTGCGTCTATATAAAGACCCCGCAGAACTAGCCCTGATTGAGCGAGCAATTGCAATTAGTGCTGATGCCCATAACCAAGCACGGGAATTGGCAAAACCTGGGGTCTATGAGTATGAAATCCAGGCCCTGATGGAGTACATCTTCCGAAAAAGCGGAGCCCAAGGCCCAGCTTATCCTTCGATTGTTGCGGCTGGCGAGAATGCCTGCATCCTGCACTATATCGAGAATAAAAAGAAGTTAGAAGCGGGGGAACTCTTGCTGATCGATGCCGGATGCTCCTATGGCTACTACAACGCAGATATTACGCGCACATTTCCGGTCAGTGGACGCTTTAGCCCAGAACAAAAAGCCGTCTATGAAGTAGTGCTAGAAGCCCAAAAAGCAGCGATCCAAGAAGTACAGGTCGGTAATCCCTATGAAGGTGCTCACAATAAAGCGGTCCGGGTCCTGACCGAGGGACTTGTGGACTTAGGCTTGCTTTCAGGTTCTGTGGACCAGCTGATTGAAGAAAGCAAGTACAAAGAGTTCTATATGCATCGTACGGGCCACTGGCTGGGCTTAGATGTCCACGATGTCGGTGCCTATAAAACTTCTGAGCAGGAGTGGTACAAACTGGCACCGGGTAATCTGTTGACTGTAGAACCAGGACTTTACATTGCGCCAGACTGCGAAACGGTGCCGGAAGCCTTCCGAGGCATCGGTATTCGCATTGAAGATGATGTTTTGGTCACCGAGCAAGGCCCAAAAGTTCTTACCCATGCTATTCCCAAGGAAATCAAAGACCTGGAGTCTTAGACAGCAAGTCCATGGAGAACTAGTGGCATTTCTTGCTTTGGCTTGTTCGCTTGCGGGGATTGGAGTCAGATTAAATACTTGATATACTTCAGTAATCCTAAAGTTGATCAGCATGAGCATCTAGATTTGTAGAGATTTATAGTCTTTTGGTATCTACTATTCAGCACATTTTGCAGGCAATGCTAGATTGAGCGTAAGAGGTGCATGAGTCAGATAGTAAGCAAACGCTATCCGACCGATAAAGATGAAAAGCCAATTTCCTCCTCTCTTACCTGTTAGCTCATTAGAGCAGTATTTCCGTAAAAGTCGTTTAATCCATAAGAAGCGTGGGTTTTCCCTGCTCCTTTCGCTGACCTTAGCTTCAAGCCTATGGGCCACCACATATATACAGCCTGCTAGGGCCTCTCTTCTGGATCTCATCTTTCAGGGTGTCCAGGTGATCCAGCTGTCGAATCTATCGGATCAACAGGAAGTCGCACTGGGTGAGCAGATTAATCAGCAACTGCTGGCTAAGGAGTTTCACCTGCGGAATGACCCGGTGATTACCCGATATGTCAATCAGGTCGGTCAGCGACTAGTTCCCTTCAGTGGACGCTCCCAGATTCCCTACCATTTCCAAGTAATCCAAGACCCACAGATCAATGCATCCAGCACGATGGGTGGCTATGTCTATGTCACCACTGGATTACTCGCTGTTGCGGATAACGAAGCTCAGGTAGCCAGTGTACTTGGCCACGAAATTGGTCACATCTCAGCTCGTCATGCGGTTGAGCAGATGCGTCAGCAAGCTATCGTCTCTGGAGTTGCCAATGCAGCCAGCCTCGACCGGAATCTAGCGGTCAATATTGGTGTCGAACTGGCCGTGAGCCGACCAAATAGTCGTCGTGATGAGTTTGAGGCGGACCGGCTAGGTTTGTCGATGCTAGACCGTGCAGGCTACGCCTCTAACGCTATGCCTGCTTTTCTGGAAAAGTTAACCCGTTATCCTTCTAGCCCTACTTTCCTGAGTACTCACCCCGCCGTCCCTGACCGGATCAACGCGTTAAACCACCTTATTCAGGTGAATCACTTTGTTGGTTCTAGAGGCTTAGATAAGGCAGAGTATCAAACAACCATTCGTTCACGCTTACCTGCACCAACCCGTTGATTAAGGCAAGGCATAAAAGGGCAAAGAAGATGCAATGGGCTCGTAAAGGGGATTAATCAGGCTCGGTTTAACCGTTTTTGAATTTCATCATCCAGTTGCCAGGCCCAAGCAACTTTTGCCGTTTTGAACATGGTGAGATTCCATAAGGGTAAAAGGGACTTTGTCCATTGCAATTTATAAGGTTCGTCTCCTCGTCCAAATTCAAAGGCTTCGCCGTTTTCTTCAATTACATGGTGAATGAGAGATTCAATATGAAGTATGCCAGGTCGATAAGGTTTGAAGTCAGGATTGTAGTGAGTTAAATACCCCAAATAATGACGGCCTTGCCAATAACAAAATTGATAGCTCAAGGGAATATCTCCCAAGGAAAGTACTGAGAAATGGAATCGTCCATGACGCTCTTTTGAAGATTGGAAATTAGCGTGGATGGATTTGTAAAACGACTTTAATGCTGGAAATCGAGCGGTTTCAGTCTTCACCCCTTTTGCTTTCCAATAGTCTTGGTGGTTTTGAAGGAACGAAGCCATTTTTTCTTCAGTCTCTGGAGATGTTAGGAAGAAAGATAAGGTCACTTCTTGCTTGGGGTACTCCCGTTCCAGGCGATTGGCAATACGGCGCAAGTCTTTATGAAAGCTCTTTGATTTTGTTTGCGTGTATTCTTCTATAGTTTCAGGGAGTCTTAAAATAGGAATACTCATGGGCGAATTCATTTGATTTGAATAGGTGCCATGAGACAGGTAACTTTCAAGCAGTACAAGCCCTTCTTTGTCAGAACTATATCTTAAGTCAAGGATATCCCACTGAGGCCTTGCATCTAATAAACACTTGGCAATGGATTGAAAGACTGTCGGCTTGTCAATCGTCTTCGTACAAATGATTTTGATGTCATCATATACGCTTGGATCGGTCCCAATAAATTGCAAGCGGCGAAGCAGACGATGGGCCAGACCTGAAGGGGTTCGCTGGATTTGAAAGGGCGCTGCTGCCACCAGTTTTTTCTGATCGTCATAGACCAGCACAATAAAGATTTGTTGTGGTAAGAAATGGGTTAACCACGTCAATAGCCACGCATGATCCAAAGCGATATTGTTCTCTTGGGCATCCTGAAGTAAACTTTGCCAAGTCTCAGAAATGGCTTTGAATTCATCAATAGTCTTAATAACTTGGATTGAAAACATATTTAAATTATTTTTCCTTCATTCATTAGTTTCTCTAAGTGCACCTTCCCTATAGGCTGCCATGACTCTTTCCGATATGACTTACTGCTAACCGACCATCGTCACTTAGTTAGCAGCATTTTCAGCTCTAGTATTTGGTTACTTTGTGCGCTTTTAATAGGATCCCCAAACACTAACAAGATCTATCAAGCGCATCAAAAAAATTATGAGCAACTCAAAGGCTGATCTTTCTCCCATTTAGCAGACGCTCCAGAAGAGTTGACAAACAAGGAGAACGCTCGTTTACGACCTACATGTGGGATAACCCAAAAAAGTGAGTCGAGTCAAGGAATACTGCTCCCACTGGTTAAACAAAACGCTCTCCAAGAGGTTCATCTCGTTTAGATAACCAGAGCTAGAAACTGCAAAGTGAATGGGATAATGAGCAAACAGATAGTTAGCTCGTTTTAGGTGATTGGGCGAGGTGACGACCACTGCTGTGTGCCAGTTTTTCTCCTGCATGATTTTCACAGAATTCAAAGCGTTTTGACAGGAACTCTTTGCTTTTCCTTCCTGAATAATATTTGCGGTGGGGACTCCTAGCGAATGGGCTAATTTGGCCATGACGTCAGCTTCCACGAATGGGTTGTGAGCGGCGCCACCTGTGAAGATAATGTGGTCGGCATGATGATTTTTGAAGAGGTTGACGGCATCGATGACGCGCTGTCTCAGCATGGGGCTAGGGTGTCCATCTTCAAGGGCTGGATATCCGAGGGCAATGATGACATCAAACTTCTCGTTTCCCACTGGGTTGAGTGGAACTTTGATGAACATCGCTGGAATTAGATTAATTGCAAGCAAAAAGGTAGCGAGTAGTGCAAGGGATGTTCCAACTAGCAACCGAGTTTTTCTTTGGCTCATCTTGTTCTACTTCGAAATGCTCCACTACTGTAAAATCTCAAAGCTTGTTGAATGAGCCTCCCTGTAGCGACTTCCAATAAGTCTGATATATGTCAATCATTCGGTACGTGGTGTACAAGCTGAATTTGATAGTTGTCTTGGATTCTCTTGAGCGGGAACTGCACAAAAGTTGCCTCATCCAGCAGCTTCCAGTCAAACTGATGCAACAGATTTACCGCAAACATCTTCATCAAGAGCATCGCCAACTGTGCTCCCAGGCAGGCATGAACCCCGCCCCCAAAGGGAATAAACTCGTACATCTGCCCCTCACCCCGTTCCGGCAAGAAGCGATCCGGGTCAAAGCGATCGGGTTGGCTAAAATAGTCTGAGATCCCATGTGCAATTCGGGGTTCAGCAACCAGCCCCCATCCCTTTTTATACAGAACCCCGTCTAAAACGACAGACTTTGTCAGGCGGCGTGTTGCAGTGGAACTAGGTGGCAAGGTCCGCAGCGTTTCCTTTATAGTTGCTTCCAGAAATACCATCTGCTTAAGCTGCTCCAGGGAAGGAGTCTTTGGATCGCTCTGCTCACCTAATACTTTCACCTGCTCAGATCGCAACCGCTGGACCAGTTCAGGATAGTGACCGAGCTGATAGATCCAGGATGATACTAAACCCATAACTTCATAGTGGGATGCCCATAGTTGAAGTAGGCATTGGTTTTCGATCAGGGCATCACTAAAGACACTCTCTGGATCGGACTTTTGATCCGCCAACATCATGGACAGAAAATCTGCTGTTGGGTCAATCGGCACATGGCTTGCCCGTCTATGTTGTACCTGTGCCCGCATGAGTTCAATGAGGCGGGACCGTGCCTGTTGTCCCCGTCCAAACGTTGTCAACGGTAAATTCCACTTCAGCAGTCCATAGAAGCCATCAAAAAAGGTTTTGTACAAGCGCTTGAGTTCTGCCTTGGACGAAATCGGCAATCCCACAAATGCCGATTCATTGTTTAGCTGTGTTCCTAAGAGCAAGGGTACTAAAATATCGAAGCAAACCCGCTCTACGCAAGGCACTAGCTGCATCGGAGCCGCTGTATTCCATGTCTGAAGAGACTGTCCCAGCACACTATGGATATGCGGCAGATAATTCCCAAGCATCTGTCCTGTAAATGCTGGCCTGAGGGCACTTTTGCGCTGGCGATGCAAGTCTGGTTTCTGAAATAGACTGTACTCACCAAACATTTCCATGGTGGTAGGAGGCAGTCCAATTTCCGTATACTTTGAGTCACCATTAAAAACCATCTGAATCGCATGGGATGACCCCATAAGTACGGTGGTGCCCCCAAAAATCCCCGTCTGAAAGATTGGCCCATACTGCGCTTGATTAACCCGACAAAACTGATCTGGGTTGGCAATATAGGCAAAGGTGTCCTGCCACTTTGGCGTTCGCGGCGGCAGCCTGATATCGCGCGGTAGCGCTTGCCCATCCTCCAAAACAACGACATCACTGATGAATTGATTGATAGTAAGTTTCAAGATCTAGGCTATCTGCAGTCTAATGGACCTGTCCGAAATTTTCGCGTACCAAGGTAAAGGTATTTAGGCTCTTGCGCTACGTCGAAGAGTCTCGCTAGAAAAGGCTTCACCCTGGCTGTTGGGGAAAAGCTTGACATACAGCAGGAATGCAAGACCCAGAAATCAAAGCCAATATTCATTTAGTTTTATTGGCGATTCTTTGATTAATCCACAGGGACAAAGTTTCTTGCGGGACGCCTAGAGACATTTGGGCAAGCCTTAAGAACTTTCTGGTTATTTTTCTTTTGCCTTTGAAGACCAAGCACCAATGGGTCTCGCTGTACTCTGTTTTATCGGCTAGGGCCTTAATGGACATTAACAGAAAATCAGATTGCTTCATGGTTGAGAGAAGGATAGAACTTGGGCGCGGATGTAGATATAGCCCAGGGTTGTGCACGGTAGGTAGTGAGGGGTTGGGAGGGGCAGGAACGACGAGCAATCGCTCTTCAGGACACTTTGGCTAGTTCTACCCCATCTTCCAGACAACCATCACGGACCCGAACGAGACGGTGGGCACGGTTGCCCACTTCTTGGTCATGGGTGATGACAATAAGGGTCAATCCTTCTTGGTTTAGTTCTTCAAATAGGCTGAGCACTTCTTCTCCCGTCTTGGTGTCCAGGGCTCCTGTCGGTTCATCAGCCAAGAGAATACTCGGACGATTCATCAAAGCCCGAGCGATAGCAACCCGCTGCTGTTGTCCGCCTGACAGTTGATTGGGCCGATTGTGGATTTGGTCTTGGAGCCCAACCCGCTCTAGGAGTTCCGTCGCCCGTACTTTGCGTTCGTGGCTAGGCATCCCTGCATACAGCGCCGGAAGCATCACGTTTTCCATCGCATCAGAGCGGGGCATCAGGTTGAACTGTTGAAACACAAAACCAATTTCCCGATTGCGGATGCGCGCCAATTCCTTGCGGTCCATTATCGACACATCCTGGTCATTAATTGAGTAAGAACCGGAAGTCGGCTGGTCCAGACAACCAATGATGTTCATCAGGGTAGACTTTCCAGAGCCCGAAGGTCCCATGATCGCTACATATTCTCCTCGCTCAATATCGAGGTCAATGCCTTTGAGCACTTCGACTTTGCTAGAATCCAGGCCATAGGACTTATGGATATCTTTGAGACGAATAATCATCGTTGCTACTCCGTACGTAAGGCCGTGATGGGGTCTAAATTGGCTGCTTGGCGAGCAGGGAAAACTCCAAAAAATAGACCGATGGCCCCAGAAACACCAACCGCCAAAATCATGGCAAAGGGTGTGACTTCTGCTTTGAGTGGAGTAAACGTTGCTACTAAGGTAACAAGGCCAACCCCGATGCCGATACCGATCAGTCCTCCCACCACCGCAATAAACAAAGCTTCAATCACAAACTGAGTCAAAATTACCTCTTCTGAAGCACCCAATGCTTTGCGCAGACCAATTTCACGGGTGCGCTCTTTAACCGAAACTAACATGATATTCATGATATTGATGCCGCCTACCAAAAGGGAGATCGCTGCTACAACCCCGAGAAATACCGTCATTCCTTTGGCGATATTGTTGTAGATATTGAGCTGTTCCTGGAGGTTGAAGGTCACGAAATCATCTTGTGTCGTAATCTGGTGGCGCTGTCTCATCACGTTCGTGGTTTGAAAAGTCACTTGCTCAACCGTCTCGCCCTCTTTAGCCTCCAAGAGAATATTCGACACTTTGCGCCCGAAGGGACTATCGCTAGGAATAAGCAGTTCATGAGCCACTGTTAGAGGAATTAGCAGTCCTCGGCTTAGGGATAGATGGGCTTCAAAGGCGCCTTCCTTGGTGACGCCAATGACCGTCAGCAGTTGACTACTGCCAATAAGTTTGGGTCTAGCTTTATTGGAATTCTTGGAAGCCTGACTGCCCACATCTTTTGCACTAACGACTTGTTGACTGCTAATCAGGAGCTGCTTACCAATAGGATCTTCATTTTTGAATATTTCTTTAGCCAATTCGTTACCGAGCACCACAACTCTGGCTCGTTCTTCCAGTTCTCGTTGAGTCAAGAATCGTCCCTGCACAATCGGGATGCTCAACATGACGGCCACTTCAGGCGTCACTCCTTGAATCGTTCCGGTAGTGTTGTAGTTTTGCCAGGCCACCCGCGCATTTCCTTGACTAAGCACAGGGGCGACGCTTTGGGCTGTATTGACCTGATTGCGTAGCGCTTCTACATCCGCCATCGTTAGAGGCCGAAACGTCCGTTGTCCCTGCTGTTCTAAGACGCTTACTACGTTCGTTCCCCAGGTTTTAAACTGGTCTTTGAGATATCGCTGGAGGCCAATTCCGAGAGAGACTACCAAGATTACTGCACTGACGCCAATGATCAAACCGAGCATGGTTAAGCCCGAACGCAATCGATTGGCCCAAAGTCCTGAAGCCGCTACCCGTAAATTTTCAAACCAAGGCATAGGTTCTTTCCTCCATCCACTCAATCAGATCTCAGAGCAATAATCGGGTCAAGGTTGGCAGCTCGTTGGGCAGGCGCAATCCCAAAGAGGAGCCCTATGCCTACAGAAAATCCCACCGCTAGCAAGACGGACCATAGTGTTATCTCCGGTTGGACAGGCGAGAAGTGACTGGCTACTGTAGCTCCGAGAATTCCCAAAAGTACGCCAAGAATCCCACTCACGGAGGAAAGGAGCACCGCTTCAATCACAAACTGGGTGAGAATCACTTCTTCAGAGGCTCCTAAGGCCTTACGTAAGCCGATTTCCCGCGTACGCTCCAACACGGAAGCGAGCATGATATTCGTGATGCCCACCCCACTGACCAATAGGGAAATCGCGGCAGTCAGCCCTAAAACAATCGTGATCGCAAGGGCGACATTATTGATCAGGTCGAGGACTGATTTCAGGTTGAAGAGGACAAAATCCTCTTTATCGGTGACATTATGACGTAGCCGCATCAGGTTTTTGACCTCGAAGGTTACTTCCTCGATGGTGGTGCTTGGTTTTCCTTGTACTAAGAGAGCCCCCGCTTTTTTTCCAAAAGGAGAGTCACTCTCTAGAAAGCTCTCCATCGCTAAAGGGAAAGGAATCAATAACCCTTGGTTCAGATCCACCCAACCAATCGGTAATATGCCTCGGCGAGTGACTCCGACCACGGTCATGGGCTGATTATTGACGATAATCGTTTTGCCAATCGGGTCTTCGTACTGAAAAAGCTGCTTATTAAGCTCTTCTCCAATAATCACGACCCGCGAACGCGACTCAATTTCAGCGCGCGTAAAGTAGCGCCCTCTTGCATAAGTAATGGTGAGAATTTCTGCTAGAGAGGCAGGAACGCCACTGAGTTGACCTTGCGCTGTGCGGTTATTTCGAGCTAACTGACCCTGGCCATAGAGCAGTGGAGCTACGTTCTGAACGGTACTGGCCTGTGTGCGGATAGCTTCTACATCCGCGAGGGTCAGCGGTTGGTTGCCCTGAGTGCGAGGTCCTCCATCAAAGACACCAATCACATTGCTCCCTAAACTTTGAAGCTGCTGTTTGGCGAACTGTTGAGCTCCAACCCCAAAGGCGATAACTAAAATCACCGAGCTAATCCCGATGATCAGGCCAATCATGGTTAGAAAGGAGCGCAACCGATTGGCCCAGAGGCTATCCACCGCTACTTTCAGACTCTCAAGCAAATTCATATCACCGAAAAGCATTGCCACTCCCCGAGATCTCTTCGATGTTGAAGTCTGGTGGAACTTTGCTGAAAATCTTCTCACCCTCCTTCAGACCAGAAACTATCTGGGTCTTGTCTCCCAAATTCTGACCGGAAGTCACTACTCGGAAAACTGGCCCTTTTTTAGGATCTAGGACTAAAACGCCTGTCTTCCCCGCTTTATTCGTAATTACCGCTGCGGTCGGCACTGCTAAAGCATCCTGGATCTTTCCAGCGATGAAGTTGACCGTCACATTCAGACGAGATTTCAGCGTCTTCGCCGCCTCGTTATCTAATTGTACCCGCACCTGAAACTGGGTGATTCCGTTCTCCTGAACTGCCTCTGGGGCAACCAGACGGACTTTGCCTTTGAAGATTTTGCCAGGGAAAGCCGTGGTCGTGACTTCTACAGGCTGACCAACCTGTATCCGGGCAATATCTGATTCGGCAACCGTTGCCAGCACTTCCAGGCGGTCAATCAAAAGCAAGATGGAGCTAGAGGTGGCGGAATCTCCCTGGGTATTGCTGTTTGGAGATACGAAACTTCCCGCTTGGGCGTAGCGCTGAGAGACAATTCCGGTGAAGGGTGCCCGGATAGTAAGATCATTAAAGCGGGTACGGGCATTGGCGAACTGGGCTTCCGTGCGGTCTACTTCGGCCTTGGCTGCTAATACCTGCTCATAGCGGCTACCAGCTTTCAAGAGATTGAGCTTCTGTTCACTGCCTTTAAGGGCTTCCCGTGCCCGGTCTAGTTCAAGACGGCGGGTATTGAAATCAATAGTGTTGACCACGCCTTCATCTCGCAGTTGCTTGAATCGTTTGTAGTTATCTTGGGCAATGGAGAGACTGGCTTGGGCTGAACGCTTCTCGGCCTCTGCCTGAGAAACATCCTGACGGCGGGAACCATTTCGGGATTCTAGATAGCGGGCACGGGCGGCATCGGCAGTGGCTTTGGCTTCAGCGACTTCGCTGACCAATCGACTGGAATCCATGCGGGCCAGAATCTGTCCTTTCTTCACAGCCTGTCCCTGTTCGACATAGAGTTCTATAAGCAATCCTTGATCTTTGGGTCCGACATTAGCCTTGCGATTGGGCGCTACGGTTCCGGCTGAAGTAATGCGGATATCGCTGTTGATTTGTTCAACCGTCGTCAAAAATTTCTCGTATTGGTCAGGATTAGGACGGGAAAAGATAAAGACGTAGGCTGCTATGCCAATCCCGATAAGCCCTAGAACCCCGATAAACCAACGCCATCCTATGGGGAGCTTGGATACAGTTTTCATCTGGACAGACCAGCGTGTGGATAAACTATGCCCGTTCCACGTGTTCTACTTTTGTTTAGCGAGATAAGCATCTAGTGCCTATCCAATGGCTATTCGGTAGCGTGGGCAACGATTTATTTGCTAACTTCCGCTAGATTAGCTCACCTTCCTCATGGATGGCAAAACTGTGTATCACCACGCACAATTGAGACGATAAGAAGAAACTGATTTCTGTCTTACACTCAAATATTGAATTCTCCTCAGTGGGCGGTTGCAGCATATTCTTCTTGGCCTTCATAAAAAGAACAGGCCCTACGAGTATTGCAGTAGCGGCAATGGGAGCCAGGACGAGCGGGGAAGGCTTCCTCCAAAGCAATATCTAATTCCACAGAAGCCCGAGCTTTTTCAATCCGTCTAGCAATCTGTAAAATTCTCTGCCACATCGATTCCACTTCCGATGGCGTGTAGGCAATAGGCAGGATTTGCTGAGTGGCCAGATAACTAAAGCTAATCCGATAATCGCTAAATTCAGGCCAGCGAATCTCGGTCAAAAGACGATAGACAATCGCTTGCCAACTGGCTTTCTGTTCTTTCAAGCTGGGCACAAAGCGACCTGATTTGTGGTCCACAACCTCTAGAATATTGCCCTCTGCCACCCGCACCATATCCGGTTTTCCCCAGAGAATCAGCCCTTCTACTTCTGGGCTGCGGAGCATCTTTTCGACAGAGATCACTTCTCCTTCTCCCCAACCGTAGGGTGTCTCCAACCAATCCTGGAGTCGCTGTTGAGCAATGGCAAATTGCGCCTGCGCTTGCTGCGGGTCCTGGTAGTTATTCCAATTGAAGCTCTGCTCTAACTTGACTTGAGCTTTTTCTGGAGTCAGCTCCGGTTCCTTGATCATGCTTTGCAGAACTGAGTGCACTGCTGTCCCTGTATGCATTTCAGGGCTAATCGACTTGAGATAGGCAGGCACCTTGGCTACTTTCTCAAGCGCATAGGCATAGGGACAACGGGTGTAAATGGTGAGCGTTGTTGCGCTGAGATGCAGAGCCATAGAAATAGGAATGGTTTCCTTTGAGTATAGGCGGTGCTCCTAGCTTCCCCATAGCAAAGCTTCCCATTGGTGTGCACAAAGTGAGTGCCATGCACTCAGCCTGCCGGAGGTGCAGATTCCTCTGAAGGAGTATCGTATAAAGACTATTGAGTTTGTTTTAGAAAAGTGGGAGCAAATGGATAGGGTTACTCATGACTATCTAGTGCCGATTGAGGATGAAGCCCAATATCAAGCGGCTTTAGAACTTTTGGCAGTGCTTTGGGACAAAGTGGGCGAGGACCCCCATTCACCCTTTGGTACCTTACTGGGTATTTTGAGTGAGCGCATCAACACCTATGAAGTCCAAAAGCACCCTATTCCTGACGCCCTACCGCATCAAGTATTAGCTTTTCTGATGGACCAGCAAAACTTGACACAAAAAGATCTAGAGAAGGCCACGGCTATCCATCAGAGCAACCTGAGCAAGATTCTTCAGGGAGAGCGCAAACTAACCACAGACCAGATCAAAACCCTCGCCGCCCATTTTGGGGTTAACCCAAATGTGTTTTTATAAGGGATATCAAAGAAAGAGAAATGATAATCCTCAAAAAAGCTCCCCTCTGGCTGGTGGTCCTTACCATTACGGCTTGTAGCACCCCCCCAGCTACGACGAACCGCCTGGCACAGAAGGGTGACACCGTAAAAGTGGACTATACCCTGACCTTAGAGGATGGCACGGTGGCGGATTCCTCTCAAGGAAGAGCGCCCCTAGAATTCAAAATTGGGGGCGGGCAGGTCATTCCTGGCTTTGATAAGGGAGTGACAGGGATGAAGGTAGGGGAAGAACGCACGGTGAAGGTCCCTCCTGAAGATGGATATGGGGCCTATGATCCAAAAAAGAAAGGAGAAATCCCCCGCGAGAAACTAGGAAAACAGAAAGTGGAGAAGGGACAGACTCTGCAGTTGCGTTTGGCAACGGGGACCCCGATCGCCGTCAAGGTTCTCGACGTCAATAGCAAAGCGATTACCGTGGACGCCAACCCACCGCTAGCGGGCAAGAAGCTGAATTTCAAAATCAAGCTGGTTGGGATCCAGTAAAAGCCCTAAACGGGGATCGTCTTTTTCCACGGACAAACTACGGCTAGATCTTAGGAATTCCTCACAGGCAGGATAGGCCCCAAATCCTCTACAGAGAGCACTTTCGGTTGAGCAGTCAGAAGTTGTCTAGGCAATCGTCAAAGACTAGGTTAACTTCAGTAACTGCGTGTTAAGATAATCCTCAAGTTAGGGCGCATTTAGATAGGTGTCAGTTTTATGCATACAGCTCTTTTGTTAGCGAATAGCACTCCCCCGGAATGGGCTTGGATGAATCCCTTGATCGATTTGCTTCCGGTCATCCCCATCCTTTTCTTCCTGCTGGCCTTTGTTTGGCAGGCAGCCGTCGGATTCAAGTAAATCTTGACTTCTGACTTTTGTATATACGCACTAAGGCGTTGCTTTGGTGCGTTTTTCAATGCGATCCCCCCCCAGCGAAAGAGAATTTTAAGTCGTGAAGGGCTTTGCCCCCCTTATTAAGGGGGGTTGGGGGGATCTCCAAAGGCTCAATTGGATAACTCATGGCACGCTTAACCTGGAAAGGTCACGTTTTCACTGATATCGAAGCCATCTTTTTTGATAAGGACGGCACCCTCTGCGACAGCGTGGACTACTACAAAAATTTAGCGCTTCGCCGTGCTCGTCTTATGGACGCCAAAGTTCCGGGCGTACACGGTCAACTAGAACTAGCCTTTGGGGTAGAACGGGGCAAGCTTAAACCCCAGGGACTGATGGCGGTAGGCTCTCGCTACGAAAACATGATTGCCGCTGCTGCTTATCTAGCTGAAATGGGCATGGATTGGTCTGAAGCGAAAGCGGTTACAGAGCATAGCTTTCTAGAGGCCGATGATTATCTTCCCTTTCTCCAGTACGCTCCCATATTTCCCGGAGTGCCTGCCCTTTTAGAACTCTTAAAAAGCTTGGGCCTGAAGCTTGCCATTTTGACGGCAGATACCCAGGCCCGTGCAGAATCTTTTGTCACAGCTCACAAACTGCCTATGGATTTAGTTCTAGGCACTGAACCAGGCGATCAAGATAAACCCGACCCTCAGCTTTATCAAAGAGCCTGTGAAAAATTGGGGCTTTCTCCAGAACAGACTCTGCTGGTGGGAGATAACGTAGTAGACCTCTTGTTTGGTCATAGGGCGAATGCTGGAGGTGTAGTAGCAGTAACTACAGGCTTGGGGACTCCAGAAGAATTGGCTGGAGCCGATTTAGTACTAGACCGTCTGGATGCTCAAGAGGTACAGCAACATGGCTAGAAAAGCTTGCAATACTTCAAGAGCACGTTTAGACTAGTCTTAGACTAGTTGACTCTGAGGATAGTAATGCAGACCGTGGGAGCCTATGAAGCTAAAACTCATTTGCCCAAGCTATTAGAGCAAGTTGCCATGGGTGAGGCTGTCACTATAACGAAGCATGGCGTGCCTGTTGCTTTGTTAACACCAATGCCACATGTAGCCCAGAGATCAGGCAGCCTCAATCGCAACCAAGACTTAGCCTCTGTGATCGCGGATTTACGAGCGCTCAAACGCGAGATGTCCCTGGGCGGTCTTACTATAAGAGAGCTCATAGAAGAAGGAAGAAGGTTTTGACCCGCTTTGTTCTTGACTGCTCCGTTGCTATGAGCTGGTGCTTTGATGATGAAACTAACATCTATGCTGATGAAGTTTTGGGTTCTCTACTAACAGCAGAAGCAGTAGTCCCTGCCCTTTGGCCCCTTGAGGTTGCCAATGTCTTAGTAGTTGCTGAAATAAGAAAGCGACTGACCGAAGCGCAAATGGTGAGAGCCGTAGCGCTATTACAAGCGCTACCTATCAGTGTGGATGAAGCCACTGCCCAACAAGCTTTAGGGGCCACACTAACGCTCGCCCGAGAACACAGTCTCTCCGCATATGATGCCGCATACTTAGAATTAGCCATGAGAGGAGGTTTTCCTCTGGCAACCGTGGATAAAAAATTGACCCAGGTGATACTTCATTGCGGTGTGCCCTTATACAAGTAGCTATCCCTCATGTTGTTCACCAATCACCAATATCTTTGGGTATATGGAACCTTGCGGCGCGGAGAAAGTAACCATCATTTTTTAACAGGTTGCCCTTTCCTTGGGATAGTCCATTATTCAGGCTCATTATTCTCTGTGGAAGGTCGATATCCAGTATTTAGGCCAAGCCTCTCCCGTAAAGCGGGCGCGAGATCTGTCATCGGTGAGCTTTACCAAATCCAACCAGAGCTTTGGCCCTGTTTAGATGAATTGGAAGGGGTCGAGGAAGGATATTATCAAAGAGCCTCGTTTCCCATCAGCGCAGCGCCTGTTTCCAGGGACGCCCAGGCCATCGTTTATGTCGTCGGCCCCTTTTTGGAATCCTTCTGCCGTGAAGAGCACCTTATTCCCAGCGGAGACTGGTGCCAGAGATCATCCTTTTCCCTCTAGTGTTTCCTATGCGTTTTTTATCTTTAACGGTCTTCCTAGCCTTGAGTCTCTTTATGCTCTCCCCGGTACTGGCGCTACCCAGCACCAAAGTAGCCGCTCAACAGCTTTATAAAAAGTTGCCGGACTTTCCAAAAGAGAACCTTTACAACAGCAAACAGGATGGACAGCCAAGTACGGAAAACACCCTCGCCCGGCGGATTATTACCTACCACACCGTGATCAAAGGTCGTAGCCCCTACTCGCGTATCGATTGGAAATTTACCCTTGCAGACTACCTAGGCATCAATGATGAGATGGACTATCAGGAATATCCCGGAGCAGAAACCTTAACCACAAATCCAATGATTCGTGACCGCAAAGTCGTTGACCAGCTTACGCGCAGGCAGCGCGAGGCGCTAACCAGTGCTGTAGTCAGTATCTATGACCGTGAACGCCCCTAAGCTAACACTCCAGAACCGAAACGAAAGATTTTGGCTGGGCTGTGACACTTGGACCATAGAATTTAGTCCAGAGGAATGGCAGCAATTTGTCCAACAGTTCAAAACCTTGGCCCAAGCTTGGCAGAGTATCCAAGAAGAACTGATGCCAGAAGAAGCTTTGACCCTAGATAGTGAAAGTGAAACTATCCGATTACGAGCAGAAGGACAGGCAGAACAGTGGGGCCTATGGTTGCAAATACGCGGCGGGCGCAAGGTGGAAGGTTATCTCGGTCCTCCTTTAGTAATAGACCTTTTGAGGCAAATAGGCGACTCTGCTCTTGCTGATGCGAGCATTGAAGGTAACAATGGTTAGTTAGCTTACTTTGAGCATTCTATGAACAAGCCTCCGACGGTCTCCGACACAAAAAAAGCATTTTATCAAGGCTATAGCCAACCCTTAAACTCAATTTTTCGCGCAGTTTTCGATGAAATTCTGGTAGAAACTCATCTGGTGACGGTAGCAGGAAACTTTGTCTATGACGGGTTTTTTGGACTAGGTTTGAAGACGGCCTATGACACGATGATGGAAGGATATCAACCCGCAGACCAAAAAATACTTATTTTCCCCGCCCTTATTAACGCTCTGCGGCTTAACCAAAATCAGATTCAGCAAGATAGCCAAAGTCTGATTGACCTGATTACCCAGGTCCCTGGTCAGGAGATTCTTGAAGTCTTGAGCGGGACCAGACAGCCTGTAGAAGGCCCTCTGATGTTGGTTCATAAAATTTGTGTTGGCTTAGTAGACAATCAAGACTTTAAATACAGTCGCTTTTTTGCCATTGGTTTAATGATGGTTTTTGAAGGAGCAGCGAATAAGGTCTACACCAAAACCGAAGAACGCAAGGCAAAGCTAATGTCGATTTGTGAGCGCCTCAAGCTCAATCCTGAGCGGGTTTCTCAAGACATGGAAACCTACACCAAGGCCGTGGAACTGATCCGTCAGTCCAAAAGTGTTTTGGACGAAGTGGCGAAGGTGGACCGAGAGAAGCGAGCAGCACGGGAAGCAGAAAAGCAAAACCAAAACAAAGCAACTCCAGCTGAATCAGCTTCGTAATAGATACTGGGACAGATTGCTGTTTCAAGACTTTCTGAGGGGATGCGGTCTATGAATACAGGGCAGAAGGTAAGAATCCGAAAAATTCGAGATGTAGTGGAGGCTAATATTGGCCGGAAACTGGGCGAAGTGGGGACAGTGGCTGGAAGCAAAATTGTCGATGGTTCAGACATCGGCGTCGTTGTCGTATTTGACGATAAAACCTCTGCCTGGTTTTTTGAAGAAGAACTGGAGCTTCTGTGACCTCTTCCGGGCTTCTCCGGCTCCATCGCTTATTGCTGCTTTTCACAGCCTACGGGTTATGAAGCGGAGCTTCTGCGCTTGAAGCTAAGATTGAAGCACTTCTCTCTTGGACAGTAGTGATGGAAACGATAAATCGCCAGGAATTAGTTCGACGGATGACGCAGCGGATCGATGGACTATCCCAGCGGATGGCCGGAGCAGCTGTAGATTGTTTTTTAGAACTGATTGAGGAGGCTTTGGCAGAAGGGCGCACTGTCAAACTTTCACGTTTTGGCTCTTTCTCTGTTCGTGCACGCGCTGAACGTACCGTCTTTCACCCCCGGACCCAGCAACCTGTTATCGTTCCTGCGGCCTTGGTACCTGTATTTTCTCCTTCGGAAGCCTTAAAAGCCCATATTCAAGAACCATGAGGATGAGAGGATCTCTATGAAGCAAACGATTGCCTTTCTTGGGAAAGGCGGGACAGGCACTACGACCATCGCACTAGCGGCGGCCTACCAAGCCCATCTGCAAGGAAAGAAGACTCTTTTCGTCACTCAAGAAGCGGCATTCAGTGTGTCAGAACTTTTAGGGCACCCCGTGGGCAAGGAAACGAGTACCCTTAGTGAGGGTTTTGATGCGATCCAGGTCAGCGCCACCGATCTCTTAGAGAAAGGGTGGAACAAAGTGCGGAGCCTGGAAGGACAATATCTGAGAACCCCCTTCTTCAAAGACATTTATGGTCAAGAGCTAGGAATTCTGCCAGGATTTGACGAATTTAATGTTCTCATCTTGCTCAAAGACTGGCATGTGAAATATGACCTGATTGTGCTGGATTTGGCTTCCCCGCTCGCTACGCTCAGATTATTGTCGGCAGCGGACCAATTGGGATGGTATGTGCGAAGGTTCCAAGAGCTTTTCCAGCGTTCTCCCTTAGGGCAGGCCATTGGTCCCTTCTTAGAACCCTTGGCCCAGACAGTCTTAGCCGCAGGATTATCCGGCGATAAGATCCGCTCTAGTGGCAGTCAGCTGGTAGACCTGATTGATGAGGCCCGCAAAGCCTCCGAACAGGAAGTGACGCTCTATTTGGTTGCCAATCAGGATGCTTTAACCCTCAGTAGTGCCCGTCGCTATTGGGGGGCAGGGCAATTGTTCAATCTGCGCTACGGTGGCGTACTCCTAAACCGGGTGCCCACTGTAACCGATGCCATGCAGGAGGCTTTTTCTGGGCTCGAAAAGTACACCCTGCCAGAAGTATCCGGATGGCAGAGTTTGGTTCAACACCTGCCGGATATCAAAAGAACGAAGGACCTTCCTGCCCCGATTCAGATGGATGACAGGGCCCTTACCCTATCGCTCCATCTGCCGGGCTATAGCAAAAAGGAAGTAGAACTTAGTCAGTATGGTCCTGAGTTGACCTTGAGGGTCGCCGACCAGCGCCGCAATCTGATCTTGCCCAGTGCTTTTCGGAATAAACGAGTCACGGGTGCTAAGTTTAGCGAAGACCGTTTGGTCCTCACGTTTGGTTAAGAGCTTTTCATGATTCAGCAGGGCGATGCGCTTGATTTAGAAATTACGACCTTGACGGCAGGAGGAGATGGTCTAGGCCATTTTGAAGGCCGGGCTATTTTTGTGTCGGACAGTGCGCCGGGAGACCAACTGCGCATCCGCATCACTGAAGCTAAGAAAATCGTCCGAGGAAAAATTCTAGAGATCGTGCAGCCCTCTAACCATCGGGTTCGTCCTCCCTGCATTGTGGCGGATAAATGTGGGGGCTGTCAGTGGCAGGCCGTAGCGTATGCCACGCAGCTAGCCCAGAAAAAGCAAATCGTGATTGATAGCTTGGTGCGTATTGGTGGCTTTGAGCATCCACCCGTGGATGAGGTTCTCGGCGCAGAAGACCCTCTACACTATCGCAACAAAAGCACCTTCCCCGTGGGGGCCAATCAGCAGGGAAAAATCATGGCCGGTTACTATCGCAAACAATCCCATGATTTAATCAATCTCAATCAGTGCCCGGTCCAAGATGAAAAACTTAACCCAATCCTGGAAAAGACCAAAGCTCTGATTCAAGAGATGGGATGGTCTGCCTACAATGAAAAAAACAATGCCGGGTATATCCGTCATTTGGCCCTGAGAATAGGACGTCGTACCGATAAAGTCCTGCTCACTTTGGTCACCACTGAGCTGAATCTTCCTAATCTAGAAAAGTTTTGTACCGCTATTCATCAGCAGTTTCGTTCGGTGGTCAGCATCTGTCTGAATCTGAATGACCAGCCAACCAATGCTATTTTTGGCCCACAGACCAAAGTAGTGACGGGCAAAGGTTTTATCCAAGAACAATTTTGTGGTTTAGAGTTCCAAGTTGGGCCGACTACTTTTTTCCAAGTGAATACAGAGCAAGCCGAGCAGACGATCCACAAACTATTAGAAATCGCTCAGTTTACCAAAGAAGACAGGGTAGTAGACGCCTATTCGGGCATTGGCACCCTTTCGTTGCCCATTGCCCAGCACGTCAAAAAAGTAATTGCAATTGAGAGTTTTGGGCCTTCCGTTCAGCAAGCCCAACTCAATGCCCAAAATAATCGCATAGGGAATGTGGCGTTTCTGGCAGGAACGGTAGAAGACCAGCTGGCTGAAGTCTTACAGCCAGAGCATACCCTGATCCTTGACCCTCCCCGTAAAGGCTGCGACCCCAGTGTATTAGATGTGATCTTAAAAAAACAGCCTCGACGATTGTTCTATCTAAGTTGCAATCCCAGCACCCTCGCGAGGGATCTCAAACACTTAAGTACGCAGTACGAACTCAAAACGGTAATTCCTATAGATTTTTTTCCGCAGACTTACCATGTGGAAGCACTAAGCTATTTAGAATGTAAAGTTCTCTCTTAGATGAGTGCGTTCCCAATACAAACTATACTTTTGGCTTTTCTAGTCTTTCTAGGAATTGCTCTACTGGACTGGCTATCTAGCAGACTGCTCAAACGCTGGATCGTGCTGGATACCCTGCCTAAGCAAATACTCTTTGGGGTGGTGAGGGTTTCTCTCTGGATAGGTTTGGGCCTCCTGGTTTTTAGTTTAATCCCTGAGTTAGAACCGATTGAATCAGGGATTGTCTCTATCACCACAAGGTTGTCTGAGCCCTTAAATACGCCCCTGATTCTGGCAGGAAAAAATCAGTTTTCTCTCGCCAGTATCATTTTTTTAATGGGCCTGTTACTTACCGTCTTTTTCTCTTCTCGCTCTCTAAGTGAATGGATTAATCAACGTCTTTTGATGCGTTTGGGTTTCGATACCGGAACACGGGGAACCATCGCTGCACTGATTGGCTACGTATTAGCTGGTCTAGGGTTTGTAATCGTTCTACAGACTGCTGGCATTGATTTGAGTTCTCTAACTGTTCTGGCCGGAGTCTTGGGTATTGGTTTAGGCTTTGGTTTTCAAAATCTAGTCAGTAACTTTGTTAGTGGTTTAACTTTACTGTTTGAACGACCGATTCAAGTCGGTGATTTTATCGAAGTCAGTGGGTTGCTTGGAACCGTAGAAAAAATTGCTATTCGCTCAACAACCGTGCGCACGCTAGATGGGATCTTCGTGATTGTCCCAAACAATCGTTTTGTCGAAAATAACATTATCAACTGGAGCTATCGAGACCCCCAAAGTCGGATTCATATACCGATTGGGGTGGCCTATGGAACCAGTTCCGTATTGGTCACAGAAATACTTTTAAATGCAGCCCGTTCAGAGCCAAGAGTGCTATCTTATCCTGCTCCGAAAGTATGGCTCAAAGATTTTGGCGATAGTGCCCTCAAGTTTGAATTACTCGTCTGGATTGATAAACCCCAAGACGTAGAAGTGATCAAAAGTGCTCTGAACTTTCTGATTGAGCAGGAACTGCGACAAAGACATATTGAAATACCCGTCCCCCAAAGAGATTTAAAAATACGCAATCTGAACGAGTTGATTAGCTCTATCCGGCAAGAGCCCCAAAGGCCTCTTGAAGAAATACAGGCAAAACCTGTGGTTGCTACCACGTCAGATCTCAGTACTTTACTCCGTCGGATTACCTATTTCGAATCCTGCACTGATATTGAGCTGAGAAGTCTGATTGAACAGGGCTATCGCAAGCGCTTCGCCGCAGGACAGACCATCTTTAAGGAAAAAGATGCTGGAGAGTCGTTCTACATCATCCTGTCGGGGCGAGTAGAGATCTTCTCGGAAAAGAAAGGCGCTTCGATCGGAATACTGAAAGCGGGGGAATTTTTCGGGGAAATCTCCCTCCTAACAGGTATGCCTCGCCCTTCTACAGTGCGCACCTTGGAAGAGGTAAGCCTCTTTGTCGTAGACCGCACGGCGCTACAAAAGCTGCTCAAAGACCACAAAGGACTAGCAGAACAAATTGCTCAGAGGTTGGCAGAGCGTCAACAGGTCTTGAGAGAACTGGGTCTTTTGAATGAAAAAGGCTTGTCCAACACTGATGAAGCCCCTCTGACCTGGATGCGCAAACGCATTCAGACACTCTTTGGCACCTAGACTACTAGGTTGCTAAAATCTTGAAGGAACTCATCCAAGCTATCTCTGCCAATTTGGACTATATCCCTGGTCTATCCGGGAGAACATCGAATTGCACCTAGCGGGAACCATTTAAGCTGCTTTGACAGTCAGTTAAATACTATTGTTCTTCAACCTGAAACAAGCCCTCTATTGGCTTTCAGCTCAATAACAATCTCTGTGTAACGGCACCGAGACAATCTGCGTGATTTCCCATAAAGAAGGAACGACCAAAAATGTCTAGATTTCGCTTTGTTAACTATAGGTACAAATACGAAGAATTGCAAGAATGTGAATCTCTAGATAAGTTATTCCTTGAACTTCAGCAGTTATTTGGAAGTGAGTTTGAGGAATATGAATTTGTACTCTATTCAGTCAATGGTTCCACCAATCCTGCCGTTCCCCTTAACCTCACAGGAGACAAGAAAAAAGTTCTTATTTATATTTCTGATGAAGAAATGCTAGTCCCCTATGACCTGTGCAAAGATTTTTTAGCAATTTTCAAATCGATTATTCCTGATGATTATGACCGGAAGAGTAATATATTCCCATTCCCCCTTGTCCCCAATCGTGGAACCGAAGAATTGCCCATTATTCCAATCAATGAGCGGCCTGTTAATCTATTTTTCTCTGGGAACTTAAATGAAAAACGCTATCCCTTATATAAGCATCTTACTTTTCTAAGACATTTGCCTGATTTTCCAGCACCTTTAGAACAACAGGTTGCTAGAGTTTTTTCTAAATTAATAAAGTCGTATTTCAATACGAATCTCTCTCATGCTTTTCCTGATTCATGCATTGAATTTACAGGGGGCTATCTGCAGGGCAACGCGAAAACATTTAGCCGGATGCTTCATGACAGTAAAATTGCTATCTGTCCTTCAGGTTTCAAAAGTCCCGAAACGTGTCGGCACTTTGAGGCCATGCGGGCGGGCTGTGTAGTGATATCTGAGCCTTTACCAAAACATCACTTCTACCAAGGATCTCCTATGATCATGCTAGACAGCTGGAAAGATTTGGAAAAAACGGTTGAAGGCCTGTTGAGTGATCCTGCTCAGCTCAATGAACTGCACGAGGAAACTTTAGATTGGTGGAAAAATGTATGCTCCGAGAAAGCAACGGCTTTCTATATTCGAGATAAAGTTAAAAATATTGAATGTTCTAGTATGCAATATTCAAAAAAACTATCCAAGCAGTAGTATCACTGATGGATTTCTCCTTTGCAGTTTTGGTGCTCTCTGGCCCTACGCTATACTAAATTTCTAGATATCAACGATCGTCCCTGTCTCTAATGAAGCATATTCTCTTATAGTCTTATGAGGATGCTCTTCTCTAATGGCAGCTTATATAACTATATAAGAATGTCTACGGCAAGGAAGTCACGCAAGCTCCATAATTTATTGAGACGGGAGACGCTGAAAATGTCTAAGTCTGGCTATAACTTCATTAACTATAAATATAAATATGAAGAGTTGCTGGAATGTGAATCTTTGGACAGGTTATACAGTGAGCTTCAGCGAGTATTCGGAAATGAATTTTCAGACTACGAATTTATACTCTATGCAAGTAATGGCTCTGCTAATCCTGCTGTTCCAATCGTACTTACTGGAAATAAGAAGAAAATACTTCTCTATATCTCAGATGAAGAAATTTTAGCTCCATACCATCTCTGCAAGCACTTTACAGCGATTTTCAAATGGCATATTCCCAGCAATTATGATAGGGATAGCACACTATTTCCACTGCCCTTGGTCCCTAATCGAGGATCTAAAGAATTTCCAATCGTACCCATTAATGAGCGGCATACTAATGTATTCTTCTCTGGAAACTTAAATGGGAGCCGATATCCTCTATATAAAAGGCTTACTCTTTTAAAGTTTGTCCCAGATTTTCCTGCACGAATAGAAACTCTGAGCGCTAAGGTTTTGTCTATAATCATAAAGTCATATTTCAATACGGATCTTTCTAAGACTTTTCCGGATTCATATATTAAGTTCACCTCTGGCTTTGCCCAGGGCCTTGATATCGCAACTTACAGTAAGAAGCTTTTCGATAGTAAGATTGCCATCTGTCCTAAAGGCTTCAAAAGTTCTGAAACAACTCGTCAATTTGAGGCCATGCGTGCTGGTTGTGTTGTCATCTCTGAGCCTTTACCAGAACATTACTACTATAAGGGATCTCCCATTATCATTTTGGATAGTTGGAAGGATTTGAAAAAAACAGTTAATAGCTTACTGAGAAATCCTGACCGCCTCCATGAGCTGCAACAAAAAACTTTGGACTGGTGGGAGAATGTCTGCTGTGAACGAGCAACCGCTCTCTATATCAGGGATACCGTTAAGGCTATTGAATACGCGAAAAGTCCTGTGTGAATTCTAAGCGCATTCAGCTTACTTCCCAGCAGGAGTAGGGGCTGGAACAGAACTGGGTAGGGAGATAGGTTCAGTGGTCGAGGCTGGGGCTGGAGCACTTGCCTGAGGAGGTTGCTTAAGCAAGCCAGAACTCAGCACAGCAGAGATGCTGAGGAATACTATGATCGCACCCCATGTCGCTCGGTCTAAATTCTTTTCGGCACTCTTTTGGCTAGAAAACAGCTGTCCTTGACCGCCGATAGCCGCTAAACCATCTCCCTTGGGGGCATGGAGTAAAACCATGGCAACGATGGCAATACCGGAAAGGACAAGGAGTACAGAAAGAATGGAGGAAATCATGGTGATGTTACTGCTGCTTTTTTGAGTATAGCCTTCTCGGTACCACAACCTCTTGGCCCGACCTATCCTAGAGGAGAGAATCTAAGAGAACCTAGAGGAAAACTGATGGCCACCGAATTCAAGCACATCATGCTGATGGTTAAAGATATTCCCCAGACGGTAAAGTTCTTCCATGAAGGCTTGGGATTGCCGATCAAAATGTCTAGTCCTGGATGGGCTGAATTGGATGCTAACGGCACCACAATTGCCCTTCATGCCGCCCAGGAAAATGCTCAAGGGGGTGATTCCCCGATCCTCAGTTTCCATGTGGACGATGTTTATGCCGTGATTGCCACCCTGGAAGCCTTAGGGGCTCAACTGGAAGGCCGTGTGCGCGAACCCTCTTTTGGAAAAGTGGCCGCCATGCGTTCACCGGACGGGCATTTGATTAGCTTGCTCCAGCCTGTCGCTCAACCGGATAGTGCAACACACTAAATCACAAAAGAAGTATCTGAATTTTGATGGGTCTTATTAAGTTGACTGCAAGGCCCCTTCCCGAAATAACGATGAATAGTATCCTTGTCGATCAAAGAGGGTTTGATGAGACCCCTGCTCGACAATTTTTCCTTTCTCCAGCACAAAGATGATGTCTGCGTTGCGAACTGTACTTAAGCGATGGGCAATCACGATTCGAGTACAGGAAAGTTGGCTTAAATTCCGTTCTACTAAGCTTTCTGTGACACTATCTAAATGACTCGTAGCTTCATCCATCAGCAGAATGGCTGGCTGATGCGCCAAGGCCCGAGCAATCGCCACGCGTTGGCGTTGTCCTCCCGAAAGTCCGTTTCCCCCTTCAGAAATTCGGGTTTCATACCCCATCGGAAACTGCATAATATCATCATGAATGGCTGCAAGTTTTGCTGCTGTTTGCACCTGCTCCAATGAAAGACTGGGGTTATTGACCGTGATGTTTTGGCGGATCGAACCACTAAATAGAAATGGTTCTTGGAGAACGATCCCAAATTGACTTCGCAATGTCCGCCAGTTCAGGGTTTGTAAGGAGAATCCGTCATACAAAATTTCTCCTTCCGTCGGCAGGTAAAGCCCCAGCAATAGCTTGGCCAGCGTACTTTTCCCAGATCCAGACTGACCCACCAGGGCGATTTTCTGGCCCGGTTCGATCGTTAGAGAAATGTTGTTCAGGACCTCTGGAGCATTCGGATCATACCGAAAACGAACTTTGCTTAAGGTAACGTGCCCCGTTAGCAAAGGTGCAGGTTGAACACCCTGCAAAAGCTGCTCTGGTTCTGCTGTCAGTACATCGGTGAGCCGTTCGAGATGAGCACCGACTAATTGCACATGCTGACCGTTTGAAATGAGCGAGGATAGAGGGGTTAAGAAGGCCGTCGCGATCGCATTCAGTGCCAACATTGTGCCCAAGCTCATCGTGCCATTGAGCACAGAGAGCGCGCCAATCCACAACAGGAGAAGGGGAGAGAAGATCCGCAAAGACAGCAGCGTTGTATCGATCAGTGCGCTTAAGTGGTTGCGTTGGAGCGAGACATTCAATTGTTTAAAGAATAAATTAGACCAGTAATCAAAGGCACGATCTTCAGATCCACATGCTTTTAACGTTTGAATCCCCGTCAAGGCTTCGACTAAATAACTTTGGGATTCTGCTTGAGCCACCAAATCTTGTTGCATCAGGTCATGCACTCGACGAGTAGTACCGAGTAAAAGCATGATTTGAAGCAATCCAATACCCATAGCAGTGATGCCAAATGAGGGTGCTTGAACAAATAACAGGATGAGATATCCCAACACAAACGAACCATCTAGCAGTATTGAGAGGGTCTGACTGGTAAGCGTTTCTCGAATCATGGTGTGACTGCCAAGACGCATTAACAGATCCCCTACGGTGCGTTGCTCGAAGAAACGAAAGGGGAGCGTCAACAGGTGATCGAAAAAACCCAACATTAAACGAGTATCCAGACGCGATTGTAAATAGATGAGTAGCACTGCCCGTAAGTAACTGGTCACCCATTGCGACAGGATGAGAATGAGCATCCCAATGCCAACGATCGACATCATGCTCGTGAGATGAAATGGAAGAATGCTATCGACCAAAACTTTTGTGGCGATCGGTAACGCTAACCCAAGCAGTTGCAAGAACAGAGATGTGGCCAAGATTTGGGATAGTACGCCCGTCATCTGTAGACCATAGTGGAGCATATAGTTCCACAAGGTGAATTGAGCTTTGGGATGATGGCGCTTGAATTGAACGCCTGGCTCAAACGTTAGTATCACACCAGTAAAACCATCATTGAATTGTTTCACCGTGAGTCGTCGTCGTCCGACACCTGGATCAACAATCTCCACTTCCTTTGCAGACCAGTGCTCTACTACCACAAAATGCTCAAACCCCCAGTGGGCGATGGCTGGAAGTTGAATATACCGAAAATCAGTCAGATCTTCAATCGAGTATGCTTTCACACGCAAACCGAACAGGCGAGCCGCTTTCGCAATTGTCTCGGCCGTCACACCATCCCGACCGATCCCCATGAGCGTTCGGCATTCAGCGATGCGCGTGTGCCTGCCATGGTAACTGAGAATCATAGCTAGGCAAGCCGCTCCACATTCAACTGCAGTCAGTTGCAGTTGCACGGGGACTCGATGAGAGGAGAACCGCTTAAACCAATGAGGGGTATGCTGTTTCGATCGCGCATTCATTGGAGCCAGTTCTGTAGGGATGGATGGTGCTCTCTTCATGAATTAGGGTTCAAAATTTTTTCCAATCAGGGGCAACAGAGAAATCATTTGCTGCGATTCCACCTCAACTTCAGCATGACCCACACTGCCGAGTAAGGTTGATGCAGGTAAAGTTTGGAGCTGCTCAGGCGCGTTTTTTTCGAGTAGCGCAGCAACCACAACGGCTGAGGGTTGTGTCACCGTTTGTGCTGTTCGAGCGTTCAGCGCAAATTGTTTCTGAATCGCATCGGGGCTATAGATTTGGGGTTCAACCTTGATCATGGAGCGACTGAAGCGATCATCGCCCATTGCATCAAACTTCAAAAATAGGGTCCGAGCGTTTTGCAAGCTGGTAAGATATCGAGCCGGAAAGAATGCCACAAAAGCGATCGTTGGGTCACGAGTTCTATTGTTTAAACGGACAACCATGGCTGAACCAGAAGCATACACAGGAACTTTGGTAAACCAAGCCACAAAGCTACTGGCTGTAAGTAATCCCAGCAGGGACCATAAATAGACAAAGGTGCGAGGTGATACCAATCGCGGCAAAACCGATGTTTCTTTGCCTTCGATATAGCGACGAATGGCTACTTCACGAAATATTGAACGCTGTGTGTTTTTCATGATGCGAATCGTATGACCTACCGTAAAACTTTTTCAGGGTCACTTAATCTCACTAAATTACTGTGCGGCGGAGCAAGCATTAGCACGGAAGGAACTCGTTTTGGCTCTGCTAAGCGCAACAGTCCGAACCCAATGCCCGCTAATCCCGTCATCAGTCCGGGCGATTCCACACCTAATGGAATTCCGCAGCGGCAGCCCTGTTGAGCAATGCTGTCGAGGATACGACCTGCTAAACGAGCGACCTGAAAACGCCACTCAGGTTCATCGAGAACGTCGCTGGCCTGCAACAGCAATTCCAAATTACCGAGATCCCCATGGCATAGGGAATGATTGCCACCAAATCCTTGAGCGATCGTTGTTTCAAGCGCTGTGCGAATCTCGGCTCGAACCGTTTCATCATCTAAATACGGCAGACAGCGCATTCGAGCCAGCCCAATACCCGGTGCGCCATGACACCATGCCGTCATGAACGAAACGTGTTCCTCGTTGCCTGATTGAACTGCGGTTTCAAATTCTCGTAGATCGGGCCAGTTCGACACCTCTGGAGAGAACAAACTGCGCTCATAGTCGATCGCTGCCAATGCTGCTGTGCGAAAACGTTTTTCCCCCGTCAGGGCCGCGAGTTCCAACAATGCCCAAGCAATGCCCGCTGTACCGTGAGAGAATCCGGTTAGCGGTTTTGTAGAGACTTTTGACATCCAACCGATTCCGGCTTGCACTGGAGTCGCCAGCGCAAGCAAGCGATCGCCACATTGGATAGCCGCCTTCAGTGTGGCGTCAGATGGAGCATATTGATAGAGCGTCAGCAAACTTCCAATACAACCCGCTGCACCGCCAATAATGTCCAGCGTTTCATCCTGCTCAATCCGCGATGGCAGCAGTCGAACCAGCTCCTCTGCCTGGGAAAGTAACGCAGGTTGATGCCACAAACAACTCAAATGAGTTAAGGCATAAATCACACCGCCCCAGCCGTTAAAAGCTCCAATCTGAGTGATGGACGGTTGGCTCCGTTCTAGCTGACGCTGGAATGTGGTGAGGGCAGCACGGGCTAAGGTTGTGTAGCGTTCCTCTTCGGTGATCGCTCCGAGATAAGCCAAAAATAGAATTACTCCTGGCAAACCATCATAGAGGTCATATCCGAGCGGAGCCAGCGACCAACGGCGCTCATTGACTAAGGTTAACCCCAGCCAAGACGCATCGTGCTCCCCGCGTAAGGCTAATTGCTCTAGTCGATCGCCCATGGATCGAGCAGCAGCTAACAAATTTTCAGGAGCTGCAATCATCTGGGATTCAGTCAGAGGATGGGCAGAATGTTTTTTCGATCCTTCTGTACTGAGAACGAGTGAGGTGAACGATGCATGAATAATCCAAAGTTGTCGTGTTAAATCAGCTTCACTAAGTTGTTGAATACGTCGTTGAACAGAATCTAAACCCGATTTGTCAAGAAAGCCAGCGATCCGTTGACCAGAACTCGTCCATAGATCCTGAGATTCAGGACGAGTCGTGAACATGGGAATATCTCCTTTCAGCAGATCTTCCCGCTCAGCAGGAATAAGCCTAGCCAAATGGGAAAGATGTTCAATCCCTACCCAAAGTCGATCAAATAAGCGATCGCGATCCAGGGCATTGCGTAAAACGTCGGGATGAAAACTTTCGCTCAGCAACATGGCATAAGTTAGTGTGGCTCGAACAATCACGCGCACGGTATCTTTAGCAAAGCTAGCTAGCGGTCCGTTTTCCGTTAACAACTCATCTCGGTGTTCTAAGAGTAGGCGATATAAGTTGGTGAATCCACTGGCGATCGCTTCAGCGTAATTCAAGACATCAACTTTTTCATCATGGAGTGTGGGTTGGTTCTGCGTACCTGACATCTCGATTTGCTTACGAGTCAGCTTCATCTCGTCCGTTCCCACTCCTTCCCATCGAGGAACACGATGAGGCGTGAGTTGTCCCTCTGCTGTGCCCAACCCGCTAATATCGACACCTTCCGACTCATTAGTGGACCATGCCCGGTTAGGCAGTAACCCAATGCCATAAACGGAGTAACTCAGGGTGCTATTGGCAAGTTGGTCTGCTTGTTTGAGATCTAGCCCACCAACGCGAGGATGAAATAACGCTTCTAGATCCAGCAAAATGGGATGCTCTCCCGCTGCAATCAGATTTTCGTGATGAAAGTCAACGGCTTCGAGGGCATAAAGTAGGGCTAAATATCCTCCCTGACGTTCATAGAAACGCTGAATTTCAGCTTCAGAGGTACAGGATTGAGCTTCGATAAACTCAACCCATCCATAAGAACCGCGATCGAGAATTTGCAAGGTCCGAAACGGAGGATGATCTCCGCGTTCGTTAATCCAGTTCAGTAAGTTTTGAAAGTGAATATCCAGCGACATCGATCGCGGCTTATAAACCACTCGAAAACCAGAGCTAAATTTAGCAATCACCACACTCCGCCCATCGCGATGGCTATCCCCTTCCCCACCACTCATTTCCGTCAACATCCCTGGATCTTGGTCTGGCGTGAATGTTGATCGAATCGTTTCCCAATCACTAGACAAGTGTTTCAAAAATTCCAAACTAACGCTAACCCACTGATTAATTGCGATCGTCAACTGCCTCGCGAGTACGGGATATTCCTGTAGGAAACTTAATGCAACATCCCTTTTTCGCAGCCGTTGGATAAAGCTTCGAAATCTCTCCTTGGGAGTGTCTCCTTGCAGTAGTCCTTGTAAACGCGCTATGTTCAATTCCAATACCAAGGTCCGACTGACCATCATCAACAATCGACTTGGCAAATTAACATATAAAAGATCATGAATCATTGCTGGATCAAAAGGAAGACTGAATGAATTAGATTGGATTGAATCGACTCCTTTGCGAAGGCGATCGCGTCCTTGCCGAATCAAGGGTTCGATGATTTCCAAGAAACCGATCGTTTCTATGTCATTCAGCTCCTCTGGAAACGTCATCGGTTCAGAGGCAAGAGGTTGAGAGAAAGATTGTTCTAGTTCTGTTAACCAAGCTGGAGGAATATCATAGCGATCTTGCACTGCTTCAAGTGGTTCTCCAAGGATACAGAAAAATTCCTCTTCACTGATATCTGCCGTAGCAAGACGCTGATTGAAGTAGTCGTCCTTATCGAATGGCGACTGAGATTTCCAGCGATCAATACTGCGCTGAGAGAGATCAGGATTGCGTTCAATCTTTGATGGTGTACTTTGAGTAGTTTTCAACAAAGCAATACGTTCGGTCAGTGCGATCGCCTGATACCAATCTTTTGCTTCGAAATCAAATTGACTCATGAAAACCTACTTTTTCCTGACTCGTTGAATTATTTGGGTGATGGGTGGAGCGATATAGCGGTTCTCAATCGAGTAAGGTGGGTTCTCGAATCTGGAAGTTTCGTCAGTAAAAGTCTGACAGGACCTTACCAGTTCAGGAACCGCTATATCTATCCATGGTGACTAATCAAAAATGATGAATTGATAAATTTAAATCATCAACTAATTGTTAACTGCAGAATCTGCACCTGGGGCCACTTGCTGTACAAAGAGGAGAGGTATATCCTCCAGCCGCAGCACAGAGCTGTTCATGGCTCAACTATGCACCTGCCGCCAATACGTTGTACTGTAAGATTTGTGTTTGGGTTACAGTCTCCACCAGCAACAGCACTGAGCTGTCGATCGCTCAGTTGCATTAACCCAGCAGGATGTTCAGGGAGCAGCGCTTTTTCAGCCTCACTTAAGCTATTGCGAAAGTCTGAATCTTTCCAAGCACGAATGATATTTTCTTGTGACATTGCTTTTCTCCTTTGGTTTGAGATAATTCGGGGCTGACAGGTTTAACTCCTGTAAAACCCCTATACATCTAATATCGAAAATGAAAATGAAAATATTCCAGTGGTTTGGACATTGATCATTTCTTAGATCATTTCTTACAATTCTGAATCATCATACGACTGCTCCCAAGGTTCGCCTCCTCCCCTGATGATATCTGTGACTCAGAATAGATAAATAATCTCTCACGTTTCATAAGTCTTGAATTTTCAGTTGTGGATAATCTACATCTTTTAAGGCAAGATCAAGTTGCCTCTGAACCCATGGAATAGAAGCCATCTTTTTCTGTGACTTCAAACTTTCCAGCAAACCAAAAAGAGCACGTCCATTGCGAGGATATTTCTTTAAATCATCTCGAAAAACTTGCTCAGCCTCTCGAGAATCACCATTGAGCAACAGTGATGCTCCAAGGGATGTCCTCACTGAAAAATACCAGAGTGGAGGTTCATGCAGCATTTGAAGTTTATCTATCGGTTCTACCAGTGTTTTCAAGAATTGAATCGCTAATGGCAAGTTATTTCTTGCTGTGGCAATTTTGGCCCTGAGCATTGTCTCATAAAATATTCGATGGGAATTTTCATGCATACCCATTTCAGAGTCGTGATTGAGTCCATCCAACATTTCCTTGAGTTCTGTTTCTGCCAGATCAACACAATGGTTTGCCGCATAAGCCATACCACGAGCATAATGCCAAATAAGATGAGTCTGAGAGTCTTTCAAAACAGGTTCAGACAACTGCAAAATCTTGTCCCACTGTGCAAAGTGAATAAGTAAGAGGGTGGAATAAGGTAGGCCACTTGGTGTTTTAATTTGTTCAGCTACTTTTTGAGCTTCTGTGAATCGCCCTGCCATACTGTAAGCAGCTAATAAAAACTTTAAATTATGACTATGGTAGGTATCTTGAGGATGATTAATTTTATCACTTAGATAAATCTGATCGTGAGCAACTGCATCTTCGTTACTGTGAATCGCGGCGGCATAGTCACCTGTATGCAGGAAGATATGAGAAGGCATATGAGCAAGATGTGCGGCTGCAGGTTCTAACTTTGCTTTAGCCAATATCTGAGCACTCGACAGGGCCCGTTCTGGATGAGAAGATGAATCCATTGCATGAATGTAGTAGTGGTTTGCACCAAGATGATTGGGATGTTGCTTCATCACTGACTCTAAGGTGTCGATAATAGTTTGTGTATCATTAATTGGTTTTCCATCCGCCGACCAGAGATTCCCATTTCCCAGATCCATGAGACTTTCAGCGAACAGAGTTGCTGCATCAGGGTCATCAGGATAGTTCATAACAAGTTGCTGCATAGCATTTTTATAGTCTTTAGCAAGTTTGTTGAGATCGGCATTAGAATCTTGTGAATATCGGGTGGCAATCGCTTTGATATAAGCTCTTTCATTTTCTGTTGCATTAGAAGCTAATGACAAGGCTCTCTGAGCAGCTTGATATGCGCTCTTGCGTTGAGATGGGTCACTATCAACATTAATATTAGGACCTAAAGCAAGAGCAATTCCCCAATATGCCATTGCCGCATGAGGATCTAACTCAGTTGCACGTTGAAACGAACGAGTTGCTGCTTCACGATTAAAAGAATAAACGAGCGTGAGTCCTTGATCAAAAAAACGTTGGGCTGCAACACTACGGGTTGAAATCGGGTGATGTTGTCGGGAAAATTCAGATTTAGAGGTGAGAGCGTACGTTCGGCTGAAGGCAGGCCTGCCGATAAAGAGCGAGAAAATTAGAGCCAAAATAAGGGACTGCTTTTTCATTCAGATTTACTCGACTTCGTAAGCATAGTCAATCCGGAAGAGCCGAGCAGATGAACCAGCTTCAATTCATCTGCCGGCTAGCGATGTAGTATTTCTCAAGTTAACATAATGGTTATTTTCATCACGAACTGATTTAACTGCATCCTCTAGGTGGTGGAGCGCACCTGAGACCAACTTCTGTTGGAAAACAAATTGGACCACTGTCGGTTTTTGGTATTCCACCAGCAGCAGCACCGAGCTGTTCATCACTCAGTTGCATTAACCCAGCAGGATGTTCAGGGAGCATCGCTTTCTCAGCTTTGCTTAAGCTATCGCGATAGTCTGAATCTTTCCAAGCACGAATAATATTTTCCTGTGACATTGTTTCTCTCCTTTAGTTTTAGACAATTCGGGGCTGACAGAGGTTTAACTCCTGGTTGACCCCTATAAATCTCATATCGAAAATTTAAACAAAAATATTCCAGTGGTTGGCGTCAGTTTGGAAGATAATTTCATAGACTGACACTACAATTATCGGTTGTTTCAACTTCCACTACTGGGCAATAGGACAATAAATCGGAAGTGTGCAGGCAATAATTCCTGAGTAACAGGATTCATCTCCTGCAGCGGTATTGGCTTTTCGGCCTCCAGCCGCACTCCCCAACTGAGCATCCGTCAACTCCAGCTTTCCTGCAGGGTGATCGGGTAATTGCGATCGCTCTTCTTGACTTAAGCGATTGCGAAAGTCTTCATCTTTCCAGGCGCGAATCACATTTTCATGGGACATCTTTTTCTCCTTGATTTCATTCGTTTTAATTCCAAACTCAATCACAAGCTCTCGTGCATTCTAAAGCCGAAGGGCAGGCATCAACTGCAGAACAAGGAATGCGCGTAAATGGACCAATGCCACCTACAGCCGCATCAAGTTCTGAATCGCCTAACTCAACCAATCCTGCCGGATGCTCTGGGAGTTGTGCCAGCTCTTGTTCGCTTAGTTGTTTCCGATAGCTTTCATCTTTCCAAGCCCGAATGATATTTTCCTGTGACATTGTTTCTCTCCTCTGGTTTCCGACACTTTGGGGCTGACAGGTTTCTCTCTTGGCTGCCCCCTATAAATCTCATATCGAAAATGCAAATGAAAATATTCCAAACGACTCCATCGAGGTGCCACGTATGTACTGGTTTGGAGCGACGGCGGATCTGGTGAGCCTAGCTTTGAGCAAACTTAAGACACCATTCCTGGATTGAATCAGTTGTAGTATAGAAGACATTGTTTTGGTATCAGAGTTAATCTATCGTTGCCCTAAAGCCTTGGTGGGTTGCCGGATCAGACGAAAAATACTTATGCAGGCAACTCAATTCTTGAGAATAAAACCGAAAGAAGAGATCATTGAATCGAAAGATTATCCCTTGAAACCTAATGCTCAAGCTCTTATTATCTATATCACTAGCTTCGCAGCTTGCTACATTGAACTGAGTAGAGAACCAAGCAAATTGATAGATAATTTATTTCTCAATTGTGTTTCACCCTCCTTATTCTTCAAGTGCTCTTGACTCAATGTAGATCTTCAGTTACCTGGTCTCTTTGTTAGCAAAAGCTAATTAAGGTATTAGCTAAAAAATTGCTTTTTTGCTGTTCGGATTTTGAATGGAAATTTTTAGCCGCCTAGCTCAGATCGGTAGTTCTCATAATTTTCTTCTGGAGATTTTTATGACTTCAAAGAAAGAATATTTCAAGGTAGTAGAATCATTGGCTGCGTTACCGCAATCACTCGACTCAACCTATTGTCTCTTTAGTCGCTTGCTCCAATCCTCAGACTATCGCCGCATCATTGAGAAAATTGCCCGTAAGCAAACCAGAGGAACTCCGCTTGCCTGGGAAGATGCTGCTCAAGCTGCTTATGAAAAGATCTTGCTGGCGATTCAGTCTAATAAGTTTCAGCGTGGAGGTGTAGCAGAATTTTACCGATGGTCTGCCACGATTGCTCACTGCACCATTGTCGATCTGAATCGTCGAGAGAAAGCACGGCAATCTACAAGCCTAGATGGTATGCTTTCCGGTTCTAATACCCCGCTTCTAGATACGATCGCAGACCAATCTAATGTGTGGGAAGCGATTGAACAGGCAGAATTGCTCAACAAGGTTAACATTTCTATTCAAACTTTAGATGCCCAGTATCCGAAACGGGGATATCTCAAACTACTGGAAGCAAAAATTCTGGGTAAACGCCAAACTCAAATCGCCAGTGAACTGAATATCTCGCAAGGGACCGTTTCGAAACGCTGGAAAGAATTAATACAAGCAATTATAACAACATTTGAATTACTGGAAACGAATATAGCTCGTCCGTGGCTTCAACAAAACCGCAAGATAGATTCACGTGATTGCTCCGTCGCAAATTGGCATACTTCCCTTTGAGAAAACTTGGAATATTTTTAGATAGAAGATCTAGTCCTTATGAAACGACTGCTGAGTCATTAGAAATCATCTGCTCAGACAGCAACGGCTAGCGTAACACCCTAAGTCACAACGTCAACAGGGGACACTAGCGCATCTAGGGCCTCCCCTGTAACCCGACAGATCCGCCAGTTAGGCAGTACGGTCGCGCCTATCTTCTCGTAGAAGCCAATGGCCGATTCATTCCAGTCCAGAACGCTCCATTCAAACCGCCCACATCCTCTGTCAACGGCTAAGGTGGCGACATGGGTAATCAGGGCCTTGCCGATGCCTTGGCCTCGATATTCTGGCAAAACGAATAAATCTTCCAAATAGATTCCGGGCTTGGTTAAGAAGGTCGAATAGCTCTGGAAGAAGAGGGCAAAGCCTGCCGCTTGACCATCCAATTCTGCCAACAATGCTTCTACACAAGGTCGAGGACCGAACAAATGTTCCTCTAAGGACGCTATATTCCCTGTGACAGCGTGGGACAGTTTCTCATAGGCGGCTAGTGCCTCAATCAGGCGAAATACGGTAGGCACATCAGCCGAGGTGGCTGGGCGCACAATCAACTTGTCAGGGGCATCAATCATATTCAGTCTTGGGTGCGTAATGAACTGGATAGGGGTAAATATAGCAAAGCTCACAAATCCTCTGCCTGCATTCAGTTCACCTAGGCTTTGTCAGATAAGACTTACTGAACTATAAATGTACTTTTTCAGGCACGGATTACCTTTTTAATTATTCCTTAACTCTAGCTAAGTAGGCTATTTTGAGACTGTCAAGTACACTCATTTCTTCGTAACTGTAATGTCTAAAAATAAGAAAGCTGACATGGTCATGGTTATTGATTTGAATGATCCACGATATTATTTCAACCGTGAACTTAGTTGGTTGGAGTTCAATTTTCGGGTGTTAGATGAAGCAATCGATCCACGCAATCCCTTACTTGAACGGCTAAAATTTGCTGCTATCTTTAGCTCTAACCTTGATGAGTTTTTCATGGTGCGAGTTGCCAGTCTGCAAAGACAGGTGGAAGCACAGGTAACGACTTTGACTCCTGATGGACGAACACCGCAGCAGCAACTGGATCAAATTAGCCAGCGTCTTAATGTCATGTTGGCTCAGCTGCAGAAGCTGTTAGAAACTGAACTGCTTCCACAGCTAGCAGCTGAGGGGGTGCATGTATTGAAATCTGCAGAGCTTAATCAAGCGCAGCGCCAGTATTTGAAGCAATATTTTGAGGATCGGATATTTCCGATTCTCACCCCTCTGGCGGTCGATCCTTCTCATCCTTTTCCAGTCATGTCAAACCTGAGTCTAAATCTAGCCATTGTGCTAAGGGACCCAGAAACAGAAGAAGCAAAGTTTGCCAGAGTGAAAGTGCCAGACAGCCTCCCCCGTTTTGTGCCGTTGCCGTCTGAAATTCATCCTCACAGCGATCGCCCTGCTACGTGGGCGGGTGTTTCGTTAGAGCAGGTGATTGCAGACAATCTTGATGCGCTCTTCCCTGGGATGATTATTCAGGAGCACCACCTCTTCCGGGTCACTCGTGACGCGGATCTAGCGGTGCAAGAGGAAGAAGCGGATGATTTAGCGCAGGCAATTGCGCAGGAACTCACTAAACGCCGCTTTGGGGGTTCGGTTGTGCGATTTCAATTTAGCCCAATCATGTCAGAGTCTGTTAAGCAAACCTTGATCAAAGGGATGGACATAGATCCCAATGACCTCTATGTGACTCAGGGGTGGCTGGGAATGCGAGATTTGATGTCCTTCATGTCCTTGCCCCTACCCCATCTAAAAGACAAGCCCTGGACTCCAGTTACGCCCAAACGATTGCGGCATTTAAGCGAAATGCCGGTCGATCAGGAGGCAGGAGAAGATATTTTCCATGTGATTCGCCAGAGTGATTTACTGGTGCATCATCCCTATGAGTCGTTCACGACATCTGTTGAACATTTCATTGCCTATGCTGCGCACGATTCGGATGTACAAGCAATTAAAATGACGCTCTACCGAACTTCTAGCGACTCTCCTATTGTCAAGGCATTGATTGACGCTGCCCAAAATGGCAAGCAGGTTGTTGCTCTAGTGGAAATCAAAGCCCGATTTGATGAAGCCAGTAATATTAACTGGGCACGAGCCTTAGAAGAAGCAGGGGTGCATGTTGTCTACGGTGTAATGGGGCTGAAGACGCACACTAAAGTGTTGCTGGTTGTCAGGCAGGAGGGGGATGACATTCGCCGCTATGTTCATATTGGTACGGGTAATTACAACGCCAAAACCGCCAGAATTTATACCGACTTAGGATTGCTCAGTTGTCGAGAAGAACTGGGAGCTGACCTGACGGATCTATTCAATTACCTGACAGGCTTCTCCAAACAAAAATCTTTCCGAAAGTTGATAGTGGCTCCCTTCACCTTGCGTGAGCGCATGGTGTCTCTTATCCATCGCGAAATCGAACACTGTAAAGACGGAAAACCTGGTCGCATCATTGCCAAAATGAACGCCCTGATTGACACTGATATCATCAAAAATCTTTATCAAGCATCCCAGGCGGGGGTAGAAATTGATTTGATTATTCGAGGAATGTGTTGCCTGCTTCCTAGAATTCCAGGGGTGAGTGAAAACATTCGCGTCATCAGCGTCGTGGGACGTTACCTGGAACACTCCCGCATCTTCCATTTCCACAACAATGGGCAGGAAGAAGTGTTCATCGGTAGTGCAGACTGGATGGAGCGTAACCTCGATCGTCGGGTAGAAGCGGTTATACCTGTCGAAGAGCCAGTTTGTGCCAAAGCATTGAAAGAAATTCTTGACACTTTGCTGCAGGATAACCGTCAGGCATGGGACCTTCAATCGAATGGTTCCTACATAAGGCGTCAACCAGGTCAAAACGAGCCAGAATACAGCACCCACAACCTTCTAATGGATCGTTACTCAAAATCCGGTCGAAATATTTAGATCGATTCCGTTAATGAGGTCCAATAGAGTTATGCGAGAAGATAAACGCTTCCTAAAGCAGCATTTTACTTAATCAAAAAGGCCTAAGTAATTGTGACTAATAGTGTACGGTGCCTAAGCAGGTTGTAGAAGATCCTCCAACAACCCGCTAGTACACGATTTTTACACTTCCGGTTGCAACTCAGTTTGGTGAAGCACGTTACCGTTGATATCGTAATGCGAAACCGTCATCACCTGGCTGTCGCCATTGATTTTGACCAAGCCAAAGAACTGGAGACCAGCACTAGGCGGTAAGTTGGACGAACCCGCCGGGGGCGAACTGACAAACTTAACCTGGGGGCCAAAGGTTTTGTCGAGGGCATTCGGGCCAAAGGTTCCGGCATGTAACGGCCCGCCAACAAATTCCCAGAAGGGGAGGAAGTCCTGAAATTGGGCTTCGTTCGGGTCATAGTAGTGAGCAGCGGTGTAGTGCACGTCGGCTGTAAACCACACCACGTTGCGGATGTTGTTATCCTTGATAAACTTCAGCAAATCAGCAATTTCGAGTTCACGCCCGAGCGCAGGGCCATCATTAGCATTAGCAATCGCCTCATACTGTCCTGGCCCATCGCTCACGACTAAGCCGATTGGCATGTCGCTAGCAATCGCTTTCCAGGTTGCCTTAGAATTCAGCAAGCCCTTCTTGAGCCAAGCAAGTTGACGATTGCCCAAGAAATCTGTCTCCCCACTCATCATCTTTTGCAGGTTAGCCGAGTTATCGGCCCGGTAGCTGCGCTCATCCAGCATAAATACATCTAAAGATGGACCATAGTTAAACGAGCGATAAATTTGCTCTGGATCGCGACCATTGATCCGAATCGGCTGGTATTCTAAGAACGCTTGGCGTGCCCGTGCTGCCAGCAAAGCGACACTCTTGACCGTATAACGAGCATCGCTACCAGCATTGGTCAACGTTTCATTGGGATACCAGTTATTAGTTGTTTCGTGGTCATCCCACTGCACCATTTGAGGCACATCAGCATTAAAGCGCTGAATGTTTTCATCCATCAAGTTGTAGAGGTAGTTGCCACGGAATTCCTTCAGTGTTTCGGCAACTTTCGACTTTTCCTCGGTGGTAATATTGCGCCAAATCGTGCCATCGGGCAAAGTCACTTCCGGGAGGATGATCCCATCGGCATAGATATTGTCACCGGAGTGAATGAAGAAATCCGGTTTCAGTTGCCGCATGGTTTCATAAATTTTCATGCCGCCAAAGTCAGGGTTGATACCCCAGCCTTGACCCGCTGTGTCGCCACCCCATGCGAAGGTAACGTCCTGACCCGCTTTAGGAGTGGTGCGAAATGATCCAGCGAGAGGTTCGCTAAAGACATTAACGTCGTTTAAATCTTGGAAGCTAACGCGGTAAAAAATTTGGCGGGCATCAGGTAAACCTTTGAGGTTGATCCGGGCGGTGTAGTCGCTGGTTTCGACGGCGGCCGGACCCACAATGCGCTTGGCTCGACGAAAGGATTCGTCGAGGGAGTATTCGACCATCATGCGGGCGGGACGATCGCTACGACTCCAAATGACTGCGTTCCCTTTTGTAACATCACCACTAGCAACGCCATAGGGAATGGCCGGACGCATTTTATCGGAGGTGATGAGCGCTGGACTTGATTGCGCCCATACTCGCTTAGAAGCTAAATCTGATGCAAGGACACTGCCACAGGTAAGTGCAGCTTGAATTAAAAATCGCCGACGGTCATGTGGCATATATCCCCCAATAGTGCTTTAGGTTTCTGAATGATTCAGTTTGTACCGTAGCAGAAGCAGATTATCGAAGAATTAATGACACCTTATGTCTATTGAAACTTAGGTTTAATAGCTGGTTAACAAATTAGAAATATTAGAAATAAAGGGGAAAAAATAATTTCAAGGGAAATGCTTTAACGAGATCTCCCATCGCTTCTCCGGCACCAAATCTATAAAGGTTTCTGTTGAGATAGTGGTTCGGGGCTGTTGGTGAGATGACTATTCTGCCATTTAGGAATAAAGTTATAATTTGGCTATAGACAAAGGTAATTGTCTCTCGATAGCCGTGTAACAGGGGTAAAAATGGTTACAACTCTCAACAAGCCGTCCTCACTGATCCATGAAATTCAGCTTGAAAAAGTTGGTAGCTGGAATTTATTCAAGTTTAGTGAACCCCTCCAACTTCGGATGGAGAGCCTTCTGGAGAGGAAAAAGGCTGAACAGCTAACTCCAGATGAAATCACTGAACTAGATGCAATCGGAGAGTTAGACCGCATTTTTACTCATGTCAACGCGATGCTTGCTGCTCAAAATGCCGATTAGTAATGAAACTAAGCAGGTTATCCGAGAACGAGCCAAATATGTATGTGAGTATTGCCATTCTCCAGAACGTTTGAGTGCCAATCGATTTACCGTTGATCATGTCAATCCGAGGTCTCTGGGCGGTTCCGACGAAGTTGATAATCTTGCGCTTGCCTGTCGCCGTTGCAATGAGAGGCGTTACAACTTTGTTGCTGGTATCGATCCAGAGACTCAGGAAATCATTCCTATTTTCAATCCGCGTCGACAGACATGGGAGGAGCATTTTGTTTGGGTAGACCAAGGTGTTGTCATTGAGGGAATTACACCGATTGGTCGAGCAACCTGCATTCGTCTTGATTTGAATGATCTACGCTACCCAGAAAATGATTCCATCTGAGAAACAAGACGCTTTTGGATTAAAACTGGATTACATCCTCCATCAGATGAGCCGTGCCAGTTTTAAAGTTGTGTTGATGCCAGATAGCTAAACTGCTGTATTCCATGTCACCCCGTTCAAAAAAACTTATGTCGCCAATTACTGCCTCTGCTGGTTCGACTCGCCAGAGTTTCCGTTTTCGTTTGCACTTCGATGGGTTATAGGAGTGGTTCTCCTTGCAGATAGCTTCTTTGGCTTCTACCCACGTTAGCAGACCTGTGCAATTGCCCAATCTTCCTGTGTATGAATTACCAACACGCGAACCGATGAGTCGGCTGAGTCCTTGAATTAGGAAAGGATCGCCATGCCAGAAGAGGAAAAATCAACCCGTACTGCTGCCCTTCCCTGATACTCCTGGACGGATAATGTTTCTGCTTGAGGCGGATGAAGCAATTGATCATCGCTCCAACCACTTCGGCATAACACCTTCATCGTAGAATTCATCGGGTGCAAAGAACGGTCTACCGTAACAAACGCACCCCGGTTTTCCAAACCATGGGTATTAAGTGCCATTAACACTTCAGTCGTGTACAAAACCTGTGACCAGGCAATTACTTCACCCGCTGAGGGAGTAGCAAAAGGACGATCGCAAAACGATGTGTCTCGCAGATAATGATGTCCTCGACGAAGGGTTTTGCCGATACTATACTGACGATTGCGAACCCGAGCGATCGCAGCAATGCGTAAGTAGGTAGGGTGCATAGGATTGAAGAAATGACATCCTTCCGTTGCAAAAGCTCCAAACTTGCCGCCAAACATGCACTCTCGGATATAGCGATCGACATAAGCCTCTTCAGGTTATATAACCATAACTTAGAATAGAGGGATAAGAACAGCTAGAGGTAAGTGAGCTATGGCCAAACGCATCACTATCCAACCCCACTTGAGCCTTGAGCAACTCTACACCCGTTATCGTGAAGCTAAAGACGCTGCAGAGCGCAGCCACCTCCAAATTATCTGGCTGCTGGCCTCTGGTAAACCCACCGAAGAAGTAGCCACGATTACTGGCTACAGCCGCAGTTGGATTTATGAGTTGGTGTGGGGCTATAACCGCTTGGGCCTGGAGTCCCTGGGCGATAAACGCCACCATAACCGAGGAGCTAAAACCCTGCTCAATGATGTGCAACAGGCCCTGCTCTGGCAAGCTTTGCAAGAACCACCTGCCGATGGGGGACTGTGGACGGGGCCGAAGGTGGCCGCCTGGATGAGTGAGTTGTTGGGACGCACCGTGGGACCGCAGCGGGGGTGGGAGTACTTAAGGGCGCTTGAGATGCGTCGGCGTCGCCCGCGTCCTGCGCACGAAGAGAGCGACCCAATGGAACAAGAGGCCTGGAAAAAAAACTGGCGCAGACCGTAGAGCAGATTCAGCAAGAGCATCCTAAGGCGAGTGTTGAAGTTTGGTGTGAAGATGAGCATCGCCTAGGCCTACAGCCCGTCAACCGGATGGTGTGGGTCCCGCGAGGAGAACAACCCGTCGCCCAGGTGAACTGGCAATTTAAATGGTTATGGTTAGCAGGCTTTGTCCATCCTCAGTCGGGAGAGACCTATTGGTGGATTGTGCCCCGACTGAATACTTGGGTTTTTAGT